>NZ_CP174311.1:0-82500 GCF_052467385.1 Microbulbifer maximicatervae (SeqCode)
TTCCCGCTGGTGGTCCGGTTTGAAGCGGACCTTACATAGTGCTCGCGAAGAATTGGAGCGAGAGGTTGGAGCCGATGATATACGGCGTGAACTTCACAACGAGCGCATTATGCGTGAGATTGAGGAGAGTCGTCGTGAGATGGAGCAAACCTTTAGCGAAGCCAATAAGGAAGTTCACGACGCGCTTAATCAGCCTGAAAAACCACAAGTTGCAGGGACACCAGTAGAAAAACAGGCAGCTGGAGTAAATCATCCTGAGGCACCAAAGCCTGAAAAGGCGATAGAAGAACCTGCTCATCCTCGTGCGGAGCAGGAGGATTATTTGCCAGAACAGGATGAAACTGCCGAGGAGTTACAGGATCCGGAATACCCGGAGCATTGGCATGATTTTGGGGACCCGGATTTAAACCCGGACCATCCTGAAAACATCGATGAAGATGAAGATGAAGAAGAAAAACAAGGCGAGAAGAAAACATCGCAACAGGAAAAAGATAGCCAGTCATGAGCGATCAGTCCCAAGATAAACATCAGCCTTTTATCGACCACCTGATCGAACTGCGTGATCGCCTATTGCGAATCCTCTTAGTCGTATTGGTCTTATTTGTCTGCTTGATGCCATTTGCGTCTGAAATTTATAATTTTATTGCCCACCCACTACAGGAGCGTTTGGCGGGTGATGTTGGAATGATCGCTACAGAGGTGACTTCCACGTTCCTTACTCCGTTCAAAACGACCTTTATAGTTTCTTTTTTTATTGCAATCCCTTTTGTGCTTTACCAAGTTTGGTCATTTATTGCCCCGGGGTTATATAAAAATGAAAAACGTATTGCTATTCCATTATTAATTAGTAGCGTCGCACTTTTTTATATCGGCATTGCATTTGCGTATTTTGTGGTCTTTCCCCTTCTGTTTGATTTCTTTGTTGGAACTGCTCCAGAAGATATTAAGGTAATGCCAGATATGCGCAGTTATCTGGATCTGGTGCTGAAGCTTTTCTTTGCTTTTGGTTTTGCTTTTGAAATCCCTATCGCGACAGTCCTACTGATCTGGAGTGGGGTAGTGGATGCCAAGACCCTGGCAAGTAAGCGTCCTTATGTGATTGTGGGATGCTTTTTAATTGGGATGCTACTGACACCGCCAGATATAATTTCCCAATCCTTATTGGCCTTCCCCATGTGGCTATTGTTTGAGATTGGCATTTTATTTGGGCGTTGGATGAAGTCTTCACCCAAAGATAAGCCTGCTACCTGAGGTATAAAAAAGTCACCACTGGGCTTTCAGCGGTTAGCTTCACAGGCAGTGCTTGAGGTATTGCAGCTGCGCTCTCGATAGGATTACTCACCTGAGAGCGCTAGCTATACGGGTACAACGCCGCACTCTCTTCTCAATAGCATCAACTCCACCTCTTCCATGACAAGAAGCTTGATTACACGGTTATTTCCTCACTGCAGGGAGGTTGACCCCCCTACCGGCTGTAGAAAGCCCGCTATTAGATACCAGATCGAGAGATAAACGCTAAACTAGCTTGTGCTTGGTTGCTTACAACAACGATGGAAGCCTAGCTATTTATTGGAACCGGTTGCTTGTGCTGCGATGCGTTCCTGCTCGGCAACAGCTTTTTCAACATTGTTGCGAACCAAGCGAACGAAAAACGCTGCCATCAGGAATATAAAGGCAATAACGGCCAAGCTGAGAAGGCCAGAAAAGCTGGTAAACAGGTCAATTAAAGCATCCATTTTTCTCTCCAAATAGGCTAATGCTTCACCTATGCAGTCTAGGGAGCTGTAATGGAAATCTCTTGACCTAAATCAAGCTGGATCGACTTATTGTAAGAATGACGGATTGGTCAACGCAGGGTCATGGCTGCTAGCAGGCAGAGTAAGGACGCGCCACATAAAGAATAAAGATCGTTATTTTCTCGCCTGTCAGGCAGAAGCAGCAAAAGCGCCAAAGGTGGCATAAATAGTGCTATCAGCCCCGACAAGGGGTCGCGACTAAAACCAATAAATAGCAGTCGCAACCAGGCAACAGCACCTAAAACCAGGGCAAATACTGTTAAGACGGCTGCCACTGGTGACATGGAATAACCTTTTGCACATGGAATCGTTTGACTGGTGGGGTTCTCTAAGAAAAATACTAATAGGAAAAAGAGTGTATATCAGTATTTCTGATCTTAGGTTTTTAGCGCGCCCCAGAGTTTGGCTGCTCGTATTAGTATTGTTAGGGCTCTACGGGTGCGAGACTGCGGGCTATTACTTCCAGGCTGCAAGCGGTCAATTGCGGATACTCTCTGCCCGGCAGCCGATTGAAGAGTTGGTTCAAGACGGCAATGCCAGTGATCAACTCCAGAAGCAATTACAGCTCGTTCAGGAAATCCGTGCCTATGCAGCACAGGAGTTAAAACTACCAGTGGGGCAAGCCTATAGCTCCTATGTCCAGCTCGATGATGAGTACCCGATATGGAATGTCTTGGCCGCACCAGAGTTTTCCCTGAGCCCCAAACGATGGTGTTACCCCATAGCTGGTTGCGCTAGCTATAGGGGCTACTTCCGCAAATCAGCGGCTATGGCCAAAGCAAACAGCCTGCGGAACCAGGGTTACGATGTCTACCTGGGAGCCGTGCCGGCCTACAGTACCCTGGGTTGGTTTAATGACCCTGTGTTATCAAGCTTTGTGAATTGGACACCGGAGAGACTAGCCGGACTCTTATTTCATGAGTTGGCCCACAGAAGAGTTTATGTGCCGGGTGATACCCGCTTTAATGAGAGCTTTGCTACAGCAGTGTCCGAAATTGCCCTACCTGATTGGCTTCGTAGCCAAGGTCTCTCGAGTTCTGCTGAGGAGACTAAGGCTCAGGCACTGGCGGTACGACAGTTAATGACAGCGACGCGTAAAGAGCTTCAACCAGTTTACCAATCCAACTTGCCAGACGAGGAAAAGCGCCAAGAAAAGGAGGAAATTCTGAGTCGATTGAGGCGTTGCTATTGGCGTATGGCAGCAGAGTGGTCTTACCCAGCGCGCTACCAGGCCTATATAGAGAAAACCAATAATGCTACTTTGGCTTTGGCTGCAGAATATGAATCTTTAGTTCCAGCTTTTCGTCAGCTTTATATTGATAGTAATGGTTGGGAGGATTTTTATAATGCAGCTGAAAGATTGGGTGAGCTTGACAAGGAAGATAGAGAGCAGGAGCTGTTAAGGCTGGCTACTGAATATAGGCAGAAAAATAACAAACCTAAGAAAGCAATTGTTTTTGATGCCGAAGCTTGTATAAACAACAACGAGTTTTAAAGAAATTGATTTTCTATACTTTATCAAAATCTATAGTTTCAGGTCATTTTTAATAAATTTTTCGCTGCTTGAAAATTAGTTGTCCTTGGGGTTGCTTACCAAGTGGGGCTTTATAGGTGTGGCGAATCTGAAATTTTGTAATTTATTAATATATTTGCCTTTTGAGGTCTGACTCTTCTATTTTGGTTAGGCTGGTTGGTTTTTCTATGGGTTTTTAATATGCTAGCGCATCTATGTAAATCTGATTTACATTTTTCTTTTAGACTCCCCCTTAATTAATCTTCCTCAGTCAATAAATTAGTATGATGTACCCTAAGTTATTCCATAAATTATTTCCTTTGGTTGTTTTCCTATGCATGTCTGCTTGTAGTGGCGGGTCATCTAGTAATAAAAAAGACACTATAGATGATGATCCTGAAATTACTATGAACTTAACTATCCAAGGTTATGTTGAGGTTGGTGACTATACCGGGGTGGAAGTGGTATTCCAAATTGAAGATGAAGTTTTTAATGCTGACTTGGATATGTATGGGAATTACACAGTAGAATTGGAGGTCTCTGAGTTAGAGACTGATTCCTTTGTTCAGGCTGAGGCTATTTTCCCTGCTGGTAGCGGCATGAAGCTCGTCAGTGCGCTGGGCTCATTTGAAAGCTTGCTAGAAAAATCTGGGGATGACGCTATTTTAGTTCGTTCTGAATTATTAAGCGTAAATATTACCAGTGTTACTACGGCACTCTCTGCTCTGTTAGAGATTGAAAATAATGGTGGAATCACTTCTGATTCCCAGTATATCGCAGCATATAAAAAAATAAATTCTAGTACTATGTTTGATATAGCTGCATATATAAACCTTTCGCTTGACAGGCCGCAGGAAGAGAAATTCTTTCTGCCCGATGAAGTTAGTGATGTATATGAGTTGGCGACAAATTTTAATTTGTTATCTTTATATATATTGCAATTAAAAGCTGACTTTGAAGAAGAGTTTGAGATATCGAAAAGAGCTATTTTCGAAAATCAAAAACTTGCTAATTCCTCTCCGTCGAGTTTCTTAACTACAGAGGGTACTTACTATCTGTCTAGCCTCAATTTGCGTTTAACTCTGCGTGCTGATGGAACCGGAGAGATTTTTGGGGCGATGGATCATGTTGCGATAACCTGGTTACACACCGATGAAGGCTTGATTCTTGAGGGTGCAGATATAGCTGTCAACTATTTCTACAGTGATTACGTTACGGAAAATCGAACCAAAATAAATAAAATAAACTGGGTTTCTGAGGGGGGTGCCGTGGATTCTGTGATTTTTGAGCTTGTTCACTATAATCACTACCCGAATGGGGAGTATCGGGATGGTTCTTTTATAGAACAAATTTCTATGAATTCCGCAATACGATCCTCGGCTGAATTAGCTGTGTCTGATGTTATTGAGTTAGGAAAGCTATATAGCCTGCCGAATACAGCAGAGCTCTCTGAGCTTGTCGAACTCTCTGGGGAACTACCACAATGGAATGCAGTATCGCTATTAGATATGCGTTTTTATGGCGATTATGAAACTGGAGGGAAGGTTGATATTTTTGTTCCTGAAACCCATGCCGATGGAAATTCTATTACAACAGAGCTGTCAGGAACTTGGTCTTTGAGTGGAGACCGCCAGCTTATGGTTGAATTTTCAAGTGGGCGCTCGTTTACTTATACTTTTTTAGACTCTGATTTTACTGATTATGATTGGGCATTTGTCGCTTATGAATCTGATGGAAGGGTGAAGGCAGAATTTGATGCGGTTTTTGCTAAAGAAGTAGAGGGATGGGATAAAGAAAAAGTATCAGGTATTTACCAGATAGGTAACTATGGTCAATCTTTGAGGCTAGTGCAAAGTTATTACTGGTATGAATTAAATGTCGATGGGTCGGTAAGTGAAGTGTACGCATATGACCTTGATCTTGATGGGGATTTCAGTGAAAGTGAAATTAATGTCACTAAAGGGCTGTGGCAGCTGGATGAAAATGGTGTTGTAGTAATGAGGCATTACTCAATGGATGGTGAATCCTGTATTCCAGATGTGTGGGACTCTATAGCTGGTTCAAAATGTCGAATTGATTTTCAGCGTGATTTGGATCTTTATAGTATTGATGAAAGTATATTTTATATAAAAAAGACACTCACAAACTTTTCTTATGATTCGAGTGGTGAAGATAGCGATGTGTCAAATTCTGCGGGGCAATTATTGAGTCGGGTCTTAATTTATCCTTCAAAAACTGAGAAGGTATCCGTAAGACCATTTGAAGTCCCAGGATTATAATTTATTTTAAATATATCTATATTTATACAAGTAATGGGATGATAGCTGATAAGGCTATCATCTCTATTGACAATGTCCTTACAGTTTAAATAGCAGAGCCGAAGCATTATTACTTCAGAGATTTCTTAGCAGGAGAGGCGTCTTGCTACATCCAACATCCGATTGGCAAATCCCCATTCATTATCAAACCAAATCAAAATCTTGGCTAAGCGATTCCCCGCTACACGAGTTTGGCCTGCATCAATAATCCCCGAACGCGGGTCGTGATTAAAATCACAGGATGCGAGGGGTTCTTGGGTGAAGCCAAGTACACCATTAAACTCAGACTCAGAAGCTGATTTTAATAAAGCATTAATATCTTCCCGACTTACTTCTCTTTGTAGTGAGACTGATAAATCGATAGCAGAAACATTGACTGTGGGAACGCGCAGGGCCTGGGCTTCAAATTTACCTGCCAGATTGGGTAGTATTCTCTCAATACCGCGTGCCAAAGCCGTATCAACTGGGATAACAGAGGTTATCGCTGAACGCGTTTTTCTCAAATCAGTATGGTGATAGGCATCACTTACCGGTTGATCGTTCATCGCAGAGTGAATAGTGGTAATGACCCCGGCCTCAATGCCGAAGGCTTTATCCAGGGCGGCGATAACTGGAACACTGCAATTAGTCGTGCAGGAGGCTGCCGAAATTACCCGTTCCTTGTCCGTCAAAATATGGTCGTTCACCCCGTAAACAATCGTGGCATCGACATCCCGGCTGGCGGGTTGGGAAAACAATACTTTCTTGGCTCCTGCGGCAAGGTGCAACTCCGCGCCTTGTCGCTGCTTAAAGCTGCCGGTGCATTCCAGTACGATATCTACTTGATCCCGTCGCCAATCCAGATCTTCTAAGCGCTCGCAATGAGTTACGGCAATAGAATCTCCGTTAACCACGAGGACATCTTTATGCACGGAAACTTCGCCTGAGAAGCGGCCGTGGACAGAATCGTATTTTGTCAGGTGTGCAATGGTGTCGCAGTCAGCCAGTTCATTGATGGCGACTATTTGTAAGTTATCGCGGGCGCCAGACTCATAGAGTGCGCGTAAAACGGAGCGGCCGATACGGCCGTAGCCATTGATGGCAATTCTAGTGGTCATAGCACAACTTTAGGCAGGAGAAAAAATGTCAGCTCAGCGCCCCCGTGCGGCGCTGAGCCAGTGCCGCACGGGGTTGATACCTAAATGATATTCAGTGGAGAGAACAGTATTACTTCAGCAGTTTTTCTACCGCTTCAGTCACATTGTCCACAGTGAAACCAAAGTAGCGCATCAAGTCGCCGGCAGGGGCAGATTCGCCAAAGGTTTCCATACCGATAATAGCGCCATCGAAACCGACAAACTTATACCAGTAGTCTTTGTGGCTCGCTTCTACCGCTACTCGTGCACGTACAGAAGAAGGCAGTACGGACTCACGATAAGCCTCTTCCTGCTCCATAAACAACTCGGCACAGGGCATGGAAACAACGCGAACTTTCTTGCCAACCAGTTTTTCCTGGGCAGCCATCGCCAGCTCTACCTCGGAGCCAGTGGCAATAATAATGGCCTCAGGAGTACCTTCGCAGTCGGACAGTACGTACCCACCGCGCTCAATCTGAGCCAGCTGTGCGCTGTCGCGATCTTGAGGAGCCAGGCCCTGACGGCTAAAGACCATGGTGCTGGGGCCTTCTTTGCGCGCGATAGCCATCTTCCAGCTCACTGCGGATTCAGTGGCATCACAGGGGCGCCAAGTGTGCAGGTTCGGAGTGGCGCGCAAGGCGCTGAGCTGTTCTACCGGCTGGTGAGTCGGGCCGTCTTCGCCGAGGCCAATAGAGTCGTGGGTGTAGACAAAGACCACACGCTGCTTCATCAGTGCGGCCATGCGCACAGCGTTGCGGGCGTATTCCATAAACATCAAGAAGGTAGCGCCGTAGGGCACGAAACCACCGTGCAGAGCGATACCATTCATAATGGCGCTCATACCGAATTCGCGCACACCGTAATAGATGTAGTTGCCGGAGGCATCCTCGGCGCTGACACCTTTGGAGCCTGACCAGATAGTGAGATTGGAGCCAGCCAGGTCGGCGGAGCCGCCGAGGAATTCGGGCAGCAGCGGGCCGTAAGCGTTCAGAGCGTTTTGGCTGGCTTTACGGGAGGCGATCTTCTCTGCATTTTCCTGGCAGGCTTTGATGTACTCATCTGCTTTGCTGAGGAAATCTGCGGGCAATTCACCGCTCATGCGGCGCTCAAATTCGGCTGCCAGCTCCGGGAATTCTTCGCGGTAATCAGCGAGGATATCTTTCCACTCGTCTTCCTGGGCTTCACCTTTGGCTTTGGCATCCCAGCCAGCGTAGATATCTTCGGGGATTTCAAATGGGCTGTGGGCCCAACCGAGGGTTTCGCGAACCAGGGCAATCTCTTCGTCACCCAGCGGTGCACCGTGACACTCTTCGCGCCCCTGTTTGTTCGGGGAGCCGAAGCCGATCACGGTTTTGCAGCAAATAATGGTGGGCTTATCGGTAACAGAGCGAGCTTCTTCAATAGCGGCTTTGATAGCGGCGGAATCGTGGCCATCCACATTGGGGATTACGTGCCAGCCGTAGGATTCAAAGCGCTTGGGCGTGTCGTCGGTGAACCAGCCTTCCACTTCACCATCGATGGAGATGCCGTTGTCGTCATAGAAGGCGACCAGCTTGCCCAGGCCCAGAGTGCCGGCCAGGGAGCAGGCTTCGTGGGAGATACCTTCCATCAGGCAGCCATCGCCGAGGAATACATAGGTGTGATGGTCTACCAGCTCGTAGCCAGGGCGATTGAACTGGGCACCCATTATCTTTTCTGCCATTGCCATACCAACAGCGTTGGTGATGCCTTGGCCCAGTGGGCCGGTGGTGGTTTCTACACCAGGGGCATAACCGTATTCGGGGTGGCCCGGAGTTTTGGAATGCAGTTGGCGGAAGTTCTGCAGCTCTTCAATCGGCAGGTCATAGCCGGACAGGTGCAGCAGGGAATAAAGCAGCATGGAGCCGTGACCATTGGACAGTACAAAGCGGTCGCGATCGGCCCAACTGGGGTTGGCCGGGTTGTGCTTTAAGTAGTCATTCCACAGCACCTCGGCGATATCCGCCATACCCATGGGCGCACCGGGGTGGCCGCTTTTGGCTTTTTGGACCGCGTCCATGGACAGGGCGCGAATGGCGTTGGCCTTTTCAGCGCGAGAGGGAGTAGAAGACATAAGAAGAGCTCTCTGGTTTCTTAGCTAGGGTGCGGCGCTGCTCTGCCGGCAGATTCCCGCAACAACAAAATGGTGGCGTATTTTCCCGTAAAGGGCGGCCCCGCGCAAAGCTTTGGTGGGGGATTTGTTGTTGAGTGCAGCAACAAACTTCTAATTCTATGCATTAGGCGGCGCCATTAACATCTATATCAAAAATATTTAATAAAGCTATATCAAAACATTTTGATATAGGTGTGCTCCCCTGCTAGACTTCGCCCCATGTCTGAAAATGAGCCAGCACCCGAACTGAGTCCAGCCGAGGCAATTCCTCAGCTGGCCTTGACCCTGAAAGCCGCCGGAGATCCCCTGCGGCTCGAAATATTGCGCCTGCTCAGCCAGGATTCTTACAGTGTTTTAGAGCTGTGCCGAATCTTTGATTTGCGCCAACCGGCCCTGAGTCATCACTTGAAAGTGCTCGCCCAGGCAGGTCTGGTAAACAAGCACCGCGAAGGTAATAACCTTTTCTACCGGCGCACTGCAGCTACTCCACTGCTGGCACAGCTATTTACAAACCTGGATCATTTGCCTCTGGCCGATGTGCGGGTGCAGGCGGTATCCCGGATTTCTGAGGAGAGAGCGGAAGCATCGCGACGTTTCTTTGCCGATTACGGCAACCGCTTTCGCGAGCAGCAGGAATTGATCGCCAGCTATGACGTATACGGACCACAAGTGGCTCAGCTGCTCAAACCTGGTCGCCATGCCTTAGAAGTTGGGCCTGGAGAAGGTGAATTTCTACAGGAGTTGGCTCAGCGTTTCGCGACAGTGACAGCACTGGATCTGTCTTCTGCAATGTTGGAGCGGGCTCAATCTTTTGCCGATGAACAGGGTATTAAAAATATCGAGTTTGTCTGTAGCGATACCCGCGCTGCTGCGGCACGGCCGGCCAGTGCCGACACCATCGTGGTGAACATGGTGCTGCACCACACTCCTGACCCGGCACAAATTTTTCACGACTTGCACGGCGCCCTAAAAAAGGGCGGGCAGCTTTTAATTGCAGAATTGCAAGAACACAGCCAGGACTGGGCCAGAGAGGCCTGCGGAGATTTATGGCTGGGTTTTGCTCCAGAGCAGTTAAGTGACTGGGCCGCGACTGCCGGCCTGCAAGATGGGCGCAGTATTTACAGCGCCCTGCGCAACGGCTTTCAGATCCAGATAAGAGAGTTTATTAAGCCCTGACGGGGGTTTGTCAGGCACAGCCTGAAGTTAAAAGATATTCAACCGCTGCGGCGGGACAATGGAGACCTCAAAATGAGTGAATACAGACTGTTTACCTCAGAATCCGTATCTGAGGGGCACCCGGATAAAATTGCCGACCAGATTTCCGATGCTGTATTGGATGCTCTACTGGCCCGTGACAAGCAGGCGCGGGTTGCCTGTGAAACCCTGGTGAAAACCGGTATTGCTGTTATTGCCGGTGAGATTTCCACCTCTGCCTGGGTAGACCTGGAAGAGCTGGTGCGTAAAGTTATCACCGATATCGGCTACACCTCTTCTGACGTGGGTTATGACGGTGAGACCTGTGGTGTTATCAATGTGATCGGTAAACAATCTGTGGATATCGCACAGGGTGTAGACCGCGCTAAGCCGGAAGACCAGGGTGCTGGGGACCAGGGGTTAATGTTTGGTTATGCGACCAACGAAACCCCCACCTTTATGCCTGCGCCGATCTACTATTCCCACCGCCTGGTTGAGCGCCAGGCTGAAGTGCGTAAATCCGGTCTGCTTCCCTGGTTACGCCCCGATGCAAAAAGCCAGCTGACCTTCCGTTACGACGAACAGGGCCGCCCCTGCGCGATCGATGCGGTTGTTCTTTCAACCCAGCACAACCCGGATGTCAGCCAAAAAGATCTGCGCGATGCAGTGATGGAGCTGATTGTTCACAACACCTTGCCGCTGGAATGGCTGCATAAAGACACCAAGTTCCATATCAATCCGACGGGCAACTTTGTTATTGGTGGGCCAGTTGGGGACTGCGGTCTCACCGGGCGCAAGATTATCGTTGACACTTACGGTGGCTCTGCTCGCCATGGCGGCGGTGCATTTTCCGGTAAGGACCCCTCCAAGGTTGACCGCTCTGCCGCTTACGCAGGTCGCTATGTAGCAAAGAACATTGTCGCAGCAGGCTTGGCCAAGCGCTGTGAGATTCAGGTTTCCTACGCCATCGGTGTCGCCGAGCCGACTTCCGTAGCAATTAATACTTTTGGAACCGGTTTGGTACCAGAGGATAAGCTGGTAGAGCTGGTGCGCGAAAACTTTGACCTGCGCCCTTACGCCATCTCCAAATCCCTCGACCTGCTGCACCCGATGTACCAGTTGACTGCAGCTTACGGTCACTTTGGTCGCGATCCGTTTACCCACACTTACAACTGGATCGACAGCAATGGCCAGGAACGCAGTGAGAGCTTTACTGCTTTCCCATGGGAAAAAACCGATAAAGCGGATGCGCTTCGCTCCCAAGCTGGCCTCTAATTTTCAGAAATAAATATTCATGCCTGCGCCAAAAGCGCGGGCACACAAAATATGCTGGGTACCACTCGGCAAGCAGATAATTTTTGGACTCAAAAACGATGAATCAAATGAGCACTGAATTTAAAGATTACAAAATCGCGGACATTTCCCTGGCCGAGTGGGGGCGCCGTGAAATTGAAATTGCAGAAGGTGAAATGCCGGCACTGATGACTCTGCGTGAGAAATACCGCGCAGAGCAGCCGCTGGCAGGTGCCCGTATCATGGGCTGTATCCACATGACGATCCAGACTGCAGTGCTGATCGAAACCCTGGTCGCACTGGGTGCTGAAGTTCGCTGGTCCTCCTGTAATATTTTCTCCACTCAGGATCACGCCGCTGCCGCCATTGCTGCGCGCGGAATCCCCGTATTTGCCTGGAAAGGTGAAACTGAAGAAGAGTACGAGTGGTGCCTTGAGCGCACTATTGGTGCCGATGTTGCCGGTTGGCAACCCAATATTATTCTGGACGACGGTGGCGACCTCACCGAGCTGCTGCACCGCGAATACCCGCAACTTCTCGATGCTTGCCACGGTGTGAGTGAAGAGACCACCACCGGCGTACACCGCCTGCAGGATATGCTGCGCGAAGGCACCCTGAAGATTCCTGCGATCAACGTCAATGACGCTGTGACCAAGAGCAAGAACGACAATAAATACGGCTGCCGCCACAGCCTCAACGACGCCATCAAGCGCGCCACTGACCACCTGCTCTCTGGTAAGCGAGCGCTGGTTATTGGCTACGGCGACGTAGGTAAAGGTTCCGCAGCATCCCTGCGCCAGGAAGGCATGATCGTACGGGTTTCTGAAGTGGACCCGATCTGTGCGATGCAGGCTTGTATGGACGGCTTCGAGCTGGTTTCCCCCTACATCGACGGCGTTAATACTGGTACCGCTGAGGGTATTAACAAGCAGCTGCTAGCCAATACAGACCTGATTGTTACTACAACTGGCAACGTAAACGTTTGCGATGCCCACATGCTCTCCGCCCTGAAGAGTGGTGCGGTGGTTTGTAACATTGGTCACTTCGATAATGAAATCGACACCGCCTTTATGCGTGAAAACTGGGAGTGGCAGGAAGTTAAGCCGCAGGTACATAAGGTGGTTCGCAATAGCGAAACCAACGATCACTTGTTGCTGCTGTCTGAAGGCCGCCTGGTAAACCTCGGCAATGCTACTGGCCATCCGAGCCGCATCATGGATGGCTCTTTTGCCAACCAGGTTCTCGCACAGATCCATTTGTTCAAAGAAAAGTTTGCTGACTTACCGGCAGATCAAAAAACTTCAGCGCTGTATGTAAAAGTACTGCCCAAGCACCTGGATGAAGAAGTTGCACGCTATATGGTTGAGGGGTTTAGTGGTGTTATCACCCGTATGACCGAGCAACAAGCAAATTATATCGGTGTTTCAGTTGAAGGTCCGTTCAAACCTGAAAGTTATAAGTACTAATAGCCCCTAACTAAAAGGTGCCGGCATCGCCGGCGCCTGAATTGTGCGGGGTTGGAGAAATATAATGAAAGACTCCATTCGCATAAGTTTCGAATTTTTTCCTCCCAAAACGCCGGAGGGTCGCGAGAAGCTATACAAAACTCGCGAAGCGCTCCAGGCATTTAATCCTGAATTCTTTTCTGTTACCTATGGTGCCGGTGGTACCACGAGAGAGACAACGTCGAGTATTGTGACCAATATGCGACGAGACGGTATTTCCATTGCTCCTCATTTATCGTTTGGTGGTGACAATGAAGAGACAATACTGGGCCTACTCAATCAGTATGCTGAGGCAGGAGTTAATCGAATCGTAGCGTTGCGCGGTGATATGCCATCGGGCATGGGGGCAGTGGCGCAGCTGGTTTATGCGAATGAATTGGTCGCCTTTGTTCGTCGACATACCGGTGATCAATTTCACCTGGAGGTCGCAGCATACCCTGAGATACACCCTGAGTCGAACAGCTATGATGATGATATACGTTATCTTAAAGGCAAGTTCGAAGCGGGAGCCAATAGTGCCCTTACCCAGTATTTTTATAATCCAGATTCCTATTTTTACTTTATTGATCAGTGTGAAAAAGCTGGAATCGATGCCCCTATTTATCCTGGTATTATGCCGATAGTTAACTTTGCCAATCTAGTGCGTTTCTCTCGAAATTGTGGTGCAGAGATTCCAAGATGGCTGATTAAACGTATGGAAAGCTATCGCAACCCTGAAGACATTCGAAAGCTCGGCTTAGAGGTAGTCACTGATCTCTGTGAGACGTTATTAGAAGGTGGTGCACCAGGCTTGCATTTTTATACGATGAATCAAGTCAATGCTTCAACGGAAATTCTTGGGCAGTTAAATATTGGTAATAAATGACCTTTTCGTTAAGTATTTTTAAACCTATTCGTATTAGATATGTTTGCAAACCTAGCTAAACGCAGATATTGTCCCCCCGATCACATATTTCCTTCAATAGTATATGAAGATACCCACTTGGTCGTAGTTGATAAACCAAGTGGGCTTTTGAGTGTTCCTGGAAAGGAAATTACACATAAAGACAGTTTAGCTGTTCGAGTACAGAAATATTACCCTGAGAGCTTAATAGTCCACCGCCTTGATATGGATACTTCGGGCCTTATGGTTATGGCTAGAGGCCCGGAAATCCATAAAGCATTGAGCTTACTATTCCAAAATCGAAAAGTTAAAAAGACTTATTACGCATGGGTATGGGGAAATCCGGAGGAGGATTCAGGGGAAGTCAATTTTCCATTGATTTGTGATTGGCCAAATCGACCACGTCAAAAAGTAGACTTTGAACTAGGTAAGCCTTCGTCGACACACTGGAAGGTCATATCTCGGACCAGTAATTGTAGTTTACTACAGTTACAACCGATTACTGGGCGGTCCCATCAGTTGCGGGTGCATATGCAGGCAATGGGGCATCCAATTTTAGGTGACCCTTTTTATGCACATCAGGCTGCGTTAAATGCATCTAGCCGATTGCTGTTACACGCGACAGAAATTGAGCTGGCCCACCCTAAAAGTAGTGAGAATTGTTGTTGGGTAAGCCCGCTGCCCAGTGAATTTTATAGGAAAACTAAAAGCTCTATTGAGGAGTAAGTATATTTCATTCAAAGTCACTGAAATAATGATTGAATCTCACAGGTGGTATATAAGCATGGATGCATGTCATATTTTTATATACTACTAATGGAAATTATCATTGTTCAAATATCTTTCTTATTTAAGGGGGATATCCATAAATATATTGTGAAATCAAAGCAAAGCTGGCACTTTTGTTTGTATTGTGTCATTTGTGACAATTGCTTACCTCCCTTATTTTGATTAAATTTATTATCGTCGATAATGTTAATTATCATATGGCGACCATTTCTGTTATAAAGTATATTAAAAAGAAGTTAATTCTTAACGATAGTGCCACTTTTTTAGGACAGTTGTATCAAATTTTCTATTGTTTTGTTTTGTTTCTTTTGATTTTTTCTAAATTTTAGATGGGGATATGTTAAGTAAACTGCGAGGGTATTTAACTATCAGTTAATCAGCCAATATTCGTTATTATAAAACTTTGGAATATGCAGGTTTGGTTTGGCAGATTTTGGCAGCCGATAATATTTTAATGGGTTTGTTTTTGATCTCGGAGAGTAAGGGATGAGTTTCCGTAGTATATTTTTTATTTTTTTGTTGGGGATTTCCTGTAATGTTTGGGCTTTGACGCAAAAGGAAACTCCAATAAAGGCCTTTGCGCACCTGCCCAAATATGGGAATTTACAAATTTCTCCAGATGGTAAACATTACGCTGCGGTATTGCGGACTGATAATGGCGAGAGTGTACTCGCTGTTATCGATGCAGACAACTTAAAAATAATTAATAGGTTAAATATTTCTGGAGTCCATGCAGTAGGTAGTATTTATTGGGCGAATAGCGATCGAATTATTGCAAGTTTAATAAGAAATTATGGCTTCTTGGATATGCCTATTCCAACGGGAGAGTGGATAGGGTTAAGTGTAAAGGGAAAAAATAAAGGATTTATTTTTGGTCAAGGGAAAGGCTCTGGTAGTGCAACTCTACAGGCAGATAGTGGTTTCGCTGTCCTTAGCTCCCTTTTACCCAAAGAGCCAAATAAGGTATTGATGACTGTTCGTAATGGAAAACGCGCACGCTTAATTAAATTAGATGTCTATAGTGGAAGAAGCAAGCGTGTTTCAAGGCTGCCAGGAGAAAATTCTCAAGTTGTAGTCGATATTGATGGAAATCCAATATACGCTAAAGCCAGTCGATCAGACGATAAGGAAAACTATTTTGATATCTACAAGAAAAGTGATGGAGCAGCATGGGAGAGAGTTGACTCATTTATAGATGACTCTAAAGGGACAGTAGAGCCAATTTCATTTGCGGGAAAAAACTCTTTTTATGTTTTGGATACCAGGTTAAATGATACTAGTAGTTTGGTTAAATGGGACCTGGAATCAGAAGAGCCGAAGTTACTCTATAACCACCCTGAAGTTGATATAAATTCTTTTAATTTTGATCGAAATGGAAGTCTCTATTCGATGGAAATTATGCCTAACTACCCTCAGTCAATAATTGTTGACCCAAACTCTCATTATTCAAAGTGGCATCAGGATCTAAGCACAGCTTTTAAGGGTGCGTTGGTCAATATCACTAGTGCTAGTGATGATGGGACAAAAGTAGTTGCCTCAATTGAAACAGATAAATTTTCTCCCGCATTTTATCTATATGAACCTGAAAAAAATTCTGTTAAGAAAATACTTGATCCATTTCCATTGCTGAAAGATGTTGAGCTGTCTCCAGTAGATGCCGTTACTATTGAAGCTAGAGATGGTGTAAAATTACAGGGATATTTGACAACCCCGAAAAAAGATAGGGCAAATGGACACCCAATGATTGTCATCGCCCATGGTGGTCCTCATGGGGTGAGAGATGAGTGGGGTTTTGACCATGAGGCACAGTTACTGGCTGACCGAGGTTATGCAGTGCTTCAAATCAACTACCGTGGCTCTGGTGGTTACGGTCGAAAGTTCTTGTATAGCGGATATGGTAAGTGGGGAGCTGAAATGCAAGATGACCTCACTGACGCCACTAATTGGGCGATTAATGCGGGGATTGCCAACAAAGACAAGATCTGCATCTACGGTGCATCATATGGTGGATATGCAGCCCTTATGGGAGGGATAAGAGAGCCCGATCTTTATAAGTGTGTTGTTGGTTACGTGGGGGTATATGATTTGGACATGATGTTCGAAGTGGGGGATATATCTCAGCGGCAGTCAGGAATTAATTATCTGCGTGATGCACTTGGTACTGATAAAAAATCTTTGCAGGAGAGGTCTCCAGTATATAACGTAGACAAACTCAAAGCCCCTCTGATGATTGTCCATGGTGAAAAGGATATTAGGGCTCACTTTAAGCATGCTTTAGTATTGCGAAAAGCTCTTGACGAAATTGATTATGAGTATGAGTGGCTGACCAAGAAGAAGGAGGCACACGGCTTTATAAAAAATAAAAATAGGGAAGAGTTATATAATAAATTATTACAATTCTTTGATGAGCATATTGGAGATGCCTAGCTAGTTATAGGCGGATTTAAAAGCAACTAAAATTAAGCCTTTTGTAAAATAGGGGACAATGATGATAAATATGCAAAAGAAAATACTTAGCGTAGCTGTACTTTCAGCTATTTCTGGGGGGGTCTTTGCACAAGATACCGCTAGTGAGAGTATAGAGGAGAAGGTTACAGAGGAAGTCGTTGTAACTGGATCTTTGATTCCCAGAACTAATTACGACGGTCCTAGCCCGATAACCGTTATCGATAGCGCTGCCATTCAAGAGCGTGGCTTTACCAACTTGTCAGATGTTTTGCGCTCAATTTCCCAGTCCACGGGTGGCGTTGGTGGTGAGCAATATGCAAGCTCATTTACTCCAAATGCGCAACAAGTGAATTTACGTGGTATGGGATCAGGGCGTACCTTGGTTTTGTTAAATGGTCGCCGTTTACCTGATAACCCCACGCCAAATGATGGACAAAGTAACTTCTTCAACTTTGCAACTATACCTCTTGCTGCGGTTGAACATGTTGAAGTGATGACAGATGGTGCATCTGCGATTTATGGCTCTGATGCTATCGCAGGTGTAGTGAATATTATCACCAAGAAAGATCTTGATGAGACTGTTGTTTCCCTGCAAGCAGGTACAACCACCGAAGGTGGCGGTGACTCTACAAAGCTGCAGGCTGTTACAGGGTTTACCTTTGATCGTGGAGCTGTAACTCTTACCGCTGAGTATCAAGAGCAGAAGCCTATTTTCGGTAAAGACCGTGATTTCATGGATTCATACATGGATCGACCGGAAGAGTTTAGGTACGCTGATCGCGCTATTCTTGCGCTCGATAATTTCGAGACGGCTTATATCGATCCGACGGAAGAAGTTTGTGAAGCGTCCAACACCGGCTACACCTATTCATACCGCCCTGAGCGCGGCTACTATTGTGGGCACGATGGAGACGGTGAGGAAAGCCTGAGAAACTACAGAGAGCGTTGGAGCCTGTTTGCAGATGGGCGCTATCAAGTTACTGATAGCATCGAGTTCTTTGCAAATACTATGTATTGGAATTCCAGTGCCACGAATCAAAACTTTCGACTCTGGTGGGGGGATGATACTTTAGATGAAGATTTTAATTACACCTATCTTCAGAAAATTTTTACTCCGGCAGAAACGGGATCCCAAGATTCCGAATATGATGAAAGCACCTGGAATATTACTGCCGGGTTTAATGGCGACCTGACAATAGCTGAAAAAGATTTCCGTTGGGAAGTTGCCTATACCTTTGGTTCCTACGACTACGAAGACTCTCAAATGCGCTTTAAAGAAGAAGCGATTGATGAGTGGTTCTTAGGGACGACTGATTTATGGGGTTATGGGATTCTATCCGGTAATTCAGATAATTCCATTTATAACTTGATGTCTCGTGAAGATGCGCAAGCACTCATGGGCCTTAAAAAACTTGAAGCGAATTCCGAAAGTCAGCAGTTTACGGCCAATATCGTAGGTGACTTGTTTGAAATGCCGACTTCGGGTATGCCGGCAGCGATCGCAGTTCAATTTGAATTTGCCGATCAAAGCTATGAAATGATTCAGGATGATAGAACCCTTAATCGGGATGGAATGGGTTGGTGGGGACTTACTGGTACCGAAGGTGGTGGCGACAGAGCTCGCACAGCATTAGGTGTTGAGTTTTCTTTGCCAATCTTGAGCAACTGGGAAGTATCTTTAGCAAGTCGTTACGATCACTACAATGATGACTCCGATGTAGGCGGAAGGGTTTCCTCTCAAATTAAAACCCGCTATGACATTACTGATACGGTGGCATTGCGTGGTGGCTGGTCTCAGAGTTTCCGGGCTCCCGATATGCACTACCTATATGCTGGAGACTCAGGCTATTACGTCAATGTTGAGGATTATTATAAGTGCACAGTCGATGAGGGAATTGATCCTGCAGATTGGGGCAGTTGTGATGTAGAGCAAGTTGCTGGTAGTCGTTCAGGCAGCCTCGAGCTACAAGAAGAAACTGGTGAGAACCTTAACTTCGGATTTGTTTTCTCTCCTGTGGATAATCTTCAAGTAGCGATTGACTGGTATCGGATTGAACTGGATAACATCGTGCTTGATCAGGATGAGCGCGAGTTAATGCGTGACGAGGCAGAGTGTCGTCTCGGTCTAGTGGATAGTGACAGTGACTACTGCCAATCGCTTTATACAAAAATTGAGCGTGTAACAAATGCTGATCTTGATCAGGATCTTGAGCTTGAAAGGATTAATACCACGCCAATCAACCAGTCAAAACTTCTGCAGGAAGGTATTGATACTTCTTTTGAATATACTTACCTAACAGAATCTTTTGGTGAGTTTGAACTCGAAATGACTTATACGATCCTCACAAAATACGAGGAAACCGTATTCGAGGGTGATGATCCCAAAGATCTGCTCGATGCACTTGATAATTATGATCCAAGATCTAAGTTTGGCGGTGCTTTAACTTGGCGTTATGGTGATTTTGGTACCACCCTGTTTGCTTCGCGTATTGGCAGTCTGCCCAACTATGCTGAAACTGGACGCATTTCTAGTTGGACTACTTATAACTTAAATATGAGTTATAGCGTTTCTGATAATTTGGGATTAGCGCTAAGTGTTAGCAACTTAACAAATAAGCGTCCTCCTAATGATCCGACTTATGAGACGTGGCCATACTTCTACCGCGGTCAATATAACGCGATCGGAAGAGAAGTATTTGCTGATGTTGTGTACCGGTTCTAAACTGCTCTAGTAAAAGGCCCCGGTTATCACCGGGGCCTTTTCATTGATGAAGAATAATAATGTTTTATTTTTTATTCTTCATCGCCGCCATCAAAATATCACCCATGCTACCACGGCCATTACCTTGGCCCCCTTTCTGGGAGCGGTTGCCCTGCTGCTTGTTGTAGCGCTGGGCTTGGCGGTTTTCGCGCTGGTCACCCTTTTTAATTCCGCCACTACCTTGCTCACCGGGCTCGTCAGATAAGCGCATGGACAGGCCGATACGTTTGCGGGCAACGTCCACTTCCATCACTTTAACTTTGACAATATCACCGGCTTTTACGACTTCGTGAGGGTCTTTAACGAACTTCTCTGAAAGTGCAGAGATATGTACCAGGCCATCCTGGTGAACACCGATATCCACAAAAGCACCGAAGTTGGTGACGTTGGTGACTGTCCCCTCGAGTACCATTGCCGGGCGCAGGTCTTTTATTTCCTCTACGCCCTCTTCAAATTTGGCCGTGCGGAATTCCGGGCGTGGATCGCGACCGGGTTTTTCCAGTTCGGCGATAATATCGGTAACGGTAGGTACACCGAATTTTTCGTCGGTATAGTCTGCCGGGTTCAGTCGGCGCAGGAAGCCGGAGTCGCCGATAAGGCTGTTAATTTCAAGGCTATTTTTCTCGGCAATGCGTTTAACCACGATATAGGACTCGGGGTGCACACCGGATTTATCCAGCGGATTTTCACCGTTATTAATACGCAGGAAGCCGGCGGCCTGTTCGAATGCCTTGGGGCCCAAACGCGGAACTTCCATCAGTTGCTTACGATTTTTGAAAGCGCCATTCTGGTCGCGGTAGCTGACAATATTGTTGGCAATAGATGCAGTCAGGCCGGAAACCCGAGCCAGCAGCGGTGCAGAGGCGGAATTCAGCTCAGCGCCGACACCGTTTACACAGTCCTCAACCACTGCGTCCAATGAGCGGGCCAGCTGAGTCTGGGAAACGTCGTGCTGATACTGGCCAACACCAATGGATTTGGGTTCGATTTTCACCAATTCTGCCAGCGGGTCCTGCAGGCGGCGGGCGATGGAGATAGCTCCACGGATAGTAACGTCAAGATCCGGGAATTCCCGCGCAGCAAATTCAGAGGCGGAGTAAACGGAAGCACCGGCTTCGTTAACCACAACTTTTTGAGCCGTAAGCTTGTATTGTTTAATGGTTTCCCCAACAAATTTGTCGGTCTCGCGGCTGGCAGTGCCGTTGCCAATGGCGATCAGGCCCACATTGTATTTATTACACAGGGCGGCAATAACCGCTGCAGACTCCTGGTGACGATTCTGTGGCGGGTTGGGGAAGATAGCGGTGTGATCGAGTATCTTGCCGGTGGCATCCACCACGGCGACTTTGACCCCGGTCCGCAGGCCCGGGTCGAGGCCGATGGTGGCTTTTTGCCCAGCCGGAGCTGCCAGCAGCAGATCTTTCAGGTTGCGGGAAAATACCTTGATGGCCTCCTCCTCTGCTTTCTCACGCAGCTCACCCATCAGGTCAGTTTCCAGTGCGGTCAGCAGCTTGATTCGCCAGGTCCAGCGCACCACTTCGCCGAGCCATTTGTCTGCAGGACGACCTTCATCGGTGATATCCACATGGCGGGCAATCATGGCTTCGCAGGGGTGGCTGGCGGTTGGGGAGGTCCCCTCTTCTTCGGCGAGGCCCACACTGATAGCGAGCACGCCCTCGTTGCGGCCGCGGAAAATAGCCAGGGCACGGTGCGAGGGAACCTTGGACCAGTCTTCGGCGTATTCAAAATAGTCGCGGAACTTGGCCCCTTCCTCTTCTTTTCCTTCGAGCAGTTTGGATTTCACCTGTCCATCGCGCTTGAGGAATTCACGCAGCTTGCCCAGCAGCTCGGCGTCTTCGGCAAAGCGTTCCATCAGGATAAATTTGGCCCCATCCAGAGCGGCTTTGATGTCTTTGACGTGAAGGGAGGTGTCTTCGTTGTCGGTATTGAGGTATTGCTCTGCTTCGGCTGCAGGGTCGAGGGAGGGGTTGTTGATCAGTGCATCGGCCAGCGGTTCCAGGCCAGCCTCAATGGCGATTTGCCCTTTGGTGCGACGCTTGGGTTTGTAGGGGAGGTAGAGGTCTTCGAGGCGGTTCTTGGTGTCGGCACTGTTAATTTGTTGTGACAACTCTGGAGTCAGCTTGCCCTGCTCATCGATGCTTTTCAGGATGGCAGCGCGGCGCTCTTCCAGTTCGCGCAGATAGCGCAGTCGGTCTTCCAAGGTGCGCAGCTGGGTGTCGTCCAGGGCTCCTGTCACTTCTTTCCGGTAGCGCGAAATAAATGGGACTGTGGCTCCTTCATCGAGCAGGGATACTGCGGCGGTAACCTGTTGTGGTCTGACATTGAGTTCTTCGGCGATGCGAACGTTGATATCCAGCATTTGATGTTTACATCCGTTTTCCGGGAAATTTCGTACCGTTAAGGGCGATGTTGGACCAGTAAGTAGCCTTTCAGTTTCCGTGGTATTTGGCGGGTAAACGAGAGGGCCCTTACAGGAGTAATTTTGGGTCGGCATTATGCGTTACCCGAGCGCAGCGAGGAAGGTTTGCGGCAGGACACAAAGTTGTGCGGCAGTCTGCATCCAAATTGCCTCTTATGTGCGTCGAACTCCAGTAGAATGCGTACTAACTAAAATTTGACCAATTCAGGTCAGGGAACGGGGTAGAGGGTACCTGTGAAAGTCTCGAGTAAAAACAAGCTGTTATTCATTGTATTGTTAGTCGGGGTGGCTGTTATTGCTGCGGTGGTTGTATTGAAGCCGAAGCCGGAGGAAAAACCGCCAGAGGTGGTGGTACCGCCAATGGCCGATGTTCTCTATATAGAACCCCGTCGCCAGACACTGTTGGTACCCAGCCAGGGAACCGTTCATGCCCGCCATGAAATCGATGTGATCGCGCGAGTCGGCGGTGTGATCGAAAGCGTGGATGAGGCATTTGTTCCCGGTGGCTTCTTCAATAAAGACGCCCGTTTATTACAGCTTGAGCAAGCAGACTATCGCTACCAGGTCACTCGCGCAGAATCGCAACTGGCAAATGCCAAGTCCGCCCTGGCTCAGGAGCAGGGCCATGCCAAGCAAGCTAAGCGCGAGTGGCGTGACCTGGGATCTGAAGCTGCCAATGCCCTGTTCCTACGCAAACCCCATCTCGAAGCTGCCCAGGCTGCAGTGGAAGCCGCGAGAGCTGACCGCGACCAGGCCAAGCTGGATTTGGAGCGCACATCACTCAAAGCACCCTTTGCAGGTCGTGTAGTTGAGACTTTTGTCGACCTGGGACAGTACATTACCCCCGGCACCCCTCTGGCAAAAATTCACAGCACCGGTATCGCTGAAGTCCGCCTCCCTCTGACCGACCAGCAACTGGCGTTGCTCGATCTTCCCCTGGGTAAGACTATTGAGAATGGCCCCGCTGTGCGTCTGCAAGCTGTTGTGGCTGGGCGTGAGCACGAGTGGCGTGCGCAATTGGTGCGAACCGAAGCGAGTATCGATCCCAACAGCCGCTTTATTTTTGCTGTTGCCCAGGTACAGAAACCCTATGAAGGGGATGTGCCGCTGATGAATGGCCTGTTTGTTGAGGCAGATATTGCCGGCAGAACCTTTGATGATGTTGTGGAGCTGCCCCGTCAGGCACTGCATGAAGGGGACCACTTGTTGGTGCTGAATGACGAGAGTCAGCTGATCTACAAAACTGTTGAGCTGTTACAAACCATCGGTGACAGAATCTGGCTCCGCGGGGATATCGCTATGGGTGACCGAGTGATTGTTTCAAGCTTGGGCTACTCCCGTGAGGGTATGGTACTTACCGCTAACCCCCTCAATGAGCGGCCAGCGGGCCTGGGGAGTCTTCCTGAAGATCCAGCAGATCCCTCTACAGTATCCGCTGCTGGTGATGCCGGTGGTGTTAGCAATGCTTCCCAGGGAGGCAAGTAATGAGCGGAATCATCCCGTGGTTTGCGCGCAATAGCAAAGCCGCAAACCTGCTGATGATTATGATAATCATCGGCGGAATCTTTGGCCTTATGAGTATCGACCGGGAGGTGTTTCCCACGCTGCAGCTGGGGATTGTAGAGGTTAATATCTCTTACCCCGGCGCCGGTCCGGCAGAGGTGGAGCAGCAGGTAACCGTTCGGGTTGAGGAGGCTATCTCCGAAGTAAAGGGTATTAAGGAGGTAAATTCTGCTTCCCGACGGGGTAGTGCCTCTATTGAAATCCAGGCGATGGATGGCTACGACGAGCTGCGATTGCTCAACGATATTAAGGTTCAGGTGGATAGTATCAACACCTTTCCTGACGGTATTGAACGTCCCGTTATTCGCTTGATTGAAGCCAATGCCGAGTTAATGATGATCGCCATCGGTGGGCCAGTTTCTGAGCGTCAGCTCAAGGAAACCACCCTGGATTTGCGCGATAAGCTCAACCTGATTTCCGGTGTGCGCAGAGTTGATGTTTGGGGTGATCGACCAGACGAGTTATCTATTGAAGTTTCCGAGCTGGATTTACGTCGTTATAACCTGAGCTTTAATCAGGTTGCCGACGCGGTGCGCCGCTCCTCCCTGGATTTGCCTGCCGGCATGGTGCGCTCGGACCGCGGTGATATTCAGGTGCAAACTCGTGGCCAGGCCTATACCGCCGAAGACTTCGAGCGTATCCCCGTAGTGAGCCGTGCCGATGGCTCTGTATTGTTGCTGCGGGATGTAGCGACAGTGCGTGATGGCTTTGAGGAGTACAACAACGTCATCCGCTTTAATGGCAATCCAGCCATGAACCTCCGCATTATTCAGGGCGAGCCTCTGGATGTGGTGAAAACCGCTGAGCGAATAAAAGCGTTCCTGGAAGAGACCCGCGAGCAATTGCCTCCGGGTATGGAACTGGATGTCTGGTTCGACTTTTCCAAGGCATTTGAAGGCCGCATGAATCTGCTGACTACCAATGCCCTGAGCGGTTTTGCCATGGTGTTTGTCATGCTGATGCTGTTCCTGCGCCCGGCACTGGCCATGTGGGTAACCGTGGGCATTGTTGTCGCTTTCCTGGGTGCTTTCTGGCTGTTGCCGGTGACCGGCGTCAGCCTAAATATGCTGTCACTGTTCGCCTTCCTGTTAATACTCGGGATTGTGGTGGACGATGCCATCATTGTGGGGGAGGCAGTGCATGCTGCCCACGATAGAGGTGAATCTGGCTTAGCTGCAGCTGAGCAAGGGGTGAAGCAGGTAGCTTCCCCGGTAATTTTCGCCGTGACCTCCACCATGGTGTTCTTTATCCCCATGCTGTTTCTACCCGGCATTACTGCACAGATGATGCTGGCCTTGCCGGTGGTGGTACTGCTGTGTCTGGTCTTCTCCCTGGTGGAATCCCTGTTGATCCTGCCGGCTCACTTGGTGGGCATGAAGCCAGAGAAACCTGCCAAATCGACTTTGGGAATTAAATTACAAAACGTACGTAGAAGTTTTGCCGGTGCGATGAAGACGGCCGGAGATAAGTACTACCTACCTTTGCTGGAAAAGTCCCTTAGCAATAGCCGCACCACAGTGATGAGCTTTATGTTGGCACTGGGTTTGTCGATCGCTGTTTTCCAGAGTGGTTATGTGGGCTCTTCATTCTCACCCCAGGTCCCCTCTGATTTATTGCAATTGCGAATTTCTATGGCCTCAGGTGAACCCTTCAGTGAAGCTGAACGGGTAATGGAGCAGGTACTCACTGCCGCTGATAAGTTGGAAACCGATGAGGGAATGCTGGAGCAGAACAAGGGTGAGTCTTTCTTGCAAAACTCCCTGGTTTTCAATTGGCGTGGCAATATTTATGTAACCTTGCAGCTTACCGATGGAGAGATGCGCGATGTCACCTCCGAGTCTCTAGCGTTGCGCTGGCGCGAATTGATTGGCGAGCTGCCGGCTAGCGTCGAGGACATGAATATTGATGCGAGCATCAACAATAGCAGTAATGGTATGAGCCTGAACCTGAGCACTGCCTCAGGGGATATGGGTGAACTGCGCGCTGCTGCTGATTTGGTTAAGGAAAAACTGGATAGTTATGTCGGTGTCTACGATGTGCGGGATAACCTGACCAGTGCCCGTCGCGATATTGAGATCCAGCTGAAACCCTATGCCACTACGATGGGTATTAACTTGGCAGACGTGGCCAGGCAGGTTCGTCAGGGTTTCTACGGTGAGGAGGTTCAACGTATCCCACGTGGTCGTGAGGATGTTCGCGTAATGGTTCGCTACCCTATGGAGGAGCGCGCCAGCGAAGAGCAGATGGACCGTATCCGCATTCGCACCAACGATGGGGAGGTACCTTTCTCAGCAGTGGCCGAGGCAGTTTACGTGCCGGGCTATACCACGATTCGCCGCAACGATCGCGAGCGCACCGTGCGGGTATTTGCCGAAATAACGCCGAATACATCCAGCGCGCAGGATATCCTTAAGGATATGCGCGAGACCCTGGTACCTGAGCTGGAGCGCCAGTTCCCCGGTTTCTCCCTGAGAACCGCTGGGGAAATGCAGGAAGAGGAAGAGTTTAACGGTGCTATCCTGGCCTTCTTCGTATTGTCCCTGTTCGGCATTTATGCGCTGCTGGCGATTGCTTTCCGCTCCTACTCTCAGCCGTTGCTGATCCTTACTGCTGTGCCGTTTGGGTTCTTCGGTGCTTTAGTTGGCCACCTGTTGATGGGACACAACATCAGCATTATGTCGATGCTCGGCTTCCTCGCAGCGGCGGGCGTGGTTGTGAACGATAACCTGGTATTGATGGATCGTATTAATCAGCTGCGCGCTCAGGGTATGGCGGTGATGGATGCGGTAGTACACGCGGGCCGGGATCGCTTCCGCCCGATTATCCTGACCTCGATTACTACCTTTATCGGTCTGGTACCGATTATGTTCGAGCGTTCAATCCAGGCCCAGTTCCTGATCCCGATGGTGATCAGCCTGGCATTCGGTGTTCTGTTTGCAACGGCAGTGACTTTGATCTTGGTCCCCAACCTGTACAAAGTTATTGAGAAGTTACGCCCGAAGCACAAAGTTGCAGTAGAAGACGATACCCCGGTCTCATTGGAGACTGTGTAGCGCGGGTACCCAGGCGCAATGGTGGATCGCCTTCACCATTGCGCCTTTGGGGTATAAATGCCTAAACTAACTGCCAGCAAAACGCCGACATTCCTGTCGGCTTTTTTATGGTGTTTGAATAGGATTCTCCCATGCGCATCCCGCGTATTTTTTCCAAGCAGCCTCTGGCTTCCGATCAAGAAGTAGACCTGGATGAGCTGGCTTCCCGTCACCTGGTAAAAGTACTTCGCTTGAATGCGGGCCATCCCTTAGTGCTTTTTGACGGCAATGGCGGTGAGTACACGGCGGAGTTGATCGAGACCGGCAAACGGGCGCGCGCACGCACGGGAGAGTACTGCGCAGAGGATCGCCAGTCACCGTTGGCACTGACCCTGGCGATCGGTATTTCCCGTGGCGATCGCTTCGATTGGGTGATACAGAAAGCCACTGAGCTGGGAGTGGCGGCGATACAGCCGCTGTTTACCGAACGTTGTGAAGTGAAGCTGTCCGGGGACCGCTTACAGAAAAAACTGGGTCACTGGCGCCAGATTGCTATCAGTGCCTGTGAGCAGTGTGAGCGCAACCGGGTTCCGGAGATTGCCGAACCGATAAAGCTGGCGCAGTATTTACAGAGTGAATCTGCTGAAGCTGAGCCCCAAGCCAAGTTGGTACTGCATCACCGCACCGAGCTGGATCTGCGCCAATGGCAGGCGGAGCGCGGTACACCGGAATCCGCCCTGCTACTGGTAGGTCCAGAAGGCGGGCTATCGCAGGTGGAAATCAATGCGGCACTGGCGCAGGATTTTATGCCTCTGCGTTTGGGACCAAGGGTGATGCGCACTGAGACAGCGCCGATAGCGGCATTGTCGGTATTGCAATTTCAATGGGGTGATTTGTAAGTCACTGAAGGATTGGCCGCGAGAGTATTCAGGGAGAGAAGAGCATGATAAAAGCATTTATCTGGTTGTTGGGCATTGTCATCGTTGTGTTATCACTGGCGATTATTGCCAAGCCGAAGCTGGCACAAAGCCTCAGCGAACGGCTTAACGAAACCGGCTATGCCCTCTCCGCCTGGGCGCGAATTATTATTGGCCTGATCCTTTTACTAATTGCAGACACTCGCCACTGGTATATTTTGTTCAATGCCCTCGGCGTACTGGTGCTATTGAGTGGTGCCTATATGCTGCAAATTGGTTTTGAGCGGGGCAAAGAATTAGCGGTTAAAATTTCCCGTGGCAATGAAAATTTCCTGCGTATTAGCGGCGTCATCGGTGTCATCCTCGGCCTGATGCTGCTCTCTGCGCGTTAACGATGTAGGTTCCCATGTCTTCTACCGATTTAATTATTTTTGACTGTGATGGTGTGCTGGTAGACAGCGAGAGCATCGTCTGTCGCATATTGGCAGAAGAAATGAATCGCCTGGGCTTGCAGACCACCGCCGAGGAACTGGACGAGCAATTCAGCGGTCGCCCGGCCAGGGACTGCTTGGTGGAAATCGAGAAGCGCTTTGGCGGACCACTACCGGATAATTATTTTGGCAATACGGAGCGGCGTATCCGCGAGGCGTTCCAGCAGGAATTACAGCCGGTTGTGGGTATTGAAGGCCTGCTCGACCAACTGCAACAGCTGGGTCTGCGCAGCTGCGTGGCTTCCTCGGGCTCTCACCAGAAAATGCAGCTGACACTGAATAAGACCGGTTTGTACGATTATTTCGACGGGCGGATTTTTAGTGCCGACGATGTATCCCGGGGCAAGCCCTGGCCAGAGCTATTCCTGCACGCAGCAGATGCCATGGGGGTGGCGCCGGAGCGCTGTCTGGTAGTGGAGGACTCCATTGCCGGTGTCTCTGCGGCCGTCTCTGCAGGTATGCGCGTGGTTGGCTACAGTGCCCATCCAGTAAGGGGTCCCCAGCTGGAACAGCAGGGTGCCCGGGTAGTCACAGACATGATGGCAGTTCTCAACTTTATTTAATGGCCACAGTGGCCGAGACTTCCGGTTGATCAGCGCTTTCGCTGTTCTACACTGAATTTGACGTCGAGAAACCGGAAGCTGTACCTATGGCGGGTAAATTCTTGTCTGCCAGTTGCCTATTCTTATTGGCCTTTACTCTGGTGGGCTGTGACCAGTCCGAATCCCCAAAGAAATATACGCTCGAACCTGTCGATGGAATACAGTCAGGTGACAGTGAGAAGACTGCCCGAGCAGCGGCCCCCTTTGCCGATGAGCTGGTGAGGTTTTTACGGGGAAATAACCGGTCCATCGGGGACACATTCCGCCTGCGCCTGGAGTTCGATCCCGGCGGTTTTGCCCCCCGCATAGAAACCATTGCCGATCTGGAAGCCTTGCTGGTGATCATGCGCGATTTTTCAGAGATGCGAATCTCCATTGAGGGGCATACAGACAGTGGCGGCGATGCGAAGAAGAATCTCAGCCTGTCCCAGCGCAGAGCGGATTGGGTAAAGCATTTCCTGATAGAGCGGGGCGTCTCCGCTGACCGTATGGAAGCCCAGGGCTACGGCGATACTGATCCGATTGCGGATAATGAGACAGAGAAAGGCAAGCGGGAGAACCGCCGCCTGATGATCCGGGTACTAAATTTTGATCGTGTTCCCAGCAAACTGCCGAGGCGCTAACCCCGAACAGTTTGCTGGCGAAGAAGTCGCTTAGAGTAGTGTCTCAGCTAGAGGCATTACCCAGTTCCTCACTGGAATTTACCGGCGTCTTTGGGGCTTGGTTGGAAAATATTTTCTTCATTAATTTTCCAGTTTGACGCAATCCAATAATACTCTGCGCTGTGAGCATACCGGAGATCATTGCACCGGCTACGCCGCAGCTCATCACATCCTGCCCTGTAAGGTAGAGCCCTTTGACCCGGCTTTTGGGTCTCAGCCAGGATTGCTCAAAGCGGTTGGGATCGTGATCCAGTCCGTAGATCTCTCCCCGTGGGTAGAAGCAGAAATAATCCGTGGATAACGGGGTTGAAAGCTCGTAGTAATCAATTTCCCCACGCAACTGCGGCATGTGCTTATACAAATGCTCCAGCAGGCGCTGGCTAAATGCCTCCTTCAGGTCCTCGTAATCATCTCCTCGCTTGCCCCAAGGCTTGTCGTGCCACTGGGCAAACCAATCGTAGTTGGCCGGTGCCACAATTTCGATAGTGGCGCGGCCCGGGTAGCGCTGGGTAAAGGTGGGGTCTTTCGCAGACGGGAACGAAATATAGACTAGCGGTATTTCCTTATCCTGATCGTCGATAAAGGCCTGCATATCCTCTTCGTACTGATCGCTGGAATAGATCCAGTAATTGGTCTTGGGCAGGTTTAATTCTTCCGCAGTTTTCTCCAAGCCAATATACAGACACAGGTGAGACATGGAGCGGTTGACGGTGTCCAGGTTGCGGATATATCCCATGCGCTCACTGGTACTGCGCGGTAACAGCTTCTCGAAGGTATTAAATACCCCTGCGCCGGAGACAACTAATGGTGCTTCGATTTCATGTCCGTCGGACATTCTTACACCGCGAACCTGATCCCCATTCATCAGGATGGTTTCCACCTTGGCATAGGTAAATACATCTCCACCACTGGCCTGAATCTGGGGAATAATCGTTTCGGAGATTTTGCTGGCGCCGCCGACAGGATAGTAACCGCCATAGAGATAATGCTTGGCGATCAGGGCGTGAATAATAAAGCTGCCCTCGGATGGGGTCATGCCATTATCACCCCACTGCCCTGTCAGCACGGAGATCAGCTTTTCATCGCTGGTGATTCCACTGAGAACTTCGCGGGTGGTTTTATTGAGCCAGGCGGGTTCGCGCAGTTTTCTCCACAGGCGAATAAAAGGTCCACACCAGGAGGGCAGCATTTTTCCCATTGCCAGTCGCTGCATGGCTTTGGCAACCACATTCAGCCGTTGCAGGTACTCCTCGATATTCGCGCGCTCATCGGGGAAGTGGCTGACCAACTCATCGATAAATTGCTGGCGGCCGGCTTTCAGGTCGTATTGTTTATCGCCAATACAGATGCGGTCATAGGTGCTGTCCATTGGCGCCCAGTGCAACTGGTTATTGGAAATAAAGTCGAAGATCTTGCGGGTCATGGTGGGGTGTTCGCCCACATCGCCGATATAGTGGACGCCGACATCCCACTCATAACCATTGCGGTCATAGGCGTGGGTGTATCCCCCGGCAGTGTAGTGTTGCTCAAGGACAAGTGCTTTCTTGCCCATGGCACTGAGCATCGCAGCACAAGTCAGACCGCCAATGCCTGAGCCAATGATAATGGCGTCGTAATTGCCTTCCAGGCGACTCGGGCGATAGCGCCGACCAATACGCAGCCGGCTTGGTTTTGGGGCACTGCGCTTCTTCTCGGGGGTCTCTGTCATGATGGCCTCGCCACTATTGTTTTTATTCCTCAACCATAGCGCCCCCTATCGAGCTATGCAATAAGTTGCATATTAATATTCTGTATATCTATTGTGCGCTTTTATATGTAACGTATACAATTTGTATATAAAGCATATCAAGGTAATAGTTATGGGCATCGTCAAGATATCCGATGAGCTACACGATGAGATTCGCAAGGCCAGTACGGTGATGGCCCGTTCAATTAATTCCCAGGCGGAGTACTGGATCAAGATTGGGATGCTGGCGGAGTTGAACCCGGAATTAAGCTACAGCGACTTGTGTAAGAAGTTGCTGCGTAATCAGGCATTAACCCTGGAAGAGCTGACACGTGAGTGAAATAAAAATAAAGACTCCTGATGAGCAGGAGTTAATGTGCCAATCGGGCCAATTATTGAGCCGTGTATTTGCCATGCTGGACTCCTTTATTGAACCGGGGGTCTCGACAATGCAAATTAATGAGCGGGTAGAAGAATTTATTGTCAATGAACTCAATGCCCGCCCCGCCAGCAAGGGGCAATATGATTATCCCTACGCCCTGAACACCTCAGTCAACGAAGTAGTCTGTCACGGCATGCCCAGTGATAAGCAGCTACTGCGGGAGGGAGATATCATCAATGTGGATATTACCCTGGAGAAATCTGGCTATATCGCTGATTCCAGCAAAATGTATAGCATCGGTACCGTGACCCCTATTGCCAGAAAACTGGTAACCACCTGCTATGAAGCTATGTGGGCCGGTATTGCCACGGTAAAGCCGGGAGTTACTTTTGGTGATATCGGCAATGCAATCCAGCGCCATACCGAGCGCAACGGCTTCAGTGTCGTACGGGAATATTGTGGCCACGGTATTGGCCGGGAAATGCACGAGGCCCCGCAGGTTCTTCACTTTGGGCGGCCTGGTTCCGGTGAAGTTTTACAGGAGGGAATGACATTTACCATTGAGCCCATGATCAATCAGGGAAATCGTAAAACCAAACTCAAGAAAGATGGCTGGACTGTAGTAACTAAGGATAAAAAGCTATCGGCCCAATGGGAGCATACGATTTTGGTAACTTGTGACGGTTATGAAGTGCTAACGCTTAGGGATGAAGAGAGATCTTCTAAGATTAAATAGCGGCCAATTAGTGATCGTTAGGTAGATAGCAATGGGTAGCGAGACACTTTATATTTTCGCTACCCACTGTTTTCAATAGATATTTTAATCCAGGCATGCAGGTTCTGCTGCGGTAAACGTGTTAAAGACCCAAGTATTGGTGCCGCTGCAATCGCCCGGATCGGTATCATCTTCCAAATCGTAAGGTGAGTTATTGAGAGAGGTATTTCGAACAATCTTGTTAAATTCACTACCCTCGATAAATATACCAATTCCTCCCTCGCCATTATCCTCGACAGTATTTTGAGTGATGAGAGTACTTGAAGTAAATCTAATTGGAATTCCTAGGCCGGCATTTCCGGTTACAAGATTGTTTGAGACTGTAGAGAAGTCAGCTTTATCTCCCTCATCGCCTTCCCCTACGGCAATTCCATCATTTAAGCCATCGGTAACAATATTTGAAAATACATTGGTGAACTGTCCATTCACCTCGATACCCTGATTGCCGCTACCACTGATATTGTTAAAAGTTATACTATTAAACATTCCCCTTAATTCAATACCTGAATTGTCAATATTGGTAAGGGTATTTCTAAGTACTATATTTGAATTCCCCCTAAGCTCTACACCATCCCCACTTTGAGTTGTAGAAAGGGTGTTATCTCTTATAACTGTATTATTAGTTTCTACATAAATTAAATCACCAAACATATCAGTAAGGTTCATAGAATAAATGACATGCCCTCCCTCCCCTTCAGCAACAATACCTCTTCCACAACCGGTGATCGAACCATCAAATACCTGCGCGCCAGTTCCGGTAAGAAGTATTGCTGCGTCTGCTTGATTGCTCTCATCAATACAGGTGAGTTGATAACCATCCATATCAAAAATTCCAGTGGGGCCATCTACAGTCAAAACTATCTGGTCTGGCTCTGTGACTTCACAAATAAGATCCTCTGTCAGTGTGGTTGGTGAAGTAATCGTATCACCACATTCAACGGCGACTGCTGAAAGTGGAATAAGTAATCCAGAAAATATAATCGTTACGTGAAATTTACATTTTTTCATCAGGATGCCTCGCGAAGTGGATTTCTAAATAAAGGTGGTTTGTACGATTTTGCTATTCACAAAATTTATAGAATTTTAAATTGATTTACTCTTGCCTGGATAATATTCAAATGAAATCTGTTTTCTAATTCTTAGAAGAATTCTAGATTTGATTGTGACCTTTATTAATTTACGCGCCAGGTATTAATAGTGTCATCATAAGATAAAGCTATTCGGCGCCTTTGGAAGTTGGCAACGGTGCCAGTTCGCTATTGGCTTGACAGATCTGTACTTTCTCAAGATATACTGTATTTTTGTACAGTATTATAGGTGAGTTGTTATGCGCCCCAGAGTTATAGTTTTTGATAATGAACCCATAAGAATTTGCCGCTATCGATCCAGTTATGACAATCGCCCTATGTACGCGATTAGTATTTTGAACTATGAAAAGTACGTACGTCGGTTTTCTGTTGCTGTGGGAGTGGATTTGCGCAAGGAATTGGAGTTAACCTTGTGTCAGATGAGAGGGATCGAGAGTAATTTAAGGTGGCTGTCCGAATATACTGAAAAAACCAGTTCAGCCGGATAAGTGGGAGGCTCTGGGTGTGTAGTGTCTTTGATGTCAGTGATCATGCGGGTATGGAACGCTTTCTCGATACTTATGGTATTCGGGGTGCCGGACATATGATTTACGGTAGACGCCGGAGGCCCACCCAGCAGGTGTCTATCGTAACTACACGGAATGGTGCTGCTGAAATAGAAAATGCCATTTGGCATCTCTACCTTGAGAGGCATGGTGATACTTGGCGGCCCCATAAAAAATACTGGTCCATCAACAGTAATTGGAAAAAACTGGACTCCAGGCCGGAATATCGCAAGTCCCGCTGCTTAATTCCCGCTACAGCCTGGGTGGAAAGCCAAGGTGGCAAGCACCCGGTGGAATTCAGTTATGGTGAGCCTTTTTTCTTTTGTGGTTTGTATAAAATCTGGGGAAATTTACTCAGTTGCTCAATCATTACTTTGGACTCCCACCCAGCCACTAAGCGCTACCATGAAAAGTCACTTCCCATGATTGCGCCCAATCGCCCAGATTTTGTAGAGCCCTGGTTAAATTGTACGGGGTCGACAGAAGATTTTAGCCCATTCCTGAAACCATCCATTGAGTACTCGGGGAAAATACTTACTGCCCACCCTTTGCTGAGGGCAACTTCTACCGAGCATATTGGGGACCCTATCCCTGTAATTGAGTAATTATTTGCCCTGGGATATCGGGGTATAGAAAATTTAAATTGCACAACCTAAATTGTACTCCCGGCGTGGTATATCAATTAGTTTCCTTCTTGAACTTATACTTCTTTCGTGAGGTGCAAAATATGCGCTGGTTTCATCTAGAAGATCTACAAAGCGATTAAGCCGATGTATTTGTTTTTGGTTTAAATTATCTTGAGCAAGAAGTGCATTGATTTCTGTGCTAGCCAGTTCCTTTGCTGCTATATCTTCTGGCAGGCCACTGCGAGTACATAATCCATAAGTCCCCTCAATAAAGTGTTGCCATTCCTCTTCGATATGTTGAGAAATTCCGGATGAAAATTTTGGGTTGCTGGATTCGTATCCTAAATTTCGCAATTGAGCTATCTTAGCTATGTATCGATTAGCAAAGCACTGATAAATAGAGTTAAAGTCTTGCTTAGCCTCTATGATACCAATCCAGCTGGCGTAGCCTTTTGCAAAGTACTCAACTGTCTGTTTTTCGGAGTGGGATCCAAAAAAGGATTCACAGTCCCATTGAATATTGAGCTTATAAGAGGGCTTTGGCATAACACCCTTATCCTGGTAGCGCTGCAATTGTAGTTCGCTGATTTGAGTAGCCTGAATAAGCTGTTCTTTGGTTAGGAAGTGTTTATCCAGATAATTAAGCAATTCCACTGAATGTGCTCCAAGGTAGAAATCGAATGAAATTCTAGCGCCTGGAGCACTTAATACTTCGATGTGAGCCGAAGCATCTTTTCCCTTTTAACAGGCCTTGGAGAGTTTATTCCTGCAGGAAGAGAATATCCGTTCTAATAATATATTTGATTCCTCGGGTGATTGGAGTAGAGCTGTGAATTCTGTGTAAGGGATGCATTCCATGGGGGAAGCACAGTACGGCTCCGGCAGGTGTGCGGACATCGATGTCTAATAAAGAGTCCCGGCTGGGTTGTTTTAGGGGATCATCTGCATTCACCCTGAATCGGGTTGCACCACCTTCAAAATCTTCACTCAGCAGTACTAAAAACGTCATTTCACTATAGCGATCGGGGAAGCCATTGGTGATCAACTGGTTGTTGTCAATGCGGCTACCGGGCCAGGCGCCATCGGTGTGGAACTGGAAGAAATCTCCCTCACCATAGCGATAAAAGCGGAAACGCCGATTGATGCCAACAGCCTCCCTTCCACCAAAGTAACCATTTAAGTCCTGCGTCAGGTCTCGGCATCGCTGCCAGATCAGCCGTTCTGTAACCTCGTCAACCACCCAGGTCAGGTTGTCGTTATGGCGGACCTCCCGGGGTAGGGAGACGGCTGCATCCGGTAAATAACCCACCGCTTCAGTGATATCAATGAGCCGTTGGCATTCCTCTTTTGAAAAGACATTGAGCAATTGGAAGGCTCCGGGTACCTCGGCGATATCTCGTCGTGAAACCGGTTGCGGCGCTTGATCGGCCAGGGCCGCCGGGTTTTTGCTGCGAGTAGCCCAGGTGGGCAGGGCCGGATGTTCTGCCCCGGGTTCGCGGGCGATAACAAAGAAGTCATCCAATTGGGTGACAGTATCAATACTTTCAGTCGTGGACATCTGCTGTACTTCTATTGGAAAATTTTTTCAAAGACTTAGCGGTTTAAAACGGTAATTTGTGCAAACTGCCGGTGCCCTTCAGCTCCGCCGTGGAAGCCAAAGCCACTTTGCTTGGCGCCCACCCAAGGTGAGCCGCCAGCGCCCTGGTTGATGCCAATCATTCCCGCTTGCAGCTGGCTGGCGACTTGCTCGGCCTGTTTGCTTTCACCAAACACAACCGCACCGAGACCGTAAACAGAGTTATTGGCCCGCTCGACCACATCGTCCACTGAGCTGAAGCGGTCGATGGCTACGATAGGCCCAAAAGTCTCATCATCTTCCACCAGCATGCCCGGTCGAATACCGCTGATAACTGTGGGCGGAATAAACGGCACCTGTGGATCGCGCTCCCCTAGAAGAAGCTTTGCGCCTTTATTCAGGGCATCGTGGATATGCTCCACCACCTTTTGGTGTTGGCGGTGATTAACCAAGGGGCCGATATCCACCTGTGGCTCCTGCCACCCGCCGACACGATATTGCTTCGCCAATGCCACCACGGCATTTTCAAATTTATCGGCAATTTTTTCGTCCACATAAATACGCTCTGTGGAGGTGCACATCTGGCCTGAATTCTCAAAACTGGAGCCAACGGCAAATTGTGCAGCCTGGGGAATATTGGCGCTCTGCAACACGATCATTGGGTCATTGCCACCCAACTCCATAACCAGGCGTTTCAATGCCGGAGCGGCATTGGCCATAATTTTCTGGCCCGTTATTCGCGACCCGGTAAAGGCGACCATATTGATGGGGGATTTCACCAGGGCTTCACCGGTTGCGCCATCGCCGTGAGCAATTTGTAAAATGTCCTGAGGCAGGGTTTGGTTGAGTGTTTTCACCAATAAGTCAGCGACCAATGGCGATTCTTCTGAAGGTTTTAAAATCACAGCGTTGCCGGCGACCAGGGCGGGAACAACCAGGTTATTGGCCATGGCTAGTGGATAGTTCCAGGGGGAGATAACCGCGACAACGCCCAGTGGCCGATATTGAATTTCGCTACCGCCACTGCGTTTTGCCCGCAGGGCCTCGCCGGCATCCCCCGCTAACCAGGCACCGCCTTGGACTACGCCGCCGGCTTCATACTGTGCACGCCGGGCATCTTTGCCCATTTCACGGCTGATAAGTTGTGCCAGCTCTCCCTCTTCCGCATTCAGTTTTGTGTAAGCCTGCTGAAGTAGTTGTACCCGCTCCTGAAGAGATTTACTCGACCACACTCGCTGCGCTTTGTGGGCTTTCTCCACCATGTTCTGAATATCTTGGGGCTTGCTGACAGGTAGCGATCCGATGGCCTCTCCGGTTAGTGGATCAATCGATCGAAGTATATTTTCCATAATGAGGTCTCACTCAATCCGGCCACTTTATTGAGTGGCCGGGTGTTTTCTTTAAAGCGTTGGTGTTATTGGTCAAACAGGGCAATAGTGCGAATTTCCAGGCTGGTTCTGCGTGGTGCCCCTGCACTTCCCGGTAGGTCGAAAGCGCAGTGGGGAACACCGGTTACATCGCCTCGATGCTGGCTATCGAAGACCCGCAGTAAAATGCCTTCGCCGGGCTGCATATCGCTAAACCAAATCCAGCGGTGAACCGGGTTGAAACTCAACACCGAAATCTGCCCTTTTCGCTCTGGGTAAATTAATCGCATATTGTGGAAATCACTGGCGGCGACAGTGCGCAGGTCCACCATTGCCAACGGTGACTCCTGCACCGGGCGCAATAGGGGTAGCCAGAGATTAATAAATTGGTAGCGCGGATAATCTGATGGCTTGTACCCCCGGGCCTCCAGGGTTTCCTTTAGCTGGCGCTCTGCGGACCAGGGTGTGTAGTCGTTGTGCACCAATTTCACAGGGGATCGGCGACTGCGGCTCATCTCCGGTGTCGCATCAGTCGATGGTTGGGCTCGCAACGTGTGGTCAAAGGTCAGTACCTTTGCTGCACCCAGGTGAGCGCCTATCCAGGATTCAATAGCTGGATACCATTGGGTGCGAATCAACTGGTCGCGCTCCTCAGGGCTGGGGCTACTCCCTGAGGGTTGGTCCAGCGCGTGTAGCGCATCATCCAGCTGGCGCAGGTTTATGCCGAGCATAGGGCGTACCAGCTCAAATCCCTGGGTATCGAGACGAAAACGCTCCCCGGCGGTTTTCAAGGCGCGACCATCGTAGATGTGAACCTGCTGGGAAATAACATTCTCGACCAGATTGGCAGGCCCAGGGCCCTCTGAACGCTTGTCGTACACCAGATCGCTACTGGGATCAGCGTAGTGAATAATTGCTGTAACTAATTGATCCTGAAAGGAGGATCGGGCTGCGGTTTGCATAGTGAACTCTCCCCCCACCGAAGTGGATGCCATACGGGCCAATCTACTCACAATGCTAGGGTTACGTGGATACAATGAAAACCAAGTAACAGTTGTGAGTGATACAGGTTTGAGCAGAAATCATCGGGCGAACCCACTGGAGAGGCTGGAGTTACGTCAACTTCGCTTAATGAACGCTATCTTGCGAGAACTGAATTTATCCCGGGTGGCTGACCAGCTGGGTGTGAGCCAGCAAACAGTCAGTGAACAATTGAAACGCCTGCGGGAAATCTTTGATGACCGGCTGTTTATTCGCACCAGCAACGGTGTTATTCCCACCCCTCTGGCCGAGCGCCTGGCTCCTAAATTGGATGAGATCCTGAACAATGTCGCGGCGCTGCTGCGTACGGATGAATTTGACCCGGCACAGCATCGGGGCATCTTTACCATCAGTGCAACAGACTTTGAGCAGCGGGTGGTACTGCCGGTTCTCCTCAAGCAACTGCGTCAGCAGGCCCCGGATATAAAAGTCGTGGTGCTTAAGTTGGAGATTGATCGCATGGCCCAGCAACTGCAAACCGGTGAAGTGGATCTGGTGTTTAGCACGCCGGGATTTGTGCCGGATAACAGTCCCAGCATGTTGTTGTATCGAGAGCGCTACGTCTGCGTATGCTGCCAGCACACCGAAATGCCGCACAGCGCCAGTCAGCCCTTGGGAATGGAAGAGTTGGCAGCTTTGCCACAGCTGGTGGTATCACCTTCCAGGGGGGATCTGCGGGGCATGGCGGATAGTTGGTTTGAGCAGTTTGGTTTGGAGCGCAATGTGGTGCTGTCTGTCCCCTCTTTTGCCGCCGCAGCCGAGTGCATTGCCTCGACCAATACCGTTGCCTTTTTGCCCTCGCGACTGTTGCCTGATCCCCGACTAAAAACACTGCCTATTGTCGAACAGCCCCCGGGGTTTGATGTGATTGCCGCCTGGCATACCCGCAGCAGTCAGGACCCTTTGCACAAGTGGATTCGCACCCTGTTAGCACAACAATTTCCCAGTAATTAGTGAGGGAGGCAGCGCTGCTAAACTTGAGCAGTCCAAGGATTCAGGTAGTGGTCGCCATGCGTGTAGCATTTTTTCTGCTGATATTTTTGAACTCTTCTGTTTACGCTCATTCCGATTTTACCGAGCAAATGGGCATCCCCCACTTATTTGCCAAAGACGCACTGGTTGAGGAAATTAAAAAAGTGGATTGCACCCTCTCTGAGGGGCGCAAGACCCAATGCTGGATGATTGTGGTAAAGGCTGAACCCAAACATAAAATAGGGCCCTGGTGCCCACGCAATGTTGTCGATCCAATTACGTCTGGCGGCATGATGTTTATCAAGCAGCAGATAGAGCCGATTGATGGACCTTTCGTTAAAAATGCTGCGACCTTTTTCTCTGATCCAAAATGGAGCCTATACGACCCCAAAACTGGGGAGGTAAAAGTTACCGATTCAAAGCAGGCCTGTGAGATGGCCGCGCGGCCAGATGTTGCACCGCAATACAATAATTACTGCGTGGAATGTTTAGCCAGCTATATGGGCCCGGATTTTCATACCCGCTACCTGATCCCCGTACAGCCTACCAAGGCCAAGTCAAAGCAGAATCCCGATGGTTTTTCCGGTTATGGAGTCGCTTTTAATGGGGTTAAATTTGATATCGCCGCGCCCATCGGCGCAATTTTAGGTGCACACACCTTAGCGCCAGTGGATGCCTGTGGTGGTCATGTAAACCCCCACGTGGGCTATCACTACCACGCTGCCCTGGGTTGCAGCCAAGCCTACCCGTCTGCCGCAAGCCATGCAGCGATTGTCGGTGTCGCCATAGATGGCTATCTGATTTATGCGCGGGAGAATGCCGATGGCCGCGAGCCCGATGACCTGGACGAATGCCGTGGCCATGAGTTTGCAGACCTGGGCTACCACTACCACGCCAACCTCGCTGCAGAAAACGATATCCTGCATTGCCTAAAAGGGGAGAGAGGTTGTGCCCTGGCCGGCAATCAAAGCCTGTGCGATTTCTCCCATCGGGGACCTCCCGGGCCACCCAGGCGTTAACTCAGGCCCGATTGTTGCTTCAAATAGTGAAAGACGAAGAGAGTCTCAGCGCTCTTTTTGGTATTGATATCAATAAATGGCGTCGAATAACTGTCTTATAAGCCCAGGACTTGATCTGACCGTCAGGTTTCCTTAATGGCCCTGGGAGATAATGCCTCTAACTATTTCAGGTAATCCGGAATACCAACAATGAGCAATGGTACAAATTTCTATCTGATCCGAATGGTGGAATCCCTCGGTGTGCTGGTGCGCACTCGCCTGTGGATGCAGATAGTGGTCGCCATGATCCTGGGGCTAACTGTCGGCCTGCTGCTATCTCCTGAAGGGGCCGCGCTGGTGAGCCAGGATCTCAGTGCGGCATTGGCCAGCTGGTTTAAGCTGCCGGGCTCCATCTTTCTGAATATGATCCAGATGGTGGTGATACCGCTGATTATGTCCTCAATCATCCTGGGGCTCAGTGGCAGCGGGAACGTCAGTCAGCTTAAACGTGTCGGACTGCGCATCGCTCCCTACTTTGTCGGCACTACCACTGTTGCGGTGATTATCGGCATTATCCTGGTCCAGTTGATCCAACCCGGTGACTATATCGATGAGTCCCTGCTCAGCGCCGCCACTGAGTTGCAGGTTGCGAGTGCCCCCCAGGTGATGGAGTCCAAACCGCTTCCCGAGCGTATTGCTGAATTGATTCCCGCCAACCTCAACGAAAGTATTGCCATGCGCAATATGTTGCAGCTGGTGGTCTACGCGATTTTTATTGGCGTTGCCGTGATGCTGTTGCCGCAAAAGCAGCGAGAAACCGCTGTATACGCTTTTGGCATTATTCAGGAGGTGGCACTTAAGGTGGTTGGTTGGGCCATGCTGTTTGCGCCCCTGGCCGTATTTGGCCTCCTGGCAGATATTGCTATTCGCGTGGGTCTCACTGCAATTCTGGGAATGTCTGTGTATGTGGGCACCGTGATTCTGGGACTACTTATTCTTCTCAGTTTTTACCTGATAATTGTTTCCCTGGTGACCTCCGTCGGCCCGATCACATTTTTGCAGAGAATTAGCGGAGTGCAGCTGCTGGCATTCTCCACATCCAGCTCTGCTGCGGTAATGCCGTTGTCAATGAAAGTTGCAGAAAGTCCCCTGGGAGTAAAACCATCCATCGCCAAATTTATTGTGCCCCTGGGCGCTACTGTGAATATGGATGGCACGGCGCTCTATCAGGTAATCGCTGCGGTATTTTTAACTCAGGTATATGGCATTGACCTGACAACTGCGCAGCTAGTGGGCCTGACTGTGACCACCGTTGGCGCCTCAATTGGTTCTCCCAGTACGCCGGGCGTCGGTATCGTAATCCTGGCGACAATTCTGGCCGGTATTGGTGTCCCACCGGAAGGTATTGCACTGATTCTGGGGGTGGATCGGATTCTCGATATGTGCCGTACAGCAGTCAATGTGACCGGGGATCTGACAGCCTGTCTGGTGATGGACCGCTTGTTAGGCAGCGACAACCTGGAGGAGGAAGCCGCCCAAACGGCCTGACTGTTAAAGTGATGGCTTAAATGAGGGTTCCCGGTTTCTATTGCTGCATAACTAGAATTTCCAGAGTACGAGGGTCTTTTTGACCTTCGTAGTATTTCTCCAGGACTGTATCAAATAAAGTTCTGCCCTCTTCTACCAATGCGGGTAAGGCCATAGAAGATTTCATCTTCAAATCTTAATTACTTCTAGTGTATCCAAAGGAAGCTTGAAATAGAGAAAAAGTGGCATATGTAAAGTATGGGTGATCTTTATAATATGAAAAAACAAATATAAATTATTTAATATCGTACCAATCATTATATTTTTTCAGAATTTATCTGATTGAAAAATATGTATAAATACTAAAAGTAATTTTTAGAGATAAAATCCCAAGTCTGTTCATACAGTAATTGATGTCCCTTGGAATTTGCATGGAGGCCATCCTCTGAGAGAAAGGTAATAAATTCCTGAGCTCGCCATAAATTGCCAAACTCCAGTATGGGGATCATTTCGGTAGTGGCAGATTCTCTCATAGCTTGGTTATAAAGGTCCGCATCAGCCTGATAGAAATAGAAATCACTATTCCGAAAGGGAGTAGTTCGTTGCTCATCGAACGGAATGCCTGTCATTAGGAAGGACGGCGCGATAGTTTTAGACGTTTGTAACAGCTGTCGCACTGTTTGGCGGAAAGAGTCCAGCGCTACAGAGTTCTCAGCCTTTGGTCCCCCGATGCGGCAAATATCATTGAAACCAGGATATATCCCGATTAAGTGTGGCCTTCTTGGAGGCAGTTCTCGGGAAAGTCTTATGGCTAAAGAGTTCGCGTTCTCTCCGAATATTCCCAGAGCGTAAACTATATTATTGGGATCTAAAGTTTCGAACCGAAACCGGAATCTTTGAACAAATCCGCCTAGTTCTGTATCACCTTTTCCATAGATAGAACTGGAGCCAATAAAGACAATTTTTTTGGGGACTCTTCGTGCCATAGAAAGTCACTAATTTGGCTGAACCTTGGATTTTATTTGCCGTTACCATTATAGACATCGACTAGGTCCAAGTTGTATGCATTAGTATCAAATCTTGATTTCTAAAAGTTGAGAGTCCAAGGCTGGAGTAGGAATAGCCTTGTTAAAAAACAATTAGAAATCGAATGGAGAGAGTTCTAAGGTGGGCTGTAGATTTATAGTTTCTTTGGAGGTGGGGAAGAGGTGCTGATCGGTTCGGCTTAAAATGGTGGGGAAAATTTAATACGGGTAGAGTGGTAGATTCTGTGAGTATGGATACTATAGCTTATACGCCAATATAGTGGTTCAGATAATGATTGCCATCCAGCCTTTCGATCATAAAAAAAGCCCCATCCTTGCGGGCAACTAATGTTGGACAGGAACTTTCAGTATCTCGAAAGTACGAAGGTCCTTCTGTCCTTCATAGTATTTTTCCAGCACCTCTTCAAATAGCTTGTCTTTGGGATCGGCGATAGAAAATAGCGTCATGGATGACTTAAGTTTTACATCATCCGGTGAGCCGAATATCTGGTAAGCGGAGTAATTATTCAGTTGCAATAACTCCTTGCAGCACTCTTTGAGCCTGGGGCCGAGCACAGGGTGCTCCAGGTAAGCCCGGGCTTCATCCAGGTTTTTAATTGCAAAATGTTCGGATGTCGCGCTGTGCCCCAGGCCGGAGATCTGGGGGAATATATACCACATCCAGTGGGAGCGCTTATGGCCGCTATGTAACTCACTCAGGGCACTTTCATAAGAGCTTTCTTGCGCCGTCACAAAACGCTCAAGGTGAAATGGTTGGGCCATGCTTTGATTCCCTTTATTCTTATTCCTTTGCAAGCCCAAGGTTAGCAGCAATAAGGATGAATGCGAGAGGATGAACTGCCTGACGGCTGAACTTCCACCAATTAATTGATATTCATCATGATCTCAGCAAGGGCGGGCTCCTTGGCTCCCACAGGAGAATCTCCCAATAGGTTCTTCATATCGGCATAGGAAAGTTGAATTAGCCGATGTATGTCATTGGAAGTGTCAACAGTACAAGGAAAACTACCGCTGACAAAGACGGAAATTGAATTTGTTCGCTGAGTATTAAAAATACGAATTTCCCGCCTGAAAAAATCATTGCCGCGACAGGATGCCGCTCTTCCTGATGGAATACTATTGCCTGCGGGAACGCTTAGCAGTACATCTTTGGATCTTTCTTCAAAGGGGCCACGTCTATAGATCAACATTTCTCGTAGTCCTTTAGACACTGGATGGTTAAACTCCAGACCGCTAATTGCGTCGATTACCTGCAAGCTTTCAACATCGTAGTAGCTGTGAGCTTGTCGATCGAAGGGGCCCTTTAACCCATAGAGAAGCTCCCGCAAACGTCGGGAGACTTGCGACTTGACGGGCTGCTTTTCAATCTCTCCAATAAGTTCAGGATCGGTCGGCAAATAGAAATTACCAAATTCCTTTAATAGGGCCTTGGATTCACGACTTGCTTCCTCATTTTGGAACAGCTTATCGAGTAAGGCTCGAATTGAAACTGATTGGTTGTTATCATCAATTTGTAGTTCCAGCTCATTGTTTCCTATTTTTACCCGTAGGGAACCGTTACTTTCACTTTTATAGAGTAAAAAACAAAAGCTCAAAACAATAAGAGCAATGATACTTCCATAAATAAAATGAACACTCTTATTCGGCTTCCCTGCTGGCATATATACCTCTGAAACTTAGCTATAACTTTTTTGTGGTTCACTGCTTAGGTGCAAAAATCCGCGCATTCTACAGTAGGTAGGGTGTTGGTCCAATTAAATATCTATCTTACGATTGATATTTGTGATTGAAATGGTATTGGTCGAAAAGTTACAGGCTGAGATGATTAGGGAAGGAAAGTGAAATGATGTTAAATACTGTTAAGCTGATATTTATCTTTAAAAAATACAATTAACATCAGGGTGCTTTCTTATTGCAGAAAGTTTAACTTCGTTGAATGTTGAAGCATAATGGCGCGATTTTTCTGGGGTGTATTTTAATTGTTGAATTTTTTCAAGTTCTGTAAGATTAGGCTCAAAGTCAGCATTGTCTTTATAAAATTTCAAGCTTACTAAAGTGGATAAGCAGTTTAGATATTTTTCTTCATCTAAACCTGGGATATTTGCTATTTTGCTTCCCATGTAGCTTTCTGCCATCAAGGTTAAATTGTTATTTTTTAATTCATTAGTTGCATGTTCTTGAGCTAGTGCTCGGGCTTCATTGAGAATGTTGTCATTGCCTTCTTTTCCGTATAGAAAGCTGTAAATTGATGAGAATAAAATAAGCATTAAAGAGGCTGTGCCAACTAGTATATAGTTCTTCATATTGTATTCTTTTGTGGTTATAATTCTCTTGGTAAAAGACCAACGGATGTATGCATATATTCTGGCTTGCCAAGAAACCTGATAGATTCTTCGGCCTCTTTAAGAGGGATTAGTATTGGGTTTTGATTTTCCTCAAAGACAGCTACATATCTTGAGTTTGCTTCTATTTTTTCCGGTTTCCCACAGCTTGATCCTTGCCGGTGAACGCTAATGAATTTAGGCTGTGGATCTCCCCATCCATATAAAACTATAAAGCCAGTTTGTGCGTCGTATGGATGGTTGGTGTAATGATGATCAACATGGATTTCAACAATAGCGATATTACTAGAGTTTTCAATTTTCTGAATCAAATAATCTTTTTCAGGTTTTGGGTATACGTATGTAAATTCTTTATCTGGAGACAGTGGGGGAATAGCGATCTTCTTTTGAATGATTGGCGCACATGCAGTAGATAAAGAGGGGGAAGTGACAAATATAAGGAGAGATATTTCTTTGAGTGTCATTGTTCTGATCCATCCCGTCTAATTGTTGAAATATAGAGGTTGGTATAAAGGCTAAGTTACTATTCTTCAGATATTTTTCTAGTTGAAAATTGATTCATTGTTAATGGTCAAAATAGGTAATATTTTCTCACAGTTTCTATTTTCAAGAGCGGAGATAATTAAACATTAATTTGCCCAGATAATACTTATTATAGGTGCTCCTTAAGTTAGATGTCACTTAGCGCTAAGGCGTGGTAGGGCCTTACTAGCAAAAGTAATTGTCAGAATAGATGAAAAAGGGAGGGTTTCCATCAAGCATAATCCAATAATTAATGAGGTCGAGAAGAAATAAAGCAATCTCTTAAAAAGCCGCACTTTGAAGTATAAGGGGTGAAAGGACTCATGAAGAGGGTGGGGAAATGGGTCGAGGGGTAAGCTTTCTAGTCCTAATGAGTTAAAAGCAAAAAGAATTTTTAAGGTGAAATGGGGGTTGGTGGGGTTAACAGGGCTGGATGAAAAGCAGGCAAGCGTAGCAGAAGGGTGGGTGATTAATAAGTATGCCCTAGATTTGAAAGCTGGAGTTTCATTGTGAATCAAGCATAAAAAAAGCCCCATCCTTGCGGATGAGGCTTTTGGAGATGGTGCCCGGAGGCGGAATCGAACCACCGACACGGGGATTTTCAATCCCCTGCTCTACCGACTGAGCTATCCGGGCTTTGCGATCTTGCTGGGCTTCCCCTGCGTCGCGAGGCGCGTATTAAAGCCCTTCCCCGGGTCAGAGTCAACCCCTTGATTATAAAAAAGTTTTTTTTCTTTGCCGGGGAAGCTTCGGGGCCTTGTGTTACTGCTGTTCCGGCGGAACGTAACCGTCGGCTGCGTCGTATTCCTCGCCGCTTAAGAACTTCATCATCTGCTCGCTCAAGTAGGCGCGGCTTGAGGGTTCCATCATGTTCAGGTGCTTTTCGTTAATCAGCATGGTCTGGTGGGACATCCACTCCAGCCAGGCCTTCTTTGAAACGTTCTCGAAGATATCCATGCCTTTGGGGCCGGGGAAAGGCGGTGCATCCAGACCTTCCAATTCCTCTTGGTACTTGCGGCAGAATACGGTTCTGGACATGGACTCCTCCTGGTTTTAGTCGGCAGTGGTCGGCGCGAGCAGGGGAGCCTGCAGCGCCAGTAGTTGTTTTGCCAGCTTGACGATAGGGGCGGGTAGCCCCAGTTCCTGGGCCGCACGAGGGCGGTTTAAACGCCGCAGTTTATACCAGCCAGCGCCGCTCTCCGCCACCTGTGCTGGGACTTTGCTCAGTTGTATCCACACCGGGGAAATATCCAGGTGAAAGTGAGTGAAGGTGTGTCGCAGGGTCGGCAGGGTTTGGACGTCACTGGCACGCCAGCGCTTTGCCTTGAGCCAGTCGCTGCTATTGTCGGCTTCAGGCGGGCTCCAGAGTCCGCCCCAGATTCCGCTGGGCGGGCGCTGTTCCAGGTAGATTTCACCTTTGTGTTCAAGCAAGAGCAGGGTGGCGCTGCGCACCGGCTTTTCCTTGCGCGGTTTCTTGCCGGGGTAATCCTGTGGGTTGCCCTGGGCGTGAGCCACACAGGATTTTTTCACCGGGCACTCCTCGCAGCGTGGTTTCGAGCGGGTGCACAGGGTGGCACCCAGGTCCATCATCACCTGGGTGTAGTCGTTAACGCGTTGGTTTGGGGTGTAGGTCTCGGCCAGTTGCCACAGTTGATTGGCAACCGCTGTCTGTCCGGGCCAGCCCTCCACGGCGTGAAAACGGGCCAGCACCCGTTTGACGTTGCCATCGAGGATCGGTGCCCTGAGCCCCATACTGATACTGGCAATAGCGCCAGCGGTGGAGCGACCTATGCCGCTCAATTCGGTCAGTTCCTCTACGCCCTGGGGAAACTCCCCGCCGTATTCCTCCAGCACTGTCTGGGCGCACTTGTGCAGGTTGCGGGCGCGGGCGTAGTAGCCGAGGCCGCTCCAGTGAGCCAGGACTTTGTCCTGAGGCGCGCGGGCGAGGCTTTCCAAGGTGGGGAAGCTCTGCATAAAGCGCTCAAAGTAGGGAATCACCGTGGTGACCTGGGTCTGTTGCAGCATGATTTCGGACACCCAAACCCGATAGGGGTTGATGTCTTGCTGCCAGGGCAGGTCTTTGCGCCCGTGTTTGTCGAACCATTTCAGGACGGCATTTTGGAACTGCTTTGGGGTCATGGGGATACTGCGGGCTGGAATCTGTGGTTGAACGCTGGAGTTGTGCACCGGGTGGACCCCGGTGCACTTTAGCGGGGCCTTAGCGGCCGAAGAGATTTTTCAATTTTTCTTTCAGCTCGTCGACCTTTTCTTCAACTTTATCGCCATATTTCTTTTCGGCTTTGTGCTTCAGTTCTTCCCGCAGCAAGTCGTCGAGGCGGCGGCTGTCGGGTTTACAAGTGCTGATGTTCACATCGTCGAAGTCGCCCTTGCAGCGCAGTGGCAGCGGGCGGTTGCGCCAGCGCTTGTTGCGCACGGTACAGCCGTCGGCGGAGGTGCTCTCGCCCACCAGGGCCAAGCCGAGCTTGAAGTCGAAGTCCTGTTTCTTCAGGTCCACCTCTCCGTCACCGGTCAGGGCGATATTTTCGATACCGGCGAGAATTTCGCTCACATCTACCTGGTCGCCTTTCACCGCGATGGTGGCGCGAAGGTCCTGTAGTCCGGTGCTATTGGGCCAGTCCCGGGTGGGCATTTCGGTATTTTCCGCGTAACTGAACAGCTGGCACATGTTTTTCTCCAGGTTGAATGGAGAAATCGACATTTCCTTGCTGGAAACCTCAACGGAGGCGCGCAGGTTTTTCTCTAAGGCTGTGGATGTTTTACCTTTGGTGCTGGCACTCCAGTTAACGCTGGCTTCCCCAGCCAGCTGGACGTCTTCACTGGGGAAGAGGGCAGCTTGGACCTTGCCGATATCCACATTGGTGAGACCGCCCCGCATCTGCGCCTCGGCGGACTGGGCGCGAGCGTTGAGCTGACCATTCGTGTTCAGCTGGCCACCATAGATATCGGCACTCAATTTTTGCAGTCGGTAGAGGCCGTTATCCACGGTGAGTTGGATTTCCGGGCTGTCCATTTGCAGGTCAGCGGCTTGCAGTTGGTCCAGTGCCAGGCTGATATTGGCGTTGAAGCCGCGCAGGTCGCTCAGTGGCAGTTCTGCCGCGGGTGGCTTGGCAGCTACTGTTCTCTTTGGTTTTTCTGCGGTTTCAGTTTGATCGCTCTGTGCCGCCTGCTCTCCCGGCTTTTTGCCTTCAGCGGCGGGAGCTTGCGCACTCTGTGCTTCCACTCCCTCGGTTTGTTTTGCCGAAGCGGCTCCAGCCTCATCTTCGTTCGAAGGGGGCAGATAGTTATCCAGGTTAAAGGCGCCGCCGCGCAGGTTCAGGTCCAGCCCGGGCATTTCTGCGTTGCGCAACTGGGCGTTGCCGCTAAAGGTGACGTCGTCCAGTTTCAATTGCAGCGGTGTCAGGTCGAGCTTTTGCTCGGTACCTTCCACGCTCGCTTCGATACTCAGCTTTTGCAGTGCCGCTTTATCGCGGGTATCGATTTCCGTGCCCGTCAGTTCAAACCAGGGGCGCAGAGGGTTGGCATTGGCGTTGACGTTTAGTTGTATACGCCAGGGTTGAATGTTGCTGTCCCTGCGCAGGTAGCCGCGCATATGCAGGCTGGCCTTGGCGCTGTTCTCAGAGGTGAGGTCTACTTGTAGCGGTTGCAGGCGCAGCCCATTAAGGCCCTCATCCAGGGCGAGGGTGCTGTCAATTTTTAGCTTCAGCGGGTGTTTGAGGTCGCTGCCGGTAAGGTCTGCTGCGGCAGTGAGTTTGCCCGGCTCGCCACCCGGCACCAGGTTAATAACACTTACCTGCAGGTCTTGGACTTTGTACTCTTTGTTAGTCTGGGCATCGCTGTAGAGCACCACGCCCTTCTCGATACGCAGCTTTTGCAGGCTCAGGTCGACCTGTTGTTGTGATGGCTCTTCCTGTTCCTTGGGGATAGAGAGTTTGGGAGGTTGCTTGCTCTGAGCTTCCAGGGCCTCGCTAATCAGCTCCCAGTTGCCGCGCCCTTCTTTGTCGACGGTGAGTTCAATTTGCGGAGCTACCAGGACTATCTCTTCGGCCTCTACTTTGCGTTGCAGTAGTGGCTTTAGGGCCACGCCAATGGCAATTTTTTCTGCTTTCACCAGAGTTTGTTTTGGTAGCTTTAATGGTGCCAGCTGTACATCTTCAAGTTGCAGGCCGAGCTTGGGCCACAGCTGCCAGCCGATATCACCTTCCAGTTGCAGGGAGATGCCCTGCTTAGCAGCGAGTTTTTCTAACTGGGGTTTGTATTGGTTGATGTCGAGTCCTGCTAACAGCCAGGCGACGGCGCCAGCGAGTAGCAGGAAAACGATTAAAAGTGCGATAAAAGTGCGCTTTATCCAGGCCATGGAGAGCATTGTCCCTGTGTATTTGTCGTGTGGTGTCACACATATGACGCCGCAGCGCGGCTCGATGTTCCCGCGCACTTCTACAAATAGGTTATGCCGGAATTGTAGGAGATGCAGCCCCGCGAGGCTGGGAAAGCACTGCGGGGCCATTGAAGCAGGTGTTTATTAGAAAATAAACCGCACACCGGCTTCGACGCTGCGACCAGCTTCAGGAGCGTAGTCGCGCAGTAGTGAGGTGGAGTTGCGAATTTCTTCGTCGAGCAGGTTGCGGGCGCTGGCGAAGATCACCGCGTCGCTGCTGCCGATGTTGAAGTTGTAGTGGGCACTCAGGTCCATACGGGTATAGCCGTCGGTTTCCTCTTCGTAGGCGCCGGCGCGGTCCTGGTCCGCAGCTTCGACTGTGCGCCATTCCCAACCCCACTGGTCGTACTCTGCTCCCAGGGCGAGGCCCAGGCGCAGGGGAGGCATGCGCGGCACATCGGAACTCTCACCGGCGATATCTTCGTCGAAGCTCGCGCGTACAACATCGCCAAACAGAGTCAGATAGAAGTTGCTGCGCAGGGGAAATTTCACCGAGGCTTCAGCACCGTAGAAGGTGGCATCGCGATTGGCATAGGCGTAGATGGGCAGCTCTTCTTCGTACTCAAGACCGGTATTCTGCGAATAGATGTAGTCGCCGATGCGGTTGTAGAAGACGCTGGCTTCAATCTGCGCTGCATGCCAGCCGCTGGCTGCTTCGTTGTGGTGGTGATAGCCCAGTTCCAGGTTTAAAGAGCGTTCTTTGTCCAGGTCGCTGTTACCGATCAGGTAGCGCGACTCGGCCAGGTGCTCACCGTCGGCGAACAGCTCTTCGGCTACCGGGGCGCGCTCGGAGTGGGTGGCGCCGACGCTGATATGTTGGTGCTCTTGCAGGAAGTACTGCAGAGTGGCACTGGTGCTGAACAGATTGAAGTCGCGATCCTCTGAGGTCTCCGGATCGATATCGACAAGCTCAATACGCGCGCCCAGGTCCAGGTGCCAGCTGCCCCACTCGCGTTCCTTCATGGTGAAGAGGCCGGCGCTGCGGGTGCGGGAGGGCTGGATAAAGGCTTCGTCGCCCACTGCAGCAAAGTCTTTGTCGGACAATTGCAGGCCGTAAGCACCACGCCACTCTCTATCGTTGTCGTGGGTGATTTCCAAGCGACTTTCCCAGGCTTCATTGGTAAAGCGGGTACCGGGTTCACCTTCTTCCAGCTCTACGTGCTCATAGTCGTTATAGCCGATACGCAGGCGCAGCTTGTCCCAATAGTTGCTGTTGAAGCGGTGCTCGCCTTTGAGGTCGTAGCGAGTCTGCGCCATATCGATACGCACAGCTTCGACTTCGCTCTCCTCCTCATGCTCTTCGTGTTCCTCGTGATCGTCCTCGTCGTGCTCCTCCTCTTCGTGGTGGTGCTCGTGAGTGCCGAGGGGAATGCCGTAGTTGTTCTCAAGCTTGTTTACTGACAGGCCGATATAGCCACTTTCAGTAATCCAGGAAACTCCACCGCTGTAGCTGTGGGCGCGGGCGTTGGTGTTGCCGACGTAGCCGTCGGTGTTGAATTCTTCCTCGTGCTCGCCTTCGTCCTCGCCGTGCTCTTCGTGTTCCTCGTGCTCGACAATAGCGAGGCCGGGAATTTCCGTATCGTCATTTTCGCGGTAGACACCGTCGAAGTACCAGGCCAGCTGCCCGGCACCGCCGGTAAAGCGGAATACCGAGGCATCCTGGCTGTTGGCGGTGTCGTGGCGCATCTCAACCGCGCCTTCAACTTCCTCGGGCACTTCGGTGGGGATGCGGCCGTCGATAATATTTACCACTCCACCGATAGCGCCGCTGCCGTAGCGCAGTGCCGCAGGTCCGCGCAGAATCTCGATGCGCTCGGCCAGCAGGGGTTCGATACTGGCGGCGTGATCGGCGCTGGTGTTGGAGGCGTCAGAGACATCCAGGTTGTCGTTCAGGATCTTCACCCGGTTGGCGCTCTGGCCGCGAATAACCGGCAGGCCCACGCCACTGCCGAAGGAGGCGTTGGCCACTCCCGGCTGGTTCTTCAGGGTTTCGCCCAGGGTGGCGGAAGCGGCTTTGCGCAGGGTCTCGCCGGAGAGCACCGATACCGGCGCAGCTACTGCGTCGGCGGGCTTATCCAGGGGAGATACGGTGACGTTAACTTCTTCCAGTTTGTTGCTGTCTTCTGCGGCGCAAATAGCGGGCACGGCCAAGCTGGCAATAGCCAGGGCCAAAGTATTGAACTTAGTCATTGTTTTTTATTCCTGTCACAGGCGGACAATGCCATACGCGCTCCAGCGCGGGCATTCATTAAAAAAATATCGGTTTTTGGGTGTTAGCTGAGTGACAGGAACAAGGGAGGGGCGCGCGCACTCTGGCGCTCTGGCTGGCAATCGCGTGCGGTTGGCGCAGAGGGCCGTTCGTAGTGACTTTGGGGCTCAGCCTGTACGAGCAATGGCTCGCTGCCGAGTGCTGCAGGTGAATGCATGCAACACAGGTCACACATCTCTACCTGGGTATTGCCCAGGTGAAAGTGCTCCGCCCACAGCGGCTGAGCTGCTACTACGGCGAGTAACAGGAACAGGCTGGCCCAGTAATGGGATTTTCGGCGCTTTAGAGTAACCATGCGGTGCATGATAGGGCTAAACAATTACGAATCAAGTTTCATCTGACACTAGAGAGCCACAGGGGATGTCATTCATCCTATAATTTGCGCCCTCTGTCTTATCGTGTAAATAAGGACCGCTTTCGATGCGTACAGCTAGCGTCACCCGTGACACCCTGGAAACCAAGATTCAAGTCAGCGTTAACCTGGACGGCCAAGGTCATGGCAAGTTCGCGACTGGAGTTCCTTTCCTGGAGCATATGCTCGATCAAATTGCCCGTCACGGCATGATCGACATGGACATTAGCTGCGACGGCGATATCCATATCGACGACCACCATACGGTGGAGGACATCGGCATCACCCTCGGCAAGGCCATCACTGAAGCGCTGGGGGATAAAAAGGGCATGACCCGCTATGGCCACAGCTATGTCCCATTGGATGAGGCGCTCTCCCGTGTAGTGATCGACTTCTCCGGGCGGCCCGGCCTGGTTATGGATGTGCCTTTCACCCAGAAGCGGATCGGAAATTTTGATACTGAGCTGTTTTACGAATTCTTCCAGGGTTTTGTTAACCACGCCCTGGTAACCGTGCATATTGATTGCCTGCGCGGCCACAATGCCCACCATCAGGTGGAAACTGTATTTAAAGCCTTTGGCCGCGCCCTGCGTATGGCGTTGACCCCGGACCCCCGTATGGCCGGCACCATGCCCTCCACCAAAGGAGTCTTGTGATGGGTAAGATTGCGGTACTCGATTACGGTATGGGCAACCTGCACTCGGTGGCCAGCGCCCTGAACAAGGTGGCGCCGGAGGCCGAGGTGGTGCTGGCACAAACTCCGGAGCAGGCCGAGGGCGCAGAGCGCCTGGTGGTGCCCGGTGTGGGTGCCATTCGGGATTGTATGGCAGGGTTTGTCGAGGCGGGTTTTTCGCCGCTGCTTCGCGAGGCTATCAATGTGGGTACCCCGGTGCTGGGTATCTGTGTGGGTATGCAGATTATGATGCACCACAGCGAGGAGAATAATGGCGTTGATTGCCTGGGGATTTTCCCGGAGCCGGTGAAATTCTTCGGCGACAACATTCCCCCGGCGCAGAGTGCTGAACGGCTCAAGGTGCCCCATATGGGCTGGAACAGTGTTCAGCAGCGGCAGCCGCACCCCCTGTGGGCCGATATTGCCGATGGCAGCCGTTTCTACTTTGTCCACAGTTACTATGTGCCGGCTGCTGAAAACCCGGATATTGCCGGGCAAACCGAATACGGCATTCCCCTGGCTGCCGCAGTTGCCAGGGAGAATATCTTCGCCACCCAGTTCCACCCGGAGAAGAGTGCCGAGGCTGGCTTGCAGCTGCTAAAGAATTTTGTCCACTGGAACGGCCGGGCTCAATAGACCCAGCTCACCGATCACACTGAAATTACTGCCGACGTAAGAAAAGACATGATTGTAATTCCCGCGATAGATTTAAAAGACGGCCAATGCGTGCGCCTGCGCCAGGGCGAGATGGATGACGCCACTGTATTTTCCGATGATCCCCTGGCTACAGCTCAGCATTGGGTGAACGAGGGAGCCAAGCGACTGCACCTGGTGGACCTGAATGGCGCCTTCGCCGGCAACCCGGTGAACGGTGAAGCGGTAACTGCTATCGCCAAACAGTTTCCCGATTTACCGGTGCAAATTGGCGGAGGCATTCGCGATTTGCACACTATCGAGCGCTATCTGGATGCCGGTGTGCAGTGGGGGATTATCGGCACTGCGGCGGTAAAAAATCCCAAGCTGGTGGAAGAGGCGTGTCGCGAGTTCGAGGGCCATATTATTGTCGGACTCGATGCCAAAGATGGCTTGGTGGCTACCGAAGGCTGGGCTGAGGTCTCCGAGCTGAAGGCGACAGAACTGGCCAAGCGTTTTGCCGATTGCGGTGTCAGCTCTATTGTTTATACCGATATTGCCCGAGACGGCATGATGCAAGGCGTCAATATTGAGGCGACCCTGGAAATGGCCCGCGCAGTGCAGGTGCCTATTATTGCCTCCGGCGGTGTCAGCAGCATTGAGGATATCGAACAGCTGCTGGATGCCGGTGAAATCTACGGTGCGATTACCGGCAGGGCGATCTATGAAGACAAGTTGAACCTGCGCGAAGCGCAGCAGCTTTGCGACCAACGGAACAAGTAATGGCTCTGGCGAAACGTATTATTCCCTGTCTGGATGTGGACAACGGCCGTGTGGTGAAAGGTGTTAACTTTGTCGATATCCGCGATGCCGGCGACCCGGTGGAAATTGCCCGCCGGTACAACGAAGCGGGCGCGGATGAAGTCACTTTCCTCGATATCACCGCCACCCACGAGCAGCGCGATACTATCCTGCACACGGTGGAGAAAATGGCCCATGAGGTGTTTATCCCCCTTACTGTCGGTGGCGGTGTGCGCACCTTGCAAGATATCCGCAATCTGCTGAATGCCGGTGCGGACAAGACTGCAATCAATTCAGCGGCGGTGAAAAATCCCGAGTTTGTACGCGAGGCCGCCGAGCGCTTTGGCAGCCAGTGTATTGTGGTAGCCATTGATGCCAAACAGGTAGGAGAGGGCCGCTGGGAGATCTTCACCCATGGCGGGCGCCAACCCACTGGTATTGATGCTGTGGCTTGGGCCCGGCAGATGGCCGAATACGGTGCCGGTGAAATCCTGCTGACCAGTATGGATCGCGACGGTACCAAGAACGGTTTTGACCTGGCCCTGACCCGGGCGGTTACTGAGGCGGTTCAAGTGCCAGTCATTGCTTCCGGTGGTGTGGGAGATCTACAGCACCTGGCGGATGGCGTATTGCACGGCGGTGCGGATGCGGTATTGGCTGCGAGTATTTTTCACTTCGGCGAATACACCATTGCCGAAGCGAAAGCGTTTATGCACAGCGCAGGGATTGAAATGCGCTTGTAGGTAGGTGTAGGTCTTGCACGGCGGGCCCAGGGCCCGCCGTACTCTGCTTACTGCTGTTCGTCTGCGCGGGCAAGGCGCTCGCGCAAACCCCTGTCCCTGTGAGCGTAGAGATTGAGGCCCTTGAGTACATTGAGGGCTTCGAAGATTTGGTTGTCGCGATCCATCCAGTCTTCCCGTTCTTCCTGTTCTCTCGAGCGGTCTTCAGAAGTCCGGTCGGCACCACCGTTACCGTTGTCCAGATGCCCTGCCAAATCCGCTTCAGTGGGTCTGGGAGAGTCGTCCAAGCGGGTGACCTTCACCCGCTCTACCACGATATCCGGTGTGATGCCCTGGGCCTGGATTGAGCGGCCATTGGGGGTGAAGTAGAGCGCGGTTGTCAGCTTGATGGCGCGCTCATTATTGATAGGGATTACCGTTTGTACAGATCCTTTGCCGAAGCTGTCGGTGCCCATCACCACTGCGCGGCGGTGGTCCTGTAGGGCGCCGGCGACAATTTCCGCTGCAGAGGCGGAGCCCGCGTTGATTAATACAACCAGCGGAGCGCCTTCGGCTAAATCGCCCGGCTCGGCGGAATAGCTCAGGTTGGCGGCTTCATTGCGACCTTCGGTGTAGACCACCAGGCCCTCTTCCAAAAATGCATCCGCTACTTCCACCGAGGATTGCAGCACGCCACCGGGGTTGTTGCGCAGGTCGATAACCAGCCCTTTAAGTGCGCCTTTCTTCTGCAACTTGATCAGCTCGTCGGCCACATCGGCACCGGTGTCCAGCTGGAACTGGCTGATGCGCAGATAACCGTAGCCATCGTCGAGGACTTTGCTGCGCACACTGCGCACGCGCACGGTGTCCCGCTTGAGAGTGACATCGAAAGGCTCTTTAAAACCTTTGCGAGCGATGGTCAGGGTGACACTGCTTCCCTTGGGCCCGCGCATCCACTCCACCGCTTCATCCAGGCTCACGCCCTTCATGGATTTGCCCGACAGGCGCAGTATGACATCGCCGGCCTTGAGGCCTGCGCGGGAGGCGGGGGTGTCGTCCATGGGCGTGACGACGGTGATATGGTCGTTTTCGATGCCCACCTCGATCCCGAGGCCGGCAAACTCGCCGGTGGTGTTGGCTTGCAAATCGTCAAAGGAGCGGCGATCAAGGTAGGAGGAGTGGGGGTCCAGGCCCTGCAGCATGCCTTTGATGGCATATTCCAGCAGGGTGCGGTCGTCCACTTCCTCGATATAGCCCTGGCGAATTTGCTCGAAAACTTTGGCAAAGCTGCGCAGATCTTCCAGCGGCAGGCGGGCTTCAGTGTCTGCAGCCACCTGGGGATGGCTGTCGCCGTCGGTTAAACCCATTAAAGGCAGGGCTGTCAGAGCGGCTGCGCCGATCAAGGTTGTCAGCGCCTTGGGGATAAACATGTTGTTGTGACCTCTGCCTTATTTCTTCGCTGCTTTGCGAAAGTGTAGACCGCAGAGATTGGCAGGGATTCTAAGCGGACGCCAAATTCTACAGTGTCACGATCTTAGTCGTCATAAGCCCAGGGGTCTTACACCTGGGTTGGCTCCCGCTTTTATTCTCTTTTGGCGATAAAAAAGCCATTACTCCGCAGCTTTTCGTCGTGGTGCTTTCTCATTTAATTAGCACAGAGGCGGGAGTTGTGAGATGAAGTGGAGAGCATTAGGCGGGTGTGTAATCCCGATCGCTGCGATTTGCGAGGGGTCTCTATAACGGCTGCGTGGAAAATGCCCGGGATTTTGCACCTCGTGTTATGCCCCGCTCTGTGCCAGTTCCGATTAGGAGCGGCACCAAACTGTAGGGTCCTGTGCTTTACCCCGGTGGCGAATTTCGAAGTAAACACCGCTATGGCTGAGTCCACCGCTATTGCCAACCCGAGCGATGGTGTCACCACTTTCTACCCACTCGCCAATATTGCGGGTGAGGGACTGGTTGTGGGCGTAGAGACTCATATACTCCTCGCCGTGATCCAGGATAACCAGCATGCCGTGGCCGCGCAGGTAATCGGAGAAAACCACGCGGCCGCGGTGGATTGCCCGCACCGGCTCCCCTTCATTGGCGCGCAAGGTGACACCTTTCCAGGTGATGCCATTGGTCCGGCGCTGTCCATAGGCATTGGCGCGGCGGCCATCAACAGGCCACTGCATTTTGCCCCGCTGGCGCGCAAAGGGCTTTTGCTCGCTGGGGTTTACCAGTGAGGCGATGGCGCGACCCACTTCGTCGATCAATTTTTGCAGGCGTGTGCGATCTCCTTGGAGCTGCTTGAGTTCACCGCTGCCATCGGAGAGCCGCGCCGCCAGTTTGTCCAGCGTGTCCTTGCGATTCTGCTGTGCGACGCGCAGTTTGCTCTGGCGTTTCTGCAGCTGCTCTCGCTCGGCTTTCAAGGTTTCGCGCTCGCGCTCAATGGAGGCGGATACGGTTTCCAGTGAGGTGAGGGTTTCCAGGTAAGTGTCTATGATGCGGCTGCGTTCTTGGAGGAAGTAATCGTGGTAGCGGAGATGGCGGGCGACGTTCTGTGGATCTTGCTGGTTGAGCAGGAGCTTGATCTGCTCCTGTCGGCCTAGTCGGTATGCGGCGGCGATCTCCTGCTCGACCCGCCGCTGCATACTTCGTCGCGACTCCTGCAATTGCTGTTGTTCCTGCTGGAGTTCGCGCAGCTTGTCCGAGCGGCTGCGCATATCCTGTTTGATCTTGTCTATGCGCTGGTGCAGCCCGGAGATATCTTTCTCGTTCTCTTCCAAATCCTTGAGCAATTGGTCGCGCTGGCCCCGCACCTGGTTGAGCTCCTGTTGCAGGGACTCAATGCGTTGCTTGATTTGCGCCAGGCGCGCCTGCTCATCTCCCTCTGCCTGGCTCCAGGCGGGTAGGGAAATCAGTGTGATCAGGAAGAGTACGAGAGTTTTCATCAGTCCATTTTTACCAAACTTTGGCCGGTCATTTCCGCCGGCTGTGGCAGATCCATCAACGCTAACATGGTTGGTGCTACATCCGCCAGACTACCTCCGTCACACATTTGCACATTGCGCTCGCCGATATAAACAAAAGGCACCGGCAGAGTGGAGTGCTGGGTGCTGACCTGGCCGGAGTTGGCGTCGAACATCTCTTCCACATTGCCGTGGTCGGCAGTAATCAGCACCTCGCCGCCGGCAGCCAGAGCGGCGTTTACGACGCGCTCTACACACTGGTCCAGGGCTTCGACGGCTTTTACTGCCGCCTCGAAAACACCGGTATGGCCGACCATATCGCCGTTGGCGTAGTTGCAGATAATGGCGTCGTACTCACCGCTCTCAATCGCCGCTACCAGTTTTTCAGTGACGATTGGCGCATTCATTTCCGGTTGCAGATCGTAGGTGGCCACATCCGGTGACTTGATCAGTTCGCGGGTTTCGCCGTTGTAGGGCTCTTCGCGGCCGCCGCTAAAGAAGAAGGTAACGTGGGCGTACTTCTCTGTCTCGGCGATGCGCAGCTGGGTTTTGCCCTCTGCAGACAAGTACTCGCCGAGGGAGTTGACCAGGTTTTCCGGCGGGAAGGCACAGCTGGCGTGGATATCGGCAGCGTATTCGGTGGTCATAACGAAGTCCGCCAGTTGCGGTTTGGCTTTGCGCTCGAAGCCGCTGAAGTCCTGCTCGGTAAAAGCGCGGGTTAACTGGCGCGCGCGATCCGGGCGGAAATTCATAAAGATAAGGGCATCGCCTTCTTGGATGGGAGCGGGCTCGCCAATCACCGTTGGCGCGACAAACTCATCGTTTTCACCGCGCTCATAGGCCGAGGCCAGTCCTGCCAGGGCATCACTGGCACTGTGCTCTGCTGTACCCAGGGTCAGCATGTCGTAAACGGACTCAGTGCGCTCCCAGCGCTGGTCGCGATCCATGGCGAAGTAGCGCCCGGCCAGGGTAGCCATATGGGCATTGCCGACGGAGTCACACACCTGCATCAGGCGCGCCAGAGAGGGTTCGGCACTGCGCGGTGGGGTGTCGCGGCCATCGAGAAATGCGTGTACATAAATAGCGCGGGCGCCGCGCTGTGCCGCCAGGGTTATCATGGCGACAATATGGTCTTCGTGGCTGTGTACGCCGCCTTCGGACAGGAGTCCCATAATATGGACGGCGCCGTTGTTGGCGATAGCCTTATCGACCGCAGTGGTGTAAGCGGTATTGCGGAAGAAGTCGCCGTCCTGGATGGCTTTGTTGATCCGGGTAAAGTTCTGGTAGACCACTCGACCGGCACCCAGTGTCATATGGCCGACTTCCGAGTTGCCCATTTGTCCATCGGGCAGGCCCACCGCCATCCCGGAGGTCTGGATCAGGGTTTTTGGGCGGGTCGCCCAGATATTGTCCCAGACCGGAGACTTGGCTGCGTGAATCGCATTGTGCTCGGGATTGTCGCTGTGGCCGAAGCCGTCCAGAATCAGCAGGACCAGGGGGCGTTTTTGCGGGGCTTGCGTAGCGGCCATAGCGACAGTATTCCTCTTCCAAGGGTTAAATTGCGGACGCGGATTTTAACCTGTGGGGCTGGTATTTCACCATGTTATTTAGCTTAAGCCGGATTACAAAGAGGCTGGGGCGGAGGGATTTGGTTGATTAGAATTTCGCCATGATCGTGTATACTCCCGCCGGCATTGGGCGCCGTAGCGCCCTATTGATTACCACTTGAGGATTTTGGGGGCGAAGTGGATTTTCTCGACTTTTTAGCTGAGCAGTGGCTGTTGGTCGGCCTGCTTGTGGCATTGCTTTACGCATTTGTTTTGACTGAGCGATTCAAGTCTGGCGAGCCGGCATCACTTCATGAAGTGACCAAGCTGATCAATAGCGACGGGGCCAAGGTGCTGGATATTCGCGATCGCAGCGAGTTCACTGCCGGTCATATTGTCGACTCCCTGCATATTCCCCACGGGGATGTGGCTGAGCGCATTGCCGAGCTGGAACCGTTTAAAAACAAGACCATTATTGTCGCTGACAAGATGGGGCAGCACGCAGGTCCGGTGGGGCGCATGCTGAAACAGAAAGGTTTCCAAGTGCGTCGCCTGCAGGGCGGAATGAGCGAGTGGGCTAACCAGAACCTGCCTGTCGTTAAAGGCAAAGGTTAACCTGAAGTATAAGTTTGACGGAGTTTTGTCATGCAGAATGTTGTCATTTATACCACCCGTTTCTGCCCCTACTGTATTCGCGCCAAGCAGCTACTGGATAGCAAGGGTGTCGCTTATCGCGAAATCCCTGTGGACAATAATCCCGGCTTGCGCGCAGAAATGGCTGACAAGGCGGGGCGCCGCTCGGTGCCGCAGATTTGGATTGGCGATAAGCATGTAGGTGGTTGCGACGACCTGATGGCGTTGGAGCGCGGTGGCCGACTCGACAAATTGCTGAAAGCAGCGGGATAAGCGGAAAACTGACGCGGCCGCCAACATGCGGTCCCCAATTTTTGCTATTTATCCGGTCTGGGCCTTGAAACGTTTTATCGAGGCCCCAACTGTTGAGTTATTACCGGAGTCTTTCTCACGGAAGGCATCAATAAACTTTTTATAATGAACAGGCTGTAACATGGCTGAAGAATTAAATGGCGCAGCGGCAAACGCAGAGGCTCCACAAGTACAATTTGCGATGCAGCGCATCTACCTGAAAGACCTCTCCTTTGAAACCCCGATGGGTGCCGAGGTCTTCAAAAAGCAGTGGAAGCCCCAGGTTAATCAGGAGCTGAACACCAAGACCGCGAAGATCGAAGACGATCTGTACGAAGTGGCTCTGACCCTGACTATCACCGTAAAGCTGGAAGAAGACACCGCTTTCCTGGTGGAAGTAAAACAAGCTGGCCTGTTCGGTATCAAAGGTCTGGAAGGTCAACAGCTGGCCCAGGCCCTGAATACTGCCTGCCCGCAAATTCTGTTCCCCTACGCTCGCGAAGTGATCGATAACGCAGTAGTTAAAGGTTCTTTCCCGGCACTGATGTTGCCGCCTGTGAACTTCGACGCTCTGTTCGCTGCTGCCCTCGATAAGGCACAGAAAGAAGCAGAGGGCGCTCAAGCGAACGCTTAATTCGCTTTAGCCCAGCTGGCACGATAAAAAGGTCCCTTAGCGGGGCCTTTTTTTATATCTGTAATCTCCCCGGGGATAGCTTCCGCTTTACTGACTGCCCCTTCGCAACCGCAGCACAAACCTGGAGCCGCTTATGCAGTGGGATCTGCCAAACCCATTTATCACCAAAGTGACGGTTGGCGCCGAACATGTGGATGGTCTGAGTCATGCCAACAATGCGGAATATGTGCGCTGGTGTGAGGCCACCGCCTGGGCGCACAGCGCAGCCCTGGGTCTGGATGTCACGAATTATCAGCAGCTTGACCGGGGAATGGCAATTCGTCATGGCGAGTATGACTATATACTGGCGGCCAGAGAGGGGGAGGAATTGCTGTTTGGCACCTGGCTCACTGAGGTGGACGGGCGTCTGAATATGACTCGCCGCTTTCAGGTGTTTCGCGCCGCCGATAAGGCATTGGTATTGCGGGCCGAATGGCGGATGGTGTGCATTGAGCTTTCCACTGGCAAGCCAAAACGTATGCCGGCGATCTTCAAGGAAATTTACAGTCCGGCAGTGACTGCCCCGGAGGCTGAAAAAAATGAGTGAAGAGTTTGTATCCCTGACCAACAATTCAGGGGCGCTTAAGGACAAGACCATCTTTATCACTGGTGCCAGTCGTGGCATCGGCCGGGCGATTGCCCTCAAATGCGCGGCGGATGGTGCCAATATTGTGATTGCCGCTAAGTCGGCAGAACCACATCCCAAGCTTCCGGGAACCATCTTCTCGGTGGCGGAGGAAGTGGAGAAAGCCGGCGGCAATGCCCTGGCCCTGCAGGTGGATGTGCGCGATGAGCAGCGAGTAGAGCAGGCTATGTCGGAGGCTGCCGAAAAATTTGGCGGCATCGACGCTGTGATTAATAATGCGGGCGCGATCAACCTGACCAATGTTGAGTCGACACCACCCAAGCGCTACGACCTGATGCAGAGTATCAATAGTCGCGCGGTGTATCTCACCGCCCACTTGGCGACTCCCTACCTGAAGAAAGCTGACAATGCCCATATCCTCAGCCTGTGCCCACCGCTGAATATCCAGCCCAAGTGGTTGGGGCCCTTCGCTCCTTACGCCCTGTCAAAATTTGGTATGACCATTCTCAGCCTGGGTTTGGCAGAAGAGCTGCGTGAGGCGGGGATCAGCGTGAACACCTTGTGGCCGCGCACACTGGTGGCCACCGCTGCGATTGAGTTTGCGGTGGGTAGTCGCGATATGTTTGAGCAGAGCCGCAAGCCCTCAATTATGGCCGATGCGGCCTACGAGATACTGACGACTAAAGATGTCGCCTTGAGCGGTCGCCAGCTAATCGATGAAGAGCTGTTGGCAGAGCGCGGTGTGAAGGATTTCACCGGTTATGCCCACAATCCAGCCAATGCAGACAATTTAACCAAGGATTTATTTCTCGACTGACGCTGGCAGGGGGTATTTGTGAGCAGCGACAGCAAATTATTTAAAGACGCTCTCGGTGAAATGGGAGACGTTAAACCGCTGGCGCAGGAGCGCCGCGTCAATTTGCGCAAGGAGCCGAAGCAATCTGAGTCTATGTTGCGGGAGCGCCGCGCCGCTGCCACGCGCCTGACAGAGCGGGAAATGAACCCCCTGTCCGGTGAATATATTGATCTGGTAGAGCCATGGGATCCGTTGGAATTCAAGCGCGACGGTGTGCAAAACGGGGTCTATCGCAATTTGCGCCTGGGCAAATACAGCATAGATGCGCGCCTAGATTTACATCGCCACTCTGTGGAGATGGCGCGCAGGGCCGTGATGGAATTTATCCGTGATTGTGTTGAAGCGGATGTGCGCTGTGCCCTGATTACCCACGGTAAGGGTGAGGGGCGTAAGCAGCCGGCGTTATTGAAAAGCTGTATCAATCACTGGTTGCCGCAGCTGCATGAAGTATTGGCTTTTCACAGTGCGCAACCCCAACACGGGGGCTTGGGAGCGACTTATCTGCTGCTGAGAAAGAGTGAACGCAAGCGGCAGGAGAATCTGGAGATACATCAAAAACGCCGTTAAGGTTCTTTTGTAACTTTTCTGTCACTTATGCAAATTAAGATGCGCCGCTGAGGCTTTCCCCTCAAGAGTGCTTTTTTAGACTCCTAAAGCTCATCTTTTTGATTCTTCTTGATTGTCATTCTGGCGACCCAATGGGTCGCCTTTTTTATAGGGTTGGGCCTGGCGATAGCTGCGGTCTACTTGTTCAAACTCAATATAGGCACTGCCATCGGTATTGCTGATCATCATCTTGTTACCCACGATAACAATCAAATCAGACTTTCTCAGGGCATTGAGGTAATCGATCTCCAGTTCATCGCTGGGGTGTGCTCCCCCCATGCGCGCAATAGCGGGAATCCGCTCCCAGGTGAAAGCACCGCTGCTAGTGAGAGAAAATCGCCCCAGGTACGGATTGGTGCCACTGTTGCCCCTAACATAACCAAATTGATCGCATTTGAAAAAGGGTCTATCCCGCCAAAACCTGCTCCAGCTCAGGGTTGAGTCATAAGTGCGCCCGGAGTAATACAAGCTCGATAGCACCCACTCGTGCTCACAGGCAGACCAAGCTGATCGTTGGAGTTGGGGAATAGGGGGATTGGGGGTGCTGCAGCCTGCAAGCACCAGGTTGCATACGATAATACTCAGTAGTAAGTAAAAAGCACGACGTGGCATGATGTCGTTCTCATTGATTTTGCGACATTTAACCTAAAAATTTACAGGTCTTCTGTGGCGGCGTTCAAGGTCCGGCCTTTACGTATTCTATATAGATATCACCGGAGGGGTCACGAAGTATCAAACGATTCCCGCGCGATTTGGTAAATGCCTGGCGAGTGGCGGCGAGGGCACCGAGGTAGGCATGCTCTTGCCGCAGCAAGGGTTCGGGGCCGCCCATCTTGGTAGAGACAAAGCTGGAGGTATCCCAAAGTAACTGCCCGTTATCGGTTACCTGCACCTCTCCCCGATAGGTGTTTATGCCACTCCTCCCCATGACATTGCCTTGGAGATTGCACACAAAGGTAAAGTCCGCAGGCCTCTGGATGTCGACCACCCCACCATTGACGCGCAGGCGCACCAGCTGCCACTTCTTACCACAGACTGCTCCCATACTGCCTGAGGATTGAACAACTTGGGCTTCTTCTATTCGGTTTGTTAGACATCCGCCGACAACTAATAGGGCTCCCAGAAGCCATATTTGTACCAACCTACTCATCGACGAATAACTCCCAAACACAAACCCTTTTCCAGCCCACACCCAAGCCAGCCACTTTTCGGCTTTCACAAAAGCTTAGTTGTTGGCTGCCGTGACGAGACGACAGCAGTGACAAGCTATGCTTGCACTGATGTAAAAAAATAGTATTTGGCCATCGATTAAAGGACGGTCGTCGATATGATCAGGCGCACCAAAATTGTTGCCACCCTGGGTCCAGCTACCGATAAAGAAGAAACACTTCGGCAATTAATCAAGGCCGGTGTGGATATGGTTCGCCTGAACTTCTCTCATGGAAAAATTGATGATCACAGGCGTCGGGCAAAATTTGTCCGCGAGGAAGCCGAGCGTCAGTGCAGACATATTGCCCTGCTGGGAGATTTGCAGGGGCCCAAAATTCGTGTCGGAAAATTCACTGATGGGCGTATATATCTGCGCAAAGGTGAAGAATTTATTTTGGACCCGGATTGGGATAAAGATAGTGGCAGTCCTGAAGGTGTCTGGGTTGATTATGAAGCACTCGCAGAAGACTGTAATGAGGGAGACCGCCTGTTACTGGATGACGGCCGATTGAGTTTGCGCATCAAAAAAATTATTGGTTTGTCGTTAAAAACTGAAGTTGAAAATGGTGGCTGGTTATCTGATAGAAAGGGAATAAATAAGCAGGGAGGTGGCCTTACTGCGCCGGCACTGACAGAAAAAGACCATCGGGATATCAAAGTTGCCGCCGAGTTACAGGTAGATTATTTAGCCGTTTCTTTCCCTCGCGATGCTCGCGATATTCACAAAGCGAGAAAGTTACTCAGAGAGGCGGGTGGCACAGCACATATTATTGCCAAAATTGAAAGGGCTGAAGCGGTATCCAATGATGCTCGACTCGAGAAGCTTATCTTGGCCAGTGATGCCATTATGGTAGCGCGCGGTGATCTCGCCGTGGAGATTGGTGATGCAGAATTAATGGGAGTACAAAAACATTTAATCAGCTATGCCCGCTATCTCAATCGGGTAGTTATTACTGCGACACAAATGATGGAGTCGATGATTTCGAGCCCGGTACCTACTCGAGCAGAAGTCTGCGATGTGGCCAATGCAGTACTGGATGGTACTGATGCGGTAATGTTATCTGCTGAGACAGCGGCAGGTGAATATCCTATTGAAACCGTTAAGCATATGGCTGAAGTGATTCTTGGGGCAGAAAAACACCGTAAAATTTATTCCACGCCGGAAAGCCTTCGCGGCGATTACCCTGCGGGTGATGCGTGTATCGCCATGGCCGCCATGATCATAGCGAATCATTGCCGAGAAATTAAAGCCATTATTTGCCAGACCGAAACTGGAAATACTGCGTTATTGATGTCGAGAGTATGTGCATTAATTCCTATTTACGCTTTTTGTCGGCACCAGAAGTGCTGCAATCGTGTAGCCCTCTACAGCGGCGTTGACCCTGTATTAATGGATGTTTCTAATATGGACGGCCCGCTGCGAGATCAAAAAGCAATTTCTTATTTGCTGGATCAGGAACTGCTAATTTCAGGGGACTTCGTTTTGATATCCCGGGGTTATCAACAGGATATTGGTGGTCACACCGATACCCTGCGTATTGTCCGCGTGCCCTGATACAAACGATTAAATTACAAATTCTTACAGTGCAAATAACTTACCCCGCACGAACACATCTAACCAGTACCTTGGTCTCCAATTCCTGCTCAACACAGCGAAACTTCTGACCGTCAAGGGTTAATGACTTTGGGCTTCCCTGGGGCGCGGTTGTCGAACAACCGGCAACTCCTGTCGCCAGGGCCACGGCAAGCAGAATAAGTAGTATTTTCTGCACCGCAGTTACCTCTTTGAGTGGTGTGAGTGACGCATTCCCGAAGAACTTGTTTATTCAGGGTAGAGGTAATAGCTGTCATTGAGATGTATAGCGCGCCAATTTGTTAAAAGTGGCGACAGTGAGCTTGGATGGTGAGGCTATTTAAGTGGGCGGTTGCACTGAGGTTGGCGATTAACTTACCCCGCTGCGTCTTTTGATGGTTTGCTACAGCGGGGTTAGTTACCTAATAAAGCTTGGAGTTAGCGTCTACCGCGATGGTGTCCACCGCGAACACGATAGTGGCCTCTATGGCCCCGGTAGCCGCGATAACCGCCGCGGTGATAACTTCTATAGCCTCTGTGATGGGCCCGGTAGCGGGCGTGGGGTGACCGAGGATAATAGAAACGGTTGTAGTAGGGCATTCCGCGATAGTAGTAGCGAGCCCGGTAGCGAGGGTGGCCGCGGAATGATGCGGATCGGTAACTGGCGTAGCCACCGCGGTAATAGTAAGTATTCACCGGAGTGAAACCAACGGTTTGGTAAACCGGTGTCCTGTAGGAAGTTAAATAGATATTACTCGAAGCGTAATAGTTGGGCGTGGCATAGGGATAAGCGTAGGAGGAGGTGTAAGCGACTTGCCCTCCACTAGGGCCACCGTAACTGGTGTAGGTGGTGTAGTAACCATCGGTGGCACAGGCACCCAGGGCTAGGGCTGTGCACACCGTGGCGGTGAGAATCACCGTTTTTACAGCTCTATTCATAGTGCTTTCTCCGGTAAGTGGAAATTCCCCCCGGAGAGGCCCGGCAGGGGCCAAGCCCCTAGGCGCGCCAACTAGGCGAGCACAGAATCTCAGGTTTAGTAAGGTCTTGCACGCGGCGGTGGATCGACAATTTGATACTGGGTATTTACAACCGCAGGCGGTCTCAGGCGATAAAAGTTGCCGTCCCAGTAGAAGTTACAGTGCTGCATATTGTGACAGGTGCCATCCGGGTGGCAGTGGGCATAGCGACCACGCAGGTTGTAATACGTCTTGTTGTAATAAGGGCTGTATCCGTAATAACTGGCGGAACAATCGTTGCCTCCGCAAGGATAGCCGGATGTTCCATTACAGGCCGACAGAGCCAGTCCTGCTGCGATGGCGAGCGCACAACCTGAGCCTCGCAGCAATCTAGTGGGCAGCGGTTTCATCAAGACCTCCACACCTATTGGCGGGTAACACTTCTACATTCAGCCTAGCATTTTTGGCGCGTGAATCATCACGAGGCAGAGTAAATGTTCTAGCAAAGCTGAATACCGAGGTAGGTCTGTATTGGTTGATGGAAACTGTTCAGTTTCAATTTGATAGACCCACTTGTTCGGAGTCAAAAAAGGTAAGGTCGGCAGGCGGGTGAAACCACTAAAAATTCGCACATTGTGAGAAAAATGATTCTCTCGCAATGCGCGAATCAAGCCGTGAAGGCTCTTTAACCTAGTGACTGCTGGGCAGGAGATTGGGTTCTATTGACTCTAAGTAGGCGCCGCTGCTCAGCAACTGCTTTGCCTCTTCAATATCCGGGGCAAAGTAGCGGTCCTTGTCATAGAAAGGTACTCGGGCGCGAAGTTTTGATTTGGCGGCCTCCAGTTTTTCCGTGGATTTTAACGGCGCGCGGAAATCCAGTCCCTGGCAGGCAGCGAGTAGCTCCACCGCCAGGATGCCACAGGTATTGTCGGCCATATCCCGCAGGCGACGGCCGGCAAAGGTGGCCATGGATACATGGTCTTCCTGGTTGGCGGAGGTGGGCAGTGAGTCCACACAGGCTGGGTGCGCCATGGATTTGTTCTCACTGGCAAGCGCCGCTGAGGTGACCTGGGCGATCATAAAGCCGGAGTTCACCCCGCCATTTTCCACCAGGAAAGGAGGCAGGCCCGATAGGTTGCTGTCGATCAACAGCGCCATACGACGCTCGGAAAGGGAGCCGATTTCTGCTAACGCCAGCGCCAGGTTGTCGGCGACCATAGCAATAGGCTCCGCGTGGAAGTTACCGCCGGAAATAATGTCGGAGTTATCCGGATTTTCCTCGTCGGTAAATACCAGCGGGTTATCGGAAACACCGTTTGCCTCGGCCAACAATACTTCGGCAGCGAAGCGCATCTGCTGCAGACAGGCACCCATTACCTGGGGTTGACAGCGCAGGGAGTAGGGGTCCTGCACTTTTTCACAGAACTGGTGGGAATCACCGATCTGGCTGGTTTCACCAAGCAGGTCCCGATAAATTGCCGCTACGTCGCGCTGAGCCTGTTGGCCGCGGGCGTTGTGAATACGATCATCGAAGGGGCGGCGTGAGCCTTTGGCGGCTTCCAGGGTAATGGCACCGGTTACCAGGGCGCCGGCGAACAAGTCTTCACTGGCGAACAGGCCGAGCAGGGCAAAGGCGGTAGAAGCCTGGGTGCCGTTTAGCAGGGCGAGGCCCTCTTTGGGGGCCAGGGTAATGGGCTCTAGTCCCGCGGCTTTGAGGCCTTCGTGAGCACTCTTGCGCTCGCCCTTGATAAATACTTCCCCTTCACCGAGAAGTACCACGCTCATATGAGCCAGCGGCGCCAAATCGCCAGAAGCGCCGACAGAACCTTTCTCAGGGATAGCGGGGTAGACACCGGCATTGACCAGTTGCATTAAAGCTTCGATGACCTGCGGGCGCACGCCGGAGAATCCGCGCGCGAGCGAGTTGATTTTCAACACCATCAGCAGGCGCACGGTGGCTTCACTCATAAAGTTGCCGGTACCGGCGGCATGGCTCAGAACAATAGCGCGCTGCAGGTTTTCCAGGTCGTGCTTTTCAATACGGGTGTTGGCCAATAAACCAAAACCGGTATTAATTCCGTATACCGTGCGCCCTTCGGTAATAACCTGGGCAACAGTGTGGGCAGAGGCTTCAATAGCGGGGTAGGCGCTTTTCGCCAGGGACAGCTGCACCGACTCGCGGGCTACGCGGCGCAGTTGCGCAAGGCTCAATTGACCGGGATCGATTTCCAATTGATACATAAATTCATTCACCAAAAAATATTTACTGCTTAGCAGGCTGTTGAAAAACAGCCTGCGCGGGCGGTGCGAAAGCGCCTGCCGCAAAATCAAGCACTGCAAATGCTTGATTTGAGTGCCCATCTTTGTGGACATGTGCCGCAAAGATGGCTTGAAAAAGTCGCCTGTAGGCTTTTTCAACACCCTGTTAGGCGCCGGCGGCGCAGCCCGATAAAAATTATTCGGGCTGTAAAAGATTTCCGCCGGCGGTATTTTTATTGCGGTAAAAAATCAGTCGTTCAGCATGGGCAGGTCCAAGCCCTGCTCTTTTGCACATTTTTTTGCGATCTCGTAACCGGCATCGGCGTGGCGCATTACGCCGGTGGCGGGATCATTCCAGAGAACCCGTTCGATACGTTTGCGCGCAGCTTCGGTGCCGTCACAGACAATGACCACACCAGAGTGCTGGGAGAAGCCCATGCCTACGCCACCACCGTGATGCAGAGATACCCAGGTAGCGCCGGAGGCAGTGTTCAGCAGGGCATTCATCAGCGGCCAGTCGGAGACAGCGTCGGAACCATCCATCATGGCTTCAGTTTCGCGGTTGGGGCTCGCTACAGAGCCGCTGTCGAGGTGGTCGCGGCCGATCACTACCGGTGCTTCCAATTCACCGTTGGCTACCATCTCGTTAAATGCCAGTGCCAGGCGCGCGCGATCTTTCAGGCCCACCCAACAGATACGTGCGGGCAGTCCCTGGAAGTGAATCCGCTCGCGGGCCATATCGAGCCAGTTGTGCAGCTGCGGATTGTCGGGAATCAGTTCTTTAACCTTGGCATCGGTTTTGTAGATATCTTCCGGGTTGCCGGACAGGGCCGCCCAGCGGAAAGGACCGACACCTTCGCAGAACAGCGGGCGAATATAAGCGGGTACAAAGCCGGGGAAATCAAAGGCATTTTCCACACCTTCCTCGAGAGCCATCTGACGAATATTGTTGCCGTAGTCGAGGGTTGCGGCTCCGCGCTTTTGCAGCTCCAGCATGGCTTCAACCTGAACCGCCATAGACTGTTTGGCTGCCTTTACTACTGCGGCTTCATCTTTCTTGCGCATCTCCGCAGCGTATTCCATGGTCCAGCCCTGGGGCAGGTAGCCATTTAAAGGATCGTGTGCGGAAGTCTGGTCGGTAACCGAATCCGGCAGAATATTGCGCTTTACAATTTCCGGGAAAATATCTGCTGCGTTGCCCAGCAGGCCAACGGAAATGGCTTCGCCTTTTTCCATCGCGGCTTCAATCATTTGCAGGGCTTCGTCGAGGCTGGTGGCTTTTTTGTCTACATAGCCAGTGCGCAGACGGAAGTCGATACGGGTTTCGTCGCACTCTACTGCGATCATGCTGAAACCAGCCATCGTCGCCGCCAGTGGCTGAGCGCCACCCATGCCGCCGAGGCCACCGGTAAGAATCCATTTGCCTTTCGCTTCGCCATTAAAATGTTTGCGTGCGACGGCGGCAAAGGTTTCATAGGTGCCCTGGACGATGCCTTGGGAGCCGATATAAATCCAAGAGCCGGCAGTCATCTGGCCGTACATGGCCAGGCCTTTTTTATCCAGCTCGTTAAAGTGTTCCCAGTTGGCCCAGTGGGGTACCAGGTTGGAGTTGGCAATTAATACCCGGGGTGCATCGGCGTGGGTTTTAAAGACTCCGACAGGCTTGCCGGACTGCACCAGCAGGGTTTCGTCGTCTTCCAGGCGCTTCAGCACTTCGACAATCTTGTCGTAGCACTCCCAATCCCGCGCGGCCCGGCCGATACCACCGTACACCACCAGGTCCTCCGGGCGTTCAGCTACCTCGGCGTCCAGGTTGTTCATCAACATGCGCAGGGGAGCTTCGGTGAGCCAGCTTTTGGCATTGAGCTCACTGCCGCGAGGCGCGCGGATTTTGCGGCTGGGATCGTGGCGTTTGTCGGTAGACATAGCTTCCTCGTCAATTTTTCTCGTAAAAAAATTCACACGTCCCGGATTTGATTGTTTCTTTTCCCAGGGCGCGCGGGATAAATCAATAACTAGAATCTCAGTTGTGCACCGAGGCGGTATCGATTGCCTGGGTGAACCAGGCGCGCGAAGCTCACGGTGCCGGCACTGCATTTAGTGCGCCGCCAAACCTGGAGGCACGCATCTCCGGGGGCAATTTCCAGAGCGTGGGCGATAGCGGCTTCCGCAGCTATGGCCTCGACGGTTGTATCGGCCTCGGTCAGCGGTGCGACTTTGGAAAGATAGGCGTTGGGGGTGGTGTGGGCGAAGTCCTGGTCCAGGTAATCTGGAGCCAAGGCTGGGTTGGTAAACCGCTCTTCCCACTGCACCGGCAAGCCGTTGTCACAGTGCACAATAATGGAGTGAAACACTTTTGCCTGTTCGGGCACTTCCAATGCCAGGGCTACATCGGCGCTGGCGACACAGGGCTGAGCTAACAGAATGCGGTTGCTGTAACTGTGCCCCCGGGCCGAGATCTCGTCGGCGATATTGCGCACTTCCAACAGTGAGCTGGCGGGCACCGGCTCGGCGACAAAAGTACCCAGCCCCTGGGAGCGCATCAGAACGCGCTCATCGGTTAACTCGGTGAGTGCCCGCCTTGCGGTCATCCGGCTCACACTGAATTGCTGTGCCAGTTGGTTCTCCGAGGGCACCTGGGAGTGAATTGGCCACTCGCCAGACTCAATTTGTTGGCGGATATGGCGCTTGATGGCCGCGTATCGGGGTTCACTTGCAGTATTCATAGACTCAGGTACAGTGCTTCCGTGGCTTGTATATTGTTGTATATACAAGAATAGTTACGGCTACTATGGTTTCCCTGCTGCGGGCTGTCAAGTCGATGAGGGGAACTGTATCCTGCCCGTTACTGGTTTGTCGGTCATCGGGCCGAGCATCTATGGTTTAAAAGGAAAAGCGTGCCGCTAAAAGCTTATGTCAGAACGCTGTGATTTGCTGATTACCAATTTGAATGCCGCCACAATGGACCCATCCATTGCCGGTGGTTACGGTGTTATCGAGGATGCTGCAATTGCGGTAACCAAAGGTCGGATCGTTTGGATTGGTCCCCGCCGGGATCTGCCCGAGTGCACCCCAGACCGCATTGTTGATGGCGAAGGTCAATGGGCAACTCCGGGCCTGATCGATTGCCACACGCATCTCGTATATGGAGGCCATCGCGCAGGGGAGTTTGCCCGTCGCCTGGGGGGAGAGAGTTACGAAGAAGTGGCTCGCTCTGGCGGGGGTATTATTTCTACCGTGCGGGCGACACGGGGTGCCAGTGCCGAGAACCTGTATAAGTTGGCTGAGCCCCGTCTGCACGCCCTGATGGCCGAAGGCGTTACAACCGTGGAAATTAAATCCGGTTATGGCCTGGACCTGGATACTGAACTAAAGCAATTGCGCACCGCGAGACGCCTGGCGCAACACAACTCAGTGGAAATAGTAACGACCTGTCTGGCAGCTCACGCTCTGCCACCGGAATACGACGGTCGTGCCGATGAATATATCGACCTTATCTGCGAGCAGATATTGCCCGCTGTAGCCCGCGAGCAACTGGCCGATGCCGTGGATATGTTTTGCGAGACGATTGGATTTACTGTCGATCAGTGCCAGAGAGTTATCGATGCAGCGAAAAAACTGGACCTGCCAGTAAAAGTGCACGCCGAGCAGTTGGCGCGTACAGGGGCTACTGAAATGGCGGCAAAGTCCGGGGCATTATCGGTAGATCATATTGAATACATCAGCGATGCGGATGTCCGGGCCATGGCGGAAAGCGGCACCGTGGCCGTCCTCCTGCCGGGTGCTTTCTATACGCTGCACGAAACCCAGGTTCCGCCCATTGAAAAATTACGCGAGGCGGGGGTTTGTATGGCATTGGCTACAGACCTTAATCCCGGGAGTTGTCCAATCGCTTCCCTACGTTTGATGATGAATATGGGTTGTCAGCTGTTTGGCTTAACTCCGGCAGAAGCTCTCGCAGGTGTTACCCGTGCAGCCGCTCGGGCATTGGGTTTGTGCTGTTCTCGCGGTGTACTGCGCGAGGGGCTGCGAGCAGATATTGTTCTTTGGCCGATGGATACCCCGGATCAGCTCGCTTATGAAGTTGGCGCTTTAAAGCCTGCAAGAATTTTCCTGGAGGGGCGCGATGTTACAGCTTGCTGATATGCAACTGAGAATCGGGTAAGTTGATTCTTAGGGTGGATGTATATCGGAAATAAGGATAAGTTGGTGCTAAATGAGCAACAATATTATCAACAATTTTTATAAGGTTTTTGCGCCCATTATTATCTGAGAATTGGAATGTTGATCTCTATTTAGTATCTATCGAGGGCTTTATTTTTAGTTCATGAGTGCCGCTTTGTATTTACAATGGGCGACACTTTTTGATACTGCTAACCAATGTCACAGCGTTGGCTGATAAATAGGGCATACTTATAAACTGTAAGCCTCTTTAGATTTACAATCGGAATAAATAAACGGTCCCCTCTTAACATTAATGATCAGGGGGCTGTAACCGATAAATAAGTAATAAGGCTTTTTGTATACCTTACATTTTCACAGGAAGTGCATCTTGCCTTTGCAATATCTCTATATCAGTTAATGCACACTAAATTCATTACTCTAAAGCTAGGAGCTCTTGAAAATGAGTAATTCCAGTCTTTCAGGAGCAGTGGTGCTCCCGCAAGAAAATCCTCGTATTTTGGCCTTTGATCTGACCCGAGGCATTGCCGTACTGTTTATGATTGCTATTCACGTCTTATATCATTATGGACGAACAGACGTGGCAGACAGTGCTATTGGTGTTGCTATCCAGGTATCTGCGGGAACTCCGGCAGCTTCAGTGTTTATGCTGATTATGGGTATTTTCATTGGCTATAGTTCGAAGCCGAGTCTGAAACAGGATTTGTTTCGTGCTGCTGGTCTTTTTGCAATAGGGTATTTACTTAATTTCGCCCGTGGCACAGTGCCTATGTGGCTTTCTTTACAGTTTGGCCTTGTGACACAAGAGCAACTGGGAGAATACACACCGCTGAGTGAATTTCTTATGGTAGATATTTTCCAGTTTGCTGGCCTTGCGCTTGCTATTTGTGCACTAGTCAGGCACTTCTTGCCTCATCCTATATACTGGCTCGCTGCGGCAGCTATCGTAGCATTCGGCTCCTCACTCGTCTGGGATATCGGCAGTAACTCCGTTGTTATTGACGAAATTTTACAGTTGTTTTTTGGCAATAAGCGCGAAGGGGTAATGTTCCCGTTATTTTCCTGGCTTGCCTATCCCCTCGCAGGCATGGCAGTTGGCTACTGGTTTAAAAATACAAAAAATATAGATGCATTGTTCTCACGCAGCATATGGATTGGCTTAGCCCTAATGAGCATAGGTGGCCTTCTAATCATGTTGAATACGCAATACTTTTTTGCCGAAAACATGAGAGGTGGCCCAGGTCTAATTATTCTGCTTATTGGCTATACTTTCCTTTGGCTTTGGATTAGTAATTTCCTCTTAAACAAAGTAAAGAACAGAAAGCTCATTGACGTAATGGTGTTTTGGGGTAAAAACATAACTCCGTTCTATATTGCTCAGTGGTTGATAATTGGATGGGGATTAATGTTAGTTGGTTCCCAGCAGCTTGGTATGGCCAGTACATTAACAGCAATGTTTATCGTACTCCTGCTTTCTCATATCGGGACTCGAGCTTGGGTTAATTTCCGTTCCCACAAAGGGAAAGCTATGGAGCAGCCTGCAGCGTCTGCGGTATAGTACCGACATGCAACACGTGCTGTTGAAAAATGCGGCGCGTTAGTGTTATAGAAGCGCAACTTAAATGCTTCTTTTCCGTGACATATTTTAAGGTACTCGCAGAGGGCATTGCTTGATCGTCTACTTCCAAAAGTATCGGCAGCTCTCGCGTTGGGGCTTTACAGTTCCCACAGCCCACTGTGCGAAGGTTTGCGCGCGCATATTGCGCACGGCCAATGGATATTCCGGTTCAACTTGCCTACAAAGTGGGGGCTTGAAGCCAATAAAGATCTTCCTCGGAGGTATTGATGTTACAACTTGCTGATATGCAGTTATGGAGTGGTCGCACCGACTCTGAGGATGGACGTGCAGGTGAGCGCTGGCACCAGCGGATTTCTCCTTTGCAATTGGATGACCCTCCCGGCCTGACTGTTCTCGGCTTCGCTTCTGATGAGGGTGTGCGTCGAAATAAAGGGCGAATTGGCGCGGCCAAAGGACCGAGAATATTGCGTTTGGCCATGGCGAATTTGCCGGCAACTTTTGATGCGCCCTTATACGATGCGGGTAACGTCAGGGTCGAACGGGAAGACTTGGAGTCTGCCCAATCGCTATTGGGTGCCCGTATCAATGAGTTGCTCGGTGCCGGTCACTTTCCACTGGTATTGGGAGGCGGCCATGAAATTGCTTTTGGCAGTTATCAGGGGATTGCCCGCTGGATGCGCGAGCATCACCGCGAGAGCAGCCTGGGTATTATCAATTTTGATGCGCATTTGGATTTACGCACTCCTGCGCCAAAGGGGTCATCGGGCACGCCATTTTTCCAGATTGCGGAGCAGTGCAGGATAAATGGTCGCGAATTTAATTATCTCTGTGTAGGTGCGGCGGATAACGCCAACACACCTGCTCTCTACCAGAGAGCTGATGAGCTGGGTGCCCAGGTTATTCGGGACCGTGAAATCAGTAGCTGGAATCTGAATACAGTTCAGGCGCGAATCCGCGACTTTATCGAAAAGGTGGATTTTGTCTATTTAACGGTATGTCTGGATGTATTGCCGGCGGCAGTAATGCCTGCAGTAAGTGCCCCCTCTGGCAGGGGGGTTTCCATGGAGTTTCTGGAAGTCTTGCTGGATACCGTTTTGGAATCCAATAAAGTTTGTTTGGCGGATATCGCTGAATTTAATCCTTATTTCGATATTGAGGATCATGGTGCGCGTACCGCGGCCCGCCTGGGATTTCAAATTGCAAATCGTGCGGCCAGAAAAATTCCCTGAGTATTTTTAATAATACAGCGCGGCCACTATGGCTTTGGAGGTCGCGTTAACTTCAGTATTAGAAACCACTATTTTAAGCTTTATCCACAGCCGTAAGTGACTGGCAGAAAGCTCCGCTTTTGCAGTTGATATAATCAAAGATCTTGAAATCAATCAGTTAAAAACCCTGGAAATACTATTCAGGGTTGAAAGTATCTCCCTTGCCGCAGAGCATCTGCAGGTTTCGCAGCAAGCTGTCAGTTTGCAGCTGAAAAAGATTAGAAAAATAGTTGGGGATGATCTATTTGTGCGTACAGGGCATGGGATGGCTCCCACCAGTTATGCAAAATTTATAGAGCCACAGATTCGACAGGTGCTGACGTTACTCAGTGAGATTCCTGTCCCGGGCTCACTTGACTCAAGCCAGACTTCCCGAACTCTGGTGATTTCTGCAACAGATTACGCGCAAAAAGTGGTTGTTGCCGAGTTGATCCAAAGGGTCAGGCAATATGCGCCGAAAGTGAAATTTATTGTCACTAATATTGAAAGCGTCTCGCTCACCCAGAAAATGCATCAGGGAGAAATTGACTTAGCTTTCACATCAACGGGGTATGTGCCTGATGGAATTAATACACAGGTGCTCTTTAATGAGCGTTATGTCTGTGTATCGGCTAATCCTATGTATAGTTTAGATGAGTTGGTCCCTATTGGTCAGTTGATGCAATCTGATTTTGTGATTACATCGCCAGGGGTTGGAGGCTTGCGCGGTTCAGCCGATCGTTGGCTAGAGGGGCAAGGTCTAAAAAGAGAGATTGTTGTTTCGGCGCCCTCTTTTTATATAGCCCAGGAGTTTTTGAAAAGGACAGATACCCTGGCCTTTATTACCTCTAGATTGATGCCTTGTGAGGGCTTGGTGGAAATTACCTTGGACAAGTACCCACCTGGCTACGAAGTTGTAGCCGCCTTTCATCCCCGAGTGGAAAATGATCCATAGCTTTGGCAAAGCTGCCTTTCTACTATGATTTTTTCAAAAGCTAGAAAGCGTACAGGCCTGTTATGAGTATTCTGAATATTAATCCTTCTTCACTTTATGATGGCAGTTCTTCCTGCCTATCCCACGCCCGAGTCGATACCAAAACAGGCTTGGTATTTGTATCGGGTCAGGTGGATTGGGATAGTAATTGTGAAGTTAAAAACAAAGGGGTTGGTGCTCAGGTGGAAAGCGCCATGCAAAACTTATTGACAGTACTGGATGAGGCCGGATCGTCGGTAGAGAACCTTTTGCAGTTACGTATCTATGTGCGTGGAGAAGTTAGTGAGCATCTGGGGGAAATAGTCCCTGTGCTATCTAAATATTTGGGTACTACTCGCCCGGCAATCACGGGAGTGGGAGTCACATCCCTGGCGTCGCCAGAGACATTGATAGAAATTGAGGCAGTGGCTAAAACGCTGCTTTAAGTACCTGAATAAAAAAGCCCCGCATTGCAGGGCTTTTAAGTTTTACTTGAGGTGTTCCCTAAGCTCGGAGCCTGCTTGATCAAGAGCATCCTGCACTGCGGGCACGTCACTCAGGGCATTTAGTAGGCCGTAGTCGTGAATCATGCCGTTATAGCGAACAGCGGTTACGGTCACACCAGCTTCGTTAAGTTTGCGGGCGTAAGCTTCCCCTTCATCTCTCAGCACATCCATCTCAGCAGTCTGCACCAGAGCGGGAGGCAAGCCGACCAACTGGGATTTGCTTGCGCGCAGAGGTGAAGCATAGATCTCGTTGCGCTGTTTGGGGTCGGTAGTGTAGTTATCCCAGAACCACTTCATCATATCCCGTGTCAGGAAGTGATCCTGGGCGAACTGCTTGTAAGAAGCGTTGTTGAAGTTGGCATCGGTAACCGGCCAGAGCAGCAGTTGGAATTGCAGATCCGGTGTTCCTTTCTCTTTCGCCATCAAGGCAACCACGGCTGCCATATTGCCACCGACACTGTTACCGGCCACGGCAAGACGGGACCCGTCGACACCGATCTTTTCGCCATTCTCCGCGACCCACTGGGTAGCCGCATAAGCCTGGTTAATTGCAGTCGGGTACTTGGCCTCTGGAGATGGGGTGTAATCCACATATACCGCAGCGGCGCCGGAGCGTTGAACCAGATCGCGGATCAAGCGTTCGTGAGTTGGGTAGTCACCCAAGACCCAGCCTCCGCCGTGGAAATACATAAAGGCGGGAATCTGGCCCCGGGTGTTTTTCGGTTTAACGATAGTCAGTTCCAGCTTTTCGCCATTAACCCTAATGGTTTTCTTGCTGACTTCAGCGGGCGGCAGTTGCGCACCCTCTTGGGCTCCGACCAGGACGGCGCGGGCATCTTTTGGTGATAGTTGCTCAATGGGTTTGCCGCCACCTTGCGCCAGTGCTTGAAGGAATCCCTGGGTATTTTTCTCCACACCAGGGGAAATAGAAGCAGACGCAGAAGCCATGCCAAGAGCAAAGAAAAGGGGTAGTGCCAGCTTGGAAATTTTTAAGCCATTCATAACGGATACCTTCAATTCTCTACCGGTTGCTTAAGCGGATATGTGCAGGCGCACATCAACATTGCCTCGGGTTGCATTAGAATAAGGGCAAACCTCATCGTGAGCGGTGTTGGCAATTTTTTCTGCCGTCGCCTGATCCAGGCCAGGAAGATCGATGTAGAGGTCAATATCCAGACCGAACCCCTTACCCTGGGGACCGATTCCAACTTCAGCGCGCACAGTGGTTTCTTCCGGGACTTTTACTTTCTCTTTACCGGCGACAAACTTAAGAGCGCCAATAAAGCAGGCAGAGTAACCCGCAGCAAACAGTTGCTCTGGGTTGGTGCCATCGCCACCGGGGCCGCCAAGCTCTTTGGGAATACTGAGCTTGACGCTTAACTTTCCATCTGATGATTGAGCTTCGCCATCACGGCCGCCATTTGCGGTTGCTACTGCGGTGTAAACTGTTTGCATTAACCTGTCCTCATTGATGTGTGTTTGTCTGTCAGAAGCCGCCTGGAATGGAGTCCAGTCCTTTTCCCGCTGGATTTATTGAGCTGGGGGTAGTAGTCCGGATTTCTAAGTCAGCTTCTAAACAGCGCGTCAGCTTGGGCGCCATATAAAGTTATTGCGATAACTGTTATTGCGATAATTAAATATCTCTATAAGGGTGATAGCTATAACAAATGGAGTCAAAGCGGGGCCCCGCTAATGGCGGGGCGATAAAAGAGGGAAAGATTAGGGGTTCGCTAAATATTGGCGAAGCGCCTCTATTTGCGTCTTTAGCGCCCGTGCAGACTGAGGATTCAAGCCACAGGCATTCAGCACCTGAGTGGGAATTGAAGAAGCCTCTTTTTGCATCGACCTACCGGCATCAGTCAGCTCGATAATGACTCGACGCTCGTCCTCCGGATCTCGGTGGCGGTTAATCAGCTTTTGATTCTCCAGTCGTTTGATAACTGGCGTTAGGGCACCCTTATCCTGGCCGAGCCGCAGACTCAGCTCCGTAGCGGTGATTCCGTCGTCTTCCCAGAGTACCAGCATCATCAAGTATTGGGGATAGGTTATTCCCAGTGTCTCCAATAGAGGCTTGTACATTTTGCTCATTGCCAGGGAGGCAGAATACAGGCTAAAGCAAAGTTGGTTATCGAGTTTTTGGTCTTCGTTTATGGACTTGGCCATAGGCACACCCTACTTACCGGTGGCAGTTTTGCGCCAGTGTAGCGCAAGTATGGACTTACCACGCTCCTTCATTGTTCCAGAACCGACACATACTGCCAATCGAGAGCAGCGAAACTTTTTGTAAGGTTTTATTTGAAGCCGGTACAGTAATTTGCATAGACGATGGAGTGGCCGGTGGAATTACGGGATCAATTATTTCAACAAGCGACTACGGAATATACCGAAGGGGTTTCCCGGCTGGTACATAGCTATGTGCGATCAAAAGCCGAGCATGATGATCTGTTACAGGAAATCTGGCTGGGACTCTGGCGGGCCCTGCCGACATTTCGCGGTGATGCCAGCTTAAAAACCTTTGTATATCGTATCGCACATAACCGCTGTGTGACCGAGCTGACCCGTAGAAAACCTTATCATGGGAGTGATGATGAATTACTGGAGCTTGAGGACCACCAGCCGGGCCCCGTAGAGCGATTGGTAGCCGAACGCAAGTCTGAACAGCTGGTTCGTGCAGTGCAGAAATTACCCTTAGGACTCCGGCAGACATTGACTCTTCGCCTGGAAGGCCTGAGCTATGCGGAAATCTCTGAAGTTCTGGGTATTACCGAGTCCAATATTGCAGTGCGGCTCAACCGGGCAAAAGAGTGTCTCAATATCTGCCTTTTGGGAAGTGAAAAATGAATGAATCAGACACAGAAAAACAGTGGCTAGAGCTGGAAAGTATCTGGAAGGGGCAACAGACCAGCGCAGAAATCCCAATTACAGCGCTGAATTGGGTGCGTCGCCAGGAGCGACGAATGCGATTGGTGGTCGCTTTTGAATATCTTTTTGCAATAGCTGGGATTATCTATTTGCTAGGAGTAATTCTTGCGAAGAACTACCCAGATACCATGTACCGAGTAGCTTTTGTTATTGCGACGCTCGTTTCGGCAATAGTATTTTCGACAGTTAATCGGCGAGGTCTATGGGCCCCACTAGAAGAATCGGCAAAAGCTTATGTTGAATTAGGTCTGCTGAGGCTTAGGCGAAAACGTCGAGAAGTTTATTTCAGCTGGTTATTCCTGGTCCTGCAAATATTTATTATCAGTTTGTGGGAACTTAGCAGGTTTCTTCGTGGAGCGACGGAACCTTTGGTCCGTAATCCTCAAGAAGCACTCATAGTATTGTCTGGGTTGGTTGTAGCTCTCGCTTTATATAGTTTTTATATTTATCGGCGTACAGAAAAAGAAGAGAGAGTATTAACTAGCTTCCAGGAAAATTTATAAATTAACTGTAAAGAAAAAAATCCTGACGGGACTACAAAGGGGAATACATATAAAACGAAGGATTGAATAATGTTTACAGATATGGAGCAATTGCTAAGTGGTTTTTCAGCGTTTCTAAGCGAGTTAAATCTACTCAAAGCTTTCCTGTTTCTTGTTTTCTTCTTGTTTTCTGGTTTCTTCCTGCATTGATTGCCTTTTTCCTCAATCGGAAGCACTTCGGAAAGATCTTAGTAGCTAATGTTCCCGCCGGTCTTTCCTGGTTGGCATGGTTTGCGTTACTGGCTTGGGCTGTTACCGGAAAAATACGTAGCAAGAAAGGAGAAGTAAGTGAGTGCGCAGGTGTGCAGGGAGAACGCCCTGCCGCTGGTAAGCCTATAAGTAAATGAGTGGATGTTTGAAATAGGGGTTACTTCTTTAAGTAGCTGAATAACCTCTGATGATTACCTACACCCAAGTGCTGATTATCTTTAGTGCGATTTTTAACCAAAAGCCGTTTTGAAAATTTCCTACAAGAAGTGCTTGCGGAGCCCATCCGAAGTCCGTATAGTTCGCCTCCTC
>NZ_CP174311.1:85000-87500 GCF_052467385.1 Microbulbifer maximicatervae (SeqCode)
AATCAACCGAGATTCCCTTAGTAGCGGCGAGCGAACGGGGATTAGCCCTTAAGCTCTTTATGTTTTAGTGGAAGGTTCTGGAAAGTACCGCGATACAGGGTGATAGCCCCGTACACGAAAAGGCATTTAGAGTGAAATCGAGTAGGTCGGGACACGTGTTATCTTGACTGAATATGGGGGGACCATCCTCCAAGGCTAAATACTCCCAGCTGACCGATAGTGAACCAGTACCGTGAGGGAAAGGCGAAAAGAACCCCGGAGAGGGGAGTGAAATAGAACCTGAAACCGTATACGTACAAGCAGTAGGAGCCCTTCGGGGTGACTGCGTACCTTTTGTATAATGGGTCAGCGACTTATTGTCTGTAGCAAGGTTAACCGCTTAGGGGAGCCGTAGAGAAATCGAGTCTTAATAGGGCGTTTAGTTGCAGGCAATAGACCCGAAACCCGGCGATCTATCCATGGGCAGGTTGAAGGTTGAGTAACATCAACTGGAGGACCGAACCCACTAATGTTGAAAAATTAGGGGATGACCTGTGGATCGGAGTGAAAGGCTAATCAAGCCGGGAGATAGCTGGTTCTCCTCGAAAGCTATTTAGGTAGCGCCTCGCGTCTCACCCTCGGGGGTAGAGCACTGTTTGGGCTAGGGGGTCATCCCGACTTACCAACCCCATGCAAACTCCGAATACCGAGGAGTGCAATCGCGGGAGACACACGGCGGGTGCTAACGTCCGTCGTGGAAAGGGAAACAACCCAGACCGCCAGCTAAGGTCCCAAATATCAGTTAAGTGGGAAACGATGTGGGAAGGCCCAGACAGCTAGGAGGTTGGCTTAGAAGCAGCCATCCTTTAAAGAAAGCGTAATAGCTCACTAGTCGAGTCGGCCTGCGCGGAAGATATACCGGGGCTCAAACTGATAACCGAAGCTGCGGATGCTCTTAGGAGCATGGTAGAGGAGCGTTGTGTAAGCCGTTGAAGGTGGATCGGGAGGTCTGCTGGAGGTATCACAAGTGCGAATGCTGACATGAGTAACGATAAGGGAGGTGAAAAACCTCCCCGCCGGAAGACCAAGGGTTCCTGTCCAACGCTAATCGGGACAGGGTTAGTCGACCCCTAAGGCGAGGGCGAAAGCCGTAGTCGATGGGAAACAGGTTAATATTCCTGTACTCGCTATTACTGCGACGGAGTGACGGAGAAGGCTAGGCCAGCATGGCGATTGGTTGTCCATGTTTAAGGTTGTAGGCTGGGGACTTAGGCAAATCCGGGTCCCTAAGGCTGAGAACTGATGACGAAGCCCACTTAGTGGGTGAAGTGGTTGATGCCCTGCTTCCAGGAAAAACTTCTAAGCTTCAGGTAATAGTGAATCGTACTCTAAACCGACACAGGTGGTCAGGTAGAGAATACCAAGGCGCTTGAGAGAACTCTGGTGAAGGAACTAGGCAAAATGGTACCGTAACTTCGGGAGAAGGTACGCCGGTTTTGGTGATGGGACTTGCTCCCTAAGCTGAGGCCGGTCGAAGTGACCAGGTGGCTGCGACTGTTTATTAAAAACATAGCACTCTGCAAACTCGTAAGAGGACGTATAGGGTGTGACGCCTGCCCGGTGCCGGAAGGTTAATTGATGGGGTTAGCTTCGGCGAAGCTCTTGATCGAAGCCCCGGTAAACGGCGGCCGTAACTATAACGGTCCTAAGGTAGCGAAATTCCTTGTCGGGTAAGTTCCGACCTGCACGAATGGCGTAACGATGGCCACGCTGTCTCCACCAGAGACTCAGTGAAATTGAAATCGCTGTTAAGATGCAGTGTACCCGCGGCTAGACGGAAAGACCCCGTGAACCTTTACTACAGCTTTGCACTGAACTTTGAGCCTATTTGTGTAGGATAGGTGGGAGGCTTTGAAGCAGCGACGCTAGTTGTTGTGGAGCCGTCCTTGAAATACCACCCTGGTATGTTTGAGGTTCTAACTCTGGTCCGTTATCCGGATCGAGGACAGTGTATGGTGGGTAGTTTGACTGGGGCGGTCTCCTCCCAAAGAGTAACGGAGGAGTACGAAGGTGCACTCAGCATGGTCGGAAATCATGCAATGAGCATAATGGTATAAGTGCGCTTGACTGCGAGACAGACATGTCGAGCAGGTACGAAAGTAGGTCATAGTGATCCGGTGGTTCTGTATGGAAGGGCCATCGCTCAACGGATAAAAGGTACTCCGGGGATAACAGGCTGATACCGCCCAAGAGTTCACATCGACGGCGGTGTTTGGCACCTCGATGTCGGCTCATCACATCCTGGGGCTGAAGCCGGTCCCAAGGGTATGGCTGTTCGCCATTTAAAGTGGTACGCGAGCTGGGTTTAGAACGTCGTGAGACAGTTCGGTCCCTATCTGCCGTGGGCGTTGGAGATTTGAGAAGAGTTGCTCCTAGTACGAGAGGACCGGAGTGAACGAACCTCTGGTGTTCCGGTTGTCACGCCAGTGGCATTGCCGGGTAGCTATGTTCGGACGGGATA
>NZ_CP174311.1:92500-1262500 GCF_052467385.1 Microbulbifer maximicatervae (SeqCode)
TGGGAAGGCCCAGACAGCTAGGAGGTTGGCTTAGAAGCAGCCATCCTTTAAAGAAAGCGTAATAGCTCACTAGTCGAGTCGGCCTGCGCGGAAGATATACCGGGGCTCAAACTGATAACCGAAGCTGCGGATGCTCTTAGGAGCATGGTAGAGGAGCGTTGTGTAAGCCGTTGAAGGTGGATCGGGAGGTCTGCTGGAGGTATCACAAGTGCGAATGCTGACATGAGTAACGATAAGGGAGGTGAAAAACCTCCCCGCCGGAAGACCAAGGGTTCCTGTCCAACGCTAATCGGGACAGGGTTAGTCGACCCCTAAGGCGAGGGCGAAAGCCGTAGTCGATGGGAAACAGGTTAATATTCCTGTACTCGCTATTACTGCGACGGAGTGACGGAGAAGGCTAGGCCAGCATGGCGATTGGTTGTCCATGTTTAAGGTTGTAGGCTGGGGACTTAGGCAAATCCGGGTCCCTAAGGCTGAGAACTGATGACGAAGCCCACTTAGTGGGTGAAGTGGTTGATGCCCTGCTTCCAGGAAAAACTTCTAAGCTTCAGGTAATAGTGAATCGTACTCTAAACCGACACAGGTGGTCAGGTAGAGAATACCAAGGCGCTTGAGAGAACTCTGGTGAAGGAACTAGGCAAAATGGTACCGTAACTTCGGGAGAAGGTACGCCGGTTTTGGTGATGGGACTTGCTCCCTAAGCTGAGGCCGGTCGAAGTGACCAGGTGGCTGCGACTGTTTATTAAAAACATAGCACTCTGCAAACTCGTAAGAGGACGTATAGGGTGTGACGCCTGCCCGGTGCCGGAAGGTTAATTGATGGGGTTAGCTTCGGCGAAGCTCTTGATCGAAGCCCCGGTAAACGGCGGCCGTAACTATAACGGTCCTAAGGTAGCGAAATTCCTTGTCGGGTAAGTTCCGACCTGCACGAATGGCGTAACGATGGCCACGCTGTCTCCACCAGAGACTCAGTGAAATTGAAATCGCTGTTAAGATGCAGTGTACCCGCGGCTAGACGGAAAGACCCCGTGAACCTTTACTACAGCTTTGCACTGAACTTTGAGCCTATTTGTGTAGGATAGGTGGGAGGCTTTGAAGCAGCGACGCTAGTTGTTGTGGAGCCGTCCTTGAAATACCACCCTGGTATGTTTGAGGTTCTAACTCTGGTCCGTTATCCGGATCGAGGACAGTGTATGGTGGGTAGTTTGACTGGGGCGGTCTCCTCCCAAAGAGTAACGGAGGAGTACGAAGGTGCACTCAGCATGGTCGGAAATCATGCAATGAGCATAATGGTATAAGTGCGCTTGACTGCGAGACAGACATGTCGAGCAGGTACGAAAGTAGGTCATAGTGATCCGGTGGTTCTGTATGGAAGGGCCATCGCTCAACGGATAAAAGGTACTCCGGGGATAACAGGCTGATACCGCCCAAGAGTTCACATCGACGGCGGTGTTTGGCACCTCGATGTCGGCTCATCACATCCTGGGGCTGAAGCCGGTCCCAAGGGTATGGCTGTTCGCCATTTAAAGTGGTACGCGAGCTGGGTTTAGAACGTCGTGAGACAGTTCGGTCCCTATCTGCCGTGGGCGTTGGAGATTTGAGAAGAGTTGCTCCTAGTACGAGAGGACCGGAGTGAACGAACCTCTGGTGTTCCGGTTGTCACGCCAGTGGCATTGCCGGGTAGCTATGTTCGGACGGGATAACCGCTGAAAGCATCTAAGCGGGAAGCCTCCTTCAAGATAAGATCTCCCTGAGGCCTTGAGCCTCCTGAAGGGCCGTGGAAGACTACCACGTTGATAGGCTGGGTGTGGAAGCGTTGTGAGGCGTTGAGCTAACCAGTACTAATTGCCCGTGCGGCTTGACCATACAACAGAGATGGTTACTAACGACTAGCTAAGCTAGCGGATTGTGAGTTAGAGACATACGATCGCTTGCGGTGTATTACTACAGATTGTTTTACCGACTTATTTGGGGTTATCGCCGGTCAACAACATGACCGAGGCAAACAGCGATAACGCGGCAGGCTAAGCACATTGCTTATAAGACCAACGCCAACCCAAGCCAGTTTGCCTGACGACAATAGAGTTGTGGAACCACCTGATCCCTTGCCGAACTCAGAAGTGAAACGCAACATCGCCGATGGTAGTGTGGGGCTTCCCCATGTGAGAGTAGGTCATCGTCAGGCTTCTAATCCGAAAGGGCCACCCAATAGGGTGGCCCTTTTTTTATGGCTGAAAAATATTTTAAAAATAAAAAATAAAAAATAAAAAAACTAAGAAAAGGGAAGGAAGAAAGGGAAAGCAGGAATTACTTAGTCGAAATTAAATAGAAAAAATAAAATAGTTCTGAAAAACTTTAATGCTCAACTTTCTATTTAAAAAATCAGTCAGTAATTAAAAAAATAAAAACCTAAAACTACTTGAGCACCTTAAACAGATGCTCTCCTAAAAAGCCTATAAAAATAGGTCTTTACATACCTCCGTAGCACTTATATAAAAAATCATCCAACAAAAATAACTCGCATAAAACTCAGAAAAGTACCCTTACCACTCCCGCCAAAAATTATATTTAGCCGGTAAAAATATCGGTGATTTTTTAGTCTCTGCAGTAATCCCCTGTAACCACGGGGCCTGTAGCCCGTTTATTAAAGTTATGCACAACTCTATCCAGACTTTCTGTTAGTAACGTTCTGATCTTACTTTTAGTGGATAACCTGACACTTTTTTCGTTGGTTTTTTAATCGAATTATTTCATTGCACGAAATTAAAGGCTTCCAGACCTCTATCCAAAAGTTATGCACAGTACTATCCAAGAATTCTGTTAGTAACATCCCTGTAATGAAGAAAACATCTAAAGAATTCTATTTTTACGATCTATTATCCAGTGTTTCAGTGGATAACCAGGGCTGACTTTTCAGTTCTAAAAGGCTCGCTGGGATGTGCTGTTAAGGAAGCATTCTACTAGCGACAAATTCCTCCGAGAGGCTTGCTAATGAGATTTCTACTTTTAATTTCCATGTCATTAGTACTTTTAGCTGCTGGATCGCTAAGGGCGCAGACGTTGGTAGTAGGAAATAAATATGAGGGCACGGTGAGTTTTATTGACCTGGCTTCCGGCCAAGAGGTTAAGAAACCGGAAACTGGAGGTTCGCCCCATGAATTAATAGTGTCGCCGGATAAATCTAAAGTGGTGGTAGTTTCTTACCTTGAAGATGGCTACGTGGGAGAAGAGCTGAATGTATTCGATATCGCGAGCGGTAAGCGCCTGAAAAGAATTGATATCAGTCCACACAAAGGCCCTCACGGTATCGCTTGGCTGGGCGACAGCAATAATGTGATTGTTACGACAGAAGAAACCAGCGACGTGATAAAGGTGGATGTGGCTGAAGGAAAAGTATTGGGCGTTGCCCGTACTGATCAGGTAGGTAGCCATATGCTCGCACTATCACCTGATCTGAAGACCGCCTACGTTACTAGCCGGGGGTCGGATACGTTCAGTGTAATTGATACAGAGACTATGGAATTGAAATCTACAATACCGGCAGGGGATGGGCCGGAGGCAGTGTGGGTAAGCCCCGATAATAGCGAGCTATGGATAGGAAATAATCAGTCAGAAAATATCTTTATTTTCGATACTGAAACGTTAAAGCAAAAAGAAACGATAGATGTTGGTTTTCTGCCTATCCGAATCAGGTTTCACCCTGATGGCGAAGTGGTAGCTGTAGCAGACTTAAATGGTAATCGTATACTAGTGTATGACGCCAAGACCCGTAAACAGTTACATGAGATTGATGTCGGCAGCGCAGGGGCCAGACAGCCAGCATCGCTATTTTTCTCTCCGGACGGAAAGTTTTTGTTTGCCGGTTCTCAGAGAGACGGAAAAGTTGTTGAAATAGATACCGCAACTTGGAAAGTTAAGCGTATATTTAATGCGGGACAAGGGTCAGATGGTATTGAGTGGAGCCCAGTAAATATTCAGCAATAAATATTCCTGAACTCCACTGTTAAAATAATGAATCAGGTAGGAACTGTGTAGATTTTTAAGTCCTGAAATATTCCATCAATCGAATAATAATTTGGAATAGTTTCACTATGGACTCCACCTACGCGTTCTGCTACGGCTATGCTGGCACTGTTTTCAGATAAGCAGTGAATTTTCAACGCTTGAATATCGTGCAGATCTTTCAAGTAGCTAGATATTTTATTTACGATTCGAGTTACGATTCCATTGCCATGGCAGCTTTTACACAACCAATACCCTATTTCTGCATTTTGTTTTTTAAGGTCAATTTCCTTGATACCAAAGATCCCAACTACCTTGTCTGAATAGTGGATCTTGTACCAGGATGCTCCGAAACTATTGCTGAATACTCTGTCGGCAATATATTTTTCTGTGGTTGGGAGGTCGACAACAAGCTTTGCCCAATAGAGATACTTCTCTAGCAGTGGTCTGTTATTTTCAATTAAGGCAAAGATGATTTTTGTGTCACTATCCAAAAGTGGATCGAGTTTGATATCACTGTTTACTACTATAGGCTTTTTAGTCATCCTTTTGCCTCTCCATTTTTTAGCGATATTTTTAGTCATTAGCAACCTAACTAACTGGTAGAGTTTTCCTGATTAGGTGAAACAACAGAAAGAGCCTGTGGAAGGTCTCTAGGTTTCCAGCATAAAAGTTACCGGGCCGTCATTGACTAGTGAAACCTGCATATCCGCTGCAAATATTCCAGTGGCCACTGGCGTAAATTGGGATTTGGAACTTTTAACGAAATAGTTGTAGAGCTCCTCCGCGTATTCTGGTGATGCGCCGCGACTAAAGCTCGGGCGTAAACCTCTATCAGTTTCGGCAACTAGTGTGAACTGACTGACAATCAGGAGCCCACCTCCCGCCTTTTGGAGGTTGAGATTCATACGCCCTTTATCATCGGGAAAAATACGGTAATTCAGGACTTTGTGCAGCAGCTTATCTACACTATCGGTAGTGTCCTGGGCTTCGATACCTAGCAGCAGGAGGATACCCTTATCTATGGCCCCAACGGCCTCTCCCGCTACATTAACCTGGGCATGGCTTACCCTTTGGATCAATCCTTTCATCTCACTTCTCTCTGCTGCTCTGGAACCGATCGTCTAAATCGCCTAGATTAGCGGACTGTTCCCAGTAGAGAAACCGAGAATAACGGTATGAAGAGACAGCTAGTGGCACTGGTTGCCGGTGCACTTGCTGCGGTGAGTGTTCACGCAGCTGATAGCTATCCGGATAGTAAACCGGGTGCTCAAATTGATGAATATTTTGGTCAAAAGGTGGCTGACCCCTATCGTTGGATGGAAAAAATGTCCAGTGATGAGGTAAAGAGTTGGGTGGCCAAACAGAATGATCATTCATTACCGCGTTTGAAGGACCTGCCCGGGTGGCAGAAAATCAATGACCGGCTTGCAGAACTATGGCGCTACGAGCGCTACGGTGTTCCGTACAAGAAGGGCGATAGCTATTACTACAGCTACAACACCGGTGATTGGGATCAGAATGTTTTCTATAAGGCCTCTAGCCTGTCTGCTGAGGGCGATACGGTTTTAGATCCACGCACCCTAAGTGAAGATGGCACTATTGCTGCCAAGCGCCTCAAAGTCAGTCCAAAGGGCCGCTATCTGGCTTACGGTATCTCGGATGGTGGCACTGACTGGACCGACTATCGTATTCGCGACCTAAAGACAGGCAAGGATCTGAAGGAACAACTGACCGGTATCAAGTTTAGTGATGCCAGTTGGGCGCCGGATGAGTCCGGTTTTTACTATAGCCGGTACCCGTTTAACAGAGATGGCACGGCGGATGATAGCAAACAGGTAGCCGTATATTTTCACCGACTGGGAGATGCCCAGGAAAGTGATCAACTGGTCTATGAAATTACTGATCATCCCACCCGCAATCCAGGCGCGACGGTGAGTGACGATGGCAACTATCTCCTGTTTGGCATCTTCGACGGCTATGACTCGAACGGCTTTTACTATCGCGATTTACGGGATGAAAGCGGCAAGGTAATTAAGCTTCTGGATGACTGGGATGGCCTATACCAGTATCTCGGAAATAAAGGGAGCACCTTTTACTTTGAGACCAGTGCGGGGGCGCCGCTGGGCCGTGTAATCGCTATTGATCTGAATAAGCCGCAACGCAAACACTGGCGCGATCTGGTGCCGGAGACGACTAGTGCCCTGCAGAGTGCCAGTTATATCGGTGATCGCTTTGTGCTTCACTACCTGGAGGATGCGAAATCGCGAGTGCTGGTGACCGATACTAACGGTAAGAAACAGTACGAGCTGAAGCTGCCAGGGGTGGGCTCAGTGAAGGGGTTTTATGGTGAGCCGAATGAAGTTGAGACCTTCTACGCTTTCTCTAATTTTATTACCCCGCCGAGTATCTACCACCTGAATGTACTGACTGGTGAAACCAAAATGTTCAAGCAGCCAAAATATGCAGCAGACTTTTCCGATCTGACTGTGAGTCAGCATTTCTATAAGAGTAAGGACGGTACCCGGGTGCCTCTATTCCTCGTGTATAAGAAGGGAATGAAGCGAGATGGCTCCAACCCGACGCTGCTTTATGGATATGGTGGTTTTAACTCCGCTCAGTTACCGCGCTTCTACAACCGCTTTGTCGGTTGGTTGGATATGGGCGGCACCCTGGCACTGGCCAACTTGCGCGGTGGTAGCGAGTACGGCAATGCTTGGCACCAGGCGGGTACCAAGACGCAAAAGCAAAATGTCTTCGATGATTTTATCGCTGCAGCTGAGTGGCTGATCGAGGAGAAAGTCACTTCTCCTGAAAAGCTTGCTATTAGTGGTCGCTCCAATGGTGGACTATTGGCGGGGGCAACGCTGGTACAACGACCGGATTTGTTTGCGGCGGCATTACCGGTAGTCGGTGTCCTGGATATGCTGCGATATCATACCGCTTCCGCTAATGCCCGGCAGTGGTCGAGCGATTATGGGCTTAGTGAAAATCGCGATGAGTTCAAAGCGCTGCATGCCTATTCTCCGGTCCACAACACCCGTGAGGGCACCTGCTATCCGGCCACGCTGATCACCACTGCTGATCGCGATGATCGAGTGGTTCCCTGGCACAGCTACAAATTTGCGGCAGCCCTACAAAAAGATCAGGGCTGTGACAAACCAGTCTGGCTTGCCGTGGAGACTCGGGCTGGGCACGGTGCAGGCAAGCCGGTATGGATGCAGGTGGAAGACTTCGCCAATCAGTGGAGCTTCCTTGCCTACCAGCTGGGCATGAAAATCGAGTAGCCTTTCCAACTAACTCAATAAAAGTAATAGCGGGATTAATCAATAAAACTCCCAGTAGGACGATTGCAAAGGGGTTTAGTTTTGGGGCGGTGTCACTAATGACGTTTGTGTGCCGCCCACTCTGTCGGAGTGGTCGTATCACCAACCGGTCTGCCCTTCCGGGAGGAGGTGGCTTCGATAGAGCTAATCACTGGGTATGAATAACGATAACAACTCATCCGGTGGATTTATGAAACATGCATTTGTAACCGGGGGAACCGGTTTTCTCGGCGCTAATTTGGTAGAGCAATTGGTTGGTGATGGATGGAAAGTTACCGCTATGCATCGGCGCACCTCCAATACCGATATGTTACGCTCTTTGGGCGTCAACCTGGTTGAAGCCTCTCTGAATGATCCTCAGTCCCTTCAAGCTGCAATCCCAGATAACGTCGATGCGCTTTTCCATATGGCGGCTAATACCAGTATGTGGCGCGGCGGTAATGCCCAGCAATGGAAAGATAATGTTGAGGGGGCAGCGAATATTGCCAAAGTTGCCAGGGAGAAAAATGTAGGGCGTATGGTGGTGACCAGCTCAATTTCTGCTTATGGCTACCATAAGGAAAGAATTACTGAAGAAAGTGATAAGCTGGCAGATGATCCTCACCATCACTATCTTTACACGAAAAAAAGAGAGGAAATTGCCGTTCGCAAAGAAATTGAGCAGGGCCTGGATGCGGTATTTCTTAACCCTTGCGCGATTGTGGGTAAATACGATACCACCAGTTGGGCGCAGACCTTTTTTCTGATTGATAAAAATCAATTACCAGGTGTTCCACCGGGCTGGGGTTCTTTTTGCCATGCCGGTGCAGTAGCGCGAGCCCATATCGATGCGGTTGAAAAAGGGCGGTGTGGTGAAAATTATATCTTGGCCGGAACGGATGCCAGTTTTTTAGAATTCTTTGGAAAGATTGCTGAGTTATTGCATAAACCTGTACCAAAACGCACCACACCGGCATTTCTAATTCAATCTATCGCCTGGTTTTCTGACCTCTGGTCTCGTGTGAGTGGGCAAGAGCCGGTTATTACCCCTGAAAAAGCCACGTTGGTAACGCGGAGAGTCGTTGCTAGTAGTACTAAAGCTGAACGTGAACTCGGTTATCAATCGGGGGTGGCTTTGGATACTATGTTATGCGAATGTCGCGATTGGTTAGTGCAGAACAATTTGTTGGAGTCGAAGTGAATCGTAATAATATTATTTTTGGGTTAGTTGCCTTGCTTTTGGTTTTACAGCTTATTCAGTATTACTTTTTCTCTGGCGCAAGCTAGTTATAAAAAGGAAGTAATGATGGCGGAAAAACGCTGTGACTGGTGCCTGTCTACACCACTTTATCAAAGTTACCACGATGAGGAGTGGGGTAGGCCGGTTACCGATGATCAAACCCTGTTTGAGTTTTTGTTGCTGGAGGGGGCCCAGGCGGGCTTATCTTGGATTACAGTGCTCAATAAGCGGGAGAATTACCGTAAACTGTTTAATAATTTTGATGCTGAAAAAATTGCTCGCTACACCCCTAAAAAGGTAGAGAAATTACTTCTAAACCCGGGAATTATTCGCAACCGGCTCAAGGTTGAATCGGCCATCAAGAATGCACGGGCAACCCTCGAGTTGCGCGATCGCGGTATATCCTTAAAGGATTTTCTCTGGCAGTTCACCGGTGGAAGAGTGATTGTTAATCGCCCCCGCTCCATGAAGCAGGTGCCGGCCACTACAGCAGAATCTGATGCGATGAGTAAGGCGTTAAAGAAAGCGGGTTTTAGTTTTGTGGGATCAACCATTATGTACGCGCATATGCAGGCAACTGGAATGGTCAATGATCACTTGGAAACTTGTCCGGCTCATCAGCGTTGTGTCGATGAGGCGCAGAATTTAGGTTTGGCTTGAATTTAAAATAGGGATTTATTTTCGGGGATCGATGAATATTAATAGCTTACTCAATGAGTATTGGCCCCAAGTAACTGCATTATCCCTAAAGTTGGCGGCCGCACTACTGGTAGTTTTGGTGACGCTGTTTGTGGCCCATCTTGCCCGCCGAGCGGTTGATCGTCTGCCGGACCGGTTTGATATTACCTTGCGCCCGGTACTGCGCAGTATTTCGAGCTGGGCGGTTTATATTGTTGGCGCACTGCTGGTATTGGATGTCTTTGGTATTAACACTACCAGCTTAATTGCTCTACTCGGCGCTACTGGTGTGGCAGTAGCCTTAGCGTTGAAAGATACCCTGCAAAATATTGCTTCGGGGTTCCTATTGCTGGGATTGCGGCCGTTTCGCGTTGGGGATGTGATTCAGTTCGGTGCCATATTGGGCACTGTTCGCGAGGTAGGGCTGTTTACTACGGAGCTGGATACCACGGATGGGCTGCGTATTACCGCACCCAACAGTGCTATCTGGGGGCAAGTGCTCACCAATTTCAGTCGCAATAAGACTCGCCGTATCGAGATTGTGGCGAGTATTGCCTATGGCGATGACATTGATCGCGGTCTAACAGTATTACGTCGCTTGGTAGAACAGGAACCCCGTATTCTCGCTGAGCCAGAGCCAAGTTTCGCTGTTAAGGCGCTTGCTGACAGCGCGGTCAATTTACAGTTGCGGGCCTGGGCTGCCAATGATCAGTACTGGGATGTTTACTGGTCCCTGATGCAAAAGCTTAAGCCTGCAATGGAGGCAGAAGGCTTGACGGTACCCTTTCCCCAACGAGAGCTTCATATCGTGGATCGGGCTGCCACTATGCGTTAGCCCATTACTGCAGGGTCATTCGTGACAATATCCTGCTCCAGGTATTGGGTCCACCTAGTCCAAAATCTCCGATTTGTCTCAACTCAACGCAAACATATAGCGTTCTGAGGGGCATTAATCGACACCTCACCGAATTCGTGTCAAAGTTAGCGGCGTTTTTTTGTACAACTTTTGATCGAGATAGGAAGATGCCGATAAAGCTGAACAACCCACTGATCCCCAGTCTGCTGGCTGTCGCTATCCTTGCGGGCTGTCAGGGTGACAAGAGTGCCCAGACTGGAGCAAATGCAGATAAGCCCCAAAATGCGGTTGCCGAGGCCTCAGTTACTGTAGATGCGGTTGCGGAAACCAAGCGCCTGACTGAGTGGCTGGATGAGCGTTATGAGGAACAGCTGCAGTTCAGCCCGATTCAGCTGTCCTACCTGGGTCGCAAAGACCACTACGACCAAATTGACGATATGAGTGAGGCCGCAGAGGCTCGCCGCCTGGTTTGGCAAGAGAAAAGTGTTGAAGATCTCAAGAAGAATTTCGACTACAGCAAGCTGACCCAGGAAGGAAAAACGTCCTACGATATCTGGATTTATCAGTTTGAACAGGCCAAGGCCGCTGCGCCGTTTATCCGTCACGGCTACATCTTTGAGCAGATGGGAGGTGCACAATCGCAGTTGCCCAACTTCCTGCTGAACTTCCACAAGGTCGACAACGTTGAAGATATGCAGGCGTATATCACCCGTATCGGTGGTATCTCCCGCGCGATCAACCAGCTGCTTGACCGCGCCAAGCTGTCGTCCAAAGAAGGTATCCGCCCCCCGCGCTTTGCCTATGAAGGTGCGATTGATCAGTCCAGTAAATTGATTGAAGGCGCGCCGTTTACCGATGGTGAAGACGCACCTCTGTGGGCCGGTGCCAAAGGAAAGATCGCTGAGCTGCTCGAAGCCGGTACTATTGATCAGAAGCAGGCAGACAAGCTGACCGCGGAAGCGCGCAAGGCATTAGAGACTGAGTTCTTCCCCGCATATCAAGGGCTGGTTACCTGGCTCAAAGCGGATATGCAGAAGGCCTCAGCAGAGCCTCAAGGTGCTAGTAGCTTGCCCAATGGTATGGCTTACTACAATCAACGCCTGGCCAACACCACAACTACGGATCTGACTGCCGACCAGATCCACAATATCGGCCTGGAAGAAGTGGCGCGTATCCGTGGTGAGATGGAAACTATCAAGAAGCAGGTTGGTTTCGAAGGTAGCCTGCAGGACTTCTTCAAGTTTATTCGCGAAGATGGCCAATTCTACTACCCGAATACCGATGAAGGTCGCCAGGGCTACCTGGATGACTCAACTGCCTTCCTGGACAACATTACCAAGAAATTGCCGGAATACTTTGGCCTTCTGCCGAAAGCTGAGTTGGTAGTAAAGCGGGTTGAGTCTTTCCGCGAACAGGATGGCGGTGCCCAGCATTACTACCCCGGCACTCCCGACGGTTCCCGCCCGGGTATTTACTATGCGCACCTGTCCGATATGAGTGCCTATTCCACGACTGATATGGAAACTGTGGCCTACCACGAAGGCAACCCCGGTCACCATATGCAGATCTCAATTGCTCAGGAATTGGAAGGTATCCCGCAGTTCCGCACTCAAGCTCACTTTACTGTCTATGTAGAGGGCTGGGCGCTGTACTCTGAGAAGCTTGCTAAAGAAATGGGGGCCTTCGAAGATCCCTATAACCTGTTTGGCCACCTGACGGCTGAAATGTGGCGAGCCATTCGCCTTGTTGTTGATACCGGCCTGCATGCCAAAGGCTGGAGTGAAGAGCAAGCGGTGGAGTACTTCCTGCAAAACTCCGCAATCCCCGAGACTGCAGTTCGTTCCGAAGTACGTCGTTACCTGGCGTGGCCGGGCCAGGCGACCGCTTACAAGATCGGTATGCTGAAGATTCAGGAGCTGCGCAAGCGGGCTGAAGATCAGTTGGGTGATAAATTCGATATTCGCGGATTCCACGATACCGTGCTGGGTGGCGGTGCTTTGCCAGTGCCCGTATTGGAGAGCCGCGTAGCCTCTTGGGTGGAATCAGTGAAGCAATCATAAGCTTCTTAGCTGACTCTTTTAAAAAGCCGGGCATAGCCCGGCTTTTTTATTGGGCGTATTTCTGTGAATATCGTCTGTGTATAGAGGAAAGCTGGTTTCCCTAAAATTCTTATTTATGGAAAAGTCCCAATGGATTCAAATATTTACTCTGCCCCAGAGGCTGAATTAGATACTGTTTCAGAGGATGAAGCGCAGTTTTATATAGTTTCACCAACCAAGTTCTGGGTAATGAGCTTAGGTACAGTGGGTATCTATTCAGTTTATTGGTTTTACCGTCATTGGGCAGAATATCAGCATGCTAGTGGAGAGAATATGTGGCCGGTTATGCGGGCAATATTCTCTATCTTTTTTACTCATTCCCTTTTTTCCAGGATTCAAAGCCGTATCGAGATTGATAAGGTGGATTACCGCTGGGTGCCGGCACTTTGGGCTACGTTATATGTAGTTTTTGCGATTGCCGGGGCTATTGTCGACAGGATTTCCTATTACTCCGATGTAATTTCATTGATCGATATAGTAAGCATACTTCTCTTACCCTTTACATTGTGGCCACTTTATGAGGGACAGAAAGCTGCCAATATAGTTAATGGAGATATTTCAGGACAGGCTAACTCGAGATTTACTCCCTGGAATTTTGTTTGGTTGGCTGTAGGGGCTGTATTTTGGGGAGTGGGTATTTTTGGGGCTTATTATCTGCTAGGCAATGTATAAGAGAGGAGTATCTATGAGACGTTCAGGATTTATTATCGTCGCTCTGCTATTACAACTGTTTCCTTCCGCTTTATGGGCGGAGCCAACACCCACTGAAATTACTGTGCGCGCCAAGGCCATGGATGCCAAGTTTATTGGCTCCTCCATCGGTGGTGCCATGGTTATTATTCGCGATGCAGATTCTGGGGCGATTCTTGCCAAGGGGCTTACCCAAGGGAGCACCGGTGACACCACCAGAATTATGAAAACGCCCCGAGAGCGGTTCCAATCTATCGCCGATGGCGCTGCGCATTTTACCGCTACACTGAATATCAGTGAGCCGGTGTTTCTGACGGTGGAAGTTCTTGCGCCGTATATCAAAAAGCAGGCCCGAGTGGTGGCGCAGACACAGACTTGGCTGGTTCCGGGAAAGCCTATCTCTGGTGATGGGTTGATTGTGGAAATTCCGGGAATGTTGGTAGATTTACTCAGTCCACAGACCCATCTCTATACAGGCTTGGACCAGAGTCCCTTTGAGATTCGCGCTAATGTGGTAATGATGTGCGGATGTTCACTTACCGATGGTGGGCTTTGGGACGGCAGTAAGTTAGAAGTTGTGGCATTGGTTAAAAGAGATGGCAAATCATTTGCTCGAGTGCCGCTAGAGATACAGGAGACTATGAATACCTTTAGTGCACCTTTTGCGACGGATTTGCCAGGTGTTTATGAAATTGTGCTATATGCCTATGATCCCAAGACTGGAAATACCGGTGTAGATCGGGGGAGCTTCATTGTGCGCTAGGCAAGTGCGGCAAGCTGTCTGAGATATGGATTTCTATGGATATTCGGCAGGCTACAGAGTATGACCTCGAAGGCATGTGGAGCCTCTTTAGTGTTGTGCGAAACAGAGGGGATCTGCCTTTCTCGCATAAGATCAGTCGAGAAGTGTTTTCTGCTCAATGGCTTAATGACGACTTACAGACTTATGTTGCCGAAGAGTTACCTCACCTGCTGGGGGTGTATAAATTAGGGGTTAATTTCCCTGGTATTCATAGCCATGTCGCGACAGCCAACTTTCTCGTGCACACGGATGTGCGCGATCGCGGTGTAGATCGTGCACTGGTCCAGCATGCAATCGCCAGGGCCCAGGACGCCGGCTATTTGGAAATGCAGTTCAACTACGTTCCCAGCGACAATGAGCCCGCAATAACCCTTTATACCGAGCTGGGCTTCACTATTATCAAAACGCTAGATAGAGCATTTACCGATCCTTTGGGAAGGTTGCAAGATGCTTATGTTATGCAGCGGTTTTTACAGTAGCTCGCCTGGTTATGGACCGGCAAAACCCAAAACACCAACAGGAAAGCCGGGAAGCGCTAATTGAGGAGCATCGACCGGAGCGTATTGAGGCGCGCTTGCGAAGTCGTCCACAGTCACAGTGGCTCTCTGATTTTGTTTTGGGAGCGATAGATGGCTGCGTAACTACCTTTGCCATTGTTGCGGGCGCTTTTGGTGCAGGCTTCTCCGAAGCGGTTGTGCTTGTGATGGGCTTTGCCAATCTTATCGCTGATGGTTTCAGCATGGCGGTAAGCAATTATGAAGCTGCCAGTGTGGAGCGTGAGCAACGAGCCGCGGCTATGCGTACAGAGCGTCAGCATATTGCTTTAATTCCCGAGGGAGAGCGGGAAGAGATCAGGCAAATTTTCTATCGAAAGGGATTTCGAGGTGAAGTTCTCGACAATATTGTTGCCACTATCACCGCGAATCAAAAGCTGTGGATAGAGACAATGCTGGCGGAAGAGTACGGTATAAGCCGCTTAGAGCATAAGCCTCTGGGGGCGGCACTGATAACCTTCGCCGCTTTTTTGTGTGTAGGTGCTATTCCCCTGCTGCCCTACCTTTTCCACAGCCTTAATCCCGCCGAACAATTTTATGCGAGCGCCGTTCTGTCGGTCTGCGCTTTTTTTGCTATTGGCTTGTGCAAAGGACTGGTGTTTTCCCACCACCTGCTGGTGGCGGGCTTAAAAACTCTGTTTTTTGGCAGTAGCGCAGCGGCCCTGGCACTCGTCGTTGGCTATCTACTGCGCCACTTGGTGACTTAATATTTATGCGGCTACCACTTTGTTGCGCCCGCCATTCTTGGCTCGATACATACGTTTATCTGCTTCGGCCAATAGCTGATTGAGTGGCTTGCCATTGGTGCTGCCTTCGACGACTCCGAGACTGATTGAGATTTTTACCGGGCGTGTATAGCGGCGACTGAGGGTGGATACTCTGCGACGAAGTTTTTCTGCAAGGACACTGCCGCCTTTCAAGTCAGTATTCGGCAATAGCAATAAAAATTCTTCGCCGCCCCAGCGCGCCACAATATCCTCAGACCGGGTGTTACTTTTCAGTATCTTGGCAACATCTTGTAATACGCGGTCGCCAAAGGAGTGCCCGTAGGTATCGTTGATCGTCTTGAAGTTATCTAAGTCTCCGATAAGGATGACATATTGATCTTTCAGCTCATCATTCCGGCGTTCTAATTCATGAATGGCGCGAAATGCTTCTCTGCGATTCGCTAATCCGGTCAATGTGTCCGTGGCAGCATAGGTCTCCAATTCACCTGTTAATCGCTGGAGGAGCTGTTGAGTTTGGTGACGGCTACTGTCAAGTAATGCAGTTAGAGCCGTGAGTGCACCAAATACTGCAATAAAACGCGCACGATAGGCCGTATCATATTTGGCCGTGAGCCCTGGGAAATCCGGATAAAACAGGATTGCTGCCGTAGCGAGACCTATGCCGAGCAGTGCAGTGGTGCCGGTTTTATAGCCGTAAAGGTTGATAAATCCGGGGACCAGCATAACTGCCCACATCAATCCGGTATTGTTTACACCACCAGTCATTAGTAAGTAGAAATACAGCGCCAATAAAAGAATTCCCACCAATAATGGCGTTTTCTCGGTAGGACCGATAATGTTGACAGTGATATATGCAAATAAAATAACCACCGCGACGATAAAAAGCGTCGATGCCTGCAGGATATTAGTTGCAGTAAGGGCGATGATCGCCATGGCTCCGGTGATAGCCATAGCGAATATCAGCATATAAGAGGAGGCCAATATCCGTCTGCGCAGATCTATGCGCTGCACTTCATCAATAGAGGTGGATATCGCGGGGTTTTGATTGTTATACCCTGAGCTCATAGTCATTCCCGTTGCTATACCGACTGCAACCTTCCGCTTGCTCGGGACCGTCCTGCATCATACAACTATGCTGGTAGCCACTGCCGGAGTGAAGCAATGGTGAGTATAGGGGGAATCTGTCACCGACCAAAGTAGCAAGCTACAGTATCAGTAACTCAAACTTTAGAACTGAGAAATCGTGACACAAATTCAACTGACTTCTGGCGATATCTTGACGATGCGTGGAGATGCTCTGGTGTGTCCGGCACACAAGCATCTTATTCGGGGGCGGGGGCTTTCAGCGCAGATTTATGCCCAGTGCGGGACTCGGTTAACCCCCCAATGTGCCAATCAAAGAGCATGCCCAGTTGGTGAAGCTCGCGTGACTCGAGCCTATGATTTACCGGTCGATTACTTATTGCATACTGTTACGCCCCAGTGGAGCAGTGGCGATCAATGGGGGAGCCAGGCCATAGTGCTGTTGAGACACTGCTATGAAAGTGTTTTAGAGTTGGCGATAGAGCGCGGCTGCAAAACGATACTGTTTCCGGCATTGGGAGCTGGCACTAACCGCTTCCCTCACGAGATTGCGGCACACCAGGGATTGGCCGTTTTACGCGCTTATGCCTCAAGGTTCGAGAGACTCACAGTTTGTTTGCACTCACAAACTGCATTGGCGCAGTGGCAGAAAGTTGAGCAGCGCTTTTATGGCCATAATTGATGTGTCACGGGTAATTGAATGGGATACAGCCTATTGTGTTAATTATTTAGTTAAGCACTATTGATTCCATGCAGTTAATGGTTCCTTCAATAACCTAATGTGGCGTATATAAAGTAGTTCTGCGGTGCAGGCAGATCGAACCACGGCATGTCAGTCTAACAAGCAATAACTTACCAAGTCGTCTTCTGATCTCATGAATTGAGAGTTATTCAGGTGCTATACAGTCTTTTCTAACTCTTCCGTTGATTATTAAGTGCTATGTCTCCACCTAACTATTTAGTTCTAACGTACTAAATATTGAAATCGTTAGTTGTAATGAGTCATCTATTCGCTAAAGATAGTTGTCAATAACTTAATAAATATGCATTATTTTTATATGTATTTTTTAAGCCTAAAAATTTTTAGTAACTATGGACCACTGCAAAGTCTGCATACAAGAACAAAATATCTATGAAGGCATAGGGCATAGATGTGCTTTGTGTCGGGGGTGAGTGTCCCCTAAAATGAAAAAGAAATCCTCTTTTTTACAGTTTCCCATGCCGCCTATGAATAGCCAGCGCGTTATTATTCACTGTAAGTAGGGCTGGATTGTCATTCTGCTTACCACTTTCATTAGTGGCTCTTATTGTTACTTCTTATTTAAAATTTTTAGTATCTCAGTGAGAACAGTCTTTATCTGAGAACGCTATCTTGGCAGGCCTTACTACTGAGGGATATATTTTATCAATGCGGCCAGTAATGTTTGTTTCTATAATATTGTTTGCGACCTTCTTTAAGCTGCTTGCATACTTAATCCCTACGGAAAAATAGAACTTGATAAAGAGTTAAGTCTAAGATATTGGGAGACTATAGGTTGAGGCAATCAATTCGTAAAAATTTTAGAATCTTATCGTTTTTTTAACTTTGATAGTCTTGGGGATAAATAGTTATTTTGTTGCCAGCTCCAATAGAGTGAAATTTAACTCATTATTTTCCCTTTTTCCTAAAGAGTATAATTGGAGTCAAATTCAGGCGGTTGAAACAGCTACTGGCACTGGTCCGGCACCTAGCCGCTGGGTTCCAAAATACATTTTAAGAATGGATGATAAAAAATTAGTTTAATTGATTACAAGCTGCAGAGATTTATTGCCTCTTACACCAGGCTCAGAATTTATCTTCGAGATCAAAATCAAATTAAGTATGAGCAAAATCTGACAAATGATGGAATTCGTTGGTTGAGAAATAATTTGCCAAAGGATGGCTTTGGTGAAGTGATGCATATCTTACAAGGTGCGCCGTAATAATTATTTTAAGCGCGGACTAAATAATAAATAGAAAGGGCCCGATAAGGGCCCTTCTATTAGAACAAACATTGAGCCACCTTCCCTGAGAAGGCGGCCAAAGTGTATCCAGGTTACTGGCAGGAACTCGCTTCCCAGTACTGGGGAGCGTTAGCCGGGGACCACCAGTTGGGTCCAAAGGTAGACACGTAAACCTGGCCTTCGAAGGTTACTAGGTCGCCAACTTGATAGCCTTCGTCACCAGCATATGGCTGCTGGAATTCGGGGCAGGAAGCGGTCTCACCTGAACCTTGATCGCTGTCGGTGTTGTCATCGGAACCGTTATCGGCGTTGTCGTCAGAACCGCTATCGGAGCCATTGTTGTTGCTATCGTCAGAGCCGCTGTCGGAACCATTGTCGGAGCCTTCGCCCTCAGTTTGACAGGTGGTTTCGGTCCACAGCGATGGCGCGGAACCTGGAGACCACCAGTTTGGCTCGTGGGTGGACTCGTAGGCGACTCCTTCAAAGACAACAACGTCACCGACTGAATAACCTGGGTCGCCGGCATAGGGCTGCTCAAACGCGACGCAGGCGCTGCTTCCGCCATTATTATTGCCACCGCCACTTCCGGTGTCGCCAGTATCTCCGGTGTCTCCAGTGTCTCCGGTATCTCCAGTGTCTCCGGTATCTCCGGTGTCTCCGGTGTCTCCGGTGTCTCCGGTGTCTCCGGTGTCTCCGGTGTCTCCGGTATCGCCAGTGTCTCCGGTATCGCCAGTGTCTCCGGTATCGCTATCACTGGAGCCACCCTGTCCGAAAACTTCGAGTGCGGCATCAAGTAGTGGATACTGGTATTCATTGTTCTCCAATAACATTCCGCCGCGTAGCTGCCAGATCATCACGCCACCAAGGCCCTGGTCGAGCACATATTGGGCGCGTGCGGCGATAGAAGTCGTATCTTCGAAAGAGATAAAACCGCCATCCTCAAACCAACCATAGTGGGTGACGGCCTCGGGATCGTAAGCGGTCTGGAATGAAGAGTCGCTCTGCATTTTCTCAACGATCTGGTAGTAGCGCGTCTCGGTGTCAGAGCCCCAGTGAGCGACGTCTTGTCCGGAGGCGGCTTCACCGATTGCGGTGGCGCCAGCCACGCTGCGGCCGTAGTGGGACATACCCAGGGTGATCTTCTCAGCGGGAATATTGCCCTCAGTCATCCACATATTGCGGCAGCTGTCTGCGTCGAAGCCTTCGTTGACCTGGCCTTCATAGGGGTAAAGCGGCGAGGTATGCTGGGCTACGGTATCCCAGTCGCCACCAAAGTCATAAGTCATCAGGTTGACATAGTCGAGGACTTCGCCCACAGCAGCAAAATCATAACCCTCTTCTGCAATCGAGGGGCCACAGGCCACGGCAGCGGTCAGTTCCAGATTTTTGCCGGTCTCCGCTTCAACCTCATCGAAGCGCGCGCGCAGCTCTTGCAGCAGGGTGGTGAAGTTTTCTTTGTCGATCGAGCGTCCGCCGTTCGGTGCATAGCCGGGGTATTCGAAATCGAGATCGAGACCATCGAAATCCCAGTCAGTAAGCAGTGTCACTGCATTTTCGATAAAGGCTGCACGTGCGGTGTCGCTCTCCATCATCTCAGAGACTTTGTGGGAGAGGGTCCAGCCGCCCATAGACAGGATCGCCTTGGCACCGTCGTCATGTACCGATTTTACAAAACCTGATTCGTGGTCATTCCAGCCCTGGCAGACCGCGGGCTGAATACTGGAATCGTATTGGCTGTAGGGGTGCCAGAATTGCGGCGAGCATTTTACGGGACCATCACCGGCGCCGCCGGAAAATGATTGGGCGCCCAGGCCGTAGAAAACGTAGGGGTCTGTAAAGTAGATGTTGCCGTCTTCGTCATTCCAGGCAAAGGCGTACTGAACGTGAGTGAGCTTGGAGAAATCCACGTTGTCATGGGTGAAGGATGAGTCGGCCCAGTATTCCCAATCGGCCCAATAGGCAGATACACGTTTAGAGGTTTCTTGTGCGCTGACGTTTCCGCTGATGGCGATTGCTGCTGCGAGTGCCGCCGCAGCTTTTAATTTAAACCCAAATTTAGATCCGCGTTCACTGCGGCTGCCCACCAACATCCTTGTTCGATCCTGAGATTGCAGGAAAGAAAACATTAGATTGACCTCCCATAGGTCTTAATTATGTATAAAGAAATTTGTCGTTATATGTGGAAAAATTTGAATAAATGGAGAGGTAAAAGTTCCGCGAGGAAATGTGGAATAAATGTGCAAGCCACGGAGGGTAGTGGCTGAGTGGTTATATTTATTTCCGCTGTAATTTTATGATGGGGACAATAAAAAGTGCGGGCATAAATTTAATTGCACCTTCCAGGAATAAATATTTGAGCAGATCAACGATAAAAATGGTCGATTATTTAATATCAAAAGAAGATAAATTTTCTTTTTGGGGTAAGAGATCGGAAAAAAATACCGGATTCTGGCGAGCGATATTTACGGCCTCTTGCAGGCAGCCTCCCTGCAGTTTAGTGCAGCACGGCTTCTGTCGAGTTAATCAATCACCTCTTTACTATGAAATGTTGCTACGGAGAAGTTTTTGATTGTCCCTCTTCAGGGATTGAAGATGTCATGATATGGCAAAAACAAAAAAGGGCCCAGAGGGCCCTTTTTAAAGTTGAAGAAAATACTAATTATTTCTTCGCGCGCTTGCGCATATTTTCCTGCAAAATTTTCTTGCGCAGGCGGATAAAGTTAGGAGTCACTTCTACCAATTCATCGTCTTCGATAAATTCCAGAGCCTGCTCAAGGGTGTGACGAATGGGTGGTGATAGAGTGAGTGCATCGTCGGTACCTGACGCGCGCACATTAGTGAGCTGTTTGGCCTTGGTGGGGTTTACCACCAGGTCGTTGCCACGGGAGTGAATACCGACGATTTGGCCTTCGTAGACCTCTTCGCCGTGGCCCAGGAACAGGCGACCACGATCTTGTAGTGCGAACAGACCATAGGCGAGGGTTTTGCCCTTGACCATGGAAACCAGTACACCGTTGATGCGCTTGGCCACCTCACCCTGCTTCACCGGACCGTAGTGGTCGAAGATACTGGTCATAATGCCAGAACCACTGGTGATGGTAAGGAATTGGGAGCGGAAGCCGATCATGCCGCGCGAGGGCACGATAAAGGTTAGGCGCACGCGACCTTTGCCATCGGGCTCCATATTGGTGAGATCGGCCTTGCGCAGGCCCAGCTCTTCCATAATGGGCCCCTGATGAGGTTCCTCAACATCGATAACCACTTCTTCATAAGGCTCGTGGATCTCTCCGTCGACCTCTCTCTGCACCACTTCGGGGCGGGAAACGCCCAGCTCGAAACCTTCTCGGCGCATGGATTCGATGAGGACAGACAAGTGCAATTCGCCTCGGCCGGAAACCTTGAACTTATCAGGAGAGTCGCCTTGCTCTACACGCAGGGCCACGTTGTGAATCAGCTCCTGGTCAAGACGCTCTTTGATGTTGCGCGAGGTAACGAACTTGCCGTCCTGGCCAGCAAAGGGGGAGTCGTTGACCTGGAAGGTCATGCTTACGGTGGGCTCGTCCACGCTCAGGGCGGGCAGGGCTTCTGGAGTATCCAGATCGCACAGGGTATCGGAGATATTTAGCTCACCCACACCGGTGATACACACGATATCGCCAGCACTGGCTTGCTCCACTTCTACACGCTCCAGGCCGAGGTAACCCATAACCTGCAGGACCTTGGCTTTGCGCGAGTTGCCCTCGCGATCGAGAACTACCACTTGCTGGTTCGGCTTCAGGGTACCGCGAGTGATACGGCCAACGCCGATTACGCCTACGTAGCTGGAGTAGTCCAGAGCGGAAACCTGCATCTGGAAGGCGCCGGTGGGGTCAACCTTCGGGGGCTCAACCTTGTCCACAATCATCTGGAACAGCGGCGTCATATCGTCGGCCAGGTCGGTGTCGTCGAGACCGGCGATGCCGTTCAGGGCGGAGGCGTAGACAACCGGGAAGTCCAACTGCTCGTCGGTGGCGCCGAGGCTGTCGAACAGGTCGAATACCTGGTCCATCACCCAGTCGGGGCGAGCGCCGGGGCGGTCGATCTTGTTAATCACCACGATCGGGTTGAGGCCCTGCTCAAACGCCTTCTGGGTAACGAAGCGAGTCTGCGGCATGGGGCCATCTACTGCGTCTACGAGCAGCAGAACTGAATCCACCATGGACAGTACGCGCTCTACCTCGCCGCCGAAGTCGGCGTGCCCTGGGGTGTCGACAATATTGATGCGGTAGTCATTCCAGCGGATAGCGGTGTTTTTCGCCAGGATGGTGATGCCACGCTCACGCTCTTGATCGTTGGAGTCCATGACGCGCTCGGCGCCTTCGTCGCGGCGGTCGAGAGTGCCGGACTGGGACAACAGCTTGTCCACAAGGGTGGTTTTGCCATGGTCTACGTGGGCGATAATCGCAATATTGCGCAGATTCTCTATCACTGGGGGCCTCTGGGCGTTAAATCTTGGTAAGTCGGGGCGGGGGCCTGCGGGGTTTCTACAGCAGCATTCCGGCCAAAGGCGGCGATTATAGGGGGGCCGCATGACAATTGGGAGTGATTTTGAGTAAAAAATCACCGCCCCGGGGCGCTGATCGCTTTAAAACCCGCGCGGGCGGTAATTGCCCGCGCCTTGAGCAGAAGTTACTTCTTAATGGTTTCCGGTCTGTGGGGAATCAGCGGGCGCAGCACGCCCACATTGCGAAAACCTTCGTCCAACAGGTGTGAGGCGTGCAGGCGGCTCATAACGCCTTTGGAGCAATACAGGAGGTACTCACGCTCTTGGTCCAGGTGGGCAAAGCTGTTGTTGAGACGGTAGAAAGGAATAGTCTGCACCTCACAGCCAAGCTCCAGTGGATCCAGCTCCTCCTCATCCGGGTGGCGGATATCGATAACCACAGCGCTGCCCGGCTCTTCGCGGATCTCCACATCCGGTGCTTCGCCATCGACTTCTTCGATCACCTGATCAATATTTTGCATCACCCGATTGCTGATAGCGCGATCGAGGACGGTGAAATCGAAGCGGTTTTCCTCGGACTCCACTTTTTCAATCTTGGCGCGGGTGGTGGGTTTTACCGAGATAACGCCGCAGTATTCCGGCATATTGGCGGCGAACTCTTCAGTGCCGATGGCCCGGGAGGTGCGGATAATATCGGTCTTGTCGGTGGTGATCAGTGGGCGCAATACCAGGGTATTGGTAACACTGTCGATCACCGACAGATTTTTCAGGGTCTGGCTGGAAACCTGGGCGATGGCTTCACCGGTGACTACGGCGTCCACCTCCAGTTCCTTGGCGATCACATCGGCGGCGCGCAGCATCATGCGCTTCAAAATGACGCCCATATGGGAGTCGTCGACCCGCTCGAGAATCTCTGCCACGACTTCGTCAAACGGCACAGTGATAAAGCGCACCCGATGGGAAGCACCGTATTTGTTCCACAGGTAGTAGGCGACTTCTTTCACGCCCAACTCGTGCTGGCGTCCGCCCAGGTTGAAGAACAGGAAGTGGGTGCGGATACCGCGCTTCATGGTCATGTAACTGGCCACGGTAGAATCGAAGCCACCGGATACCAGCGACAAAACCGGGTCTTGCGTGCCCAGGGGGAAGCCGCCCAGGCCGGGATGCTGCTCTTCGATCACGTTGAGCTTATCGTGGCGGATCTCCAGCTTAACGGTGATGTCGGGGTTTTTCAGTTTGACTCCGGATGCCTCGGTGTTCTTGTTGAGGCCGCCGCCCACGTACTGCTCCACATCCAGGGATTGGAAGTCGTGTTTGCCGGTGCGCTTAACCCTGACGCAGAAAGTCTTGTCCTTCAGGGCGTCTCCCCATACCGACAGGGTTTTCTCGTACATGTCATGCAGGTCGCCCAGGGGGAACTGGCGCACGCGGGAGAAGTTGGCGATGCCGGGGGTGTGAGAGAGCACCTCTTCGATACGTCCACCCAGGTGGGACACAGCATCGGGCGCGATCACATCGATCTTTTCCCAATCCTTTCGCACCTGGATACGGTCGTCCAGCTGGCGCAGCAGGCGCTGCAGGTTGTCCTTGAGCTGGCGCGACATGCGCTTGCGCACAGGGTTGCTCTTGATGGTGATCTCTGGAAAAAACTTGACGACAAAGTGCATGGGAATCCGTGGGGTACCGCATGTTGATAGAAGGTGCGGCATTATAAACTAGCCGGAGCCAAGTTGGTTGTGCACTGTTTGCGGGCGAAGCGAGAGCAAGTATGTTCTATTTTGGTGCGTATTTATGTGGCTGCTCGGCCACAATACATCTATCCTGGCTGCGTCAGCACTTTGCTGGGGCTCGCACCGGCGCCAACCGGGACTATGAGGCGATTGCCCTAATTTGGCACACTCCTTGCTTTATTTCACGCCAGGTAGAGAGTGAATGCCGGCAGCGACAGCAAGGCATAGCGACCAATTACTTTTCAAGACCTGGAGGACTGCAATGTCAGCGAAAACGCTCGGTTTGATTAATGAAAGTGAAGCGAAATGGATAGACCTGCGCTTTACCGATACCAAGGGTAAAGAACAACACGTTTCCATCCCTGCGTCGGAAGTTGACGGTGAGTTCTTTGAAGAAGGCAAAATGTTCGATGGTTCTTCCATCGCCGGTTGGAAGGGCATCAACGAATCCGACATGATCCTGATGCCGGACGACGAGACAGCTTTCCTCGACCCCTTCACCGATGAGAGCACCGTTATCATTCGCTGTAACATCGTCGACCCAATTACTGGTCAGGGTTACGAGCGCGATCCTCGCTCCATCGCATTGCGCGCTGAGGAATACCTGAAGTCCACTGGCCTGGGTGACACCGCTCTGTTCGGTCCCGAGCCCGAGTTCTTCGTATTCGACGACATCACCTGGGGTGCCGAAATGGGCGGCGCCTTCTACAAGATCAACTCCGAAGAAGCAGCCTGGTCCTCAGGTCACAACTTTGCAGAAGGCAATATTGGTCACCGTCCCGGCGTTAAAGGCGGTTACTTCCCGGTTCCTCCGGTGGATTCCCTGCACGACGTTCGCGCCGCAATGTGTTCTGCGATGGAACAGATGGGCCTGCGCGTAGAAGTGCATCACCACGAAGTGGGTACTGCTGGCCAGTGTGAGATCGGCGTTGCCGCCAACACCCTGACTAAGAAAGCGGACGAAGTACAGATCCTCAAGTACGCTGTACACAACGTTGCCCACGCCTACGGCAAGACCGCGACCTTTATGCCCAAGCCGCTGGTTGGCGATAACGGTTCCGGTATGCACGTTCACCAGTCCTTTAGCAAGGATGGCGTAAACCAGTTTGCCGGTGACGCCTACGCTGGTCTGTCCGAAGCTGCTCTGTACTACATCGGCGGTATCGTTAAGCATGCTCGCGCCCTGAACGCGCTGTGCAACGCTTCCACCAACTCTTACAAGCGTCTGGTACCTGGCTTCGAAGCGCCGGTAATCCTGGCTTACTCTGCGCGTAACCGCTCTGCGTCTATCCGTATTCCTTTCGTGCCCTCCCCGAAAGGCAAGCGCATCGAGACTCGCTTCCCGGACCCGACCGCCAACCCATACCTGTCTTTCGCCGCACTGCTGATGGCGGGTCTCGACGGTATCAAGAACAAGATCCACCCTGGCGATGCTGCGGACAAGGACCTGTACGATCTGCCGCCGGAAGAGTTGGCTGAGTACCCGACTGTCGCTTCCAGCCTGGAAGGCGCCCTGGATGCTCTGGATCAGGATCGCGAGTTCCTGACAGCCGGTGGTGTATTCACTAACGATGCTATCGATGCCTACATCGAGCTGAAGCGTGAAGAAGTAGAGCGCCTGAACATGACCACTCACCCGGTTGAGTTCGATATGTACTACTCCGTGTAATGGCGACCGGCATCACGATGATGCCGTCGAGCTGTTCTCGAAAAGCCCGCGCCACCCTGGTGCGGGCTTTTTTATTGCGAGTACACTGTCAGTGGAAGTGAATTGAGTGCCGCTATGCGGAGGCTCAGGAATATCCCATTGGCCCGATCTGGGAAGAAAGGAGCGTCCGCCCTGCGGTCGAAAACACTATGGCAAGGTTTTGGCAATTAAAGGCCCTGTTACTCGCAATGCCTCTGGTGGCAGTTGCGGCTTCTCAAGAGAATGAAGAGGCTGGCGCGATCTACAAAGTGGTTGGGCCCGATGGCCAGGTCAGTTTTAGCGATACACCACCGGCAAATGGCAACTCAGAGAAAGTGGATTTAGCCCCAATCAATATTCAGCCAATTGCGCTGCCCCGCCAGCTGCCCACAAGAAAGCTGTCGCCCAAAAGTGATGATGGAGAGTTGGGGCCGGTATCGATTCGAATTGTGAGTCCAATTAATGAGGCGACTATTCCGCCAGGGCAGACACTGATAGCGCTTCAGGTGGATGTGGCCCCCAATTATCCAGAGGGCGCTAGCTTTTATGCGGTTATTGATGGGCAGCGCTGGCAGGGAAGTTCGGCTGGTAACTCCCTGGATATCTCCGCCCTGGTCCGCGGTACCCATACGCTCAAGGCGGTTCTGCTAGGGCCCAAAGGGCAAGTATTGGCCCAGTCGCAAACGATCACAATTCATGTCAAGCGCCCGATAGCTCGGGGGTGAATGTTTGAGGGAGTGCAAAGCTCCCGCTACCCCTTACTTCGCTCTAAAGTCCGCCTGCCTGTTTTTTGACCTATGCACCTTGATGGTGCATTCTCTCTGTGGTCGGCGGCATCCTATTTCTGAGACTGAATACTCGCAATGCCGTTGTTGCTAATCGCGCACTGATTGTGTCCGGTTGAAGCTGCTTCCGCCTACAAATGCCAGCTTATGCGCCATTTTGGTTTGCTTTTTGCACTGACTAGATACAGCGCTAGTTTGCTGGGGGTGACCAAAGGGAGTTTGGTCAGAGCCTCGGAATGAATCGGAAATTTTGTGAATGCTGAATGATCGCCAGTTGCGCCAATTACTCGATAGCCTGACTTCCGCAGTGTTGGTGCTGGATGAAAACTTATCGCTTTGCTATTTGAACAATGCTGCTGAGGACTTGTTTGCCGCCTCCAGTACCCGGGTTAAAGGCTCGAAGTTGGAGGAGGTGGTGCGAGAATCTCCCACTGCCTATGAGGCTATGCGGGAAGCATTGCGCAAAAATGAGAAGTATACAGTGCGCCGGGCCAGTTGGAGGTTGAACAATCTTGAAACCCGGACCGTGGATTACTCAGTCAGCCCGGTCCCCGAGTTTTCTGTGCTACTTGTGGAAGTGCAGCCGATGGATCGCCTGTTGCGAATTGCCAGGGAAGATGCGCTGCTCAGTGCCCAGGAAACGACACGAAACCTGGTTCGCGGTATGGCCCATGAGGTCAAGAACCCCCTCGGTGGTATCCGCGGGGCGGCACAACTATTGCAGCGCGAGTTGCCGGACCGGGAGTTAGACGAATATACACAGATTATCATCGAGGAAGTGGATCGCCTGCGCAATCTGGTTGACCGTTTATTGGGACCACGCCAGCCGGTAGTACTGGAGCCGGTTAATGTGCACGAGGTTCTGGAGCGGGTTGCCCAATTACTGGATGCAGAGTGTATCGGTGAGCTTCAAATTCGCAGGGACTACGATCCGTCTATTCCCGATGTTCCCGCCGATAGCGAACAATTGATTCAGGCGCTGCTTAATATTGCCCGCAACGCCATGCAAGCCATCGATGAAAGTATTGGCCTCAGTAGTGGGGAGATGGTATTGCGTACGCGTATCCAGCGCCAATTCACCATTGGCCGCCGCAACTGCCCATTGGTCTGCCGTATAGAAATTGAAGATAACGGCCCGGGCATACCGGAGGAAATTCGCGAGCGGATATTCTTCCCGATGATATCCGGCCGCGCCGAGGGTTCAGGTCTTGGACTTTCAATTTCCCAGAACATTATTAATCAGCACAAGGGGCTGATTAAGTGTGACAGCCAACCCGGCCGTAGCATTTTCCAAATTTATCTGCCCCTGACTACCGAATTAGCTAATACAGGAACCTAGAGAATGAGTAATCGCGTTTGGATTATTGACGACGACAGATCAATCCGCTGGGTGCTGGAGAGAGCGCTATCGCGTGAGGGAATTGATACCCAGTGTTACGAGAGTGGCGACCGCGCCCTGGATGATTTCTATAGCGATTCACCGGATGTAGTAATCAGTGATATCCGCATGCCGGGCTCCGATGGCTTTAAATTGTTGCAGCGTTTCCAGGCTGAACGACCGAGTCTGCCGATAATTATTATGACTGCGCACTCGGACCTGGATAGCGCGGTAGCTGCTTACCAAGGGGGAGCCTTTGAATACCTGCCTAAGCCATTTGATATTGATGAGGCCGTAGCGGTAACCCGGCGCGCATTGATGCACGCCAGTGAACAGAGTGCTGAAGAACGGGTTGAGCCGGAAAATGGTCAGGGTAATAAAGAAATTATTGGAGAAGCGCCGGCGATGCAGGAGGTCTTCCGTGCGATTGGCCGTTTGTCTCACTCCAATATCACCGTTTTAATCAACGGTGAATCCGGCACCGGTAAGGAGTTAGTGGCGCAGGCTCTGCACAATCACAGTCCGCGCAGGGATAAGCCATTTATTGCATTGAATATGGCGGCTATACCCAAGGACCTGATGGAGTCTGAATTATTTGGCCATGAAAAAGGGGCCTTTACCGGTGCCAGCTCCCAGCGTGCCGGACGTTTTGAACAGGCCAATGGTGGCACCCTGTTTCTAGATGAAATTGGTGATATGCCCGCAGATACGCAAACCCGGTTATTGCGCGTGTTGGCTGATGGTGAATTTTACCGTGTCGGTGGCCACACCCCGGTCAAAGTGGATGTGCGTATTATTGCGGCGACTCACCAGGATCTGGAAGAGTTGGTATGTCAGCATAAATTTCGCGAGGACCTGTTTCACCGCCTGAATGTTATTCGCATCCATATTCCAAGACTCGCGGATCGCCGTGAGGATATTCCGCGATTGGTGAGGCATTTCTTTAATGCTGCGGCAAAAGATCTGGGGGTGGAGTCAAAGATCCTAACCAAGGAAACTGAGGAGTACCTCTCTGGGCTGGATTGGCCTGGTAATGTACGACAACTGGAAAATACCTGCCGCTGGATTACCGTGATGGCCTCTGGGCGCGAGGTGCATATTGAAGATTTGCCACAGGAGTTGCATCAGCAGGGCGCGACGACAGAAACACCGGCAGACTGGCAAAAAGCACTGCGCTTGTGGGCTGACCAGGCCCTATCCTCTGGGCAGCGCGAAATTTTAAATGAGGCTGTTCCCGCATTTGAAAAAGCGTTAATAGAAATTGCGCTTAAGCATACTGCTGGGCGTAAACGCGATGCAGCTGATCTATTGGGATGGGGTAGAAATACCTTGACACGGAAGCTAAAAGAATTGGAGATCGGTGGGGAATAAAGAGAGTTTGTGCTTGGGGAAAATTTTTCTCCAAGCACATTTTTCAATTAAAATAGATTGCAGCTGGTTTTAGATATCTACTTTTTTAAAGCGGCCAATGAAGCCGTTTTTATAATCTGTCTGGCCTTCTTCTAGTCTTGAAGAGAAGATTTCAAGGTAAGATTCAAGATAGTAGATATCCTCATCGGTATTGATAAGTCGTAATCGCCTTTTTTTCCATAGTATGCAGTCTTCAGATTGTCCCTCGCAGGATGGCAGGTAAGCAGCAGTGGAATTCTCCTCCGTTTCCAGATTTGGATCATAGTAGTGGTTCGAAACTATTGAGCCGTCTGCTGCTATCTCCCACGAGCCTTTGCGTTCATCCGTCATCCAGTCATAGTCAGAAAATGGATTGAATGGATCGAGAGGGTAGGTAAATTCTTGTTGAATAGTTCCATTATCGGAATAAACGACTGCCCAAATATTGGGAGTTGGAAATGAAGTGTGAGTCTCCACTCTTAATGGAGGAGCCTCAAGTAGTGTGTCATCTTCTTCAACCAAAAAACTAGAAAATATATCTGTTGTGCCATCGCTACCTGTGCTAACGGCAATGACCCTGGTCGCATTTCCGAATGTACTCATGGGAATGTAACGTGTTTGTTGGCCACTTTCGTAGTTTATGACTAATTCATTAGTTAGAACTGCTGAAAATGTTTCTTCTTCTTTTAGGTCCGGCCCAAATTTCTCTTTACCAGTATTCTCAGAGTCCATGCTGAACTTTCCAGAGAAGTATTTGCAGTTGCAGTTTTGGTGGAAATTTGGATGGTAAGTTTTAGTTGAAAAGTGACTGGGAATTGATTCCCAGGAGGCGGAATAACTTGTATTTATGGTGTTTAAGTATCTTTTTTCGCTGTATTCATATTGCTCCTCGCTCTGGCTTGTACAAGTGCTATTGAGGTTGATCTCCAGTACCTGGCTATATGGCGTCGAATAAATATGCCTTGTATTAAAGTTGCTGTTTCGAATATCTATACAGTTATGAAGGCTGAACCTGCCCCAGCTTACTCCGTCAGCTATTTGTCCATTAATGTCACCGTCCTCATCCAGTGACAGAGTGAACTCTCCAATTCCAATAAAATTAGCTGTGCCGGAATTTTGTAATTCTTCCTTGAGTTGTATGACCCCGGGTATTAAATTGTCGCTGCCTGAGCTTCCAGTCAAAAAGATTGTTTCTAAGGATTCATTCAGCCTGTAATTCTGTTGGTGAGAGTAATTATTGTCTAGGATTTTCAGTAGAAGCTCATCTGCATACTCTTGATTTGATTGAATTATGTCTTCTATATAGGCTTTTGAGAATGAATAATCTCTGATGAAGTCTGTCGTATTTGAATATCTATCTTCGAGAAAGAAAAAGTTCGTGTTGTCTGAGAACTCTTCATTAATTGCACCTTTTAGGAATATAGCTAAATTAATAGCATCCTCCATAGGCACTTCGAAAATATGTTTTTTTAGGCCTTCAGTGGTTGTGATTTCACTGTTGTTGTTTGATATCTCTGCAAGGTTGGAGATCGACGCTGATAAGCTGTTTAACACTAAACCCGGGTTATTGTTGAGGTAGCTTACTTCATTATTTATTGCTTGGCTCGAGAGTTCACTAAATGACCCAGCATAGGATTTAAAACTGTAACTCCAGTCATCTGAGACCGCACCCTGCGCAATTATGGTTACTAGCTCGTCGCTATGTCCGCCTTCTATTTCAACCGTGAATTCATTGTTGTTTGTTTGCTCGGCAGTATATTGGCTTTCGCCAATGCTGACTGTTATTTCTGGAAACTCAGAGAAGCTTTCGTCAAAGACTCCATGTAGGGTAATTGATGGTACTTCTGGTGTCGGCTCTGGGCTAGATGAATTGCTTCCACCTCCGCTACATGCACTAACAAGAATCGATGATGCTGCCAGTATTGTTAGGTGTCTGGTCAGTTCCTTCATAACCTCTCTCTATATTCAATATTAATTATTGGCAGTATGATACCTTTGTGAAGCTAAATTGCACGGCATAATAGTGGTACGCATGCATTAAGTTATATAGCTAAGTTTTCCTTTTATTTTTTTATGAGCCTATGGGGTCGATTAACTCAGCTATTATTATTTTTATTAAATGCTTTATGTGAGCAATCCACAGGTGTTATATGACTCGAGATGAATTGAAAGTCGTTGATGACGTTCCATTCTTGTTTTGGGTGAAAGATAAAAGTGAGAAATATATTTGGGGTAACCAAAGGATATGCGAATTGGCTGGAGAGGATGTGGTTGGTAAAACTGATGTCCAATTGGCCTGGGCAGAGAATGCCAAAGCGTTACGTGAGGCTGATCAGCGTGTATTTTCCTCAGGGGAGCCCGATTACCTTCTCGAACATGTCGTTCAATCTAGCCTGGGTGAAGTTAACCTAAGTGTGTGTAAGTGGCTGGCGGATTTTGAAGGAGAGCAATGTTGTTTTGGAATTTCTTTTTCTATTAAAAAGTGATTTTGCAATACAAATAGCCCAAAATTTGAGCTATTTGATATTTATAGTAATTGATCTGGATTACCCTTCAGGTTGAAACTTTTTGAGTTCCCAATTCACCAAGCGTTCGCGCTATATCCTCTGCGCTGGTTGCCGGTTTAATATCCTTGTCAATTTTTTTAATTCGGCCATCTTTACCGATATAAATGGTAACGCGGCGGGCGATATTCATTACGGGAATAAGTACATCGTACGCTTTAGCCGTTTCACCGGTGGGGTCACTGAGTAACGGGAAGTCCGCTTCGCTCTCTTCAGCAAATCGGGTGTTATCGTCAAGATCATCTGTACTGGCCATAAAATAGGTGACTTCATAAGCTTTGATCAAGTGACCGTTTTGGGCGAGCGATTTACACTCTATGGTGCAGCCACGGGTGAATGCCTTGGGAAACCAGGCGATCACAACAGCGCTTTTGCCCTGGAGGTCCGCCAATGTGTGGGTTTGGCCATCAGACCCCTTGAGAGTGAAATTTGGCGCCATTTCACCTACTTCCAGAGCGAGGCTGGGAAGGCTGATAAACGCAGTAATAAAGAAGGTCAGCAGATATTTCACGAATATTTCCCTTGTAGTTTACCGATACGCCTATGCTACTGCCCTAAGGTCTAACTGGCCAATAGCTCAGCTATAACTGCTATGCTTTATGCGCCAAAGTAAGAATATTGGTGCGTCAATGCACCGTTATGGACTTGCCGTTTTGCAGGGGCTTAAATGCGCTTTGACAGCCTTTTCTATACTCTGCCACTTCCACTGATCTATACCATTTCAGTTGCCGTAGTGCTTTGCGCTTTAGCTGTGGGGATTTATCTGGGGCGGCGGCGGGTAGTGAATGCCAGTATCAAGGAGGATTCTTCCCTGGGCAGTGCGGTAGCTGCCACTTTGGGCCTAGTCGCATTCGTTTTGGCATTTACCTTTAATATGACAGCCGACCGATTTAATGAACGCAAGGCATTGCTGTTGCAGGAGGTCAATACCATCCAGGCCGCATATTTAAATGCGAGCTTTTTGCAATTGGATAAGCAGAATAAGGCGCGAGACCTAATAGCTGAATATGCAAATCTCAGGGATATTGACCCATCAATCGCCGTCACTCCGGAAGATGTAGCTCGCAGTGAGGAAATTCACCAGGCTCTTTGGCGTTTGATCGAGGCGCACATCGCACAGGATTACAACGCCGATTATTTACGCCAGTTTGCCGAGCAGGTTAACGGGATGGTAGATCTGCACCGTGCCAGGGTTGTGGTTGGGCTGCAATACCGTATACCGGGTCCACTCTGGCTCTCCCTGTACTTTATGACCATTTTGGCGATGCTGGCAATTGGATACCAGTTGGGTATAAGTCGCGGGGGATCTGCCCAGGTAGTTATAGCTTTGGCCCTGACTTTCTCAACAGTGATTTTACTGGTGGCGGATTTGGATCGGGCAAACGAGGGAGCACTGCTGGTTGATCAGTCGCCGATGAGCGATCTCAATTTGCAGCTAAAAGAACTACAGGAGGCTGCCCCCTGAGCTGTTGTGCGAGTTGACTTTGCATATTAATAGGATGGGGCGGAATTAAGGATTTTCCGCCCCGGGGAACAGGTTAAAGATCTTCAGGTTTTTGTGGCATTAAGACATCTTCGGGATGCACAAACTCACGCATAAAAATCTCCCAGAAGGCGAGAAATAGTGCGGCGAGTAAGGGCCCTATCGCAAAGCCACTGATTCCAAACATAAACAGACCGCCGACAGTGGAGAATAGTACTAAATAGTCGGGGAGTTTTGTGTCTCGACCCACCAATATTGGGCGCAACAGGTTATCTACCAGGCTGATCACGGTGAAACCATAGGCGAGTAAAATCGTTGCCTTCATGGGTTCGCCAATAGCATAGAGGTAAATAGAAGCGGGGAACCAGATCAATGCGGCACCGACGGCGGGCAGCAATGACAACAGGGTCATTAAAACACCCCAAAGGACCGGTGCCGGTAGGCCCAGTACCCAAAAAATAATTCCGCCCAAGCCGCCCTGGGTAATAGCGACTACCAGATTTCCTTTGATGGTTGCGCGAGTGACTTCAGCGAACTTTGCCAACAAAAGGTGCTCGCGCTCATCACCCAGTGGCAGGGCGTGGATAATCAGGTTTACCAGTCTTTCACCATCGCGAATCAGAAAGAAGGTGAGGTAGAGCATTAAGCCCAACATAACGAAAAAGTTAACAGTATTCTGTCCGACCTCAATCGCATTTTTTGCGACGAAGCTACCGGCATTCATCACTCCACCCATCAGGCGCTGCTTGGCCTCCTCGACATCCACGCCAATACTTTCGAGCGTGCTGTTAACCCTGGGGAAAGCACTGCGAATCTGCTCAAAGGATTTAGAAACATCAATTTGTCCTTCCTGGATCCGGTGATACAGAGTTACCGCTTCATTAATAAAAGAGGTGGCCACTACCAATACGGGTATCACCAATAGAACGATACACATAAACAGGGTTAGCAGAGCCATTAAATTAGGCGAATTGGGAAAGCGCTGCATCAACAGACGGTACACGGGGTAGAAAATCAGTGCGGTGGCACAAGCCCAAAAAATAGGGGTAAAGAAGGGTTTTATTAGGAGTAAAAAAGCTACGCTGACCAATAATAAGGTCAATATAAATGAGCGCCTTTCCAGTTTTTCTTGCACTGCGACTTCCTCTGCTTCTCTTTCGGCAGCCCAGTGGTAGGGCGCCTAATTTTTGCTCTATCTAAGCAGATGCAGTGGGGTTTTACCAGCGCCTATATCCGCACGTATCCACGTGAAATCGAATGCCCCGATAGATTCCGAGGCCCATTTGCCACTCGCGGCCGTTGCGCTTGTGGATATCCCTCAGTACGGGCACCAATTGCTCTCGGGAGAACTTCTTTTTCGGAACTATATCCAGCCCGCAGAAATGCAGATGTTTACTTCCCTTGGAACCCCCGGCCTTACGATTGTAATCCACTGTGCGCCACCCGGAGACCACAGTTACCGGGCCGACGCGGGGCACTATTTCCCGCTCGATTACCCGCAGAGTATTTACGATGCCCCACCAGAGCTCCTTGGGAGGGATAGCGAATGCGGGTTCGTCCAAATCCTGCCAGTCACTGCCCTGACGCAATAGCTCATAGGGTTGCACAACCTGTTCAACCCGGTTGGAGCGCAGGAATTTTTTGAGTTGAGTAAAGCGTGCATGGTTATTGCCTTTGCTCAGGAAGCGGCTGAATGCCCTCTCGGAAGCTGCCGGATAGCCCTGGATATCGTAAACCTCCGGGATCATTAGCAGCGGTAGGATATCGATAGGGGATTTCACCCGGTCATCAGCCTCGCGCGCGCGTTCGTAAGTAAAAACAAATAGGCCGGTGAGAATCGCCAGTGCGACTGCCCCAATGATGATGATCCGCCGGCGCAGTTGACGCTGGCCGATTTCTACGCACTCTTTGTTACTTTGCATAACCATCGGGCAGCTCCCTCAATTACCAGGTGCGATAGCCACAGGTATCGACATGAAACAGGACATCGTCAATCAGGCCCATCCCGACATTGCTGTCGGGACCGAGGCGTGCGTGCAGTGTGCTTAGCTCTTCAGCGAGTTCGTTTTTACCGATATTGGAATTCGGAATTAAGTCCAGCCCGCAAAAGTCACGGTGGCGGGGCTGGTCTTCGGTCGCAAGTTTTCGGTTGTAGGCATCAGTGCGGTAAGCGGAAACTACGGTGACAGGGCCAATTAGCGGTATTACCTGATCTCGCACCAGGGTGAGGGTTTTCACAATATTGGACCACTGGTCCCTGGGCGGTATGGCGAATGGGGGTTCCCCCAGTTCCAGCCAGTCCCCTCCCTGTCGCAGAAGATCACGAATAGGAAAAACTTCGGCGACACCCCGGTCCCGAAGCAATTGACTGAGTGCTTGTACGCTGGAGCGGTTACTGCCCTCTCGCAGGAATTTGTTAAAGGTCTCCTCGTTGGCGAGGCGATAGCCACGCTGCTCGACATAGGACTTCTCTTGCGAGGAGAGGAATAGATAGAGCCAGAGGGTAAACAGGATGGCACTGAGTATTAAAGTGAGGGCACTGACGACCACCCGATTGACTCTTTGCCCGGGCGGCTTGTGTGGGAACAGAGTTTCGAAGCGAGTAAACGAGTTACCTGCGGACATAGTGCTCGCGATTGCTGCTGAGAGAGTTATTCCACCGACGCTAAAATCGTCGGCGCCTGTTTACTCACTATAGCCGCAAAAATCGACGGGCTGCGGGCTTGGGATCAGCCACAAAAAAGCCGCTGCTCCTGGGGGGAGCAGCGGCTTTTGGGTCACGGACAGCGCACTGTGCCCGACAACCTCTACTTAGGCTTTAGGGCCTGCATTTTTAACGTCTTCGCTGACATTGAACTTCTCAATGTTCTCGGCGAACAGCTTGGCCAGCTTGCCTGCCTGATCGTCGTAAGCAGCTTTGTCAGCCCAAGCTTCACGAGGGTTCAGGTAAGACTTGTCCACGCCGGGCACTTCCATCGGGATATCCAGGTTCAGGGCATCCAGGTGCTCAGTGGCAACGCCTTCCAGGGCGCCGCTCTGGATAGCGGCAACGACAGCGCGGGTTACCGGAATCGGGAAGCGTTTGCCGTTGTCGCCGGAGCCGCCGGTCCAACCGGTGTTTACCAGGTAGACCTTGGAGCCGAACTCTTCGATGCGCTTCATCAGCAGGTCTGCGTATTCGCGCGGTGCACGGGGCATAAATGGCGCGCCAAAGCAGGTGGAGAAAGTCGGGTGGATACCGGCTTCTGCGCCCAGTTCGGTGGAGCCTACGCGGGCAGTGTAGCCAGATAGGAAGTGGTAAGCCGCAGCCTCTTTGGAGAGGATGGATACCGGTGGCAGTACGCCGGATACATCGCAAGTCAGGAAGATAACGTTCTTCGGCTCGCCAGCGCGGTTTTCCAGCTGGCGCATTTCGACATGTTCCAGCGGGTAGGAGCAGCGGCCGTTTTCAGTCAGGCTGGTGTCGCAGTAGTCAGCAGTGCCGTGATCGTTGGTTACCACGTTTTCAACGATGGCACCGAAACGGATGGCATCCCAGATTACCGGCTCATTTTTCTGGCTCAGGTCGATGGTTTTCGCGTAGCAGCCACCTTCCATATTGAAGACGGCACCCTTGGTCCAGCCGTGCTCATCGTCACCGATCAGGTAGCGCTCAGGGTCGGCGGACAGGGTGGTCTTGCCGGTACCGGACAGGCCGAAGAACAGGCAGGTATCGCCATCTTCGCCGACGTTAGCCGCGCAGTGCATGGGCATTACGTCTTTTTCCGGCAGCAGGAAGTTCTGTACGGAGAACATTGCCTTCTTCATTTCGCCGGCGTAGCGCATGCCGGCCAGCAGTACTTTGCGCTGACCGAAGTTGATAATTACGCAGCCTTCGGAGTTGGTGCCATCGCGCTCGGGCTCACAGACAAAGTGAGGAGCGTGCAGGATTTGCCACTCTTCCTTGGACTTGGGGTTGTACTTTTCGGCGCGGATAAACATGTTGCGGCCGAACAGGTTGTGCCATGCAGTTTGGGTGGTCACTACCACTGGCAGGTAGTGGTCTTCATCCTGGCCCACATGCAGGTGCTGAACAAAAGTATCGTGACCGGCAACAAAAGCCTCTACACGATCCCACAGGGCGTCAAATTTATCCTGCGGGAAAGGACGGTTGACGTTGCCCCAGGCGATGCTGTCGGCAGTGGAGGGCTCTTCTACAACAAAGCGGTCAGCCGGGGAGCGACCGGTGCGTGCGCCGGTTTCAGTCACCAGAGCGCCTGTATCTGACAGCTTGCCCTCGCCGCGCGTCAGAGCCTGCTCTACCAATTGTGCCGGTGATAGGTTCTTGAAGACCATCGCGGAGTCGTCGATCTGTGCCATTCGTGGAATACCCGTGAAAGTTGGACAGTAAATAAAATGGGGCTGCCCAAGGTTTAGACAGCCGTAGAAAATTTTGGGGGCGCATTATTGCAAAATTCAAAATATGCGGATACCAACTATGGCTATTTTGTAGTCAATGACAGCGCTGTCATGGAAAATAATGTCGACTTAAATTCATAAAATTTATGGCCTAGATCTTGATTATTGTTCTTATGAATTTAACAGGGGGAGTAGAGGGGCAGGTGGCAGGGCTGCGCTGAGGATTCGGCGGTTGCGCAGCCCTACGCGGATTAGTGAAGAGTGTGGGGGGGAGCGTTGAGGAGCGACTCAATTTGATTCCGGTCAAAGCGGTACTGGGTGTTACAGAATTGGCAGTCCGCGATAATCTCACCCTGCTGCTCTTCCAGCAGGCGGTAGACATCCTCTGCACCCAGGGAAACCAGCGCGCGGGCGCTGCGCTCTCTCGAGCAGCTGCACTTGAAGCGAATAGTGTCGGTACCCAGGGTTGCCGGCTCCAATTGGTGGAATAGGCGGTGAATCAGCTCTGGGTGGGGAACGGTAAATAACTCCTCGTCAGTTACGGTCTCCGCCAAGTGAATCGCTGTTTCCCAGGCGTCCTGATTTTCTTCTTCCGTGGCGGCATTATTGCCTGGCAGAATCTGTAACATAAGACCGGCGACGGTATTGTCACTGCTTTCCAGCCATACGCGGGTAGCCAGCTGTTCCGATTGCTTAAAGTAGTCTTCCAGGCAGCCGGCCAGGTTGTCCTGCTCCATGGGAACCACACCTTGATAGCGCTCACCGCGCTTTGGCTCAAGGGTAATGGCCAGGGCTCCACGGGGGCCGATCATATCGCGCAGCGTGGCGTTTTCGTCGATTTGTGCACCCTCGGCAACTCGGGCGATGCCGCGCAGGTCGCTGTGGTGAGTGCACTCCGCCATAATCATCGGCACATCGCCTTCGCCACGGGCCTGGAGGCTCAGGACACCTTCGAACTTCAGTGTGGTTGAAAGCAGGCTGGCTGCAGTGAGGAACTCCCCCAGCAGGCGGGCTACTGGCGTAGGCAGCGGGTTATGTTCCAGTACATCGCGGTAGGAATCAGTAAGTGTCACCACCTGTCCGCGAATATCGTGTTTGGAGAAAATAAAGCGTTCCAGCTGATCGGACATAGGTCGGGGGCTCTCGGTATTAAAACCGCAGGATTTTAGAGGTGGATATGCCTAAATGGTAGCTGTCGCTGATCATTGCTGGTGCAGTAGAGGAAGAATGTAGAGCGCTACCCCATTATCACAATGGGTCAGCGCTCAAGTAGGAGAGTAACTAGCCGCAATAGTATTTAATTTCCCGCTGGAGCTTTTCAGCTATTTGCTGTCTCTCCCGCTCGGTGCGACGCACTTCTTTGCCGTTATTGTCGAGAAACACAACCCGCCCTTGAATGGCTTCAAGGTCATTGCGAGCCTTGTCGCAGGCTTTCTTCATCTTTTTCTGCTTTTCCTGTTTCTCTCGCAACTGGCGCTCGCGGTATTCATCATCAACCTTTTGAGAAACTCTCGATCTCGTTGCGGTTGTTAAAATAGGTCGCCGACTGCCATTGGAGCCAATAGAATTGATCGGGGCCAGATCCCCCGAAACATCCTTGGCTTTGGCGTCAGTCGGGGGGCGATCGCCAAAGTGTATCTGACCATTTTCATCGACCCAGCGGTACATCTCTGCGCTGATTGCGGTTGCACTAGCGGCCAGTATAAGGCCGCCTATTACGGAACGTAGACACAGTAATTTCACGGCTACTCCATGCCCTTCGATATTTCTATTTTTCTTTATTGGCCAGCTGGCTGAATAACCCCTGCGAATGACGCTGGGGGATGTGGTAGGTCTGCAGTATCAGAGGCTGCTGTTCCTGGGCCTCTGCCGAATCCAAGACCATCCGGTATCCAGAGCGGTCGCGCAAATCCACAAAGTCCTGCTTGTTGCCTTCCATCAATTGAGCGAACTCGTCGAAGTCCTTGATGCTGTGGCCATTTACTGAGTCGATGATCCAGTTCTTCCAGTCGTGGTAACCGAGGTTCACATTGGCAGGCAGTACTTTCAGGGCGACGACCAGCTCGCGGCGCTCCTCGTCACTCCATTGATTGCGGGCATAGAGGTAGTCAATAGGCGCCTTGGAGTGCCAGTTTTTGCCCCAGCGTTTGATCAGGTTCATATTCAGGGGCACAAAGACAACACCGCCGTAGATATAGTAGCGGGGCTGGCGGTCAAATTGCTCTCCCAGCACCATAGCGCGTGAGGGAGGTGTTGCGGCCAGCGTGACCTCAGCGGTCTGCTCTTTACCATCGCGGGAGAAGCGCACCGGTAAACGTTCACCGACATGGTGGCGGTCCACGGCGTAGTGGTAGTTGGTGCGCTGGTTTTCCCTCCACTCCACAGTCCGGTCCGCCGCTACTTTAAAGCCATCGACTTCGAGCAGGACATCGCCGGGTTTGAACACTTCGGCTGCGGGGGAGTTGTCGAACACTTTAACGACCATGGCACCATCCTGGTCTTCCTCGAGACCGGCGGCCTTTTTCATCGATGGGCTTTCCAGGCTCTGGGTTACCAGTCCCAGTTCGGGGAACCCTTGGTGCACATTGTCCTTGGCATCTTCTAAGACATGAGCGATCACGCTGGGGGGGACAAAGTAACCCAGGTTTTCAGCGCTCTGGTTGGTTTGCATGGCCACGCCGACGATGCGGCCATTGGAGATAACCGGACCGCCGCTGTTGCCCGGGTTGATGGCCGCATCTATCTGGCCCGCCATCAGGTAACTTTCCGCATGGGCATAATACTGGTGCTCCACGCGGGAGAGTACTCCGCGGGTAATCGAAAGGGATTTGCCACCAATTGGGTAGCCGTAGACGGTGACCTCTTCCTGCAGATCGGGCAATTTGCCCAGGGCTAGGGGGCGGGTATCATTGAAAAAGCTTTCGTCATCGACGGTCAGCAGGGCGAGGTCGGCATCGTGGGAGACAAATTTCACTCGGGCGCGGAATTTCTTTGCATCGCCGTGGCGCTGTACCTGGATGAAGCTGCCGTTGGCCACTACGTGTGCGTTGGTCAGGATTTGCTGGTTGCGGATAACGGCACCGGAACCGGACAGCTGCTTGGGGTTGAGCAGGGCCCAGGGATTGAAATAATCCGGGGCGGCGGCGGTGGTGTAAATCTTGATGATTGAGCGCTTGAGCTGCTCGTGTTCTCGGCTGTCTGCTAGGGCGGTTTGGGTACCGAGCAAAACCAGCAGGGAAATGGCGATCAGTCGTTTCAACATGGCTGTTTTCTATCCGGTTAAGTGGGGGCAGTTTAGCAGCTAAAGTGGGAAATGGCGGAAATTTCACCACTTTTGTCTGCTGAGTCTACTCTTGTTCCCGCAGGAAGCGGTGTATCTGGCGGCGTTGCTTTTTATTGGGCCGCTCCTGTTGTATCCCGGCATTAGCTGCCTGTCGCTCGGTTTTCTCTTTTTCCCGACGGGCGATACTGTCTTCGGTCTCGCGGTATAAGGTGCGCGCAATCTCGGCGCCGCGCCGCTGATCCGATAGAGCGGTTACTTCAACTTCCAGCAGATCCCATCCCTGGCGGATGCTCAGTTTGACACCGGTAGTGACTTCCTTGCTGGCTTTGACCCGCTGGCCATCGGCGTGGACTTTTCCACCTTCGATCGCCTGCTTGGCAATGCTGCGAGTCTTAAAGAAGCGCGCGGCCCAGAGCCACTTATCGATACGTACTTTTTCCATGGTTTCCTTGTGAAATCAGGTGGACCCGGTGTCCAGTCTGCTGCGTTTAAAAGCCATGATCTCATCAAAATGATGGATCGCCGGGAAGTTGGTGATTTCCCGTTTGGGCCCGCGGCTATCCGGTTGGCGAATACACAATAGGTGGGCGATACCGTAGTCCTGGGCCGCGCTCAGAACAGATTGGTTATCGTCGACAAATAGGGTGTTCTCAGGGTCAAATTCCAGGTTATCTCGCAGAGAGTCCCAGAAATTGGCACTCTCCTTGGCATGTCCATAATCATGGGAGGAGATGATGCCGTCAAACCAGCGGTCGATACCGGTGATCTCCAGCTTGTGATCTAACCCTTGACGGTGCGCATTGGTCACGAGGTAGGTGGGCTTTTGCAGTTGTTGCAGGCCGCTCAGAAACGCCTCAGTGTGAGGGCGCAGGGCGATGCGGGTCTCGATCTCGCGCAATATGCTGAGGATATCCAGCTCCAGTTTTTCCGCCCAGAAGTCCAGGCAGTACCACTCCAGCGTACCACGGCGGGCATTGATCTCAGCCTCGAGCTTCTGCTGGGCTTCCTGTGGGTCAAAGCCGTGGACTTCAGCGTAGCGCTTGGGCAGGTGCGTGAGCCAAAAATGATTGTCGTAATGCAAATCCAGCAGGGTGCCGTCCATGTCCAGCAATACGGTATCGATACTTCGCCAATCGAGCATGGGAGCTATGTACCTCTTTGAAATGGGGCGGGAAGACAAGTTTAGTTGGCTTGCCAGTGCCTTCCCGGATCGTTTGCATTATGCCTGGGCGCGGCGGATTCCGTACAGGATACACAGTTGCGCACTGTAGTAGGTGAGCATGATAGCGGCATCGGCTAGTGGTAGCGGGGTGATGAACTTGTTAATAGCGATCAAGGTATCTGAAGCCATAAAGATGACAGCCCCGGCAAATAGCAGGGTGGCGTCACCCTTGTGCATTGCGGCTGCGACTGCCATGGCGAGGATAGCCAGCAGGTACGCTAATACGGCCGGGGCTAAATCCCCAGCAGCAGGGAGGATAATTTGCGCCAAAAGCAGTGCGGCAATCACTACAGGCAGTGTCCGAATAAGGTTGCGCCGATTGGGGGGCTCCGCAAAACGCAGGAAGCCCAGCGCGTAGATTAGCTGGGCAATAAGAAAAGCACCCAGTCCAAACACAAAGTGTTGGGGGAATTGCATTTCGAGGAGTACATCTCCGATGGCGGAGGAACTGAGGGCTAGAAAAGTGAAAAGCAGGGTTTTGCCCCGCAGCTCCAGTCTGGCAATCATCACTAGACACAGTATCGGCAGCGCTTTTAGCGCGGGCATCCACAAGTTATCCAGTTTCCAGGTATCCAGAAAGATGAATAAAGTGGCACTGGCTAGGAACATCGGTACCAGGTAATTGCGAAAGTTGTGCTGGGGTGCGGAATTTTCTACGGACATAGGTACTTACCTTATTTTTATTTTGTATACCTCCCCATCAATTTAACGGTTTTCCTCCGCATCATCGATAGCTTGTACTCTCTAATTCCAATTGAGTTTTCTCCGGTGCCGGTCGCGGGACATTTCTGGGGTAATATGGAGCATCGAAAATACATGCCCGGCAGTTGTTTGCCTTGAGCACTAGTCATGGAGAGCCTCACCGATGAAAGCGGCCAATATTCTGGAAACAATCGGCAATACCCCTCACGTAAGAATCAATCACCTCTTTCGCCCCGATATAGAAGTTTGGATGAAGGTAGAGCGCTTTAATCCGGGCAGCAGTATTAAAGATCGAATTGCCTTGGCGATGATTGAGGATGCAGAGCGTCGTGGAGCACTGCAGCCCGGTGGGGTAATAATCGAACCGACCTCTGGTAATACGGGTATTGGACTGGCGATGGTTGCTGCCGTGAAGGGTTATCGCCTGATCCTGACCATGCCAGAGTCTATGTCGGTAGAGCGTCGCCAGGTCATGAAAGCAATGGGCGCAGAATTGGTCCTTACACCTAAAGAGCGCGGTATGGGCGGCGCTATTGCTAAGGCGGAGGAGTTATTGGCCTCACATGCGAATAGCTGGATGCCCCAACAATTTAATAACCGCGCCAATGCCCAGGTGCACCGGGATGTTACCTCCAAGGAAATCTTGGCAGACTTTCCTGAGGGGCTGGATTATATGATTACCGGTGTGGGTACTGGCGGGCATATCACAGGCTGTGGCGAAGTCCTAAAAGAGCACTTTCCCAAATTACAGGTCTATGCAGTAGAGCCGGAGAAATCACCGGTGATTAGCGGTGGAGAAAAAGGCCTGCATCGTTTGCAGGGTATCGGCGCCGGCTTTGTACCCCAGGTACTCAATACGGAAGTACTCGACGGTACTGTATTGGTGAGTGAGGAAGACAGTTTTGAAATGGCGCGTCGTTGCGCATTAAAAGAGGGAATTTTTGTGGGTATCTCCTCCGGTGCCAGCCTTGCGGCCCTGAAAAAGCGCGAGGGGGAGATGGATGCGGGCAGCCGGGTACTGGTGTTCAGCTATGACACTGGTGAGCGCTATCTGTCCGTTCAGGACCTTTTCTCCGCCTAAGACTTTATAATGGTGAGTTAACAGAGTATGGAGTTGTAATGGATAAAGCACTTTTAGAGCAGGTGATAGAGATCTGCAAACGCGCGGGAGAGGCGATTCTCGAGGTTTATCACAGCAGCGCTGAGTTGGAAGTCGAGACGAAGAAAGATGATTCACCAGTAACTGCCGCAGATCTGGCCGCTCACAAAGTACTGGAACCGGCGTTGGCACAGCTTATCGAGGGAGTACCGGTTTTATCAGAAGAGCAGGAAATGCCCTCGTTCGAAGAGCGCAGTCAGTGGCAGCGTTACTGGATTGTCGATCCGCTCGATGGCACCAAAGAATTTATCCGACGCAACGGTGAATTTACCGTAAATGTCGCGTTAATCGAAAATGGCGAGCCCGTTTTGGGGGTGGTGTACGTACCGGTACTGAATATCACTTATGCCGGCTGCAAGGGCGAAGGAGCCTTTAAGCGCGATGCCAATGGCGAAACTGAAATTCGGGTGCGGCCACTGAAGCCGCGCCTGGATAGTAGTGAAGTTGTTGAACTTGTGGCCAGCCGCAGCCATGGAACCGGCACCGTCGACCAGCTGGTACAACGTATCGAGTCTGAACTGGGAGCTGTCGAGTGCAAAAATATGGGCTCCTCACTGAAATTATGCCTGGTTGCTGAGGGTGCAGCAGATCTGTATCCGCGTCTCGCTCCTACTTGCGAGTGGGATACTGCGGCAGCTCAGGCTGTAGTTGAAGCAGCAGGTGGTATTGTTGTGGACGAAGAGTTTAATTTGTTGCGCTACAACACCAAAGACTCTCTGCTAAATCCCTTTTTCTATGTAATTGGCGACTCTTCTTTTGATTGGCAATCTCTACTGCTGGATAAGTCCGCTGCTTAGGGTGTGACGCCAGTAAACATATAGAGAGTATTTTTGTGCCTCCACCACCACTGGTGGAGGCTTTAAAGGGGATCTGGATATTTCCAAATTCAGGAGGCTCACTGATGTCTGGACCCGATCTGCGCTTTAACCAGGATAAAGGTGAAATTCGCTGTTTGCGTCGGGAACTGGAGGAGGAAATAAACTGGTTACAGCGGCATTTTGAGGCCCTCTCCAATGCAGTCGATGCAAATGATATTGCGTTGCGGCGCACCTATAACAGCATGCTATTTTCCCGCCGGGCCCTATTAGGTAGGATGCCTCGTTAACTAAATTCCAAATATTTTCTTGTGTGAAAAACTGTAGTGCTGCAGGTTTTAATTTGAATACGGCAGTTCTTCCTACTTAATGCTGTCACTCAGAATGTTGAATCTGTGCCAGCGCGAAATATTATTTCCCGGCTAATTAGCTAATTTCCTTGCCAAATTCCCCCGTAAAATGCAAAGCAGTCTACGCTTTGGAAAGCTAATACATAAGAGTATTTTTCAATGCGCTACCCGGTTGTGGTGCACAATATTGAGTATGCCGGATTTGGTGCCATTGCACCGGATCTGCCGCATTGCCACTGCTATGCCGATACCCTTGAGGGGACCCTGCAAAAAATGGCTGAAACGATTTTTCAGCGGTTGGAAGAACTCCGTCAGGCTGGACAGCCAATGCCGCAAGCAGGTGATGTAGACAACCTGAAGAAAAACCCGGCTTTTGTAGGGGGCGTCTGGGCCATTATTGATGTAGAAACAACTTGAAATAATTCACTGAGCTTGAACTTGATGACTGGCTTTTTGATGTGAGTGGCGATGATAAAGCTATCCGTCTACCTGCTTTCCTTTTTTATAGCTGCGACCAGTTATGGATTCGAGGCGAATAATCCTTTTGATGGTGTCGCCACAGGAGAGTACCGGATTATCGGTACCGTTGGTTTTGGGAGTGGCGAGCAGCAGTTAAATAAGCAGCGGGATTCTTTTGGCTATGTCAGCCTCGGAATTACGCCGGCTGTGGGAGTCTGGCAAGTTGAGCTGCGGGCGTCGCATTTCGATGATAATCATGTCACGGTAGATCAGGTAGGTTTAAATTTTAAAATTGATTTTACCCTGAATTGTCACGTTCAATGTCTCTATTGGATGGTGGGATATAATTATGCCGATGTGGATTTGAATAATGTGATAAGAAGAGGCTATTGGTATCGAGAATACCCACCATTCTATCCGGATGATCGATATATCTATATTATTGATGCCAGTGGCAGTGATACCTTTTGGAATGCCGGAGTGGGTTACCGAATTATGTGGACTCAGGATTTCGATACTTCATTAGAGTATAACTACAATAATATTGGCAAAATAGAACGTGTTAACCTCGGGCATCTGCGCACCCTAAGTTTAAATTTTTCCTACCGCTTTTAGTGTGTCCTCCACCTTTTAAACTATTTTCTCCAATGATTTATTCGTAGAAATTTCTTAATTAATTACTGATTATTTTAGAGAGTGGAAAAGGGGCCCTGGGGCCCCGATAGTTTTTAAATTCGATAAATGGCTTTCAGCCAGAAGGTGCGTCCCGGCTCATTAACCCGAGTCAACTGATCGAAACCAATAATATTGGCTCCAGAGCGACTGATATGTTCTGCGTAAGTCTCATCGAATAGGTTATCGATACCGGTAGTTACCAGTACACTTTTACTGGGTTTCCAGCCGGCATTGATGGAAACGACGTTGGCAGAGTCGGTTGCACCAATATCCTGACCAACAATATTGCCTTTGCCGATATCCACCCGGTTCTGGCTTGCGATAGCGCGCCATAAAACACCTGCTGACCACTGGGCCTGTTCATAGTAGAGTCCCAGGCGGCCCTCCAGAGGCGGCAGTTGTGCCAAGGTAGTGCCATCGGTTTCGTTGGCACCGCGAACAGATGTTACGGTGAATTCAGTGCGCCACTGCTCATTGAGCTGATATGAGGAGTCAAACTCCAAACCCCAGGAGCGTGCCTGGATGTTTCTGACAATGGAGGTAGTGCGAGTATCGGAGGAGTCCATACCATCCATATTCATACTACCCATAGAGTCCATGCTACTCATTACTGCCGCTTTTTCGTAATCCTTCTCAATCATCAGGTAGTCATCAATCTGATTGACGAATCCGGAGACACTGGCAGAGAGTTTTTTACCGCGATAGATATAGCCGATATCCAGCTGGGTGGTCTTTTCTGATTCGATATCCAGTGCGCTGTAGGAGTCTGCTGTCTCGTAGGAGAAAATTTCCCAATAATCGGGGAAGCGCTCAGTGTAGCCGAGCCCGGCAAAGAGTGTGGCAGAACTATTGGGGCCGCTTTCGAGACCATATTCATAGCGCAGGAAGCCGCTGCTCAATAGCTCTGAGCGAGTTTCTCCCGCAGTGGGGTTATCCACTGAGGACATCATGGATAGAGCAACTTCATCGCGAAGGTCTTTTACTTCCCAATCATCCACTCGTGCACCGGCGATCCAGCGTTGATTGGCTGCGACTTGCCAGCTGACCTCAGAAAATAACCCCAGCTGGCTAAATTCGGCATCGGCCTCTCGCTTCATATCCCGGTAGTCCATGGTGGACTGGTTCATGGTCGAGCGGCCGGTGTGGCGATTTTCCCGGGCATCAATTCCACTGGTCAATTCCACATCGTCCATAGGCGTAAACACCAGAGCCATCTTGAAACCTGTGGTCTCACTATCGAGATTCATGACCATGGGTGTAGCGGTGCTGGATAACTCGCGCAGGCTGTAGTTATCCATGATGTGGTCGATATAGTTGTAGTAGGCCTGGAGCTCAATTGAGTCGAGCCAGCTACTGATATTGCTGCGGACATATTTCGCTTTGTGGCTCTCACGGGCAAACTTGGAACCGTCGACTCCCCGATCTGCATAGGCAGCTTCACCATCGCTAAATGCAGTATCAAACTCGACCCGTGTATCGTCGCTGGGTGTCCAGGCCAAATTGACCTGGCTGCTCCAGCGCTCATAACTGGAATTTACCTCATTGCCATCCCCGTCTTCGTAGTCGTCCGCAGATGCCGAGGTCGAGGAGCTGCGGATAGAAAACTGCGGCGAACTATAGGAGATATCGAATAGACCATCGCGACGCTCGGCACTGGCGCCGAGCAGGCTCGCATGCATATTCCAGTCGCTTTCAGTGGGGCGCTCCTGCTGCTGATTAAATACAACTACGCCGGCGGAATTTCCCGGGCCATAGAGGACGCTCTGTGGCCCTTTAATAACTTCAATTTCGTCCATTGCCTCGGGAAAAATATAGGCTGTAGGTGGGTCCATTCGGCTGGGACAACCACCCGCCATTGTTTCTCCATCCACTACCATTCCCAGGCGCGAGCCCCCCATTCCGCGAAGCATCGGATCGCCACTGGTGCCGCCTTTACGCACTACGGAAAATCCCGGAATTGTTTTCAGGTAGTCGGCGCCGTCATTGGCAGGTAATGGCTGACGGGGTTTTTTCGGGTCGGTTACCAGGTTGAGGGGGAGTTCAGTCTTTACCCCAGTAACCACCATTTGTTCCATTTCACCATCTTTTAATGGTTCTGACTCTTCGGATTCTTCCGCTGCGAGATGTGCTGAAAAGGTACAGCAGGCAGCGAGTGCCAGGCTGAGAGGTTTTTTCAGAAAAATTTTTGCGTTGATGCTCTGATGCATGGTTTTCAATCCTTTTCGCTGGCGTTTCGAACACGCAGCAGTGAGCGCGCAGGCCTGAGTAATATTTGGCGCACGCGACATATCCCCACCTGAAAAAGTGGTCGTATTTTGGCAAGACCCAAAGCGCTGAAAATGTTAAGACAGCAATGAGACTTGCGGTCCACAGCGAACTGCGGAGTGATGATGTTGGAATAAAAAAGGAATTAAACCGGGGGGGCGCGAATCAGTGGGCGGCTGTAAGCGTTAGAGATAACGCGGAAAAAAGCCGGATAAGAGGGCGGTTGAGTAAAACCGGGTAGGACTATTTCCAGTTCTGTAGTTGGTGCGCTGGCAATACTGGCAGCGGCGGAAAAATTACAATGGTTATCGGCAAATGAGTGAGCGGTAAGCGTATCGTGGTTGTGGCTTGAAGAGTGGTCGCCGTGATGATCGCTGTGAGAGTTCGCTTTGAGGGCATTGAGCAATAAAGCGCTGCGGCTATCGCCATGGCAGAGCCCATAGGGCGTTCCCGCTGCAAAATCTGCCGGCATAAAACCTGCAGGAACCAGGCCTCGCGCACTGAGAAATACCAGCAATAGCAATAGCGCCTGCCACTGGGACAGACGGGAACAGTATTGGATGGTGCGCTTACCGCTCATAAATAAGAAGGTCTGTACTTTGCCCGGGCCCATTTTAAATACCCGGAGATGAGTAACAAGAGGTTAACGGGTGATACAGCAAAGTGCCACTGCCCCAAGTTAACTTTTGCGAACTAATACGAGGTAAATTGAGCTTTATCAGGTTTTGTTGGAATTTAATTTCTTTTCTTCAGCGCATTCTAAAAATAAATCTAACTTTGCTGGAAGCTAAAGGTTCCAGGAGGTAGCGCGCTCAATAAGAGATTCCCGGGATTGGGTAGAGTTCCCGGACAGCCCTGGATTATTGCGGGTAGTGGGAAGGTTATAGGGAGGGTTTGCATAGTGGGGGCTCGGAGAGTCCCCACTCGGTAAATTTGTCGATTCAGATTCTGCCGCTGCGCTTTAGGCGCCAATAGGCCTCTACCAGAGACTGGTGCAAAAGCTCCGGCCTCGAGTCTACCACTATGACATTGTGTGCCTGCAAATGCTGAAGTAATTGCTCCCTGCGGCGTAGGAAGTCCCTCGCTGCTGCGCTGTTTACTGCACTATCAAAGTTCTGAATCGGCTGTTGCAGCAATTTGTCCACAGAAGTCTCCCGCAGACTGGCAATCATCACCAGGTGATTGCGCGACAGCAATTTGACTGCTGCTAGGAGTTCATCACTATCTTCATCGCGCAAGTTGGTAATCAGGATTACCAGGGCACGTCGCTTGTGGTGGGCCATCAACTGTTGTGCGGCGCTAGTGTAATCTGCGCTACTAGTGCCAGAGTGGAGGTCGTAGACATTATTCAGCAGTAGGTTGATTGCACTTTCGCCTTTTACTGGAGGCAGCTGTCCACCACTGCTCTCCTGTGCCGCAGCAAATGCCTGCAAGCCGACCGCGTCCCCCTGTTTGATGGCGACATAAGCTGAAAGTAGCAAGCCATTGAGTGCGTGGTCAAAGTGGCTCAGCTCGCCGTCTTTCGCACGCATCCGGCGGCCGCAATCCAGCATATAAATAATTTCCTGGTCGCGTTCGTCTTGGTATTCACGGCTGATCAGTTTGCGCAGCCGTGAGCTCGCGCGCCAGTCCACCTGTCGCTGGCTGTCTCCCTGGCGGTATTCCCGCAGTTGGCGGAAGTCCATGCCCTCACCGCGACGCTGCTGCTGGTGCAACCCCATCAGGCGCAGGCTCTGTTCGGTGGAGAGAGATTGCAGTGAGGAGATACCGAGAAAATTGGGGTAGACCTTGACGGTCTGCTCCTGTCCTAACCATACCCTTGTCTGCCAGAGTCCCCAGGGAGAGTTGGCCAGTACCTCGATTCGTCCGAAAGAGGCGCTGCCGCGGCGACGGGGTACCAGGTCGTACTCGATGGTGATTTCCTGGTCCGGGTTAAGTTGTGCGGAGCGCGGCAGCCCTGTCGATCCCAGTTGCTGTGGGATTGAGTCGGAAACCTGGAGTAATAGTAGGCGTGGGCCGGTATTGTGAAGTTTTAGCCGCGCAGTATTGCGTACGCCCAGGGCCAGGTTGCCGGGCAATCGCCGCAGCCCCTGCAGACCGGTTACACGGTAACCAGTGAGATAGTCCAGCAGGGTGGCGCTGATTAACAGGGCACTCGCTCCCCACCAAAGGTTGCCGATAAATGAGCTGGCTTGCGGAAACCAAATTCGCGCTGCTGTAATTGCCAGAGCTGCCAGGCACCAGTAGCCGAGCAGTTTGACCAGGCGCGGACTCGGGCCGGTGCGACCGCTTTGTGCTGGTGCTGCCTGTTGCTCTGTTGCAGCTACAGTCTGTGTCACAGTCGCGGTGCCTCAACACTGTCGATAATCATTGCCAGCGCCGTATCAGCAGTTTCACCGTCAATTTCCATATCTGGAGATAGGCCGATACGGTGACGCATTACCGGGATGGCCATGGCCTTGATATCATCCGGCAGTACAAATTCCCGTCCCTGTAACAGCGCATTGGCACGAGCTGCCTGCAGCAGGCCGATACTGGCGCGCGGGCCGGCGGGGCTGCGCAGCTGCGGTGATTGGCGGGTGGCGCGCACCAGCCGCACGGCGTAATTCAATACCTGTTCGTCCAAGCCCACCTGGGGCACCAGGGCCTGAAGTTGCTGCAATCCCTCGACAGTAATTTCCCCGGCCAGCTTTTCCTGCAGGCTGCGCTCAATTCGGCCACTGCTGGCGGCGGCGGCCAATTTCAGTTCCGCTTCGAGGCTGGGATAATCGATGAGGACTTTCAGCAGGAATCGGTCCAGTTCCGCCTCTGGCAGCGGGTAGGTACCTTCCTGCTCAATGGGGTTTTGAGTGGCGAGTACCATAAATGGACTGGGTACTTTCAATGCCTGGCCGTCGATAGTGACCTGCTTCTCCTGCATCACCTCCAGTAGGGCGGCCTGGGTTTTGGCGGGGGCACGGTTGATTTCATCCGCCAGCAGCAGGTTGGTAAATACCGGCCCGCGACGCACCTCAAAGCGGCTCTCTCCCATGTTGTACATAGCGTGGCCAGTAACGTCGGCGGGCATCAAATCCGGGGTAAACTGGATGCGGCGGAAATTGCCGCCAAAGCAGTTGGCCAGGGTGCGCACCAGAAGGGTTTTGCCGAGTCCGGGTACACCTTCGAGCAGTACGTGGCCAGAAGCCAGCAGAGCTACGAGTACCTGGTCAACCACCTGCTCCTGGCCAATCAGCAACCGGTTGATATTGTTGCGCAGTATCTGAAGTTTGGCGGACGCAGCCTGCCAGTCAGGTGACGGGCCCGTGGTTTGTTGTTCTGGTTGAAGGGTGGTCTCGTTCATAGGACTGCCTCAATTCGCTGCAGATTACGCATGTGTTCAGTAAATGTTTCTTCGGTTGTTGGGGGCTTGCCCCACAAGGTTTCAACTATTAGCCGTTCATCCATACCGGTGGAGGCACAGAGCTTGTCGCACAGTTTGCGTTTTTTAGTGGCGTTGATATGGGTGGCGCCAAGACGACGTAGAAGTTCTTCCCGATGGCCGCGCAGCAGGGTTTCCCCCTGGTCGTCCTGCCAGTAGTAATGGCCGCAGGCGGATATATGTTCTAGCAGAGAACGGCGGGACACTTCTGGCTCCGGCTGCAAGGGGCCGAAGCGGCGCCCGTGTAGTAATAGCCAAGCGAGTAAGGCCAGTGCGCCGGCGAGAAAAAACTCTGCAGCGTATTGACGAGCAACCTTAGAAAGGGTTTCAAAGCGGGGGCGGGTGAGAAAGACAAACTCTCCTTCGCCGGCCAGCAATTGTAAGAAATAGGCGTGATCGAAGTGGCCAATACGCTGGGACTGCCACAGGGTGCTGTCAGTCATCAGGGTAATCACACCATTGCCGCGCTCGAACTGCATAAACGGTACGCCGACATCGTCGCGTCGTACTTTTGCCCAGAAGACAGGTCCATCGGTGATAGTCTCGTCATTAAACGAAGGGTGGTAGAGCAGGTGGCTGGCATCGAGGTATAGCTGTATTTCGCTGCCGCCCTCAACAGGCAGGGTTACCAGATCCTCTTCTGACACATCGGGGTTGCGAGGCTCCTCTTGTTCCTTCGGCTCATCTTCCGTTTCGCCTTCGTCCAGTTTGCGATTGTGCTCCCGCATGGCATCAGCGGGGCTCTGCTCAGGCTCGAGTACGGCATCCTCCCCGAGCAGTTGCTCCAGGGTTTCTTGCAGTTCGAACTTACTGTGTCCCTCTTGGATAGAGACGTCCATGGACTCAAGTAGCCAATCGCGGTTTTCACTGCGCCCGGAGTCGCTGTCGAAGTTGCCGGTATAGGCTACAACGATGGCGTGGCCACCGCGCTCGACCCACTCTAGAAGTTCTTGGGCCTTGGTGGGGTTATAGACCTGGCTGGAGCTGTTGATAAACAGGGTGGCATCGGAGGAAAGGCCTTGGAGTACAGATATATTATCTGCCTGATGCGGCGCCAGTTGGATATCGGTGAGGTATCTTTCTGCTGCCAGGTAGGGATTTCGTCTGGCTTCCATGCTCCAGCCGCTGTCGATCTCCTTGGAGTAGCGCTCGTAGAAAGTGAGGAATAGCCATACAAGTGCCACGCCACTTATGACCAGGGCTGCCAACAGAATTCTCTTAGCGGTCATTGCCAAATTCCTCCTGCCATTGGCTACAAAGTGAGCTTACCTGAGCCTCTTTTGGCGGCCGGTGGGCATAGGCAAGCTGCTGCCAGTTTGCAGTAAGCTCTTGTACAAATTGACTCAGGGCGGGACTTACTGGGCGCTGTACTTCATTCGGCTCCTGTTGCCTTACTTGTACCAGCTGTGCGCATTCACTTTCGGTAAGGTGATCGCCAAAATAAAACTCGAAGTCTTCAATCAGGTGAGAGAGGGTGGCGCGGTACAATAGTCCCAAACTGGCTCGCTTGTCTCCCTCTGTCCACAGGCGCATGACCTCCGCGCAAACGTCATCGGGCAGACTCGATTGGCGTACATCCAGGCCGAATAGGGTTTCGGGGACGGGCTGCTTTTTCTTTGGCTTAGGCTGCCATTTCAAGCTCTGAAGAATTTTATCGTGATGTCTCCAAAGCAGATAGCCCAGGCCGAATACCAAGCCAATCCAAAGCAGCAGCTCCAGGATTTTCGCAATTGTTGGGCCCCATTTAACTTCATCGTCAACTTCAGGCGTATCTTTAGAGTTCTCAAAAAGCCATTCGATAAAGTTAATTAACCACTCGGGGAACTTTTCTTTGACGGCTTCTGTTTCAGATTTGTCTTTTTTGCGCCAACCACTGATCTCTTTCATTTGATGAAATTCATCGCCAGCGAGGATTTCGTCAATATGCTCTTGGGCCTGCTGCGGGGTTTCCAAAGATGCGGCGCTGGCGGGGGGCGCTGGAATTAATGAGCCAAAGGTGAGCCCGCAGATCAGGATTAGCGCAGCAGTGCTTGGTTTTCTTCTGCGGTGGGACTCCTGTTCACGCTGCTGGCGTTCCAGCAGGTCCCGAAACTGGATTTCTATATCCCAGCCTTCCAACTCAATACGACGGCCAATATAAAGGCAAAATCCGCTAACGATATAGAAGGGGGCTACTGCTGCCATAACAAACAGGTAGAGTCCGTTATATATCCATTCCAGCCATTGAGTATCCCCTTGGAGCAGAGGGATCCAATCGATCCCATCGGAATACTGTTCAGGGATAAACAGAAATGCCATCACACTTAATGCGGCAAGTAGAAATATCTCAATATGGTAAAGCGTTAGTGTTAGCCAGGTGGCGGCCCCAGAGTGTTTGCGGTGCAGTACCCCAAGGCGCGAGGTACGGGCCTTACCTGTGGATTGCTCCAGCACGGTGACTGGCATATCGAAAGAGCGTGTGGGGCTCAGCCGACGGAGGGTAAGCCACATAAACCAGTCGCGACGATTCTGGCTAAAGAAATGCTTCAATGCCTCACCAATGGATACCGGTGAGCCAAATAATGCGCGGCTGATCATAAACAGGGGCAGCCGATCAAATACGGGTTTCAGCCACCAAATAAATAAGATGGAGAGCGTTGGTGACTCTGGAAACAGCCAATAACACAAAGCAAATAGCGGTGCTGCAGGCAACAGGTAGACTATAAAAAGTTGCCACCAGTATTTTCGTGCCAGGGCGATACCGAGATCGACAGACTCCCAGGGAGAGCGCAAGCGGGCTCGCACTGCCAGATTCTTAATTTGCATGAGTTGCGCCCTCCCTGCGTCCCGCCAGGATAAAGTACGCAAAGACCAGTACCCAAAACAGGGCGCCTACCCCGAGCTTGATCGCAATCGGTGTGCTGGCACTGGAGGACCAGAAGGCTTCAAGGAAAGCGGCAATCACCAGCATCAGGAAAGTGCCGTACATAATCTTCATTGCTTCGACAGCGGCCAGGCGCAGTGCGACCGTGCGTCGGTGTTGGCCCGGATCCACTAGAGAGCGTCCCAATATCAGGCCCGCTGCTCCCGCCAGTACTATGGCGGTCAACTCAAAGGCGCCGTGGCCAATCACAAATGGGTAGAAGGTGGAGACAAAGCCCACCCGGGTGATATGCCCAAACGCTGCGCCAATATAGATGCCGTTAAACACCAGGAAGAAAATTGAGCCCAGGCCAAACAGTACACCGCCGGCAAAGGTGCGAAAGGCGATGCCAATATTGTTTTTGATATAAAAACCGAACATGAACAGGTCGGTATCAGAGCCGCGCTCGCGGCCCAGTACCCGGTTGCCCGGATCATACATGGATTCAAAACCCATAACCTGTTCCGGTGACATTACTGCGTACACCAGGGCATCGTTGTTGTAAGTGCCGATTCCCAGGATCAGGCCAGGTATTAAAAACAAAGCGGATGCCAGCAGTACTGCGCGGCTATTAGCGCGCACGGCTTGGGGAAAACCTGCCAACAAATAGTGCAACCATCCCTTGCGGCGCAAGGTTTCCTGGCGGTAGACACGGTGATGTGCCGCCATAACCAGCTGGTTGAGGTGGTCTATCAGGCGGTTGGTATATTGCCGCTCCTTAGCCATTGCCAGCTGCTGGCAAAGGTTGCGATAGGCGACGGGTAGGTCCAGGGCCGCAACTTCGGACTTGTTCCGATCCGCTTTCAGCCAGGCTTCTAATTGCTCCCAGCTGTCGCGGTAGCGATTCTCAAAGTCTCTCTGCTTCATAGGTAACTCTGCCTATCCCCTGCCACCGAGTAGCCAACTGCCTACGGAGCGCAGGTAGCTCAAGGCATCGCTGTCCCTTTTCCGAGTAATCGGCTCGAGCAGATTTGCGAGCTCTTGCTGACGCGCTTCGCTTAAATCCTGGTGGCGCTCCAAAAGGCTAACCAGTGCCTGTTGGTCTTGCTGGCGGAGGTTTTGCGGTGGTGGGAGCGGGGTAGTATCCGGCAGGGTAACTGGTGCCTTTTCCTCTTCGCGATAGACCACCAGGGTGGCTGCTGCCAGGTCGCCAAGGCGCTGGAAGTGACGCCCCAGTGTCATGCTTATTACGCCAGTGGCGTAGGCAAATGGCATAAAATCCGCGAAGCGTAACAGGTTGCGAACGATGGATGCTCCCCAGGATACCGGCGTAAGGTTGTCGTTGACCACCATTAGGCCAAAGGCCTTTTTGCCCGGTGTTTGCCCACCGCGTAAAACTTCAAAAAGCACCGGGTAAAACCACTCGAGAAGAAAGGCGCAGACGAGCCAGATGCCCGCACCGGCAAAGCCGGCAAATAGCAAGGCAAAGCCGATCGCGGCCAATATCAATGATCGATAAAACACATCCACTGCATACGCAAGGATACGTGGCACGGGCCCAGCGGCCCGCGCGCGCAAATCGATCCCCTCAGGTGTTTCGACGTTATAGGTGGTATCCAGCAAGCCACCGCTCCTGTCTGGTAGAGAAATTTAATTGTGATTGGGAACGCCGAAAACTTTTCGGTAGGCAACACCAAAAGCGATACTACAAAGGGGGATTGCCCAAATCAGGCCGATAAGCAGAGGAATGCTGCCAGCTAAAAAGATCAGTATCATAACAATTGCGAAACCAAGGAAGGCAAACCAGTTCTTAGTGATGGCTTTACGGGAGGTTTCCAGAGCCTCCCAGGGGCTCAGATTGCGATCGGCAATTAGGGGCATTGTCATCAGATAAGCAATCATTAGGTAAATACCCGGAATTATCAGCAATATCAGACCAACCCCAATTAGTAGATACATAACTATGGTCGCAAAGCCGAGAGGCACTATCTTGTCGAAATGAGCAAACACCTCGGTACCAGAAGTCTGCTCGTCGCGGGCGATCTTGATACCAATCATTGTCATACCCACCGCCAAGGGTGCGCCGGCAAAGGTCACGATCAGCTGAGAGAGAGCCTCGGCAAATGGGCCTGGGTTGCTGTCGGGGCTGAAAGCCGCAGTGCCGCCAGTAATTAAGGTGGCGACGATAGTAATTGCAATAATGGCAACGAAATAGAGCAATGCTCCCACCCAAACGGTGCCTTTATTACCACTCGTGCGTTGCCAAGCTTCGCTAAGAGTCTCCCCAATAGAAAACGAATAATCCCCGGCAATGCCCTTTTCAATAGAGCCTGAGTCGTCACTCACTGGGCTATTGGCCAAATTTGCTTCAGGGGCCTTATAGATGTCACTCATCCTGTTAGCTGTCCTTATTGAGATTTAGATTATTTATGGGGTGCAGAGTCTTGGGAGGGGAATATCTCATAGGCGGGAGTGGCGAACAATGCCACGCCAATACATCGGCAAATTAGGTGATACATCTTTCTCAGCATAAAATCTCCGAGGAGTGACTAAGGAATAGAATTGATGAAAAAAATACTGTGGATGAGCGGTCTGGTTTTGGTATTGATTGCCGCTGGATATGTCGCCTTGCCGTTTTATTCCATCGAGCAATTGCAACGTGCGGCGAAAATGGCTAAATCCGATCAGCCGCAGGTTAGAACTGAGAGTATCGACACGTTAGAGCATTATGTCGATTTTCCTGTTTTACGTGACAATTTAAAGATCCGCATACAGCAGCAACTTAGGAACTCCCTAAGTAATTCTATTCCTCAGGAATTTGATGAATTACTGAGTGCTGGTGCAAATTTCTTTATGGATCCACTTTTACAACAGTTTATTACTCCTGAGGGCATTGCCGACCTTCTTCGTGGGGGAGAGGATCTGGAGGCATTTCAGCGGGAAATTTATCGACAGGGTAGTGAAACACCGGATATTTCCGGGAATGAGACTTCTGCAGCGGAAGAAGATGAAGATTCCTGGCAGCGCATGGGGTGGCATTTTACCGACCTCAATCATCTGAGTGTTGAATATGGTGAGCATGGCCGCCCTGAATTGCGTCTGTTGATGCAACGCAATGGTCTGCGCTGGCAACTGGTGGATATCCAGCTAATTGGTGATAAAAGTGGAGAGAGTCAGGAATGGAGATAGAAAATTCAGTCAACGTCTTTGGCGATCCACTGGTGCCTTGTAGCCTGGACCCGAAGACAGGCTTCTTTCGCGATGGCTGCTGTAACACCTGTAAAGAGGATCTCGGTTCTCACACCGTTTGCGTTGCCGTGACTGATAAGTTCCTGGAATTTTCCCGCAGTCGCGGCAATGACTTGAGTACGCCGGTAGAGGAGTTTAATTTTCCCGGTTTAAAGGAAGGGGATCGTTGGTGTCTCTGTGCCGCGCGCTGGCTCGAAGCGGAGAAATTGGATATGGCTCCCCGGGTATTTTTACAGAGTACACATGTGAAGGCGCTGGAAATTATTCCTATGCAAACATTGCGTCGCTATGCGCTGGATTTACTTTAGTTAATTGGGTGGATCAGCTTCTTGTCCACCTATTAACTCCCTTCAAATGGCGGCACGTCCCTGTGTCGCCACGCTACAGACAAGATAGCTACTCGGAACTTAAGAAGGCAGGAAGTCGATTGAGTAGTTCTTGGTAGTACTCTCAACGTTGGCAGAACCAAAATTGATCATGCGGATTCTCGCCAGCAACTTGCGTTCAAGTGCCGGGTTATTGAGCTCGCTCTCTACCAATTTGATCGACGCGATAGCACCATTCGGTGCGATCACCAACTGTACGGTGAGCCTTCCCTGCAGAGTTGGGTCCCTGCGCAACGCACGGTTATAGATTCCAATAATAGCCTCTTTATTGGCTTCCATAACACTGCGAATGGAATCGTCGGTACGTATGGATTTTTGCCCTCTGGCCTTGGCCACCGCTTCATTGGCTGAACCCTTTGCCTGGGTACTTTGCACTCGGGTGTTCTCACGCCCGGCCAGTGAGACACCACCGGTATCGCGACTCACTCTGCCGGCGGCAACGCCGCCGCTGGAGGCTTTTGACTTATCCGCGATCATACTGCGTTCTATTTTAGTGGCAGTAGCATTCCCCGAGCTGAGCTGGCCCCGGCTAATATCCGATGTATTAAAACTCTCGCGCATATCCAACAGATCATCGGCGAGTGCATTCAGGCCGCTATTGGCCGCTTTCTCCCGGGCCTGCTGTACTTTGGCAACCGGGGGATTTTCAACCTTGCGCGGCTTCTCCACAGGCTTGGGCTTGTCGGGTGTTTCCGCTTTCTTTTTGGGTTTCTCTTCGGGCTTTTTCTTTTCCTTGGGCTTCTTTTGCTCTTTGGGTTTCGGCTTTGGCTTGGGTTTTGGCAATTCCTTTTTTTCCAAAATCACTTTGGCCAGCTGTGGAGGTACCCTTTCGGCCTGCTCCCGGGTGAGTTCGGGTACTGGCGCCAGTGCAACGGCAATACCACTGATTGCCAGGGCTATCAGGCCACCGCGCAGTAATTTGATAAATCGCTGATCCTCCTCTCTCGAGGCGGACCAGGGAAGTACTGTTTCCTGTAGTTGCCAGGGGGCGTAACTAATGGTTGCTGTACTCATATCAGGATTCCACCCCCGAAGGATCTTCCGGCGCTGTTTGTTCTACGGCGAAAGACATATCGCGGAAGTCTGCGGCTGCGCAAGTGTGCATGATCTGCTTTAGCAATTCATAAGGAACTTGTTCATCACCTAAAATAGTCACTGCTCGGCCCAGAGTTTTCTGGGCTTCGCTCAGCTCTCCCGCTCGTTCAGCACGATATTCAAGCTCTGTTACCAGGGCCTCAATATTCTCTGCGCTGGGATCGATATCATCGATGTTGGCGATAAATCGGTCCCCGACAAACAACTGTTTATTGTTGACCCGCACTACAGTAGTCACCTCGGGCTTCTGTTGTGAGGTGGACTTGGGCAGTTTTATGGTTTTATCAGTCTGCAGAACCTGAACATCACTGGTTGAGTTCACCAGAAGGAAAAATACCAGGATGGTGAAGATATCCATCAGTGATACCAGGTTCAGTTTTGACTGCTGCTTTTTTTGCCTTTGCCTGCGCTCTTGCAGTTTTGCGGCTGCATTTATCTTCATAGTTTGGCCCCGCTATTTTGTCTGCTCCGGTGCATCGCCGAGAGATATCTGGGGGAACAGTTCTGCATCAACAACAGATGCGGCCACTACAGCCCGGTAGCTGCGTGCAGTATCCATGGCGGCGACCAGAGTTTTGTAAGGCGTTCCCTTTTCTGACAGGATCACCAGATCATCTTTGTCGATAGATTTTTCCCGCAACTGCCGTTTTATCTGCTGTAAAACGACAGATATCGTGGCGAAATCCGGTGAGTTTTCCTCGTGTGGGATGCGTTTAACCCGCTGTCCAGCGGGATAATTGATATCGACATACTGCGTGCGCAAAACGAGTTCGAGCTGGCGGTTTTCCTCCACACTACTGGAGCTTCCGTCACTGATACCCGGCAGATTCAACTTGAGCACTGAGATATGGGAAAACACCATATTTAGTAGTAACACTGGAACCAAAATGGTCATCAAACTCATAAACGAGGTGATATCAAGTTCTGCTTCCTCATGTCCACGCCGGCGAATATTTATGTTCAGCATGGCGGTATCCCTTAGCTGTTAGCGGTGCGTTGTTCCGCTTTCTGTGGGCGTCCCATGGTCAGCAGATTAAGGAATTTAACCCCGGCCATTTGCAAACTATCGACAATCTCATTGGTTTTATTTTGTAGCATTGAGTTAAACAACAGCAGGGGAATGGCAGAAATCAAACCGAATGCTGTAGTGTTCATCGCTACGGAAATACTGGTGGAGAGCATGGTCGCTTTTTCAGATGGGTCGGCACTGGCTACTGCAGTAAATGCAGCAATCAGACCCATAATAGTGCCGAGTAGGCCCAGCAGAGTGGCAATATTAGCGAGAGTGGCCAAGTAACTGGTGCGTTTTTCCAGACGGGGAACAGCTTCGAGAATCCCTTCCTCAATAGCCAGGGCAATATTTTCCTCGCGCTTGGCAAATTGCAAAGTGTTGATGCCCGCTGCGGCGATACGGCCCATTGCTGCATCGTTGTCTCGGGCCAGCTGCAAGACACTTTGATAGCTGCGTTTTTGCAACATGGGCAATACTTGTTGATACGCCTTTTTATTGGCATTCCGCGCGCGTGATAAAAATATCCAGCGCTCTACTACCATTGCCAGTCCGATAACCAGGACCACTGCAATTGGGTACATGAAGGGTCCGCCATTTTGGAAAAAACGCAGCATCGCTTGAGTGAATTCCATGATTTAATTCTCCACAGATAAAGTTATAAATTTGTAGTGCAAAGGGAGAGCGATTGAGTTCCCACCCTTGGTGTATAAAGAGGGCCGCGGGACGTTGAAGCCTGCTGCGGCGGTTCCATGTCTTCGCTGTATAAATTAAGCAGTGCCGCTTCCATACGCCGCAAAAAATTATTTTTAATTTTGTTGGGCCAGCCTAATCGGTTTTTTCCTGTTCAGCTTGTAACAGCTTTATTTCCCGCCGAAATTCAGAATATTCCTGATGTTCAAATACAGAGGAGAAAGTTTGCGGCAGAACGCTGTCGAGCCTTTGTAAACTGTCGGCTTGCTTCCAGGGAATGATATATAAAACCTTAGGTTGTTCCTGACTGCCAATTACGGTGGACTCCAGCGCTGTTATTTCCTCTGCTGTTGCGCCGTATGCAAAGATAGACAGGCTCAGTATGAGGCTAGAAAATAATTTCATTGTTAAAGTCTCCGCTCCAGCTCGAGTATCCATGCACTGAGCAATTTATCCTGTTCAGTACCGGAATCTTGCGCTGCCATATAATGCTGAAGGGCACGCTCGGGTTGTTGCAGGTAAAGGTCGTAGAGGATTCCCAGGTTGCGGTGTGCATCGGCATAGTGTGGCCAACGCTCTATGGCGGCGTTGTAGTATTGCTCTGCATCTTCGAACCGCCCCCGGTCACGCATCAGGGCGGCAAGACGATTCCAGGCAAATACATTGTTATCGTTTACAGCAATAGCCTGGCGAAAGCTGCGCTCGGATTCCTCGTATTTCTCGCCGGACTGTTGCACGATTGCCAGGTTAAGCCAGGCTCCAGAGAGCTCCGGCCACTTTTCAGTAATTTGGAGCAGTTGCGATTCAGACGCAGGTAAATCATTTGCCTGAAAATTCTGGCGAGCCAGTTCCATTGCCGCACGGGCCTGTTGCGGTACTCTTTTACCATCCCGCAAGTAGGGGTTCTCTGTCAGTTGTTGCGCGGCGTCACTATCTGCGGGCGATGTCGTCTTTTGCAGGCCGCTACATGCAGAGAGTAGAAAAACCAATAGCGCAGTAGTGAATAACCGTGCGATTGAAGATAATTTATGGGCGCTAAATTCAGTGCAGTGCATCACTCCACTCCAGGGTTTTTTCTTCTTTTTTGTAGCGTGCGGGTAACAGCTCTCCCAGTGAATGGAAGCTGCGTTTAACCCAGTCGTCGTAAATACCCTCAACCGTGCGCTGGATATTGGCCTCGTGAAGCTCTATAGACTTCTCCTCAAAGGGATAGGCCTGTTCCTCCAGTAGAATTTCGTATTGTTCCAATTCCAGCTCGTTCAGGTTTTTAGGGCGCTGTGAGTCCATCAGGTCACGGCTGAGCTGTCGGTACACTTCCGCGAGGCGATAGTTTGCTTGAGGGGTGAATTCTGCGATGCCAAACTCCAGGACTTTGCGGTAATCCGCCACGGTGGTTTGCATGGCCCGCTTTTTATTAGCGAGACTGGTCTTTAACGGCAAGCGCAGTGCCAGTTCAGCAAATTTCGCATAACTTTGTTCCGCCAGTTCACTTTGAGAATAAGCGGCCAGGTAACGCCCGCGGGGTGACTGCAGCGAGTTCTGTGCAAGTTGTTGTAGCCAGTAATTCCGCTTAGTGGGCTTTTTGGTCTGAGCGTAGATTTCGACCAGCTGAAATTGCGCTTCCAGACGTTGCTCAGCGGGCTCTGGCCACAATTTGCTGTAGTTGCGATAGCTTTCAATAGCCCTGTTGTACTCACCGGCTTTTTGCAGGTTTTCTGCAGCCATAAACAGGGATTGACGGCGAACTTCCCGATCCGGATCTGTAGCGGCTAATTGCAGTAATTCTGAGGCGGCAGCCGCCGGCATTTCCAGAGCTTCAAAGATAACGATGGCTTTGGCAGCCAGTGTCGGCGTCAAGGTGTGCGCGGGATAAAACTGGCGGAAATCAGCGAGTTCTGTGCTGGCGCGCTGCCACTGCCCTAATTGAATAAGAAAATTAATCGCATCATATTGGGCGGTGGCCGCAACCTCTGTGCGCCCGCTATCGCGGATACGCAGCAGGTGATTGAGGGCTTCCTCACTGGGAGCGGCATCCTCACTCTCGCGCTGGGCCAAAATGATTTCTGCCTGGCGATAGATGGATAACTGCAATTGGCGCAATGCGTCTTTGCGCAGCTTATCGTCTGGCTGGTAGCCGAGCGCGCGGGTATAGGCAGCCTCTGCCTGGGGATATTGCTTCAGGGAAAAATGGCTGTGGGCCAGTATTATTGCAATACTTAGTTGCTGTTGCCTATTGGCTGGCGGTTGCCATTGATCGGCGTGCTCGGCAGCGGCGATGGCTTCGGCAAAGCGCGATTGTTGTAACAACTTATCGGCAGCGGCCAGCTGTACTGGCAGAGCTCTCGGGTCTTGGGGCCAGCTCTGTGCAAATTTCAGGCTCGCTTCGATATTGCGATCGAGCCACAGGATTTTCTGTTCCGACTCTTGATCCGGAGTTTGTTCATGCACTCTGGCTGCACTGAGGATGGCTCCGTAGCCGGCTTCGGCAGCATACTTGGGATCTTGGTATTCCCAGGCTACCTGGCTGTAAGCGCGCCAGGCGGCGGGGTGATCTGCAGCCTGTTCAAGACACTCTGCCATTAGGAAAACCATGGAGGGCGTGCGCGGGTCTTGTGGAAAAGTCTGCGCGTATTCCCGATATAAAGCAGCGGCACTGCGATAGGCACCCAGTGATTGTGTGCTGACAAGGCGGCGCTCTTTCACTTTACTTGCGGGCAGCTTTGCCACCTGCTGAGCTAATTCTTGTGCGCGGGCGTGGTCAAATTGGGCCAATTCGTACAGCCATGGTTGCAGGGTTTTGGCTAATTCCTGCTGCTGAGTTTCATCTGCTGCTTGCCAGTAATCACTGTTCACACCATAGCGCCGTACAAAGTCCCGCTTCGTCGGCAGAACTTCTTTATGTAGTCTCCCCGCTTGCAAGGTTTCGACGGCGAGAAGATGGAGCTGTGGGGCCTGTTGGGTTTGCGGGTAGTGATTTACGAATTGTAAAAAGGTATCGGCACTGTTGCGGAACAACTCTTTTTCCCGATACCAGGTGCCGAGTGCGCTGTATAGTTGGTGCTGATAGGGACGTGGCTCTCCATTGAGGTTAAAAGACTCAATGGCTTCAGCGCCGCCCAGGTAGCTGAAGTTTAATGCGAGCCCACGCAGGCTGTCTTCACGCAGGCGCTGTCGTCCAACAGGGAGTTCCTCTTCTTGTTCCTCGCTGTGCAAAATATCCAGTGACTGGAGAAAAATTTCTGTGGATGCGCGGTAATTGCTCGATTTAAATTCTGACCAAGCCAGCATATAGCGAGCATTATCCGTAAATGGACTCGGCCCCTGCTTGAGCAATGCTCGGAAGTCTCGGGCGGCGCTGGGGTAGTCTTTGCGGTTAAATGCCGCTTCGCCACGGCGGAATAACACTTCGCCAATAAATGGTGAATCCGGTGAGCTGCCAGCAATCTTTTCCAATGCCTGTAAGGCTGCAGGCATTTCCCCATCCAGTGCCCGGGCGCGAGCTAAGCGATAGAGAATATAGTCATCTTTCGGACGCTGTGCGGATAGGCTCTGGTAATAATCGACCGCGCTGGAGTAGTCGACAATAGTGTCAGGGTTGTCGGACTGTTCTTGCTCCAGTCGCTCCATTTCCAAGTCCGCCAGGCGCAGATGGATTTTCTGCTGAACCTTTGGGTCGGTATGGCTCTCCAGTGCTGTGCGGTAACTTTGCACCAGGTTTTCCAGCGCGGCAGCGGTTTGTGCGGGCGGACTTTGCGGCGCCTCTTCCTGAGGGTTGGGGGCGGTAGCTCGGGGCAGGTCAGCGAGGGTTTGTACCGGCTGATTGCCACAGGCTGTCAGGGCACAGCAAATACCAATAGCCAGGGAGCGCAGGGTAAACACAGCAGCCGGATGCGGGGCGTTATTCATTGTCTGAGGCCCCGGTATTATCCGTGTCACTGTCAGCCTGAGAGGCTGCGGGGATCGCCTGCATTTCAGCGTCTTGCAGACGTGCGATAGCCAGTCGTGTGTGGGCCATATAATTGTGAATTTGCTGCTGCTCTCTACCCAGCTGAGCGATAACCTCTCGGCGTAGGTCGGCTTCAATTAATTCGCTGGCTCGACCTATCGCCGCTTGCTTAGCTGGAATTTCGTCACCGGCGGTGACCACCCGATAGGCTAGTTGGCGAAGTTGTGGCCCCCGCTGTGCTTCGGTATCTGTTTTCTTGCGTTGTTCCCGCCCCCTGCGTAACTGCTCTTCGAGCAGTTGTAGGGATTTTTGCTGCTGCCACAACTTCTCGTGATACTGTTCACTGGCTTGCCAGAGCAAAATCCCCCGGGCTTTCGCCAGGGTTTCTGCTTGTTGTTGGCTGGCCTTGCCGCTGTGCTGGATTTTTTTAAGACGTTCTTGAGCGCCGGTGAGAATTTCCAGTAATTCGAGGCTTTCACTTTGATCATCCGGAGTGGCGGTGGTCGACAATAAAGTGAGTGCGTCGCGCTCCTGTTCAATATCCTCGAGAGCTGCCCTCAAATGATCATATTGCTGTGTTGCCATCTGCAATTGCTGGTCAAACTGGGCGCTATTGTAGTTATCAATAATCGTTGTACGGCGCAGGTGACGCTCTTCGATAAGGTCGGCAAATTGGGGTAGTTTATCTTGCCAGGTCTGTAGGACCTGGGTGAGCTGCTGCAGATCGCGCAGCTCGGTGAGCCGCAATTGGAAGTGGTCACTTTGTAGGATTGGCCGCAGAAAGTGTTGGTTATCGCGCAATAGGGGAGAGGCCTGGGCTAGTTGTAACCAGCCATAGCGCCAAGCCTCGCGCTGAACAGGATCATAGGCCAGCGGTTCCGTCGCCAGGTCTTGCTGTAACTGGTGTAACTCAGTGAGCGTTTCCAGGTAATAAGCTTCAGCGCTTTGATATGCTCTGAGGGCTACAGAGCGATTTTCCAGTTTTTCGTAACCATAAGGCAGGGCTACCATCGCTTCCCGTGCGGCGGGACTGTAGCGGTGTTTATCCAGTAAAAATTGCAGTGCGTCTATGCCCGCTTGGTAGTCCTCACCATTGATAGAGGACCAAGCCATTCCCAGGAGTGCGCGAGTTGCCCAGGGCGTGTTGAGGCGAACCCTGGAAAAGGCTTCTTTAGCTGCGCTGTGTTGCTCTGCAAGAGCCAGGGCGTACCCCATACCAATATGGGCTTTATCAATGAGTATGGGAATTTCAGATGAAGGAATATCAATTGTTTCTGCAAAATCAACAGCGACTTGATATTCGTGAATTGCTGCAGGCAATTGGCCGGACCTGGCAAAGGCAGCGCCTAAGTTGATATGTCCCAATAACTTTTCCGCAGGGTATAAATCGCTGGTTTCCAGTAATTTTTGAGCCGTGGTGAGGTCTTTATTGCGCAGCGCTAAGTTGAGAGGTAGAGAGGACTCCTCGGCAACCCCTGACTTTTCCAAGTGTGCTGCTGCGCTGACAAAATCACCGTTCAGGTAATTTAATTCGGCCAGCTTTAACCAGGCAGTGCGGCGATATTTTGGCGCAGCCTCGACATTACTCTGCTGTTCAAAAAGTTCAGCTGCTCGTCTATGTAAACCAAACCCTAGGCTGATCCCGCCCTCTATCAATGCGGCGTTATCCCTGTGAATTTGAATTGAATCCCGCTGTTGAGCAACCAGCAGTGTGCTCAGGGCATCAAAGTAATTCCCTTGAAAATACTCGTAAAGCGTAGCGCCATAAGCCAGGTCTTGAGCCCTTTGGTATTTTTGTGGGGCTCGCTGCTCATTGCTGGGACCGTTTGTTTCGGCCACAGTATCAGCTTCCTGAGCGCAAAGGTTACTTGCGGCAAGGATGAGCGCCAGGGATAGGGTGCGGGTAAAAGATGGGTAGTACATGGCTAATCAGGGCGTTGGCCACTGCACCAACTCAAACTCCGGCTGTTGTTTTCCGGAGTTGTCTGAGATAACCAGTTCAATAACGGCGGGCTCATCACTTTTATTCAATTCCAACTTGGCTGCCCGCTTGTATTCGCGCCCTTCGGGCCCAAGGCCAGTTATAAAAGCAGAAATAGTGTAATCACCGGATTTTAGGTTGCTTTTGTAAAGCGGTTGAATACCACCGCGAATCAACGCTTCCCGCTGATGTTCCGTATACAGATGACTTGCACTTAACTTGTTATCGATGTGTAGCTTTACTGCATCCAAAGTAAAATAGTGGCCTACATCCATAGACACATAAAAGGCGATTTGGCTCTGTGCGGGATAGAGCAAATCTTCTTCAAGAATCAATAAATCCCTGTTTAATTTAAGTACATCGCGCTTTAATTCTTCCAATTTCTCCGCAGAGAAATCGCTTTCCTGAGCCTGCACAAACGCAGAGCCTAAAAGGCCGATAAATAAAATAAAGCACTGAAAGGGGCGTCTCATGGCAGACCTTTTGATAGGAATTGGCATTATTCTTTGGTCGGCGCAAATTATGTCAGGGGATCAACGATCTGATGTGATCTTGTTGGCAAATTTTCTATGAAGATAAAACGGATTACTCAAAGATTCTCCAAACCGCGACTGAAAAACAACTTCCGGTTACTATCTATAACTACTGCTTCAAATTGGGGCAATCGATTAATAAGTGCCAAGCCTTTCTCTTTTCCCAGAACAAACACACTGGTAGAAAGGGGGTCGGTATCAAAGCCGCGGGGGCCAATAATGCTGACACTAATCAACTTATCAGTGTCTTTTGCAGAAGTTTCCGAGGGTTTTCCTGTGGATGGATTAAAAATATGGTGCACTCTATCATGCTGCTCATCAATAAAATAACGCTCGTAATCACCTGAGGTAGAGATAGCAATATCACGCAGGGGGATAACCGCAGCATTTTTACTTTTTTCACGGGGGTGGCGAATACCCACTAACCAGGGTTGCCCCTGTTTATCTCCCAGCATGCGTGCATCGCCACCGGCACTGACGCTGGCGCAGCAAATGTCTGCCTGCTTGAGGATCTCAATTGCCCGATCAACCGCATAGCCTTTGGCAATGCCCCCTAAGTCTATTTTTGTGTTTTTGTGGCCAAAACGGAGTGTATTGGCCTTTTTATTCAGTTTTAAGTGGCGGTAATTCAACGCTTCTAACAACGAGTCTGTCAGCTGGGCGTCTGCCTGTTTCTGCTGGCGAAAATCATAGTGCTTGCCCAGGGTGGCGTAGCTGATATCGAATGCACCGTCGGTGAGCTGGCTAAACCAAAGGGATTTATCAATCAGGTTGGTGAGCTCTTTGGAAATATTGACGTTTCCCCGGCCAGCTGTGCGGTTAACGAGTGATAGTTCACTGTTTTTCTTATAGGGCGAGAGCTGATCGTCAAGTCGATGAAACTCTGTCATGACCTCTTCAATAAGGTGCTCAGCCTCATTGTCGTCTTCGTGCCATAGTTGCAGGCGAACCTGGGTTCCCATAATTGCACGTTCAGCGTAGTGCCATTCGGCCACAGAAGGAATCGCGCAAAGTGTGGCACCACACAGTAATAGTGATTTAAAAACGCGGAACATCACTTATCCAACTTAAATAATGGGGGCGAAGGCAGTCATACTGTCTTGTAAGTTACTATCGCCGAGACCGTGATTCGGAAATAAGGTTGAGAAATTACCTTGCTCCCCGTGCAGGGCCATATAATTGAGCACTACAGTTTCCACTAATAAATTGACGTTGTTAGCGGCTGGGGTGGATGTTGTTTCTACGTCACCGGAGCTGCGCATATAGCCGAGTTGCTGGTGAATCGCCTGCTCATCCGCTGTGCCACCGAGTAATTGTGGTCGGCCCGCCGGGTTGTATACCAGGAAAAATGAGGCGGCTGTCTGTTGGTCATCGCCAGTCCAGACGCCTTTGCCACGGCCTTCTACCGAGTCGTCCAGCATTCCGTTGGAGAAAACGGAACCATCACTAAAAACGTAAATCATCAGGGGCTGGTTGCGGCGGGCGGCATACTCCAGGCAAGCGCCAATACAGCGCCCAGCGCGCAAATCGCGAATCTCTCCTGTGGCGCGGTCGCCGGTATGGTAGTCATAGCCACCCATGGTAATAGTGCCTGCACCGGCATATCCATTGACGACCAGCTTCATCACTGAGGCGGTCTTTTGGAACTCTCTGTCTCCACTCAATTCTGAACTGGTAAAAACACCGGATGGCCCGACGATATCTGGATCGGATTCGGGATTTAAATCGGCCGGGTTGCCAAAGCGATCAGCCAGGTCAGCACTTTTCATATAGCCGCAACGCACCAGGTCTTTAATGACTGCATCGGTGCTGACTTTAGTATTTACGTTGCTGAGTTTCGCTTCGGAGATGCGGTACATGGACTCCATCACTGCGACAGTGTCCTCCTGACTGAGCAGCCCCACCAGGTCTCCTACATCTACAAGGCCGGTAACGTCGGAAGAGCGATCCACTTTGGTGGGGCGAACTTCGGGGTTGATCATGGCGGAAGGAGCCATGGAGTTGCCACCGGAATCACTGGAGCTGGAGCCGATCAGGGCCAGCAGGGAACCGTTGGCTCCCGCCTGGTTAATACCGTACATGGGATTGTGTGGGTTGTTGCCTGTATCATTTTCCGAGCGAGCGGGAATAACTGCGCCGTTGGTCGCCGATGCTGTGCCAGCAGCGATTTTTTCCAGAATGCCTCGCAACATGCCGCTGTCACTATGGAAGGCGAGACCCAGGTCAGTATTGATAAATTCATCACCGAGGGAGGGAACCATATCTCCGGGGAGGCCTTGCTTGTTGTAGCCGGCTGTGCCGAGAAAATCCATTTGTCCGCCCTCTTTACCTACCAGCACATTGGAGCCTGCGATATTGGCGCCGCCGGCGAGATCGAAACAAATAAAAGGAATTTTACCGGCACCGAATGCACTGACGTCACAGGGGCCGCCATTGGTTTTTCGCAGTGCTTCCAGGTCCGAGGAAAGGGCTGCATGGGCACTACGGGGATTGGCAAACAAGCTGAAGACAGAGCCGCCCAGCACTGTTCCCATACCCGCTCGGAAGCCTTGAGCGAGAAAGTCGCGGCGTGTTACCGGGCGGTGGTGGTCCGGGTGCCGTAGGGGCTGGTCCAGATCAAAGTGTTTTTTCTTGCTCATAATATTCCCGGATAGAGTTTTCGGTGTGCCGGCTCTTTATTGTGGAGGGGCTTTACCGGCGAAAGTTTTGCCGACAAAGCCGCTAGTCTTTTTTATGCGATCAGTGAATCAGGATCATGGCACTGCCCATGGCGGCAGCACATACGGCTTTCACCGTAGTTTCTGTGCGACCTGAATCGCAGCTGCTGCCACAGGCGGTCATGGTGTCGATAAGCGTGTCCAGTTCTGTCTCTACAGAGGCCAGGTCCGGGGCGCTGGCAAGCTGCGAGACGCTGCCGTCGTGCCAGTTCATCTCGTGGCCAAGCAAACCTTCCATGAGCGGATCAATAATCTGCGCGCGTTTGCTGGCGCTGTCGAAGGCGGTGTCTGCGGAAGCGCTGAAGTCAAATCCACTGAAGTAGCTGCTGCGCTCACTGGAGTCCACCAGGGTGCTGCAATACTTCACTGCCAGCTGGGTAATACCCATTTGCTGTGCAGCGAGGAATCCTTCAATGTCACTTTCAACCGGAAGCTGGCGTTTCACAGTTTCCCAGGTTTCATAAATATCGGGGTGGGACATGGAGACTCCGGTCGCCTGGGACAGGCTTGCATGGATTTGTTCAAATCGGCGCAGACCAATGCGTGATTGCGCTTCCAGATCAGCGGCATCCGCAGGTTCAGCTGGAGTAGCCTCAACCCGGTTATAGGTTTCGCTGCCGATTTTTTCGAAGGTCAGGAAAAATTCATCATCGAGGGGGCCCTTATCCAGAGTGATAATGGTCCCGAGCCTGGAAAGCTGCTGGCCTTCACCTGCTACGTAGCTATTGTCGACTGCAGTGGATAACTTGGACCAGGCCTGGCCCACCTCCGCTTCGCGGCCATTAATACCGATACGCATTCCCTCAATGGCGATTCCAGATGGATCGACACTGTCGTCGAGGCTGACAAAGGTGGGTTCACTAAACAGATAGGCATAATTATCAAATTGCTGCACAGTAAACATGACATAGCTTTCGGCAATGCCTGTGTGCTCTTCAACTTTGAATAACAGCAGATATTTTTCACCGACGCCAACTTCGTAGTTGGTAGCAATATCCTCTTCCGATAGGGCGCGGGAGTGAATCGCCAATAGGCGAATGGAGCCTTCCCAACTATTGCCGTTACTGACTTCGCTTCCTACTGCGAGGGCAAAGGTATCGTCCCAGGTAGAGAGCAAACCGGATTCACTTGGGTCCGGCTCCCCGGTATTTGCACCGTTAACGTAAAGCTTGCGTCCGTTAATTGGATCGTAAGTGGCCACCACATGCTGGAGACTGGCTTGTACAACCTGGTCGGCATCATCGGTTGCCAGGGCAGGCATACCGTCCGCATCGGTGTTGTCATTGCGGTTTTGCACGGTGTAACTGTATTGATCCTGGCCAAGAGTGAAGTTGCGAATATCATCGCCACCGGAATAGGTGACGATACGCGCGGGCCCATCCTGTGAGACATTGGCTGGTGCCGCCCAGATTTCAATTGAGTATTCACCGGTGGCTGTGAGGGTATCGTAAAGTTTGCTGCTGGTTGCAGTAGCCCCCTGTGCTTTACCCCCCTTCAATTGCAGCCCCCAGGAGTCGATCCACTCCACATCGCCAGATAGGGCGAGATCAATTGCAGGGTTAACTCCGGAGGTATCGTAGGCAGTGGTGCCGCTGCCGGTTTTAAATTCATAGAGAGCAATTGCATTGCTCTCTATACGGCCGCCACTACTCGCAACAATACCGTCTGTGAGGCGCAGTGCCTTACTGATAACCCAGTCGGGGTCTACCTCGGTGACACTGATAGTATCGGCGAAGGCTTGGATCGCATCGGTCATTTCCGCTTCGTTATCTGAGCAGTCATCCCAGCAGTTGTGAAATTCACTGCCCAGGCGCACAGAGAAACGGGAGTCGGCCGGAGAATCCAGGTTAATTTTGCTGACCGCAGATGCGTAGGCGAGATCGACATCAGAGCTGGCAAAGTAGGGGGTTTGTGCCGTTGTCGCATCTTCACTGTGACAGTTGGCACAGTAGCTGCGCAACAGAGGGTAAACTGTAGTGCTAAAGCTGCCGCTGGATTCGGGGAAACTTTTACTGGCACCCACCTCACGCTCGACAGGTGCGACAAGGGTGATTGTATTGCTTAGGCCGCCGCTAGCCCGAGCCCATTCCTCGATGTAGTTGGTAATAATTTCCGCACAGGTATCATCGCTGGAAAGCCAACAATTGTGCCCACCACCAACCTTGGTTACCAAACGGGATTCATCGGGAACTGATAGGTTAATTAACTCGCGTCCGGCATCGTAGGCAGCATTAATATCATCGCCGCGGACAAAATGTGGGCTCTGGTTATTTTCAATATGACAGCTGCCGCATCGATTTGTCGCTGCCAGGTTATCCCAGATGTACTGTTTATATTGATTGACATCATCGGTTTCAGGATCCGGTCCGGAATAGGCAGCGGTGCCATCGTTGTCGCTGGTATCCGGTTGGCTTTCGGTGCCCTCTCCACTGCCACCACTACAGGCACTGATTGCCAGGGCAGCACAAAATAGTGAAGCGATACGAAGCGTGCGAACTATCAGTGTATTTTCTATCACTGGGAGACTTTTATAGGTTTTCATTTTTTAATCTCCCGCGCAGTAAACCGCAGTGTCTGCGTATACCTGCTTAAGTTTGTAGCCGGTATTGCTGAAATCATCGGTAATAGTTTCAATTCGGTTGCGGTCGGTAGAATCTTCCGGCTCGCGCAGACAAACTTGGCGAAACACCTTAGTTACTTGGCATTTGGCGAAAGCTCGGCTGTTAGACAACTCCTCTCCCAGGGATTTGATGCCGTTGCCGTTGCCGGACAAGGTGTCGCTCCAACCCAGATGCATATTTATGCCCTCGCGCCAGTAGTTAACCCAGCTGTCGTCGGGAATAATAAAACCGTGGGGAAAATTGCCGCTGTTGATCAGGTTTTTGGCCTTAACACGGCTGCCGGTTTCTGGATCTATATCACCGGCTGCGTTGTAATCCAGGGCTCCCTCTTCTCCATCGGGATCATTGTCTGCATCGTATACATAGTCGTAATAAGCGAATGCCTGTGCCATGGGGTCCATGCCGCTGTGGCAACCGATACAGTTATTTTGGAATACCCGACTGTCGCCCCCAGGGCTGCGGCTTACATCCTGGCGAATACGATCCGGTGAGCGGGAAGTATCCTGCACCTGCTCCATGTCGTTACACAGGTGATTGAGCATGGTAAAGCGAAACATGGCGCGATTGGTTCCCGCACTAAAAAAAGCCTTGGCGGCGGCGCGGCTGGTAAGAACGCCGGCGGTGGCATCTGCGGGGAGACCATTGAGAGAGGATTGAGCTTCCTGCACCAGATTGTCCTGCAGGGAATAACCCCCGGCTTCCAGTGTCTCGTAGTGGTCGTTATTTCCCGTGTTGTAGGAGGGCAGGCCAGAAATATCACCGGTGTAGAGAATATTTGCCGAGAGCAGTTGGCGGAAGTCCATATCGTCCCGAACCATGCCGATTACCGTCGCAGTGTAATCATTTAATGGTTCAAATACGTCCTGCTCCTCATTAGTCCAGGGAGTGGCCAGATTTTTTAGAGTGACATTATAGAAGGCGTCATTCTCCATTGCCGTATACGCCGCAGCGGTGGGATCACCGTTTTCTATATCCTCTGCCATATCCAGCAATACGCTCTCGCTGGGAATGGTTCCGGTGATGCGGCTGTGAATTTGGAGAGCCTGGTCCTGCGATGCTGATAGGGCAGAATTACTCCACAAACCTACTCCGAGCAGTGCGGTTACCGTGGTGAGCCGGAGTACACGCGCTCGAGACGAATTATTTTTCATTGGACTATTTTTGTCGGTGAGATCACTGGGATGTGGCAAAGCAGTCTAAAAGCAGATTTCAACAATGTCAGAATGACTTTCAATATTTGCGTCCCAGTTGGCAAACTTTTTGTGCGCAACTTGCGAGAATTAGCCTCAGCGGTCAAAGCCGTATAAAAAAGTTCTTAGGCTAAGAGCACAAAAAAGGCGTGTGCTGCTCGTGCCAAACCCGGGTGGATAACAAAAATGAAATGTTTGCGTGCGCTACCGCTTTTGCTATTGGTGGCGGCCTGTAGTGGCGGTGGCAGTTCCAGTGGTGGTGAAGACCAAGCCGAAGATCCCGTGGTGGAGGACTATCCTGTTGCTTTTGTACTTCGTCAATTAAGTAGTGACGATGATGGCAGCCTCCTTCAGGATAATATTTATGAGCCCGGGGAATTTTTTGCCGGAGCCCAATTGATTTTAAAAGACCGTGCAACCGCCAGTGCAGCAGAAACTGTCATTACTGCAAATATATTTGACGGTGATTACGATGTAAAAGACCTGAATACTTCAGCAGATGGCAGCCAGCTTATATTTTCTATGCGGGCACCGGAAATAGAAGACGCTGATGACGATGAGCAGCCTACCTGGAATATTTGGGTATACAACACCGAAACAGAAGAACTCAATCGGGTAATTGAGTCAGATTTAACTGCTGAAGAAGGCCAGGATATCGCTCCCGCTTTTTTACCCGATGGACGCATAATTTTTTCTTCTACCCGCCAGCGGCGCTCCAGAGCTCTTCTACTGGATGACGGTAAACCGCAATTCTCAGCCCTGACTGAAAATCGAGAGGAGCCGGCATTTGTACTCCATGTAATGGAAGCGGACGGGACCGATATCACTCAGATATCGTTTAATCAGAGCCATGATTTAAATCCAGTTGTACTGAGCGATGGACGGATCCTGTTTAATCGCTGGGACAATGCGGCAGGTATCGATAAATTAAGCTTATATACAGTAAATCCAGATGGTTCGGACCTGGCGGTTTATTACGGTTATCACAGTCAAAATACGGGTACAGAAGAGACTGAGGCCGCCTTCAATCGACCGCACGAAATGCCGGATGGCCGCCTTTTGGTAACGTTGCGCGCTCCCTCTGGGCTCACTTATGGTGGCGATCTCGTGACTATCGACGGCATTGTTTATAGCGAAGCCTACAGTGAGCCGGAGCAAAGTGGTGAAATGGTCGGGCAGGCTTCTATCACTGTCGGAGAAGTCACTACCGACGATACTATTTCTCCCCACGGTACTTTTGCTTCCGCATGGCCATTCTACGATGGGACAAGTCGTTTGCTGGTAACCTGGAGTGAATGCCGGGTTATCAATGAAGAAACCGAGCTGCTGGAGACCTGCCCGGATACTCTTGCCGAAGATGAAGAAGTTCAATTGGCAGACCCACTCTACGGCCTGTGGATTTACGATTATATCGCCGGCACCCAGCTTCCTATTGTGGTTGTGGAAGAGGGAGAAATGATATCCGAAGGGGTTACTCTGGAGCCTCGCACTGAGCCCACCTATATTCCAGACCCCGTCCCGGGAGTCGATGTCGATGCGGATCTGGTGGAGGAATCTGTCGGAATCCTGGATATTCGCAGTGTTTATGATTTTGATGGTGAAGATATTGCCGGAATCGAAACCTTGGCGGATCCCGCCCAAACCACAGCAGATTTTCGGCCTGCACGATTCTTGAAAATCTCCAAGGCCGTGGGCATTCCCGATGATGATGTTCTGGACTTTGATGGGGCAGCATTTGGCCGCAATGGTAATCAGGGCATGCGTGAAATATTGGGTTATACCCCAATTCAGCCCGACGGCTCCGTAAGGGTAAAAGTTCCCGCAGATATGCCCCTGGCAATTTCCGTTGTCGATGCAGATGGAAAACGCATTTTCGATAGTCATAACAACTGGTTACAGCTACAAGCGGGTGAAGTGCGCAGTTGTAACGGTTGTCATACTAGCGATAGCGAAGCTCCTCATGGCCGCACGGATATGCAGTTGGAATCAGCTTGGGTTGGAGCGCCGACCTCGGCAGCACCATTTGCCAATACTGAGCCCGCGCTACTGGCGGAAATGGGCGAGACTATGGCTCAATTATTGGCCCGTTATATTGGTGAGGCTGAACTTGAAGGAGATCTGCACTTTACCGATTTATGGACTGATCCTGCGGTACGGACTAAGGATGATGAGTTATTGCTTTCATACGGTGATTTGAGTACGGATGCACCGGTGGAATCCACTTGTTTAACAGAGTGGGAAAGTAACTGTCGAATCGTCATTCACTATGAACAACATATTCAGCCGCTCTGGGATTTCCCCCGTGAAGTATTGGATAGTACAGGAGCAGTAATAGCTGATTATACCTGTACAGTCTGTCACTCTCCTGTTGATGCTGCTGGAGCAACTCAAATACCCGATGGGCAATTAGATCTCACAACCTCGGCTTCCTCTGTTAATGATGCTTGGTTTGTTTCCTATTCCGAGCTGGTGGCCGATCGCGCTGAATTGGAGTTATCCAGTGGGGTGCTAACACCGCGGCTTGTACAGGAATTTGATGATGATGGAAATCCTGTTTACGAGGTTGATGAGGATGGTGAATTAGTTCTCGACAGTAACGGTGATCCGATTCCGGTAATGGTTACCGTCAATATTTCCTCTCCCTTGACGAGCTCTGCTCTTGAGAGCTCGTTTTTTTCTCTCTTTGAAAGTGGTGGCGCACATCAAGGGTACTTAGAAGATACCGAGTTGCGCTTGATTGCCGAGTGGTTTGATATTGGCGCTCAATACTATAACGATCCTTTTGCGGCGCCGGCAGATTAAAGCATGTTGAAGTTACACCAAAATTCTATTGGCAGTTTCGCGGTATTTGTATTGCTGCTACTTTTTTCTGGGCAGGCTTCTTCTGGACAAACTTTGATGGAATCTGATTCTTCAGATGATACCCCACAAGAAGAATTGGTTGAGACTGAGACTGAGACTGAGACTGAGACTGAGAAAAAATATAAAGGCCTTGAGGATGCAGAGCCGGTTACAGTCGGTAATGCATTTATTAATATTTACCGAGGCCCGGGGCGCGGTTACCCGATATTCTATGTCGCTGAGTATGGTGAACAAATTTGGCTGCTTAAACGCCGCACCGACTGGGTAAAAGTGCTTACTTCACGCAATAAAAGTGGCTGGGTAAAAGTTGACGACTTACGTGAAATCTACGGAGAAAATGGAGAAATTGTTCGAGTTCCTCTGCCGGATTTTTCCGATGTTGACGACGGTTACTTTTACCTAGGTATGAATTACGGTGATTTTGCTGGAGCGGACTCTCTGGGAGTTAGCCTGGGCTACCAATTTACTGTCAATCTGGCTACTGAAATACGTGCAACCCAGGCGGTAGGTTCCTATTCAGACAGCCAAGTCTATCAGGTGGCAATGGTCCACCAGCCATTTCCACGTTGGAAAATATCCCCTTATTTTGTTTTGGGAGCCGGGATAAATGTTACCTCTCCAAACGCAACTATCGTTGCCACCGAAGATCGGCAAGATACAACGATGTTGGCGGGCGTAGGGTTGCGTACTTACTTATCGCGCCGTTTTGCCATCAGGGCTGAATACACAAATCACTACTTGCTTACTACGCAGGAAAATAATCAGGAGATAGTCGAGTGGAAACTTGGTTTCGACGTATATCTGTAGGCTCTGCGGCGCTTTCCGCACTGGTGGGGACCCAGGTATGCAGTGCTCAGCAGGATGATGAAGTACTTGCGGATATTGTCGCACCTGAACTGGAGCGGCGAGAGATACGTGACGCCCTGATAGATAGTGAAAATATAGAAATTGGTTTGTTTGCTGGTGTTATCAATGTCGAGGATTTTGGCTCAAACTCCCTGTACGGCACTTCAGCGGCCTACCATATCAGCGAAGATTTCTTTATTGAGGCCACCTATGCCCAGACTGAGTTGGGAGAATCCAGCTTTGAAAGATTGAGCGGTGCAGCACCGCTGTTGACTGATGAGCAGCGTGAACTCAGTTATTACAATACCTCTGTGGGCTGGAATATTTTCCAGGGTGAGTACTTTGTATTTGATGACTGGGCTTTTAATGCCAATTTTTATGTTGCGGGAGGTGTGGGAAATACCTCGTTTGCTGACGAGGAGCACTTCACTTACAACTTTGGTGCAGGAGTGAGAATGCTTGCCAACGATTGGCTCGCAGTGCGCCTGGATGTTCGCGACCATGTTTTTGAGCATGAATTATTTGGCGAGGCCCAAGTCACCAATAATCTGTCTGCCCAATTGGGACTTACCATCTTTTTTTAATTGATCATCAAAAAATAACAAGGACTCTTCCATGAAATACCTGGCTGCTTTCCTGACGCTGCTTTTATCGATGTCACAGGCTTCCGCCGCAGAGCCCTCTAAGGATTTTACCTTGAGTTCCAACCAAGGCGGAAATTTGAGGCTTGCAGAGCAGCGCGGCGATGTCATTATGCTGAATTTCTGGGCTTCCTGGTGTGGCCCTTGTCGTCAGGAAATGCCGCTGTTGGATCAGCTACATGCTCGCTATGAAGCTGCTGGCTTCCAGGTTTGGGGAGTCAATGTGGATGCACAGCGTAAGGATGCGGACTCGCTATTAGCGAAAATTCCAGTGGATTTTCCGATTCTTTTTGATAGCAAAGGGGAAGTGAGCAAAATGTATGGTGTTGCCGCTATGCCCAGCACCGTATTTATTGATCGTGATGGCAACGTTCGCTATATCCATAAAGGTTATCGTGATGGGGATGAAGCTGCCTATAAAAAAATGATTAAGGAATTGATTCGGGAGTAGTGTCATGCGTGCACTATTGCTAGTTTGCACTTTCTTGATGAGTACAGGTTGCACTGTTAACCCGTGGATTGCACCCTACGAACGGCAATTTCTTGCGGATCCTATTATGGGCTTTGAGCAGGATCCGGTAGCTGCTCGCTATATGAATCACGTGTATGAAGCTCGCGAAGCTGCGCGTGGAGCTGAAGGAGGCAGTGGAGGTGGATGTGGTTGTAACTAAGCTTCTATCTCGCTGGGGCGGGTTGGCATTTTTGGCACCGCTCGCTGCCGTGGCCGCAGTGCTTCCCGAAGAGCGGGCAGACAATATGTATCACGCCTATAGCGGTGGTGGAGTGACCATTGATGGGCCTTCAGTATTGATTCGCCAGAATGTTGGCAATAATGTTTCCCTGTCTGCCAATTACTATGTGGACATGATTTCCGGGGCCTCTATTGATGTGGAGGCCACGGCCAGTGAGTATTCGGAGCAACGGGATGAGTACTCTTTGGGCGCTGACTACCTGGTGGATAAAACTACGATCAGCGTGGGGTACACCAACAGTTCTGAGAATGACTACGAGGCACAAACCGTTGCTTTCGGCATCAGTCAGGGTTTCTTTGGCGATTTAAGTACTATCGACCTGCGGGTTAGTTACGGAAGTGATGATGTGTTCCGCAATGGCGACGATAATTTTGCCGAGGAAGCGCAACACCGTCGCTACGCATTTAGTTGGAATCAGATTCTCACGCAAAAGCTGATTGCAGAGGTGAGTGTCGAAACTGTATCGGATGAAGGGTATCTCAACAACCCTTATCGCAGTGTTAGGTATCTCGATGAAGCATCTGGAACAGGATTTAGCTATCAGGCCGAGGTTTACCCCAGAACTCGAAACAGTGATGCGGTTGCCCTAAGGGCCAAATATAGATTGCCCTATCGCGCAGCGATTAAAGGGGAGTATCGACACTATGCGGATAGTTGGGGAATCGTTGCAGACAATGTAGAGTTTCGCTATACCCATCCTTGGAAAGAACAAGACGAGTGGGTTTTTGAAGGAAAGATCCGTTACTATCAGCAGAGTAGTGCAGATTTTTACAGCGACCTTTTTCCCTATCTCAACGCTACCAACTTTCGTGCTCGTGATAAGGAGTTGAGCAATTTCACAACCTTGGCCCTTGGCCTGGGAGTGTCCTATGAGTTGCCACGGCGCTGGTCTCTATTAAATCGCAGGAATACAATTAATCTTTACTGGGATCATATTCTATTTGACTACGATGACTTTCTCGATGTCACAGTACACGGTTCAGCTACATCTATCAGTCCCGGTGACGAACCCGCTTATAGTTTCTCTGCCAATGTAATTCGATTATTTTGGTCGGTACGTTTTTAGGAATGGGGGCCTCTGCGTTCTGTTTTTCAGTAAAAGAACAAGATGCAGAGGCTTTATAGTTTGAGTCAAATTTGACTGTTGATTTATTGCATAGAGTAATCCCGAAGAATTTTTCCAATCCTTATACGATAGGTGTCAAATAGTTGTTTTTTTCCTAGGTGTTGTGCATCACAGTGAGCCTTGTGATTTTTCCAGCTCACTACAGATTCTTCATCCCGCCAAATAGAGAGTGACAAAATTTTTTCTGGCTGATTGAGGCTTTGAAATCTCTCGACAGAGATAAATCCATCGAAGCTGGTTAGGTGTTCTTTTAGGTCGGCTGCAACGGCCAGATATTTGTCTTTTCCTGAAGGCTTTGGTGTAACTTCAAATATGACGGCGATCATCAGTGATTTTCCTGTGGGAACTTCAGGTAGGTTTCTGGCACAGCATTTAAAAAGCTTCGCTTCTCTTCAAGAATAAACTTCTCTCTCGTCGCAAACTGAAAATTTTCACTGCCCTGAGGAGACTGCTTAAGCAGTTTTCGATATTGTTCATAATGAGCCAAGCTATCGAAATTAATAATACCAAAGGCCTGAAAGTTGGTGCCCTCAGAAGGTAGAAAATATCCTAATAGTCGTCCGCCACAATTGGGAATGATCTTGCCCCAGTTCTCAGCATACTGCCGGAAAGCATCAAGCTTAAACGGATCGATCTTGTATTCAATAAAACAGGTAACAGTCATCTAAGTTGCCTCTATTCATAATTTGCTGGCATTCTAGATGGTTTAATTTTCTATACTTCGGTGTTCAGCGAACTGTTGCGAGGATAACCATGGAACCTGACATTTCGGTAATATCCAGTTTGATTGGGGATCGGGCGCGCTCAAAAATATTGATGGCGCTTATGAGTGGAAAAGCACTGACAGCAACAGAGTTAGCCTGTGAGGCTGATGTGACTGCACAGACTGCAAGTAACCATCTTTTCAAGCTGGTAGATAGCAAGCTGCTGATAGTTCGCAAGCAGGGTAGGCACAAGTACTTTCAGCTGGCGAGTCATCAAGTTGCCGAAGCGCTAGAGGCACTGCTCAATCTGAGTAGCACCCTGGTACCTCAAAAAGTTACCACTGGACCCGCAGATCCAGATTTAAGGAAGTCCCGCATCTGCTATGACCATTTAGCAGGAATGGCTGGTGTACTATTGTACGAGGCCCTCTTGGCTAGTGAGTTGCTCTCCGAGCAATCACAGCAAGTTTCCTTGACTAGAGAGGGTGAAATATTTTTTCAGGAGCGAGGGGCAGCCGTAGCTAGTTTTAAGCAGCGTAAGCGCCCTGTTTGCAAGTCATGCTTAGACTGGAGCGAACGAAAAAGCCACCTTGCAGGCAGCTTGGGTCAATGGATACTCGAAGATGCCTTGGCAAAGCAGTGGGCGGTAAGAAGAGCGGACTCCAGGGCGATTACTTTCTCCCAGAAGGGGCTTTTACTGTTCTCGAAGCGTTATCAGATTGATCACTCCAAGTTGCTATAAATTATTTGTCAGCTCGTTATCAGATTAAAGGAAAGCCCCGTTAACCATATCAACTGTGCTCCATAGCTGAGACGTTGGTGCAGACCGGGGTTGGTTTTTTCTTCGTAGGCTTTTTTTAAGGTAACAGTAAAATAGATAGAAGCGAGCAAGCAGGCTGTACTAAATAGCCTGAATTCTATTGAGAAGTAACTACTGAAAGTACTTAGCAATGGCGCAATGAGTAAAGACAACAACATAAGCATCCCCGCCCAGGAGTGTATCTGGCATTCAAGACTAGGGGTTTTTGTATAGGGATCTGCATCCATAGGAAAATAACCCGCAACCCAGGTTCCAATACCGTGGATGATAATTAAAACTCCAATGATGGTAAGTACAACTGGGGCCTGTTCAATTTGAATTATATGCAGGCCAAATAAGAAGAATAATATGCCAAGTGGGTAGTTGTTAATGAGGGGGGAGAGCTTCTGGGTTGGGCTTCCAACGGCTCCTAGTTCGCTACAGAATTGTCTTGAATGGCTATAGCCAGAGTATTTTGCTCCTGCCAATGTAACACCTACAACCATCCATACCAGCGAGATAAACCCCAAGTAAGCAAAAACTGTATGAGCCCCGACTGGTTATGTTGGGGCAGAAGATAGCACTAGATAAAAAGTCCTTTCAAGTTAATCCTTGTCTTCAAACGTGCCAGGTTTATTGTTATTTCAACTTTATCTAAAAGCGATTCTTGCCATAAAGATAGGTGTTTTTGTCCTTATTGTTCGTATCGTTTTAATTAATTTTTTATTAGTTTAAGTCTAATAGAGTAATTAATTTTTTATACTAGATCAGGTACTGGAAAAGGAGTTGAGGGGGCGAAGATGGATAATAATGACAGCAAAAATTTTTCTAATGCCATAGAAGTACTATCCCTGGCAGCGCGGTACGCTGAGGAGTATGTTTCCGATATTCGCGATCGCCGCGTAAGTCCGTCCGCCTTTGATATTGATCAAATGCAATTTTTTAACAGCGACTTGGCCCGGGCTGGGGAACCGGCAGAGGCTGTTGTCGAGAGCCTGCATCGTTATGGTTCTCCGGCAACAGTTGCCAGTAAAGGTGGGCGATTTTTCGGATTGGTGGTAGGTGGGGCTACGCCAGCTTCTATGGGCGCGGCGGTAATGAACGCCGTTTGGGACCAAGTGGCGGTTCTGGAGGCGTCGGCGCCTTCTGCAATTTATCTGGAGCGTATTGCGGCAAACTGGATATTGGAATTGTTAACCTTGCCGATGGAAAGTAGTGTGGGTTTCACCACAGGGTCATCTATGGCCAATATGGTGTGCTTGGCTGCTGCGCGAAATACGCTTTATCAAAAATTAAATATCGACCTGGCAAAAAGCGGGCTAGCCGGTGCGCCGCCACTGCGTATTGTTGTTTCTGAACAGTCCCATGTCACAGTTCACAAGGCGCTCTCTATTCTTGGATTTGGTATGGATCAGGTGATTAAAGCGCTCTGTGATGAACAGGGGAGGGTGCGAGCAGATACTTTTCCCGAGGTTGATGAAACCACCATTATTTGCCTTCAGGCGGGCAACGTAAACTCCGGCAGTTTTGATCCGTTTGCAGACATAATTCTCGAAGCTAAATCCAAAGGTGCCTGGGTACATGTCGACGGTGCCTTTGGTTTGTGGGCAGCGGCATCTCCAGTGAAATCAGTGTTGACTACTGGAGTAGAACAAGCAGATTCCTGGGCTGTAGATGCTCATAAATGGCTAAATACGCCTTATGACTGCGGTTTGGCAATTTGTCGAAAGCCGGGGGCTGTACACAATGTGATGACAACCCAGGCGCCATACTTGCAAGTGGGATCGCTGGTGCCCCCCAAGGATATGGTGCCAGAATTCTCACGTCGGGCCAGAGGGGTGGAAGTGTGGGCGGCGATTCAGGAGATGGGCCCGAAGGGAGTAGCGGCGATGATTGATCGCTGCTGTATCCATGCCCAGCATCTGTGCGAAGGCCTGGCAGAAATGGGCTATGAGATCCTTAACGATGTAGTGTTAAACCAGGTGGTGGCAACTATTGGCACTGCGGAAGACATTCAAGAGATAGTCAGGACCATACAGGAGGAGGGCGTTTGCTGGTTTGGAACGACTACCTGGAGAGGAAAAGCGGCCCTGCGTATTAGCGTCTGTTCCTGGGCGACTACCGATAATGATATTGCCCTTACCCTGGATGCTATTTGCCGGGCGACGGAGGCTCAGATGTCCAGATAACCCTTTGTGTGACTTGAAGTACTAGGGGGCCTTCTAAAGTAAATAGCACTTAATGTTTACGTCTTTTAGGTCAGGCTGGGGTAGTTGGTGAATTATTTGGAGGCCCTCTTGTTTCCACCTTTGGCGGTAGCAGCCAGTTTCAGTGGCGAGAGCCGTCTATCCTTGTTGAATGGGCGCGGATCTGGGCCATTATTTTCAAGCTTTTGCTTGCGGTATTACTATTTCCGCCAACTCAGCCACTTTTTCAGCGCATAAAGGTGAGGGGCTCGGGTAGAACGATGACTTTTTGGCTGGTTTTAATTCTTTTTCTAATTCTACTCTGGCTTCTGTGGATGGCGTTTTGTAGTCCCAGTTTAAGTCGCAATGAGCTACTGAAATTCTCTTTTAATCAACTTACGCTAGCCGGTGGTTTATCCGTTAATTATCGCGAGATGGGGCCAATTGATGGCGTTAATATACTTTGCCTTCACGGTGGTGGTGATTCACTGAGCGCCTGGAATGCCTGGGCGACAAAATTGGTAGAAAAATATCATGTTATTTTGGTGGACTTACCTGGGCATGGATTGACCGACCCGTTACCAGGAGGCACTTATACACCTAAGCATTTTGCCGATTTTATTGCAGAATTTGTCGCAACCCTGAAACTTAGGGACTATGTGATCGCTGGCCATTCATTTGGTGGAAATGGGGTTTTACGCTATTTAACAGGACATCCGAATATACCCAAGGCCGCTATTCTTGTCTCTCCCGGTGGTTATAAATGTGGCAAGGGACTGGAAATGCCTGCTGGTATTGCTCGATTTGCCACCAGCCATTGGGGGCGAAAAATGGTTGCGCACATTGGTAGTCGTGGATTATTGAGAAAAATGCTGGCTTCCAAATTTTTCTACAATCCGCAGGCTCTGCCGGGGGAAATGCTGGAACGAATCTATTTGCTTTCCCGCTATGAGAAGAACCGCGGTACAGCGATCAATTTGGTTGCTAATGCCACAATCAATTTCCAGCCGTTGCCGGACTTGGAGACTATTAAAATTCCAGTTTTATTTATCTGGGGGGCAGAAGATCAAATTATTCCCTTGTCCGTAGGAAAGTATTTCTCTGACAAGTTGCCTAATGGAGAGTTAATCGTGTATCAGAAGATGGGGCATATGTCCCATGTCGAAAATGCTGAACAAAGTGTCACCGACGCAATGGAGTTTTTGCAGCGTCAGGGGCTGTGACAATACTGTGAAAAATTTAAAAAAGAGGCCGCAGTGCGGCCGAGTTTGGGGGGATGAAAATCAAGAGCGCCTAATTGATGACAACCAGGCCGGCTTTCACTATGTCGTAGTGACTGAGTTCTGGTACCTGCTGGTGTAGGTCGCTTTCCAGTCGATCGATGGATTCCAATTGTGTACACAAGCGGTTTGCAGACTGCTCAATACTTTTACCGCGCTGTTCCAGTAAGCGCTCCGCCTCTTCAGTGGCCTGTTCTTCAATGCTTTCCCCGCCGGTAAAGGCAGCTTTGAAGGCATGCCAGGCAATAGTCCCCGCGGACTCCATAGCGAGGCGTTCGATACGGGGTTCAAACTCTTCAGAGATGGTTTTCTCTATATAGTTACCCATTTCCTCGTTTCCCAGCTGGTAGATTTCGCCCTCTCGATTGAGGCGGTCCTCAGTGCGCTGGATCAGGTCGGCGGAAAACTGTTGGAGTTCGAGGATATCCGGGTGGTCCGGCCCGGCGAGGGTGCTGATGGCAATGGATAGGCCATCCATTGCAATATCGACCGCCTCAAGGGTGAGTACCAGTGTGTCGCGACCGGCGATGTGTAGCTGTTGGCGGTATTCCTGAAGCAGTTGCTCCTGCTGAGAATTGAGGGACAGCAACTCACCATCCACTGATAGCTGGTTGGGCAGCTGAAATGTCACCAGTTTTCCGTCTTCCCCATCGACGGTAAAGAAGTCCGGGCCTACTTCAATAGCGTAATTCGTAGACACTGTGCAGGTGCTGGTATCGACATGAAAAGAATCGTGGGCCATTGCCTGGGTACTGATACCGAGGCCTATCAAGGTTGAAAGTGCGATTGGCTTCCACATATGCCGGTTTCCTATTGTGTGTCTTTTCAATGTGACGCGTCTGAGTAGCCGGACAGATGCAGGCAGCTAGAAATATTTTTCATTTTTTCCTGACGCAGGCCCGGGGAGTGATGGCCAGGCGTGGATGTTCCAGTGGGTATTCTGTATTTTTAGCCCATAACACTTAATAAATTGAGGGTATTCAATGTTCATAAGCAGGCACATTGCCGCACTGTGCTTCTTGATAGTCAGCACAATGGCACAGGCCGGGAGCATCGCGGAGTACACCGCAGGCATGCATAGGCACAGCGGCTTCCACGACTTTTACTGGGACGAGGCTAACGGCCGGGTGTTGCTGGAGATCGATGAGTTTGAGCGCGAGTTGCTCTTGCTCACCGGGCTGGCCCAGGGACTGGGCTCAAACCCAGTGGGCCTGGATCGCAACCAAGTGGGTGAGAGCCGCTTGGTGAAGTTCCAGCAGTCGGGTAACAAGGTTTTACTGCATCAGGTGAACCTGAAATACCGTGCCCAATCAGCAAATGCGGCTGAGCGCCGCGCGGTTGAGGAAGCTTTCGCTTCGTCCGTACTCTGGGGCTTCAAGGTGCTTGCCCAGAGCGATAAGGCGGTACTGGTGGACTTTACGCCCTTCCTGTTGAGCGATCAGCACGGCATTGCTACACGTCTCAAGGGCGCAGAGCAGGGCAGTTACAGTGTGGATAAGAGCAAGTCAGCAGTTTATCTGCCCCGCACAAAAAACTTTCCCAAGAACAGTGAGTTTGAGGCCCAGTTAACTTTTGCTGGATCAGCTCCGGGAAACTATCTGCGCGAAGTGGTTCCGACCCCTACATTGGTGTCCCTGCGCCAGCATATCTCCCTGATTGAATTGCCGGATAACGACTATGAGCCCCGCCGTTTTCACAGCCGCAGTGGCTACTTCCCGTTCGCTTATCGAGATTACGCTACGGCGATTGAAGAGCCTCTGGACCAGCGTTATATCTACCGTCATCGACTGGAGAAGAAGTCGGGTAGCGATGAGGTTGTGGAGCCGATTGTTTACTACGTAGATTCCGGAGTTCCTGAGCCGGTGCGCAGCGCCCTGATCGAAGGGGCGAGCTGGTGGGACCAGGCATTCGCTGCAGCAGGATTTAAAAATGCGTTTCGCGTAGAGATTCTGCCGGAGGGCGTCGATCCTTTGGATGTTCGCTATAACGTGATTAATTGGGTACACCGCTCCACTCGCGGTTGGTCCTACGGTTATTCGGTTTACGATCCCCGCACCGGCGAAATTCTAAAAGGCAATGTTACCTTGGGGTCCCTGCGTGTTCGCCAGGACTTTCTGATTGCTCAAGGGCTTGTACAGCCCTACCGCGGCCACACCGTCAGTACTGAGCAGCTAAAGAATATGGCCCTGGCCCGTATCCGTCAGCTATCCGCTCACGAAGTAGGCCACACCCTGGGGCTGGCGCACAACTTTGCTGCCAGTAGCGAAGAGCGCGCTTCAGTAATGGATTACCCGGCTCCGCTGGTCTCTCTGCTGGGAGGTAAGTTGGACCTGACAGATGCCTACGCCACTGGCATCGGCAGTTGGGATAAGTTGGCGGTTCGCTACGGCTATGGCGAGAGCGATGATGAAAAAAGTTATCTCGACAGTGTTATCGCTGAGGCCGGGGAACAAGAGCTGCGCTTTATTTCAGACCCGGACTCCCGCACCATCAATAATGCTCACGCAGTCTCACACCTTTGGGACAACGGCACCGACCCATTGATGGAATTCCAGCGGATGGTCGACTTGAGGCGTCATGCCCTGGATAACTTCTCTGCGGCGGCAGCGCCGTTATCCGCGCCCCGCTCTGACCTGGAAGAGACCCTGGTGCCTGTGTACTACGGTCATCGCTACCAGGCGGAGGCTGTGGGCAAATTGATTGGTGGCTTGGACTATGACTATGTCTACAACGGTACCGATCAAAATAGCTATACCCTGGTGCCCGCAGAGCGACAACAGCGGGCAATTGATGCACTGTTGGATACACTTTCGCCGCAGTTTCTCACCTTGCCGGAGCAGGTCTTGCAGCTGATTCCGCCCAAGTCCTATGGCTACGAACGTACTATCGAGAGCTTCCCCTCATATACGGGGGTAGCTTTTGATGGGGTGGCTCTGGCGGAAGCGGCTGCTGGGCATACGCTATCAATCCTGATGGACCCGCAGCGCGCGGCGCGAATGAATCAACAGAGTGCCCGCAGCAGTGAGGTACCGGGGTTTGCTAGCCTATTGCAGCGCTTGAGCGCGCTGGCTCTGCAGGGTGAGGGTTATACCGGTCTGCAGGCGAGTGTGCACCAGCGGGTTAATCACGCCTATATCGAGCAGTTGATGTTACTGGCCAGTAATGCAAAGGCAGACGAATCAGTGCGGGCCAAAGCGCATTTGGAGCTGGCAAAACTTCTTCAGGAAATTGGTTCTATGCGGCTGTTTGGCGATGATCCTGAGGGCTATAGTGCGCACTATTACTATGAGGCACAGCGCATCGATGCCTTTAAGCAGGGCAAGCTGGAAGTAAAACCTGGTGCGGTTAAAGCGTTGCCGCCAGGATCTCCGATCTGATCTGAAACGGATAAAAGGGGTGGGCTGTAAACGCTCACCCCCTTTGGGCATTAACCGCGAATAAACTGGGACTTCTTTACCCAGTGATTTCCTCGGTATTGTCGAGTGGGGGTTGGGTTTTTCTTCGCCCAGAAAAAGTGGCGGTTAAACTGAAATTCCGCATCGTAACCCTCCGCCAGCGCTGCCAGGGGCATGGCTTGCCAGCTGGTCTGGCGGCGTTTGCTGGTTGCCTCCAGCAGGTACTCTTGATCGTTCAAGATGGCCACTACCCAGGCGTGACCCTGACCTTTATGGGTTCCGAGTGCCACCCGCGCATCAACTCCCAATTCGATCAGCCAATCTGCCAGTAAAATAGCGTGGTCTTCACAGTCACCACGCTTTTGGTAATAGGCCTGCCGGGATGTTTGCCAAATGTCTGACAAACCGGCGTATTGCAGGTGATCGTATTGGTACTCTTTATTCATAGCCAGTGTATAAAGAGGCACCCAAAGCTGTTGAGTCTTAAAGGGCTTGAACCCCACCAGGTAGCTGTTGGCAAAGTGGTGTTGCTGGTCCAGTCCCCGGGCGGACGCTGTCGCCGCCTCAATTCCCTGCCAGTTCCACACTGAGACATGAGCGCTCTCTTCCAGTGAGCGTTTGTCGACTACTTTCTGGATGGTTTTTTCTTCCAGAGGGTAGCGGGTACCCACCACTCGCACTACACCTTGTTGTGAGTCCACAATACTGGCTAACTGACTGCCGCTGCTACCAAAGCTCCGTAAATTATCGGAAAGGGGGATTTCCGGTGTGCTTTTAGTTGGCGGCTCCTGTGTATTCGCTCGCCGTACAAGTTCAGGGGTGATCAGTGCGAGGGAAAGTATCAGTGTGATAGCCAGCCACTTGCGCATAGTGCTATCCCTTGAGGCCAAACGAAATAATGATGGCAACAAATATCAATATGGTTGATGCAAATATAGATACGGCGATATTGCCATTTTTTAGCTCGCCTTCGATATCTACAGAGCGAAGCAGTTTCTTATCAATGGTAATCAGTGCGGTGATACCAATAAATAACGCTAGCAGCGTATAAATCAGGTTAATGCCCAGGTTAAACAGGGTTGCCGTTAAAAATTCCAGTTCCATAAATCCTTCAGGCTAATTATGTTTATTAGTGACTGTTAATGGAATAATTTAAGCATAGGGTCTGATTGAGTGCAAAGGATGGCCGACCCAGATAAACCGACAGCTTAATTTACAGGTGATTATCAACCTTAATTGGCAATCCGGACTTGTTGATTAGTATTTTATTTGGCTGGGTTGCTATTGGGGAATAGCTCTAGACGAAGAGTTGCTCCGTCGAAGGGATTTTACGCTTAATTTACCGGGAAAGCCTTTTGAAGAAGTGTATTTATTAGCTCGGTGTTATCCAGGCGGGAACCTGGATAACACACCGAGTTTGATTAGTTATCAATCTCGGTCATTTCATTCAATACAAACTCTTCAACGGCGCCCTCGGTTGCCTTCATATAGTCTTCCAGGTGCTTATTGTTCATGTGGGTTTGCCACAGATCGCGAGTTTCCCAATTTTCATAAAACAGGAAGTGTGCAGGATTGTCATTGTCTTGATGAAGGTTGTAATTAATGCAACCAGCTTCTGCTCGTGTTGTATTAATGAGTTTTAACAATTCAGATTTCACCAGGTCAATTTTGTCGGCCTTGGCTTTAATGTTGGCAACGATAGTGAGCCTGCTCATGTGAACACCTCTTTGTTTCAATATGTGTTGGATTAAGGTTTGTACTCTTTTCCTTGATCCTTTCAGAGGAGACCTAGTGAACAGCTTAGCTGCCTCCTGGGTAAGGACTGGGATGTCGAGCTGATGAAGTCATTCTAGATCTAGATTGCATTGCTAGAAACACTATAATCTTTGAATCTTTATCAAAAATATATTGAAAATATGCAGCTTGAAGACTTGAGGGTCATTCTTAAAGTGGCCGAGTTTCGCAGTATCACTGCGGCCGCCGCCAGTCTCGACTTACGCACTGCAACTGCCAGCGCAGCGATCAAGCGTGTGGAGAGCGCGCTAGGAGCGGACTTGTTTATTCGCACTACGCGGCAATTGCGGCTATCCAGTGCTGGGGAAAGGTTTATTCCCAAATGTGAGGAGGCCCTCCTGACTTTGGACCTCGCCCGGCAAAATCTCAAGGAAGACAGTGGTCAGATAGATGGCGAGCTTCGCATAGGTGCATCCTCGGACCTGGGAAGGAACCTCGTAACTCCTTGGTTAGATCAATTGTTGCAGGAACACCCGGGGCTGAGTCTAAGAGTGAATATCAGTGATAGCCAAGTGGACTTTTACCGGGATCCTGTGGATATCGCGTTGCGCTACGGCCCCCCAGCGGATGCCAACCTGTATGGTTTTAAGATTTGTGACGTGCCCCGTTTATTGTGTGCAACCCCGGCCTACTTACAGGAAAAGGGTTCCCCGAAAACACCGGAGGATCTCTCCGCACATAATGGCCTTTTTTATCAGCTTCACGAGATTGTGCACAATAATTGGGAATTTTTTCGGGGCGAAGAGATATACAAGATACGTATGTCTGGGAACAGGTCGTCAAATGACGGTGACCTGGTGCGACGTTGGTGTACCTCTGGCTATGGACTTGCCATTAAGTCATGTCTGGATATGTCTGCGGATTTACTTTCCGGTCAGGTAGTGGCCACTATGCGAGACTATAAACCCAAGGCAACGGAGCTATGGTTGGTATCTCCGGGGAGGCAGTCAATAACACCGACGGTACGATTAGTGCGCGACACTTTGAGAGAACGGTGTTCGGGGGTTTTAAAGCAGCTGCACGCTGAGGGATTACTCTCTGAGAGCGATTTCAGTACGGGGGTGGATATATCTTGAGTCCCAAATAGTTTCTTAACCCTGTGGCTATCTATAAAAACTCTCAACAGGTTTTTCTCGGTTCTGGCAAAGGAAAGGGGAGCTTTGCTCCCCTTTCTTATTTAAGCCCTAGTTAATCCGAATGGGATCAGGAGCCGGAGCAGCCGTAGGTATCCAGGTAGTCATAGGCTGCTTTTGCCTGGACGAGGCCGTAGCCGTAAGCATTATCTCTTCCCGCATCACCGAGATCTTCCGCTGTGGCCGTAAGGGCGTTGCGGATCTCTGTATTGCTACAGTTGGGGAAGTGGCTCCATACCAATGCGGCAACACCGGCAACGTGTGGGGTAGCCATGGAAGTGCCATTGAAATATTCGTAGCTTGTAGCCTCATTTTCCAAATCTACGCTGGCACTCAGCTGCGTGAGCAGAGTTGCACCGTCAGTGTCAGAAATACCAACCGAGGGAATAGTGGTTACAGTATCGCTCAGGGTTGCGCTGGAGAGTAATCCCTCTTCATTGTTGTAAATAATCGCTCCGATACCACCACCGGACTCACAATTTAAAACTTTCTCCGCAAAGCTGATATTGCCTCTCGCAATTAGGCAAATCTTACCCGCTGCACTGGTGCAAGCGGATTCAGCCGTACCACAGTCTTCCATTGAACCGGTGATTGCACCAGCTGGGGTGCCTGATATTGGGGCTGATTCGATGTCAACACTGCCGACGGTTAAGCTAGAGATTCTGCCAGTATCAGTGGGAACAGAAGATAGAACCTGTACTCCGGGGGCGGAAAGTTCTACCTGGTCAGTCTGCTGAGAGGAGGACCAGATAGCTTTATCGCTATCGATAGCACCGACGGATACAACGGAAGAGTATGAGGCTGGATAGGAGTGCGCGGTGTTGCCGTCGTTTCCGGCTGCCGCGATGGACAGGATTCCCTGACGATTTAGATTGTTAAAGGTTCGTCTTTCGAGGAAGTTGGCACTTTCACCGCCCAGACTCATATTGATGATGTTGGCACCATTGTCGGCACAAACCTCTGCGGCTGCCATTAGGGAGGAGGAGTAGGCCCAGCCGTCGCCATCAAACACTTTTACAATATGCAGGTTAATATTACTGCTGGGCATCACGCCAACGACACCAGTACCATTATTCATCGCAGCGATAGTGCCGGCTACATGGGTGCCGTGACCGCTTTGATCTTCATACCAGTTACCTGCGCCGCTTGGGTCACTGGTACCAGTGACGGCGTTTCCGGACAAATCTTCGTGAACCAGGTCGTAGCCGGAATCAATAATACAGACTGTGCGGTTGCCGGCCTGAGTATCACCTAGTTGATCTGCCTGCACCATGGTGATCCCGTAGGGGGTTTCCTGGGACATCGGATACCGCTTAACGTCTTCTTCAATAAAAGCAACATCCGGGTTCGAGCGCATTTCTTTTAGGGTGGTTGCAGACATATGTGCTGCCATCGCATTCTGGCGGCGTATTTCAAGAGCCTGTCTTCCGCCTCTCTTCTTCATAAAAGACTTAACGGATTCGCCTTTTCCCTGCTTGAAAGTCACGATATAACGCTTGTCCTCAGCAGTGGCGTTGCCGGTTACGGCGAGCGCTAAAATGCTGGCTGCAAATACAGACAAGGATTTATTCATTGGATGCTCCTGAAGATTTCTATGTTTATTGTTGCTTTTGTCGACGTTCTAATTTCAAGTTTTTTAGTTGTTGATATTTACTTGAGCGTCGAAGAGGGGAATTTATCAGGCTTTTCTTGTCGTATGAATAATTATTTTTTAATTGCTGTTGTTTTTGTTTTCTTATTGAATTTATATTTTGTTTTATTTTTATCTTTTTAAGGATATTTTTAATTTTTTTTAAGTGTGGTCGTAGCTATTGTTTTTTGTTTGTTAGATTTTTAGGCTGTTTCTATTTCTGGGGGGAGTTATTGGGGTTTTAAAGTTGAAGCTCCGAGAATCATCTTGATACCTAATAATGGAAATTGTGAATCGGAGCAAAGAATTCTAGTTTGAATGCAGTATGTCAATTATTATTGACTAGATGAGTAGCATTAAGGTGTGTTTCTATTTTTCATTGGTATTCATCCGTTTGGAACGATATAAGGCGGCCAGTCATACATGAGAGTACAGGCTGGCCGCTATCGCTAGCTTTTATCCCTCTTCGGTCGAAGTTGCGCCAGGTAAATCCTTATCTACTTTGAGCTCGGTAACTGATCCCATACCAAGTTTACCAATTTTATCTTTTATCTTGGTTTTGTCTCCAACGATAATCCAGGTAAATTGATCAACCTTTAAAGTGTCTCGAGCAAGTGAATGGATCGAAGGTAGATCGACATTGCGAACTTCATTTGCATAACCTTCCATATAATTCAAAGGTCGATCGTAGGTAACCATTCCAGAAATAGCTCCTGATACAGCTCGAACTGTTTCAAAACGGCCGGGCAATTCATTGATTCGCTTGTCTTTAATTTTCTGCAGCTCGTCTTCTTTTGCTGGAGAATCGCCGACATAGGCTTGGAGTTCTTTATAAAGCTCTTTTAAAGATTCACTGGTCTTGTCCGTTTGAACTGGTGCATAGACTAAGAGCGGTTGCTGTCCTTTGGCCCCAGTCATAAATGAATAGGCTCCATAAGCCCAGTGCTTATCCTCCCGCAAATTCATATTAATTCGCGCGGTAAAAGTGCCTCCAAATATATCATTCATCATATGTAAGGCTTCTCGCTGTGGCATCGTTTCCGACGGAGCCAGGAGACCGCCAATAATTATGCTCTGTTCAGCTCCCGGTTTATCAATTAGATAAATTCTGGTTTTTTCTGGGTGCGCAACCTGTTGTAGATTCTTTGTAGGTAACGGCTCTTCGGGTGCTTTCCAATCCGCAAAGTGCTGCTCTAATTTTTTTGTCAGATCACCCATGCTGATGTCTCCGACTGCAACCAGAGTGGCATTATCGGGGCGCATCCAGGTTTTGTGGTAATTTACCAGATCTTCACGGTTCAGGGAGCTGATAGAGCTTTCTGTTCCCGAACCGGTGAGAGGAACTGCATAAGCATGTCCTTCACCATATAAAAGAGGTGGCAGATTCCGCAAAGCCATGTTTACCGGCTGGGTTTTTTCCTGCTGGATTCCTGCTATCCACCGAGCACGTTTCCGCTCAATCTCTTCATCGGAATAGGCTGGATGCATTACGATATCGGCAAACAAGGATATGGAGCTATCGAGATTGTTTTTTAATGCGTTGAGCCGTACAGAAGAAGTATCAATGTTCGAACCAGCCGAGATTCTGGCCCCTAACATTTCTGCTTTGGCATCAATCTCTAAGGCGCTTAATTTTGTAGTCCCTTCCTTTAGCATGGACATGGCATAGCTAGAGGTTCCCAATTTAGCACCCTGGTCTGCAGCGTAACCGGCATCAAACATAAGGCGAATATCGACTACTGGCGCAGAGTCGCGTTGGGCAAGTATCACTTTTAGACCGTTAGAGAGTTTCGTGGTCTGTAATTCTGGAAATGGGATGCTGGGGAATTCACCGGTATCGGGTAATTTAGACCTATCTGCACCAGTCTCGGAAGTAGTGTATTTGGGGAAAGGGTGTACTTCCAGATTATAATCACCACTGGAAAGCCATTTTACTGCGGCTTCTTTTACCTTTTGAGGGCTGGTGTTTTGCATTTTGGTTAACGCTTCCAGGTAAGCGTTGGGATTGTCGAGGTAGAGTTCACCCCGAGCCAAAATTACGCCCTTACCGCCCCAGCCACCTACCTGCTCGAGGTTGCGTGCTTGGGATGCATAGTGGCTCATATTAACCCTTGCTAGTTCCTCTTTGCTTGGCCCTTCCTTGAGAAAACGTTGTAGTTCTTCCTCAATGGCGGCCTCTACTGTTGCGAGTTCAACCCCGGGCTTTACATCGGCAACAATAGGGAAGATGGAAGACAATTCAAATTCATGCAGCCCAATATTAACTTTGGTAGCGATTTGATCTTTGTATACGAGGCGCTGGTAGAGCCGGGAGTTTTTTCCATCCCCCAAAACTGCTGCTGCTAGAGCAATAGCTCCAGCATCGTCGTGAGCTAGATTAGGGGTATTCCAGACTTTATAAAGACGCGATTGAGCAACTTGATCAAACATCTGCTCACGGCTGGACTGATCTCGCTTGGCAATCCACGCTTTTTTCTTGATAAGAGGAGGGCCGGAGGGAATGTCGCCAAAAAAATGGGCTGCTTTTTCTTTTGCTGTTTCTACATCAATATCACCGGCAAGTACTAGTACGGTATTAGCTGCGCCGTAATACTGTTTAAACCACTCGTGAACATCTTCAAGAGAAGCTGCATTCAGGTCTTCCATTGAGCCGATGGTGGTCCAGGAGTAGGGATGCCCAGCTGGATAAATTGCTTTCTGCATCCGCTCCCATACTTTCCCATAGGGCTGGTTCTGGCCCTGGCGCTTCTCATTCTGCACAACGCCACGTTGCTCATCGAGTTTTTCCTGAGTAATTGCGCCCAATAGATGACCCATTCGGTCAGACTCCATCCATAGAGCCATGTCTAAGGCGTTGGTGGGTACTGTCTCGAAGTAATTTGTGCGATCCAGCCAGGTGGTACCATTCATACCAGTTGCACCAGCTAGTTCAAACGGTTTAAAAAACTCATCATTATAGTTTTCTGAACCATTGAACATCAGGTGCTCAAATAAATGTGCAAACCCTGTTCTTCCAGGTTTTTCATCTTTTGAGCCAACGTGGTACCAAACGCCCACGGAAACAATAGGAGCCTTGCGATCCTCGTGGACGATTACACGTAGGCCATTGGGCAGAGTAAATTTCTCATAACCTATTTTTAGGGACTCAAACTTATTTTCTAAATTCTCGGAGGCAAACAGCTCTTTCTTGGCCTCGGGGTTTTTATTATTTTGGGGAGCGTCACTGCAAGCTGAGAGCGCTATAGCGAGCGCTAATGGAATGCTGTACTTCCGTACCGTTTTCATAATGGTTTCCTTGTCCCTTTTTCCTGTAGGAGAGAGTTATCGTTCCATGGCTTTAATTTTTTATAGTTCTAAACTGGCATTAGGTGATTTTCTTTGCGCTCCCTTTAAATTAGATTTGGAGCACCAAACCAGCATTGGTAAACCCTGCATTGATATAAGCAGAGAAAAGTTGCCAGAAAGTCTGATAATAAATGGCTGGCTTGGGGCTTAGCAAATTTAAGTTGTACTTTTTGGGGCGTACGACTCAGTAGGCTTGGCGTATGATTTCAATACCTGGAAGGATTGCTCGATTCCAGGCAGCATCAACTTCTGGCGAGTATTCCTCGTCGTGCTGCCTAATGGTGGCGAGTAGGGCGTCGAGCCAGAGGCGATACCATTCTGGGCGGATATTATAGCCGTTGCGATCGTGACTTTTACCCAGAGCGCGCAGCTTGGTGTCTGGCATGCCGCGAGAATAAAGCACTAGCTGCATAATGCCGTTACGCAAAAGATGGCGCTGGGCTTTCATATCTGTATTGGCAAAGAGCTGACGGATGTCTGTAGAACTTCCCATAAAACGATCATAAAAATCCACAAAAAACTGTTCTTTATTGCAACAGCGTCCATAGCTTTGAAAAACGATATCACTATCCGTTGGTTGCATCGTTTTGGTTACCTCTTATGTTGGCCACCCTCAGTTTTACTTTTAAGTGGCCTCTGTGACTAATATGCATTTGGAAGGGGGGCGGCGATTCTAGCGATCGAATTTAGAAGCGGGAAGTACAATTTGGCTGTGCCTGCTTGTTATCTGGCGTAATTAATTAGTAACTCTCTGTGTGTGAATGGCTGTTTCAGGGCTGATACTCTGAGTTCTATAAGGCTTTATTTACATTGTCTGGTGTCGATTGCTACTTGAATCGCAATTACATGGCCTTTTATTTATTTAACTGGCTTAGGTAGTCCTTTGGAGGTTGGAGGATTGATCCTGAAAGCATTGCCATTAGTTGGCGTTAGGTGTCAATTCTGTTTGAAGTAACTACTCGCTTACCTCCTGGGCGAACAGCTATCAACTAAGGTCGCTTTTGGCTTGATGACCCCTAAGACAGTATCAGCTGCGCTAATAATGCGTAGATTGGCTGATATAACAACGTATTCCCCTGTTTTTAATATCGGCATCAATAGGTTCCAGTTGATATAATCGCCGCCCACATTTTTCAGTTAATCGAAGTAGAAGAGGATTGGCTAATGGCGGTCAAACTGATGGCAGATCTCGATCTCGCTGGTAAGCGCTTACTTATCCGTGAGGACCTGAATGTACCGGTTAAGGACGGTCGTGTAACTTCCGATGCACGTATTCGCGCGGCACTACCGACGATAAAAGCCGCCATCGAAGCCGGGGCTAAAGTGCTGTTGATGTCCCATCTGGGGCGCCCTACAGAGGGTGAGTACGCGGAAGAATTCTCCCTGGCCCCTGTTGCTGCACACCTGGGTGAGCTGTTGGGCCGTGATGTGGCGCTGGTCAAAGAGTGGCGCGATGGCGTTGAACTGGCCGATGGGGAAGTTGCCCTGCTGGAAAATGTACGTTTCAACAGCGGTGAAAAAAAGGACGATGAGTCTCTGGCAAAGGCCTATGCGCAATTGTGCGACATCTTCGTGATGGATGCCTTTGGTACTGCCCACCGGGCCCAGGCTTCCACCCATGGTGTGGCTAAATTTGCCCCGGTTGCTTGCGCCGGCCCTCTGTTGGCTGCTGAGCTGGACGCATTGGAGAAAGCCCTGGCTGAACCGGCGCGCCCGCTGGTTGCTATTGTTGGTGGTTCCAAAGTTTCTACAAAATTGACGGTACTCGAAAGCCTGGCTGACAAAGTCGATCAGCTGATTGTTGGTGGTGGTATTGCCAATACCTTCCTGGCAGCCAGCGGCAAGCCAGTGGGCAAGTCCCTTTGCGAGCACGATCTGGTAGATACCGCCAAGGCCCTGATGCAGAAGTGTGATATTCCTGTGCCAACTGATGTCGTCACAGGTAAAGAGTTCAGTGAATCCGCCGCAGCGGAAACCAAAAGTGCCGATGCTGTGGTTGAAGACGATATGATTTTTGATATCGGTCCGAAATCCTCCGAGCAACTGGAAGATATTCTCAGCAGTGCGAAAACCATTATCTGGAATGGTCCTGTAGGTGTGTTTGAATTTGACCAGTTTGGCAACGGTACCGAGCACCTCTCTAAAGCCATTGCCGAGAGCGCAGCGTTTTCTATAGCTGGTGGCGGCGACACCCTGGCAGCTGTGGATAAGTATGGCATTGCCGACAAGGTTTCCTATATCTCCACGGGTGGCGGTGCCTTCCTTGAATATGTTGAAGGTAAGAAGCTTCCAGCGGTCGCTATACTGGAAAGCCGCGCACAAGACTAAATAACGAAAAATAAGGCCTGTCGCAATTTGCAGGCAGGTCATAAAAGCAAAAATACAAATACTACGAGTAGACGAGAAAGGAATTAATTATGGCTCTTATCAGCCTGCGCCAAATGTTGGACCATGCCGCAGAGCATGGCTACGGTGTACCCGCATTTAATGTAAACAATCTAGAGCAGATGCGTGCGATTATGGAAGCGGCCAAAGAGACCGATTCTCCAGTAATCGTTCAAGCTTCTGCGGGCGCCCGCAAGTACGCCGGCGCTCCCTTCCTGCGCCACCTTATCCTTGCGGCTATTGAGGAGTTCCCTGAGATCCCGGTAGTTATGCACCAGGATCACGGCACCAGCCCCGCCGTTTGCCAGCGCTCTATCCAACTGGGCTTTAGCTCAGTGATGATGGACGGCTCCCTTGAGGAAGACGGCAAGACCCCGGCTTCTTACGAGTACAACGTAGATGTCACCAAGCGCGCGGTGGATATGGCCCACGCCTGTGGTGTTTCTGTTGAAGGTGAGCTGGGCTGCCTGGGTTCCCTGGAAACCGGTATGGCTGGAGAGGAAGATGGTGTTGGCGCTGAGGGCAAGTTGTCCCACGACCAGCTGCTGACCGATCCGGAAGAGGCCGCTGACTTCGTACAGAAAACCAAGGTGGATGCCCTGGCAATTGCCTGTGGTACCAGCCACGGTGCTTACAAGTTTACTCGTCCGCCCACAGGGGACATCCTGGCCATCGACCGTATCAAAGAGATTCACGCTCGTATTCCAGGCACCCACCTGGTAATGCACGGTTCCTCTTCTGTACCCCAGGAGTGGCTGGCTGTAATCAATGAGTTTGGTGGTGAGATCCCGGAAACCTACGGCGTTCCTGTTGAGCAGATCTGTGAAGGTATCAAGTACGGTGTGCGCAAGGTCAATATCGATACCGACCTGCGTTTGGCCTCGACTGGTGCCACACGTCGCTTCCTGGCTCAGAACCCATCTGAGTTTGACCCGCGTAAGTTCTACAAAGCCGCTATGCAAGCGATGAAGGAAATCTGTATCGCTCGTTATGAGGCGTTTGGCACTGCTGGTAATGCCAGCAAGATTCGTCCTGTTAGCCTCGATGTTATGAGCGAACGCTACGCTGCCGGTGAGCTGGAGCCGCAAATCAAGTAACAGTCTTCCACTGTTGCGAAGAGGTGGGATCTATGCCCACCTTTTTTCTTTTCAGGTTGTCTTTCCCGCTACGATATCACTACCCCTACTGCCAAAATGCAGTACCATTGCACTAATGGATACTTTGCAAGACCTCAGCACCTACGATAATAGCCCGGTAATAAAGCGCCCGGACTACTCGGCATTGCGTCAGAAGTTGCCTGAACTGGATTTTGGCGCTGACGAAACCCCTTTGTGCAAAGAGCTGCGGGATTATCGTAATTTTTACGATTTGCATTTTCCACGAGCCCATAAGACCGGGGTAGGCACATTTAAAGTTGCCGGATTTGAACTGGTTTCACAGTATTGGATGGTCGAGAATCCCAAGGGCACTTTGTTTATTTGCCACGGCTATTTTGATCATACGGGTATTTATGGTCCGGCAATCCGCTTTGGCCTGGAGCGGGATCTCAATGTAGTGATTTTTGATTTCCCCGGACATGGTTTATCCAGTGGTGAGCGTGTTGCTATCCATACTTTCCTGCAATACCGCCAGGCGTTTGATGGACTGTTGGAAATTGCGCGAAATAACTTGCCTGGGCCCTGGCATGCAATGGGCCAGAGCACCGGTGGCGCTGCACTACTGGCCCATCTGCAATACAGCCGCTGGCAGCCTCTGGATAAGGTCTTTTTGTTGGCTCCCTTGGTAAGGCCGTCAAACTGGGCCTGGCTAAATCGCTGGAAATATTATGTGGGCCGCCTGTTTATCCGCGAACCCGGCCGGGCCTTTACGATTAATACCCACGATGTGGAGTTTTCTCGACGTCAGGCACTCAGGGACCCCCTTCAATCTCAATCAATCTCTATGAGCTGGCTGAGGGCGATGGTGGATTGGTTGCAGACATTTCCCCGCACGGCACGCAACCCGCGCCCGATCCTTTTGGTTCAGGGAACGGATGATAAAACCGTTGATTGGCGTTATGGTCTTCATGCTGTTCGGAATCGTTTTCCCAATTGCCATCGGGTATTGATACGCGGTGCCCGGCACCAGATGATTAACGAAACCCAACCTTATCGCCATCAAATATTAGCGGCGATGGATGAGTGGTTAACCAAATAGGCTGTGAGCGATAACTTGTATCGCTCAACTCGCAGAGTTTTGACTTGCACTTTTCACTCGAAAAGCCTTAGCGAATCTACTTAGGGAGCTTCTGAATAACTCCGTGATACCTCTGGCATACAGAGCGGTTCACAATCAAGGCGCGGCTTCGCAGGAATGTCTAGACCTTTCAAGAAGTCGCAACGCTGAGTGTGAGTCGCTCTGTAAGCCCCGAAGGGCGGGCCTTGAAGGCCACAGCTGCTGCGTTGCAGCTCTTGCAAAGGACTAGGCCATTCGCGGCTAGCTGCGCCTAACATCTGCAGCCTTCAAGACCCGCAGAGGCATTACGGAGTTATTTAGAGGCTCCTTAGTTAGAAGAAATGAACACTCTGTAAATTTCCACTATAAGGTCGAAGGCGTCATCCATGCCTTATGCGGCGGTGCCCAAGTACAATATGTTCTTTCCTTCTCCTTTGGTCAAAAACTCTATTAATACTCCTCATGAGGCCAGCGCCAAGCCAGCCAAATAATAGCTAATTTGAGAATAATCTCGATAAATCCCAGATAGAAGTAGAAATACCAGGTGGACATTAAAAATGTTACAAATAAGAAAATAATGAAAGCTGAGGATGTAATAATATTTATCCAGCGAGAGATAGATGGTTTAAGTAATAAAGTAAGGGCAACCATAATACAGGGGAGTGACACAATGATTGATACAGTAAGTAGTGACTCTTGTGTGACCGCTCCAAATGGCCCGAACCCCTCAATTATTCTATCTATTTTTCCTGTCCTAAATAGCCCAAAGAAATCCCCATAGATGTAAAGTAGTACTACTGAAGCCCATAGCCCGGCTATTTTAATCTTAACATCTATATGACTGTCAGTGAGCTTGGTCGATGTGCTCTTTAAGTTGTCTTTATCGTTCATGACATTCCCTCGATCTTACTGGTAGATAACTTTTGATTTGATTCGGTAATAGTTGGTGGAGTTCTAATGCCCATAATTAGTAACCATAGACAGGTTCCGATCTCCCCTAGAGAGGCGGGTACTCTAATAAAAGCGGGGATTTGATATTCAGGGAAAAGTAAATTTGCGCAGAACCTTACTAAATAGCTAAGGCATCCTGCCATTAACAGTATGCCCAGTATTTTTGGTAGTAAGTTTGATTTGTAGACCAGGTATCCGAAAGGAAGTAACCATAATCCCCAGAGAGCATGGATTATTTGGATTCCGTTACTATACGATTTTAATAACAATAATACCTGGGTATAAATTTGTTCTTTTTCAAAAGTTAGGAGATATTCTGCTCCGCTAAGAAGTGTGAGAGCATCAACTTTGTTAACTATATTGAGTAGAGTAAATGGAATACTGGTGAGAGAAAAAATAACCATTAACAACGCACATCCTCTATTTACAGGTGCAAGTGTGCGATATAAAGCTAGTGGCAGTATTGAAAATAGTATATAGAGAAGTATCCCGCCTAAAATTCCTAATCTATATAGAAATTCATATTCCAGGATGTTTTGCGCTGTTAATGATGCATTTTCCCACGCTGTGGGAATTTTAGAAGGCACATATACTAAAGAAAATATTCCCAACAATATAGTAAGTAAATAAATAAGCCCAGAAAGTCTGGCATATTCTTTTTGAGTCATTTTATATCCTTGTAAAATCAAATTGACAGATAGAGAGCCAATAGTCGGTTAGGTCCTAGTCGCGGTACCCATATAAAGGGGACTGCGATGAAATTCCAACCACGGTAATCAGCTGGAATTTCATAAGAAGAATATGGTCAGCAAAGACGTACTTATGGTGTTGTTCCGTTGTGAATAGAGGTAAAGATTCTGTATCGCTAACGGTACTGAGACTATTGGGTGTGCGGTACTAGCTATTGACGCCATGGTGGTCTCTTTAGAGTCACTGTATGCAAAGAAACCTATTGGAATATTGAGTTGTGCGCTACCCAGCTAGGCATAGGCTGCGGAAAGCGTGGTTTGAAGTGCGGAATAGTGAGATAAGTGATTTGGGATGGTATGGCCATCCAGAAGCTTTGTGAGTCGCCAACCGTATGCGGCTCACACTGTTTAGCCTGCTGTTAATCGGGTTGTTGACTGGCTTTCTTGGATTCGGAGGGACTCGGTGTGGAGGCTGGCTTCTTGCGGGGTTTATCACTTTTCTCCGAAGTCTGTTTTGCACTTGTGGGAACTTTGTTAGTAGGGTATTCAACCTTACAGGTACCCTGTCCATTGTCCGATAGCACAATTTCATCCAGGTCATCCATTACCCGAATTGGGCCCGAATAGAATTTACGCATTCCCTTAATAAAGCCGATCTTGTCAGCTTCAGTAACGGGGGGTGGTATTAGGTGTGTTAAGGCAACCGATTTTACTCCCGCTTTGGTTGCCATCTTGGCAATGTCCAGAGTATTGGAATGGTAGTGGATAATTTGATTTGCCTTCTCATATCGCAAACGAGCGCGACGGTTATCCCCGGTTTGCTTCAGCTTGCTGATGTATTGGGCATAGCTGAGAGCCTCAGAAATCAGTAGATCGGCATCCCGTTCAATTGGCTCTAGCGCATCGAAAACATGGGTATCACCAGTAATGATGACTTTACAGGGGCCAAAACGTATCTCGTAACCAAATGCGGGAAAAACCGGTTCGTGATGTACGGCAAACACAGAGACATAAGTATCCCTGTGGTGCCACACATCTTGTACGACCTCGCTTTGATCCCCGGCAATATTCACTAGGTGGGGAGTGGCGACCGCTAGGACTGGATCGAGAATTCCCTGCCTATTTGCCGATCGAAAAAGGATGTCCGGCCCAAAACTCTTGTTAATTCCATCCAAAATGCGATGGATGCCGTAGGGTCCGTAGACATTAATAGGCGAGTCGGCACCAACAAACCAGGACTCGTTGATCACCATGGCCAAACCACCAAAGTGATCCGAGTGCCAGTGGGTAATAAAAATGGGGTCCAGCTGGGCGAGATTAAGGCCGAGCTGGCCAATTCTTGCTGTAGCTCCTTCGCCCGCATCGACGAGGAATAGTTTCCCACTGCTGCGAATAGCAACGCAGGCGGGATGGCGCAAGTATTGATAGCCCGGATCTGGCGTGCCAGTTCCACAAAAGTAGATGTGCATTTTGCCATCATCTTCCACATAAGGTGGGTAACGCTTCAGAGATTCAGGCTGCTCGGCCAGGCTTGAAATCGCGAAAAACACCCCGAGGGCAAGAGTGGCAAATATATCAACGATCAGTCGCATGGTTTTATAGATTCCAGTCGGTGCGGAAAATACATACCAAGGATATGCAGACATTTTTAAACGTACAAAAAAATGATTAACAATTTTGGTCAAGTATGTAGATGACGTGGACTCATGCCTTGTAAAGGATCAGGATTTAGGCTGCTATTAACTTAGTTTGTCATCAGGATTTTTATAGATGGTGGTTGGCTGTCCTTCCAGGCCGGAGTAAAAGAGAATAATAGTTACCGGAGTATCACCATCATTGCGCCCATAATGCCATTTGTCGGTAACTTCGATAAATGCCTTACCTGCCCCCAGAGTAAGCGTTTCCTTCTGTCCTGGGAGTACAATGGTTAAAGTGCCCTCTGCTACATAGACACCATTTAGCACTGGATGCTTGTGTACGGGCATCTGTTCGCCCACCGGGATAGTAACGCTAACAATCGTTAATTCCGGTTGCCCCGGTTTCATTTTTGGTAGGGAATGTCCTTCCCAGTCCTTTGTAGAGGAAACTAGAGTTTCAAACTTTACGTCGTTGGTTTTGTCCTGGCCAAATATATTTTCCGAGATAAATGCAAGTGTCAGAATAGCAAGGAAAAGCAGGTGGCGGCTCATTGAACTTTCCGGCAATCTTATGGAGATTTATGTAATTCTCGTTCAAGAATTAATGCTGTCCAATAAATTCGGGATAATCTCTACGGACCTACGTCGGAGAAAAAATTGGCTTTTAAATGCCCCCTACTAAAAAACTGATTACATTTGGCGGAATAGATGCAAGTAACGCCGGCTTACGGGGAGTATTTCTTCCCTATTTAGCAGGGTAATTTGAGCGGTATCTCCGTCCCTTATTACATGGCGAACGGCCTTTAAATTGACGACAACAGAGCGATGAACCTGGGCAAAGAGTTCGGGGTCAAGTTGGTGGGTTAGATCCTTTAATGGCGTGCGAATACAGGCTTCGAGATTGTTATTGCCGGATTCGCTCCAGGCGACCAGGGTATACTTCTCATCTGAACGTAAATAGTGCACATCTTCTACCGGTATCATCCGCAATTGCTGGCCTATGGAAGCGCGAATCCAGCGCAGGTATGGTTTGTCTTCCTTGGATTGAAGCTGTCTCGCTAATTGCTCGAGTAACTCCTGTTGATGATTGACGGGTTTGCAACTGCTGAGCCTTTCCCTAAGCCGCTCGGCGGTATCGGCGAGCCGCTCAATCTCTACCGGTTTTACCAGGTAGTCCAGTGCACCCTGGCTAAAAGCTTCCACGGCGTAGTTGTCGTATGCGGTAACGAAAACTAAATGGGCCCGACGCCCGATACTCTGGGCTGCCTCAATACCGGACTTACCCGGCATATGGATATCCAGAAAACAGATATCGGGCTGCTTTTCTTCAAATAGTTTTACGGCTTCACGACCATTGCGGGCCTCCGCAACAACCTTCAGCTCCGGCCAGACACTTTTGAGTTTGCGGACCAAAGACTGGCGCAGCAGTGGTTCATCGTCAGCTACTAAGGCGGTGATGGGCGTGGCACTCATATTTGCTCCTCGGCGGGGAATAGCAATTCGGCACAAAGACCTGTGGGCTGTTGGTCGATCAAACGCAAGCCTGCACTATCGCCATAGGTCAGTTGTAGCCGCTCTCTCAAAGTTGCCAACCCTGTCCCGAGACTGTTGGAATTGTCCTGGATGCCGATACCGCTATCGGTGACGGTGGCAATACAGAGGCCCTGTTCCAGCTTTATTTCAATATCAATGCGTCCCCCTTCCTCACTGGGGTCTATGCCATGGCGGACGGCATTTTCAACCAGTGACATCAGAGACATGGGCAGGCAAGACTGACTTCGCACCTCGTCATCAGCGTTGATAGAAAATTCCAGGCGATCCGGCATGCGCATTTGCATCAGGCCCAGGTAAGCCTGTACCAGAGTTAGCTCTTGCTCGACGGTACTTTGCTCCGACTCAAGTTTCGGTACTGCGGCGCGCAGGTAGGCAATCAGGTTGTTCAGTAGTGCGGGTGCCTGAGGGGATGAAGACTCTACCAGCTCTTGTACATTGGCGAGTGTATTAAATAAGAAGTGTGGGGCCACCTGGGATTGCAATAAACGCAGCCGCGCATTGAGCGCCTGGTGCTCCAGGGCACCCCGCTGCCGTTCAAAAAGTTGCGCCTGCTCTCGTACAGCAATATCCCGCTGGCGCAACAGCGCAGACATAGCGAGCCAGGGCCCGAATAACATGCCGGTCACCGCTATCAGGAGAAAACTCCAGTGTCGGCTGTGGTCCTGCCAAAGTGGAAGTGCCCCCGGTTTTGTCAAGGCAGGGGACAGGATTAGCAGCGATAGTGGAATAGAGATTGCCACACCCACCACCTGTATTACCCAGCGAGGTAATCGTTGAGGCAAGTTGCGCGGCCATTGCTCGAACAGGCAAAAAGTAACCAGTGCTGATATGGCAGCTGTGCTGGTTTGCAGTAGGAGCTCTGTATAAGTACCTTTCCAGCCGAAGCTGAGTAGCAGGGTCCAAAGCAGAGTAGCGAGCAAAACAGTCAGCGACCGCTGCCTGCTGGGTAGCAGTCGCACTTGAGCTGGGTTGGCTGTCGGCGAGTAATTCATGATGGCCGCCTTCGGTTAATTTAGGCGGCCATTCTTACACAGGTTTTACCGTTAAAGCGCTGCCTTACCTTGTAGATGCAGCTTTCTCCGCTGTGCCAACGCATCGACAGAGTAGAGTGCTAGACCCAGCCAGACAAACATAAAGGTGGTGAGCTTTTCTTCGCTGAAAGACTCGCCCAATACCTGGGTGGCGACCACCAGCATCAGTGTGGGGCCGATGTATTGCAGGAAGCCCAGTGTAGATAAGTTGAGCCTGCGCGCGGCGATCGTAAACAGCAGCAGGGGAACCAGGGTAATGGGGCCGGCAAAGAGCAGTAAGCTGTTTAACTCCAGGTTGTTGTTCAGCAAGTTGCTGGTGGGGCTGTCGCTCCAAAACAGGTAGATTACGGCCACTGGCAATATAAAGAGAGTTTCCACCGCGAGGCCGGTAAGGCTTTCCACTGGGGCCTGCTTGCGGGCCAAACCGTATAGCGCAAAGGAGCAGGCCAGGAACAGGGCAATCATCGGTATGCGACCAAACTGCCAAAGCTCATAGGCAATGCCGGTAGCGGCCAGCGCTACAGCGATCCATTGCAGTCGCCGCAGTTTCTCACCCAGGAACAGGACGCCCAGCAAAATATTGATCAGTGGATTGATGTAGTAACCCAGGCTGCCCTCGAGCAAATGGCCGTTATTGATCGCCCAGATAAACACCAGCCAGTTACCGCCGATCAATACCGTGGTCAGGGCCAGCATCCGCATCTTCTTGCCATCGCGCAGGGTGGCCAGAAAGTCCGGCATTTTGCGTACAATCAGCAGAATACCAATAGCGAGTACCAGCGACCAGATACTGCGGTGGGCAAGGATTTCCGCAGCGGGAATATCCTGTAATTTATTGAAGTAAAGTGGCGCCAGCCCCCAAATGAGGAAGGCGGAAATCCCGGCGAGAAGGCCGGTTGAGGCGGAATCATTACTACGCAAGGGAGCACCTGCTGTGGATAACTCTGGCTTTGATTCAGGGGTGGCACGTGGATGTGGTCACCTGGGTCTGAAGCAAAAGAATAGGTCTGGCCATTGTAGAAGCGGTGGCCGGGGGGGATCAATCTTTTTTACCGCGAGGAAGGCTCCGATTGGCGTGTCATTGGCGGGTATTTGTGGGTACCCGCCAACGACCGAAAGGCTTAGAAAAGCACGCGGCAGCGCAGGGTGCCGGGGATACTCTTCAATTTTTCCAGTGCCAGATCAGAATACTCTGCGTCCACATCGATCACTACATAGCCCACTGTTTCATTGGTTTGCAGGAACTGTGCGGAGATATTGATGGCATTTTCTGAGAACACCTGGTTGATAGCGCTCAGTACACCGGGCACATTCTTGTGAATATGCAGCAGGCGGTGGGTATCCAGGTGACCGGGCAGTGCTACTTCCGGGAAGTTCACAGAGCTGGTGGTGGTGCCGTTATCGGAGTAGTGAGCGAGTTTCTCCGATACTTCTGTACCGATATTCTCCTGGGCCTCCACAGTGGAGCCACCTACGTGAGGGGTCAGCAGCGCCTTATCGATTCCGCGTAGGGGAGAGACGAATTCGTCGCTGTTGCCACGGGGCTCAACCGGGAAGACATCGATCGCCGCACCGGCCAGGTGATTGCTCTTCAGTGCTTCTGCCAGGGCATCAATATCTACCACAGTGCCGCGAGAGGCGTTGAGGAGAATACTGCCGGGCTTCATCTGTGCGATCTGCTCGGCGCCCATCATCATTTTGGTGGAAGGCAACTCTGGTACATGCAGGGAGACCACATCGGATTCCGCCAACAATTCCGGAAGTGAGTTTACTTGGGTGGCATTGCCCAGCGGCAATTTGGTAATCACATCGTAGAATCTGACTCGCATCCCGATAGCTTCGGCCATAACAGAAACCTGGGAGCCGATAGCGCCGTAGCCGATAATGCCCAGGGTTTTGCCACGGGCCTCATATGAGCCCACCGCTGACTTCTGCCAGCCGCCGCGATGACACACTGCGTTTTTCTCTGGAATACCGCGCAGCATAAAAATAGTTTCTGCAATAATCAGCTCGGCAACGCTGCGAGTGTTGGAGTAGGGCGCATTAAATACCGCGATACCCAGTTCCGTCGCCGCCTGTAAATCCACTTGATTGGTGCCGATGCAAAAACAGCCTACGGCTACCAGCTTGGACGCGTGTTCCAACACTTTGCGGGTTAACTGGGTACGCGAGCGAATACCGATAAAGTGCGCATCGGCAATTTTCTCGATCAATTGATCTTCAGGCAGGGAGGTCTTGAGGTACTCCACATTGGTGTAGCCTCGGGAGCTGAGTAAGTCGACGGCGGACTGGTGTACGCCTTCCAGCAACAGGATGCGGATTTTATCTTTTTGCAGGGACTTCTTTTGATCGGAACTGTGCGCAGCCATAAACTATCTCTTCACTGAGTGCGAATAACAGGTGCAAAGTGCTTAGATCACTTCTTCGGGGGTGCCGCAATTTTGGCGAAGGCGCGATCATAGCACATGCAGCCTCCAAGGCTTTATTCGAAATTTCTATCCTAACTATCTTGTTTATCTATGTACCAACATCAATTTACCTGTGGCAGTGAAGTACCGTTTGGTTTGGGGAAGGTTGTCTGTGTGGGGCGCAATTACGCAGACCACGCGGCGGAGTTAAATAATCCGGTGCCAGAAGAACCCCTGCTATTTATCAAGCCGGCAACAGCAGCGGTACCTATGGCAGACACCATCCATTTACCAGCGGGGCGCGGCAGTTGTCACTTTGAAGGGGAGCTTGCCCTGTTGATTGGTAAGCGCTTGAGTAATGCCAACGTGGCAGAAGTCCCTGGGGCCATTGCTGGCTTGGGCCTCTCCCTGGATTTAACTTTGCGCGACCTCCAAACGAAGCTGAAAAAAGCGGGACATCCTTGGGAAAAGGCCAAGGGGTTTGATAAGTCATGCCCTCTTTCTCCCTTTGTGAAACTCGATTGGTTGCCGGACTGGGACAAGCTCAGCTATTCCCTATGGCTGAATGGTGAACTGCGCCAGCAGGGTAAAACCGAAAATATGCTGACACCAATTCTCGATCTGGTGGCCTATGTCAGCAGTTACTTTACGCTCGAACCCGGTGATGTGGTTTTGACGGGCACACCGGCGGGAGTGGGCGAATTACACCACGGCGATAATCTGGCGATGCAGTTGGAAGATGATTGGCTGCGTGTGGAAACGCAGGTTGCTTAATTCGCAACTATGATATGACTCTTTGATTTGTGATCACATTTTCGATATAACCGGGAAAACTATCTCCAAATTAAATGAGGTGTGTCATGTCAGCGAAAAATAATGTCCCCCAAAACCTGCAGGAATGGCAGGCTCTGGCGGCCTCACTGAAGATCGAGAGTCGTGCCTTTATCAATGGCAGCTATGTCGATGCCCTCTCCGGTGAAACTCGCGCCACTTTTAATCCCGCAAATGGTGAAGAGCTGGCGCAAGTTGCCAGCTGCGGTCCAAGTGACGCGGATTTGGTGGTAAAGGTGGCTCGGGAAACCTTCGAGTCTGGTGTTTGGTCGAAAATGCCGCCAATGCAGCGCAAAAAAATTATGGTGCGCTTTGCAGAGCTGATTGAAGAGAATCTGGTGGAAATTGCCCTGCTCGAGAGCCTCGATGCGGGTAAGCCGATTGGCGATACCATGGCCGTGGATGTCCCTGGAGCGGCCACTACGATTCGCTGGAGCGGTGAAGCAATCGACAAGATTTACGATGAAGTGGCCCCAACCGGCCCCGGTGAGCTGGGCTTGGTTACCCGTATGCCCCTGGGGGTGGTGGCCGCCATTGTGCCCTGGAACTTCCCTTTATCCACCACCGCCTGGAAACTGGGGCCGGCCCTGGCCACCGGCAACAGCGTTATCCTGAAGCCCGCGTCTAACACACCGCTGACAGCGATTAAGCTGGCGGGCCTGGCTAAGGACGCGGGCCTGCCGGATGGCGTGTTAAATGTGCTACCGGGACCGGGAAGTAGCTTGGGCAAGGCCTTGGGTCTGCATATGGATATCGATTGCCTGACCTTTACAGGCTCCACCGAAGTAGGCAAAACCCTGACCGAGTACTCAGGTCAGTCCAACCTCAAGCGTACTTTCCTTGAGCTCGGCGGTAAAAGCCCGAATATTGTATTTGCCGATGCAGATCTGGATAAGGCGGCAGAAGCAGCGGCCCTGGCCATTTTCTACAACCAGGGGGAGACCTGCACCGCCGGATCGCGTCTGCTGGTTGAAAAATCTATTGCCGATGAATTTATTCAAAAGGTGGCTAAAGCGGCAGAGTGCTTTAAGCCCGGGCATCCTCAAAACCCAAACACCCGTATGGGTGCCCTGATCGATCGCAGCCAGTTTGATACGGTTGAATTTTACGTGGCCAAGGGCCTGGAGCAGGGTGCGCAATTGGTTTGCGGCGGCAAACCGGTAGATGAAGTAGCAGGCGGTTACTACTATGAGCCAACGGTATTTCGCGGTGTTACCGGCGACATGACGATCGCCCGTGAAGAAATCTTTGGCCCGGTGCTGTCTGTTATCGAGTTCGAGATAGAGGAAGAAGCACTCGCCATTGCCAATGACTCAATCTACGGCCTGGCGGCGGGTATCTGGACCAATAACCTGGGTCGTGCCCACCGTATGGCCCGGGATATATACGCCGGCTCTGTTTGGGTAAATAACTATTTTGGCGGTGATATCACCGTACCGTTTGGTGGTTTTAAGCAGTCTGGAAATGGCCGCGATAAGTCGCTACATGCGCTGGATAAGTACTGTGAACTCAAGTCCACCTGGATTGATTTGAGTTAGCTTCTCAGATTTGAGGGCCGGACTCCCGGTCCTCATGCATTTTTCCCACTCACCCCGGAATTGCCACTAGATATACAGGGCTCCGGTGTAGTCAGTGTTTATCTCCCTCTACCTCCATACCAGCTACTGGATCGACGCGCAGTGGATTTTCTGGCGTGAATTATCTAGTCAGCTATACCTAACTTATTGCCCTGAGAAAAGTTTGGGGCGACATTTTCAGGATATGAGTATTCCAGTTCACGAGTTTTATAGCGTGTAGGGGTGCTGATTTGAACAAAACTACCGTTCTATTTGTGGCTTTAAGTGCCATTGGTGCGACCTATGCCCATGCTGAAAAAGCGCCAATTTTTGGCGAAATAGCAGGGCTTGTTAGCGCAGAAAAAATTTATACGAGTATGTCTCACAATAACAATCTCAAGCAGAGGCAAAGAGAGTGGATCAGGCTATTTGTCAATCGTGGTGATCAAGTCAGAAAAGGGCAGAAAATTGCTGAGCATCGCAATAGAAAAGGAAAAGTTGTCCTTGAATATATTGCCAATCGCTCAGGCAGAATTCTATTGAACAGCCGTTCAGCAGTTGACTCCGTAGAGTCTATTCTGGAGATCATTACGGTTGGAGAAGAGAAATACTGTGAATATGAAAATTGTGGTTTGATCGGTGTACGCTGAGAATTTTCAGGAATTGCCTGCTTGGCAGAAGCAGGGTTTGTTTGCAGATTAATAGCTGTGTAATCTGGGGATTCCTGATATTTGTGCGGCCCAATTATGAAACTTATTTATACCCATGAAAACCGTTTGTTGGTTGAGTTGGCAAAGAGTCGACTTGAAGTTGCGGGAATAAAAACACAATTAAAAAATGAATATGCCCAGGGGGCTACTGGTGAATTAGCCCCCAACCAGGTTTGGCCAGAATTATGGTTAGAGCGTGACCGCGATTTGGAGCGAGCCCGACAGGTCCTGGCTGAGGCTGAGGTGGATTCGAATAGCTGGTTCTGCCAGGCATGTGGGGAAGATAACGGTGCAGCTTTTGATTACTGCTGGCAATGTGGAGAACCCAAGCCAGCAGGAGCTGACTAAAGCGGAGTTTTGTGGGTCGCATATCACAATGCAAGTACTTCTCAACATTGATGTCGATGACTTAAACCGGGCGATCAATTTTTATCGAGATGCATTTGGCCTCTACGAAGGTCGCCGCCTGGGAACGGATATGATTGAGATGCTCGGTGGCACTGTGCCTATATTTCTACAGCAAAGGGATTCGGGGATCTGGCCGATAAACAGTAAAAAAAATATAGGTAGCTATGATCGGCACTGGACGCCGGCAAATATGGATATTGTTGTAGAGGATTTGCTTCTGGCAATAGAGCAGGTGGTCGATGCTGGTGGACAGATACAGGGTGAAATCCAGCAAAAAGAATGGGGAGTTAAGTCTTCATTAACTGACCCCTTTGGAAATGAGTTCTGTCTGGTACAGTTTGATGGCAGTGGTTCTGATACTATCAGCTTGTAAGAGAGTAGCTATTCAAATACTTAAACCTATCACCTTTCAATTAATATGATCTTTTTATCTTAACTCATGAATTCATGGCTTTTTCGATGATTTAAGTATGGATTATGTAGTGATAATTGGTAAAAGATTTACAGGTGTCTTATGACTGTTACGTCCCATGGTGTGTCTATCGGTTTGGAACAGAAATCCGATTATATTTTCCTTACTGTGAAGGCCCGTGGTAAGTTGACCCATGATGATTACGAAACCATGGTACCAATGTTGACCGCAGCAATAGAAAAAGTTGAGCACCCAAAGATAAACGTATTTATGGATGCTCGAGAATTGGAGGGGTGGGAGCCTCGGGCGGCTTGGGATGATTTTAAGTTGGGTATTGAATACGGTCGGGAGTTTAACCGGGTTGCCGTACTTTCAGATAAACGCTGGCTAAAAGTTGCCGGAAAAGTAGGTAGCTGGTTTATCGGTGGTGAATATCGAACATTTGAATCAGAAACTGAGGCGAAAGCTTGGCTGGAGGAAGATACCTAGATTTTTAAGTGATAAAGCCAGAATAGAAAAATAAAATATTTGTCCATTAAAGGCTTATTAAATAATAAATTATATAAGGATTAGACCGTATGTTTGAGTGGATAGCCAGCCCTGAGGCCTGGATAGCACTGGCCACATTGGCTGCCCTGGAGATAGTGCTGGGCATCGATAATATTATCTTTATCTCCATTTTGGTTGGACGGTTGCCTCCAAAACAGAGAGAGCCCGCGCGCTTTATCGGTCTTACCCTGGCAATGGTGACCCGGTTGGCTCTGCTTTTCTCTATTGTATGGATTATGGGCTTGGTCGAGCCACTATTTAGCATCTATGGCATGGAAATTTCAGGTCGCGATATTATTTTGGTTGGCGGAGGGCTGTTCCTAATCGCTAAAGCTACCCATGAAATTCACAATAGTCTCGAGGGCGAGGAGGAGAGTGCATCCTCTCTCGGTAGTGCGGGATTTTGGATGGTGCTACTACAAATTGCACTATTGGATATTGTCTTTTCCTTGGATTCTGTAATTACCGCTGTCGGATTGGTCGACGAGATCTCAATCATGGCAATAGCGATTATTCTGGCGGTAATCGTTATGTTGGTAGCGGCTAAACCAATCGGGGATTTTGTTGATCGTCATCCTACCGTGAAAATGCTGGCACTATCCTTCTTAATTATGGTGGGCTTAACTCTGGTGGTTGAAGGGTTTGATGTCCATGTACCTAAGGGATATATCTACTTTGCCATGGCGTTTTCAATGGCTGTGGAGTTCCTCAATTTGCGTATGCGCAGCAAGAAAGTCCGTAAGACCCCATCGGTAAGGTTACATCACGCTCTACGTGAAGATAGTTAATATAGTGAGAGGGTGGAGGTGTTCCTCCACCCCGGATTACTGTCTGGTTTGCAATAGTACCCTTAGTTACTATTTTTAAGCTTCAATATTAAGTAAGTAAGGCCCAGCGCGAGAGTGGCAGTAGATAATCCCAAAAGTTCGCCAGCATTGACCTTATCCAGATCTAAAATAATAAATTTTCTGGATAAAGCCAAAATAGCAATAAGTACGACAACTTTGGTTTGAATAATACTCTGTTGACGTGTAACTACATATTGAAGTGTATGGCTAAATTCCAGTGCAATCAGTAAAGTAATAATCTCGCCAAATATTGTTTGAAATACTTTGTGGTCCAGAGGGTCCTGCATGCCCACCAGTAACATATTGTATACAGAATATCCCAATCGACTGATCGCGACTATTACGATTACAACAATAATAAAAGTCAAAATTAAGGCAATCAGGCTTTCAAATTTTCGATAGTAGTTGTGAATTGCCTTATCTGTAATCGAAGTTTTTTCTTCTGGGCTGTCCATGCCTTACTTCTCGTTAAACTCATAAAATTAAAGCTGGTTTCTGTCAGTGAGCTTCTTAATCCAATCCTGATTTAATTTCCTGTTTTAGTAATGAAATTACCTTGCTACTTAGCGGCATCATTCGATGTAGTATCACTGGAACTTCGTAGGATGTTCCCAAGCCCAGGATAGCACTACTATGGGGCATAATGGTTATGTCATAGGGTGTCCAGATTGAAGCCGGCTCGGTAACCTCCAATTTTTGAATGCCTAAGTTCAACGCGCGTAAAAAATCACTGCCGATCCGCAATTGTTTCCCACCTTTGTAAGGAAGAAAGTTTGCCCAGTAACTACCATGGTGGGGAGAGGAAATTGATATAAATTTATGCACCCGCTCCAAACCATTAAGGGCTTGTAAATAATACCGAGCGATTATCCCTCCCATGCTGAATCCCACCAGGGTACAGGTAGTTTCTTTATCTACGATATGCTCCAATTTTGCGAGAAGCTGGGACGAAAGGTGTTCCATACCATGCCAGCCGGAGTTATAGCGTAGGTGGATATAGTGTACGTCATAATTTTCGGCAGCTAATTCGTGCTGCATTCTAAGTAAGGAGGTTCCTCGATCAAAAATTCCAGGTATTAAAAGAACAGTTCGGCTTTTACGTTTCATTCTTGTCGCAGGAGATGTGATGCGTTAGGAAAAGCTTCAATCGCAATAGTTATTTGTCTGCCAAAAACTATTGGGAGATTGATAGAGAAGTGTAGTTGCAGAACTATTGTTGGATGCCACATAGTAGCAAAGTAGTCTTAAGGGATAAGTTGGAATGCCGGCAACTATGTCTTTTATTTATATAGACGCCGGCATCTGAAATAGAAAAGTAATTCAAGCGTCTGTTTGAGGGTTTCCAAATAGAAATATTAATATTTCATCGAGTCTAGAATTCCATGATTTCTCATCATGGGCATGACCCTCAAATACTTGGGTTTGCCAATTTGAAGAGGAATACCCTTTCTGGCGCATGATTTTATCCACAGTCCGTTGCAGAGGTGGGTAATAAGCATCCAGGGTTTCTGTACCATGGTCAAAATAAAATCGGTGACTTCCAGGCTTAGGTAAATTTGCCTCTAGATAGTCGCGAATAGCCTCAGCTATCGGTAGTTTGTCGTCGGGGTTAATCCCTGGCCAATGGGTGGATATAGCTGCAGCCGTAGAGAACACTTCGGGGTACTCTGTGACCGCATAGAGTGATATTAATCCCCCCATACTCGCGCCGGCAATAAAGGTGTCGCTGGGATCACCACTCACAGCGTAATGACTATCAATATAGGGTTTCACCTTGGTCACCAAAAATTGTAAGTAAAGATCTCCACGCAATTCGGCTTGGTTAAATGGATGTTGGACCTGTGAAGCCTCTTTAGGTAAAAAACTACGAGCTTTCTGGGGGAAGTAGTCACCGTGGCGAAGTGTCTCAATGTTATCGATAGCGACAACTATGAAGGGACGTACCTTCTTTTCTGCTATTAACCGAGAGGCGACTTCATCCATGCCCCACTCCTGACCATTCCAGGTGGTTTTACTGTCGAACAGCATCTGTCCATCGTGCATATAAAGGACGGCATAGGGTTTCTGTGTAGGATATTGATCAGGCAGCCATACATGAATTGGGCGCTCAGCAAGTCCTTCCAGTGTCAGGGAGGGCAGTATTTCAAGCTTTCCTGCCGATACTTGTACTTCTTTAGGGGGTTCTTCAGCTGTACACGGTGGTATTAGACTGAAAAGAATACCGAATAATAAGGTCTTATAGATATCCATAGCGCCCTGCCTTTGGGGTGTAGATAAAGTTCTACTCTATCTATAAAACCAGTGGCAGGGCTCCTCCCCCTAAGGGGCTGACTTTGGTGTTGAGCCTTCTTTAGAAATAACTGCGGACATCCCAGGTTTCACGTTTATCATCCAATTCGAGCATCGGTCTCATTATAGAGCTATGCCCCTGTCCACCTAGAACGAAAACTTTGGTACCCGGTTGGGCGACGGCTTGGATATTGGCATACATACGGAAGTTTCTGGACCACCATTTGGAGGATAGATCGGCCCCTATAAAGTTATCACCTTGACCAACGTCATTGAGCATTATATAGGAACCCACGTTCATTTTATCCTCAGCGGGGTCATTGTGCTTGTCCAGAATTTCCTCCAATGGCAGTGAGGCATGCATCTCATTAAATCGAATGCCCCAAGCCTTCAAAAATTCATCAGTTATTTTTTTTCGCTCGGGCGAATTACTTTCTAGATAGGATAAAAGTTCGCCATAGGGGAGATCTTGGCTAGCATCATAGCAGATGACTTTAGGCAGGCCGGCCTTCTTGGCTACTCTGAATCCCAGCTGTTCGCTTTCTCCTCTATTTAGCTTGTGCTCACCCTTGACATATTTGGCAAAGCGCTGATTCATTTTACTTTCGTCATTGGTGTGGCATTCCAGAAGAACATGTGTTGGCGAGTCGGCGGCAATCCGTGAGGATAGGTCCTCCAAATACCTTTGACTTTCTTCGGTATAAATATCAATAACTTGTGTTTTCACCACATCTTTACTGGGTTTGCTGAAGTGGCTAAAGTGAAAGCTACCAAAAAGCATAACTTGTGCGGGTTCTGTACTTTCTACTGGCTCTGCATAGGCACTTAGACCAACAATTCCCAAATAAAGCATAATTGAGCCAGTGATTTGTCTTGTTAGGTTTTTCATTTAATATCCTTATTTTATTATTTAGCTTCTATAGTTTGGCTAAGTACTACACGAAATGAATAAGTTTGAATTTGACAGCGATAAAACAGCTTTAAATTGGTAATGCCTGCTTATAACAAGATAAATAAAGTGATTTTTCTGATCTGAAAAATTTTTTATTAATTTATTGCGCTGGGACTTGAGAACTCAGGGCTATTTTAGTAATAGCCCCAAGTTGGTACGGTATCATTGTTAATGTATGTTTACTTAAGTACCACTTCTTAATCTGGTCACTTCAACATCTGCATTACGCATTTTAGCTGAATGGGCTACTTCCTTGCTGACAATAGTCTTTCCTATCGGAGAGAGTGAAATTGCCGCAAGCTTAAGGTGCTGCAAACCAAAAGGTATACCAATAATGGTAATAAAACAGGCAATAGCATGCAGAAGGTGGCCAATAGCAAGCCAGATACCAGCCAATAGGAACCAGATAATATTTCCGACTAGACCAAAGCCACTTGTCCCAATATCACCGCGCAGGGTGAGTTCTTCTCGGGAAATTGCCTCCTTACCGAAAGGGAAAAAGGAAAATTTGCCGATTACAAAGCAGGCTCTTCCCCAGGGAATACCAATAATACTGATAAAGGCAATCAGCGAGCAAAACCACCAGCAGAGTCCCATAATGACACCGCCAAGGATAAACCAGAGGAAATTTCCAAGTGTTCGCATAACTACCCCTACCAATTCGGTAAAATATATTAGTGAAAACGGTAATCTACTGATGTTACCGCAAATCCTAATCGCTATATCATTTATTTAAATTACAGTAGTTAGACGCAAGTCCTCACGTTTTAGATTCAGTTATGGATACTTTCCTCAGCCTGAGCGTGACCAGTTGGTCAGTCTGGATGTTGGCTTGGATTTTGCCCTTTGGGTATGAAGGTTACGGTATCAGCTCATTTGCCGGAGCATTACTATTTAGCAAACGATGACATTGACTACTTCCTGTTACCGGTAGACCTGACTGCAATATACCCAATTGATCCAAGACAGTCGCTTGGTCCCAGTAAATATGCTCAGAGCTGATTTTTCTATTGGAGAAGCTAATAATTCCCACATGGGGGACTGATAGCTTCTTCCCTGTTGCTTCGATACCAGGTGCGAACCAATCCATACGAATAGAATGGGTAAAGTGAAGAATAAACTCATCCACTAAGCTGTCTTTGCCCACGGTGCGGGAAAGAAGCTGTAAATTTATATCCGCTGGCATTTGAGGAATAAATATTTCCCTATAAAATTTTCGCAGGGGTTCTTTTCCCGTTGCGCCGGTATTAACCGGTACATGAATTAATACGGGATTTTCGGTCATGGTAGCAATTGCGGCATCGGCATCTTTTAGATCGAATTCGGCCTCGGTATGGGTTTCCCAAAGTTGAATTAAGTACTTTTCATCGTCATTGTATTCCATCTCTTCCACCTTCCCATTTGAGGCGCAATATTACTGGTCGTTGAGTTAATCCATCTTGTGCCAAAGACAGTATCTCGATGTTTATAAATATCAATAAGGTCGAGAGCGTCAACAGTGAATATGACGATCTCGCAGCTACCTATAGTGATGGCTAATTTTTAGTACAGAATCAGAGTGTTTGTAGTGCTAAAAGATCATAAATTATTGAGGAGGAGATGAAGGGAAATTGTTTGAGTGTTTTCAGATCTAAAATGCGTTACCCGTTCTATAAAGATAACGCATTCTTAACCCTTTAGCTGCGCCAGTAATTATTGGCTGCTGCAACGGTTTGGAAATTAATGGCAACAACCTGAGAGGAGGCGATCAGGCTGTCTGCATTTTCCTCATAGGCGGACCTCAGCTTACCCCGTACTTCATCTGAAGGCTGGGTGTATTTAACTCCCATCCTGGATAGTTTCATTGCAAGTTCAAAGCCTTGTTGTGCATTTTCAGTAATTAGGCTTTCTAACCAGATTTGCGACATGGACATCCCTCTCTACTATCGGGTTGATTAATAAAGTTGTGGGGGCTGCTGAGCCCCAGTTATTTTGTATATTTACTAAGGGTTGATATCAGTCCAATATGTATTGGCTAATATATTTGTTGAACTGAATAAGATCGAAAGAACCTCTTATTTCGAACCTTACCTTACCGATCTCGCTTAAATAAACTTCTATTTCACAGTCCAGATCAAAAGTGCCAGCGGTCTCAACAGAGAATGCCTGGATCTTGCTGAAAGGCAAAGAGGTGTAGTCTACTTTTGAGCCCGTGATACCCTGAACATTGGCGGCAATAATGCGTTTGTTGGTGAAAACTACCTGATCGCGAATAGTTTTAAAACCTGCAAAAATAAACTCCCCCTCGATCAGGAACTTATTAAAGTCATCCCTGGATTCAGAGATATCTATAGGCTTGAGTTTAAATACTGGTGAGTTTTTAAAATCTATCACGGGTTATCCCTGTAATTCTATTGGAGGAGGAGATTACCACTGTGGCGCATTAAGTTACAGATGATTTGCTTTTTGGTTGTGTTTTTATGTTTAAATTTATTTAATTATTATGACAACTTCCACAATAGAGGATCGATCATAAGTAGTTGGTAATTTTTGAGATGCTTATCTCTCTATTCACTGGATTCTTGACTCGATTATTTCAGTATCACTAGGGATAAATAGCAGTGGGTATATCTATCTATTGATTTGCAAGGCTTCCAAAAAAAGCTGCACAGCGGGATGAGTTGTTGCACTTTTTTTGAAGGTGACAGCATTTTGTATTTGGTAGTGAAACTTCTCAGGTAGCAGGGGGAGCAGGGTTCCTTCCCCGACATATCTGCGGGCCAGGTATTCCGGTAGGAAACCCACAAAGCACCCAGAAAGTATCATCGCCAACCTGGCCGCCATATGGTTGGCTGTGGATCGCTTGGGAAACAATCGATACAGGTGCGCCGCACCAGAGAGAACAGTATGACTGGGCGCAGCTAACTCCTGCTGGGTGAGTAGCTCCTCATCAATAGCTGACACCTGGGCACAGGGGTGGCTGTTACTGCAATAGAGAATCGATTGGTGATAAAACAGGGGTTGGTACTCCAGCCCCGGTCGACGTGAGTGCAGGGGGTTGATACCGATATCGGCGCGGCCTGCGAGGATTTCCAACTCGAGTTCCTGAGGGGCGGCCAGTTGTACTTCCAGGTGGAGTTGCGGGGCCTTCTCACGCAGTTGTGCAATAGTTCCGGGCAAGTTCAGTTGCGGTATTTCCAATACATCGTCGGGCATTACCAGGCGCAGGGTACCGGTGAGTTGGGATTGGATTGCATTGACCTGGCTTTTGAAGGTATCCAGGTGCCCATCGAGCTCCAGAATAGCCCTATACAAGGCCTCCCCCTCCGGGGTTAGTTTGAAGTCGGCCCTGCCTCGAGAGCGCAAGCACAACTGCATACCCAGCCGTGTCTCCAGGTCGGAGATATGCACACTGATCGTGGAGCGGCTGATATTCAGGGTGACTTCGGCAGGGGTGATGCCTCCGGCGTGCACAACCTCGCGGAAGACGCGCAACAGGCGCAAATCCATATCGCTGAGGCGGCCTCCCAGGGCGTTTTTGGTTTTGCTCATAGCTGCACTTCCTGGGGCGCTGAGATGGTTTCTGGCTGTAGATATAATTAAAGTTTGATAAATATAAACTTTAGTTGGAAAAATACTACTATTCTCCTCAGTCAGCTGCGGCCAGAATCGCCGCATACTACTAATAACATCTATTTACTAGGAATTTTCCTGTGAAACTTGCAAATTCGGACCTGTTGAAATTTCAGAACTATATAGCGGGCGAATGGCGTGACGCTGCCGCCACTGTAGATGTATGTGACCCGGCAAATGGCGAGTTGCTGGGCCGTGTGGCCGACGGTACCGCAGAGGATGCCGAGGCGGCGGTGGCAGCGGCCAGTGAAGCCTTCCCCGCTTGGAGCCGCCGTACAGCCGGTGAGAGAGCTGCGGTGCTCAAGCGCTGGTACCAGCTGATCGTGGATAACGGCGATGATCTGGCAATGATCCTTAGCCTGGAGCAGGGCAAGCCGGTAGCGGAAGCGAAAGGCGAAATTATCTACGGGGCTTCCTTTATTGAGTGGTTCGCGGAAGAGTGCCGTCGGGCCTATGGCCAGACGATCCCGACTCACAACCCGGCCATGCGCCTGAATACCATCCGCCAGCCGGTGGGTGTGGTGTCCTGTATTACCCCCTGGAACTTCCCCAATGCCATGATCACCCGCAAGGCGGGTCCGGCACTGGCGGCGGGCTGTACTGTGGTGATCAAACCGGCCCTGGAGACGCCACTATCTGCTCTGGCGCTGTGTCAATTGGCGGAAGAAGCGGGCCTGCCCAAGGGGACTATCAATGTAGTTACCGGCAGTGATTCTCCAGGAATCGGCAAGGTTCTGACCCAAGATCCCCGTGTGGCCAAATTCACCTTCACCGGCTCCACTGCTGTGGGCAAGCTGTTGATGTCCCAGTGCGCCAGCACCGTGAAAAAAATGTCCATGGAGCTCGGCGGCAACGCGCCGTTTATCGTATTTGACGATGCGGATATGGATACCGCAGTCAGCGCCTGTATGGCGACCAAATTCCGCAATGCGGGCCAGGTGTGCGTGGCCACCAACCGCATTTACGTGCACGAATCCGTGCACGATGAGTTTGTGGAAAAGCTGCGCGAGCAGGTTGCCGCCCTGAAGATCGGCCACGCTACTGAGGAAGGGGTTAATATGGGCCCGATGATCTTCCGCAGGGCTGTGGACCGGGTTCAGGGGCTTGTACAGGACGCGGTTGAGGCCGGCGCAAAAGTTGAAATTGGCGGTGAGCAGCTGGCCAATGGCGATAACTTTTTTGCGCCAACCATCCTCACTGGAGTTACCGATACCATGCGTATCGCTCAGGAGGAAATTTTTGGCCCTCTGGCGGCGATACAGAAGTTTTCCGATGAGGAAGATGTGGTTCGCCGTGCCAATGAAACGCCCTACGGCTTGGCGGCTTACGTGATGAGTGAAAACATTCGCCGAGCCAATCGTGTGGTAGAGGCGCTCGAGTACGGCATGATTGCCTGTAACACCGGGGTTTTCTCCACCACTGTGGCACCCTTCGGTGGTGTTAAAGAGTCCGGTATTGGCCGCGAGGGCGGTGTCGAGGGTATGGCCGAATTTTACGAGACCAAATATTGCTGTTTCGGGGCCTGAGTCCCGGTCTGAACACAACTGGCCTGCGCTTGTCCTAGGTGACAAGCGCCCGAACAGATTTTCGGGAGCCTGTGGCTCCCCTACTTAAGAGTTTGAAACTTCAGGGAACTTGCGGAGATTAATACTATGTCTGAGATGCAAACCGATGCTTTCTGGATGCCGTTTACCCCCAACCGCACCTTTAAATCTGCACCGAGAATTGTAGAGCACGCCGAGGGGATTTATCTCACGGAGAAAGGCGGTCGCCAGGTTATTGATGCGACTGCGGGTTTGTGGTGCAGCAATGCGGGTCACTGCCGTTCTGAAATTGCAGAGGCAATTTACCAGCAGGCAAAAACACTCGACTACAGCTCTATTTTTAATTTCGGCCACGAATTGGGTTTCGAATATTCCGAGCGCCTGGTAAAGCACACTCCCGATGGCCTGGACCATGTGTTCTTCGGTAATTCCGGTTCCGAGGCAGTTGAGAGCGCCCTGAAAATTGCCCTGCAATACCAGCGTGTACGCGGCAAAGGCACTCGCACTATGTTTATCGGCCGTGAGAAGGGTTATCACGGAGTAAACTTCGGCGGTATTTCTGTGGGCGGTATTCCTCCTAACTACCAGGGTTTTGGCCAGCCGGTGAAAGCCAACCATATGCGCCACACCCTGGATATCGAGCGCAATGCATTTAGTCGTGGCCTGCCGGAGCATGGTATTGAGTTGGCTGAAGACCTGGAGAGACTGGTAGCTTTCCACGGTGCCGACCAGATTGCCGCTGTGATTGTTGAGCCATTTGCCGGTGCCGGCGGTGTGGTACTGCCTCCCAAAGGCTACCTGCAACGCCTGCGGGAAATTTGTGATAAGCACGACCTGCTGCTGATTTTTGATGAAGTCATCTCTGGCTGGGGCCGTACCGGTTCTGCATTTGCCTCCACGGAGTTCGGTGTGACCCCGGATATGATCACCTCCGCAAAGGGGATTACCAATGCCACAGTGCCCTTGAGTGCGGTATTTGTCAGCGACGAAATTTATAAAACCGTGATGAATGCGGCTCCCGATGGTGCGGTGGAATTCTTCCACGGTTATACCTACTCAGCACATCCGGTTGCCTGTGCGGCGGGTATGGCGACTCTGGATATTTACGAGCGCGAAGGCCTGTTGACCCGCGCTGCCGGTGAAATTGGCCAGCACTGGGAAAATGCTCTGCACAGCCTGGCTGACCTGGACAATGTGATCGATGTGCGCAATTACGGTTTGGTCGGCGCTATTGAGTTGCGCGCGCCGCAGGATCTGAAAGGGAAATACGGAGCTAAAGTCTCTGGTATGGCCTGGGAAGCTGGAGTGATGGCCCGTGGTATTGGCGATGCCCTGTGTATGTCCCCACCGTTGATTATCGAGAAGCACGAGATCGATGCTGTTGTGGATAAACTGCGTGGCGTGATCGGCGCTCTGGCCTGATTATGCTATTGCGGCAGCCCATTCGGGCTGCCGTTCTCTCCAAATTACTCTTGTGTCAGAAGGAAAGAATACACTTCTCTCGAGACGCGCCGTGTATACATCCCTGTAAACTCATAATCGGCATCCATGCCTCATACGGCCCCGAGTGCAGTCTTGCCTTATTAGTTTTCTCCCTTCCTCTCCTTTCATGACCCGCAGGGCAGTTTGCGTAACTTCCCTATTGTCGTTTAGAGCTACACTGAAAATAGTGGTCTGCGGCGCGGTCACAGTCTTTGCAGAGTCGACTGCCTGGCCGCGCTCGTAGGCTGCCTTTAAAAGCCGCCGGGGAAAAATTCAATTCCCTGATGGTAAGGGACTCTTCAATATGGAAAGTTACTCAACCTGGGGACTTTTCTATGCCCGCTGACACTCCTCCCCTGGCGACCGGACCTATTTTGCAGGTGTTGTCTGCAAACTGGTGGCTACTCCTACTGCGCGGTATTGTCGCGGTGATTTTTGGCGTGCTGACTTTTGTCTGGCCGGGATTGTCCCTGTTGACCCTGGTGTTACTTTTTGGGGTTTACGCTTTCCTGGATGGTATTTTTTCCCTGGTTGCGGCGGTGATGGGGAGGCATAAGTCCACTCCACTGTGGTGGTTGATTGTCTCGGGGCTGATCAGTTTGGCTGCGGGAATTGTGACTTTTATTTTCCCGCAGGTTACCGCTTTAGTGTTGGTCGTTTTTATCGGTGCCTGGGCCCTGGTGCGGGGTATCTTTGAAATTGTCGGCGCTATTCGCCTGCGCAAGGAAATTGATAACGAGTGGCTGCTGATCGCTATTGGTGTTCTCTCGGTGATTTTCGGAGTTGCGATTTTAGTCAGCCCCGGGGCTGGTGCTCTGGCGTTGCTCTGGGTAATCGGTGCCTATGCGATTATTTTGGGACTGCCATTGATCTGGTTATCTTTCCGACTGCGCAAGCATAATAAATCCGCTTCTTCATAACCGTTTAACTCAAATACGCTCAGTAATAAAAAGGCCGGTATTACCAAGTAATACCGGCCTTTTCGAATTGCTATTTAAATAACAGCTTCTGTTTTTTATTGTTTAGCAGCGAGATTGACTGCCTTCGGCAATGCCCCCATTAACGCTTTGCCTTTTTTCTCCAGTGCCATACACAGCTGGATTCGCTCCTCGGCTTGGGCGAGGCTGCGCTGGTATCCGGGAGCTAAATCACCTTGCTGGGCAAAGAGTTGTTGCAGTTCGCCCAGGTGCTGTTTATCGCAGAAGGCAGCGGCAAGTGATGGGGTGCGGCGGCGGATCTGGGCCGGAATCTTATTTACCACCTTGTCAAAGTTCTGTTGCAGCCACTCCCAGTGCTGTTCCTGAACCCTAGGTTGGGCCAGGGCGTAATGGATCAGGCCAAATGATTCTCTCGGCCCCATTTCGTCGCTGAGCGCTAATGCTTGAATGGTTTCCACTTGCTTGGGATTGTTGCTGGTGCCGATGGCATTGGCACTGGCATTTTCAAAGCGGGGATCATCCAGCTCGGCGCGGACTTTGATCAGGTGTGCGAGGAAATCTTCCCCTGCATCCTGTACTGCCACACTCAGGGCTGCCTGGTATAGGTCAGAGCTTAACGCCTTCGCATCCCGTTCCTGTTTAAAGCCGGTAAAGGCGGTTGCCATTTCCTGTAACTGCTTGCGCGAGTCAGGATCTTCTGCAACTTGCGCCATAAAGGTTAGCAGGTCGCTGTGCAGCATCTGCTGGTCGCTATCACTGCTATTGGCGCTGCGATTTAGTATCGGCAGGTATAGGTTCTGGGCAAAGTTCAGGAATGCAGAGCGCTGGGATTCACCCAGGTAATTATCCCGGTACTTCTGCAGGTAGCGCAGTGGCATGGTGATAACCTGGCGCTTGTCCGCCACTGCGGATTTGCGCACTACTTCCAGCAGTGGTGCCGCAGTGAGATTGCCGGCCTCGAAAGCTGAGAAGGCGCTGTCGATAATGGACAGCTGTTCAGTGGCAGAGAACTGGGCAAATTGTTTAATCAGTGCCTGCCACTGCGTCTTGGGAAGGTTCCAGCGGTAGTAGCCGCTGCCCTGAGCATTGGGCATTACCCAATTTGGGCAGGCACCGCCGGTAATCTCCAGGATTTCCCTTGGCTCAGTCAGGATCTGGCACTGCTGCACGCCGCTATCGGTGCTGAAGCAGAAGGGGATGCTCCATTTATCGCTGGCGTCGGCGATAGGGGAGCCGAGTGGCTTGTAACGGCTCTGCTGAACCACCAGCGAGGCCTTGCCGTCGCTATTGCAGTCCATGGAGATATCCAGTTGTGGAACCCCTTTTTGCTCGACAAAACTGCGGAAAGTCTCGGTCAGTTCCGGGGTGTTGGTTTCCTGGCCGATCACTTTGTAGAAGGGTGGTGAGTCGGCCACGCTGTCGGAGAAGGTTTCCAGGTAGCGCCCCAGTGCCGGGCGGAAGTTTTCCGCTCCGAAATAGGTGTCCACCATGTGGATAACGCCCAGGCTCTTCGAGTAGGTGATCGAATCGTAGGCGTTGCGAATATTGTTGTTGTCCGCGATGGGCTCACGAATGGCGCGGGTGCTGGCCAGGGAGTCCAGCTGCATGGCGCCGATCGCATAAGTCGCTGCGTTGAGGTCGTGCCCCTCTTCAGGTTCCATAATGGTGAGGGCCAGCGCCTCTCCCCAGGTAGCAAAACCTTCCTTCAGCCATAGGTCGTCCCACCAGGGAGGGGTGACCTGATTGCCAAACCACATATGGGCAATTTCGTGCGCATGAACTTCTACGAGAGCCAGGCGGGTGCCGGGAGCGGGGTTGTCGCCCACCAGGATACGCTGTTCGCGATAAGTAATTGCCGCGGACAATTCAGTAGCGCCACTGGGCCATTGGGGTGCGGCAATAATGTCCAGCTTCTTGAATGGGTAGGGGCGTTGCAGCTGGGTCTCGAAGGTCTCCACCATTTTGGGGGTGATATCGAGGATGTAGTTCATATCCTCACCGCGACCTTTACGGGCGAAGCCGCGCAGGGGTATGGGGTCTTTGCGGTACTTGCTCGGTGGTATGGCTGGGCGCTCAACCTGGTCAAAGGGGCCCACTGACAGAGACAGCAAATAGGTGGACATCGGTGGTGTGGTGGCGAAAGTGACTTTCTCCATGCCGTCACCTGCCGCTTCGCGTTTCAGCTCGGGCCCATTGCTAATCGCTGCGTAGCCTTCGGGTATTGTCAGGCTGACGGTAAAGGGCGCTTTCAGGCCTGGCTCGTCGAAACCGGGTAAATACTTGCGGGCCTGGATCGATTCGGATTTTGCCAGGGCATAGGCATCGCCCTGTTCCTCGACCTTAAAAAGCCCGGCCAGGTTGCGATCAAATGCAGCACTGTAGTCGATATGCAGTTTGAAAGTGCCCGCATCGATCTTCTCCGCAAACTCTACTGCGGCAACACCACTGTCCAGTACTTCCCGGTATTCGGCCGGAATCTGGCGGCCGTCATCGAGCTGTGCATAGACTTCGCGCACATCCAGGTTTTTGCCATGCAGCCAAATATGTCGGGCTCCTTCCGCCAGCTGGATATCGATATCCACCTTGCCGGTGAAGCTGTCTTTGCGCGGGTCCAGCACCAGTTCCAGCTGGTAATCCAAGGGGGTAGTGCCCTCGGGCAGGCGCCCTTCGGGAGCCTTATCAAAATCGAGGCCTTTAGCCTCGACTTCCTGGGCAGTATTGGTTTTTGCTGGTTCCGATGCTTTTTCTGCGGGGTTACAACCTGCTACTGAGAGCAGGGCCGCAGTTAGCAGGGCGAGCGGGATGTTCTTTTTCATGGTAGGGGGAGCACTCAGCCAAAAGGCTGATTGTACCGCTTTGGAGAAAAATTACGCGATGCAAATAGTTGGGCTGAGGGGAAGGTGGGAGGAAACCCGGCAGTGGATGCCGGGTTTCTGTGGGGAGACTTACAGGTGCGGTACGGTCAGGCTAGAGACCTTGCTGCTGCTGTAGGGCACTGTGATGGTGTAATTGGTATTTTCCGGCTTCTGGTAGATATAACCCTGAGTATCGATGGCTAATACTACACGGTGGCCAACCGGGACATCGTAGCTGGTGGTGAAAAAGTCCACTTCGAACTTTTGTTTTTGCCCAGATTTGTCTGAATGCAGGGTAATGGGGGCGTGAGTTATCAGGCGCCCCAATCCCAGCGGACCCACATCGTAGAGGTGCACGTTGAGTTGCACTTCTTTTTTGCTGGGTTCCACCCACATTTCGAGTTTGGGTTCGCCGCGAATCTTCAAGGTTTCCCACTGAATCGGTGATTTGTACTCGATGGCGTAGTAGCCGTTGATAGCGATCATGGGCGCGTAAACGGGGATACCGAAGCCTTCCAGTGCATCGGAAACCAGCGGGATACCGGTGCCTGCAAAGGTATCTGAGTCGCCGTGGAATTCATTACTCCAGCTCCAACCGTCGTACTTGTCGCTCTCCATTTTTGCATTGTTGAACATGGTAAAGCGTGGCTGCAGGTACCAGGTGGTGCTTTCGTCTGTTACCGGGTAGTCCTCGAATTGCTCCAGCTCATTGCTGATACGCACAGTCATATCCACCTTGGGTTCGGTGTCGATCCCGTTGTCCTCGCCTTTAAGGTGGTGGTCGAACCAGCGGAAACTGGTGGACCAGATATGGCCATTGTTACCGGTAAGAGTCTCGGTAATCGCGTGGGTGCCGGGGTTTAGCATGAGTTTCTTGGGCCCTTCGAGCAGGGAATAGAAATCGGTCATGCTATTCGGCTTAAACAGGTAGTCGGCGAAATTGTTTGAGAGCAACACCGCTGTGCCGTTTTGATTGATTTCGTCCACGTAACTCATTGCGGAGCGCTCAGCACCGAAATTAATTACCTGTTCCATATTTTCGCCGTCGCGCAGGTTGCTCCATACCTGCTCGAGTTCGGCCTCTTTCTGGAAGGCCGTAGTAACAAGCAGCGTGCCCCAAACCAGGTTGACGGTTTCATTGGGGTACAAAGCTTCTACTACATCTGCCCAACCGGATAGCGCAGCTACTGCATCGACGCGAGGGTGCTTGGCAGCACTCAGTAGTGAAATTCCACCGCCGTAGGAAATTCCGGCCATACCCAGCTTGCCCACCGGGTAATTGGTTTCCAGCCAGTCGATCAGGACTCCCACATCGTTAAGGCTGTTATCCCCTGCGACGTCAACAAGTCCTCCTGAGTGCCCAAATCCCCGGGTGGAGTAGCTGAGCACCAGGTAGCCGTTTTCTGCCAGCTCTTTGGCCTGGAAGTGGTACTGGTGCTTCTCCAGCCCCCAGCTGTTGGTAAAAATAACGGTGGGGTAACCGTCTGCTGGTGCGGGCGTCTCCGGGATAAATAAGTTCGCATCCAGGACCGTACCGTCAAAAGAAGTAATATCCACGTCGGCGATATATTCCGGTGCCGACCAGGCATGAGCAGACATTAGGGCGCCGCCAAGCAGCGCCAGTAGTGGCTTGGTATTCATTAGTTTTCTCTCATCTGATGAAATCATTATTATTTTTTTGACCAGGATTCCCTCCTTGGTCGACCCCGTACTATAGGAGTTCATCCTAGTTTTGTACGTAAACAGGGCTAAATTTGAGACGTTTGTCTCGCTTCATGTCGCAATCTGCTGCAGAAAACTATCTATGAACAGCTATCTATTTTGTGTCTTTCCGGTCACACAAAAACAGGCGAAAAGCCGTTTTGTGATCAAATTGATCTTTTTTTGATCAGTGAAAACCGGTACTGTGTCGTCTTCGCTAATCAGCTAGGGAGGGCTTCAGCAACAATGACTCGGTGGCCCGAACTATGGTTTCTCGTTCAGTTGTTCTATTAGTACTTTGTTTCGGATTTATCGCTTCAGCCTACGCCGCGCCGCGCAGCTTGGGGCAGGTGACCTGGTATGAAGTCGACAGTGATAATTTTCGCGTGATTACCGATGGTGATCCCAACGCAGTCAAAAGTCTGGTAGCAGACCTGGAGCGCTATCGCGCAGTGGCCTTGGAGTTACTCGATGCAGATCCAAAAAGCGAGCGATTAACTATTTATGCGGCCGCAGACCGGGACACCTATGCAAACCTGGTGGGTGTTGAGCTGGCGGATATGACCAACGGTTTGTTCGATACCTCTGCGGAGGGTAACTATGCCCTGGTAAACCTGGATGGTCGCAGCGTTGAGAGGCAGCTCAAAGCGCGCGAATTCCTGTTCCATGAATACACTCATTTTCTGAGCTATAACGGCAACACCACCCACTACCCCTATTGGTATAGCGAGGGGTTTGCTGAATTTATGGCAACCATGTCATTCCCGGAAAAAGGCACCTACGAAATTGGCTCCATTCCCAGCGAACGGGCCATGACCCTGATGTATACCGGGCTTATGCCGCTGGAAGACCTGTTGCGCGCGACGGTGTACAACACCGATGCGGACGAAAAGGCAGATGTATATGCCGGAGGTTGGATTCTGTCTCACTGGTTGATGATGAAAAGCGGCAAGCAGGATAATTTCGATAATTTCGTCAAAGCCTATAACGATGGTGCCGACCCAGTACTTGCCCTGGAAGAAGCGCTGGGGATGTCGGTGAAAGAAATTGAAAAGGCCTATGTCGCCACTTATAAGGCGGATAGCTTTGAACATTTTAGTGGTGCTATCCCCGCGGACTTTAAAGAGGCCAGCCCTACGGTTAAACGCCTCAGCAAAAGAGAGTCGGTGAGCATCCTGGCTGGATTTATCGCCCAGTCCGGTTACAACCTGCTGGCTTTGGATGAGTTGATTGAATATGCCTACAGTACGGGTATTTACAGTACTGAGCTGGCTGCGATTAAAGCGAGTGCCGATCTGCGATTGGGTAATTTCCCCCAGGCTAGCCACCTTTTGGCCAGTGTCCCCACTAAGGACCGGGGCCAGCTCTGGTACTTGAGTGCCCATGCTTGGTTAACGGTTAATCAGCAGGCGGTGGCGCCCGGTAGTAAGCGGGATCTTCGCAGCTTGAAAATGGCGCGGGAAGAGTTCGACTTCCTGGTGAAGGAAGAACCGAAAAATGCATCTCACTGGTTTGGCCTGGCGATGGCTATGGAGATGCTGGATTACCCCCGAGAGGAATATCTGGAAAAGCTGGAGCAGGCTTACAAGCGTGCCCCCCGTGAGCTGCATATTGCCCAGTGGCTGGCAGAAGAGCTCTACCAAAAGAAAGATGCGGAGTATTTTGCCCGAGTGGCGAAGCCGCTGATGTTCGAGCTCCCAGACGAGGAGCAGAACAAAGAAATAAAAATGAGGTTGGCAGAGCTGAAGGGCAAACCCAAGTCATCATAGCAACCATAAGAGCGCTCACTGAATAAAAAAGGCTTGTCACTCTGTGTAAGAGACATCCGACATTCGCCAACGTATATTTGCCCGGCAATTGACTTTGCCGGGCTTTTTTTTAGGGGATAATTTCCCTGCAAACTGGTACGATTTCTGTAACAGCGGCAATTCCATATTGCGAAGCATAGCGAGCGCGTTAAGGGTAATGCTTCTCATAGAATAAGAAAGGGTGCACTGTGAGCAGAAAACGGTTTTTCGTTATATTTCCGCTATTTGTCTTAATATTGCTGCTTGCCGCATGCGAGAGTAATAGAGATCCTGTTGTAGAAAACTCAAAGGTTTTAACGGAATCTCCCCAACAACCGATACCAACGCCGCAGAATAAACAGCCCGCAAAGCCGCAGTTTGAAAATTATGTAGAGCAAGGAGATCTGCCAGCCCTGTTAGAGCGAGGTGTATTGCGCCTGTTGGCTCCAAGGGGCCCCCAGGAGAGCGCCTTACCACGAGAAGGACTACCTGCAACAGAGTGGCGAAAACTTGCGGAAAATTTTGCTCGTAGCCGGGGATTAAAGCCTCAGTGGGTTTACGTAGATAACTTTTCCGATTTAATTCCGGCGGTTATTGATGGACGTGGGGATGTAATCGCCACCAATTTTTCCCGCACCGAAGAACGCAAATTATCACTGGGTTTTACCCGCCCATTACAATATGTTGATGAGTTGCTAATTACTCATAAAGAGTTCGAGGTGGAAGAGGCTGTGCCCTTGCAAGTTGTGCTGCGGCGGGGCAGTGCATTTGCTGAAACCCTGGAGCAGCAAGTCGATAGGGAAAATTACAGGATCACTTACCTCGATAAGCCGGTTGCAACCAGCGAGCTTATCGGGGCTGTAGCAGCGGGTGAATACCCCGCAACAATTATTGATAGTAATTTGGCCGATGTACTTCTAACTGATTACCCTCAACTCACAGCCACCACAGAACTCGATTCCCGCAGGCCTATAGCCTGGGCTGTACGCAAAGGTGCTATCGCTTTGAGGCGTGAGTTGAATGAGTTCTTTACCGCAGAATTGGTATTGGCCAGTCAGAACCGAGAACAGCCACTGAGAGATTGGCAGGCAATAAAGGAGAGCGGAACTTTAAGGGTGCTCACTCGCAATCACCCCGCTTCCTACTTTATCTGGCGCGGTGAGTTGATGGGGTTTGATTACGATCTGCTAAGGAAGTTTGCTCGTGACCATAAATTACGCCTGAGCATGGTTGTGCCCGATAAGGACCAGGATTTGGTCGAGGCATTGAATGATGGAATGGGGGACATGATTGCTGCATCCCTTACTGTTACCGAGGCCCGCCGCCAGCAGGGATTGGCATTTTCCAAGCCTTATATGACAGTTACGGAACAGGTAGTAGCCGCAAAATCAAAGGTGCCTGATAAAGAGCTACCCCTTCCAGAGAACCTGCTTTCTGGGCAAACAGTAGTGGTTAATCCCACCACGAGCTATCACGAGAGTCTGGTCAAAATAATGGAAAAGCAGCACGGGCAAGATATGGTGCCGCTACAGATCCATCGTCTAAAAGGCGCTACCAGTGAGTTTCTTATTGATGCAGTAGCCAGGGGTATTTTTCCCTATACCGTAGTTGACTCACACTTGGCCGCCATTGAGAGTACTTACCGGGATGACTTTACTGTAGTGGGGGAGTTGCCAGGGGAGCGAGATATCGCCTGGGCCGTTCGAACTGGCCAGCCGGTATTACTGGAACAACTGAATAACTTTCTGAACAAGCACAATCGGGACCTGTTCTTTAACGTTACTTACAATAAATATTTCAAGGAACAAAAGCGTATCCTCCGACATCAAGGGCAGCGCCTGCGCAGCACTGATGAACTATCGCCCTTTGATCCCATAGTAAAGAAATATACTGAGGCTACCGATCGGGATTGGCGTATGGTGGTTGCGCAGATGTACCAGGAGAGTCAATTTAACCCCCAAGCGCTCTCCTTTGCCGGTGCTCAGGGCTTGATGCAGGTATTACCGCGGACAGCACGACAGATGGGAGTTAAGAATTTGTATGATCCTGAAAACGGTATCCGCGCAGGTGTATCTTATTTGGGGTGGCTGGATAAACGTTTTCCTGAAAATATACCCCTAGAGCAGAAGATCTATTTTACCCTGGCTGCATATAATGCGGGTCACGGTCATGTCAGGGATGCCAGAGCGTTAGCCCGACGACTGGAGTGGGACCCTAACCAGTGGTTTGGCCATGTTGAAGAGGCCATGTTGCTGTTGTCCCAGCCTGAATACTATCGCGATAGTCGTTTTGGTTACGTGCGCGGCAGGGAGCCAGTTAATTATGTGCGTGAGATACGGGATAGATATATTGGATATTTAGGAGTTGAGCGCCATCAGAACTATACAGATATTGATGGCAGCATTGCTCCCGATTAATTAATGCATCCCATCAGTGGGCCTCTGCAAGCCAGAGGCATTGTGGGTTTGCTCAAGGGTACTTTATTATTGCCCTTTAGCTCCAGCGCAGCTGTATTGCGGAGGCGAGAGTTTCTTGCGGCCCAACTTTAGAGGCTCCACCAATCAAGTAGAGGCTTTCTCCTAGGGCTACTGCTCCGTGACCGTGCCGTGCCTGGGGCAACTGACCCTGATTGTTCCAATCATCTGTGACTGGATCGTAAATCCAAATATTGTTAAATGCTGTACCAGTCTTCCAGTTGCCATTGGGGCCAAATGCCTCACCGCCGGTAACTATTAATTTATTATTTAATGGGGTTACTGTGAGTCCGGCAGCAGCCTGGGGTAGGGGGCGGATCTTTTCCCATTTATCCAGGCTGGGGTCATAAACTTCGGCATAAGTTAGATTCCTGGCCTTGCTACCATTGTCGCTAACCTGGCGGCCACCAACAACATAAACTCTGTTATTTAAAGTTGCCCCACCTGCGGAGTTTCGCTTGATACTGGCTGGCGCTACTTGCTCCCAATGATCCCCTCTTGTAAGCACATAATGAGAATTGGTATCTCTATTTTTAGACTGTTCGTTGGGGGCCTTGCCGCCAATGACATGGATGTTCTCCCCAATGTTGGTGTAAATAGATTCAGCCAAGGGCCGGGGGAGAGGGCTGGTTTCTATCCAATGCTTATATTCGCCGGAAAGTTTATAAACTGTATTTCGGGCTTGCCAAGCGCTATCCGAATCGCCAAAAAACCCACCGATGCCATATAGACTGTTGGAGTTACTGGCCATACCGAGGTGATGCCTTACCTCAGGTAAATTGGGCCCATGCCTCCAGTTTTGTTCCCTTGGAGAAAAGATATGTGTTTGTTTAGTTGGAGAGAGACCGAAGAAAACTGCCGTATCCGATGGGATAAATCCCCCTGCTACATAGATCTCACCAGAAAATACTGCGGGGTAAATCTCCTGTAAAGGTATTTCCAGGCTGGGAAGATTTGATATAGATAGACTGGAATTAGCCTCTTTAGCGGTTAGATTGACTCCACCGAAAGTAAGGGAAGCTAAGCTGGAATATTTAATAAAGGATCTTCTGGATAGCGCCATGGTAACAAACACTCTCATACTGACTGATAAGGGATACCTATTGACTATAATTTTTTACCTAAAAATAGGCTAAAAGGGTCATTTTTATAGTGACTGAAAGGGGCGCAATCGTCAAATCCATAACGGCGATAGAGAGCGATTGCGGGAGCAAAAGCTTCAGCGCGACCTGTCTCCAGCTTTATCTCTTTATATTTACGCTGCTTTGCCTCCTCCAATATTCTTTCTATCAAGGCGCGGGCAACGCCTTTGCGCAGGAATAGAGAATGAGTTTTCATGGATTTTATTTCGCCCAAATCAGGGTTGATCTCTTTTAGGGCACCACAGCCGGCCAAAACTCCATCAATTCTCGCTCCCCAAAAGGTAATCATGGGGTCATTTAACTCATCAGGATTTAGTGCGTGAACGCTTCCAGGTGGGGAATGTCGGTACATTTCCCGTAGATGAGCTTCAAGAAGATTGTTAATGGAGCCATCGGACAGGTCGTCTAATTTTACTGATATATACATCTTTATTTGATTGTCTTTCTTTTTAAAACAATGGTTTAAGTAGGGACGCCCGTTAATTTTTTGGGCTTTGAAATGTCACTGTAACAAGATTTTTAGAGAAGAATAAGTATAAGTTAGCTGGTGCAATAGATATGCTTTATTCGGGGGCATTTAGATAAAATATGCAACGTTTTATTACGCGTAATACCCGGCCAAAAGCCTGGTAAGGGAAACTAAGGGCTGGATATTGCCCTTAGTTCAACATTAATAGCTAGTTTAAAGAAGATCTAGAGTAATCGCTTCCCGATATTGATACAGCGTTCACCGGAATAGCGATGATTTTTTAGTGCTTTTACCAATATGGGCTTAAGTTGTGGTTTTTCTTTTAGTGACTTAGTAATCTCATTTACATTTTCTCTAGAACACATTAGCGGTAGGGCGTAAGCATAAGCAGTAAGCAATTCCTGAGATTCATCTTCATTGACCTGAGCCAGTGAGTCAAAAATCGGTTGGCCGTGGATGTTAAATAGCTCTATTTGCTCTGGTGCAAAAAGGGACTCTGTAATTTTTCGAATTTCGCTTAACTTGAATTTGTCTCGATTAGATATAAGGTTAGCTACCCACTTTGATTTATTTTCGGGTTGGGGGCGAATAACTTCAGCAGAAAGTGCGTTGAGTTTAGATCTGTCGGAGTTATCTTTTTCCAATTCTCTTGTGATTGCCTGCTCATAATCTGAGAACAGATAACGATTCTGCAACTTGATAAGTTTCCAGCGCATATCAGGATCGAGTTCCAGTCCTTTAATGGCAAACTCTCCCATTAATAGGTCTCTAGCATGACTTAATGCTGGAGTGGAGTGGGCGATATTGGTAAAAACACCAAACCAGACTTTTTGTTGATCACTACCTTCAGCCGCCTCTAGTAGTTGACCCCAGACAAAGCTCTCAACGGTCTGAGTAAGTTCGTTACGGCGCTTTGTGCTTAGGGGGATTTGAGTCAGAAAATCGTAAGTGAATTCAATATATCTGGCATTCAAACGAATAATATTGATGTCCTTTTCGTCGGCGCCATTATTCACTATAAAACTAATATACTCATCCAGAGGGAGCTTTGCGTCATAGGTGCTATCAAATAGACTTTGCCAGAACATTAGTCGTGCAAACGGTTCTTCAATATCATTGATATGCTGAGCCATATTCTTGATGGTAACTTCATCCAGATTTACCTTCACATAGGCCCAATCTTCTTCATTGGGGTATAGCCCCTCTGGGCAGGGTAGCCCCACGGCTTCTTTTACTTCGGTTCTGGCACCACTATAAAGCACTGGAAGGGTTGCAACCCGTTTCATACTTCCAGCTTTCATTTGGTAAAACCCCAGCTGTGTGCGCTGTTCCCTTAATATCGGATATTCCTCTGGTGCTGTTTGCTGAATTACCAGATGATTGATTTGGTCATCATCGCACTGGAAGCTGGCTTCAATTGTGTTGAGGCCGGCCTGGTAAAGCCACTGTTGCTGCCAGGAATTAAGATCTTTATCCGCAGCTTTGCCCAGGTGGTTGATAAAGTCATTGAGGGTTGAATTGTCATAAGACAAAGCCTTTAAGTAATTACTGACGCCTTTGCGAAATTCTTCTTTGCCCAAATAGTAGGGCAATTGCTTGAGTATTGAGCCGCCTTTGCCATAAGTAATTCCATCAAAATTGGCAAAGGCTTCGTCAGTATTGTTGACTGGTAGTTGAATAGCGTGGGTAGTGGGGCGTTGATCAGTGTGGTAAGCCCATTGCTTGGCGCCTAAATAATAGTTCTCCCAAGCGGTAGTGAATTCGCTATTTTCGGCTAGAGCCAGATTGGCCATGTAAGTGGCAAAACTCTCATTGAGCCAAAGGTCATCCCACCAATTCATGGTGACCAAATTACCAAACCATTGATGGGCCAGCTCATGGGCAATAACATTGGCGAGGCGCATCCGCTGGGCCTGGGTCTTTTTTCCTCGGGATATGTAAGAATCGTTAAATGTTACAGCCCCAACATTTTCCATAGCGCCGGCGTTAAAATCAGGTACTAGTATTTGATCATACTTTTTAAATGGATAATCAATTTCAAAGTAGGGCTGAAAGAACTCAAAGGATTGTTTGGTGAAGGTAAACCAGTCTTCTGTTTTTACGTAATTTGCCAGGCTCTGTCTTGCCATTAAGCGAAGGGGAATATCTCCTGCCTTGTCTTCCCAGATGTGGTAAGGACCTGCATGTAAAGAGAATATGTAAGATGAGAATTTCTTGGTTTGAGGAAAAAACCAGTGGTTTGATTTTCTTTTCTCTTCTACTCTCTCCTCTCTTTCCGCGCTAACTACTACCCAGTCTTTTGGAGCCTTTACATCCAGGGTGTAGCGCGCTTTCAAATTGGGTTGGTCAAAATGTGGGAATAGGCGATTGGCATCATAAGGTTCAAAGTCCGTATATAAATAGACCTTTTCGTCTTTGGGGTCTTTAAAGCGATGTAATCCTGAGCCATTGTTAGAGTACGGGTGTTGATAATTCACCGTAATCGTGTGGGATATTTCTGGTAGATTTTGATAATCAATAGAAATAAAGTAGTTGTTGTACTCAAATGGAACAGATCTTCCATCGACCTGGATTGAATCAACCGCACCACCGGAAAAATCGATAGTGAGCGGCTGTTCAAGTATTTTTCTAAAATTGATATCTGCGTGCACAATTCCGGAGAAGTTCTTAGCTTGACTATCCAGATTGATGCTCAGCCGATAGTCCACTTCAGCAATTTGCTGACGACGAATGTCAGCATAAGATTCTGAAAGTCCTGGGGCTGTGGTTCTAATAGGAGATGAAATTTTCTTTGCTGGTAAGCTTATTTCTTGCTTAGTAGTTCTTTGCTCACAGGAACTTAATAAAATACCACATAGAATCGCTATAACCACTTTGTACTTTAGTAATACCTTTGTAAGGCGAATATATTTGTTCATGGCGCTATTTTTAATATAGAGTTATTGAATTACTATTTGCGATTTACTTTGTATCATTAAAGATAGCTAGGCGGCGATATAAATTTTCCGTATCAGTAGGGGGAATCTTTTATACAGAGTGAGAAGGAATAGGTTCTGGCTACTGGCCGTTTGCGACCTCAGTAATTGATTCCGCTAATGCGTTGATAACTCCGTCAATCTCCTCTGCCTGTGCTATAAATGGGACGCCGATTTGCAATGTGTCGCCGCCGTAGCGAATATAAAAGCCTTTTTCCCACATCTTCATAGCAATTAAGTAAGGCCTGAGTAATGGCTCATCTGGAGCTGATTCGATTGTCAGGCCTGCGGCAAGTCCACAATTACGAATATCTTCTATTAACGGTAATCCATTGAGTTGATGGATATGGTCTTCCAGGATATGGGCAAGCTCCGCAGATCTCTCAAATAAATTTTCTTTCTTTAAAATATCCAGTGTCGCCAATGCCGCTGCGCAGGCTAGTGGGTGCCCAGAGTAGGTATAGCCGTGGGGAAGCTCCAGTTGGTATTGAGGTCCTCCATTTTCCATGAATATCTCGTAGATATCTTGACGCACAGCCACAGCGCCCATGGGAACAGCGCCATTTGTAAGCTGTTTGGCTGTATTGAGCATATCCGGGGTCACTCCAAAAAACTCTGCTCCGGTGGCTTTCCCCATGCGTCCGAAAGCGGTAATGACTTCATCAAATATCAACAATATGTCGTATTGAGTACATATTTCCCTAAGGCGATGGAGATAGCCTTTTGGTGGGGGCAATACTCCCGCAGACCCCGCTACGGGCTCGACAATAACAGCGGCAATGTTTTCAGAACCGTGCAGTTTGATAAGTTCCAGCAACTCGTCTGCCAGGAAACTTCCCTGTTCAGGCTGTCCTTTAGCAAAGCGGTTGTGGGGTAAAAGGGTGTGGCGAAGGTGGTCAGAATCTATAGATGAGCCAAAGATTGCTCGATTAGCGCTAATACCGCCCACACTAAGACCGCCAAAATTAACTCCGTGATAGCCTTTCGCGCGTCCGATGAATTTTGTTTTCCCTGGAGCGCCCATCTTCTGCCAGTAGGCTCTAGCTATTTTTAGAGAGGTTTCTGCGGATTCAGAGCCGGAGTTTGTAAAGAAAATACGATTGAGCCCCATGGGCATCATCTGGCTGACACGCTCCGCTAGTTGGAAGGCTCCCGGGTGGCCATATTGGAAAGCGGGGGCATAATCCAGAAGGGCTGCTTGCCGGGTAATGGAGTCAATTATCTCCGGGCGGTTGTGTCCGGCACCACAGGTCCATAAGCCAGAGAGACTATCGAATATGGGGCGGCCATCAGCACTACGGTAATAGCAGCCGTCGGCTGAGGTAATAATACGGGGATCTCTTTTGAATTGACGATTCCCGGTAAAAGGCATCCAGTAAGTATCGAGCTGCGATTTACTAAGTCCCGCTGATTTGTCGTTCATTTTTATTTTCCGACATTTGGCCTTATCGCATTAATTTTGGACCAACTTTTCTACTTTATAAATTGATTCTCACTAACTTTAGTTTCATAAGTGGGGTTTATTAATAGGGTATTGAAGTATTGCCTATGGCAGGAGTTGAGTGCCGGGGGAGGGTTTGCCGGAATGGCCTAAGGGAGAGAGGGAGATGAGAGGAGAAGAGAACCGGGGGCATTAGCCCCCGGTAATATTGCTGATTAAACAGCAGTGGCGATTCTGTCCACATAGGGGGCGAGTTCTGGTTTGTTCTCCAGAATCTCCTGCCGGGACAGACCGTCGATCTCGTGGGGGAATACCAACCACTCTTCGGTCTTGTGGATAAAGTAATCCGGCTCGCGCTTGGCCTTGTTGTTCTTCGGCTTGTAGTAAGGGGTCGCGATACGAATCTCCGGCGTGTTCTTCTTACAGGCAGCGCGCAGGTCTTCGATAGTTTGCTCAATACTCAGGCCAGAGTCGTGCACATCGTCCACGATCAACAGGGAGTCGTGGGACTCCAGGCGCTTGATCAGGTAGTTCAGGCCATGCACGCGCACTTTCTTATCGCGCTCACCGATACCGAGATAGGAGGAAGTGCGGATAGCGATATGGTCTGCATCCACTCCCATCACGTGCAGCAGCTCTTGTACAGCGATGCCCACAGGAGCGCCACCGCGCCAAACACCGACAATATAGTTTGGGCGAAAGCCATCCTTATAGATTTGCTCGGCGAGAGCATAAGAGTCTATCAGGAGCTGCTGTGCGCTAATAAAGTGCTTTTTCATCAATGTACCCCTCAGAAAAAGGCAAACTTGGCAACAAAGAGTGCCGCTAACACGTAGACACTGATGCTGACGTCTTTGCTACGTCCGCTCAGCGTTTTAATAACTGCGTAGGAAATAAAGCCCAGGGCGATTCCGTGCGCGATCGAGAACGACAAAGGCATCATCACTGCGGCGATTACTGCCGGTGCGGCCTCGGTAATGTCATCCCAATCAATAGATGACATACCGGAAGTCATCAGGACGCCAACATACAGCAGAGCACCTGCGGTTGCATAGGCCGGAATCATACCGATTAGGGGCGAGAAGAAGGTCGCCAACAGGAATAGCCCGGCGCAAACCACAGCGGTCAGGCCTGTGCGACCACCGGCGGTAATTCCTGCAGTACTCTCTACATAACAGGTAGTAGTGGAGGAGCCCAGCACAGAACCAACGACAGATGCGGAGCTGTCGGCCATCAGGGCCTTGCCCATTCCAGGCAACTTGCCATCTTTATCCAGCAGTTTGGCGCGATCAGAAACGCTTAACAGGGTGCCTGCGGTGTCGAACAGGTCGACAAACAGGAAGGCAAAGATCACGCTGATCATGCCAACTTCGAAGGCGCCAGCGATATCCAGCTCCAGGTAAGTCGGTGCCAGGCTGGGAGGTGCGGATACCAGACCGGTGAACTCTACCTTACCAATTGCCAGGGCGATGACGGTTACCGCAAGGATACCGATCATCACTGAGCCCAGCATACGGCGGTAGGACAGGGCCACAATAATAAAGAAGCCCAGTGCTGCCAGGATCGCCTCAATTGACTTGAGGTCGCCCAGGGTTACCAGAGTAGCGGGGCTGGCCACAACGATACCGGCACTCTTCAGGGCAATGATCGCCAGGAACAGGCCGATACCCGCTGCCAGGGATTGTCGCAGGGAGAGGGGGATACTATCGATAATCCACTCTCGCAGCTTGAAGATACTGAGCAGCAGGAAGATTACCCCTGATATAAACACCGCACCCAGGGCTACTTGCCAGCTGTAGCCCATTTCACCGACGACAACGTAGGCGAAGAAGGCATTGAGGCCCATACCTGGCGCCAATGCGATGGGGTAGTTGGCGTAGAGTCCCATAATCAGGCAGCCAATAGCGGCTGCAAGGCAGGTCGCCATAAACACAGCGCCCTTATCCATACCCGCTGCAGCCAGGATATTGGGGTTCACAAAGATGATGTAGGCCATCGTCAGGAATGTGGTAACGCCGGCAATCACTTCCCGGCGAACATTCGTCTGGCGCTCTGAGAGCTTGAACAACTTCTCCAGGAATGAGGCATTGCCTCCCACCTGTGGGATGTCGGACCCAGGGGTCGCCGATGTTTGGATATCAGTGGGTTTCATATCAGAAGTGGTACTTTACTAGCAGGTTAACGTTGCGCTCGTTGGAATCGACACCATAAGTGCCATCTTTGATTCCGAACTTGTCGTTCCAGTGTACGTACTCAATACCCGCGTACAGGGTCTTGGGTTCACCCCAGGTGGCGCCGGCATCCCATTTCAGCTGGGAGGTAAAGTTAGTGCTCGGATGTGAATCTTCAGAAGCACTGGTCCAATCGATAAATCCGTCGTAGACAAAGCTGGCATCACCCAGGGTAAAAGGCATGGCCCAAACCAGGGTCAGCTGCTCGTTGCTGGCCTTGTCATCGTTATCGCGGTGGTAAACATTCGCCTGTACAAAGGAGAAACCGGGAACCGCGAGATCAAAGCCCACACCTGTCAGGTAATTGGTGAAGTGGGGGCCGGTTGCTGCCAAGTGGTCTGGATCATCCATATTGCCCAGCTCAACTGCTGTGGCGATCAGTACATCGGTAACCGGTCCGAAAGCCAGTTCACTGCCGCTGAGCTTGCCTAAGCTCAGGCGGGGAGAAATCTCACTATACAGTTCTTTGGAGCCATCTTCCGAGTCCAGGTAGTCGGCAAAAATAAAGAGGTCACCCCAGCTGTGGCCACTGGCGTGCTCAAAAGTTACTACGGATCTCTCAGAGTCATCCGTGTTCTTGCTGTAGTTGACTTTGTAATCGTGGCCGTAAAGAAGGCTCAGGCTGTTGTCACTCCAGGTCATCTCAGCTTGGGCAGCTACGCACAACAGGCTAGAGGCCAGCAGTAGCAGGGGCTTGGTTGGTTTCATTCTATTACCTCTGTTACAGCGACAGGCGAATTTCGCACTGGCGGCCGATGAGAAAATCGGCAGTTGGTTAAAAAATAGTCGCGGAATGTACCAGAACTTAACCCCTGTTTTCCAGTGTTTTTTCTCGGCATTTACGCTTTTTTCCGAGCTTTTTAAGTAACTCTGCACCAAAAAATCACGCTTGGGGAAAACGAGATACTCATTTATTGGTTAGCGATGGGTCGGTGTAGCAAAAAAGTATTGTTTAATTGGTTTGATAGTAGGGAATCGCTACATTGCAGGGGCAAATTAGGTAAATAGTCCAGAAAGTCGGCATCTGCTCCCCAGTGGTGCTTGCACAGGCAACATGAATACTTTTGGTGCTTTTAGGGTTCGCGATAATAGATGTTGTTTAACTTTGATGACACAGGAAGTCATCCGCTTGGTAGCAGAATAAGGATGGTTGAAATGTATCTTCTGAGCGCTTTCCTTATATAGGCAGGCATCGGCCTGAGGTCGATGGTTATAGTTGGGAAAAGTAAATCGACTTTTAACCTGTATAAAAATTATTTGGCTGTTTGGTTTTTTTGCTAGTTCGTAGGAAATTGGCCCAGGAAGGAGTCTGGATGGGATTGCAGTAGCGGGGGGGCGACTTTAGGGGGACGCAGGTAATGCCTACCGAGCCCCGTATTATCTGGTGGTGATTGGTTACACTTGCAGCTTTTGAGACCTGGGGCGAGTACTGTTATCGCCCCAATATGCCTTTTCCGATTCGAGTTTGGAGTCAGGCTACCTGCTGTTCTGTACCTGACTGGTGCGCCAGGTATTCCTCGTAAGTGCCTTGAAAATCGATCAGTGCTTGGTCTTTGATTTCAATAACTCGGGTTGCCAGGGATGAGACAAACTGACGATCGTGACTCACAAAAATAAGTGTGCCCTCATATTTCTCCAGTGCCTTGTTTAGGGCTTCGATGGCTTCCATGTCCAAGTGGTTGGTTGGCTCATCCATGATGAGCACATTGGTGTCCATCATCATTAGCTTGCCAAACAGCAGGCGATTTTTCTCGCCGCCAGAGCAGACCTTTGCCTTTTTATTGGCATCATCTGCGGTAAATAATAGTCGGCCCAGAATACCCCGCACGGCCAGATCATCGTGCTTGGGGGTGCGCCATTGGGACATCCACTCAAATATTGTCAGGTCACCATCAAAATCTGCACTACTGTCTTGCGGACAGTAGCCGATAGCGGCATTTTCTGACCACTTGACGACTCCGCTGTTTGCTTGGATCTCATTGACAAGACAGCGCAGGAAGGTTGTTTTACCAACGCCGTTCTCACCGATAATTGCCAGGCGCGCACCGGCTTCCAGCAGCATTTCGCCACCTTGAAATAGCGTTTCACTGTCAAAACCATGGGTAAGCCCCTCAAGAGTCAGCGCCTGACGGTGCAATTTTTTACACTGGTTAAACGTAATATAAGGGCTGACCCGACTGGAGGGTTTGATTTCGTCCAGCTTGATTTTTTCCATCTTCTTCGCGCGGGAGCTGGCTTGCTTGGCTTTGGATGCATTGGCAGAAAAGCGGTTCACAAAGCTCTGTAGCTCGTCCAGTTCGGCACTTTTCTTGGCATTCTCTGCGTGAAGTTGTTCTTGTATTAGCGTGGAGGCCGCAACAAAGTCCTCATAATTGCCGGGGAAAACCCGCAATTCACCATAATCTATGTCGGCCATATGGGTGCAGACAGAGTTCAGGAAGTGGCGATCGTGGGAAATGATGACCATTGTGCTTTTGCGTTGATTCAGTACATCTGCCAACCACTTGATGGTGTGGATGTCCAGGTTATTGGTCGGCTCATCCAACAATAAAATATCCGGGTCGGCAAATAGCGCTTGGGCGAGTAATACACGCAATTTCCAGCCGGGAGCTACCTGTTTCATCAGGCCAAAATGCAGGGATTCGTCGATGCCAGCTTCAAGCAGGATTTCTCCCGCACGGCTCTCTGCACTATATCCATCCAGCTCAGCAAATTGGACTTCAAGCTCGGCTACGCGCATGCCGTCTTCTTCGCTCATTTCCGGTAGCGAGTATATGCGGTCACGTTCCTGTTTAATTTCCCACAGGCGGACATCTCCCATGATGACCGCATCGACGACGGTGTACTCTTCAAATGCAAACTGGTCTTGGCTCAAAGTACCCAAGGTGCATCCAGGCTCAATGGATACGTTGCCGGCCGAGGGCGCCAAGGCACCACTCAGGATCTTCATAAAGGTTGACTTTCCACATCCATTGGCCCCGATAAGGCCATATCGGTTGCCATTGCCGAACTTTACAGAAATGTTTTCAAACAGTGGTTGGGCACCAAACTGCATGGTGATATTCGCGGTGGAGATCAAGAGCGTATTCCTGAGGATTACAAATGGGCTCTGGTAAGCCAGTTTCGCCAAAATAGGAGGCGTGATGTGGGGGCCGCACTATAAGGATTTGGCGCTGAAGTGTCGAGGAGTACGTTCAATAACTAAGCAGTTTCTCCGCGGGTTCGATATTAGAGATTGAAATATATATGTTAAAGTGTACTCCTAGGCTAGGAGGATATTCCATTTCGGGGTGGGGTGCGATGATATGCATCTGTATACTCCCTGAGTTCGGGCTCTTTAGCTAAAGCTATGGGCCCTAATATTAGGAATATTCCCGGTATAAGTTGCCAGCGCGTAAAGCGGCCACTTTTATTTAAATAATTAACGGGATCACTTGATCTTATTTGTATCCTTTGGGTGGCTCCGACGGCAAAGTAAATGTTAATGCTGTTAGGGGGGAGGGTTGAAGGGCTAATGACTAGCAGATGTCAGTCAATCAATTTTTGATCTCTATGAGGAGCTAGCAAAGGCTGGAGGCTATATGAAATCGAATTGTTTGCACCTTGCGATTCCGGCAGGGGACCTGGAAACCGCCAAGAAATTCTATTGCGATGTCTTAGGCTGCAAGACCGGCAACAGTGAAGAAGGTCGCTGGGTAGATATCGACTTTTGGGGTAACGAACTCACCCTGCACCAGAGTGAGGAGAAGCTCCCCAATGTTCGCCACAAGGTGGATATGGGAGAAGTGGCTGTTCCTCATTTTGGCATTCACCTGCCGGAAGATGAGTTTCAGGCACTAAAAGGCCGTATCGAAGATGCCGGGCTGGAATACCTGGACAAGCCCTACCGTCGCTTTGTCGGCAATGAATATGAACAGGAAACTTTCTTTATCGAAGATCCAAATGGCAACGTTCTGGAAATGAAAACGATGGTTAATCCTGAACTGATGTTCAAGTAATCGTCTGTGCCCTGCAGATAATTGAATCTGTGGGGCTGAGTTTCTCCCGCTATTCCCTGTTCTCGCTTATCTTTGCTAAGAATGAGATGCCTTAATCTGGGGTTGAGTTCTGATTGCCTGAATAATGCCTCCTATTACTATCAGTAAGCTGCCGGCATAAGTATTCCAGGTAGGGAGTGTGTTATAGACCAACCAATCCAATATGCCGGAGAAAATCAGGCTTGTATATAAATAGGGAGATAGGCTGGCAGGTCTGTTTACCCGACGATAGGCTTTAGTGCGCAAGGATTGATTACTGATTGTCGCCAGGCTAAAAGCAATAATCACAATCACAAAACTTACCGAGTCCGATAGAGATACCGCGACTTTCGTAAGCTCCCCAAGATTTCCTTCAATCAATAAAATGGCAAGCATATAGAGGCTGGATAGGCCGAACATCTTGGTGGTTGAAGATATCGTATTTTGCTTCTTTGATGAGTGGTGCATTACAAACTGTGAACAAGCTCCAAAGAAGCCCGATAGCAGGCCCACTATCATATAGCTATCAAAGCCAGCAGTTGGCTTCAATATAAAAGCAACGCCGATAAAGCTGATTAAACAGGCCGCTAATGTCTTCTTTTTTATCGGATCCTTTTTGGCAAACCGGGTAATAAAAGGGAGAAATAAACCTGACGTTGAAAATAGAAGGGCGGCGACAAGTAGAGAGCCTTTGGACAAATAATAAAACAGGCAATACTGAGCGAGACAAGTGAATAACGCCCTTGCACCATCAATCCTGTCTATTCGATGAGTCACAGGGTTTTCATCAAAAACAACGAGGCAAATCCAGGTTAGGAGTAAAAATGGGGCAAAGAAACGAATAAAGACCACCAGGGATAAGGAGCTAAAAGTAGTTAGTTCTTTACCAAATAGCCCGGTTAGCGACATACAGCTGGCCGCCAGAATTGCGGTAATGACACTGAGGGCAAATTCTCTATTGGAAATGCGGGTACTCATGGTTTACCAGCACCCTCACTAGCAATAATCTCATCGACTGTTTTTACACTGGCTATCTTCGTGAGGAAGTTCAGGCTATTCTGTTTATTGTTTTCCGTGTCAGACTCACAGGCATCTGAGGCAATGAGTACTGAAAAGTCTCTATCGTGAGCTTCCCTGGCCGTCAGTTCGACTGTATTCTGTGTTGATACCCCACAGAGAATAATCCTTTCTATATTGTGGCTAGCAATAAGTACTGGGAGTTCAGTCCCATAGAAGCCACTGACACGCCTCTTATAAATAGATATATCGCTATCAGTGATATTGAGATCATCAATAAAAGCAGTGCCCCAGCTTTTCTGACGGAGGGCGCCTATATCTTTGATATAGCTGAAGAGGGGAGAGTTAGAGGAAGATTCCCTGTAGTCGGTGGAAAAAGCGACCCTGATATGGCAAATAAGATGACGTCGTGCTCTTCCCCACGCAAGGAGTTTATTGGTGTTCTCAATAACTCTATTCTTATGGACTCTTGGGGCCGCTGCTGATATTTGTCCCTTTGGATGACAAATATCGTTGATAAAATCGAGGGTAATGATTGCAGTCTTCATGACCAGAGTCTATTGAGGGGAGTATTGGCTTAGTTTAGTAATGATTAAGGAAGCCTTCGATAAAGGATTTTATGATCTATATAGGGTTTACGATTTCTTCGTCATAAATTGCTTTGCCCTTTTTTTTATTGCTGCCACTTCACTCTTCTCAAGCTTATCCAGAAGGCTGAACATCATTGTCATTCTATGATTGCCCTCTAGCACTTTTCTTTTTTCAATTAAGAAATTCCAGTAGAGACTGTTAAATGGGCAGGCCTTCTCTCCAGTTCGTTGTTTGACGTCATAAATACAGTCGCTGCAATAGTTACTCATTTTGTTGATATAGGAGCCACTACTAATATAGGGCTTTGTTGCAACCAATCCACCATCGGCGAACTGGCTCATTCCCCGGGTATTAGGCATTTCAACCCACTGAATAGCATCTATGTAAATACCGAGATACCAACTTTCCACCTGGTCAGGGTCAGTTTGTGTTAATAGCGCAAAATTACCGGTAATCATAAGCCTTTGGATATGGTGAGCATAGGCATTTTCCAAGCTATTCCTGATGGTGTTGTGAAGGCAGTTCATGGACGTTTTGGCATCCCAGAAAAAATCTGGCAAATTATTTTTATTCTTCAACTTATTCTGATGCTCATAACTGGGCATAGACATCCAGTAGACACCGCGCATATATTCTCGCCAGCCCAATATTTGGCGTACAAAACCTTCAATCTGGTTTAGTCCTATTGGAATTTTTCCATCTTCCCAAGATTTTATCGCTGTATCGATAACCTCTTTTGGAGATATGAGTTTACTATTTAGGGAGAAGCTAATTCGGCTGTGATAAAGAAAGGCTTCATCTGGATCCATTGCGTCCTGAAAATCGCCAAAATTAGCAAGTAGATGTTTACAAAAATGACGAAGTAGTTTTATAGATTCCTCCCTGCTGGTTGGCCACATAAAATTCTCTGGATCAATCTCTCCAATACTCTTAACTCCAGACTTTTTTATACGGGATAAAGTTGAAGTGACATTGCTTGTTATTTTTCCCTGCTTGGGTTTGCCCAGCTTTCCATTCCATTTCTTTCTATTGCTTTGGTCGAAATTCCATTTTCCCCCTTCAGGTTTTCCATTGTTCATCAGAATGTCATGCTTCTTCCGCATATAGTGGTAGAAGCTTTCCATAAGTAGCGATTTTTTCCCTTGGAAGAAGTCTGCCAGCTCTTTCCGGGTGGTCAAAAAGTGCTCAGTGTCGTAGGCTTGAAACTCTATTGATAGTCTCTTCTCTATTTGTAGCAGCTGCTGATCTAGTCGGTACTCATCGGGAAGCTGATACTCAAATTTTTCAATTTTGTGTTTTCTAATAATATCTTCGATATTTTTTGTGAGGTTTTGTTTGTTGTTTTTATCATCTATTCGGTAGTAGATGACATTGCAGCCCCTATTTTTAAGCCACTCTGAGAAAATCTGCATAGCTTCAAAAAAGGCAACGATTTTTTGGATGTGGTGAACAACGTAATCGGTCTCTTGGCGCATTTCAGCCATAAAGTAAATCTTATCCTCCTGGTTACCTCTAAACCAGGAGTGTTTTTGGTTCAATTGATCTCCTAATAGCAAGCGCAGCGTTTTCACATCTCACTTCCTTTATTTAGGTCTTAATATGCCTATAGATAGACCTTTCTATTCACTCCCACATTTTCTACAAAAGTAGAGTCATGGGAGATCAATAAAAATGTTCCGGGGTATTCTACGAGCGCAATTTCCAGCGCTATACGCGACTCTAGATCCAAGTGATTGTCCGGTTCGTCCAGTAGTAGCAGGTCTGGTGCCTCAGTGCCACGAGTAGCGGCAAGTAAAGCAACCTTTAGTCGCTCCCCTCCACTTAAAGTATTGGTAGAGCGAAGTGCAGAATCACCTCGAATATTCATTGTGGCTAGGGCTGTGCGCCAGAAGTTGGTATCTTTATCAGGGTGCAGGCGGGATAAAGTTTCCAAGGCAGATAGATTTCCATTTAGTTGACTTAGGTTCTGATCCAGATAAAAACAGCTGCCAAAAGTTTTACACAAACCGCTGCGAGGTTTAACTCGACCAGCAATGATCTTTAGTAGCGTTGTCTTTCCGCTACCATTGGCGCCACAAATATGCCAGCGATCGCCACTGTGCATAGTAAGTGATATGGGATCACTCTGAATTCCGTAGGGCAGTTTGAGATCCTCAACATGCAGACGAATACCACCCGTTAGCCCTGTTTTGCTAAGTTGCATATTTGGGAGCTTATGACTCTTATAGTCCTTTTGGCAACTTTCTAAATCTAGCTTTAACTTATGGTGCTGACGATCCAGGTTTCTAGTCAGCTTGCCTAAACTTTGCCCTGCACGATCTTTTTTCGCATCTAGTAGCGATTTACATTGTGAACCTTTTAATTTCTTACCCTGGTTTTTTCTGGTTGTAGTTTTTTTAACAGAACTTTGCTTAAGTTTGTTTAGGCTTTTTATATTCTTTTTGGTACTTTCAATTTTCTTTTCTACAGACTGTCTCTGTACCTCTTTTTCTTTCTTGTAGTGTGAATAGTTACCACCATATGTGCGTAGTTTTCCTGAATCTAGTTCCACTATCGTGTCAGCTTGTTGGAGTAAGCTTCGATCATGACTGACCATTAGAATTCCGGCAGAATGGTTTCTAATTTTCTGCTGTAACCATTTTCTACCGTCTGAATCTAGGTGATTACTAGGCTCATCCAGTAGTAGGTAGTGTTTTTTATGAGAGAAGGCATTGATTAAAGCCAGTCGGACTCTTTCACCACCGCTAAGATTGCCGATAGGAGTGTCTAACGTGAGATTTATTCCGGTGCTGTATAAATGCTGTTGCCAAATTATAGGTAGCTCCCATGAATCTGAGACACGCATCAGATCTTCCTCACTCTGATTGCCAGATTCAATACGTGAAAAACAGTCATAGAGGCCCGTAGGGTCGAATATATCTACAATTCTCTTGTTGGAATTGCTGCTCACTTGATCCACTTTAAGGTAGTCCGTATACCAAGTAATACTTCCCTGTTCAGGCTTTAGTTTCCCAATCAAAGCCTCTAAAAAAGTCGATTTCCCACTGCCATTATTTCCCACTAAGCCAGTAAATCCCGGAGGGAAGTCAAGATGGATCCCCTTAAATAGAGATTTCTTAGGGATGTTTAAGTAAAGATTTTTTATAGAACAAATGCTCTGCATGTCACCCTCCGGTAGTCGGAATAGGTGGCGCAATACCATGATCTTGAGAGAAAGTTGTAGAGAATGGAGTACGCCACTTGCACGGAAATTGATGGCCTCTTAAGAAACCGGTTTATCTCCAGTGTGTGCAAGGCTTAATTCATTGGCGTAGATAGCTCCAAAAAGAAAAGTTGTTAAGTGTTAGCTTAATAAAGATTCAAAAATACTTCAAGCCCTAACCTAAAAGCTCTCACTTGGTACTCTCAACTCTTAAAATAGAGTGGTATAAGAGTATTATTGATATTACATTGAGATGATGTGTTTTTACGACTTGATTTAGAGCAATAAGTGTTTAAAAGCGGGGGTTACTATGGTATCTGAAGGTTTTATAGTAATTTGTCTATTGATCGTAAGTACAATGCTTTTTTTCTTTTACCGAAAATCACAGCGGGAACGATTTTTAAGAGACTATCAATTCCATCGGTCTCTCAAACAAAGAGTGAAGAACAAATACCCTCATCTCAGCGGCAAGCAGCTGGGTATGGTACTCGATGGGTTAAGGGAATATTTTATTATCTGTCAAACGGCTGGTAGACAAATGGTCGCTATGCCATCTCAAGTGATTGATGTCGCTTGGCATGAATTTATATTAAGCACACAGATGTATCGCAATTTTTGTAATAAATCTTTTGGACACTTTCTGCACCACGCACCCAATGAAGTTATGCCAGATAAGGATACAGCTAGTGAGGGGATTAAGAGAGTGTGGCGAATTGCTTGTGTTCGTAGTGGTATAAGTCCTTCCAAGCCAAAATCGTTACCTCTGATTTTCTCAATTGATAAAAAGTTGGGGATTAAAGATGGATTTCATTATTCGCTAAACTGTCGTTCGAGAAATAGTCCCGCTGCGGATCACTGTGCCAGTCATATTGGTTGTGCCGCGAGCTGTCAAGGCGGAACTTCCGGCAGTGCCTTCTCTGGAATTTGGGGTGGTGGCTCCTCTTCAGATTCTGGAAGCAGTTGTGGTGGGGGCTGTGGCGGGGGTGGCAGCTAGAGGCAGCTATCACTGCTCTAGCAACCCTGTTCAAGGTGATTAATGAGTGACACCCTGAACATCGCAAAGCTCTTCAATTTCTTCAGCGCTAAAGCCGAGCTCACCCAGCACAACGTGATTGTGTTCTCCCAGAGCTGCCCCTCGGTTAAATAAGTGGGGCTTTTGGCCGTTAAATCTAAAGGGTGTGTTGATCTGTTTAATGTCTCCATTCACAGAGCAGATCATCTCTCTGGATTGGATAAGATCGCTATCAGCAGCTTCTGTAAAATTAAGTACGGGTTCAATACACGCATCAATATCCTGAAATATATCAATCCATTCTTTCTGGCTTTTTGTGGCAATAATTGCTGCAATATCTTTCTTAAGTATTTCTTGTTGTCCGTCTTGGACAATGCGAGTCAGCCACTCCTTTCGGCCTATTTTTGTTAAAAATTGCTCAGCAAATTGTGGCTCTAAACTTCCCACAGAAAGATAGCGGTTATCTGCCGTGCGATAGTAATCATAATAACTTCCACCGTTTAGCAGTTCGGATTCCAGCTTGGGATCGGTATTTAAAGCCAGTGCATTGGCCCCACTAATTGCGTTTAACGCGAAACTACAGTCCGTCATACTGATATCGATATAACTGCCTTCCCCAGTTCTCTGGCGATGATATACCGCAGCCAGTATCGACATAACCGCATGGTGTGAACCGCCGGCGATGTCTGCAATCTGTGTGCCGCTCAGGCAGGGGCCATGGTCACGGTTGCCGGAATAGCTGGCCAAGCCAGATAGTGCGAGATAATTGATATCGTGCCCAGCACGTTGCTTTAATGGTCCAGTCTGGCCATATCCGGTAATCGAACAGTAAATAATGTCTGCGCGCTGTTGGCTTAAGCTTTGGTGGCCAAGGCCCAGCCTATCCATCACTCCGGGGCGGAATTGCTCGATCACAATATCGTACTGCTGAAGCAATCGGTGAATCACCACTTGCGCCTTTGGATTTTTTAGATCGATCGCCAGGGAGCGTTTGTTGCGGTTAATGGTTGCGTGGGCGGCGGATAGGGAAGCCGTGTCATCGACTAAAGGGGGAAAGCCCCGTAGTAAGTCTGGCCGTGTGGGAGACTCGATTCTTAGTACTTCTGCGCCCATGTCTGCCAATAACATAGTGGCATAGGGACCGGGAAGTAGGGTAGAAAAGTCGAGTACTTTTAGCCCCTCAAGAGGGGCGCAGTGATTCTTCGTTTGCTGTTTCACTTTTTATTTCATTATTTTAATTGAGAACAGAAATTTCAATCTAGCACTTTAATTTAGTCATCGCGCAGGAGGTCTCGGGAAATAATTAATTTCATAATTTCATTGGTTCCGGCATAAATACGTGCTACACGAGCATCGGCCCAAGACCGGGCGATGGGGTATTCCCACATATAGCCATAGCCGCCATGTAACTGAACACATTCATCCAAAAGTTTGCATTGGAAATCTGTACTCAATAACTTGGCTTTCGCTGCAGTTGCAACGTCGAGTTCCTTTTTATAGTGAAGCTCCAAGCAGCGATCGATAAATACCCGAAGAGCGGTTAACTCACTATCCAGCTCAGCCAGCTTGAATTGTGTATTTTGGAAGGCAGAGATGGGTTTGCCGAAAGCCTTTCGATCCCGTACGTAATCAATCGTCCATTGCAGTGCTGCTTCTGCATTAGCTATTGCATAAATTGCCACACTTAAACGCTCTTGAGGCAATTCCTGCATTAAATAAATAAATCCCTGTCCCTCTCCACCGAGAAGGTTTTCCGCAGGGACTTTGACATCATCAAAGAACAGCTCTGAAGTATCCTGGGCCTTCATGCCTATTTTTTCTAGGTTACTGCCTCTCTTGAATCCAGGGCTATCTGCTTCCACAAGCAGCAAACTGACTCCAGAGGCCCCCTCGTGAGGGTCGGTTTTGGCCACGACAATAACCAGGTCTGCCTGCTGTCCATTGGTAATAAAAATCTTGGAACCATTGAGCAGATAGTGATCCCCTTTGCGCACAGCTGTGGTTCTCACGCCTTGGAGATCCGATCCTGCACCAGGTTCGGACATGGCGATAGCGGTGATCATCTCACCACTAATGCATTTGGGTAGGTACTTTTTCTTCTGTTCTTCCGTGCCGTAATTAATAATGTAGGGCACTGCAATATTAGAGTGCAGGCCCCAGCCAATACCGGAAAGTCCCGCTCGGGCTACCTCCTCATCAATAATGGAGTTGTAGCCATAGTCCAGCCCCAAGCCACCATACTTTTCATCAACTTGTGGACACAGAAAGCCCATTTCTCCAGCTTTATTCCACAGTTTACGATCTACCTGACCATCTTTTTCCCACTGATGGTGGTAGGGTACAGCTTCATTTTCTAAAAATTTACGTAAAGTTTCTCGAAACTGTTCGTGATCTTCGTTGTAAACAGTTCTTGGTACCATCCTTACACCACCGCATTTTATTACTGAAAAATTGAACTAGTGTTTTGATTGGCGATGTAAACAGCGAGATTTTAAAAGCCTGTTTACATCGCTCAAACCCCTGGGTTAAGGGTTGTCCGCCAGAGCTTTTCCTGACTCTGCCAGATCCAGCAAAATTGCTGGCGGGGCAAATCGATCCCCATAGGCATCAGCCAGTTGCTGGGCGCGTTGGGTAAACGCTTTCAGGCCAAACTGGCTGATGTATTGCAATGCACCACCGGTCCAGGGTGGGAAGCCGATACCGAAGATAGAGCCAATATTGGCATCTCGTACGCTGCGTAGCACATCCTCTTGATAACAGCGAAGTGTCTCCAGAGCCATAATAAACAGCAGCCGTTCCTTCACATCTTCTATCGGCAGTGCCTCTTTGGCGGGAAACTCCTTCTCAAGGCCACTCCATAAGTGCTTTTTCCCGCCCTCAGGGTAAGTATAGAAGCCGCCACCTGCAGCCTTACCAGCGCGACCAACTTCAAGCATTCGGTCGATCACTCCGTCGGCGGGATGCGTGGGGGCGGGTTTACCCTCTTTTTGCAGGTCGTTGATGGTCTGCTGGCGTATCCGGCTCATCAGCGTTAGGGAGACCTCGTCACTAACAGCTAGAGGGCCGACTGGGAAGCCAGCTAGGGCTGCGGCATTTTCAATGGTGGCGGGATTAACCCCTTCGCTAAGCATGCCGATACCTTCATTGGTAAAGCAGCCGAATACCCTTGAGGTGAAGAAGCCACGGCTGTCGTTAACAACGATAGGAGTCTTGCCAATCTGCAATACAAAGGCGAAGGCTTGGGCGAGAGTCTCATCACTGGTTTGCTCCCCACAGATAATTTCCACCAGTGGCATCTTGTCGGCAGGGGAGAAGAAATGTAGACCGATAAATTGCTGGGGACGGTCGGAAGCTTGAGCGAGCCCAGTGATCGGCAGTGTCGAAGTGTTGGAGGCAAATACTGCATTTTTCGGCAGCTGTGCTTCGGCTTCCTGGGTAACTTTACGCTTGAGTTCCCGGTCTTCGAAAACTGCTTCTATCACCAACTCACAATCAGCCAGGTCGGTATTGCTGTCTGTGGGCGTGATACGGGAGAGGATCTGATTGACCTTGTCCTCGGTAATGCGACCCCGCTGTAAGCGTTTTTGCAGGGATTTCTCTGCATATTGTTTGCCGGCTAAGGCACCTTCCATGGATACATCTTTTAATACGACATCAACACCTTTACTGGCACAGGCGTAGGCAATGGCTGAGCCCATCATGCCGGCGCCGAGTATGCCAATTTTTTGCATGGGCGACGTTTTATGATCGCGGGCGGCGGCGGGCAGTGATGCTCCGGCTTTGACCTCATTGAGTGCAAACCAGAAAGTACCGATCATGTTTTTGGCAACCTGCCCGCAAGCGAGGCCTACAAAATGTCGGGATTCAATTCGCGTAGCAGTTTCGAAGTCGACCCGGGACCCTTCGACAACGGTTGCCATTATCGACTCTGGCGCCGGCAGACATCCCTTGGTTTTTTTCTCCAGCATTGCTGGGGCGATCATCAGTAACTGCGCATTTTTAGGGTTCTTTGCGTCCCCTCCCGGCATCCGGTAATCCGGTTGATCCCAAGGCTGAGCAACAGGTTGCTCACTATTCTCTCGAATATAAGTGACAGCCTTCTCTAGTAATTCATTTTCACTGGTAACGAGCTGATGTACCAGACCGGCTTTGAGAGCCTGTTGCGGCCTCACCTGTTTTCCTTCCAGTAAGTAGGGTAGAGACTCCTGGATGCCTAAAAGGCGGGGCATACGTACACAGCCGCCACCACCAGGTAGTAAGCCTAATGTGACTTCAGGCAATCCCAGTTTTATTGCGGTGCTATCGATAACAATACGCTGATGGCAGCTGAGGGCGATTTCCCAGCCACCGCCCAAAGCTGTGCCATTAATCGCAGCAACGACCGGTTTACCCTGGGTTTCCAGCCAGCGCAGGTTGGCTTTCATTGATTCGCAGGATTCGAAGAAAGGTTTAGCTTCTTCAATTTTTGCCGCAAATAAAGATTTGAGGTCGCCGCCGGCAAAAAAGGTATTTTTTGTGGAGCGAACAATAATTCCAGAAAATTCTTGCTGCTTGAGTTGTTCAACCGCTGCGCTCAGTGACTCGGTAAAATCCCGGTCCATCACATTGGCTGAGGCATTGGGGTTGTCCATGATCAGGTGGACAATATTGTGATCGTCTTTTTCCAGGCGAATGGATTTCATAGTCTGCCCCCTAAACTCTTTCGATAATGGTTGCTACACCCATACCGCCGCCCACACATAGTGTGACCAGGCCGTAGCGAAGTTGCCGTTGTTCCAGCTCATCCAGTACTGTGCCGATCAGCATTGCACCGGTCGCGCCGAGGGGATGGCCCATAGCGATTGAGCCGCCGTTAACGTTGAGTTTTTGTGGGTCCACGTCTAACTCGTGTTGGAAACGCATCACCACTGCCGCGAAGGCTTCATTCACCTCAAAGAGGTCAATATCCTGCACCGTCAGGCCTGCGGCCTTCAGGGCTTTGCGAGTGGCGGGCGCGGGGCCTGTGAGCATGATAGTAGGCTCAGTGCCCACTACCGCAGCGGAGACAATACGGGCGCGGGGGCTGAGCCCCAGATCCCGCCCGGCCTGTTCACTGCCGATCAGCAGGGCGGCTGCGCCATCGACGATGCCTGAGGAATTTCCCGCAGTGTGAACATGGTTGATTGATTCGACCTGTGGGTAACGGGATATGGCAATGCTGTCGAAGCACAGGTCACCCATCCCGGCAAAGGACGGCTTGAGTTGTGCCAGGGCCTCTATGGACGCATCTGGGCGCACCAGCTGGTCGTGATCGAGAATGGTCAGGCCATTTTGGTCGCGTACGGGAATCACAGATTTTTCGAAAGCACCGCGCTTCCAGGCGGCTGCCGCCTTGTGCTGAGAGTCCAGCGCAAAGTTATCCACATTCTCGCGGGAAAATCCGCCGAGTGTAGCGATCAAGTCCGCGCCAATGCCCTGGGGTGCAAATCCAGTATCTATTGCTGTGCGTGGGTCCATCGCCCAGGCGCCGCCGTCGCTGCCCATGGGCACCCGCGACATGGACTCTACACCTCCGGCCACTACCAGATGCTCCCACCCGGAGCGAACTTTGGTAGCGGCGAGATTGACCGCTTCGGCACCGGAGGCACAGAAGCGATTCAGAGTTACGCCACCGATATCCCAGTCCCAATTGGCAGCTAAAGCTGCAACTTTTGCGATATCGGCACCCTGATCTCCGATCGGTGTAACACAGCCCATAACGATATCGTCCACTTTGGCAGTGTCGAATCTATTGCGGGTCTGTAATTCTTTCAGGAGATCTGAAAGCAGGGTGATAGGTTTGACTTCGTGAAGGGCACCGCTGGATTTGCCTCTGCCCCGCGGGGTGCGGATAGCATCGTAGATGTAGGCTTCGGTTGGCACGGTTTTAGCCTCTTTTTATTTTATGGTTTCGCTTATTACCATAGTGCGGTGCAGCTTGGGTTCAATGATAAAAATTGCCACGGAAGATGACTCAGCTTCCAGGTACTACCGAAAAATTCCTAGTCAAATATCTTTTTATTTATTCCAAATTAACCTAACCATGTGGAGGTACTGCCGTACACTCAAGTAAGGCGCCTAAATCTATTGAAATTTTGGCACGGTAAATTGGCACTTAAATTATCTTTGCGGCTGGAGGAATTCCATGTCAGGCAGGGTAATGGGTGATTCAGGGCAGCTGAGAAAAATTTGAATGGGTAACACACGGGTGACCCCGGACAAATAAATGTACTTTGACGGTCCCTGAGGTGGTGAGCGAGGTTTGGCTATGGCGGATAATGTTTTGGATATGGCTACCGGCCAATTGGGCTCCGGGGGTATTGATGCGCTGACAAAGGCTTTGAATTTGCCGGCAGGGCAAGGTGAAGCTGCACTCTGCTCAGGCGTTGCTTACATACTGGCTGGTATGTTGAACAGGGCCAGTAGTAAAACAGGAATGGGTTATTTATTTAATTTAATTTCTGAAAGTGAAGCGCTGGATTTGTCTAAATTCGCCACCGCTATTTCCTCACCAGAAAAGTTGAAGTCAATTACAGACATCGGTGAGAAAATGCTGGAAAAAATTTTCAGCAGCCGTAAAAAAGAGGTCCTGGAAGTTGCAGCGAATAATTTGGGGAAAGAGGGCGGAGATCTATTGAGTGTATCCGCACCGATAGTTACTTCGTTGATGCAAAGCCAGGCCAAAGCTCAAAAAATGGATGTTTCCGACTTGGCTTCATTCCTGATTGGGCAGCGGGAGCATTTACAGGGGTATATACCGGATAACCTTCTTCAAGCAATCGACGTTCCAGATTTTGGGAAGTTGGGAGACGCTCTGGTTACCCATGGCCACGCCAAACCCCAGGAACCTCGGGCTACAGCAATTCAGGGGCCCGAAGAAAAACGTAAACCGGTTAGTTTCAGTAGCTGGTTTTTTCCTTTGCTGTTGGTACTTGTGGTTCTCTACGCATTGAATATGTGTATGTTGAAAGGAAAAAAGGAAAATTCAGAAAGTAATCCTTCCATGACCTCCCAGGAAGCGAGCTTTATGGAGTCCGCTTCACAGCCGGTAGGGGATTCCCCCCTTGAGAAAGCGGAAGAGGAAGCGCAACTGGGCCCCGATAACTTTTCCAGTAATTTACGTGATTATCTCAAGAGCTTTTCAGACAATCCCGACCGGGAATTCCCCATGCGGGTGAACTTTGAAAAGGGAACCGCAAAAATCACCAACCCTGCAGCTGAGGATATCGATGCTCTGGCAAAAATCATGCAAGACAACCCCAACTTAACCATTGCGATTGAAGGGCATGTTAAAGGTGAGGGCAATGAAATTGCAGAGCAGGAAATTTCCCAAGAACGCGCGGATGTAGTGAAAGAACTTCTATTGAAGAAGGGGATAGCGGCAAATCGTATCACTGCAACAGGAATGGGCTCGGCTAAGCTTGTCCCGGAAGACATGTCAGAGAAGAGGGACCAAAAAGCCCTTAATGTTGAGCGAGTTAGTATCCGGGTAGTGACAAACTCTCAGGAGTAGCCGGGATACGGGAATCCCTTTGAAGGATATTTTCCAAGGTAGATTTCATTTATAAAAAATCCCGGTCTTTTGACCGGGATTTTTAGTGTCGCCTTAACTACGGAATTTATCCCTGTAAGCTCCGGGGGCTAGCCCCGTCCACTTTTTAAATGCGCGATTAAAAGCGCTGGGTTCGGAAAAGCCCAGGCGCTCGGCAATTTCAGCTACAGCAGTTTCCTGCTGCTTCAACTGGTAAACCGCCATATCCCGCCGAACAGAGTCTTTAATATCCTGCCAGCTGTTGCCCTCCTCTTTGAGGCGGCGGCGCAGCGTCTGTGGAGATGTGTATAAACGTGCGGCGACATCATCCAGTGACAGATTTTCGATACTGTTTTGCTGTTGCAGCATACGGCGAATACGACCGGTGAAACTGTGGTCGGATTTGTATTGGGTCAACAGGCACTCGGGGGCGCGGGACAGGAAGTCTGCCAGCTGTTGCTCATCGCGTACCAGGGGCATTTGCAAATAGCGAGTGTTAAATACCAGGCAGGTTTCACCTTGGTTAAAGTAGTGCCTGCAAGGGAACATATCGCTGTAGTCTTCGTTGTAGTCGGGCGGGGGAAACGCCAGAAGAACGCGCTCTAATAAAATGGTACGGTCGATCAGCCAGCTAAAAAAGCGCAACCAGATTACCGCGATAGATTCGACGAAAATTTGGTTGGGCAATTTTTTTTCATTGGTGTGGTGAATGATCAGTCGAGCTTCTTCACCGTCCTCGACCAGCTTGATGTGCAAGTCGTCACTCACCATGCTGATAAAGCGGCTAGAGCGAAGCAGAGCTCGGCGCAGGTTGGGACAGGTGATACAAGCGTGCCCCATCATGGCAAAAGTGCCCGGCAGCCAAGGGCGCGCCAGGAATCCTCCTGACTCATCGTTCAGAAAATCCCACTCAAGGCGTAACAAGTTGGCCATCTGCTCCCGGCCAACGCGGCTATCGGGATCATCTAGCTGGGCGGGGGCGATTCCGCTATCGATGAGTAGTTGTTGGCAATCCAGTCCGGTCGCTTGTGCACCAACCAGATGGGCCTTTACCGCAGCGGCGGGAATACCTAGCCCCGCTTCGCGGAGTTTGGGGTTTTCATTGTCCACTCTTTCAGCCTCACAATTATTTTCTGTCTGCTGCTGTATTACGGTATGGATTATGCGCAAACAGAGAGAGAAAGTCAGGCTTCTGCTTAATTTATATGCAACTGCCTGTGCTTTTATTAGTGGTGACAGTTTCGAACTTGATGGGCTTATGGAATAAAAGTTGTCTATTTCTGTCTTTTAATGTGTATTTTTTGCGTTAACGACTGAAAATCCCAGTTTTGCTCTCAACAATTTTCTATGCTTGTTCCTCTGTGGACTGACAGTTCTTTTAAAGTTTGATAGCGATAGTGAATCACTATTTCCTCGACCTGTAAGTCATATTCGTCAACAATAGGAAAAATTCCGTTAGTGAAGGACTGGTCAAATGTCACCGACGTCTGTTGCAAGTCTGTTAAACCCGACCATCTGCCGGCGAATGTTGATTGCTTACCTGATCGAGCATATTCCGCGTCCCAATAATCCTACTTTGGAGGAGGCAACTGGATGGCCTCGCCGTACGGTGCAGGACATTATTGCGAAAGGATTGCCGGGGCATGGCACAGTTGTAGAGTTCATTCAGGAGGGCGTGCGCCACAATGACGGCTACTACCTGCTGCGTGATTGGGGGTCTTTTGACAAGAATTGGGTGAAAACCAATTTGCCGATTATTTGCCAGGTGTTAGATGTAAAGCTGGATTTGAGTGACGCAATGAGCTGATCAGAGCGCCACTCACAAAGTTGGATTACTGCTGTGGCGCATGGCTTTGCTGAAGAATTTTGTTCACTTTCTCCAGTAGGGCGGGATTCGATTTAATGCTGTTGGCAATTTCCTGGTATTTGGTTTTGGAAAGGCCGGCTTTTTCAATTGCGGCGATCATTTTTCCCTGTGCTTCTTTGTTGATCGCTTCCGCTTCCTTGATATCGGCAGCCGCTTTCAGTTTGGGAGCGTATTCTCGACTCAGCATCACGATAGAGCGATAGGCGTTGGCAAATTGCTTGAGCTGCGGTTCGCTAAACGAAGCTTTGGGGGCGGTTGTTTGGCTGGTAGCAGGTTGTGCGAAGGTCATCGGCACGCTGAGTGATATTGCCAATACAGCCAGGTATTTCAAAAAGAGCTTCATCGGGCACTCCAAAAAGTATAAGGACGCTTTTGCTTCTCAGAGGGAGCACCCAGCGTCACGTTGGGGCTGTAAATTTATGCTTGTGGCGGAGCTTTAGTGACCTGTACCAAGTCTAAAGCGGGTAGCTATTAGTCTTCAGCGTAGTCAGTTTCTGGCGCCTTGTAGCGCCTTTTTCCGCCAGCAAGGAGAATTTTTCCTGGAGTGGTTGTGAGGTCATAAAATTTAGCGAGCGGCTGTCGCCGCTCATAATGCAGGAAAACTGCACCGGATTTAAACCGAGGTGGGCCTTGCGACTAACGGTCGTTGTGATCAGCTAGAAAATCCAGAGAAATTTCTTGCGTTTTTTCAGCGACTGTTCGCAGCTATTGAGTTGTTGCTGATATTTTTGCGCCCTGGCAGATACCTTGTGGGATACATTCTTTAGCCAGGCTTTATTCTGGAAAGTGCGCCGATTAAAACCACCGTGCCCCTCGTGGTAGGCGAGGTAAAGGCTGTAGGTGTCATTGGCGCGTATCTGGCACTGGCGTGCACTGGTGTTGTTATACCAGCCGATAAAATCGATGGCGTCGCCAAAATCATCCCGATCGGCACCGTAGTTAAAGGAAGACCTTTGGTAGTGGCGCCAAGTGGTCCCCAGAGCCTGGGGATAACCGTAGGCATCGGAAGGCCTCGGGCCGGGGATAAAGCCCAGGATCTTGGTGCGCGGGGGCTTGGCATCATGCACAAAACGGGATTCCTGGTGCATGATTGCCATCATCACTGCAATTGGAGAGCCCCATTTTTCCTCCGCGTCTTTTGCTTCGCCGTACCACTTCTTTTTTTCCTGGAAAATAGAGCAGACGTTGTCGAGATTACTTGGAGGTGCGGTTGCACAGCCGCTGCTCAGTGCAACAGCACTGAGCAAAACCAGCAGTCCGCATTTTTTATTTTTTTTGTGCATAACTATTTACGACATGTTTAAACGGTAATGGTCTTCACTCCGGCACTGGTGCCAAGCAGTAAAATATCGGCGGAGCGCTTGGCAAAGATACCGTTGGTCACCACACCGGTAATGTTATTGATGGTTTCTTCAAGGACAGTGGGGTGTTCGATACGCAGATTGTATACATCGAGAATGGCATTGCCATTATCTGTGATCACACCTTGACGATAAACCGGATCACCGCCCAGTTTAACCAGCTCCCGGGCAACCAGCGAGCGTGCCATGGGGATAACTTCAACCGGTAGGGGAAACTCTCCCAGGACTTTTACCCACTTGCTCTCATCGGCAATGCAGATAAATTCTTCAGAGCAGGCCGCCACGATTTTTTCTCTAGTCAATGCAGCACCACCACCTTTGATCATTTCAAGGGCCGGATTCACTTCATCGGCACCATCCACATAGAACTGGATGCTGTCGACGGCATTAAGCTCATAAACGGGAATGCCGTGGGATTTGAGTCGCTGTGCGGAGGCTTCAGAACTGGCCACAGTACCGTCAAAGGTACCTTTGATCTCCGCCAGGTAATCGATAAAGAAGTTAGCGGTGGAACCGGTACCTACGCCGACAATGGAATTGTCCTCCAGGCGCGGGGCGATATAGTCGATAGCGGCGCGAGCTGTCGCCTGTTTCAATTCATCCTGGGTCATACTCTGGATAGTTTCCTTTGCAATTATTTCGCCTTAATTTGTATCTGACGATAAAAAAAAGCGCGTCTGGTTGTTTTTTGTGGCAAATGTGCTTCTCAAGGCTTAGACTGTCATGCCGGTGCTGCGCTTCACACAGGGCCTTTGTAACCCTGCTATTAGTCTACGCTGAGTCGCGCACAGTAATTAACCGCTACGGCCGTCAAACACGTCATGCCCAAGTCCTATATCAAGCGCATTTTAGACGCACGTATTTACGATGTCGCTACCGAGACGCCATTGGAGCAAATGCGCCAACTCTCCCATCGGTTTAACAACCGGATTCTGTTGAAGCGCGAAGATCTGCAGCCGGTGTTTTCCTTCAAGATTCGAGGGGCATACAACAAGCTCCTGCAGTTGCCCGCCGAGGAGCGGGCCCGGGGAGTGATTGCTGCATCGGCGGGTAACCATGCCCAGGGGCTTGCCCTGAGCGCTGCCCAAATGGGAGTGCGCGCCACTATAGTGATGCCCAAAACCACCCCGCAAATTAAGGTGAGTGCTGTGCGCATGCGCGGTGCCGAAGTCGTGCTACATGGGGATACTTTTGATGAAGCGGCGGCGAGGGCTCGCGAGCTGGTTGAAGAGCGGGGGCTGGTATTTATCCACCCCTACGATGACCCCGATGTAATCGCCGGCCAGGGCACCGTGGCTATGGAGATGCTGCGACAGCACTCGGGTAACCTGGACGCGGTGTTTATTCCGGTCGGAGGGGGTGGTTTAGCTGCGGGTATGGCCGCCTATATCAAATATGTACGTCCGGAAACCAAAGTCTACGGTGTAGAGCCGCAGGATGCTGCCTGTCTGGAGGCCGCGCTGAAAGCCGGCGAGCGCGCTCGGCTAGCGGAGGTGGGCTTGTTTGCCGATGGTGTTGCCGTTGCACAAATCGGTGAGGAGACCTTCCGGGTTCTGCGCGAAACCGTGGATGGGGTTATCACTGTTAGTACCGATGAAATCTGTGCGGCCATTAAGGATATATTCGAAGATACACGCTCTATCGCTGAGCCGGCCGGGGCCGTCGGTTTGGCGGGGCTGAAGAAATATCTGGAGCAAAACGACAATCGCAATGGCACCTTCGCCACAGTGTGCAGTGGAGCCAATATTAATTTTGATCGCCTGCGCTACATTAGTGAGCGCACTGAGATCGGTGAAAAGCGCGAGGCGGTCCTCGCAGTAAAAATTGCTGAGCAACCGGGAAGTTACCTGCAGTTCTGCCGGGATTTAGGGGACCGCTCAATTACTGAGTTTAACTATCGTTTTGCCAGTGATAACGAAGCGCATATCTTTGTGGGTTTGCAGGTGGTATCTGAGGAAGACCGCAGCCAATTGGTCAGTCAGCTTGAGTCCAAAGATTATCAGGTTACCGATCTTACCGATAACGAAATGGCGAAACTGCATATTCGCCATTTAGTGGGAGGTAGAGTGCCGGGCTTGCCCGACGAAGTCATTTACCGCTTTGAATTTCCCGAGCGCCCGGGGGCCTTGCGCAAGTTCCTCGAGCATCTCGCCGGGCGTTGGAATATAACGCTGTTTCACTATCGCAATCACGGGGCAGCTTATGGGCGTGTTCTTGTGGGATTGCAGGTGGAGCCGGCAGCGAGGGACGAACTACAGACACTATTACACCAGCTTCAATTTCGTTTTTGGGATGAAACACAGAATCCGGCTTATCGGTTATTTTTGGGCGCTTAAACCATCGCTTCCCGATACCTGAGAAAGACGTCTCATTTATCGAAACGTGTATAGACTGCAAATCCTGTTTTGTCGAACTTGCTTGTCTAATTTTGAGACAAAAAACTCATAAAATATCCAATAAACGGTTACTATTACGCCGCTTCTTGAGTATTGTCTATTCGCGTGGAACTTTTGCTGTGGCTCTGGTCATAAGCGGGGCGAAACGCATATAAAAACAAAATTATCGTACAGGATGGTCCCAATGAAAGCCGATGCGCTGACAATCGCTGTGGTTGTCTTTGTCGCGGGCGTTCTGTTGAGTACCAGTGGTTTATCTGAGGTATTTTCTTCCGAAGCTGAACCGCCGGCTGCTCTGCAACAGGGAGTGGTTACCCGTTAGGCTGATGCCGGGGGGCGCTCTGCCCACGAGCAAACACAAAAAAAGCCGGACATTTAGGTGTCCGGCTTTTTTTGTGCTCCACTATCCACTTTTTAGCGGCAGCGGTAAATCCTTTGCTCTGTAACCACCATATCCAGTGGAATATCCCAATTGTCTGTGGGCAGGTTATCCACACATTGTAGATGGTGCGCCGCGCCGATAAGTTGTGGTCCAGTGCCTGGTAATAACTGTTTGCGCTCAAAAGTCCGATCGTAGAAACCGGCCCCCATACCCAAGCGCGCTCCGCTGGGGTCGAAGGCGACCAGAGGAACCAAAACAAGATCCAGGAGCTTGGGAGCGCGGTAAGTTGTGCGCACAGGCTCCGGAATGCGATAGCGATTGCGAAAAGCCAGGGGTTCGCCTTGCCAACGCCTGAACCGGAGGTGGGGGTGTGGTTCTGCCGGCAGCTGTGGCAAATAAAAATGTTTTTGTGGAAAACGTTGCAGCAGGTAGCGGACATCCAGCTCGCCATCAGTCGGCCAATAGATACCGACATGAGCTGCTCGATTCATTTGTGGGATACGGCTCAGGAGAGTGATGGCTGCACGGCCATGCAAACGCTGTTGATAGGCGCTGAGTTCCCGTCGCCCCGCGCGCATACGGCGGCGCAGTTGCGTTTTGGTTTCAGTCATTGTGGGAAGAGAAGAGCGTGAAGAAATAGGGTACCCCGAGTGTGCGGCTGTAGACGGAGCCTTGAACCGTAAGGTTCAAGGTGGTGGGATCCGGAGTACATAAGGCTTTCCGCTACAAGGCGGACTTGCTCACCAGCACCCGCTGGAAACCACCGGGGTAAGATTATCGGCTCAAGGACATAGTCTGCTGGCCAACACCCCAGGGTATGAACCAATTATAACTTGTAGAGCGGGGGGCTGTTAACCAGAAATTTAAATGAAGTGACCGGTAGCAGAAAGTGGCTTCTTGTCACCTTACTCCTGAAGTTTTTCTTCCGAGTCTATTTCGCCCAGTGCACTTTGCACCTTATCAGTAAGTCGCTCCAACATTTCCTCTTGCAGGGGAATGGAGCTGAGCTCAGCTTTCGCCTGGATAAGCTCGTGGGCAATATTAAGCGCTGCCATTACGGCGATACGCTCTAAGCCGATGACAGTACCTGTTGCGCGGATGCGGGACATGCGTTCGTGTAGCAGGTGTGCCGAAGCCTGTAGTCCGGCGCGCTCGCTTTCCGCGCAGGCGACACGGTACTCTTTATCGAGAATAGAAACAGTTACAGTTTCGGAGGGTGATGCGGTTTCAGACATCAGGTATCTTGCGTTAGCCCCTTAAGACGGTTAATCATAGCTTCTACCCGCGAGCGGGCGGCCTCGTTATTTTTTATCAGGCGCTGGCGTTCACGCAGCCAGTCGGCTTCCTGCCGGCGTAATTCACGATTGTCATCCGCCAATTGTTGACAGCGGGCAATGAGTGAATCCACGGTGCTTTCTAGCGCTTGCAGCTTATCCATATTTCCTGCATTTGAGGTCGACGTCTGAGTTCGCAACACGACAGACTGCGAGGGATTCCGCTACTATATTGCCGGCGTATTGGTGGGTCAATCGCTGCACCTGCGCGGACAATCACAAAATTGTCTCTTAATGCCTCAAATTCCCGGTTTGGCACCAGTGTGACGGCCGGATTGAAAAGCCTAATTTACAAAAAGCTGTACGGTAACCATGACTTCTGAAGCTAGCCGATTTGAACTCCTCGCCAATGCCATTCTCTCAGCTGGGGGGCAGGCTGATCCCAGTGAATTGCACGGTTTTATCTGTGGCATTTTGGCGGCGGGCGAGCGACCGGACAAACAGCGTTGGCAGAATGAGCTGGCCGGATTGCTCGATGTGGAGGCGGTGCCGGCAGATCTCAATCGGGATTTTTTCCAGCTGACTGAGGAAAGCCACAAGCAGCTCGACGGCTCTAACTTCGATTTTCAGTTAGTGCTGTGCGATGACGAAGATGTTGTCTCCCGCGCTCTGGCGCTGGGTCATTGGTGCGATGGATTCCTGCATGGCTTTGGTGTCGGCGGGGCCCGGGAAAAATTGATGCCCACCAGTGACGAAGCTTTAAAAGATATTAGTGCCATCGCCCAATTGGATGCCGAACATGTTGAAGAGGGTGAGGAGACTGAGCTGCAACTGGTGGAATTGCAGGAATACGTGCGCGTAGCCGTACTCAATATATTTACTGAGGTAAAGGGTAAGGACTCCAATAGCGAGCCCACCATTCACTGATGTCTAAGACCCCGAAAACCACAGCGGGAATCAGTCGATCTGAGTACGCCCGCCGACGCAACCGCCTGATGGCAGAATTGCCCGCAGGTAGTTTGGCAATCGTGTCATCTGCTGGGGAGCAACTGCGTTCCAGGGATACTTTTTTTCCGTTTCGCCAGGACAGTGATTTTTTGTATCTCACTGGATTTGATGAACCGGAAGCGCTGCTGGTTTTGGTACCGGGACGAACACAGGGAGAAACCCTGCTGTTCTGTTGCGAGCGCGATGCGGAAAAAGAAAAGTGGGATGGCCCGCGCCTGGGGCCGGAGCGCGCGATGCAGCAGTGCGGCTTGAACGATGCATTTCCCATCGGTGATCTCGATGATATTTTGCCGGGGTTGCTAGAAGGGCGCGAGCTGCTCTATTTCCCTATGGGCCGCTACGCCCATTTGGATAAGCGAATCCGCAATTACCTGGAGCGGATTACCGCAGCGCCGGATACCGGGGGTGCACCGGAAATGGTCGACCTCGATTACCAGTTGCGGGAAATGCGACTGATTAAGTCGGCCCAGGAAATTCGCTTAATGGAGCAGGCGGCCAAAATCAGTGCCGAGGCACACAGCCGGGCTATGACCCGATGCCAGCCGGGCCTTTACGAATATCAGCTGGAGGCTGCCCTCCTGCATAGCTTTGTCGACTCCGGAGCCCGGGAAACAGCCTATCCCACTATCGTTGGGGGTGGTGGCAATGCGTTGGTGATGCACTATTGCAGTAATAATGCCCAGTTGCGCGATGGGGACTTGGTGCTGGTGGATGCGGGGTGTGAGTACCGTGGTTATGTGGCCGATATTACTCGCACCTATCCGGTTAATGGTTCATTTAGCGGACCGCAGCGCGCACTTTATGAGATCGTTTTGGCGGCACAGCAAGCGGCGATTGAACAAATTTCAATAAACAATCACTGGGATCATCCCCACGCTGCCAGTGTTGAGATAATCACTCAGGGGTTGGTCGATTTAGGACTGTTGCGAGGTGACACCCAGGGATTGATAGAGTCTGGCGCTTATCGGCAGTTTTATATGCACCGGGTTGGCCATTGGCTGGGCATGGATGTGCACGATGTGGGTGATTATCGCATTCATGGAGCTTGGCGCCAGCTGGAAGCCGGAATGGTAATGACGGTCGAACCCGGAATTTATGTCCCGGAGGACGATGAGAGTATTCCCGCAGAATTTCGCGGGATCGGGATTCGAATCGAAGATGATGTCGCACTTACCAATAGAGGGCCTCAGATCCTCTCAGCAGCGGCTCCAAAAGCGATTGAAGATATTGAATACACCATGCTTCACGGGCGGGACTTACTGACCCGTTAGAAGTGATTGTTGGATTGTTCGGCCAATAATATTTCAATGCCGAATAATCAAAGGGGGAATTGGGATGGGTGAGTCGGCGCGTAAAGTAGATGTGGCCATTGTCGGTGGCGGTATGGCGGGAGCCAGCCTGGCATTAATGTTGTCACATTTTTGTCCTCAACTCAGTGTGGCGCTCCTGGAGCAGAGAGCACTGCCGGATGCCGCTGCCAGTATTCAGTTGCCGAGTTTCGACACGCGAGCCACAGCCATTGCCGCAGGCAGCTTGCAGTTGTTTGCGGAGCTTGGACTCTGGCCTGCTCTGCAAGCCTATAGCGCCCCGATTGATCGTATTCATGTGAGTGACCGGGGGCATGCATTTGGCGCCTCCCTCTCGACCCGTGAGGGACAGGGAGTCAACTTTGAGGGCATTCTGGGCACAGTGATAGAAAATGCAGCGCTGGGCCCGATTCTCCACAGTGCACTGACTAGCACTTCCACCCAATTATTAGCGCCGGCGCAGGTTACTGACATTACCATGACCTCTGCGGGCGCAAACCTGTTGTGGCGATCCGAGGATAATTCCCCCGATCAGGCACTGTCCTGCGGATTGGTGGTCGTTGCCGATGGGGTGAACTCTCCCCTTTGCCGCCAGCTGGGAATAGAAATCAGCTCGGTTAAGTACTCTCAGAGAGCGCTGGTCGCTACGGTCGCTCTGCAACAGCCTCACCAAGGTGTGGCTTACGAGCGCTTCACCCGAATGGGGCCCATGGCACTTTTACCGCTGCCAGATAGAAAAGGGCAGCACCGCGCGGCACTAGTGTGGGCTTGCGAGGAAGCAGAGGCTGAGCGTGTCGGTGTAATGCCTGAGGCTGAACGCCTGAAAAAACTCCAGCAGGTATTTGGCTGGCGTGCCGGACGTTTTATTAAGGTTGGAGCCGTTCAGGGGTATCCACTGAGTTTATCGATCGCCCAGGAACAGTGGCGCCGGAATGTGGTGTTGATGGGCAATTGCGCCCACTTTCTGCACCCAGTAGCAGGGCAGGGTTTTAACCTGACTCTGCGGGACTGTTATGGATTGGCACAAGCCCTGTCGACAGTGACGTCGGATACACTGCCAGGGCGGCTCGATTTCCTGCAGCAATACGGAGAAATGCGCCAGCTGGACCAGCAATTGACGATTGGATTCAGTGACCGTATTCCCACACTGTTTTCCTCTTCCGGTTGGCTGCAACAGGGAATTCGTCAGTTGGGAATGCTCGGCCTTACAATGGTCCCGCCGCTGCGCCGGGAATTTGTCAGTCAAGCGGCGGGATTTGGGCTTTAAAAGGTGCAGGGTCGGGGACGGCTGCTGCCACTTCAGCGGAATTGGCTTTTATGAACAGACATCGTTTGGATTTTGCCATTGTGGGTGCGGGCATGGTGGGCATGGCCCAGGCAGCGCTGCTGGCAGTTCGGCACCCGGGCATGCGTCTGGCCTTGCTGGAGGCGTCCCCGGAGACAACGCCGCAATTGTCACCGCAGTATGAACCCCGCGTGGTGGCTCTGACACAGGCCTCCCGCGAGCTGCTCGAAGAGGTGGGAGCCTGGGATGATATTGCCAGCCGCCGCGCCTGCCCCTATGTGGAAATGCGGGTTTGGGATGCAGATGGAACCGGCTCAGTAAGCTTTAACAGCCGCGATGTGCAGCTGCCGAATCTCGGTCATATCGTCGAGAATAATGTCATTGTCGCCGCGTTAAGAGCACGGCTGGAAACCCTGCCCAACGTGGAGTTGGTCAATGGTTTTCGCCTGGAGAGCTGGTGGCGCGACTGCGGACTCTGGCATTTACAGCCTCGCGGTGAAGACCGCTTAAATGAAGAGGATGGCCTGCGCGAGCAACCTGAGATAGTGCGTACCCGCCTGTTAATCGGTGCCGATGGCGCCCGCTCTAAAGTGCGAGACTTACTGCATATCCGCTCCCAGGATACCGATTACCATCAAACTGCGTTGGTGTGTGTCGCGCGCAGTGAGAAATCTCACCGTCACACCGCTTGGCAGCGTTTTTTACAAACGGGTCCACTGGCATTTTTACCTCTCGCGGGGTTGGGGGATGACAATCACTGCGCCGTGGTTTGGTCTGCGGATGAAGAGCTGGCGCAAGAGCTATTGATGCTGGATGACCAGGCCTTTGCCCTGAACCTGGAAAAAGCCTTTGAGAGCCGTTTGGGCAAAGTGGAATCCGTCAGTGAGCGCTTTTCCTTCCCCCTGCGCGCGCGCCATGCGGAACGTTATCGCGGCCCTGGCGCTGTATTGGTGGGAGACGCCGCCCACAGTATCCACCCCCTCGCGGGCCAGGGTGTAAATCTTGGGCTGCAGGATGTGCGGGTGTTGGCAGATGAAATTGACCGCGCTATGGCGCGCGGCCTGGAGCCCTCTCACTCTTCAGTGTTGGCCCGCTACGAACGCCGCCGTCGCGGCGACAACGCCGCCACTATGAAAGCGATGAGCGCCTTTAAGTCTTTGTTCGGTGCTGGTGATGTGCACTGGCGCTGGCTGCGTAACACTGGGTTGAGCATGGTAGATGCCAGCCCCATGTTAAAGAAGCGGATTATTATGCGGGCTATGGCTGTTTAAATTTGCTATTCCCGCAAAACGGATCGGGAGAAAGTGCTCGGTGGGGGTGTCAGAGAAGTTGCTGGTGTTTGCCTATCTACTTAGTGGCTTTTCCCAGAGGCAGAGGGGAATTAAAAGCCTTGCCGTCGGTAAAAAAGGTTAATTTCAATTGAGTCACTGGATTACTGTTTACTCATTTCCTATATCAAAGGATCTCAGCGCGCTTTTTCGCTTAATACAGCGTTACCAATTGCCATTGAGAATTGCTGAGGAAAAAAATCAGCAGGCGTTGTTGACGACAGATTCAGGGATAGCTGAATTGCTGAAGCCGCTTTTGCAAGATTGGGAGCGGGGATTAGTTGATCTGGACAGAGTTCAGCTAACAAAGGCAGAACCAGCGGCCGGCGACCATTTACCGGGTGAAGAGGGACAAGCACCAAAGGAGAAAGCACCTGTAAGCCCCTCATTTTTACCGACTTTCCCAATGGATAAAACACCGATTAGTTTACTGCTTATCGGCCTGTGTTTTTTTGGTTGGTTTTTACATTCCAATAATCTGTCTGCACCGCTTTTAATATATCCAGATACCAGTGGTGGCCCACTTTTCTCACAGTCGTCTTTAATGTGGCACTTGGAGAGAGGGGAGTTTTGGCGATTGTGGACCCCTGCAATCATCAACTTGTCTTTTCAGCATGCCCTGTTCAATGCTCTGGCTATCTGGATACTTGGGCGTCCATTGGAAGCACGCGGAGGGCCATTTATTTATAGCCTTCTAGTGTTGCTCGGCGGGATTGCAGCTAATTTATCCCAATATGCCTGGAAGCCCGAGGTGATATTCGCTGGAATGTCGGGTGTTGTATACACGCTGGTCGGATTTGCTGTGGTGATGCAGCGTTGGCAACCGGCATGGAGAGATATACCCCCGGGTATTATTACCCTGGCGATTGTGTGGATGATATTGTGCGTTCTTGGAGTGATTACCTATTTTACTGGGATCGGTATCGCCAATGCTGCGCATTTAGGAGGCTTTTTTGCCGGTTTTTTGATTGCGCTGGTTTACTGCGTTGCTGGTGGTGCGCGAAAATTTAACTCTTATCCCGCTTCAACCTGAATTATATGATTTTACTGATAACCTACGTTTTTATTGCCCTTGGCTTTTCTTTCCTGTGTTCGATAGCAGAGTCAGTTATTCTCAGCGTAACTACCCCATACGTGCGCCTGATGGAGCGGGAGGGGCATAAAGCGGGGTCTTTGCTGCGCAAATTAAAATCCGATATTAATGCCCCCCTGGCCGCTATCCTCACCCTGAATACCGTCGCGCACACAGCGGGTGCTGCAGGTGCCGGTGCCCAGGCAGCAGCGGTTTTTGGCAATGAGTACCTGGGTATCGCCTCAGCGATCCTGACCCTGTTGATCCTGGTTTTTTCTGAAATTATTCCCAAGACACTGGGAGCCGTGTACTGGCGCCAATTGGCCCCAAGCACCGCTTATGTATTGCGCGGCCTGGTTTGGTTACTCCACCCGTTTGTAAAAATGTCCGAGTGGTTGACCAAAGGCCTGTCCCACGGCCCAACCCTGACGGGCTTCAGCCGCGATGAGTTCGCCATTATGGCGGAAATTGGCGAGGCCGAAGGGCAGTTGGAGCAGCGGGAGTCCAGCATCCTGCGCAACCTATTCTTCACTCTGCGGGACCACTCCGTACGCGAGGTGATGACTCCCCGCACGGTGGTCTTCTCCCTGCCGCAGGACATCACTGTGGAAGAGGCCTACGAGGATGCAGAGAAAGGGCGTTTCTCCCGTATCCCGGTCTATGAAAATCGCGACCCGGATTGTGTGGTGGGTTTTGTATTGCGACAGGAGCTATTGCTGGCCTACGCCAAAGGCGAGCACCAGAAAACTCTGGCGGATTATCGCCGTGAAATGTTGATCCTGCCGGAAACAGCCACTATCTACCAAGCGTTCCAGAAAATGCTGTCCCGCCGCGTGCAGATTAGTGCGGTCATGGATGAATATGGCAGTCTCGAGGGTTTGGTGACCCTGGAGGATCTGCTGGAGACCCTGCTCGGCGAAGAAATTGTCGACGAAGCAGATAAAACACCCGATCGCCAGGAGCTGGCTAAGCGTTTGTGGCGCTGGAGGTCGAAGAAGTACGGCCTTAAAGTCGACGAATCTGCAAACACAGAAGAGAACGCGGAAGAGGCTGGTCAAGGGCGCGACCGGGGCAGCGACTGATAAGAGCTTCATTGGTTGAAAAATGATCATTTCTGCGCTAGCCCAACACAGTGGGTATTGGGTATTGCCCGATTCCATAACGCGAGCGAATGCAGGATAGAGCGCCAGCGGAATCTTTGACGGCCTCTGTGAACCTGGACAGGTTTTACTACCAATGCCTGCTAGGCTTGCAGAGCATATATATTGCCGCGCCTGCCCCGCTGGCAAGGCCGGTGCCCAAGCCGCTAGAATACGCCGCTTCGGAACCTGACGGACTGAGATTTTAAAAATGGGAAATAGAACTCCTCTGTATGACACGCATGTCGCTATGGGCGGCAAAATGGTGGATTTCGGTGGATGGGACATGCCGCTGCACTACGGTTCGCAGCTGGATGAGCACAACAAGGTGCGCACCGATGCGGGGATGTTCGATGTCTCCCATATGACCGTGGTCGACGTAGATGGCGCCCAGGCCCGCGACTACCTGCGCTACCTGCTGGCCAATGATGTGGCCAAGCTGGATGGCAACCCGGGTAAGGCCCTTTACACCGGCATGCTCAATGACAGAGGCGGTGTGATTGACGACCTGATCGTCTACCTGCGCGATCCCGGCTACCGAGTGGTTGTTAACTGTGCAACTCGCGAGAAAGATCTGGCGTGGATGCGCAAGCAGGCAGAGTCCTTCGATGTGACCCTGACAGAGTGCCCGGATGTAGCGATGGTCGCTATCCAGGGCCCCAATGCCATCGAGAAAACTAAAGAGGTTTTGGGCATTGATTGGACTTCCGCGATTGATGCACTGAAAGTTTTCCAAAGCGTTGCCCGGGGTGGCTGGTTCGTAGCGCGCACCGGTTACACCGGTGAAGATGGCCTGGAAATTATGTTGCCGGGTGAAGACGCCAGTGGTTTCTGGCGCGCCTTGGCCGAAGCGGGCGTTTCTCCATGTGGACTGGGTGCACGCGACACCCTGCGCCTGGAAGCGGGTATGAACCTGTACGGGCATGAGATGGACGATGAGACCTCTCCGTTGGTTGCCAACATGGCCTGGACGGTTGCCTGGGCACCGGAGAGCCGCAACTTTATCGGCCGTGGTGTTCTGGAGCAGGAAAAAGCCGATGGCGTTAAGCACAAGCTTGTAGGCCTGGTGCTTGAAGAGCGCGGTGTATTGCGCGCAGGTCAACCGGTAGTGGTAGACGATAGTGATGACCGGGGTATCATTACCAGCGGCACTTTCTCCCCCACACTGGGTTACTCTATCGCCTTAGCACGAGTTCCGGTGAGTGTTGGTGATACCGCACAGGTGGAAATCCGTAAGAAACTGCAGCCAGTCAAGGTGGTTAAGCCCTGCTTCGTACGCAACGGCAAGTCAGTTATTTAAGCGTCGCCCAGAGGTGTACGCGTCACTAAGACAATAAACTTAGATGCTTAATCAAGGGATAACAGCATGAGCGAAATCCGCAATGAATTGAAATACCTCTCCAGCCACGAGTGGGCACGCCTGGAAGAGGACGGCACCGTAACCATCGGCATCAGCGATCACGCTCAAGATGCCCTGGGTGATGTGGTTTACGTTGAGACTCCAGAAGTGGGCACCAACCTGGCTGCTGGTGACGAGGCAGGTGTAGTTGAATCCGTTAAAGCTGCCAGCGATATCTACTCCCCGGTTTCCGGTGAAGTTGTTGCTGTCAATGAAGCTCTGGAAGAAGCTCCGGAAACTGTAAACTCCTCTCCTTACGACGATGGCTGGTTCTTCCGCATCAAGCCCTCCGACGTGAGCGAGCTGGACAATATGCTGGATGCAGACACATATCGCTCAGAGTCTGAAGACTAATAGAGCGAATGTGCTGAAAAGTATATTAAAAAAAGGCTGTGGGTAATCCCCACAGCCTTTTTGTTTGTCATGAGTTTTTCTAGTTAGAGAATTTAATTTCTACTGTTTATATCTACCAATTGACAGGGTTTTCCTTTTCCAGCCTATTCTGTACCCGTAATTACTTTTGTATAGAGTGCCCTATCAGCCAAAGCATTAAAGCCTGGCCCCTTACTCTAAAGAACTTATCCTTGTTAAAAAAATCTATCCAATATTAAGGAAAATAAAAATTATACGGAGTCAAAACACAAAAATTTGACAGTGCTTTTTCTGTGAGTGAGGGTGACACTGTTTTCATATAAATGAGTTTCCGAGCTCTTTTATGTGTTTAGCCCTGACTGTATCAGAAACAAAATAAAAATCTGTAGTATTGCATTAATGAAATAAATTTATTTAGCGGCAGTTTGCCAAGTTAACCTTCTATTTTCTTTTCCAAATGTGATTACACTCTATAACATACCGCATTTTATCTGGTGCAAAATGATAACATTATTCAATCTAGCGTATTATTTGATGAAAATAATATTAACCAGATACATTTATCAACTTGCATTCATCTGGGTGCGCCATGAATCGTATTATTAATGCCTAACGTTATAGCCAATTGAAGAGTTATCAAGCACTAACGGTTGGTTCGTTTGAAATTATAAAGGTGACAAAATGGAAAAAAAACCTTCCTCAACAAAAACTCCACCTCTGTTTAATCCTACATCGGAAAATGTGAAAAAAGTAGCTGATGCCTTTAAGAAGACTCATTCTGAGGAAAAGCAAAAAACAAAGAGAAGGTGGGCTATGACCGTAATTTGAGAAAAGGATTTTTATTGTGAGTAAAACAACTAAAAAAGTATGGATGCTGGAAAATATACAAAGAAAAATGGAGTATATTCCAGAGCTAGAAAATTTAATAAAAGATTTTATAAGATATAAAAAAGGTGAGCTTGCGTATAATAATGGTGTGGCCTATATCAATGCTAAATATTTAATTGGTAAGGATGTTCCCTACGATAGGCCTCCAATGGATCTAAAAGATGATGGTGTATTTCACGCCCACATCCTTGAAAATGGATCAGCTGATCACAAACAAGCTTCAAAAAGGTTCAATTTTAATCGTCAAGAGCGATGGACAAGCAACTGCTTTTTGGTATATTGCACCCACTGGAGCAATGAAGACTACATTGGAATTTTTGATTTTGATGAAAATGGCCACAGCTTTTCCCGACAAAAAAAGGATCAGTTTATTGAGTGGATTGAAGAATTCGAGTCAATGATTGATGATGGTGAGGAGGTTAAAGTATGGTGATAAGTTCAGAAACAGCAAAATGGCAAAAAGGCAAGCCGGAGTCCTCTGGTGGATATTATGCTGTTGCAGTGGAGTACCCTAATGCAATGGTTTATGACATCTCGTTTCTTTCCAGTGACCCTACGGAAGGGCTGTACTGGAGCCCGTCAGATGATAGTTATGCTGGATCGGTCAGAGCCTATATACGATTGTATGAGGTTTTGGAGACGCTTACAGGAAAAAGTGCACCAGAAAAAAAATTAGAAGAGGGTGATGTAGAAGGGTTTAATTGGAGCTTTGGGGAGCCACCTAAAGACCAGTATGTTCTAGTATCAACTCCTGTTGAATACAATATAATAAAGTGGTGCCCAGATAGTGGCTGGCCTAGCTATATGTCTCATGTTGAGGGATACGTAACAGTTAAAGATTTACTTTTAGCCATTGATAAACATATACCTTTTAAAAATAGAGGAAACATATAAGTATTTTTAATGGCAGCTTATAAATCTATTTGTTGGCAAAGTGTATTAATGAATATATCTTGCCAGCAAATAGACAGATTATATTTAACAGGCCCTAAAGTTAATTAAAATCGTGTTTTAAGCGAGAGTAAGGAGCTATTCTAGGACTGGCATGTCAAGCCAGCTACTGAATATATAGCCTACAACGATCTCCATTTAAGATGAAAATAATCTATACTATGCTTGAGTTCAAATTTCTGGTTAGATAATAATCAGTGTCATTTACTAATGGCAGTTTAATTAGATCTACAGTCTTTAAGCATTCGCTCAAAGTTTTTAATTGGGTCACGGTTAGAAATAGATTTATTGATTACATTGTAAAACTTTCCCACTAATTAATTTTTAGCTCTGTTATAAGCACAATCTAAACTGGAATTAAATATATACCCGAGAAAGTTAACTATCGCAAGTATCGGCATTAGCGATCATTAATACTATGCTTTATGTGACGTGGTTTACGGCAAGATTTCAGAAGTAAGTGATCTGGGAAATATACTAGTTGCAGACACATATCGCTAAGAGTCCGAATACTAATAGAGCGAATGTGCTGAAAAGCATATTAAAAAAAGGATGTGGATAATCCCCACAGCCTTTTTTGTTTTATAAGCGCCTAAATCAATTTCCGCTTATTGATCAAACGATACTGCGTTGCGAACTTCCTCATCATTCACAATCTGATCTAGCTGAGCTTTATAGGCCCGCAAGATATTGTTTTGTGGAGATTCACTAGCCTGCTCATCAACGACATCCCTTTCAGCAATATTCTTGGCAAGTAACTTCCCTTCTTCCAGGCTGTATACGAGAATGTCAGTATTCGTGTCGAAGTTGAATGCTGAAACCCAGTTCAAGTTAACACTGAAATACCACTCGTTAAGCACGAGGCTAATCATTTTTTCGGTGTTATTTTCTTCCATCAAGGCTTTGATGGCTTCATCACTCGGCACTTCATCTAAATCTACTGCTGTGGTATTCCAGCCCGTTTCATTCAAGCCGTGTGTCAATCGGCTTTGTAGAAACTGAGCCAGATTCTTTTCTTTATCTCCCGGCTCTGTTGCAAGCACCTGATTAACGTGCCAATCAACCGGGATGCCAAATGAAACGTGGGCTTTACCAATAAAGTTCTTTTCTTTCCCTTCTTGAACACGTTTGCGCTGATCAATAACAGAAATTAAAACAGGCTCTTTAGTTGTGTACTCCGCTTTTGCGGACTGCTCCTGTAACGGAATAGGTGAAACACAGGCAGTGATCATTGTAGCTAGTGCGAGAAGCGCTATCTTTTTTAGCACGATTTCATTCCTTGTTTTATATGCGTTGGTTCATCATTGCGCACAAACTTCTAGTGAGTTTTAAACAAATGGGCGCCTTTATAGTGTATCACTGGGGCTAGATAATTATTTGAAATCATTTGGCAAGAAACTGGTACGTTAGACCTAATATGTATAGTAAGTATTGCTCATTACTTGTTATTTAGACTTTCGAACGCCTCACTTAAGTTGACAAGCGCACAATAGGATCGTTCACGCAACCAGTGCTTATGATTTATGGGAGATAGATTTTCATGTGATCCGACGAATAATATACCTTCTAGAAACCCAATTAATGCAAGCTCCGATGTTTCTGGATTCCCTGAGTTAAGACCAAGGTCAACAACTAAGGCAACATTTTCAAGATCCTGAAAGTCATTATTTCTATATTTTGAAAGTACGTAATGAACGATTACGCTTATGTCATTATAGAATCCAGGAATATCACCGTCCCAAAAATCAAGGTGCTCCTGCCATTCCGAGTCGATATCAGGGCAGGCTTCTAAAAGACTATTGATAAATTCATGTGGAGTCATATGATCCATTTGGCATAGCGTAGTGATAAACGGCAAATAGTCTACTGGGAGTTCAGAGTGGCTTGTGTACGGTTTTTCAAATTAGGACTCCGAGTCATTGTATGCATATTTTTTAACAAGCGATTGAAGCTCTAAATACATATTTTTATCAATTTTGTATTCTTCACCCAGTTCTTGAGCTAATAGCTCAGGGTGGACTTTCCATATTGGATCAAGTATTTGCAAATGAGCTTCTCTCATTACCTTTCCGAATTTTTTACATATACTTATAAATTATTTTTCATCTAAAACTTCTTTGAGATAGTACAAGTGTGAATCCATAATCATGCTTGATTGCTGAACTATCAAAGCAGTTTTTTCTGCGACATCAGTTTTCATTACTTACCTAAATTTTCAATTGTCTTGGGACAAACTTATTTTATGTGCTATTCCCCAGTAAAGAGGAAGCTTAGTTGCGTAGCTTTACAAAAAAAGAGGCGCCCTGCCAAAGAGTAGTGCCAATCACAAATCCCCCTGTAGTTACTACTAAAGAATAAAGCAGGCTCCACAGACTCACACCAAAAAATGGAAAAGTTAAGATAGGTAGAAGTAACCCGGCAATTCCGCCAGAGATTACAGTGCTAATGAAAGGAGCCTGAGGGCTACGTTTTACCACCACTATGCCTGAGAGAATGGACGATAAAACTAGGAGTGCCCCTGTAGCGCTAAGTGGAACGTCTAGAAAATTTATCATCAGAGTCAGCATGACCCAAAGAATACTGAAACTAATCAAGCCCCAGGCTATAGCTTTCTTGTTCAATTTTGTATAAAGCATTCTGGTCTTTCCAGTAAGGTTATAATAATATTTTGTAAATAGCTTTGTATAAAGGGCATCGTATTAATTCCATTATTAACAGCAAGCCCATGCCATTGCTAATTGTTCCTTATGTTCTGTGCACTGTGAAATATGTGCGCATCCAGAATCTCCAAACATATAAGGAATATTTCCTGAGGAGTCTATTTGAAAGATAAACTGCATTTGTTTATTACATATCTTGCAGGATTGATATTCAATTCCCTGCACCCAATGCGGCCACCCCAGTAACTTTTCACCTGAGAATGGAGCTTCGTCTTCGCATAGAAAATCTTCTTCGTCTTCTGATAGCTCTACACCTAACTCCTCGAGCTCAAATGTATCTGGGTAGTCTTCTAACTCTTCCCAACCAGTTATTTTTAATTCTGGATAATCTGAAGAAGGGATTAATGTAACTTCTGTTTGAGCCGGAGTATTTAGTGGCAATATCCTTAATAGTGTAGCTTTTGAATTTGCAGCCCACGTATCACAGTCAGCCTCGCAGCTTGAATTTTCGTTAGCACAATAGAAAACTTGTAATATTCCATCTCCAAAAGGGGTATTTGAAGCCTCTGGGAGATCTTTAGAATTCAATTGTACAAAGAGCTGCATAGGTTCATTGCAATTTCCACACTCAGGCCAGCCTTCTGCTGTAAGTAGTGGCATTCCACAAAATTTAGAATCTGATATTTCAGTCACTTGCTCTTGTGTTTGAGGTTCCCACGCGATTTTTCTATAGGGGCTGAGTTTGCTTTTTAACTCTTCCCAATATTTCTCCCAATCAATTTCAGACAAAATTTAATACCTCATGCAAGTTATAAGAATCTTATTAATAAGTCAGTCAGATTGTAAGCATCACTTGGATTTGTGTGTTAGCTTACCAAACCAGTGAATTAACTCCCGACTTTCATTGTTACCAATTATTGACATACTTGGATGGTTTCGGTCGTCAACTTTTACAATTGAAACACCATTCGATGCTAGATTGCTATAGCTTCTGTATGGAGCAATAGGGTCTGAAGATGATGCAAAAATAATTATAGGTACACTAGAAGATCTAATAATTGGCTTAATGTCCGTCTGTTCAAGGGTGATATCGGCTCTAACTAAACTATCTAACGCTCCTTGCTTGATGCTTTTCTCTGAGAAAAGCATTGTCATACTCGGAAAGTTAGCTTTAGTATAATTTAAAACTGCCTCATCAAATCGAAGCATTGGAGCTTGTAGTATTATTCCATCAATGTCATTTCTTAAAGTAGAAATGTGCATTGCAGTTGTACCACCCATAGAGTTACCAACAATATACAGGGTTTTAGTTTCATATTTATTGATAATTTCGTTAACTAATTTACTATCACCAACACCGTATTCTTTATCCTCATCAGACTCACCATGCCCTAATAAGTCAGGGACTATAACTCTAAAGCCTAACATTCTGAAGTACAGAGCCGAATTCAGCATAAACTCTTTAGATGCCCTAAAACCATGTATAAGAACAACTGTTCCTGAATGTAATTCAGGTAGTGAGCTTTTTAAAATGTCTAAACTAACAGTGCTTTCCGCACCGCTAAATGATTCCAGGGAAACCGTATAACGAAGTTTCTTGTTTTCAAGTGGGTCCCCTAGAAGGTAATTTGTGCATACTTTATGCTCTATAGAGCAATGCCTGTTGTTTTTAAATTCATAAGTTTCAATAGTGTCGAAAGAAACAATCTCTTTAAAATCAAAGCTATTAGATCGCTCAATATATTCTGTAACTACTGTGGAAAAGCCAATAGCTATGCTGCTCACAAATACTAATATCAATTTCTTAATCATAATCTTTAATGATAGAGGGAAAGATAATGCTTTTACCTGTTACACCTGATGCCAAAGCTCAATAGATTGTGTGGTTGGGCCTTCTCCCCACCTTATTGTGATATTACCCCTACCGAGAATAGATGGAGTATTAATAAAGATAACCACTTTATTGTCAAAGCTACATGTCTCTAGATACAGCCAGATAGATTTCGACCTTACCCGAATAAGAGTTGGATTAATTGTATCTGTAAATACAGCCGCAATCTGATCGCCTTTAAGTACTATATTTTCAGAGTTATCCATAAGCTCTAGTGCCGAATGATAAAGAGATGCTAACTGTTCATTAGTCAAACTCTTTGCTGCGACCACTTTGTCAGATTGTGCTGTGCACGCGCTTTCACCACAATTTATAATTAAAGCGGTACATACCACAAGAACTAGAAATTTGAGTTTTACAAATTTACGTGGCAATTGAGATTGGACCCTATTGCTAATAAAAATACATCTATTGACAAGTTCTCAGTGCCGGTTGAACTAGCATCTAAGACACTATTTACACTTACTTCTGACTTTTCAAAATTAAATACAGGTCATAAAAATTTCCATTAAACTCTTTAATAGCTATCGATGGGTTAATCTTAGATTCTTCAATAGTGGCTTCAATACGCCCAATCAAGCGCTCGTAGAGTTCTTCACGAATGAAATTTTCTAGTAATACACCCATTGTTAGGCCTTTCCGCTAATTAGGTTCCACCTCTGTATTAAACCAAGCGAATAGGTTAAGCCGAGAATTAAACATATGCCTGAGCTGGTTAGCCAGAAAGTTAGCGAATTATCTGGAAAGGCTGGCATTATGAAATAAAAACCCAGCGCACGAGCCAAAAATATCGTTGAGATTAGTATCAGAGCAAGCCGAATCAGCGGTAACCTAACAATTAAACCCGCCCCAGAAAAAGCGTAGCTAGCCCAAAGCAGCAGAACGGCTGAAATTACGCTAGTTACAATAGTTGGATAGGGGTGGCCACTTTCAGCTAGTTGAGCCATATGCTCGCCAGCACCAAGAAACCGATACCAATCACCACCAAATACTATACACCCGATATGAACTAAAGCAGCCAATACTGTGAGTATCCCTGCTACCTGCAAATAATTAATTCTCTGACTGACCATTTTCTCTCCTTGGCTGGTCTATTCGTTTATTAGAAAGTGGACGAAATCATATCACTTATCAGCATGCCCAGAGAATGGAAAACGACTCAAATCAGAGAAAGATACCCACTAATATACTAACCAGTATCGATTGAAGAATTTTCCAGTGGCCATATCACGTGTACAGTATATTCGCCTTGAGCCCTCTTTTAGAGTGAGGGAAAATCGTTATAAATCAATTAGTTAGGATGCTTGCTGCAGTATTTAAAATATCAGAATGTATGATAATTAGCACTCAGCCAAAACAGACGGCTCAAGAAGAGTAATTAATGAGTTTTCAGGGGCACTGAACTTGTAAATAGGTACGATCATGCAGGATGTCTCCCCTAAATTCCTGGCGGAAAATCAGAGTGCCAATACCAATGGGTAAGCCACATAAAATCCACGGCATTATATCCAATATTTGCAAGATACTTAGCCTTATTCTTTTGAAATGAGGAGTTCGTTCACGTAGCTATTTTTTATTATCAAGTGCCTTGAGGTTCTAATATAAGGACTATTAAAGATTGCAAATCTAATTGGCTATTTTCTACATACTCCGATATTTTCCAAAGCGATAACCTAAAAAATAGGCACAAAAATGATCTTATTGAAATTTATTAAGTTTGTTTCAGTGTCAAATCTGCGTAAAATCGATGGACATTTATTGGTATTTTGGTCGTAAATAGGACACTTTTTGAAGGCCTATAACCAAGAAACTCAATAGAATAAGATTTTTATAAAAGATCCACCCTCTCAAAGGAGAACGGTAGCGTGACGTAAGAGTAAGTAAAAGGCGCTGACCCAAGGTGCGGGAACACCTGGGGCCAGCTAACCAAATTGATACCTTAACTATCAAAATGGCTGTATGGATCATACGCTAGAAACCCGCTCGTCTCCAATAAATTGGAGTACATCCAGCGGCTTGGAGAGACTCCCCAAGCTCTGGCAGCGTCGCGTCCGCCTTTTCTTCTTCTATGCCTATCGTTCTCGCGCTCCCCCTGCATTCTTCAACAGATTTGTTTCTCGCCGTCCATCAATAAAAAGTCTACCCATGGCTTGAAAAGCAGAGAATAGAAATATGTTGATCTTAAAGCGCAGAACTGGTGAAAACCTAAGGATCGGAGCCAATGTCTCAATCACAGTATTGGAAGTTAAGGGAAATCAGGTAAAGATAGGAATACAAGCTCCCAGATCACTTCCAGTTCACCGTGAAGAAATTTACAAACGTGTCCAGAAGAGAAGGGTGCAGGGGAATAGAAACTGTTGAGAGCTTGGTCCTAATTGTGGAGCATCCAAAGCATCGGCATCAAAACCTTAGCAGAACCGCGGTCTTGGTGCCAGGTGCCGTTGCTAGTTACGTCTATTCACTTGATGGTACCACTTGATAAATACCTGCCTCATCTAGTAAAACGCCATTGGACATCATATAAGCAAAAATTAACATAGATAAGATAACTACAGCTAAATGAACCTTCGTTGCTGAATTGGCGTACTTAGAAAGATAACCCAGGCCATTCTTTTGGCCTGAAGTGGCTGCAATGGCGAATGGTAATAATACAACTATTGCTAGTCCAGCTAAAAAGAAGTACGAAAGATATTCCTCATAATAAGGGAACCATGACTCATAGAAAGCTGTAAAAGTAAGGTAATATGCAGCAAGTGCAAGTAGGAGTGTGATGGTAAAAATCAATAGTTTCTTTAAATCAAATACCAAGACTTTCAATAGAGCGTAGGCTCCTGTAGTTAACAAGTTTTACAGTGAAGGGTTCTTCCTCAGAAGAATAATAACAAAAGATGGGTGCTAAAGCTCACCCTATCAATGAGCTTGTTGCAAACTCTCTTCATTATCTATCACGGAGATTGTTCTCTCTATGAATCTTTTGTAAGCCTTTTCAGGTATAAATGTGGCTTTATCGCTCGCGTTGAATTTCTGTAAAATACTCTTTAATTGTGTATCCGCCATTATTTTCTCTAGATCTGATTCTTTATGATAAAGTTCTCGAACTCTATTTATCCATGAAAAAGTATTTTCTCTAAATTCAATTAGAGATGATTTATTGGCAGTAACACCATGCCCGGGTATGATTAAGCTTTGATCATCACCCATATTTAAAATAGTATCAACTGCGCTGCTGAAGCCTTTAACTCCACCAGCATAAAATGTAGGATGCCAGCTAGTATCGAAAATATCACCAACAAATATTGCGTTACTTTCCTTATGATAAAATATATTGTCAATCGATGAATGAGACTCAACTTTAATATGAGTAAACCCTTTCAGGGGAATGTCACCCTCTATTAGCTTTCCACCTTTATTTTCAAAATACTTATTGCCTCCAGTGTGATCAGAGTGTGCATGTGTATTTAAGATAAAAATGATAGGCTTATTGTAGATCGACTGAATTACTTGGTCTAATTCGGTCAGGTGATTATCTCCCGGCATCGGATCAATTAATATCAAGCCATTTTCTGCAGCTATTAAACCGATATTAGTGCCATATTCCTTTCCACTTAAGATATATAGTTGTTCAGATATTTTCATCTTAACTATGCTTGATGAAGCAGTGGTGCTGATGAGTATGAATATTATTGAAAGCAAAATTTTAAAAATATTCAAAGCTAATCCTTTTGCATTTTAGTTAAATTTTATCGGTATGTTAAACACCGTAAGACATGAAAATCAATATATCGTGAGCTTTGAATCCTAAGTTTTGCTTACCTTACGTAATTTAGATGCACCTTTGTGTTAGGGCTAAATCTAACTTTACAGGGTGTCTACTAAACGTGATTAAAAGCCCACTGTAAAGACTGGAAGTTCTTCAGCGCCGGAGTTAAGCCCGTAGGGCGTCGTTGACAGTATTGTTATGGCGTTGGAGACTTTGTACGGAAATCACCATGTTAAACACCAGCCTTGATCATAGACTTGATTTTTTCTGCCTTTTCAAAGTGATCAAGTTGGTGTGTTTCTATCCACCATCTCGCAGCCTCCATTAGAATTTCTGGTTGATCATTCTTGTTTTTAAAAAATGCATAGAAAGATACACCTACGTTGCTGCCTTTCTTTTCCATCTTTTAATTACAAATATCAATGATCTTTTTTCTAAGCTCTGTCCTCATCAAATTTTTTCCTTATTTTCTCTTACTCCATTCAAAATGGTAGGCGTCTACTCAACGGGGGAAGGTTTCCAGCCAGCTTGGCTGGCGATGCTGCTTGGCCTTGTATGGTTGTTCTTGATCGATTCTGATGTTGAAAATCCTTTTCGCTAACGGGTAAATTGAGACCCACCTTCGGCGGCCACCGAAGGCCTTGTTTATCACAGTTCGCTGCCTGGCCGGTTCGTAAAAGACCGATAACAAGTATGAACGCGATAAGCACTCACTAGGCATAACTCGGATAGTCATGTGGGCCTCGAGCCCGAATAGCAAGGCGGAGATAGCTTATCTTATGGAACCTCAAGAGATCAATGTCGGTATCGATACCAGCAGTAAACAACTCGATATTTATGTGAGACCTACTGGCCAATTCTTTAGTGTTGCCAATGATAAAAATGGCATTAAGGATGCCATTAAACAATTACAACCTCTTAAACCTCAAAGAGTATTAATAGAGTCTACAGGAAGACTTGAATTAGAGTTTGTTTGCGCCGCTGATAAAGCAGGATTACCTGTTGTTGTTTGCAACCCTTCACAGATAAGAAGCTTCGCTAAATCCACAGGGCGCCTCGCCAAAACTGACAAGCTAGATGCAATAGATATTGCACATTTTGGTGAGGCCATGAAGCCAAGGCTGTCGGTGCTAAAGCCAGAAAAGCTTAGGGAGATCAGTGACTTACTGGCGGTAAGAAGTCAGTGTTTAGAGATGAGTACAATGCAAAAGAATCGGCTTCAGAGAATGCCGAAATCAGTACACAAACCTATACGGACCATTCTAAACACCATCAAGAAAGAGCTACAAGGTATCGACAAGCAACTAGATAAACTGGTTAACAGTGTGTCTGAGTGGCAGCAAAGGCGCGACTTATTGTTGAGTGCTAAAGGGGTCGGAAATGTATTGGCTTATACGTTGATGAGTGAACTTCCCGAGCTAGGAAAATTGAACCGTAAAGAAATCGCTGCACTTGTCGGTATCGCCCCGATGAACCGTGATAGCGGCAGCTTCCAGGGAAAGAGATATATTCGGGGTGGAAGGCATCGTGTACGAACGGTTTTGTTTGTTTCCATCATGTCGGCCATACAGCATCATCCCAAACTAAAGCCGATGTACAAGCGATTAGTCGACGCTGGCAAACCTAAAAAGGTCGCTCTGATTGCCTGCATGAGAAAGCAGATTACGATACTGAATACGATGGTGAAAAATAACACCTACTGGGATGAAAGTATGGCTTAATAACTTGACGAACAACCATAGTCACTTGTTAAGTGACTCAACGATCATAACTAGGTTTCCCCAGCTTAATTGGATTTATGTTTTCTGAAACCCATTTAACAGCATATTTTTGAAGCTGACTCGTTTCATCTATTAATATATCAATGTCAGATATCAACTCTTTTAGAATAGATATCTCGTCTTCTTCTAGTGAGTTATGTGATGAAATATGCTTAATGTAGGCATTGCACATCTGACGATAAGCTCCATCCCAATTTCCACCGCCGTTTCTTAACAGTTCATCTGCTACCCGGCCTGCAATACGGATAACTTCACCCTGCACGGTCAATGCTGGCCCTTTGGACGGGATTAGATAGTCCCACAAGTTATCGTAATTCTGTTCCCAAGTGTTTCCTGTAAGTTCAATAGTAGATTTTCCATCATGAACTATGCGGGCTTGTACCGGAGTAACGTGGAATAAGGAGTATAACTTCGTTAAGGCATTACTATATTCATCTACGCGATCTTTGTTGAAGCTATCCCTATGGAACTCGAATCTCTCTCCAATGGCTTTAACAAACTCAAGCATTCTAGGCGTTATTTCCGCGCCACGTTTAAGGAATACCTCTATCAATTCACACATGCGAGGAATATCGATATTGTTGCAACGCTGTAAACCATATTCCAGCGGATTCAACCCAGATGAGTTAACCGCATTAATATCAGAGCCCGCTGCAAGGAGGATTTCTGCATTTTCCGGTTTTTGATAAGCTGTAGCGCTATGTAGCGGAGTATTCCCACTTTTATTTCTATAATTTACATCTGCACCAAGCTTTATCAGCATATCCAGATTTGGATATCTAGAACTAGCTCTTAGGTGAAGCGGGGTATCGCCATAAGTATTTAAGAAGTGTATGTCAGCACCATTACCTACAAGCCACTCCGATAGCTCATCGGGGCAGTCATTAAAGCCAAGAGCTGATTGTTTCCCATACCCACCATAGGCATCAATTTCACATTTATTGAAGATGGCTTTTAGCGTAGCAATATCATTTGATTTGATAAGTTCATCGAAATCCTTAGGTAGTGTTTTTCTTTTCTTTGGCATCCTTGATCTCTCTACTCCCCGGTGGATATTTTTTTACTTAACGCCCACAGCAGGAGCGGCTTACCTTATGCGCGTTTTGCGCGAAAATAGGAGCGCAGCGACCGCGCAAAACGTGCATAAGGTAAGACGTCCCGCGGAGGCCCGAAGGGCCGGAGCTTTACTGCCTGTGCTTGTATGGTTGTTCTTGCCCGATTCTGATGTTGAAAATCCTTTTCACTAACGGGTAAATTGAGACCCACCTTCGGCGGCCACCGAAGGCCTTGTTTATCACAGTTCGCTGCCTGGCCGGTTCGTAAAAGACCGATAACAAGTATGAACGTGATAAGCACTCACTAGGCATAACTCGGATAGTCATGTGGGCCTCGAGCCCGAATAGCAAGGCGGAGATAGCTTATCTTATGGAACCTCAAGAGATCAATGTCGGTATCGATACCAGCAGTAAACAACTCGATATTTATGTGAGACCTACTGGCCAATTCTTTAGTGTTGCCAATGATAAAAATGGCATTAAGGATGCCATTAAACAATTAAAACCTCTTAAACCTCAAAGAGTATTAATAGAGTCTACAGGAAGACTCGAATTAGAGTTTGTTTGCGCCGCTGATAAAGCAGGGTTACCTGTTGTTGTTTGCAACCCTTCACAGATAAGAAGCTTCGCTAAATCCACAGGGCGCCTCGCCAAAACTGACAAGCTAGATGCAATAGATATTGCACATTTTGGTGAGGCCATGAACCCAAGGCTGTCGGTGCTAAAGCCAGAAAAGCTTAGAGAGGTCAGTGACTTACTGGCGGTAAGAAGTCAGTGTTTAGAGATGAGTACAATGCAAAAGAATCGGCTTCAGAGAATGCCGAAATCAGTACACAAACCTATACGGACCATTCTAAACACCATCAAGAAAGAGCTACAAGGTATCGACAAGCAACTAGATAAACTGGTTAACAGTGTGTCTGAGTGGCGGCAAAGGCGCGACTTATTGTTGAGTGCTAAAGGGGTCGGAAATGTATTGGCTTATACGTTGATGAGTGAACTTCCCGAGCTAGGAAAATTGAACCGTAAAGAAATCGCTGCACTTGTCGGTATCGCCCCGATGAACCGTGATAGCGGCAGCTTCCAGGGAAAGAGATATATTCGGGGTGGAAGGCATCGTGTACGAACAGTTTTGTTTGTTTCCATCATGTCGGCCATACAGCATCATCCCAAGCTAAAGCCGATGTACAAGCGATTAGTCGACGCTGGCAAACCTAAAAAGGTCGCTCTGATTGCCTGCATGAGAAAGCAGATTACGATACTGAATACGATGGTGAAAAATAACACCTACTGGGATGAAAGTATGGCTTAATAACTTGACGAACAACCATAGTCACTTGTTAAGTGGTTACTCGATGTTACGGCCAAGCACCCTTGCCAGGGAGCTTACAATACCTTGCTCACCATTGCTTGCGTAACTGTTTGCGAGATAGTTACGAAAGCAAAAGTAGACACCGACTATTCCGCAGGCGATGCCAAGCCACTGAAACCAGTGGACTCGACGGCCGAATACGACTTCTAGGATTTGGTGAAACCGATTCTGTTCTAAGCCGTTTAGCTTTGCTTCCAGCCATGCTGGAAATAGAAAGTAGAAGACTACGAATGAAACACAGCCCAAAAGTAATGCGCCCCACGAGGGTAAACGAGCTCCGATGCTCGCAGTGTCCTTCAATATAGAGCTCGCTGCTGACTTTCTTTTGTATCTACGTGCCATAACTTGCTCTTACACTTAACGCCGCGCTTTGTGTATTTTATGCGCTACAATGGAGCGAAGCGACTGCGCATAAAATGCACAAAGTAAGCCGTCCCTTTGCAGCGCATTGCTAGAAGAAGAAACCATAGACTGCTGAAGAAACCCCGATAATTCCTGTAACTAATGCAAACACCCAATGCTTTGCTATAAATTCAAGGATAATTTTTGGATGAACGCCATGCCTGTCTCGCCACGTAGCATTTGTTTTTAGGCTTCCATCTATAAGACGGCCAAGTATATTGGCTAAAACATCTACCTTTCTAAGCGTTGACTGATGGAGTTTTACAAACTCTTTGGTTTCAAATGCTTCTGCTTCACCAGGCCCATCAAGCAGATCTCGGGCAGTTATGTGATTTATCTCCATTAATTTAATTAAGCGAGGATGCCCAATATACTTGTTACCAAATATAGCGACCAATGCCCTAGCCAAATCAAACTTTCGGCTTTCATCTAGTTCCTCGGGCTTTCCTTTGAGAACCTTAAACCTATGTTCCAAGGCCGGGAAGCCATAATTGATATCGCGCATATTCCAGTGAACCCAGTCATAAGTCTTGTGTTGAGACATGAACTGATAGAACTCTTTAAGCATTTCTTTTTCAAGCCGATCATACTCTGCGTCAATGTCGCCAAATGCCACACCTTTTAGTTCCGCGACTTTATGGATAGAGAATGAAGAAGTTTGGCCACTAGCGTAATTTCTTACCGCAATAGAAGTTACCCGAAGCGTTTGCCCTTCTGGGCGATCATAAAAGCTCTCACAGGAGTAGTGAATGATTAAAACGTGTTCTTCTTTGTTAGAAATATCTTCTAGTTGCTTTAAAGCTTTGTTTCTCTTTGCGAGCTTCTTTAACTCAGACGGCATATTTTTCCTATAAATCTACTCATAACTTTATTATTGGGCTGTTCTAACGCCTCAATAACCGGAGCAGCGTTGCTGCATCCGGCGCTGAAGGCGCGAAGTTGATTGACTTGTTATGTTTTGAACCATGCAGATAGCCTTGATATAACACTGACTTTTTCAGGTTCTCTTACAGGTTCCTTACGAAACTTTGCGGGAGTGATTTCTACCCCGTGAATCAGTGGTTCTTGAGAGTTTAAGTGAAGAAACATACGGCCGATAATTGTTCGGTTGTTTCCAGCTGAAATATAGTAATCATCATTAATCTTGTAGAATGACCAATGTTCCTTGTTTTCTCTACTAAAGTAATATTCAGGATTCCGCTCTAAACTCTGGACATTACCTATCGCTCTCTTTAACGGCTGAAAAGCAACATTTCTATTGTTCATGAAATCACCTTTGGATGTTCCAGGTATTGGTTTTAATTGCCCCCAAGTCTTGCCCTGGTAATCTGGGTGAGTAGTTCCTATTACCCTAGTAAGATCAACAGCTCCCACTTTACACTCGCCCACTTCGATACTTTGTGTATCCAGATATGACAATTCATCATTAGCAAATGGGATTTCTTCAAGATTCATTTCTTCAATTAATGTATTCCACGTCATCTGTGTTCACTATTCCCTGAAACATAACGCCTGCCACAGCGGCCGACAAACTTGGCGCGTAGTTGCGCAAGCAATTTAAGTGACACTTTTGGCGGTCCGTTGCTGGCACTTGTATGGTTGTTCTTGCCTGATTCTGATGTTGAAAATCCTTTTCGCAAACGGGTAAATTGAGACCCACCTTCGGCGGCCACCGAAGGCCTTGTTTATCACAGTTCGTTGCTGCGCCGGTTTATAAAGACCGTTAACAAGTAGGAACGTGACAGACACTCACTAGGCATAACTCGGATAGTCATGTGGGCCTCGAGCCCGAATAGCAAGGCGGAGATAGCTTATCTTATGGAACCTCAAGAGATCAATGTCGGTATCGATACCAGCAGTAAACAACTCGATATTTATGTGAGACCTACTGGCCAATTTTTTAGTGTTGCCAATGATAAAAATGGCATTAAGGATGCCATTAAAAAATTACAACCTCTTAAACCTCAAAGAGTATTAATAGAGTCTACAGGAAGACTCGAATTAGAGTTTGTTTGCGCCGCTGACAAAGCAGGATTACCTGTTGTTGTTTGCAACCCTTCACAGATAAGAAGCTTCGCCAAATCCGCAGGGCGCCTCGCCAAAACTGACAAGCTAGATGCAATGGATATTGCACATTTTGGTGAGGCCATGAAGCCAAGACTACCGGAGCTAAAGCCAGAAAAACTTAGGGAGATCAGTGACTTACTGGCGGTAAGAAGTCAATGTTTAGAGGTGAGCACAATGCAAAAGAATCGGCTTCAGAGGATGCCTAAATCAGTGCACAAACCTATACAGGCCATTCTAAACACCATCAAGAAAGAGTTACAAGGTATCGACAAGCAACTGGATAAACTGGTTAACAGTGTGTCTGAGTGGCGGCAAAGGCGGGACCTATTGTTGAGCGCTAAAGGGGTTGGAAATGTGTTGGCTTATACATTGATGAGTGAACTTCCCGAGCTAGGAAAATTGAACCGTAAAGAAATCGCTGCACTTGTCGGTATCGCCCCGATGAACCGTGATAGCGGCAGCTTCCAGGGAAAGAGATATATTCGGGGTGGAAGGCATCGTGTACGAACGGTTTTGTTTGTTTCCATCATGTCGGCCATACAGCATCATCCCAAACTAAAGCCGATGTACAAGCGATTAGTCGACGCTGGCAAACCTAAAAAGGTCGCTCTGATTGCCTGCATGAGAAAGCAGATTACGATCCTGAATACGATGGTGAAAAATAACACCTACTGGGATGAAAGTATGCCTTAAAAACTTGACGAGCAACCATAGTCACTTGTTATGCATTTTCTCCAATACTGTAAATAGCTGAATCTCCTTGATGGAACCCATTCCAGCTATAAACATCAATAGTTCTTTCTATGATAGAACAGACAAAAATGTACTTTGCTTTTACCAGCTCTCCAAACCCTGCAAACAGTTCCTCAGGGATACTCACATATCCGTCACGATAAAAGTCATATCCTGACTTTTTGGTATTTGATTTCCCGGATGATGTTTTATCTTTTGGAATTAAGACTCCAAGCGCGATGATTTCATTGTGCTCTTTACGAAAAGAACTTGCCTTCCCATGCTCTTTTAGTAATTGGCCAAAAATTTTATGCCTAGTGTTATAAGCATCTTTCGATTCATGACTTTTTGCCTCAATTATCAAATATTCTCCAGATTTGCTTAAATACTCAACATCTGAGCAGGTCGCATTATCATCACCAATATTAATAGCTTTCTGAATTCCAAATCTTGAGTCTGAAGATACTATCTCTTTAAAGCTCTCAATTAATGGTGCCTCGTGCTTTACTTTTTCTTGCTTCAAATTACTATCTCAACTTTCCTAGTGCATAACGCCGCGCACATGGGCGGCCGAAACAGAGCGAAGCGGCGTGTAGGCCGTCCCAGCCCGCGCTTTTGGCGGGCGAATGCTGCGCTTTGTTATGTTTATGATTCTTGATAATGCGCTTGCTTCCAAGTATTGATATCAGACTGCCCCAAAACAACATTACTTACAAAGGACTTCATGTTGCGATCAGGTCTTGCAAGAATGAACCGTAGATAACTTACACAAACTTCAGGGCCATGCTCAGATAGCTTTTTGAAGTTGTTCATGTGCAGCTCACTTATTGATTCATATGAGCTGACTGCGCTCTCCTCGAACACACTAAGCTCTCTTCCTAAAATATCCTGTATTTTTCCTAATATCTCTTGTTGCTTGCTCATCCTATACCTTTTATATCTTTGCAGCTTCGTGCACGAAAACATAACGCTTTTATAACCGGCCGCAGTGTAGGCGCGAAGCGCCGGAACGGAGGTCCAGTCCCAGCGGCTTTTTGCTGGGGCGATGGTTGATAAACTTGTTAGAAGTTTGCACGTCTCTGCTCCTTGTTCGGATTATGAGGGACGCAATAACTTACTGAAGATGCCGTAAACTGCTTGCCTAAATCGGATGTTAGCTTTGCAGAAATACTGCACTGCATCAACTGCTGCCCCCAAAAGCTATAAGATCGTTTTGGGTCAGTGGAAAAGGTGAACTCGATAGTAACGCTTTGAAGCCAACTAGTGTTGCCACCCATGCGTTTTACCATTTCAGATAAGTACGCCCAATAGGTTTGAACGAACGGAACCAAATTGGAATTATTACATTCGACTGCATCATGTGACGCTCGGAGGGACAATTTGTCTACTTCCATTTGCTGAGCAATGGTTAAAAGCTGGCCTAGTGACCAATAACCTTCATAATCATTGTTGCGACTTGCTAAGCGTTTAGCAAAACCTCTCACGATGCTTTTAAATTCCTTTCGTCGCACTTTTACTCTCTTACTTCTAATGCCGAGCTCTGGGGCAGTCTACTATATGCACCGTTTTGTGTGAGAATACGAGCGCAGCGAGCCACACAAAACGGTGCATATAGTAGACTGTCCCTCAGCAGCGAATTGTTAGTCAGTTGTTACCCCGGCAGCCTTTAAGGCTTCCGCCATAGCCTTATTCTTTGTAGGCTTATTCTTTGCAGGCTTAGATGAGTTTTTTTTCTTAACGTTTCTCTTGGGCTTTCTCTTTTTTGGACTTTTTGAGTAAAAAACACTCAACTCTTCCTTCAACTCCGACTTCTCTTGAAGAGTTATCCTAAGTCTCCTTTGCTCCTGTAAAAGCTCGCTTTTACATTGAGCCAACTGCTCTTCTAAGGAAATTATTCTTGCCTTCCTTGCTTCTAGGTCGCCTTCTAAGTCAACAATTTTACTTGCGGAAAACTTGTCATCTTCGCTCATTGAGGAAGTCAGTTCATCGAGTCTGCTTAAATGATCATGAATCCTATTAAACATCCCCTCCAGCCTTTGACCGGTTTTGCTATCAACTGATTCTCGAAAATGCTGGACTTCACAGTGAAAACGATTAAGTTCATCTTCTAATTTACTTGAGAACCCCATGTGGTACGACTCTCTATATGACTAACGCCCACAGCAGGGGCGGCTTACCTTGTGCACCTTTTGCGCGAAAATGGGAGCGTAGCGACCGGCGCTAAAGGTGCACAAGGTAAGACGTCCCGCGAAGGCCCGAAGGGCTGTAGCAAACTGCCTGTGATTGTTAGGGTTGATATCCACTTATCTTGATTATTTTTCTGACGTACTCAGCTGCACTGATGTCTTTTCTTTCAGCCCATTCAAACTGAAAAGGCAGTACTAATGTACATAAATTGAGACTCTTATTGTCAAGGAAAAATATGTACTGCCCAGAAATCTCCAGAGGAGGCGAATTAGAATCTCCGATAAGTTTTAGATTTTCATCAACTTGTCCTTTAAGGTTAGTAGACACGTTCAAGTCATAGCTAAAACTCTGATCATAACTATTTTCAGGCGAATAAGCTGCTTTCATAACCCGGGCTATAAATACATGATCACGCACATTCCAATGTTTTTCGATGTCATATGAATTATCTACATCAAGACACTCCCAGCCGTACACTTGAAGGCTTAGAAATATCAGTGCGAAAGCAGAGAATATTTTCATGACTAGCTTAAAACCCTAACGCCCACATAAAAGGCCGACTGAAGCGCAGCGTAAGGCGGTCCAGCGGAACAAAGTGGAGCGGTTTTTGATGTGCTTGTTAGGCATTTGGAGCCACTACATAGGTAGTGCCATGCTCATTAACCATTGTGCCTACTTTGAACTGCTCTAGATCAACCAGCTTGGACAACGCCTCATTATCATTTTTTCCCCACTCTACACCCTCGAAGTCGTAAGGGAATGGGGTGCCATTTTCGTTGGGGCTGTGCAAATACACCGCATCATCATAAGACTGCTCGTGAATCAACCACCAACTTTGAATTGGGCCACTTACTGTGGATTTGAATTCTTCGGCCATATTGAGAATTTCATAACCCAATGCTATTGATGATTCACGATTTTCCGGCCGCTTATCTCCCTTGCCTTCCCAGTCAATATGGCAATGCCAGTAATCGAACCAACCAGAGGAATCAAGATTGGAAAAGCTATTACCAGCGTAATTCCTCATCTTGCCCCAGTATCGATCCATTCTTTTTTTGTATCTGCGATCCATGATGTACTGATGCCTAACATTGCCAGCAAGGGCAGCCGAAGCAGAGCGTAGGCTGTCCAGCCCAGCCCCGAAGGGGTTGGGCGAGCTTGACTGGCCTAGTTAAAACTCTGCACTGATATTTTAAAGAATCCATAAATTAAAACACCAATAAGTACCAACCAAAACATAGGCAAACGAAAAAACCATGTTTTACCTAAAAGCCGATAGCAATCGTCGCACCATGCTCCTGTGTAGGGAGCCGGACCTGGATAATGGCGCGTATGGCCATTAGCACCACACCGCTCACACTTTCCACAGAACCCTTCTGGCAGGCCTTGCTCTATTAGGTATTTTGGTGCCTCTTTATTATCCCAGACATCGCAATAACACCCTCTTTTTTCTGCTTTTTCTCGATAGCTCATTTCAGCTTTTAACGCCGCCAACAGAGGCCCGCGCTTGTGCGGGTCCTGTTGCTTGGCCTGGTTAGAAGGTTACTTACGCTGCTGGAGTACAATTTTTTGTTCCTTGTCTTGTGCTTTTACCAGATAAGTATTTGTACCCCACCCTCCGGCCTGTAAATAGTCTTGTACTTTAAGATCGAAAGAAACTCTTTCTCCCGTATACGCTTGATCTTCCTTCACGCCTACAACAGGAGTCAAAATAACTTCCCCAGTATTTCCTTTGAAGTTTTCAGGATTACCAAGCCAGCGCTCACTAAGGAATACTGATTTTATATAAGGTTTCCACATTGGTTTGTTTTTGATAGTTCCTCTCAATCTGTACTCGATAACAGCCTTGGAATTAAATAAGTACAAATTGGAGTATATTTCTTTGGTTTCCAATACGTCGATTACTAGGTCGTCTTGGTAGCCCCACCATCCAATTTTATACGTTATGGGTACATCAGATTTTGGTTCAGGTATTTTAGGCTCTAGCGTTTTAATCAGGAACCAGTATGTGGCAGCAAGTAGTGCTGCCACTACGCACGCTATAACGATCGTGATTTTGAGTTTTCTCGACATTCTCAAAGCCTTCTAACACCCTGCTAATGGGCAGACGCTGCGCAGCAGTGGCTGTCCAAGCCAAGGTTTCCTTGGCTGATCATTGAGCAGTTTGTTATGAGTTATTTTATGGCAATGTAACATGTTTCACCCACAGATTAGCTGACCACCCGATGAAGCCACCGATAATTGCAGTATAAATGAGAACATTGGCCGCTAAGCTAAAAGCTAAGCCAGCTAACACACCTGCAATGGCGCCACAAACCAACTGAACTAGCCACGCCTTTTTAAAAACTTTGGGGTCAATTTCAGGAGCTGCCAGAAAACCAATGAACAACCCGAGAGCACTAACGACCAATAAGCGATTCCAATCACCGAAGTAGAAAACTAGTGAAGCGACTGCGCAAAATAATGCACATGCCGAGCCGCTAATAGATAGTAGTTTTAGTTGCTTCATTTATGACTCATAACGCCGGCCACACAGGCGAGCGAAACGCAGTGTAGCGAGTCCAGCCAAATGCGCTTTTTGCATTTGGCGATTGTGCTGGCCCTTGTTAGGTTTATAGCTTTGCAAACTTTCGCAACCCGAATGGCAATGAGAACTTTGTAAAATTTAGCACTTTAAACTCACCTCTTGGCAGTGCCTCTATGCTCAACGTTGCACCTGATTCCATCAGCTTTCTTTTACCGCACGGCTCGCCATCAGGGGTAGTGTTATTCCCTATAAGGATATCGGCACCGTCTTCTGAAATACCCCACTCATAATTAAGGACGATTTCGTCTCCACCAACTACACACCCAGTGCCATTTTCATGGAAATGCAGCTGTTTATCATTCGAGAGATCTTCTTCAAAAGCTGTATTTAAGCTCCACTTTCCGATTATTTCTGCTCTATCCATACTGGGGAAACCTAACGCCGCAAGCAACGGCCGAAATGTAGCGGCGAAGCCGTGGAATGTAGGTCCAGCCCACGTAGTGGGCGGTGTTGCCTTGCTTTGTTAAGCATGATGGCCTCTCTTATAAAATGCATAGGCACACAAAGCCAGCCCTACGGAATATACAAAATCAAAAGACATTACGGAAATAGCAGTGTAAGTGGGTGAGCTAGATAATAAATCAGGGTAAGTAGCCGACAGCCACTCCATTGTAGGAATTGCTAACATGCTAGGCAGTAGCATTATGGTGAGGCCAATGATAAACAACCCGGAGGAGGACGAGCTTTGCTTTAAGATGCTGTATCCGGCGACTATCGCAACCATAAGAGACGGCCAGGTAGAAAGCAAAGTCATTGTAATTATTTCGTAGATTTCCACTCGATCCCTCGTGATGCTTAACGCGGCTAGCAAGGGCAGCCGAAGCAACGCGTAGGCTGTCCAGCCCAGCACCGAAGGGGTTGGGCGAGCTTGACTAGCCTGGTTATGTGTTGATGCTCAAAATACACGAGTACCCTCGGGTATTCGATTTTTAATGTTACTTTCTTCTTCTGTTAAGCAGTGGCACGTATTGCCACCAATACCATAACGCCCGCTTGGGGTATAACGAAAATCAGGGAACTCTTTTTCGAGGCAGATATTCCCACACTTATTCCGACCTTTGCTTACGTCAGAGAATATAAGAAATAAACCAATGGCAACTACAGGAAGAAATACCCACTTGAAGATCTTTAACTCGAATGATGTTGGCTCCTTGTCTGGTAGACGTTCGTACAATTCTAATTTCCTATAGACACATAACGCCCAAAGCAGCGGCGGCGAAGCCGTCCAGCCCGAAGGGCGATGCTGCCTTTGCTGGTTATGCTTTTAATCACGAAACTCACCATCAGGCTCATCTGTCGGGGAAGAAAGCTCTGCTACAAACAATTCTTTTATTTGTTGAAGAATCTCTTCTTTTTCCTTGCCGGTAGTTTCAGACAATGCATTTGATACATGACCCGCAACATCGGCTAACAGTATTCCCCATGTTTCAGGAGAGTCCTCCCATATAGTAGGTAGAAGCGAGCAATGAAGCTTTCCATCAATAATCCAGCTACGAAGTATTTCTGTAGCATTCTCCGCTTCTGATGCGCTTGGTGGAGCTATAAGTTCTTTAGTCATCTATCTTCCTTTAGAGCATAACATTTATATAGTATTCATTCCGACCACTTTTATCATGATTACTATTTCGGAATCAATTTTCCCGCTGTAATGGAAGTTTTAAATTAAAATCATAGGGTTAGATGTAATTGCTACAAAAGTGCAAACTACAAAAATGATCACTTTGACTACTATCCCGGTTTTTAACTCAACTTATAACTTGCTGATTTGTAAAGTATTTTTATACATTCTATGTAAAGCTCAAAAATAACGGTCAAAATGACCATAATTACCAGAGCTGGCACTCACTAACTTGTCAGAATTATCGGAAATTTGGAAGTGTGATGAGGCCAAGGCTTCAGGGGTGAGTGTACTAATTGAGTATCACTAGTTATTTGTTTTTTCTTTGGGGGGGGATATTCTGCTATTCCATTGACACACTTAAAAATAAAGTGAGATTGCCATTTCTGAAAAGCAGCTTAAGGGTTAGGAAACATTGAGAAGTTATTTAGTGGGTCAGAATAATGTTGAGCAATATAGCTCTTCATTAGTCGCTTGGGCAAATAGCCCGCTGTTGCGAGGGACCAACAGTTTGGTTGTTAGCTGTTGAGCCCAGGCTTTATAAAATTGGGTAAATTTAGATTTAAATACCTCATCATTTACGGCTGCAAAGAGACCTTCAACCCTGCCTCATTAAGAAACCCCTTCACGGTACTTTCAATTTGCTCGGGGCTATTCATCTGCAAAACCTGTTGCAAGAGCTGCTCAATATCGGCTCGGCTAACGGCGCGCAGCGTAGCTTTTATTCGCGGTAAGTTAGTGGCGTTCATCGATAGCATATCGTAGCCCATGGCTACTAATAACAATGCACCACTAGGTTCTCCTGCTAGTTCTCCACAGATCCCTACTTTGGTACCAACGGCATGGGCTGCCGTTACGATTTCCTGCAAAGCTCGTAGGACTGCCGGGTGCAGGGCGTGGTAAATATTGGCTACGCGGCTGTTATTGCGGTCCACCGCTAGGAGATACTGGGTTAGATCATTACTGCCTACCGATATAAAGTCTGCATGCACGGCGAGTTCCCGTACTTGGTAGACGGCGGAGGGCACCTCTACCATTACCCCGAGAGGGGGCATGACAATTTCATAACCTTCCTCAAGCAGCTCCCGGTAGGCTCTTTCCACCAGTTTGCGCGCGGCTTCGAGCTCGTTCAGGCCGCTGATCATGGGGAGCATAATCCGTAGGTTATTTAGCCCCAGGCTGGCTTTCATCATAGCGCGCACTTGCGCCAGGAATATTTCCGGGTGGTCAAGAGTTACGCGAATACCGCGCCATCCCAGAAAGGGATTGGTTTCCTCGATAGGGAAATAGGCCAATGCTTTATCGCCGCCGATATCCAAGGTGCGCATGGTGACGGGCAGGGGGGCAAAGGCTTCCAGTTGCTCCCGGTAAATTTCCCGCTGCTCTTCCTCGGAGGGGAAGCGGTCTCGCAATAAGAAAGGTACTTCGGTGCGGAAAAGTCCTACTCCTTCTGCGCCGCGCTCCAGGGAGCGAACAACATCGGCCATCAGCCCGGTATTTACCATCAGGCGAATGCGATGGCCATCGGAGGTGATTGCCGGGAGTTGAGCCAGGTGGTCCAGGTTGCGGGCCAGTTGCTGCTCTTCTGCAACAATGTCGTCGTAGCGGCGCTTGAGTTCTGCGCCGGGGTGAATATGTAAGTCGCCCCGGTAGCCATCCACCACCATATCGACACCGTCGATGGTTTCGTAAGGTAGGTCCTGGACTCCCATGACAGCGGGCAGTCCCATGGCTCGGGCAATAATAGCCACATGGCTGTTGGAGGAGCCTTTAACGGATACGGCTCCGATCAGCTTTTCCCTGGGCACTTCTGCCAATACCGCTGCGGTTAGCTCTTCGCCGATCAGGATGGTGTTATCGGGGAAGTCCCGGTCGCTCTGCTGCTGTTGCCGCAGGTGCATCAGCACTCGGGCGCCCAGGTCGCGAACATCGGCGGCCCTATCGCGAAAGTAGGAGTCGGACATGGCTTCAAAGCGCCGCACATGTTCCAACATGACTTCGGCCCAGGCCCGCTGGGCACTGAGCTGCTGTTGGATGCGATCGCATACCTCGACGGCGAGGGAGCTGTCATCCAACATGCTGATATAGGCATCGAATAGCGCCCGTTCCTCAGGGCTGAGGTCGCTCTTCAGGCGCTCACCGACTTCGCGAATTTCCTCCTGGGCAGCGCTCAGGGCCTGTTGAAACAGGGCCAATTCAGTGTCCACATCCTCGCATTCGGAGTAGGGCACTGTGCCGAGATTCGCATGCGGGGTGACAATATGTACCCGCCCGATAGCCACACCGGGGGATGCGGCAATGCCAGAGAAGTGAGTTTCCCGTTGTTGCTTGCCAATACAGGCGAGAAGACCGGTGGCCTCAGCGTGGGCGATAACGCCGGCGAGCTGCGCTGAGAGTGTGACCAGGAAAGCTTCCTCCCACTCGTCGAATCGGCGCTTCTCTTCTTGCTGCACAACCAGGACACCCAGTACGGCGCGGTGGTGAATAATCGGTGTGCCGAGAAAGGCGCTAAAGCGCTCTTCTCCTGTAGAGGGGAAATATTGGAAGGCGGGGTGGGCTTCAGCTCTTTCCAGGTTAATTGGTTCTTCGCGGGTGACTACATTGCCTACCAGTCCCTCGCCGGGGGCCAGGTGGACTTGGCCAACCGCTTTGGGGTTGAGGCCATCGGTGGCCATAAGGACATAGTTGCCGTGTTGCTTGTCGCGCAGATATACGGAGCAGACGCGGGTGTGCATGATTTCCCGCACGCGATGCACAATGATTTCGAGCACCGCGGTGAGGTTCCGGGCGGCATTTACTTCCTGAACGATACTGCGCAGAGATCCGAGCAATGGCCTGTCCTCGCCAATCAACGGAGAAATTCGATGGCCCCGGAAAGTAGAATTTCGATGCTGATCGGGGCCATTTTGTGAAGATTCGCTGCTAACTACCCTATGCGGTCAGCTTTCCTGTCCGCGCAGCCAGCGTCTCTCCAGCTGTATTTGTTGTGGGGCCAGCTCGGTTAGTGCGCGCCGGTATACTTCACGCTTAAAGGTCACCACCTTACTGAGTGGATGCCAGTAGCTTACCCAGCGCCAGTGGTCGAATTCAGGTTTGTAACCATTGTCGAAGCTGATAGAGGCCTCTTCTGCCTCGAGCCTCAGCAGGTACCACTTTTGCTTTTGCCCGATGCACAGTGGTTCGGAGCGACGTCGAATCAGCCTTTGAGGCAGGCGATAACGCAGCCAGCCTCGAGTACAGGCAATCATACTGACTTGATCGCGAGTAAGGCCTACTTCCTCGTATAGTTCCCTATATAGCGCCTGTTCAGGGGTTTCGCCCGGATTAATACCACCCTGGGGAAATTGCCAGGCGTCCTTGCCACCTACCCGCCGCGCCCACAGTGCCTGACCGCGGGCGTTGAGCACGATAATACCGACATTGGGGCGGAACCCCTCGGCATCGATATTGCTGCTGCTCTCGCCACTCGTGCCCCGGTTCTTGTTACCGGCCGGGGCTTTATCATTGCGATTCGAATGCTTGGCGGGCTTACGGCGGTTCTTTCGTCCGGCCTGTGCCGGCTTGCCGTCGCCCAAAATACCATCCTCAATACTGTTGTGTGCGGCCGTGCGCTGCACTTACTTGTTCTGCATTGTTCCACAGCGGGGGGTTTACAGCAATTCAGTGACGCAGTCCGTGTGCTGTCGTGCGGCGCAAGGTAAAATTAGCGGCCGCGCAGGGGACGTTTCCGGCTTCCTGGCGGTCAAATGCTTATGGGGAACCTATAGTTATGGGAGAGTCGACGGTGCACTTGGCAATCTTTGATCTGGATAACACGCTGATAGGTGGTGATAGCGATCATGCCTGGGGCGAATTTCTGGTGGAGCGTGAACATGTCGACGGGACCCGTTACCGCTCGGCTAACGATCGCTTTTATCAAGATTACCAGCGCGGTGAATTGGATATTTTTGCCTACCTGGAATTTGCCTTGGAGCCCCTGGCTCAGCTTTCCCGTGGTCAATTGGATAACTTGCAAAGCGAGTTTATGCAGGAAGTTATCAGTGAATTGTGGCTGCCTCGGGCCCAGGAGTTAATCGGCGAACACCGCCGCAAAGGCCATCACATCATGATTATCACTGCGACCAATCGCTTTGTGGTTGAACCCATTGCCTCGCGCCTCGGTGTCGATACCCTGCTGGCCACTGAGCCAGAGGAGGATGAGGGGCGGTTCACCGGGAAGGTCGTTGGTGAACCCTGTTATCAGGGGGGGAAAGTTGTCCGGTTGCGCCAATGGCTGGCCCACAACCCGGAATACGCCAACAGTGAAAAGTGGTTCTACAGTGACTCCATCAATGATCTGCCCTTGCTGGGCGAAGTTGAGCACCCAATTGCGGTGGACCCGGATGATCGTCTGCGTGCAGAAGCTGAGGCTCGCGGCTGGCCGGTGATCAGTTTGCGGGAAGAGAGTGAGTAGGTGCTTGCCAGTATTTGTGAAATGCACAAGATGGGGAATTGAGTGAACGGATCTATTATCCAGTACCGGGCCCTGGCTGTTTTAATTGGGGCCCTGGCCGGACTTTCTGCCTGTGAACAAAAAGCGGTAGAAAAACCGCAGCAGGTATCGCAACAAAGTATTGCGCCGCAACCTGTGAATGAAAAGGCTGCGACCGAGTTGTCCCTAGCAATTTGGCAGGCGGGTGAGGCCCAGGTTATCCACGCCCATGCCGCTGTTGAAACGTTGCAGCGTGAAGTGGATGGTCTCCTGGCTCAGCCGAATGAAAATAAGCTGGAAAATGCCAGGCTCGCCTGGCTGGATGCCCACAGGGAATTTGCCGCTGCGCTGCCTTATATCCAGTTGGCTTTTTCTTCGGGAGAGTTGCGCAGCCAGGGTAGAAAATTACTGTTATCAGTAGATAGTTGGCCGGCCCAGGCGGGCTACCTGGATACAGTGCCGGGTTATTCTGAGAGCGGTATCGTTAACGATACGGCCATTGATCTGACTTTAACGAACCTGCGCAAGCAGCACCGCCTGACGGCACATGAAGAGGCCAGCACCGGTTTTCACGCCCTGGAAATTATGCTCTGGGGGCCCACCAGCGAGCGGGTTGCGGAGCAGTTTTTGGCTAAGTCCGATGGGGAAAAACCCGAGGCCCTGGCTGTCAATCGGCGCCGTGAACTAACCCGCTTGATCGTCAAAGGTGTGGAAGAGGATATGGCAGGCTTGGCCCGCCGTTGGCCGACGGCAGCCAACAGCCTGTCGCGACCCTATTTATCCCTTGGACCGGTTGCCCGATTGCAGCAAATCCGTGCATCGCACACCCGGGTGATTGATGAGCAGCTGTTGCGCAGGTTGCCGGAGAGTTCCGAGAGCGATGTGGAAAGTAGCCGTGCTGCCGATTCAAAGCAGGCGATATTGGCAATTATGGCAACTCTCCAGTCAAACTGGATTCCCACTGGTGGGGGCGGCTTAGCGGAGCTGTTGCTGGATCGACATCAGGTGACGGCTTTAGAGCAGGCTTTTGTGGATTTCGAGAGCTTGTTGTTGCAAATGGAAGACCCGATTGAGCTGGCGGAGCTGACCCAATTGGCCCAGGCACGCAAACTTCTGGAACGTATCGCCGGGTTGATGGCAGGTACTACCCAAGTGCCAGTATCCGATCAGGATGTGATGCCGGTTAGTTTACCGGTTGATGGTGAATAAATCTTGCTCTCACAGGCATAACAAAAAACCCGGCGGCTGCCGGGTTTTTTGTATCTATTGGGTGGGGATTACCAGCGACGTACAGGGCCAGTATCCACGTGTACGAAGTTACTCTTCGGGTAGTATCCGACACCGCCCGCTTTCAGGTTGAGTGCTGCCTGGCGCAACTTCGACAGGGACACTCCCGGCATACGGATATCCAAGGCCATACCACGTGTGTGGTAACTGCGTTTCGCTACGCCTCGGCCAGCTGCACGCAGCTTGGCATTGGTTTTAGGTGAACGGTATCCAGAGATAATCTCAATGGTGCCGTTGTAATTGAACTTCTCCTTCAGCTTGTAGACGATATCTAGAAGCTTGGGGTCCATTCGGGTCACTTCGTTGGCGCGGTGGTCACGAAGCAATTTGTTGAACTGCTTCAGGCCTCCGCTGCTGTAATCTCCGTTAGTCCAGTAGGCGGCCTCCAGCTTCTCCCCGGTGTGCAGGTTGCGCATTTTCAGGGTGCGGGAGCTACCTACTTTTGCGAAAGTCGGTCCGGCGCTGACGGCCGCCGCAGTTGCGCAGGTCACTGCCAGGAATCGACGTCTGGATGGATTCTTCATAATTCCGCCTCGTCGTTAAATCTCTCGTCGGTTTGCCTTAGTTGGCGCAACCGGGTACGGCGGAAAATGTACAAAAAATAACCAGTTGTTACAAACCTGAAGCTGCTAATTCGGAAATAATTAGATGGCCCCGGTGGTATATTTTTTCTTTTCTGCTACCTGAAACCGGAATTTTTATTGCTGATCAGTCGACGGTGTTGGATAGGGAGGAGACAGCGTTGTCATTGCACGCTAATCACTAAAAAATTATTTTTCTGCGACTTATAAGTTTTATCGGGCTGTTTCGTCAGTGTACTTGGGAGCTATCCGATCACCTCTTCGGTCATGAGCTTGATAGCCTTCTTTATTAGTGGATGGTTTACCCATCTATATACAGAAGACAACCTAGATATAGAGAAGATAAGAATTTGTATGTACATGTATATACATGTGGCTTAGGTGCTGCTAGCGTAGTATTTCTCCGGACATTCAGCTGTTTAGGTTATCTGGCAGACCCTGGACCGCCCTATATTTGGGGGCGTATTGATCTCGATTTCCTGGAGCCCTCCAGTAGAAGCGGGCGATAAAAAGAAACCTGGAAAAATTAGATCCGGCCAGTATTGCTACCACGGTTGTGAATATGGCAAAGCTCTAATTTTGTGATGATAAGGATGTAGTTTCCAAACCAAAGCCAGGGTTTAAATAGAAGTGTGAGTAGTGCTTTGAAAATTAAATCAAACTTGCTTAGGTGGTTATTTTGACCGGTGTCTTTCAAGTTCTATTGTTTGGAGAACTTTAGCGTTATAGAGCGCTGCCAGCGAAAATGAGAACAGGCAAAGTCCTTTATCGATACTTAGTATTTTTCACTTGCCGATAAGCTCCCTAATTTGGATAAGGCAGCTCTTTGTCACGATGATAAATATCAGGGCGGAATTGGGGGCGCCCATCCCTATCTATCCATGCTGTCATATAAACAATGTAAATACGGGGTGACCCCTTAACCTTTACATTCAGAGCATCATGCCCATTCGCTGCCTGTGCTACCCGAGTTCTATCCCAACCCTGGTCACGGAGAAGAAAGTACGCTAATTCTTCTGGTGCTTGTAGCCTTATGCATCCGTGACTTAATGCCCGCTGGCGAAGTTTAAACAGGCTTTGAGCTTGGGTGTCATGGAGAAAAATAGCCTGCTTATTGGGGATAACAAATTTCACTTTTCCCAGAGTATTCTCAGGGCCACTTAATTGCCTCAAAGTAGCGTGCCCACCGGCTGCCTTGGCAATAGTCTCCTCTGTAATAGGGGACGATTTACCGCTGCGATATTGCACTACTCGATAACCTCGCTTGTGCATGGCTGTTGGGTTGTGTCGTGCCTTGGGCAAAAGCTCGGTGACAAGAATACTTCGGGGGACAGTCCAGGTTGGGCTGAAAACAATATTGGTTATTCGCGTGCGCATATCCGGTGTGCGCGTGCTGCTTTTTCCTACGACGGTTTTCATATCGAGAGCAACTGAACCATCTTCGATAAGCTGTAAGCGATAATCGGGCACATTAACGATTACGTAGCGATCATCCTCCGGGAGCTTTAGTTTCTCCCATCGGGATGCATTCAATTCCATTTGCTGAGCGCGCTCCATTGGAGATACGGCCAAGGCTGCAAGTGTGTCTTCATCGGCGATGCCGGTAACGTTCAATCCGTGACGCTCTTGAAAGCGCTCCACTGCAGCTTGGAGCGCACTGTCAAATCTTCGGGGGTCTTTTTGCGGAGCGGAAAGCGGCCCGGGCTGACCGTGATAATCCTTATACATTGCCAGTAAATTACGTAGTTGTAGGACACGAGGGCCTTTGTCTCCGGGCTGTAAAGTTTTTCCCTGGGTAATCGGTCGCCAGTTTTTCGCTAACACTCGGTAGGCCTGAGCGGTATCGCGCAATTGCTGGGTCGAACTGATTGGCTCAATAATGACATCGGTCTGCCCAGTGAATGAAGCATTCAAAGGGCTGGCCGAGGCAATTACGAGGCTTATCAGTGCGGCGATGCCGAGCTGGAATGGGCCATTTGCCATACTGATAACTCAGTAGTCCCTATAGCTCTTTATCCGCTTCACTCCGCTATCTCCTATTACTGATCCCGGTTATAGATATCCGGCCGAAACTGAAGCTGCCCATTTTCATCGATCCAGGCAGTCCAGTAAGCGATATAAACCGGTAGGGGATTTTTAAGGGCAACGCCATGGGTGCGACCACTTCCCAGCGCGCGATTGATACGGGCATCACTCCACTTGTTTTGCTGGGCTAACATCATGCGAGCAAACTGCAATGGTTTTTCCAGGCGAATACAACCGTGGCTAAAGGCTCTTTGGGATTTTTTGAATAAATGCTTGCTATTTGTGTCGTGGAGAAAAATGGCCTGCCGATTGGGGATAACAAATTTCACTCTTCCCAAAGCATTTCCCGGCCCGCCTTTTTGTTGCAGTGAAACTTGTCCTCTACGCACTGCAGCCACATTTCCACGAGTAAAAGGCACCGATCTGCCCCGATGATTCATTAGGCGATAACCCTTAGCTCTCAGTGCGGAGCTGCCCTTGGGTAAAAGTTCACGCAGCGCAATACTGGGCGGGACACGCCATACAGGATTAAATTCCAGTCGCGTCATACGGGTAGCGATTTGCGGTGTTTTGTGTTTTGGTTTTCCCACAACCACACGCATACGGAACTGCTCTTTATCGCCTTCAATTAGGCGCAAATTAAATTCCGGGACATTCACGATGATATAGCGAGGCCCTAAATCCTTGGGAAGTTGTTTCCAGCGTTCAATATTCGCTGCCAGAATTTTGGCAACTTTATCTGGCGGGGTATTGAGTCGACTCCGGGTTCCCTCATCAACCAGTGCCGTTTGCTTTAATCCGTGACGTTTCTGAAACCGTTTAACGGCCTGCTGCAGTTTTTTGTCGTAGACATCTGCTTTAGAAGTATCTGCTCCGTACTCTTCGGGGTGGTGATCACCATAGAGCATTAACAGGCTTCTCAATTGCGCAACCCGGGGACTGCGACTGCCCGGTGCGATAGGTTGTCCAGCACTGAGCGGTTTCCAGTAATTACCTTGTGCCAGGGTTTGGTAGCGTGCTAACGCTTCGCTGAGTAGGGAAAATTGCCTGCCCTGAGGTAAAAAAGGATCGCGACTGCCGATCAAGTCAGGTTCGACGGTATCTTGAGCTTCGGCGAGTATTTGTGGTGAGTGAATGCCTAGCGATATTGCTATGGCAATCGCAGCGGCACTCGCCCTGAGGGAGGTTAGTTGGTTGCGTGGCAAAAAAGCGCAAAGTGAATTGTTGGCAGCACCCATAAGTCACCCCTGCAAGCACTGAGAAATCAGTGAGATTTATCACTGTGCTCACATTGATAACTTGTGACTGATAGTCTTTAAATAATTTTCAGGAATGGCGCTGCTTAAGAAAGGCTAATTAATGGAATAACACGCTCAATAATTCCTTGGTTATAACCGGGGCGACGTATAGCCGCCCCGGTTTCTTTTAAAATTGATTATCGGTCAGTCCATCTTTGCCATAAATATCCGGGCGGAAGTTCAGGTTGCCCTGACCATCGACCCAGGCAGTCCAGTAGGTGATATAAACCTTCACCAATTGGGACATATCCACTTCCGTGGTTTCCTCTCCTGTGGTCAATTGATCGATACGCCACTGATCCCAATCCCCTTGGGGACGAAGCAGCGCTTCGGCCAAGTGGCGGGGTTTTTCCAGGCGGATGCAGCCATGGCTATAGCCCCGTGAGGTCAGGGAAAAAAGTTTGCGCGCGCGCGTATCGTGCAGGTACACGTCGTGAATATTGGGGATTTCAAATTTGACACGTCCCAATATGTTTTCCTCACCGCCCATTTGGCGCATAAGGTAGGAACCCGAACCTGCAGCAGATAGGTTTTGCGGAGTCAGGGGCAGTTTTTCACCCCTACCGCTAATCACCCGGTATCCCATTTTTTCCATACCCGCAGGGTTTTTACGAGCTTTGGGGAGTATCTCATTTACCAGGATACTGCGCGGTACTGTCCAAGTGGGGTTAAAGACTACCTTGCTGACGCGGGTGGTTATTTCAGGCGTTGCGTGTTTTTTCTTACCGACGACCACATTCATCGCCAGTTTGACCTGATCGTTTTCCACGTATTTGAGACGATACGCGGGAATATTGACCTGGATAAAACGGCTGCCCAATTGTTCCGGCAACTCTTCGCGGCGCTTGATATTCATTTCCACAATGCGGGCGCGTGCAGCTGGGGATAAGTTCAGGCGCTTGCGAGTTGAGCGACCGACAATACCATCTGCTCTCAGGCCGTGACGTTTCTGGAAGCGCACCACCGCTTGGTGAAGGCCCCGATCGAAGCGATTGCGATCAGTGCCGCCGTAGCTGTAGTAAGACTGGTAATCACCGTATAGGGAGAGCAGGTTGCGCAGGAGGCCCACATGTGGGTGGCGTGCACCCATGGTCATGGCAGGGCCCGCCGGGATCGGACGCCAGCGACCGCTGGAGGAAATCTTGCGCAGCCGTTGCAGCTCACCGCGCAGCGCTCTTACATCGTTGCCATAGGGCCGGTTTTCCTCGTAGTAAGGCCCCTCACTGTTTTCAGATCTCACCGGTGGGGCGGCAGTATTTGACCGCCCCTGGTTGTAATAAACGCGACTGCCGGAACCCGAGCCACTATTGTTGTCCCGGTAGGAACGGTATCGACTGCGCTCATAGGTGCGAGTGCTACCGGAATAATTGCGTCCTGAGTAATTGCCGGAAGTATCCGCATTGTATTCCCGCGAGTAATAGCGGCTGCGTACATTGCTGCCGAGATTGGCTGCGCGATCATATCCGCGGAAGTACTTGCGCCCGCTGGGTTCACTGGAAGCCTGCTGTTGAGCGGTGCTGGTCGCAACCAGGCGGAAACCTTCGCTATCCCGCAGAACCGGTGTGACACCCCGGCGCGGGCGGGTTTTGGGCTTGAGCCTGTCCAGCTGGGTATCTTGCGCGTAGGAAACAAAGGCATCGGTCAGTAAGATATCCAATACGGCTGCCATCTGCAGACGTTGAGGCGTATCGCGGAGGGTGCGATCGAAGTACCCCAGGTGGTAGCGGTAGTCGACCATGCTGCTCGGATTGCCGGAGCTGGCAGCTGTGAGTTGTTTCAGCAGGTCATTGGCACTATCACTTAGGCTGTAGTTATCGAACCAAAGCAAGCGGTAATCCGTGCGCTGGTAGATCTTGCGCACAGCGGCGGGGTTAAAAATGGGGTCCTGGGCTGGCCAGGCATCGGGGTTTTCCTCCAGCCAGTGCACTAAATGAGGGCGAACAGCGTTCTCCGGTAAAACGGGTACGGTCTTCTGGTTTGCTGCGAAAGCATAATAAAGAATGAAGACACAGAGACTACCCAGTGTCAGCAGTGGAAGTACAGATTTGCGTCTACGATGCTCGGGGTTGAAATACGACATGGTACCTCAGCGATTCTGCGGGGGCCCGGTGCGATATTTTGGAAAATGCCGGGCGCCAGATCGTTCATACCTTCCCAACCTGTGGCGAGCCCATCCAGATACTCAGGGATATTATCGGTGACTCGCACGTGTCATGCGTCCCGCGCGACTTCCTTTTATTAAGACTGCTGTCGGTGTCCTGCTTGCGCGAAACTCAACCAACTTCAGTCTGTGAAAGTAAGTATGGCAATAAATGCAAAATTTGCTTGGCGCTTCATTCTTTTTAGAGTAAGGATTTGCGAATGATGAGTTTTGCGTCAAATATTTCGCTCGTGGGTGAAAAAGGGGCGTGTTTACTGGGGCTTATTTGAATATGGTGCAGAGGCTTGCACAAAAAGTTATGCACAATTTCTCTGCCATTAGCATTGAGCCTGCTTAATTGGGCGACTGGGTAGTGAAGTAGCGCAGGGGTCCATTTTCATTGCCCTGTATAAAAGTCTGCTCCCAAAGTTGGCCACACCCCCTCTGGTCGATGGTGATCACGGTACTCGCGCGGGTACCGTAGCCTCCATTGCGAAGCATTGGTTCTGTCGCCGAGCTATCGGCATCAATTTGAATGAATATAGGAGAGAGCGCCCGCTCAATCTCCAGTGGTAGCCCGGTATGGGGGAGTTGTTGGTCCGGCGCGGGGGTGCGATCTTTGAGCAGTGCCAGTGCTGGCTCCACAAAGCTCTCGATTGTTACCAGTTGGTCGGCCGCAGGTATTATTTCTGCCAGCCCCGCTTTGCCCCTCTCCACCTTTGGCCAGGGTTCGTCCGGTGCGCCGTTGGAGATACCGTGAATACCCGGTTCAAACGTAAATGGCTTGTGCCGGTTTCCGGCACAGAAGAGAGTGTTTTGATTCTCAACATCAAACAGCAGGGCGTTAAAGCCCCGGTACTGCTGGGATTCCAGGTAGTGGATGAAAAGCTCAGGGCTAATTTGTTGGCTGAGGAATTTCTGCGGTATTTCCCCGCGGGATAGCGCTCCTACAGGTTCCGGTGTCCCAGGCTCCCGGATATTGGTTACAGCGGCGACCCGACCGGGGGAGACGCCGGCCCAGGTTCCCTGGGCTTCAAGGTCTCTACCCGCAATTAGCTCGGTTCCTGGCCAGCGCGCAGCTGAGGCGGCTGGCCTTTGATAGAACTCATCCCGATTGGCGATCAACAGCAGCGGGTATTTAGGGTGGCATTGATAGGCGAATAGCAGTAGACACATTGGGATGTTCCCTAGGGGCAAGCTGCCCTTCCACAGCGGGGGGCTTTACGACCATAATACGCCCTTTATTGGCAATCGCGATTCCCCCATGCTGACCTATCCCGAAATTGACCCGGTAGCCTTTGCAATAGGCCCCTTAAAAGTGCACTGGTATGGGCTGATGTACTTGGCTGGCTTTGTCGCGGCCTGGTGGTTGGCATTGCGCCGAAGTGCCAAACCCTGGTCGCCGGTTATTAAATCCGAAGTTGAGGACTTGATTCTCTACTGTGCCATTGGTGTCGTTATCGGTGGCCGCTTGGGGTACATGTTCTTTTATAACTTCCCCCAGTTGCTCGAAGACCCGATATCACTGATTCGGCTGTGGGAAGGGGGGATGAGCTTCCACGGCGGGCTGATTGGGGTAATGTTGGCCACGGCACTCTACGCGCGTAAAATTGGTACAACCTTCCCGGCTCTAATTGATTTCGTTGCTCCTCTGGTGCCCATCGGTCTTGGGCTTGGGCGGATCGGTAATTTTATTGGCCAGGAGCTTTGGGGGCGTGAAACTGAAGGCCCTTGGGGCATGGTCTTTCCAAAGGACCCGGACCTTCTGGTCCGGCACCCATCCCAGCTGTATCAAGCCTTCCTTGAGGGACTGGTTCTCTTTGCGCTGCTCTGGTGGTTCTCCAGTAAGCCGCGCCCTCGACTCGCGGTGGGTGGTATGTTCGTGATGCTCTACGGTGTATTCCGCTTCCTGGTGGAGTTTGTCAGGGAGCCCGATGGGCATATTGGTTTTGATTTATTTGGATGGATGACTCGTGGGCAGCTTTTGAGCCTGCCGATGATTATTGCCGGCATCGCATTGCTGGTGTGGAGTTATAAAACTCAGCCGCTTCCCGAGGGGCGAACTGAGCAGAAAGGTAAGAAAGCAGGGTCTTCCCGAGTTAAAGGCGGAGCATAGCAGTAGATGAAGCAGTATCTCGATCTAATGCGCCATGTGCGCGATAACGGCACCGCTAAAGGTGACCGCACCGGCACTGGTACTCTCAGTGTGTTTGGCTATCAAATGCGCTTTAATTTGGCGGAGGGTTTTCCGCTGATCACCACTAAAAAGTGCCATTTACGCTCGATTATTCACGAACTTCTGTGGTTTTTGCAGGGGGATACCAATATCCGCTATCTGCAGGACAATAAGGTGCGGATTTGGGATGAGTGGGCGACAGAGGACGGTGATTTGGGCCCTGTATATGGCCATCAATGGCGCTCCTGGCCCACTTCAGATGGTCGCCAGATCGACCAGATTGAGCAGTTGGTACACCAGTTGAAAACCCGCCCGGACTCCCGGCGCCTGATGGTTAGTGCCTGGAACCCTGCGGATCTGCCAGATGAAGGTGTTTCACCTGCTGATAATGCTCGTGAAGGGCGCATGGCCCTGGCTCCCTGCCATGCCCTGTTCCAGTTCTATGTCGCTGATGGCAAGTTGTCCTGCCAGCTGTACCAGCGAAGCGCAGATATTTTCCTCGGGGTGCCTTTCAATATCGCCTCATACAGCCTGCTGACCCTTATGCTGGCACAGGTATGCGGTTTGAAGCCCGGCGATTTTATCCACACCTTTGGTGATGCTCACCTCTACTCCAACCATATGGAGCAGGTCGAACTGCAATTGCAGCGCGACCCTCTGCCTCTGCCACAAATGCACTTGAATCCAGATGTGAAAGATCTGTTTTCTTTCCGCTTCGAGGACTTTGAACTCAAAGGTTACGAAGCCTATCCACATATTCCGGCACCTGTAGCGGTTTAAGGGGCAGTAATGACGGTTTCTATTGCTTTGATTGCGGCAGTTGCCCGCAATGGTGCTATCGGCAAGGATAATGAACTCCCCTGGCGCATCTCCGGCGATCTGCAGTTTTTTAAGCGGACCACTATGGGAAAGCCAGTAGTAATGGGACGAAAGACCTTTGAGTCTATTGGCCGCCCACTTCCGGGGCGTGTCAATATTGTCATTACGCGTAATGCTGACTGGGTTGCGGATGGTGTTGAGGTGGTCCAGTCTCTGGATAAAGCCCTGAGTCTGGCCCAAAGCTGCGCTAAGGACAGCGGCGCCACTGAAGTGATGGTTATTGGCGGAGCACAAATTTATCGCCAGGCACTGCCTCTGGCTGCCCGTTTATATGTCACCGAAGTTGACGCAAATATCGACGGGGATGCATACTTTCCCGACATGGGTGACTCGTGGGTCGAGTCGGCACGAGAGTGTTACCCGGCCTCGGACAGGAATGAGTACAACTACTCATTAGTCCAATATGACAGATTTAAATAAAAACAATTTGATCAAAAGTTGATCGATCTGTTAAATTCTCCAACAGCTTACACAAGGAACGTCGCCGCTAATGTGTGCAAGTAACCCGGGAATGTTACCCAAGTGTTACCTTGCTACCCAAGCGGGCCGATGCTGGCAATCGGCATTTGAATAATCAAATCGGCTGTTTACAATGTGCGGCTCTTAGCTGTCTTCTAACCAATGTTTTTAAAACAAAAGGACACCGCGTTGTGGCAGCTAACTCATCGCGACCATGTTGTGAAATATTGAACCCACTGGGGGGTCTAATGAAAACCAAGCGATTCATGGCTGTGGCGCTGACCACTGCGCTGTCTGCCGGCGCGCTCTACGGCAGCGTAGCCACTGCGGATACTCTCGATAACGTACTCGCCGTCGGCCAGCAGAAAACCACTGCGGCCCAGGCATCGCAAAAACGCATCGACAAGATTGCCGACGAAACCAGCAGCCTGCTGCAGGACTTCAAGGTGGTTAATAAAGAAATCGATGGTCTGCGCGTATACAACCGTCAGCTGGAAAAGCAGCTGGCCAACCAGCTCGAAGTTATCAATGAGCTGGATGAGTCTATTGCCAACGTTACTGTCATTGAACGTCAGATTCAGCCGCTGATCCTGCGTATGCTGGAAGGTCTGGAGCAGTTCATTGAGCTGGACGCACCGTTCAAGCTCGAAGAGCGTATGGCGAACCTCAACGGTGTTAAGAGCACCATGGACCGTTCCGATGTAAGTGTTGCGGAGAAATTCCGCCAGGTACTGGAGCTGTACAACTTCGAAGCGGAATACGCCCGTAAGATCGACTCTTACCGCGATACTTTGACCGTTGCCGGTCAGGAGCGCGAGGTGAGCGTTCTGCAAATCGGCCGTATCGCCCTGTTGGCTCAGACTACTGATGCAGAAATTGCCCTCGCATATGACAAAGCGCAAAAAGCGTGGGTTGAGATCGACGCTGGTGAATACCGCCGCGCTCTCATGAACGGTCTGAAAATTGCCAAGAAGCAGGCCACTATCGACATCATGACCATGCCGATTCCGGCTCCGGAGGCAGCGCAATGAAAACCTCTTTCGCCAAACGCGTTTTAGTAGCGGCAGCAGCTGGTCTGATCAGCTTCTCCGCAGTTGCTCAAGAGAAGGCCACTTCTCTGGACGACCTGCTGAAAATGGTTCAGCAGTCCAAAGTTGCCGAATCCAAAGAACACAAGCAGCGTGAAGCTGAGTTCCGCCGTCAGAAGGCGAACCAGAATGCTCTGCTAAACCAAGCCAAAAATACTCGCACCGCTGAAGAAAAGCGCTCTGCTGACCTGGAAAAGAAATACCAGGAGCAGGAAGTCGCTGTTGATCAGAAGCGTCAGCAACTGGACCAGCGCCTGGGTTCCTTGAAGGAACTGTTCGGCCATATGTCCTCTACTGCTGCCGACCTGCGTGCCAATATCGGTTCCTCTCTGGTTTCCGCTCAATACCCCAACCGTACTGAGTTCATCGATGGTCTTCTGGCCAAAATGAACAGTGCTACCCAGCTGCCGACTATCGAAGAGATCGAGCGTCTGTGGTTTGAAATTCAGCGCGAAACTGTTGAATCCGGCAAGATCGTTAAGTTTAACGCGACTGTGATCAAGCCAAATGGTGAACAGGCTGATCAGGAAGTGGTTCGTGTAGGTAACTTTAACCTGGTTTCCAATGGTAAATACCTGGAAATGAACAATGCCTACAAAATGGCTGAGCTGATCCGTCAGCCTGACGCCAAGTTCCAAGGCATGGCCGAAACTCTGCAAGCTTCTACCAGTGGCTTCAGCGCTTTCGGTGTAGACCCGACTGGTCCTACCGGTGGCTCCTACCTGAAAGCTATGATCAACAGCCCGGACATCGTAGAGCGTTGGCACCAGGGTGACATCGTTGGTTACATCATCACTGCTGTTGGTGTCTTTGCGATGTTACTGGCAATCTTCCGCCTGATCGTTCTGACCGGTGTTGGTGCCAAAGTGAATGCTCAGCTGCGTTCCTCTACTCCGAACACCAACAACCCGCTGGGTCGTGTACTGGCTGTTGCGGAAGAGAACAAAGGTGTAGACGGCGAAACTCTCGAGCTGAAGATGGAAGAAGCAGTACTGAAAGAGCGTCCGGCAATCGAATCCGGCCTCAACCTGCTGAAAATCATCGCCATGGTTGCTCCGCTGCTGGGTCTGCTGGGTACCGTTACCGGTATGATCGTAACCTTCCAGGCGATCACTATCTTTGGTGCGGGCGATCCTAAGGCAATGGCCGGTGGTATTTCCTCAGCCCTGATCACTACCGTTCTCGGTCTGTGTGTTGCTATCCCGACTGTACTGATGCACACCATCGTAAATGCCCGTGCCAAGCGTGTTCTGCATATTCTTGAAGAGCAGAGTGCTGGTATCGTGGCAGAAAACGCCGAGCGCAAATAAGAGGAGGCGGCAACATGCACGCATTAATCGACGCATGGGCCGCCGTCAACGCCTTTATGGCGTCGGGCGGGCCAGTACTGTTCCTGATCGCCGGCCTGACCTTCTTTATGTGGACGCTGATTTTTGAACGTGTTTTCTACTTTAACAAAGGCTTGAAAAGTGACGTTCAAGGTGCGGTAGACCAATGGGAGGGGCGCGGTGAGCGCAAATCCTGGGCTTCGCACCAGATCCGTTATGCGATGATTTCCCGGGTATCTGAGAAAATTCAGGACAATATGGACATGATCCAAGCCTGTGTCGCCCTGGCCCCTCTATTTGGGCTGTTGGGTACGGTTTGGGGCATGATCAACGTGTTCGACGTTCTCGCGATTACAGGTGGTGGTGACGCCAAGCAGATGGCCAGTGGTGTATCCATGGCAACTATCCCGACAATGGCGGGTATGGTTGCGGCTCTGTCAGGCGTATTTGCCAACACTTACCTCGCCCGTAAAGCTGAGCGTGAAACCCAGCTACTCGAAGATCATCTGACGATGGATCACTAAGCACACACCAGCGAATAGGCCAACTTATTTGCTGTGAAGGTTTAGCCAAGCCAGATACTTTCGCCGGGGGCTCCCTGAGCTCCCGCTGAAAAAGTTCGCTAAGAGAGTTGCTATGAGCAAAAGACAAAATACGGCAGAAGAAGAAGCCGGCGCAATTGACCTCACGCCCATGCTGGACGTGGTGTTTATCATGCTGATCTTCTTTATCGTCACCGCGACCTTTATTAAGGAGCCGGGTGCTGATGTTGAGAAGCCGCAAGCGACAACCGCTGAACTCAAGGCCGCCTCTATCCTGGTAGCGATCAACGACAGTGACGAGGTTTGGATTGCCAAAGAGAAGGTTGATGAGCGTCAGGTACGAATTGTCCTGGAGCGTCTCTACTCGGAAAACCCGAAAGGGTGGTTGGTAATTCAGCCCGATAAGGGAGCAAGTATTGAGAAGATTGCCCTGATTGCAGAAGCAGCCAGGAAGATTGGTATCAAGAAAGTTTCGGTCGCTACAGAGAAGAGTTAACAGCTATGAATCCGGTAAGACTTCTTGGGGCAGGTACATTGGCGGTAGCCACGACCTTTGGCCTCATCTTCACCATGCATCAGCTGATTGCGGCAAACATGAAAGCTCCTGAGGATAAGGAAACTTTCAAAGTTGCCGATGTGGTGATGCCTGATACGAAGATTGAAACACAGTACGACACCGCCAAGCCGGTAAAACCTGATGAGCCGGAAACTCCGCCACCGGAGATGCCTGAGCCCGATTTTGAAGAGCCGAATGTTGATGGCAACATCAATATTTCTGCTCCAAAAGCGGGAGGCGGCGTTAAGCTGTCAGGTTTCAGCTTTGGTGAAGGTGACTACCTACCGATCGTAAAAGTACAGCCTCAGTATCCCCGTCGCGCTCTACAGCGCGGTATGGAAGGCTATGTAATCGTTGAGTACACAGTGACGACAAACGGTTCTGTACGCGACCCGATCGTAATTGAGGCGTTTACTCTGCAAGGTAAACCGACCACGGTTTTCAATCGGTCTGCACTTAAGTCCGCATTGAAGTACAAGTACAAGCCGCGGGTAGTCGATGGCAAGCCGACCGAAGTTCCTAATGTTAGGACTAAGATCAGCTTTAACATGGCTAAGGACTAAGGGGGAAGCACTATGAAGTTGACGACCATCACTAAAGGTTTGTCCAAGTTCGCTCTGCGCACGTCAGTGGCGCTACCCTTGGTTCTGGCACCGACGGTCAGCGTTACCGTGCTGGATGCGGTGGGTGTGTCAGCACCTTTCGCATCTGCACAGGCGCAGGAACAAAAAAAGCCGAGCAAGCAAAAAACTCGCAAAGTTCCTGCGATGCGCGAAGTTGCGTATAAGAAGCTGGAGAAAGCCCAAGAAGCTGCTGATGCGGAGGATTGGCCAGCTGCTCTTGTAGCCCTGAAAGAAATGGATGCGGCTAAGAAGCGCTTTAATGGCTATGAAATTGCCCAGATGTACAACTTCTTCGGTGTTGTTTACTACAGCACTGAGCGTTACAAAGAGGCGATTCCCTACTTTAAAAAGGTACTGGACCAGGGTGAAAAAAACCTGCCGGTAGCTTTAGAGGTAGGCACTTTGTTTACGCTGGCTCAACTGTATTTCGTCACTGAGGATTACAAGCAGGCGATTAACTACCTGAACCAGTGGTTTAAGGTTTCCGATCGTATCACTGCTGACTCCTACGCTTTGCGTGCCACTGCTTATAATCAGCTTGGTAACCAGGATAAGGCTCTTGCGGATATCAATATAGCGGTATCCATGTACGAGAAAGAGGGCAAAGTACCAAAAGAAAATTGGTACGGTTTACAGCAGTTCATTTATTTTGAACGCACCGATTATAAGAAAGTGGCCGGTGTTCTCGAAAACCTGGTTAAGTACTATCCGAAGCCCGTTTATTACACCACCCTGGCGGCGATGTATGGCGAGTTAAAGCGCGAAAAGGACCAGCTGCATATGATGGAAGCAGCTTACCTTGCCGGAGCTTTGGAAAAGGATAGAGACCTGTTGAATATGGGGTATCTCTTTATGGGGCATGAAATGCCTTATAAAGGGGCCAAGGTGATAGCCAAGGGTATTCAAGACAAGAAGATCCCGCGTACAGCTAAAAACCTGGAAACCCTAGCTCAGGCCTACCAGATGGCACAGGAGCTGCAGAAAGCTATTCCTCAGCTGGAAGCGGCAGCCAAGCTTTCTGACAAAGGTGAAATCTATTCTCGTTTGGCCGGTATTTATCTCGACCTGGATCAGAATGAGAAAGCCATTTCCATGGGTAAAAAAGCCCTGGCAAAAGGCGGGATCAAGCGTGTTGATCAGCTGCATATCGTGATGGGTATGGCTAATGCCAACTTGAAGCGTTATGACGCAGCACTAAAGAGCCTCAAGCTTGCACGGAAAGATGAGCGCTCTGAGAAGTTCGCTAACCAGTGGATCTCTTTTGTTGAGGGTGAGCAGGAGCGTGAAAAACAATTGGCAATTTAATACTAGTTAATTGTTTAGCTCCCTGAAAGCCGCGCAGTAATGCGCGGCTTTTTTTATGCTTTTTTCTTTGCTGGCGGCAATACAAAATTTTGAGATAACCTGTATTAACAGACTATTTGCATTTTTTTGTAAATTGGCTAATGATTAATGGTAGCTGATCAGCTTTTCCATTTTCGGCATATGAATGCCGCTTATCGCACCCTAACAATAATAGGAGAGGTGTTATGGACAGAGCTTGCCAGTCGATTTCCAACCCCTTATTTTTCCCCCCACAGTTACTCGCGGGCTACACAAAGAGCCTGGGTTTTGCCGCTGCAATCACAGTTGGATTGATCTTTTTGATGAGTCAACTAATAGCTACTGATATCGAGGAGCCCAAACTCAGCCTGTTGCCTACGATAAAACCGGTACATATGCCAAAAAAAGAGATTGTTACCCAAACTTATGAGGAGCCTACACCGCCACAAGCTGTGCTGGAGCAGCCAACGATGCGGGTTGAGGAAACTGAGGTAACACCGGTTACGATGAATGTAGTGATTGGTACGCCCACTCCTGTTACTTCTACCGGGGTGCAAATAACGCGCGACCCTTTACCAGTTTATAAAGCTAAACCGCGATACCCCAATGCGGCACTGCGCAGGGGGATAGAGGGGTATGCCGTTGTAGAATTCACGGTAACCAAAACTGGGGCGGTACGTGATGCTCGTGTGGTTGGGGGCTATGATTCTAATGGTAATCCCACGAGCGTATTTGACCGCTCCGCTGTAGCCGCGGCAGAGCGGTTTAAGTATCGCCCCCAAATGGAGAATGGCCAACCAGTGGAACGCTACGGGGTACGCAATCGAATCAGTTACAAAATAGCGGAATAAAAAAACGGCCCTTTGGGGCCGTTTTGTTTAGAGCAGTTTTAATCAGTCAATTTCCCTCACCGCCCCGCGGTCTGCACTGGTGGCAAGCATGGCATAGGCTTTCAGTGCTTTGCTGACTTTACGAGGGCGCTTTTCGATTGGCGTCCAGCCATTAGGATTTTCTTCCATTTCCCTGCGCCGCTTATCGAGTTCACTTTCCTCAATAGCGATTTCAATTTTCCTCGCTGGAATGTCAATACGTATAAGGTCTCCATTGCGAACCAGAGCGATGTTACCTCCAGAAGCCGCCTCAGGTGAAACATGTCCGATAGAGAGGCCCGAAGTACCGCCTGAGAAGCGGCCATCGGTAATCAATGCGCAGTGCTCACCGAGTCCTTTGGACTTTAAATAACTGGTGGGATAAAGCATCTCTTGCATTCCAGGTCCACCTTTAGGCCCCTCATAGCGGACGATAACAGCCTCACCTTTACTGACCTTCCCTTCGAGGATATTGGAAACCGCCTCTTCCTGGCTTTCTACTACGTGGGCGGGGCCTTCGAATTTCCACAGCGACTCATCGACGCCGGAAGTCTTCACTACACAGCCATTGGGGGCCAGGTTACCAAAGAGAACGGCGAGCCCTCCCTCAGAGGAGTAGGCGTGCTCAGCAGAACGGATACAGCCACGCTGGCGGTCTGCATCTAAAGTGGACCAGCGGCATTCCTGGCTGAAAGCTGTTTGGGTGGGAACACCTGCGGGGCCCGCGCGATAGAATTCCAGTACAGATTGGTCGTCCGTGCGGCAAATATCCCAGCGTGCCAGGGCATCGGCGAGCGAACCACCGTAGGCGGTTGGTAGTGAAGAGTCGATAAGACCTGCGGCCTCCAACTCCCCGAGGATAGCCATTACACCGCCAGCGCGGTGTACATCTTCTATATGGTATTTCTCGGTATTGGGGGCAACTTTGCACAGCTGTGGAACCTCACGGGAGAGGCTGTCGATATCTTCCAGGGTGAAGTCAATCTCACCTTCCTGAGCGGTTGCCAGCAGGTGCAGGATGGTATTAGTGGAGCCTCCCATGGCGATATCGAGTGCCATGGCATTGCGGAAGGCTGTACGGTTGGCGATGTTGCGCGGCAGGGCAGTTTCGTCATCCTGCTCATAGTAGCGTTTGGTCAGGGTTACGATCTCGCGGCCAGCGCGGAGGAATAGCTCCTTGCGGTCGGCGTGAGTCGCTAGCATGGTGCCGTTACCAGGGAGTGAAAGCCCCAGGGCCTCGGTCAGGCAGTTCATGGAGTTCGCTGTAAACATACCTGAGCAGGAGCCACAGGTCGGGCAGGCAGAGCGCTCATACTCAGCAACTTCCTCGTCGGAGGCCGTATCTGTAGCGGCGATCACCATAGCATCTACTAAGTCGAGCTTGCGGTCAGCCAGTTTGGTTTTGCCGGCCTCCATCGGGCCACCGGAGACAAAGATAACTGGAATGTTCAGGCGCATGGCTGCCATCATCATTCCCGGTGTGATCTTGTCACAGTTGGAGATACAAACGAGGGCGTCGGCACAGTGGGCATTGACCATGTACTCCACTGAGTCAGCGATAATTTCGCGGCTGGGCAGGCTATAGAGCATGCCGTCGTGACCCATTGCGATACCGTCATCCACAGCGATCGTATTGAACTCCTTGGCCACGCCGCCGGCGCGTTCAATCTCCCTTGCGACAAGCTGACCCATATCTTTTAGGTGTACGTGTCCGGGGACAAACTGGGTAAAAGAGTTTGCGATGGCAATGATTGGCTTATGGAAGTCCTCGTCCGTCATACCGGTGGCACGCCACAAGGCGCGGGCTCCGGCCATATTGCGACCGGCGGTAGAGGTGCGGGAGCGGTATTGGGGCATAGTCACAGATTCCAGCTGGCAACAATGAATGCGCCAGCTTAGCAAAAAATGGACTTTCCTGGGATGTTTTTGCGCCCAAACTACCCATTAAAGGAGTATTAAGGATGGATATTTCAAATTTCTATGACTAAGTGGACTGACTTTTCCCCAGGCGTTTACGCAGGATTCTCGAATTGCGCTGAATGTTGTACAGGGACTTTCGCGCGGTAGGCAGCTCACTGATACCGACTTGTTCAAAGCCCTGCTCGATAAACCAGTGCTCTGTCTGGGTGGTGAGGACGTAGAGCTCATCAACCTGGACTGTTTGCGCCTGTCTCTCAAGGTGGCGCATCAGCTTGGCACCACGCCCGCCACCGCGAAATTCCGGGTGGCTTGCAAGGCAGGCAACTTCGGCTGCTGTGGTAGTGCCCTTATCATCCTTAATGGGATACAGAGCTGCACAGGCAACTGGAGTACCATCCACTTCCACAAGCGTGAAGTGTTCGATTTCTGCCTCGAGCTTCTCGCGGGAGCGCCGTACCAAAACGCCATCTTTCTCTAACGGGCGGATCAGTCCAAGAATGCCGCCCACATCGGTAATTCGCGCTCTGCGCACAACTTCGTAGCTGTCCCGGTAAATCATGGTACCGGCCCCTTCACGGCGGAACAGCTCCTGAATTAAGGCGCCGTTTTTACAAAAGCTAAGTAGGTGTGTACGGGCGATTCCTGCATTACAGGCTCGAATGGCGCAGCGCAGGGTTGCGCTTTGCACTTTGGGTGAAACCTGCTCTGCCTGCAAAATACTTAACTCGTGTACCGGATTTCCGTCCACTTGAAGTTGCTCAGGTTCGCGGAATAGCACTAGTTTCTCAGCGCGCAATACTCTGGAAGCCTCAGCGGCAAGATCCAGGTAATTGATATTGAAAAGCTCCCCGGTCAGGGATGTGCCCAGGGGAGAAAGGAGTACCAAGGAACCCTGATCCAGGTTTTGCTCCAGAGTGCCGGTGTCCATGCGCCGAACCGTGCCGGTCCAGCCCAGGTCTACGCCATCGAGCACGCCACTGGGGCGGGCGGTAACAAAATTGCCTGAGACCACCTTGAGGGCCGAACGCGCCATCGGTGAGTCTGGTAGTCCCTGGGAAAAAGCAGCTTCAATATCGAAGCGCAGTTTGCCCACGACGGACTTAACAATTTCCAATGTCTCTCGATTGGTAATACGCTGGCTCTCGTGAAATCGATTTTCAATGCCGCGCTCATCCAGGGCTCGATTAATTTGTTCCCGCGCGCCGTGCACAACAACCAAGCGAACCCCCAGGCTGGCAAGCAGCGCCATATCGTGCACCAGATTGCGGAAATTGGCGTGCTCTAAAGCGTCGCCGGGGATACCAACTACTAAAGTGCGACCGCGCAGGTCGTTGATGTAAGGTGCCGCGTGGCGAAACCAGTTCAGGGAGGCGTTATCGTCGCTCACTAATTCTTACCGTGTGCAAGTCTTGTGGTGTTAAAGCCCCGGAGGCTGTCGCAGGCAGATTAAAGGCAAAAGCGGCCAATCAAGTCGCGCAGAATATTGACCATAGGGTTGATACGATCCAGGGCGAGAAATTCATCCGGCTGATGAGCTTGGTCAATATCGCCGGGGCCGAGCACGATAGTGTCAATATTCAAACTCTTCAAGTAGGGCGCTTCAGTACCAAAGGCAACACTTTCAGCGGGATGGCCACAAAGTTGTTCTGCAACTTTTACTAACTCTGAATGGGCATCCTGTTCAAAGGGCGCAGTGCCGGGGAACAAAGAGGCCACTTCCACCTGAATTTTATTGTCTTGTGGAATGGTTAGGATACGTTTGTTTAGTTCTTCCCGTAGGTCCGTAAGCTGCATTCCTGGTAACGGACGAATATCAAACTGGAGTTCTGTATGGCCGCAGATCCGATTGGGGTTGTCACCCCCATGGATACAGCCTAAGTTCATCGTGGGTACTGGAACGGCGAATCCGGGGTTATTGTATTTTTGCTGCCACTCTTTTCGCAGTGTTAATAGTTCACCAATAACTTTATGCATGGCCTCGAGAGCGTTGGCCCCCAAACTGGGATCTGATGAGTGGCCGGATTGCCCAGTAATACGCACTGCTTCCATCATAACCCCCTTGTGCATACGTATCGGGCGAAGCCCGGTGGGCTCACCAATTACCGCGTAGCGCGCTTGGGGTTTGCCAGCCTGCACCAGGGCGCGGGCACCACTCATACTTGTTTCTTCATCGGCTGTTGCTAAAACAATCAATGGTTTTTGTAAAGGCTTGTCGAGAAAAGTCTGCGCAGCCTCGATAACCATAGGGAAAAAACCCTTCATATCACTGGTGCCGAGACCGTATAAGCGGTTGTCGCGCTCTAAAACCTTAAAGGGGTCCGATTGCCAGCGCCCCGCATCAAAGGGGACTGTATCAGTGTGTCCGGATAGAACGAGCCCGCCTTTATCACCACTTTTACCTCCGAGAGTAGCAATCATATTGGCTTTGTTGGGAGAGCCCTTTAAAGGCATTATCTCTACATTGAAACCAAGTCCTTCCAACCATCCACCCAGTAGCTCAACCACCGGGCGGTTACCCATATCCAGGGAAGGATCGGTTGCACTGATACTGGGGCAGGCTATCAGTTGATGTAATTGGGTCTTCAGGTCAGGTACTGCGATACTCGCCATGGTGACTTTCCCTACTCTTGTTGCGCCATTCATTCAAGATAACAGCGGCTCCGATCAGTCCTCCCCCAAGGGCGAGACGGGTTAGATCGGCATCCCGATTCCAGATTAACAGATTTACCAATAAGCCAGCGGGAATCAGTGCATTATTCATTGCGGCCAGGGTACCAGTAGAGACCTGCGTAGCACCCTTGTTCCACAAAAAGTACCCCAGACCTGATGCCACCAACCCCAACCAGAGTAGAACACCCCATTGCTGTGAGCCCTGTGGGTACTGCGGTTTCCCAAGCAGGAGCCAGGCAATAACAGTGATCAAGCTGGCGCCTACAAAAAACCAAGCGAAGGTTTGTCTCGGGAGGGGGCCTTGCTCTCTGGACATCAGGCGCTTGTATGCCACCTGCCCCACGGCAAAACATAGGTTGGCACCCTGGACAACTGCAAACCCAATCCAAAAGTCGTTACTGGGAGAGCCCCAGCGAATAGTGGCGGCTCCCAATACGGCTATGGCTGCGATAGTGAGGTTCCAGACAGAAAAGTGCCTGTTAAGGAAGTCCTCAAGGGCGGTGATATACAGGGGAGTGAAAATAGTAAATAACAATACTTCGGGGATACTGAGCAGTAAAAATGACTGGTAGTAAAACAAGTACATCAGCCCCAATTGTACCGCACCGATCACAATTAAACGTATTGCGGTACGGGGAGGGCAACCCTTCCATTTCAGCATGGGTAGAAATACCGCTGTGGCAAGGAGCACCCGTGTCATTGCGGAAAAATAGCTATCCACCTGTCCGGCCAGGTAGGCGCCTATCAAACTGAAGGAAAAGGCCCACAGAAGAGTGACAAACAACAGTAATGGCATCTGGATAAATTCGCAGGCAGCAGTAAATTGGTGGGGCAGGCCCAAGTTATGACTCCGAATACTACTGTTGCTTGTAATAAATAGATATGGATTTGGAGTTCCAAATCTATTTTTAGAGTTAGCTTGGTTTTTCAAGCAAGGTGAGGGAATAATTAAACACTGCGGCTTGGGCGGCTATTGTTCCTAGCTACCTGGTTTCCCCATCTAAGCAAATTTACGTTGCAATCATTGCGATCGATAATTACTTCTATCAGGCAAAGTCCATCGTGCTTTAGGGCATCTTTTATTGCTTTATCCAGCTCCCCCTCAGTGGTGACTTTACAACCCCAGGCGCGACCCTCTCCTGCACTGAAAACCTCGACTAACTGCGCGTACTCCCAGTTTTTAATATTGTTGTAGGGTCCATCGTGAATTTCTACTTCAATGGTGTAGCCACCGTTATTTATCAAAAAAATAATTGGATTAACGTTGTAGCGGATCATTGTGGAGATTTCCTGGGCGGTCAGTTGGAAAGACCCATCCCCAATACAGGCGATCATGCGCCCTTTTCCCATACCCAAGCTATAACCGAGAGTTGCTCCTACAGACCAGCCGATACTCCCATATTGCATTTGTATTTCGAAGCGGGCTCCATCTGGTAGCGATAGTTCCATACCGTTAAACCAGGAGTCCCCGGTTTCCACTAGCAGGGCGGTATCGCTTTCAAGCACTTTTTGGATTCGGGCAAACAGTTGTCGAATCGTTAAAGCATCGCCTCGCTTGCCTGGTTGTGGGATATGTTTTGGACTACTGACCCGGCGGTAGGCTTTTACTGCACCGTTATTGGGGTTGAGCTTATTGACCAGGGCTTCCAATAAGTCATTCATATGGACATTGCTGTAACAGGTATCTCCCAGTTGTACAGATGCTGGTAATGCAATAACGGTCTTGCTTTTGTCGAAGCATAGTTGGTGCCCGGTAGTGGTGTAATCGGTAAATATTGGGCCGGCAAAGAGCAGTGCATCGGCGGTATCAACAATTTCACTGCACCCCGGTGTACTGACTGGTCCCCAGTACATACCCATAAAATTGTCGTGAGTCTCTGAAAGCAGTCCCTTGGCATCGGCCATACAGGCTACACCGTAGCGGCTGCTCGCAGCTAGTTCCCGCAGGGATTCCTCAGCAGAGGCTGCACGTACTTTTCCCCCGGCAATCAACACTGGCCGCTCGGCAGTATTGAGGAATGCGGCAATATGATCTACCGCAGCAGCGAGTGAGTCCGGGTCGCTCGTGGCACTCCGAGCAAATCCCCGGGGGATAGGAGCTGACGTAGGAGCGCTGGCAATATTGGCTGCAATTTCGATATAGACCGGCTTACGCCGTAGCATCGCAGTATCAATTGCTCTGTCTATTGCCGCAGGAGCGAGGGATGGGTGGTGGATAATTACAGTCTCGGCTGTGACCCGTGAATAAATTTCGCTCTGATAGCTGTAATCGACCTTACCTAAAGTGTGATGCAAATACTCCCACTCAGCCTCAGAGTTCGTATTTGGTCCGCCAGAGATTGCAATTAAAGGGAGGTCTTCGGCAAAAGCACCGGCTACTGCATTAATCATGCTGAGGCCGCCGACGGAGAAGGTGACTACTGCCGCTGAGGGGCCACCGGTTGCGCGGGCATAGCCGTCGGCGGCATAGCCTGCATTTAGCTCGTTACAGCAGCTGATCATTTTGAGATCTGGGTGGAGTAGTAATTGATCCAGTAACACCAGATTGTAATCGCCAGGCAAGGCGAAGTAGTGCTCTATGCCTGCGTCTTTTAATCTTTGTGCCAGGTAGGTTCCCACTGTCCAGTTGCAAGTAGTCATGTGATTTACACGAATGAAGTGAGGGGAAGGCGAAGTTGGTGTGCGCCAGATGTCTGTTCAGCTATTGGCACAGCTTAGTTGAGATTGGTATGAGTGAGAGGAACAAAAAAGGGGGCCTAGGCCCCCTTTTTATTGCTCAATGCTACTGCAGCTTTAGCCGAACAGGCCCTTGAAGAAGTAGAAGAACAGGATCGCAATACCTGCACCCGCTGGGAGGGTGACCACCCAAGATGCGGCGATAGTGGTGATCATACGCAGGTTCAGGGCGCCAATACCCCGCGCCAGGCCAACACCCAATACCGCGCCCACCAGAGTGTGAGTCGTGGAGATTGGCAGGCCGGTACCAGAAGCCAGTACGACGGTGGAGGCCGCACCCAGCTCGGCAGCGAAGCCACGGCTCGGGGTCAGCTCGGTGATTTTCTTACCGATAGTGGCCATTACCTTAAAGCCGTATGTCGCCAGGCCCACCACGATACCGATACCGCCGAGTAGCAATATCCAGGAAGGCATAGTGGATTTAACGGTGATAGCACCGCTCTGGATGGTGTTAACTACGGCAGCCAGGGGGCCAACGGCGTTGGCGACATCGTTGGAGCCGTGAGCGAAGGCCATGGCACAGGCGGTGAAGACCATCAGGATCGCAAATACGCGCTCGACGTTGGCGAAACGGTTTTCAGCTTCAGCTGCCGGGTCGCGCTGGACACGCTTGAGCATGGTGACCCCGATACCGGCGACAGCAAGGCCCACCAGGGCGGCGATACCGGCATCCTGGATAAAGCTGAGCTGGATATTGGCATCTTTAAGAACGTGCTTGAGGCCCTTAGTAAGGGTCACCATGGCAATCATCCAGCCCACTGCAAACATGTAGAAGGGGATGTAGCGCTTGGCATTGTTGAAGGGGTCTTCCGTGTCCAGGATCAGGCGCTGGACACTGCGGAATAACAGGAAAGACAGGGTGCCCGCGAGAACCGGGGAGACCACCCAGCTAGCCACGATGCTGCCCACTTTACCCCAGGCCACTGCATCTGGGGATATACCTACCGCAGAGAAGCCGACAATTGCGCCGACAATAGAGTGGGTGGTGGATACCGGCCAGCCGAGAATACTGGCTACCAGCAGCCAGGTGCCCGCCGCCAGCAGTGCCGAAAGCATACCGTATACCAACAGCTGCGGTTGGGCGGCGAAGACTTCAGAATCGATAATGCCTTTGCGGATGGTTGCGGTAACCTCTCCGCCTGCCAAATAGGCGCCGGCAAATTCAAAGATCATGGCGATAACAATCGCCTGCTTGATAGTCAGTGCACGGGAACCTACGGAGGTACCCATGGCGTTGGCTACGTCGTTGGCACCGACGCCCCAGGCCATAAAGAAGCCTGCCACACAGGCCAAAATCAATAATATATGGCCGTATTGACTAATAATTTCCACGCCAAACCCCCTAACGTGCTAACAACAACTGCAATCGGTTGCCCACGCTGTGGGCGCGATCGGCGAGTTCACCGATCCATTCAATAACCCGGTAGAGGAACATAACGTCCACCGGAGGTAAGTTTTTCTCAATAGCAAACAGCGACGCGCGAATTTCGACTTCAAGCTTGTCTGACTTGCGCTCCAGTTCATCCAGCTCTTCGGTCATGCGTTTGGCGATATCCACCTCGCGCCCGGCAAAGCCGCTTTCCAGCAACTCGTCCAGTTCGTTGATCGCGCGCAGTGCTTGTGCAGAGGTGGCGACAGCGCTCTCCACAAAGGTGGTCATCAAGGATTGGAGAGGTGCGGGAATCTGCATCTTCCTGCCTACAGCCAGACCAGCGATATCCTGGGCAGTGTTGGCTACCTCATCCTGGGCATGCAGCAATTCCAGCAAGTCGGTCCTGGACACAGGCATAAACAGGCTGTCCGGCAGATGCAGGCGCAGGTCTCTCTTGATATCGTCAGCGCGGTTCTCCGAGGCGGAGATGCGCAGTTGGATCTGTTCTGCCTCTTTGAGGTCACCTTTGATCAGTGCTTCAAAGAAGGGGATCAGGTCAGCCGATGCCTCGTGGGCCGTAGCCATATGCTTCTCGATTGGCTTAATCGGAGAGCGGCCAAATAAGTTGGCAATATTCGACAGGGCCATGGTTAGCTCCATTGCTCAGAATGCGAAAACGGCGGCATGGTACCCCAATCGGGGCAACTTCGTAACAGTGCGTTAACAGCGCACTTTCACAGCTTGATGATAGGGCTACAATGCAACGTCGCCATATGAGAATAAAGGGGTTACCAATGGCAGAGAGCAGAGTTGCAGACCGCATACTGGAACTGCGCGGATTACTGGAAGATTTGGTGGGGCAGGGCTTTGTTAGCCGAGAGGATGCCAACCGTATTGTCGGGACCCCGCGGACAGCAGAGCAGGCCCAGATGCACCCGCTCAGCTATATCGCCAGTTGTGACCTGGCCAACCGCAAGCAACCGGGTAGTCTGCTCAATAGTAAAATCCTTAGCGCCTGGTTAGCGGAGAGCTCCTCCCACCCTTTGTATCATATTGATCCTCTGAAGGTTAATGTGAGCGCTGTCACCGAGGTGATGAGCTTCCAATTTGCCAAGCGACACCAAATTCTCTGTGTTGAGGCGAGTACCGAAGAACTTCTGGTGGCGACAGCTCAACCGTTTAACCATGGTTGGGAGGAGCAGCTGGAACATACCACTGGCCGCAGAGTACGCCGTGTGGTGGCTGATCCGGCTGATATCAAGCGACACTGCGTCGAATTCTACTCCCTTTCCAATTCGATCTCTGGTGCAAGCGGCCTTCAGGGAACCTCAACGGCAAATAACTTTGAACAGTTGCTGGAGTTGGGCGCCTTAAAGGACCCTGAAGCTAACGATCAACACATCGTCAATATCGTCGATTGGTTGTTGCAGCACGCCTTTGACCAGCGCGCCAGTGATATCCATATTGAACCGCGCCGGGAAGTGGGACGTATTCGCTTTCGTATCGATGGCGTATTGCACCCGATTCACGAGCTGCCAGACCAGGTAAATGCTGCGGTGACCAGCCGCCTGAAAATCCTCGGGCGCATGAATGTGGCGGAGAAACGCAAGCCTCAGGATGGACGCATCAAGACAAAAAGGCCTGATGGCAACGAAGTGGAGTTGCGCCTCTCCACTCTTCCCACAGCCTTTGGCGAGAAGCTGGTAATGCGGATCTTCGATCCAGAGGTCCTCGCGCGATCTTATTCCGACCTGGGACTGGGTGGTGATGACTTGGCTCGTTGGCAGGCGATGCTGTCACGGCCCAATGGTATTGTGTTGGTTACGGGCCCTACCGGTTCGGGTAAAACCACCACTTTGTATACTGGTCTTAAGCAGTTGGCCACCAGTGCAGTGAATGTTTCCACGGTTGAAGATCCTATCGAAATGGTGGAAGAGAGCTTTAACCAAACCCAGGTTCATCACTCTATTGGCTTTGATTTTGCTGCAGGTATCAGAACCCTGATGCGTCAGGACCCCGATATCATTATGGTTGGTGAGATTCGTGACCTGGAAACCGCTCAGATGGCAGTTCAAGCGGCACTGACAGGCCACCTGGTTATCTCAACCCTGCATACCAATGACGCTCCAACAGCGGTTACCCGCTTATTGGATCTGGGCTTGCCGCATTATTTATTGAAGTCCACCATTCTCGGGGTGATGGCCCAGCGCTTGGTGCGCACACTATGTCCCAGTTGCAAGCAGGAGGACAAAATTGAAGAGGCCGATTGGCAGTCTCTGGTGAAACCCTGGAGAGCGCCGTTACCGGACAAAGTCTACCGGCCGGAAGGTTGCCTGGAGTGTCGTAATACGGGCTATCGTGGGCGTCAGGGAATTTATGAAATCCTGCCATTTAGCGAGTCGGTACAAGCTATTGTCACCTCCGATTGTGATCTACAGCAACTGCGGCGCCAGGCGATGCGCGAAGGTATGAATAGCCTGAGGCTTTCCGGCGCGAAAAAAGTAGCGGCGGGTTTGACCACTGTGGCAGAGGTATTGAGGGTGGCCCCACCGCCGGATATCGCTTTCTAGCTTGGGTGGCCTCTCTGAGATAACTGTTTGAAGATGTAGAGGCCAGTGAAGTGACGCGAGGGGCGGGCTTGCTCGGCCACTCATCATTATCCGATACCATCGCTAGCTATCGGAATGCCGATAGCTAGGCAGAATTGCCCGCTGATATTCGCACCAAGGATCGACCCTCATGTTTGACAACATTCAGTGCCCAAAACCCATCCGCGCTCAACTTCAGTCACTTTGGAATGACTGGTGTGAACTGGCGGAGGCCGCGCTTGTTGTTGAGATGGAGAGCTTGCTGGCAGAGCCATTGCTTGCGCAAGGAGTGGCTCGGAGCTTAATTGGTTCAGAATTTTTTTATCAACAGTGCTGTCGCCGCCCAGAGCTTTTACGGGATTTGTTGCTTAATCAAGATCTTGGACTCTCCCTGCCGACCATAGAAAGTGATGAGGAGTTAGACCTTCAATTGCGCTTATTGCGCAACCGGGTAACGACTGAGGTCATATTTCGCGATTTTGCCGGACAGTGGGATATTCCCCAGGCATGTCTGCGCCTTAGTGAATTGGCAGAGCTATCCATTCGCACGGCGATGCAATGGCACCATGAAAAGTTAGTGGATCGCTATGGGGGGCCTCGTAGTAGAGCTGGCGATAGTCAGTCGATGGTGGTGTTGGGGATGGGCAAATTGGGAGCCCGGGAACTCAATCTCTCATCGGATATTGACCTGATTTTTGCCTACCCTGAGCCCGGTTATACCGATGGCGAAAAGAGTATAGAAAATCAGCAGTTTTTCCAAAAACTCGGTCAGCGCTTGATTAAATCGTTGGATGGAATCAATGCGGATGGTTTTGTTTTTCGTGTAGATATGCGTTTGCGTCCCTACGGTGACAGTGGTCCCCTGGTAAGCCATTTCGCTGCTCTGGAGGACTATTACCAGACTCAGGGGCGTGAATGGGAGCGCTACGCCATGGTCAAAGCTCGCCCTGTTGCTGGCAGGGAGGCGTTTTCTGAAGAGCTGATGGAGTTGTTGCGCCCATTTACTTATCGCCGCTATATCGATTTCAGTGCTATTGATGCTTTGCGTGAAATGAAAGCCTTGATACAGCGGCAAGTGCGCGCTCGCGGTTTAACGGACAATATCAAACTTGGGCGGGGCGGCATACGCGAGTTGGAATTTATTGCCCAGGCATTCCAGTTAATTCGCGGAGGCCGCGAACCCGCGCTGCGCGAGCGCAGCTTGCTCAAGCTACTGCCCCTTTTGGAAAGTGATGGCCATGTTGAACCGGGAGTGGCCAGTGAACTGACCAATTGTTATTTGTTGCTGCGGAGAGTTGAACACGCTCTTCAGGCATACCGGGATCAGCAGACACAGGCGCTCCCAGCTGAGGAGGAAGAAAGGGAAAAATTGGCATTTGCCCTGGGCCGCGATAATTGGGAGCAATTGGAGAGTGAGCTGGTCGATGTTCGTTCCTTAGTTGAGCGGGAGTTCGATACTGTAATCGCTCCACCAGAGGAGATGGCCGCCCCCAGTGTGGCTGAAGAGTGGCAGGGACTCTGGGCAAGTTGCGCCGATGAAACTGCGAATGAAGAGAATTTGCAGATTTTGGAAAGTGCAGGGTTTCTTCCTCCACCGCAGGCACTCGAGCACTTAAAGGAGCTGTGCCAGTCAACAATGGTTGCGGCACTACCTGCTTCTTCCCGTGCGCGCCTGGACCAATTTATGCCTACGCTACTGGCCGCAGCAGGGTTACAGGCTGATCCCTTGTTAGTGCTAACCCGTGTTTTACCTTTAGTGCGCTCAGTACTGCGTCGCAGTGCCTATCTCGTCCTGATTAATGAAAATCCCCCCGTGCTCAACCAGCTGGTGCGCCTCTGTAGTGCCAGTCCGTGGATTGCTGAGCAACTTGCGCGCCATCCAATTCTGCTGGATGAGTTACTGGATTCCCGCAGGTTACTAGCACCCTCTACGGCGGCAGATATTGCCAATGAGCTGCGTCTCGAATTGTTGCGGATCGATCCTGAAGATCTGGAATTGCAAATGGAGGCGCTTCGATATTTTAAACAGAGTCAAAGCCTGCGCATTGCGGCACAAGAGGTGAATGGTGCCCTGCCTTTGATGAAAGTCAGTGATTCCCTTACTTGGTTGGCAGAGGCGATATTGCAGCAGTCATTGCAACTCGCCTGGGCACAGATGGTGGATAAATACGGTGTGCCTGCGGGGGCCTCGGCAGAGGATATGCACTTTGCCATTATCGCCTATGGAAAGCTGGGGGGATTGGAGCTTGGCCACGGTTCTGACCTGGATATTGTTTTTGTGCACGATGCAGATGCGATGCAGGTTACCGACGGTAAAAGCAGTATTGATAACCTGAGCTTTTTTACCCGACTAGCACAGCGACTTATCCACATATTGCAAACCCGTACATTGAGCGGGCCTCTTTATGAGGTAGACACAAGACTGCGCCCTTCGGGTAATTCAGGACTCTTGGTGACTTCATTGGCTGCCTTTGAAAAATACCAGAGGGAGAGTGCCTGGACCTGGGAGCATCAGGCACTGGTGAGAGCTCGGTCTGTCGCCGGTAGTCTCCGCCTGAGTGAGTCGTTTCAACAGTTGCGTACGAAATTGCTTTGCCAGTCGCGAAAGAGCGATAAATTGCGTGATGAGGTGGTGGAAATGCGCAATAAAATGCGTGCGCACCTCGATAAGAGCAACGATAAAAAGTTTGATCTAAAGCACGGTGAGGGCGGTATTGTCGATATTGAATTTATGGTTCAATATGCTGCTCTGGCCTGGGCAAAAACTTCGCCCTCGATCGTGCGGTATACCGATAATATTCGCATTCTCGAAAGTCTAATTGACGCAGGCCTGATGCCGGCCCAACAAGCCGGACATCTGATCGACGCCTACAAAGCCTACCGATCTGAAGGTCATCGCCTGGCACTACAACAACTGCCAGGGATTGTGAGCGATGACCAATTCACAGCGGAAAGAAAGACCGTTCAAACAAACTGGCAGCAATTACTCGGTTAACACCGGGTTTCTACCTGCTGCCCGATTAAACTGTTTTTCAGGATTTGTAGGAGTTACCCATGTCTTTTGCCGACCGCGACGGCGTTATCTGGTTTGATGGTGAATTGGTTCCCTGGCGCGATGCCCGGGTGCATGTCCTCACTCATACCCTGCACTATGGAATGGGGGTGTTTGAAGGCGTACGGGCTTATGAAACCGGTAACGGCGCCAGTATCTTTCGTTTGCAAGAGCACACCCGTCGGTTGTTTCGCTCTGCAAAAATAATGAATATCCCAATGCCCTATAGCACTGATGAGCTGAATGAAGCTCAGCGGCTTGTGGTGCGCGAAAATAACCTGCGCCAAGCGTATCTAAGACCAATGGTATTTTATGGGTCAGAGGGAATGGGGTTGCGCGCAGAAAATCTTTCAACCCATGTGATTGTCGCTTCCTGGGAGTGGCCCAGCTATATGAGCCCCGAGGCGCTGGAGCAGGGGATTAAGGTGAATACCTCCTCATACACCCGACACCATGTGAATATCAGCATGTGTAAGGCGAAAGCCAATGGTAACTATATAAACTCGATGCTGGCGTTACAGGAGGCGGTGCGCAATGGTTGCGAGGAGGCGTTATTACTGGACCCTGAGGGTTATGTTGCTGAGGGTAGTGGAGAAAATGTCTTTATTGTTCGCGATGGGACTATTTATACCCCTGAGCTGACGTCGTGCCTGGATGGGATTACCCGCGATACAGTTATTGAGTTGGCTCGGGAGTGTGGCTACAGGGTAGTAGAGAAGCGTATCACGCGAGATGAAGTCTATATCGCTGATGAAGCGTTTTTTACTGGCACAGCGGCGGAAGTATTGCCTATTAGTGAATTGGATGGGCGTTCTATCGGCAGTGGTCGTCGCGGCCCTATCACAGGGCGTTTGCAAAATCTTTATTTTGATGTGGTACATGGGCGTAGTGCTGCGCATCGGGGCTGGCTCAGTGATGTGGCGGGCCAGGCGGAAGTAAAGATGCGAATAGCATGATGGAAAATAAAAACCCGGCAGATGCCGGGTTTTTATTTTAAGTAAGGCTTACTTAGTAAGAGCTGGTGGTGTCCGGGCGCCCTACGCAGTAATAATCAAAGCCTGCCTCGCGCATTTCCTCTGGTTCGTACTGGTTGCGTCCGTCAAACACAACCGGGGCACTGAGAGCGCTGCTTACTTCATCGATATCAAGAGATTTGAACTGTTGCCATTCGGTCGCGACAATCAGGGCGTCGGCACCCTGTAAAGCCTCTGTCTTGGAGTCGCAAAGGGTCAGGTCTTCGCGATCGCCAAAAATTCGCTGACACTCCTCCATGGCCTCAGGGTCAAATGCCCGCACCTTCGCACCCTGCTCCCACAATCGAGCTAACAGCACACGGCTGGGGGCTTCGCGCATATCATCTGTATTGGGTTTGAATGACAGGCCCCAGAGCGCAAAAGTTTTGCCCTGAATATCTCCGTTAAAATGACGTTGTATTTTTTCGGCGAGATAGTGTTTCTGGCGCTCGTTGCGGGATTCCACGGCGGCGAGAATATCTGCAGCAATGCCCAGCTGTTGAGCCGAGGAAATCAGGGCTTTCACATCTTTCGGGAAACAGGAGCCACCGTAGCCGATACCTGCGTAGATAAACTGGTAGCCAACTCGTGGGTCTGAGCCGATTCCGGCCCGAACTGCTTCAATATCAGCGCCCACTTTATCGGCAATATTTGCCATTTCATTCATAAAGCTGATCTTGGTTGCCAGCATGCAGTTGGCGGCATACTTGGTCAGCTCTGCACTTTTTACGTCCATCACCAGGATTTTTTCGTGATTTCGGTTGAATGGTGCGTACAGGTGGCGAAGCTTCTGCTCTGATTCCTCTTCGGAGGTGCCAATAATAATTCGATCCGGGCGCATACAGTCATTGAGCGCCGACCCCTCCTTGAGGAATTCAGGGTTGGAAATAATATCGAATGGCAGATCAGACCGGTCCCGCTTGGTGAGTTCTTCCTCAACGGCAGCCCGCACCTTATCGGCAGTCCCCACGGGTACTGTGGACTTATTGATAATATATTTCTTGCACTCCATGTATTTGGCGATGGTTCTTGCAACAGTTAACACATGGCGAAGATCTGCTGAGCCGTCCTCATCTGGAGGGGTGCCCACAGCGATAAAGATCAGTTCACCGTGTTCTACGCCAAAGGCGGCATCGGTTGAAAAAGATAGATTGCCTGTGGTGATACTGTTCTTCACCATAGGCTCGAGGCCGGGCTCATAAATGGGGATAATGCCCTGTTTGAGACGATCGATCTTGTCCGCGTCTATATCGATACAAACTACTTTATTGCCAGCTTCAGCTAAGACTGCTGCTTGCACCAGGCCCACATAGCCGGTGCCAAATACGGTTACATTCATCAGTGTGACTCTATCTCTCAGCGGTTACTGTTTTTGAGGGTTACTTTCCTGGATAGTTTTAAAATGGCTCAAACCCCGCTCTTCAATGCTGCTTCGCGCCAGCAGGATAGCTAGGGGAATCCAGTAAAAGAACCAAATATAATTGGGCTTGGCCAAAGGTTGCTGGGCGTATGTCAGCATTGCCAATACACCGAATAGGAACCAGGTGAAGTACAAACCGGGAATCCAGCTCAGAAGCCTCTCTTTGGACCTCACTGTCCACAGGGCTGCGAGTCCTTGCCAGGCACAAGTGGCCACCCCCAATATTCCACTGAAGCGTGCGATATCCAGGAGGAAATTATGTGGATGGGGAACCATTCTGTTTAGCTCGATAAACTTTTTGTGCACTAGGCCTTGACCAAACAGTGGGGATTGCAGGAACTCTTCAAGTGTCTTTTGCCAGAGTGTCATGCGAACGGAATAGGCACTACCCCGGTGTAGAAGAGGCAGATCACCATACAGCGTAAAATAGGCTAGGGGCAGCACGCAAACTATGGCAACAACAACGAGAATCTTCAGCAGTCGTGAAAGGTTGCCGAATACAACCAAAAAGATTGAAAAGCCCGCCATAACAATCGGGACTTTGGTTTGTGACAAAACTATATAGATACAGGAGGTGAGTAAACCTGCTCCTGATAGCCAGCGCCAAATACGGGGTTCTTGGTAGAGACCGTAGCAGCAGAAAAGAGCGTGGAAGCCGAACAGCATTCCTGTTTTATCAATATTGCCCTCTAGAGATACACCTCCAATCCGACGCAGATCTTGTAGGCCCCCTTCAAGGGCATAAGCAATTAACGAAGCAATACCAGATAGCAGCCCAATCGCAATAAGTGCGAGTAACAGCTGATGGAGGATAGTGTCGCCATACTGTTCCAGTAGGAAGTAGGTCGCACAGTAAAATAGAGACAGGTATAACACCAATTTCCAATAGTAATCAGGTTGCCTGTAAACGTCAGCGGTGTCAGGTGAGGCCCACAGGGTTGACAGCGCTAGTATGATTGGGAGGCTGCAAAAGGTTATAAATTGCCAAGAGAACAGGAAGTGATAACTCTTTCTCCATGCCAACAGTAAAAAGGCTGTGGGTAGTAAAGTCAGGTAAAAGCTGGTTTGTATCCCTGAAACCTTAGGAAAAATATAGAAGCCACATACCAGCAGAAATAGTCCCAGAAAGGCCCATTTAAGCAGACCTGAAATCCACAATGAGCTTTGCTGACGGTAAACGGGTTGAGAAAGCTTTTTTAGAGTACTTCCAAGTTCAGGCATATGTGCAGCTATCGACCAAATAGAAAAGGTTGTGTTAGGTGTGCGGAAATAGGCTGTATGGTTGGGTACTATATAAAAGTCTGTTGTCCATGAGCGCTCGAAATTTGGTTTTTGGTGATAATTACGGGGCTCTACACAAAGTAAAAGCGGATATCTGTTTTGTTGAGCGCTTTAATAGGCCTCCTGAGGGCACGGATTTACAATGGCACTTACCGGGTACCCCGCTAACGCCTGAAGGGCAGTATACTGGATGTTTTGGGGCTCCCATAGCCTTGTCACAGTGGCCTCACTGACGGGGGCTAGGTACACTGCCTTATATTCCGGTGATTCAGTAGTTTAGGGGCCTATCTTGCAACTTACTATTTGGCGTTTTTTAGATGGCAACCGGGCCCATGAAAAGCAGAGCGCAGCTCTGATTGAAGGGTTGCGCAGGAGCTATATCGGGGAAGTGCAGGCTTTTGATATATCGCCAGAATATATAGCCAGCCGTATTCTCCTAAAAGCGGGAGAGGATCTGGAAGAGCTCCCCCCCCCCCACTTTCTGATTGGCACAGGTCGCCGCAGCCGACTACCGATGCTAGCTGCCCGTTGCCGGTTTGGTGGTCGCACGGTGGCAATTAACCGCCCTTTGTTACCCTACAGCTGGTTTGATTTTGCGGTCGTCCCCGAACACGATCGTCCGCCCCCTCTACCTAATGTGATTGTGAGTCAGGGTGCGCTGACGGAACCGCTCGAGAGCGATGTGCTGCAGCCCGGAAGGGGGCTTATTTTATTGGGTGGACCCAGCAAGCACTACAGTTGGGATACCCTCTCAATCCGAGAGCAGGTTGAGAAATTATTGGCTCACCCCTTGAGTTGGTGTATCTCTGACAGTCGGAGAACACCGGCGGGCACCATGGAGCAGCTGGAGAAAAGTCGTGTTGAGTTGGTTGACTGGCGCTCTTGTCCGGCGGGCTGGCTTCAGAAGCAGTTGTCGGAAGCGGAAACAATCTGGGTCACTGAGGACAGTATCTCTATGCTATTCGAGTCGTTACAAAGTCGGGCCCAAGTCGGTGTAATTCGGGTTCCGAGTCGCAGCAAGTCCAATAAGGTGCGTTCAGCGGTATTAAGACTTTTGGATCAAGGCTTGGTTAGTGAAAAACTCGAGCTGAAGGCGAGAGGCCAGCGTGAACCCCTGGATCAATACCTATTGTGCGCTCAAGCATTGTTGCGTCGATCAGGCTTGCCTAGCCGTTAGCGCTTGAGCCCCTCAGCTTCAAATTTTCGCCAGGGGGTTTCCTTATCGGAAATCTCCCATTCGACTCTCAGCCACATCCGCTCGATACGGCGACGGATATAGCGTTTCGCAAAGTAGCTGGAGACTTTTGGTAGGGGCAGAAAAGAAGCGCAACCCAGTCCATCTATCAGGTAGGTTTGCAGTTCGCCCTGCTCTTTTCGCAAGACCAGGTTGTGGGCAATCAGGTTTTTCGTGAGAACCTCATACTCAAGCAGCCACTCAGAAAAACGCTGTAAAGATGTACGTACCTCTACATTGAGACCGTATTTGTTCAGGTATTGGCGCAGGGTGGGCGCTGGATTTCCATCACTGTCCAGAATCATATCGGTGACAGCTGCGGGGCCTAGGTTGGTCTCCTGAATTCCATACCAGCGTGGTAGATGCTGCCAAAGCTCATCTCGATTATCGGCAAGCGCCCGTTGGCTGTAGCCTTCCAGCTCGCGAAGATTGTCGTCGAAATATGACTCTCCACGCCAAGTTTTATACCAGGGCGCCCGTCCCAGTAGTTCAGCCGTTCGCCCTGGTCGCATCACTTTGACACAGATTTCAGGCCGCTCCGGGTGTCGGTAGCAAAAGCGATTGCCTCCACTGGCAAAAGGCTCGCTTTGGCTCAAATTAATCACTCGGGTTCGCTCCGGTACGCTCTGTGAGTAGGCTTTTGTAGATTTCAATGGTGTGTTCGGCCTGTCTTCCCAAAGTGAAATCGGTAGATAGGTGAGGCTTCTGTTCAGGGCTGTCGAGCAGCTCTTGAGTACGCACGAATAAAGCTTTTGAATCATTGATATCAACTAGCCCTTGAGGGAAACAGGCATTTAGCGACTCTGCCGGGCCCCCAATGTTATAACCGATAATAGGTGTGCCAATCGCAGCGGACTCTATAACGGTTCTGCCAAATGGCTCGGGTCGACGTGATAGGTTATACACCAAACTGGACGCACTATACCAGTGGCGTATATCACTACGATGACCAACCAGGGTAAGGTGGTTCTCAAGCTTCATTGAGCGAATTTTTTGTTCCAATTCATCGGCATAGTGCTGCTTATTCTTCTCCGCTCCGCCGAGAATGATGCCGTGGACATCAGAACGGTTTTGGATTAGCTGATGAATTAGATCGATAAAGTCTTCTTGTCCCTTCCAGCGGGTCAGCCTGCCGGGTAAGAGGAGCCAGCGCTTGCCAACAAGCTGGGGGAAATCCTGGTGTACTTTTTGGTACCAGGACTCCGGTGGCTGTACATCAGGATTGAACTCATCTGTATCTACACCCCGATAAACGATCTGTGGGGGACGCTTTAGATCGTTTGCATAGTTCTCCAGTAAGTAGCTATTCACACACTCTGATATTGCGATTACCTGCTCGGTTTTCGCCATAATTGCACTGTATCGATTTATTGAGTAAAGGCCATGAGCCGTGCTGACAAGGCGGGGGCGCCCAGCGGAGTCAAGACTTCGCCAGGCAAGATAGGCTAGCCAAGCCGGAACCCTGGAACGCACATGGATGATGTCGGGCTTCTCACGAGAGATAATCTCTCGAAGTGGCCTGACCTGTAACAGGCTAAAGAAAGACTTCTTGTGGATTGGAAGTTCAATATGGGCTGAGCCTTCAGCTTTCAGTTGCTCGACCATGCTTCCCCCGCTGGAAACAACGATTGACTGATGACCGCCTGCTACCAGATAGCGGGCAAGATCAACGGTCCCCCTCTCAACCCCCCCAGAGTTCAGTGCGGGTAAAAGCTGCATAATTTTCATGGGGAGATATACCAGGGCTTATAAGAATAGTTTTTTGAATTAATTTGACTAATGGGTTGCGTTTTAGCAGGGAAGGTCAGGCACGAGCATATAAAATGGATCATAGATGCCCTGATAAAGCATTTGGCAAAAGTGGTATTATAGACAGGTCATTCTTAAGGGTATAGGCTGATTCTTTTTTAACCCAGCTCAGAAAGCTTATATCCGATTTGTTCTTGGCCGTAATCTGGAGTTTACATTGCACCCCTTGTTAGTGATCTGTATTTGTACTTATCAGCGACCAGAGCGGCTTCGCAGTTCTCTGCAAAGTCTGGCCAAGCTCCAGCTACCTACAGGCTTAAATGTGGCTGCACTGGTTGTCGATAATGATTCGGACACTCAGGCTGGTAGAGAAGTTGTGGAGGAGTTGTCGGGAAGCTTTCCCTTCTCCCTCAACTGTGCTGTAGAAGAGCGGCGGGGAATCCCTTGTGCACGCAATCGCTGTATCGATGAACTGGATAACATGGGGGCTGACTACCTGGTTTTCATTGATGATGATGAGTGGGTAGAGCCCGATTGGTTAATCCAGCTATATGATTACTCGCAAAAGCTGGGGGGCAGTAGCGTGGTTTGTGGCAGTGTTGTTCGGCGTTGGCCGGATTCTGTGCCTGCCTATTACTCACGTATTTTTTATCGACAGAAACGAAAGACTGGAGAACAGCTCAACTACTGTGCGACCAGCAATGTATTAATACCGATGAGCAGTACTCGCTCGTTAGGCCTGAGGTTTAATGAGCAGGATCCTCTTGGTGCCGGTACAGATGTGATTTTTTTCACAGAGTTTAAGGCCAAGGGCGGAAAGATTGTTTACTGCCTGGAGGCGAGGGTTTACGAAGCTGTGCCGGAGAGTCGCGCCAATATGCGTTGGTTGTCGCGTAGAAAATTCTCCGCTGGTATCACTCTGGCAAAGCATAAACTTGCCAAAGGTCGCGGTCATACCAGTATCTTTGTATCGGCTCTGGGGCAATTGTTGATCTCCAGCATAGGCTGTATTTTAGGATTGATTTTCGGTGGAAAGCGCTTGGGTTCTGGGCCTTGGCTCCGCGCCTGCCGTTCAGCCGGCATGGCTTGTGGTGTTTTTGGGGTGCGCTCTGAGTTTTACCGGGTGGTCGATCACTAATGGCCTGAGGCCTTCCTTACGGGGGTGTTTTACCTGGGAGAGATAACCGTCATCATTGCACTTTCTTTGGTGGCAATATTGATCTTTAGGTGATCCCTGCTTCATGCAAATATTTTATTCCTGGCTCTTCCGCCTGTTTTTACCTGTTGTCCTTCTACGTCTCTGGTGGAGAGGGCGTAGTCAGCCGGCCTATCGGTTGCGTTTAAGAGAGCGTCTGGGGCAGGTTCCAAAAAGGCACAGCCGTGCACCGTTAATCTGGGTCCATTCTGTATCTGTAGGGGAGACCCTAGCCGCCGTACCAGTTATCTCTAAATTGGCTGCGCGACATACAGACTGGCAGTGGCTGGTAACGACTACAACTCCAACCGGGTCTGAGCGGGTGAAGGAAGCCCTGCAGCCAATTCTTGGCGGCCGCTTACTTCACTATTACCTCCCCTATGATCTCCCTGAATGCCTGGTACCATTTCTCAATGCGCTTAGCCCGAGTGCATTGGTGATTATAGAGACTGAGCTTTGGCCCAACCTACTCAAGCTCTGCTCGAGCAGGAAGATCCCAATTTTATTGGCCAATGCACGTCTCAGTGAAAAATCTGCACGAGGTTACGGGCGTTTTCCCTCTTTGAGTCGAACAATGTTAAACAACCTGGATCGTGTTGTTGCGCAATATCCCGCGGATATGCAGCGGTTTGTCGATCTGGGATTACCAGAGGAAAAAGCAGTAGCCAACGGAAATATCAAGTTTGACCTCAGTATTGATATGGGACTGGCCAGTGAAGCCCAGGCGCTGGCGCACCAGTGGCGGGGGGAGTCTTCCAGGCCTATATGGCTGGCGGCTAGTACCCATGTGGGTGAGGATGAGGTGATCTTGGATGCCTTCTCTATTTTGAAGAGAGAAATTAAAGATCTATTACTCGTGTTGGTGCCCAGGCATCCACAGCGCTTTGATGGTGTTGCCCGCCTGTGTCGGGAGCGTGGCTTTGCCTTGGTTCGAAGGAGTGAAGGCACAGCCATTAAAGCTAGTGATGAGGTTATTCTGGGAGACACCATGGGGGAGTTGCTGCGCTTCTATGGGGCCAGTGATATTGCTTTTGTGGGAGGTAGCCTGGTCTCTGTTGGTGGCCACAATATGATTGAACCCGCTGCCTGGGGTGTACCAGTTATTTCCGGTCCCCACCTGCATAACTTTGCCACTGTATCCAGTTTGTTACAGGAGGCTGGAGCCATGGTTGTAGTCGAAGACAGTGAATCGATGGCTTCACAAGTTCAGGCTTGGCTGGAAGATGTGGGGCAAAGAAAAGCCGCCGGTCAGAGAGGGAAAAAAGTAGCTTCAGAAAATAGTGGTGCTTTGCAGCGCTTACTGGGCGAAGTGGAGCGGCTGGCTACACAAAATGAAGACCAGAGAGAGAATAAAAATCCTGCTCTCTGGTAGATGCGTATACGCAGTTACTTCGAAGGTGCTGGAAGACTGGTACCGCCAGTTTCCTCCACGCGAGAGACGTTACTTGCAGGGTTCAGCATCATATCCAGATCCTGAAGGTCTTTAGGGGATAAGAGTCCTGCAGCTTGCTTCAAGCTCAGTGAGTTTAGAATGTAGTCGTACAGCGAGTTGGCGTAGTCAGTTTGTGAGTCAAACAGGGTCCGCTGAGCCAGGAGCACATCTACAATATTTCGGGTGCCTACTTCGTATCCTGCCTGAGTGGCATCCAATGCACTCTTGGCAGAAACGACGGCTTGCTCTCGGGCCGCTACTCTCGATACATCGGTGACAACAGCGCGGTGCAGGGTGCGCGTGGTTTGTATGGTATCTCTCTCTGCAAGGACGCTAAGGTCCTGGGCCTGGAAGGCTTGGTTTCTAGCCTGGCGACGGTTGGCACTGAGAAGGCCACCAGTAAAGATGGGCACATTTACAGTTACCCCTGCACTTGTTCCCCATTGGTCAATATCTTGCGGGTAACGTACAAATTGGCTGCCCGTTATGTCGCTGAATCGATTTTTCTCGTTACCATCTTGAGTGAGTTTATTATAAGAAAGCGAGCCAGTGACTGTGGGTAGGTGTTCACTGGCTTCCGCTCGCGCGTTATAGCGGGCGGCATCGGCGCCAAGTCGTGCAGCTTTAAGGACAAAGTTGTTGGCGAGGGCAAACTCAACCCAATCGGCGCGATCTGAAGGCACCGGCGGAGCTACCTGGAAGTCATCTACCAGAGGAGCTACTTGATCATGGTAGCCTCCGGTCAATACTGATAGGGCATCAAAGTTACTGAGGAGGTTGTCTTGAGCTGTTAAACGCCGGGCAACGGAACTGTCATAGGCAGCCTGGGAGTCGTAGACATCAGTAATTGCTGTTAGACCGACTTCAAAGCGCTGTTGCGTCTGTTCCAGCTGTTTAGCCAGGGCTTGTTCTTCGGCAGCAGCTGCCTCGAGGACGTCATAAGCACGCAATACATCAAAGTAGGCGGTGGCGACACGAATCATCATTTCTTGCTGGTTAGCACTGAATTCTGCTGTCGCCTGCTCTGTTAATCTCTTGCCCTGTTGATAATCGAACCAGGCTGGGGCGTCAAAAATAGCCTGGGTCAGGTTGGCACTATAGGTTCTTTCCTGTAAGGAATTGCTAGTTTGGCTTCTAAAATCCACTAGTTCGACATCATTGTCGTCGTCATTATCAGTCAAATCCAGTAACTGAGCAGAATTCCGGCTGCTATCAGAGTGAGTTCTAGCGGCTTCGAAAGTAGCATTAACCTGAGGAAGCAGGAATGCGCGGAACTGATATTTGGCCTCGATACCCGCGTGGTAAGCGGCGCGATCAGCTGCTAATTGAGGATCATTCTCCAGGGCCTGTGTATAGATATCCCACAGGGTGTCGGCTTGCGCCTGCATGGCGCCCAGGCCCAGCAGCGTAGCGGCGATTAGTTTTTTCAGCGGACGCAACTTGCGGCCTTGCGGCTCTGTGCGGTTACTTCTTTTCATCTGTTTCGACTTCCTGTGGAGGGTACGGTCTTCAAGCTTTTGCAAGTTATTTGGAGCTGGTGTCATGTAGTGGGGATTTAGAGGGCTCCAGCTTGCGGTTATTACTAATATTGCCAGTCTCCCCAATAGCAGTCGCGAGAGTTTACCCGGGGTCAAACCGACCGTCGAGACGGCAATCGGCTTTTTGCTATATCTTCGTTAAACCGACACCTATGTGCGTTTATCGGTAATTTCTTGGCAATAACTAGGGCCCATTGAATAAGGTTGAGGGCCTATATTTCAATAGACGCGCCTCATAAGCATTTGGATGCGGCAAAAATTGTGCAGAATAAGGCAAGGACTGACTGTCCATGAATGAGGAGCGCAACGCAGTGCTGACCAATTGGCAGAGGGTCTGTCACGAATGCGATCTACTTTTAACCGGCGGCTTGGCGCCTCCGGGACAAAAGCTAATTTGCCCACGATGTCGCTGTACTTTGCATCGCAATGGCAATCATAGTATTTACTACACTCTGGCTCTCAGTCTAACCGGCCTATTACTGTTCATTCCCTCTGTTAGCTTGCCGTTGCTCGACTTTTCCCTGTTCTCATTTGGTGCAGAAAGTACCTTGCTTAATGGCGTTTACTCTCTTTTCAAGGCAGGGTTTATTTGGCTCTCGGCGCTGGTGCTTTTCTGTAGCGTTTTGGCTCCGGTAGGTAAATTCGCCCTGTTGTTATTTATTTGTTGGGGCAGTGCTTGGGCCTGGCTTGACCGACCGGTATCCAATGCTGTTCGTTTTTACCAGCACGTAAAAGAGTGGGGCATGCTCGATGTCTATATGCTCGGAATTTTGGTGGCCCTGATTAAATTACGGGATTTGGGCAAGATGGAGGTAGAACCGGGGCTGTACTGTTTTGGTGCCATGATGCTACTGGCAAATCTCTCTTCCCTGAGTTTTGACCAAACAGCAATTTGGCACCGCTTAGCACAGCGTCGTGCGCTTAAGGGACAAGCTTGTGAATAGCGTACCAAATAAAGGTTTAAAAAAAGGCTTAACCAGCTGCCTGTGCTGTCATCAATTAATTATTCTTCCCCAAAATGGTCGTTGCCGATGTCCGCGCTGTGGAGCGAGAGTACACAGCAGAATCGAAGGAAGCTTGATGTTAACTTGGGCTCTGACGATTACTGGCACTTTATTGCTTTTACCTGCCAATGTGTTACCGATAATGACAGTAGTTTATTTAGGTGCCGGTGACCCCAGCACCATCATTAGCGGGGTCATGCAACTCTATAACTCGGGAATGTGGGGAATAGCTTTAATTGTCTTTGTTGCCAGTATTGCAGTTCCTGTGATGAAGCTACTGGGATTGGGATTGCTCCTGATCCAAATTCAGTTGCGCCTGTCCTTCGACCCCATTCAGTCCATGAAAATATATCGAGTAGTTTCCGGCATCGGGCGCTGGTCACTCTTAGACTTATTTATGATTTCAATTTTGGTGTCGCTAGTGGATATGGGATTTATTTCCCAGGTAACTGCTGGAGCTGGTGCTACGGCTTTTGCCTCTGTGGTAGTGGTGACCATGTTGGCGGCACGAACTTTCGATTCCCGTTTAATTTGGGATGCCTATGACGGAGATTTATATGAGTCTGCAGTAGAGCCAGAAACGGCTCATAGGAGCGCCGCAGAAAATGGCTGATGAGCTGCCCCCGCAGGATACGAGTGATGCGTCTCGCTTGGATGGAGGTGCTCAGCGGGGAGTAGTGCGCGCAAGCAGGGGATTACCCCTAGTGTGGATTTTACCTTTGATCGCGGGGCTGATTGCTCTCTGGTTGCTATATCAGGATTTGTCAGAGGGAGACGTTAAAGCCACTATTTTATTTCATTCTGGCGACGGCCTGGTAAAAGGAAAAACGGTGGTCAAATATTCCGGGGTCGATATTGGTATGGTCCAGGATGTGCGCCTTGTACCTAATGCGAAAGAGCTGAATGGAGCCGATGGCGTTCTGGCCGAAGTTAGTTTAAATCGCAGTGCAGAATATTTATTGGTAGAGGGCACTGAGTTTTGGGTAGTAAAACCCGAGTTATCTATTACCGGTATTAGCGGTTTGGAAACTCTACTTTCAGGCAATTACATTGCCGTTGAATCAGGTAGTGGAAAGCGCAAGCGCAACTTTGTTGCCCTGGATCAGCCTCCTGCATTTATCCGTGGGGATGGTTTACGTGTTGTTTTGCAGTCCCGTCGTTTGGGCTCTTTAAGTCGAGGATCGCCAGTATATTATCGTCAGTTGCGAGTCGGTCAGGTAGCGGATTACCGTTTGGATCGAAACGGAACTGAAGTCAGTATCGAATTATTTATTCGTCGGGAATATGCCTATCTGGTTCATCGGGGCAGCCGCTTTTGGAATAGTTCGGGGATCTCTATCGAAGGCGGTATTAGCGGTATCAGTGTCAATTTAGAATCCCTGGCAGCACTTTTTGCCGGAGGCGTAAGTTTTTATACCCCGGAAAATCAACGTCAGTCTCCACTCGCTGTAAATGGTAGTGAGTTTGAGTTATATAAAAATTTTGCCGCAGCAGATGCGGGAATTCCAGTGACATTAAATTTCGATCAGGGGGTGAATGTTACTCCGGATTCTACGAAGGTTTACTACCAGGGCATACAGGTAGGCGAAGTCAGTGGGACCAAGGCAAACCGCCGTTTGAATGGTATGGAAGTCAAAGTTCTGATGGATCCGACAACGGATGAATTGCTCACCGAAAATACACGTTTTTGGCTAGCCCCCCCGAGCTTCGATTTTACTGGCGGACTAAACGATTTAATCCAAGGTAATCGCATAGAAGTAGATTTGCGCAAAGGACAGCGCTCCCAGCGCAATTTCACTGCGCGAACCTCTGCGCCACCGATGGACCCCCGTGTGCCGGGGCTGCATTTACGCCTCACTTCACGCAATCCCGGGTCTTTGCAGCGGGGCGCGCCGGTTTATTTTCGCCGTATAGAGGTAGGAAAAGTGCAGGGAATGGAATTGCGTAGGGATGGCGAGGGGGTAGAAGTTTATGTGGTGATAGAGCCCCGCTATACCCACTTTGTGCAGGAAGGCGTTCGGTTCTGGAATGTGAGCGGATTGCGGGCTACAGCAAGCTTGACCGAAGGGGTGGAAGTGGAGGCAGATTCGCTGATGTCACTTCTGCGCGGCGGTATCGCCTTTGGCATACGCCGGGAAGACCTTGGAAAAGGCGGGCAGGCAAAAAATGGAGACCAGTTCCCTCTTTTCAGCAGTCGGGAAGCGGCTATGGAGGGGGGAATACAAATTCAAGTCAGCCTTGTCAGTGCCGAGGGGCTGAGAGTTGGAGCACCGTTGCGCTACCGCGGGGTACAAGTTGGAGAGATTACTCGCCTGAGACTCGATCGCTCTTTGGGCGAGGTGTGGGCCAGGGCCAAGCTTTATCATCGCGGAGAGCAGTTTGCTCGGGAGGGCACACGTATATGGGTGGTTTCCCCGCAAATTAGCATCGATAAGATTGCCCATTTGGATACCCTGATTACAGGGCGCTACCTGGCGCTTGAGCCTGGCTTAGGAGATCCACAGACAAAGTTTTACGCTTTGGAACAGGCACCGGAAGAGGATCTTGCAGAAACTTTTACTCGCCCTGGACTGGGAATTATCCTGGATGCTGCGAGGCGAGGATCTCTGGTAACAGGGAGTCCGGTTTATTATCGTCAGGTAAAAGTGGGAGAGGTTACAGGTTTTTCCTTGGGGGAGTATGCTGATCGAGTGTATATCTATGTTCATATCGAACCCCAATACCAGCCCCTGGTGCGAGAGCACACGGTGTTTTGGAATGCCAGTGGCGTCGATGTGAATTTCGGCCTGAAAAGTGGGCTTAATATCAACACAGAATCGGCTCAGGCCCTGTTACAGGGGGGGATCGCATTTGCCACGCCAGAAGCCCCTTTTATGGGATTTGAAGTGGAGTCGGGCAGCCATTTCCCTCTCTACCCGAAAGCTGAACCCAAGTGGTATACCTGGAGTCCTAAGATAGAACTTTACGGCACGGTCGAACCAGTAAAATAAGTACGGGAATGTAGGAGTTTTTATGCGCTATTTATTAACAGGCTTGCTGAGTATCTTGGTATTGGCGGGTTGCCAGGAGATACAGGTTGAAAAAGCCGCTACCGGGGAGCCACCGGTTGCCTTTGCCACGTATAAATGGGGGGTAGCGCCGTTGAGTGGCTCAGAAGATGCCTCTGCCCAGCTGGTGGAGTTGGATGAAGAAATGCGCGATACCGTTGCCGCAGAGTTACAGCAACGAGGATATCGCCAAGTCTCCCAGGACCAGGATGCGGATATGGTGGTGGATTACCAGGTTGCAGTAGTCGATGAGTTTTTCTCCGGTGATACCCGGGATCCCAGCTGGGACAAACAGTTTGATAGCAATGCTCCACAGGATGTAGTGGAACTACCGCCCCTGACAGATGCCCCCTTGGTGATTATGAGTGTGGGTATTGGGCGCCCGGGCGGGGCTGTGATTTGGGGGGGGAGAGCCAGCGAATTGTTAACACGCCCCGATAGTATTGAGCAGCGTCAACGACTGATCGCCAATGGGGTTAGCGCTCTTTTGCGGGATTTGCCCCCGGCCTATCAATAAGTACGATTTGGCACGAAATGAAAAATACGATTTAGCAGCCACCGGGTATTCGGTGGCTGCCATTCTCCGCTAGCGCCCTTTCTTCATCAGGTTTTCGTATAGATCAATATAGGAATCGACGATAACCTGTTTCGCATATGTCGTTGCGTACTCCTCGGCCGCATTTTCGATCAAGCTTTGGCGCAATTCCGGCGACTCGATAACGGACTTCATGGCTTTGGCCAGTTCATCAGCATTATCGATAGGGGTAATCAGACCGGTTTTGCCACTGGTAATCACTTCTCCAGGGCCCTGAGAGTCCGTCGCCACTATAGGGCAGCGATGGGCCCAGGACTCCATCACAATAGAGCCCAGGCCCTCATGTCGAGAAGGGCACACGAACATATCCGCAGTGCGCATTAACGTGGTGACATCGTTGCGCCAACCCAGGAAGCGTACTCTCTCCTCCAGGCCAAGCTGGTGACACAGAGATTTCAATTTACTCTCTTCGGGACCGCTACCAGCGAGCCACAGAGTGGCGTTGGGTACCTGGGTGAATGAATGCAGGAGGGTGTCGAACCCTTTATTGATATGTAGGCGGCCTGCAGCCAGGATCAGGGGCCGGTCTTCCGGAGTATTGAAGCTATTTCTAGGCAGCGGATTAACTGGTGTCTCATCGGCAAAATTGGGGATATGGAAAATCTTATCCTTGGGGATGCCTCCGTCCCTTAAATGCTGGCAGATACCTTTACTGATGCCGATCCAATAATCTGCGTGACGGTAATACTTCAGGTTATAATAGTGCCCTAGGCGGCTTACCAATCGGTATTTTTCAGAGTTGGGGGTGATTGAAGTTGCACGTCCCATCCAAGTCATCACGATATCCGGTTGCCATTGGTTCAGGGCATCCCGGTATTTTTTTCGGCCGAGAAAATCCAGCTTGCCACCAAATTTAAAACCTTCGGTTTCAACATTGTTGCTACGCAGTGCCTGTACCCGGTGATCGTGGTTGCGAATAAACGCTTTTTCTGTAATTTCGCTGCGGGGATTTAATCCACTGACGAGACGCACAAAGAAATTCTCAGCACCACCGTGCTCAGCACCGGCGAGTATCTGTGCGACTCGAATTGGGTTATTACTCATAATCTATTGCATCTGATCGAATAGAGTGGGTGCAACACTACCTGAGTGTGCCATCCAGATTGATATCTTGAGCCCAAGCATAGTCGTGGCTAAAAGGCTGTAAGCTTGTGGCTTCGACAATGTACTGAGCGTAGAGCTTCGAGTTCATTTCATTGTGGAAAAACTCCCTGGCCCGTGCGGCCCAGGCGCGTCGCTTGGCATCGTCACCGTTAAATTCGCGGATTTTTTCCAGTAGGTCCTGCTCATTGGAGAAATAAACGACGCTCTCAGCAGGCAACAAGTCATCAAAATGTAATTTATCACTGGTGAACTGCAAAATACCGTTGCCTGCCAACTGCGCCATACGTGCTGAGGAATACCAGTAATGGGTATCCTGGCGATTGAAATTCAATCCCATTTTGGTTTGAGATAGAGCGTGGTCGTAGTCGCGGCCCCAAACGGGAGCCTCGCCGAAGCTGCCATAGGTTTTAAAGTTCAGCGAATCCCCCAGGGCATCTTTCAGGTTTTTAACCATTTGCAGACGCTTGGTGAAATTATTGCTGTTACTGCAGAAAAGCAGGTCGATGGCTAAATCTGTGCGTTCAGCGTTATTGAGGTTTTCAATCGAGGGTTCAACCGGGTTCGGCATGTGATATACACGAGCACCAAAGCCCTCAAATATTTTCAGTTCTCTTCGCCCGGTGGATACAAAAACTGCATCGGCGACTTCCGCGCGGTATTTGATTCGCTCGACATTGCTGGGAACAAAGAGGGGATCATTATTGCAGTGAGCGATAAAGCAATTGGGCAGGCGTTGCTTAATGGCCTTCAGGGTGTCGTTAGTGATCATATCGCAGTGGCCTGCGATGATCAGGTCTGGCTCAAAGGCCTCGACAGTTTCCATTAAGCGTCGGTTCGCCTTTTTTACACCCAGGTCGCGAATACCAAAGGGAGCCTCAAACGCGGCGATATCGCGGTCGCTGAACACTTGGGTGTAGTGGTCATTTTTAATCAGGCCGAAGGTGAGCTTTTGTGCCCAGCTAACCCTTGTCTTGCCATAGCGCCGTAGCTGCTGATAGGCGATATTCAGCACTCTCATGTTGTGTACTCTCGAAATTCAACACGGAAACCCGGATAGCCTCTGCAGTCAGCGGCTGGTACGGTGGGCGCAGAGTATAACAGCTGGTACCCCGGTCTTGTCGCGGAAGCAGCGCAGCAAAACCGAAACCTAGGGAACGACGAACCATGCCACAAGATAACAGTCGAACTGATTTAAACCCGGAGTTCACCGCTGATTCGGTAGAAATAATTTCCAGGGAAACCGTGTTTAAGGGATTTTTCACTATGGTGCGCCTGCGATTGCGCCACCGCTTGTTTCGCGGGGGTTGGAGCAATGAAATAGAGCGGGAACTGTTTCAGCGCGGAGAGGCCGTTGGAGTCTTACTTTACGATCCTGTCAGGGACCTGTTGGCGCTAACCGAGCAGTTCCGAACAGGTGCCCTGGGGCGCCCAGCAGGGCCTTGGTGTCTTGAAGTGGTAGCCGGTATGGTGGAGAAAGGGGAGAGTCTGGAGGATGTAGCGCGCAGAGAGGTGTTGGAAGAGTCTGGATGTACTGTGGACGACCTGCATTTTATCCACAGCTATATCCCCAGCCCAGGGGGCAGCTCGGAGCGGATACATCTGTATTGTGCCCTGGTAGATTTGGAGCAGGCCGAGGGCGTATTCGGCTTGGCTGAGGAAAATGAGGATATCCGTTTGCGGGTATTCCCGAGGCAGAACGTCGTAGATGCGATGCGGGGGAATTACGGCCCGGGAGAAAACCCGATAGACAATGCCACCACACTGATTTCGGTGCAGTGGCTAGAGTTAAATCGGAAGCAGTTTACTCATATGACGCCACCCGCCTGAGCGGTCACAGCTCTTTGCGCTACTTTACCCGCACAAAAGGTAAACTGAGATGTAAGTCACGGCGGCAAATGAATTGGAGTGTTGATAATGGCTCTAGTACGTGAGGTAGGTGCGCACCAGCGCAGGCAGATGAAAATGTCGCCAAATGGCAACGGTAAAGCAGTATATCGCGTCGATTTACCGTCTTATCATGCCGACTGCGACGCTAACTACCTACGTCTACTGAGGCTGCTACCTGAGCTTTCAGAGAGAGAGCAATGGTGCTATCAAATCCCTGGTGGCAGCTTAAAGCTGAGAGTGGTAGCGAGATCCAGGTACACCACAGAAGTGTCACTGGACGCAGAGGTAAATCTCAGTGAAAGCCACTGGCTGGCATCTCCCAACCTGACCGCTCGTCTCTATCACGATGCGCGGATGGCAGAGGTGATAGCAGTTAATGGCTGTGGACCGGTAGGTGGTAAAGGAGTGGATATCGCTTACCCAAATTCCCGTATGCAGCGCGCAGATGAGAGGCCTCAGGCCAACCGTTTTCTCGGTGAGTGGCTTGAGTACTGTCTTGCAAATGGTCGCGCAGAATTTCAATTAGTGCTGGATGGCCGAAAAATTTAATTCTGCGGTAGAACACATGGATGTGATTACAAGGTGAGCAAGTGATTCGCGAGCACAATGAGCCTAGCAGGTCCGATAAGACCAATTCATATCGTCTGATCCAAATAACAGACCCACACATCGGCAGCCGGCCGGATTATCAATTACTGGGTTTGGATACCGGTCATACTTTGGATGAGGTACTGTCCGCAATCGTTTCCAGGCAGCAGGCAGCGCAGCTGCTGGTGGCGACAGGAGATATTAGCGCGAATGGGGCCGAGGCCTCTTACCGCCGGTTTCTTCAGAAAATGCGCAGGGTGCAGAAACCTTGGTATTGGCTACCGGGGAATCACGACTTAAGCTCTCGTATGAAACAGCTAGCCCCACAACGCTGTACAGAAGTGGTTGCCCTAGGAAATTGGCGCCTCTTGCTTCTCGATACCAGTGTTGAAAACCAGATATGTGGCGGTCTCAGCGAAGCTCAGCTTGAGCGTTTGCAGCTGCTGCTTTGGGAAACCCGGGAACACCCGGTAATGATCATGATGCACCACCAACCGGTACAGGTGGGTAGTAAGTGGATTGATGGCCATATGTTGCGAGATGGACGTGAGCAACTCTTGCAAATGGTATCCAAAGCGCCCCAAGTCAAAGCGCTCGTGTGGGGCCATGTACATCAGCAGTTTGATAATCATGAGGGCCGGGTCGGCTTACATGCGACACCTTCCACGTCTGTACAATTTACTCCGGGTAGTGGGCCTTTTGCTGTAGACGACGAGATGCCGGGATATCGTTGGTTCGATTTATATGATGACGGTAGCTATAAAACCGGGGTCGAACGGGTTGAGGTTTCAAAATACTCTGTCGATTTTGCGTCTTCCGGCTACTGAGTCACCTCTCTTTGAAATGTGCCTACTTTTTTGAAGTCCCACTTTGTGGGATTTCTATCGTTTTATTTGAGAGTTTCTAGCTCGCCTTTATTTGTAAAGCCTCCCTTTACGAACTTACCATTATCTTTTTTGTCTTCTGACCGTACAATGAAATTTCCCCAGACTTATGATCATTGATGATATTTGTTTAATGGGGCATACCAGAATCAATAGTAGTATTTGACAGTTGATAAAATACGCTAATAGGTACTGGGGTTTTATTTGTGCTACTGCCCCTCATTTCGTGCGTATTTTACAGCTACTCCGTCAGTTAAGTGGATAACATCGGGAAGTGAGGAATAATAATGAACAGAATATTTGTTTTACCGCTCATTGGCTTGGCGTTATTAGTCGGCGCCTGTGCTCATGATCCCAGTAAGGTGGGGGACTCAAAGTTGGCTGAACAGGAGGATAGCCAAGGTTTAGTTCCCAGATCCAGCTCGTTGGATGAAGTTGCCGCAGCCTTTGCTTTTGATATGAGCGGCTCCAAAGTGTTTATTGCTCCTGTGCAAATTGATTACACCAAGCGCTTTTCTTCGGTGCCGCGTACCCGCTACAGAGAGAAAGATTACGAGCTGGATGATAGGGACCTGCAGCAGATGAATGCACTGCTGGTCAAAACGTTTGCAGAGAAGTTTCTCGAACCCCGTAACAGTGTGGTAGCAGAGGAGCAGGAAGAGGCAGATTACACATTGTCCCTGTCCCTGGAGAAATTTTCGGTAGCCGCACCCCTGGACCCCTCTCCCTGGACTTGGCGCGTCTACACCGAGCAGAGTGCCTATGGCGTACTGGTTGGAACTCTTTATGATCGAGAGGGCAATGCAGTGATGCGCTTCCGGGATCGCCGCGATATCGGTGAGAACTTTGGTGCCTATGGCCCGGGTGGACGCTTGGAGCGCTTTACCAGTGTTACTTTCTGGTCTGATATGCGTGTAGATATGGGGCGGGCCTTTGCCAGTTTGAATCGCACATTGCTGTGATTCCCACACGGTTTGAGGCTTCTGGTTACATAGCGCCCCCGATTGACGATATGGGCGCTATAATCACCGCCTATGCAAACTAATGATCTTCAGGGAAGGCCGGTGCTGATATATCTGCACGGCTTCCTTTCATCACCACAGTCCTTCAAATGCCAGTTGATGCGGGAACGGCTCCAGGCCCAATACCCGCATGTTACCTTCTGTGCACCGCAGATTCCTCCCTATACAGAGGAGGCGCAGAAATCTTTGGTGGCTCTTGTGGAGGGTCTCCTTCGGCAGTCCGATAGGGGACCCATTGGATTGGTGGGGAGTTCTATGGGGGGCTTTTGGTGCACTTACCTTGGTGAGCGCTTCCGATTGCCCGCTGTACTGATAAATCCCGCAGTGCGCCCCGCGCGCTTTATTCCAGCCTATGTGGGGAAGGTTTTAAAACCCTATAGCGGTGAAGAAGAGGAATTCCGTCTTACCCAGGTTGATGTAGATGCCATGCAGCGGGTACAGGCTGAATTGGAGAAGCCGTTGCAGAGTCGCTACTGGTTACTCGCCCAGCGCGGGGATGAAGTTTTGGATTATCGCGATGCGCAGGATTTCTACCAAGGGCAACGCCAGACCATTGAAGACGGTGGCGATCATAGTTTTCAGGAGTTCGCACGCTATTGCGACCCTATCACCGAATTTCTATTTAACGAGCAGTAATCAATAAGAATTATGGCTAATTATTCCGCCGAAGATATTGAGGTACTCACGGGACTAGATCCGGTGCGCAAGCGCCCCGGGATGTATACCGATACCGCACGCCCAAATCACCTGGCTCAGGAGGTAATCGACAACAGTGTCGACGAAGCTCTCGCCGGACATGCCAAGAAAATTGAAGTGGTGTTACACAAGGACCACTCGCTTTCTGTCAGCGACAACGGCCGCGGTATGCCCGTCGATATCCACCCTGAGCAGGGACGGCCTGGTGTAGAGGTTATCCTTTCCACCCTGCACGCCGGCGGTAAGTTTTCCAATGATAATTACCAATTCTCCGGCGGCCTTCACGGCGTCGGTGTCTCGGTGGTTAATGCCCTCTCAAAAGTGCTGGAAGTTACGATCCAGCGAGATGGCAAAGTTCATCGCATTGGCTTTAAGGATGGTGAAAAGGCCTCCGATCTGGAAGTAGTAGGTGAGTGCGGCAAGCGCACAACAGGCACCAGTGTTCGCTTCTTACCAGATCCCCAATATTTTGATTCCGCTAAATTTTCAGTGGTGCGCCTAAGACACCTTCTGCGTGCCAAGGCGGTGCTCTGCCCGGGCCTCACGGTTACGTTTATCAATGAGCAGGATGGCGAGTCCGATGAGTGGTATTACGAAGATGGCCTCAAGGACTATTTGGCCGCTGCAAATCAGGGTTGGGAAGTACTGCCAGCAGAGCCATTTGTAGGCAGTTTTGCAGCTACTACTGAGGCGGCAGATTGGGCCGTTCAATGGTTGCCAGAGGGTGGAGAAGTCACCGCCGAATCCTACGTAAACTTGATTCCCACCGCTCAGGGCGGTACCCATGTCAACGGTTTGCGGGCTGGCCTGCTGGAAGCAATGCGCGAATACTGTGAAATCCGCAATCTGCTACCGCGCGGAATTAAATTGGGACCAGAAGATATTTGGAGCCAGTGTTCTTACGTTCTCTCTGCCAAACTGGCTGATCCCCAATTCTCGGGCCAGACAAAAGAAAGACTTTCCTCCCGTGAAGCGACCGCATTTATTTCCGGTGTCGCTAAAGATGCATTCAGTTTGTGGCTAAATCAGCATACGGAAGAGGGCGATAAACTGGCGGAACTGTGTATTGGCAATGCACAGAAGCGCATGCGCTCCGCAAAAAAAGTTGCACGTAAAAAAGTTACTCAGGGACCGGCCTTGCCTGGAAAACTGGCAGACTGCTCCAGTGGCGATACCACGCGTTCTGAACTCTTCCTGGTGGAAGGAGATTCAGCCGGTGGCTCTGCCAAGCAGGCGCGAGACCGGGAGTTCCAAGCTATCATGCCTCTGCGCGGTAAAATCCTGAATACGTGGGAAGTTGACTCAGGGGAAATTCTCGCTAGCCAGGAGGTACATGATATCGCTGTAGCCCTCGGTGTGGACCCGGGCAGCGATAACCTGGAAGGCTTGCGTTACAACAAGATCTGTATCCTCGCCGATGCCGACTCGGACGGTCTGCACATTGCCACGTTGTTATGCGCGCTTTTCTTACGTCATTTCCGACCGTTGGTCACTAAGGGCCATGTCTATGTGGCCATGCCCCCACTGTTCCGAATTGATATCGGTAAAGACGTTTATTATGCGCTGGATGAATCTGAGAAACAGGGCATCCTTGATCGTATCAGTGCAGAAAAGAAAAAGGGCAAGATTCAGGTAACCCGATTTAAGGGATTGGGAGAAATGAATCCTATGCAATTGCGTGAAACTACGATGGACCCCAATACCCGACGTCTCGTACAGCTTTACATAGATTCAGGAGATGACAGTAATCAATTACTAGATATGCTCCTGGCTAAAAAGCGTGCTGGAGACCGCAAGCAGTGGCTGGAAAGTAAAGGGAATCTGGCTGAAGTAGGTTAAATTCTAATTAATCTCAGATCTATTTTTCTTAGGTTGCCTTAGTTTACTAGGGCAACAATTTAAAGCTCTATGGAAGGTGTTTTGTGAAATTAAGCCATTTATTTATCTTATTTGTTTTTTTAGTTTCTCCTTTAACCGGATTGGCCAAAGACATTCAGTCTTTGCTAAATCAGGAAGTAGATAACTTTATAGCTGAATTAAAAGGTGAAGATAACTTAGCTTTAACCAAAGCTGCTAATCGTATTACAGGATCTGGATTAAGTGATGAACGTTTATTTGATGTGGCTGAACAGCTTCTCCTGGAAAAACACCAGGCGAATATGACAGTTGCTCAACGTGATGAACAAGTGATTAGTGAAATCGTTAATTTGTTACGTACACTTTCGTCATCTGGGAATACAAAATATTCCCCCACTATCAATAAGATAATGCGTGAAAGTGGTAATCGTGCGATTAGAAATCGAGCGAAGCATGTGCTGACCAAGTTTAGTTTTTATCAAAAGCGCAATGCATTGATGCAGAATATGGAAGGCCATGTAGCCACTAATAGCTTGCATACTACACGGTTATTAAATTTGCTCAATAGTAACGATATGATTATGCAAAGATTTGCCGCTGAGGAAGTTGTCCGTGACGGAACTGCTGAAGTTGCAATTCAGGAGTGGTTTTACCAGGCGGTAGAGAAGGATGTTCGACAGCCTGTAGATAAACTGCATATCGATACACTCGCTTGGTACTGCAAAGCACTAGGTACGGTTAATAAAAGTGAGTACAAGGAATTTCTGAACTCTATCGCTAATGATAGAAATGTACACAGAAAAATCAGAAGACACGTTAAGAAAATTCTCGGTTAGGTAGCTATAACTGAGCGAAATGCCTTTTTCATTTCGCTCATAACTCATCTTTCACCCTCCTCTCCTGTTTTCTGTTGGCATAGAAATATGTTTAACACATGTGGCCGCGATTTTCTTTAGGTTGATATACGTCATCTCTTCCTTCTCGGTTTAATCTTGGCGGGTGCATTTACTTACTAATTTAAAATTTCTGAAATTTAATGGCAGAGGAATTGTTTTTGCTTTTATCTAAAGGTTATGTCGTTGGCTGATTGTATATAGGGTATTCAGGCGTGCAAGTATTTGTTTCTGCTTGGTGAGATCTATTAGATGACAATAATATTAGAGTTGTGGATACGTTAACCTTCTTCTTGTTTTCTTAGGTCGTCAGTCTTCCAGATGCCTAGAAATAGGAAATGAACGTTACAGGGTAGGTGATTATATAATTTTGGTAATAGAACGTTATCTGTTGGTAAATCTGTAAAATATAAGAGTTGGCACTAAAAGCTATGTAAATTACCGTCTTGTTCGAAGGAGTAGAGCCGGATTATGGTATGGGATACATTAAGTGCCGTTGGTGAGCTTGTTGGTGCCTTTGCGGTTGTCGCATCTTTAGTCTATCTTGCCGCTTTAATAAGAGTTCAGAATAAAGAATCGAAGATCGCTTCTATGCATGAAATATCCATTGCTCATCGAGAAGCTGTGGCAGCAATATGTGACGGACCAATGGCAGACATCTTTGCGAAGGCGATGAAGGATTTTGATTTTTTGTCGAGTGCCGATACTTTAAGGATCATTGGTTTTGTATATCGTTTTTTTAAGATCTGGGAAGAAGCTTATTTCCAATACAAGGCAAACAGACTCGATTTTACTATTTGGGACTCAATGACTCGTCAATATACAGCATACTTATCAATGGAACCTTTTAAAAGGATATGGGAGTTGCGCTCTGAATATGTAGCCCCCGAATTCCGTGAGTATGTCAACTCAAGAAAACCAGTGGATTTGGTTTTACCAAATTCAATTAGTAATAGGGGTGACTCCAAAGGTTAATCTTAAATCATACCTTAATAGGACTGTGATTTATCTAGATGTTGTAAAAGGAATCGTCATATTAAATTTGGCTACTGGTAGCATCACTCTCAACAAGATCAATAATAATCCAATTGTGAAAGAGATATTTTCTCTTTCTGAGTACCAGTAGAAGGTTGTGTAACCGATAGTCAATCAAAATATATAATGAATGAATATTGTGAGGTCATGGGAGTTAGTAAATCCAAGGTGAGGCCGTGGACTCGAAAATTATATGCAGGGCGAGCTGGAAGAGTTGTTGAGTATCTAATATCTTGAGCTCCAAATAAATATTGGAATACTTACAAATTTTTGTTGCAAGAAATTATCACTACATCTTTTTAAGCTGTTTTCATGCATAAAAGGTATGAGATACGATAAAATAATACTCTATTATCTGAATGACTAGAAGTTCACATTTCTTATTTTTGACGCACGAAAATTTTTAAGCTGCCATCTATTCATCGATTTATTTTGTGTAAACATGTGAGATATCTGGTTTCAAGCTGCTAAAAAATTATCCGTATTTTTGTTGGCTAAGAAATTTTGAGTCACATTTCTTTATAAGAACGTACCCTCAAGTTCGGACAGATGTCTAGCCATTAAAGACTTTTAGTTGGACCTGTTGTTCTAATTCGGAGGGTAAAAATATATTTTTTAAAAAAAGTTCACTCTGTCAGTTGAATCTTGTAGGCTGCTTAAAAGTATCAGTGTGTTTAGATGGCTGTTTCATTATGAGTGCCTTATAAAGTCTCGGTTGTAATGTGAAGAATGATAGTTTATAGATTAAATTAACAAATTATATTTATAGATATTACTATTGGTTTCGTATTGGTCGTTTGCTCTATTTGATGTGCAGGATGATTGGCGCAAACCCAATAATAAAAGGTAAATAGTATAGACGTTGATAAGTGTTTTACACTTTGTTTAGTAGTTATTACTGCCGGCTGCTGAATAAATAAAATATACATAATAATGTCTGCTCGTCTGAGTGTTTGATTTTTATGTTTTATGTTTTTTCATGCTGGTTAATTAGTTATTGTGAATTCAAGAATGAATTTCTAAGTCTTAATTGGCAAATTAATAAAGCAGTCTGAGCCCTTAATCCTGTCAAGGCTCTAAAAGAGAATCAAACCTAAGTCTATAAAAGGGGATGTTTATTTACGAATATATTCGAAGTTCATTCTAATTTTACTTCTTGCAGTGGTTCTTGTTGGAAATATTTTAGTGCTAAGACGATGCGAGAATAGTCTGTATTTTCGTGTTGGCAATAAAAATTATATCTAATTAAGAGCTAATGATAAGAGAGTTTTGAAAAATGATACGATGACCTATAAGGAAAGCATATAGTGAAATTTAATATTAACCTAGCAATCTTGATGTTCAGTGTATATCTTTCAGGTTGTAATGGATCTTCGAGTGGGGGAGATAATCCAGACACAGGTGGCGAGCTTACAGCTGCTACGATGGCGGTCCATTATGAGAAACCTAAAACGCTAACCTTTCGCTGGAGCGATGTTTCTGGGGCAACTTATTATCAGTTATTTGAAAATGCTGATGGGCACTCTGGCTTTGAACCTATTGGAAATCCCATTGCGCCAAAAGAAGAGCGCATTGAATTAGTGGTGCCTTTATTCAAAAAGCTTAATGCCCAATACTTATTGCAAACCTGCGATGATCAGAGATGTATCGATTCTGATGCAGTAGCGATTGATCAGGATGTGATAGGTAGTATCGGTTATTTTAAACCCAGTAATACGGATGCTGACGATCAGTTTGGTTGGAATCTAGCAATTAGCGATGATGGCAACCTGCTTGCAGTAGGTGCTCCTCGCGAAGATAGCGGTGGTGACCAAGAGGATAACCTGACACCTGATTCAGGTGCAGTTTATATTTTTAGTCGGGAAGATGGCGAATGGACACAGCAAGCCTATCTTAAGTCTCCAGATCCTCAAGAAGCTGCAGAGTTTGGAACTGCATTGAGCCTTAGCGATGATGGTTATACGCTTGCAGTAGGCGCATTCAAGGAGAACGGGGAAAATGATAATTTTTCTGCGGGCGCTGTTCATATTTTTTCCCGAAGTAATGAAGGTTGGGTCCATAGCGCCCGACTTCAAGCAGACAATCAAGGAAATAATGACCTATTTGGCTATGCCCTTAGCCTTAGTGGGAATGGTTCTACTTTAGCAGTAACCGCACCCAGTGAAGATGGTGGTCTTGATGGCGATTCTATTGAAGATTCTGGAGCGGTATATATGTTCCGTAATGAGGAGGGAAGTTGGTCACAGTATGCCTATATTAAGGCTGCTGATAGTTCTGAGGGGTTAGGTTTTGGTTCTTCGATAAGCCTTGATGATGCCGGTGCTTCATTCGCAGTTGGGGCTTATGCTGACAATGCAGAGGCAGGTTCCGTTTATCTATACCAGTTGGATGGTGAATCCTGGGTGGAAGATAGTAAGATATCGGCTAGTAATCCTGTCGCTGGTGATTGGTTTGGATTTGCGCTCAATTTAAGTGGTAATGGGCAAATTCTAGCAGTTGGCGCCCCATTACAAAGTGAATCTAACAGTGGCTCTGCCTACATTTTTTCTCGAAAAGAAAACGCTTGGGAGCAAACTGCCTATTTGAAAGCTTCCAATCCTCATGTATCGGCTTACTTTGGAGAGGCGGTAAACCTGAGTGATGATGGCAGTTTTATCGCCGTGGGAGCATGGGGAGAGAAAAGCTATAGCCAAGGATTGTTCGGAGATAGTACAGACGAATCTTCAACTAGAGCAGGAGCCGTTTATACCTATTTATTTAATGGCGTAGACTGGTCTAGTGAAGCTTATATTAAGGCGAGCAACACAGACTCGGGAGACCATTTTGGTGGCTCTGTTGCGCTAAGTGGAGATGGAGCTAGTTTAGCAGTAGGGGCGAACGGTGAGGATGGAGCGGATAGCGGTTTGTTCGCAAACCCTGAGAGCAATGAAGCTGAAAATGCAGGAGCGGTCTATATTTATTAATTGGGCTGTATAATTTGTATTTACGTATAAGGTTAGTTGTTTGAGTTTAAATGGTATTTTTATTATTAATCTAGACCGAACGGAATACGTACAATGTAAATTTTAGAGATCTTTATTCTAAGTATAGATTTTAGGCTGCTCAGGTAAATCAAAAGATTTTCCTAGAGCAGCAATATATCTAGAGTTTTAGCTAAAGCTTAGCTGGATAGTGAAAGAAAAGGATATCTTTAAAATTTATAACTCTCTTTAAGTCTGAGCTTGTAATCAAGCTCAGCTAGTGAAATGTGAGTTTGGTTCTAAATTTTAATATCATACTTATCTCTAGTTCAATTCTTTAATGCATAAGTATTTGCTCGCTTTTTTTTGAGTAGATGGCGCGAAGTACTTTTTTGCTAATCTGAGGCAGTCCTTCTATCGATATTGGGGAGGCAGCAAAATGTGTGGGCTGCTAGCTGTATTTTCAAATACCGTTGTATACAACGGGGAACAGATTTATCGAGCATTACAGCCCCTTTCCCATCGAGGGCCTGATGGTGAAGGGTTCTGGTCATCAGGAGATGGACGGGCCTGGCTGGCTCATAAGCGCCTCAGTATTATTGACTTGGAAGGTGGTCAGCAGCCACTATTAAGTGATGATGGAGAGATAGCCTGCATTGTTAATGGTGAATTTTATAATTATTTAGAGATAAAAGATGATTTGATAAGGCGGAACTATCGTTTTCTTACACAATCGGATAGTGAAATACTTATCGGCCTATATCAAGAGTTTGGTGTTTATTGCCTGGAATATCTACGAGGGGAATTTTCTTTCGTACTTTACGATAAAAGAAAAAACTTAATATTTTCTGCTCGAGATAGGTTTGGAATAAAACCTCTATTTTATTATTGGACAGATGGATGCTTGTGTTTTGCATCAGAAGTTAAGGCCTTCAAAGCGCTTGGCTTGCCGATAGATTGGAATCCACATACTTTTTTGCAAGAAATTAGCTTCTTGCATGCTCCAGCTTCTAGTTTGTTTAACAATATTCATGAGCTTCCTCCTGGTCATTATGGTTTGGCCTATTTGGATGATCTACAATTTTCGACTCATCTTTATTGGAATTTACACTTCCCCACTATTGCGGAACAAGGAAGTATTGTTTTCGATGAGAAAGAGGTTATTAGTGAGGTGCGCGAGCGCTTCTCTGAATCGATTAAGTTAAGGCTCAAAGCTGATGTACCTGTTGCCTGCTATTTGAGTGGTGGCATAGATGCCTCCTCCGTGCTTGGTATAGCGCAAGGTATGGTGGATAAGCCGATCGATGCATTCACCTTATCTTTTGATCATCCGGCCTATGATGAGTCCTCTAACGCAAAATCCATGACTGATTACTTGGGAAGTAATTATCACCCTGTTGAAATTGGTTGTGACACACTGATCTCTTGCTTTGAGGATACTGCTTATACCGGCGAAAAAATGTTCTTTAACGGTAACGCTATCACTAAATATGTTCTAAGCCGAGTTGTTCGAGAGCACGGTTATAAAGTGGTTATTACTGGGGATGGAGCAGATGAGGTATTTTCTGGTTACGGTTGGTTCAGGCAAGATTTTATCGAAAATTATTTAGATACAATTCCAAAAAAAGAAAAGCAAGCTATCTTGCAGAAATTGCAGTCTGGTGATCCTGTTTCCGAAGGCGTTTTTATGGCCTCTACAAGAATGCATCAGTCACAGGTGGTGAAGTCAGCCCTTGGCTTCTTTCCAAACTGGATGCAGAGCTTTATGGATATGGGCACAAAGATATTCCCATTGTTTTGTGAGGATTATGCCAAGTATATACAGCACTTACAGCCCGCAGAAACCCTGTTGCAACACTTGGGAGGTGCCTTTTCAGTTAAGAACAGGTCTATTTTATCAAAAAGTCTATATACCTTTACCAAGTCTATGCTGCCCCACTATGTTCTTACAATGATGGGGGATAGAACAGAAATGGCTCACTCTATCGAAGGGCGCCTACCGTTTCTGGATCATCACCTGGTTGAGTATGTCTCAGTATTGCCGGATAAATACAAGATTCGCGGGTTAACGGAGAAATATATACTCAGAGAAGCCATGAAGCCTGTATTAACAGAGCAAGTATACAAGAAGCAAAAACAGCCTCTTTGGACTCCGCCACTTACAGATAAGAAAAACAGGAAACTTCATGAATATATGAAGGATATTGTTCATAGCCGTGCAACTTTGGATATGCCGTTTTTGGATCATAAGAAGGCAATTAGATTTTTTGAGAAGAGTGATAGCTTATTGCAAGCCGATCAGAATGTTGTTGATGCTGTAAAATACCTTATCGTGAGTGGTATTTTGTTGCACAAGCGATTGATTATGTCTTAGGATTTAATTTTATACTTCAGATGGTTTTGATGGTTTACTTTGGATATTTAAATAAAAGCTAAAATAACAATTCTTTAGCAGGATTTGCAGTGCAGGAATTTATCTAAATTGAGCCCGAATAAAATACTTCTATCCGGGCGTTTTGGTATTCTAGTTTCTCCCAGCAATTACCCCGCCATCAATGTCCCAAATGGCTCCAGTTACCCAACTTGCTTTGTCGCTTAAAAGAAAATCTACGACATCAGCGATGTCCTGGGGAGTACCAACTCTGCCAATAGGGTGAAAGCTATCGAAGGAGGCAAGTGCTTGGTCTATTTCCCCCGAATCGATAAAGGATTCATAAATAGGCGTCTTAACCACCGCAGGGGATACTGCATTAACCCGAATATTGTGATCGGCCAGCTCCATCGCCATATGTTGGGTGAGCGAATGTAAACCGGCTTTGGCCATAGAATAGGCAGAGGAGGGTGTCGCCTTTACCGATTGCTTGGCCCACATGGAGCCAATATTCACTACACTCCCTCCGCCGTTGTCTACCATGTTTCTTGTTACGGCCTGGCTAATAAAGAAGGTGGCACGGTTGAGGTCGAGATAAGTGTCGTAGTCTTCCCGGGTATGTTCAAGAAATGCAGTAGGATTAAAATATCCAGCGGCGTTTACCAGGTATTTAAAATGATGATTGCTGGATTTTATATATTCGATAATATTGCTGATATCAGCCTGTTGATAGAGGTCTGCCTGAAGTGCTTCTGCAGAGCCCATCTGAGTTAATTCGTTGTGGGCTCTTTCAAGTTTGTTGAGATTATTGCCAATAATAACTGTGTGAATTCCCTGTTTCACCAGCAGGTTTGCAATGGCGAGTCCCATACCACTGGAACCACCAACGATTAAGGCAACTTCTTTTTGTTCAGTAGAATCTGGTCTTTTAGTGGAGTCACTCATATTATTTCCTCACTGAGATATGCTCATTACGTGAGTGGAGTTTAGAAAAGAACCGGATAGGTTGAAAAGTAAGCACAAAATGGTGCACTAGTTACTTTTTGGTAAGTATTGATGAAATCAGAGAAAAATATGCTCACGCGAAAGCGCCCGCCCAAGAGAAGTGCCAGAATGGTTGAGACTATCTATGGCTGTAAATGGTCCCTTACTGTCTATCAGCTTCTGGCTAGAGGGGTAAATCGACCGGGGGAAATGGTTCGCAGCGTTGAGGGTTTGACTACCAAAGTCCTGAATGAATGTTTACGTAGAAATATGGAGTTCGGGATACTGGAGCGGATCAGCTATGCAGAGATTCCTCCCCGTGTGGAATATAACGTTACAGAATTTGGACAGAAATTCCTGAGAATACTGGACGACTTGGAAAAGCTACAAGAAGAAATTGACGGCTCAGATTTATCTGAAAGTAAATAACTTTATCCCACCAATACCTTCGAGTTACACTAAGTGTCTAAATGATACTTGTCTCTCCCTATGAATGAAAAAGACTATATAGCTCGTTATGAGAAGCGTAACTTTGACGCTCCTTTAGTTACTGTGGATGCAGTTCTATTTACCTATCACGAAGGCTTTCTCAAGGTGTTATTGGTTAAGCGCTCTGCTCACCCAGAGAAAGGGAAGTGGGCTTTGCCTGGAGGATTTGTCTCTGAAACCGAAGATAATAGTCTGGAGGCGACAGCTAACCGAAAGCTAAAAGAAAAGACATCAGTTATACCGCCCTATTTAGAGCAGCTTTATACTTTTGGAGGGCCCAGCAGGGATAAACGGGGGTGGTCGGTAACGGTTGCCTATACTGCCTTGATTGCCCACCAATGCTGTGCAAGTGCAATCAATACTGTGTCGAGTGTGGACTGGTTGCCTTACTCTCAGATATCTCAATTATCTCTGGCTTTTGATCATCTGGAAATTATTAGTCGTGCCCATGAGCGTTTGGTTCAAAAAGCGCTCTATACTATTGTGCCTGCATTTGCATTACCGGAAACTTTTACCTTGCCAGAGTTGCAGCAAGTACATGAGGCAATAATTGGGAAACCAATACAGAAAAAATCATTTCGCAGGCGAATTGAGCAGGCAAATCTGTTAGTAGATACTGGTGAAAAACGTTCTGAAAAAGGTCGGCCTGCAGCGCTCTATCGTTTGAGTGAAAGCTCCGCTGATCATAAATTTATAAGAAATCTAGAGCTTTAACTGAAAAATAGTTTAGCTTCTTAAGATAAAAAATTATTAACTAATTTTTTATCTAGCTCAATCAAGTATTGGTATCCATAAGTACTATTTTCCAGGCCAGAGAGTAAACTGAAAGGAAGTTCCGAATCGTACTCTCTGGTAAGTGCTGCAAGCCCGCAGGCAATTGCGGCGACACTATCAGTATCACCACCAAAATCTATACAGGTCTTCAATAGTCCAAGGAAGTCTCGATTACTTTGTAGTGCTGTATTTACCGCAGCCAAGGTTTCTAAGGCATCACAGTTGACCTTGCCAGACCAGCTTCCTATTAATTTTAGGTTGAGCTTTTTCTCAATAAGCTTGGGCAACTCAATTAGAGCTGATTTTTGGTAGATTAATAGATGTGCCATTAGGGCAACTGCTTGAGCAGATAAGATCCCCTCTTCGGTATTGTGCGTAACGCTAGCTTGGCATTTAGCCACTGTTAGTAGTTGATCAATATCGGGAATGAGCCCAAGGGGTACTGAGCGCATTGCAGCTCCGTTACGTTTGCTGTGAGGCCTTATCTTGCGAGTTAAATCCTTTCCAGTTTCACAGCTATCGAGAAGGCCTTGAAAGCCTGATGCATATCCAAGGCGAGGATCACGCTTATAAGTGTGGATAAAAGCTTGTGCAAAGTCCGTTTCTTGGGGATTCGAATTCTCAAGAAGGAGCTCAGCAATAGCCAAGCTCATCTGAGTATCGTCGGTATAACAACCGGGTTTGATGCCAAGGGGATGAGAGATATACCCGTTAGCATGATTGTTATTGTTAATAATCTCACGGCTACAAAACTCAAATCCGGCTCCGTAGGCATCTCCAACCGCAATTTCCAATAACATCAAAGCCCCCTAAAAGATTACCGATTAGTTAATATTAACTGGCAACAGCCAATACATCTCTACCTTCAACAATAACAGCCCGTTCTCGAATAGTTTCCAAGTCTTGTTCTATAAGTAACTTTCCGTTGCGGTATACGGTTTTTAGCAAATTATTACGGCTACCAATATCTTGCTCACGAATAGTGTAGGGCGTTCCGTCGGGACGATTTATTAATGCCAAGCGCCCTCTCTTGGAGCGCTTACCGCTATCGGTCGCGGGGTCTTTGTAAACATCCCGCCATAGGCCATCGACTCGAACCGCACTGGCTTTCATGGCGAATCTCATGGTATCTCGGTTAACTTTTTGTAAAAGCTCACCTCCCATACCGAAGCTAATATTTTCAGCGCTCTGTTTTCTGGCTTTCATTGCGCTGAGGATGCCCTCAATGGTGTGTAGAGAAATCCCGTCACCCTGGATCACCCGAATAAAGTCAGGAAGTACTCGGAAACCTTTACTATTAATGGTCGCTCCGAATATTCTCATCAAGCGCTCAATAGTCTGAGAGACTATATCAACGGGATCGCCGCTATCCGGGCGAATTACCAGGGTGCCGCCATTATTTTCTACCCTCTCCTTTAATTCACCGCCCCAGATATTCTCGATAGCACTCCAAAGATCATAGCTGTCACTCACTACAGCGACCAGACGATTGTCACCGCTGAATTGCGTCAGCATATTTTCATAGGCTTTGGCTTCCTGCTCGCGTCCCCAACTGGTCATGGTGCTGTGCTCTGCAGCGGGTATTGAAAATCCGGCCATTGGGGCTGCGTAGTAGCGGCGGCCGGCGAGTACGGCGGCAATGGTGTCTGTGCCTTGGAAATTTACCAGGTGGGCCAGGCCCCCAATCGCAGCTGTTTCTTCGCTGCTAGCACCGCGTGCGCCAAAGTCATGTAGCTTGAAGGACAGTGAGTCGAGGCCCTCAGCAGTTTCCAGTAAATATCGTTGAATGACCTTTTTGGCTTCCCGGCTTTGGGTGGCAACTGTGGTGGGGTACCAAATTGCGCGCAGCAGGGCGGTTTCGATATAGCTGGTTAGCCAGAAGCACTTAGGGTCTGTATTGACTACTTGGACTAAGACATTCCTAGTCGGAATAACGCTGCCCTCGGGAACTGCTTGAATCTCAATGGGCAGGTAACCCTGATGCTCCTGGAGAATGTATTCCCATCCCTCGCGATTAAATGGCAGGCCATGGGCCAGACAGAGCTCCTCTGCCTCTTCGATGTGCTCTGCGTTGATTGGCGTAGTCAGGTACTGCTTGATAAATGCCTGTAGGCCAAAGAAAACAGCCTCTTTGAACTGGCCACCCCGGCTCTCGATATAGCTGCTGACATACTGGGTTCCCTCTGGGTACTGAAGGTAGTGGCTGGTTTTATAGCTGTCGACATTCAGGATTGGGTTGTACTGGTTCATCGCGGAAATCCTCCGTGAGTAGTTGTTAGCACCGGTCTCTCCAGTGCGGGCCTTGCCAATTATTGTCTAAAAGACACTAATAGAGCTAATAGTGTCTTTTGGATACTAAGTTGTCAAGTGTCGGCGTGTTTTTTTGGGTATTGGTGGGGTAATGCGAGTTGTTGAATGTGCAAGAGGTGGCAATTGGCCACCTCCTACCAGCTTTAGGCGCCGCCAATCAGGGATTGAATGATGAAATAGTGGTCTTCAAATAGCTGCTGAGGGTCCAGATCAGCGAGGGGAACCCAGCGGGCATGGCGAGCGTCGTCACCGCCCTTTACCTTGGGAAGCTGTTGGCTGGGAGCCAGTTCTATGTAATAGGCGTGCGTGATGGTCCTTCCACGAGCCGAGCGATAGGGTTCATCGAATACATCCTGCCGGCGTATAGATCCTTTCAACACTGGTGTCGGGACTTTAAGGCGTGTTTCCTCTCGCAATTCTCGCAGGCAAGCATCGATCAGTCGCTCACCGGGGTCGACAAAACCACCGGGCAGCGCCCATAAACCCCGCCCGGGAAAAGCTCGTCGCTCTATCAGCAGGATATGGCCAGATTGGACCACTACAGCATCGACAGTAACGTGAGTTGGCGGATAGGGAGCGGTGGCCCAGGAGGATCTGTAGCGCTGGATAAATGCCATTTCTTCGCGCATTTCGCCGTAGGCTGGATTGGTCTCCACAAACTCTCTTAATGCGCCAATAGTGCCCTCTGGCAATTGCATTTCCTGACCGAGTGAATTCAACAGGCTATCGGCGCTGTCGGTAAATAGTGCCTCCCTAAAGGGGGTTGCACTGATTTCGTTGTGATTCTCCACCCCAAGGGATTCCCACTGGGGGAAGAGGTTGAGGTAAAAACCGCTCTGGTCTTTCTGGTGCCCGATTAATGCAATTTGGGGTGGCTTGTGGGGAATGCTGTGATGAGCAGTCACTATGCCGTTAACGGAGTTTTGTACATTGCGTACCCACAGTTCATCATTGTAAGGCACATCCATTAAAGGTAGGCAGGTCAGGCGCTTGTTGTCACTCTCGCTTAAGCTTTTCCTGATAAATTGTTCCCGCTCGCGATGAGTCCAGGGGTTGCGAGGATTGCGGGGCTGGTTGGCGGAGCCAATCAGGATAATCAGGTGCTGGGCCTGAGCTAATCCGCACTGGACTACTTTTAGATGTCCGGAATGGAATGGCTGGAATCGACCGATAAAAACGGCAAAATCGTAGTGCTGGGCCATAGCAGCAAGCTCCTTGCTGTGAATAAACCCCGGTCTCTCCAGGGCTTGAATAATGGGTCTTGAAATATTATGTGTCTAATAGACACTAATGGCAAGTGGGCTTAAATTCAATTTTTAGTGGTTTATCGAAGAGGTGGGGTTATATTTCAGTGTCCGAGCCGATTTACTTTTTTTGAGTGTATGAGTAGAACTGATGTGCCGCTGGTTGTTGTTCATTTCCTTATTGAGTTTGGAAGCCTTTGCGCAGGAAATAGAGCCATTTACTACTGATGGTTGTAGCGCATTTCCCGATGGAACTTTTGATCAACAGGAGTTGTGGCTCGACTGCTGTATTGCCCATGATTATGCCTACTGGAAAGGGGGCACATACGATGAACGCGAGCAGGCGGATAAAGATCTGGAGGTCTGTGTAGCTGGAACCGGGGAAGAAGAAGTTGCACTAATGATGTTACTGGGAGTTCGGGTTGGCGGTACGCCTTTTTTACCCACCCCATTTCGCTGGGGGTATGGCTGGCCCTATTTGCGTGGCTACAAGGCTTTGTCACCGGTGGAATTACAGGCAATAAAACAATCAGAGGGTGAACTTTGACGGTAATCAGGAAAAGATAGTCACAGAGACAAATTGTTCGCGTTTATTTGAGGTACTTTATTCAATGGGACTAACAGCTAAAGCCTGTAAATAAATATCTGCAAAACCCTCCTTGAGCCACTGCATCAAATTGCGCACCCGTAATAATTGGTGGCGTAGGGGCGGGCATACCATCGAGAGCTCGGTAGACTCAGACCAGCCGGGCAGAATTTCAACCAGGCGTCCACTGGCAATATCTGCCTGGACATAGATATCTGCTAGCCGGGTAATTCCAAGTCCCTCAATTGCAGCGCGATGCATTACCCTTCCGCTAATCAATTTAGTGCTGTTTTCAACTTGCACAACCTGTTGATTCTTACCTCGTGTTAGCAGCCATTGATCCACACTGCCGGAAATTAGCGGTACAGATGCTAAGTCAGCAGGTTTTTCTATAGGTCCATATTCTTGAAGGAACTTTGGGCTGGCTACGTATCGGGTTTTGATAGTGTGAAGTTTACGCACGATTAGAGAGGAGTCCGGCAAACTGCCCATACGAATAACCAAATCGTACTGGTCTTGAATCAAATCTACTCGGGTGCTGGAAAAGTCCAGATGAACTCTAACTCCTGGATTGGCCTGCTGAAACTTGATCACCAGCGGAGCAATTAAGCTCTCCCCGATAACGCCACCAACAGCGTTGATGCGGATGTTTCCCTCCAGTCCTCCCTTTGATTCACTGGCCCACTCGGCGGCTGAATCCAACTGCTGCATCGCTTGTTTGCAACGCAAATAGTAACCCTCACCAATCTCGGTAAGACGCAGTTGTCTTGTCGTGCGGTAGAGAAGCTGTATATCCAGGGTTGTTTCCAGCTCTGTGACCAGTTGGCTCAAATTGGCCTTGGAAAAGCCGCTGTCCCGCGCTGCAGCGGTGAAGCTTCCGGCATCGGCGACCTGAATAAATGCACGAATAGCGCGCCATGAGATATTGTTCATAAAAACCAAACAATGTTTTCCGATTGGTTGGGCTAATCATATTAGTCGGAATTCCTATACTGGGTCTACTTAAACAAAACTATCCGTCGGGATAACTCATTGAAGGAGAGAGAGCCCATGTCCAAACCACTCGTTGTTATTACTGGAGCCAGTTCAGGTATTGGTGCTGCCATTGCTCAACATATGTCTGCTGCCGGGCACCCTCTATTATTGTTGGCAAGACGTGTGGACAAACTGGAAGCTTTAAATCTGCCAAATACTCTTTGCAGGAAAGTGGATGTGACTGATATGGCAGCCTTGCGCGAGGCAATTCGTGAGGCTGAGACTCAGTTTGGTCCGGTTGATTGCCTGATTAACAATGCCGGCAAAATGTTATTGGGCAATATTGAAACCCAGAACCCCGATGAGTGGCGGCAAATGTTTGATGTGAATGTATTGGCCTTACTTAACGGTATGCAGGCGGTTTTGGAAGATATGAAAGCTCGCCACTCTGGGACTATTATCAATATCAGTTCTATTGCCGGTGTAAAAACATTTATCAATCATGCCGCGTACTGCGGTACCAAATATGCTGTCTCTGCTATTGGTGAAACCGTGCGTGAGGAAGTGGCGCCTAGCGGAGTACGTGTAATGACTATATGCCCCGGCGCGGTGGAAACAGAGCTGCTAAGCCACACTACCTCAGCAGAAATTATTGAGGCCTATCAACAATGGAAAGAATCCATTGGTGGCGCAATTAATGCAGAGGATATTGCTCGCACAGCACTGTTCATGTACTCCCAGCCCCAGCATGTGAATATTCGAGAGGTTCAAATTGCAGCAACAGGGCAGGGACAGTAATTCTGATTTTGTACCGCCCAAGCACTAATCGTTTTTCCAAGTAATATTTCTTTTGTTAATATCGCCAGCTTAAGCCAGCTAATCGGAGTGGCTTAGGCTGGAAGGGATAGTAAAAGACATGGAGATACCAGTGCGAAGAACGATTTTAATTGCCGGCCTGATTTTATGTTCCTCTGCGTTTGCACAGCAAATTACAGATGAGCAAGAGAGTGGCGTTGCGGAAGCGGCAAAATCAGTAATGTCTAACATCGTCAGTTTTGGCAAAAACCTGATGGATGGCGCCAGTGAAGGTGTGGTTGATGGGCGTAAATCAGGGCAGAGTACTGATGGTTCTGTTCTTATCAATACCCTGGAAGACCTCAATAAGTATCTGGAAACCGATGTTATCGCAGTGACGGCCCATGCAGAGAGTGGTTGCTATGTTGAAGTTGGTTTTAAAAATCAAAATGACTTCCCTGTGAGGTTAATCGACCTGGATAACTCCGAGGCAGTGATTCTTATTGACCAGGATGGCTATGCAACCAACTTGTTTAGGGGCAAAGGAAACCCCGAAGAACTTACGATCCCTAGTAATGCTGGACGCAAACAAAAGTTCTACTTTGCTATAGAGTGGGATCAAGTGCGTGAAATCCGAATTCTCGGTAAAGTCATGCAACCATAGCCAGTAACTGGCGTTGAAGAGAAGTGGAGCTGTGGCTGGGGTTGTGGATACCCAGCCTGCTACGCGGCTAATCCACTTCTTGAAATAGCTTTTGAATAGATGAGAAGTCCAAATCACTACCTCCGCGCAAATTGAGAATTCCATAGAGATTGCGCGCCATTGAGCCGAGAGGCGTATAGCTTTTACTTTGAGTGGCGGCTTCCTGGGCCAACCCCAGGTCCTTACACATAAGTCTTACCATAAATCCACCGCTATAGTTTTTACTCGCTGGAACTTCGGGCATTACTCCGGGATAGGGATTGTAATTTTGTAGGGACCAATTGGCTCCTGAACTCTTTAACATAATGTCGGAGAGCACATTGGGGTCGAGTCCATTAGCTACCCCCATTTGTAGGGCTTCAGCGGTACCGATCATATGAATAGCCAGCAGCATATTGTTACAAATCTTTGCTGTTTGGCCAGATCCCGCTGCTCCGGCATAGAAAATATTGCTACCCATTGGCTCTAGAACTTCCCGGGCCCTGTCGACATCACCGGCCTCTCCACCACACATAAAACTCAAAGTTCCTTTGGTAGCACCCGCCACCCCCCCGGAAACCGGGGCTTCTATGGCTTGTAGGCCTTTGATTCTGGCTTCACGAATAAGGCGCTTAGAACTGTTGGAAGAAATAGTGGAGCAGTCGATAATCAAACAGTCGCGAGAAATACTGTCGAGCAGTTTGTCGGTATCAATATACAGGCACTCAACCGCCGCGCTATTAGGCAGCATACTTACCACAAAATCTGCTTCCTCGACGGACTCTTGGGGAGAGGAACACTTTTTGATACCGCTTTCTACAGCGGTATCCAGTATTTCAGTGACCGGGTCAAACCCTTTAACTTCAAAGCCCGCCTTGACCAGGTTGGTGGCCATAGGCAGTCCCATATGGCCTAACCCTAAAAATGCGACTGTTTTAGTCATGCTGCTCTCCGGGTAACATTATTTGAGCTGTATGGTTAAGTTGGCATGCTCTGCATGCTCTATATCACTGTCAAACCAGCGTGCCGTAACAGTTTTGGTTTCGGTATAAAACCGTACAGCTTGTTTTCCATAAGCGTGTTGATCACCATAAAAAGACGCTCGCCAGCCGGTAAAGCTAAAGAAAGGTAATGGAACTGGAATAGGTACGTTAATACCGACTTGGCCCACTAATATTTCGTGCTGAAACTTGCGTGCGGCAGCGCCACTAGCCGTAAATATTGAGGTGCCATTGCCGTAGGGGCAGTTATTGATTAATTGGATTGCTTCTTCCAGGGAGTCGGCATTTACCAGGCAAAGTACGGGACCAAAAATCTCGTCGGTATAGATCGACATGTCCGAGGTAACATTGGCAAATAGGGTGGGACCAACCCAGTTCCCATTGGGAAACCCTTCGACAGTAATTTCAGAGCCATCTAACACACAGCAGGCGCCTTCCTTTTTGCCCTGGGCGATATACCCAAGCACCCTCTCACGAGCAGCGGGTGATATTAGTGGGCCGAAGCCCGCTTGCGTATCCTTCCAATGACCGGGCTTGATAGCTGACATAGCGTCTTTAATGTCGTCTACCCATTGTTGTGTCTCCCCAACAAGTACAGCGACGGAAATCGCCATGCAGCGTTGCCCGGCAGCTCCGATGGATGATCCAACAATATTATTAATAGCCGCAGCCTTATTGGCATCGGGCATCACGACCATATGGTTTTTGGCACCGGCAAAAGCTTGAACTCGTTTTAGGTGCTGGGTACCCGTCTGGTAAATATGCCGCCCCACGGGGACTGAACCAACGAATGAAATGGCCTGAATGCCGGGATGCGTTAGAAGAAAATCCACCTGTTCCCTGCCGCCATGTACTACCTGTAAAACACCTGCAGGAGCGCCAGCTTCAGCAAATAATTCGGCCAGTTTGCAAGGCGTGACAGGGTCCTGTTCAGAAGGTTTCAGAATAAAAGTATTCCCACAGGCAATCGCCATTGGAAACATCCATAGTGGAATCATTGCGGGGAAATTAAATGGTGTGATCCCCGCACAAACTCCAATAGGTTGTAGATAGGAGTAACAGTCGATGGTGTTGGCAACATTCTCTACGGTTTCACCCATCATTAGTGAAGCGATATTGGCTGCATGCTCAACAACCTCAATACCGCGCCAGACGTCCCCTTTGGCATCCTCAAAAGTTTTACCTGTTTCCTCGCTGAGGATTTCAGCCAGCAGCTCCTGATTTTCTTTCAGAAGCGCCTGATACCTCAACATAATCCGTGCCCTTGCGGTAACCGGCGTATTTCGCCATTGGTCAAATGTTTCTTTGGCGGAAATTACTGCATTTTCCAGTTCAGTCGGGGTAGACAATGGTGCCTGTGTAATAACATCGCCGGTAGCGGGGTTGGTTACATCCAGCCACTCAGTACTTTTGGACTGAATCCACTCACCACCAATCAATATTGGCAACTTGGAAGGAATATTCTTATTCATGTTAATTAAAGCGCCGAGAGGAGGGAATTTTATCCAACAGTTTAGGTGTTTATTCGCGATTAAAGAGGAATATCACGCTGCTTTTATGACTATCCACTTTTATTGAGTAGAAGGTTGATTGACCAAAAAATTAAAATAAATGTATTTGATTATCTTTGTAGAATAGATCGCAAATAATTAATATCCATAAGAAATGAAAAAATAATTTTGCACTGTACGGCTAGTATCTTGTGACTGGCAATTCGGCTTTGGATTAATGTCCAGCTTAAACGTTGTTGTCGTAATGTAACTAGTGAAGAATAAAAGAGGATTATTCAATGTATTTTATGATAAAAAGAATACTGATTGTAATCGGATTAATGATATCTCCCATATTTGTTGGTGCTACCACTCTAAGTGACTTAAGTGCACATGAGCCTAGCTCTGACGAAACCTGGGCCGAGCAATGGTTCTATAACATTGCAATTCCCGATGTGGGATATTTCAAAGTTAGTTTACAAACCTATATTGCACCTGACTTTGCAGTTGCCAAGCCTAAAGCCTATATCCATTTAGCTTTTTCTTCAGAGACCGGAGCTACCACGAAGTATGATCTCTTTTATGATGAAGTGATCTTGAAGCACCCCGAAGGCATTGATGCGTTCTACTATGAAGTCCCGGGAGTAGTTGTGGCCGATGAGCAGGGTGTACAGGTCTTACATCCAGATTTCTTGTTTAATATGGAGTGGGCTGGTGAACACCACCATTACTGGCATGGGTTAAATCCCGGTCAAACCCCTTTTGGATTTATTCCTGAGATACCTGGGGTAGGAGGAAAGTGGTTCCTATATACGGTCGGTACCCCAGTCAATTACAGTTATTTTGATGGTTCTATGTCTCTAGCCGGTGCTGGCTATGCGCAATTGGATAAGGGCTGGTATGACAAAGAATCCAGTGCCGGTATGATCTATTCAATGGGGCTAACAGATGACCTCTACTATATGATTACCGGAGCTAAACTGGGTGAATCAGAGATTGAAATGTGGGCGGGGCGATATGTTTCTGAGGAGCATGACCTGATTTTTTTACCGGCTTTTAATGGTTTCTCTGTTAAGCGGGAAGCAGACGCCTGTTCAGGTTATCTACAAGTTGAACTTAACAAAATTTCATACAAGTTAGTTGTCGAAGCAAAAGCAGACATTGCCAGCTTTTATCCACTGGAGTTTCCCTCTGTAATTATTTTTGGTGGTGAGCAGAGTTATATGAAATCCATGCAGGCAGATGTCAACTTCTATCTGTATCAATTTGGACAGCTGAAGGAGCAAATTCAAATTCCTCAGGCCTTGCTCGAATTTAGTGGGCCATTGGCGTGTGATGATTTTTTTGACTAAAGAAGAGTGGTATAAAAGAAGAAGTTATTGGGTTTGCAGGAGTTAAATTAACTCCTGCAAATACTTTATTGTATCTGATCGAGAGCGTATTGTATCCATGCAAAGAAAATAGGTTTGTGAAATTTGTGTGAGCAATTGCATAGCTTTGAGGCATTTTAGTTGTACATAGTTCTTTATGAAAAAGCTTAAATTCAATGTTTTTGGTAGAGAGGTTTTGATCGAAAGGCAGTCGAATAGCTGGGCCACATTCTATCAGGGCAATGAAGGTAAGCGTCGCAGTGCCGGGATATCAATACCTTCGGAAATTAGTGAGAAAGATTTAGCCCAATACTTGGCAGATATCTGCCATGAATGGGCAAGTGAGCGGTACCCTGTTGTGGTGCGTATAGATGTAGAGTAAATATGTTGGCAAGTAAATAAAGATGAGAATAGGGGGGCTTTAAATCCATTTCATTGGTTAAAGTAAAATCAGTTTTTTCCCTGTGCCGGGTAGTGTTATTTGTGTGTTTAAGTTGGCTACTATTACTTTCTGTCTTATAAGGTAAATAGTGAATATTTTCATGTGACAAATAGAAAATATGGGTTGGTCTTTTGAGCGCTGCTGACATACTAATTTCCTACCGGGGAAGATTGTCTTAATAGGAGAGGTGTTCAATGAATAAAGCGTTACTTATAATTGATATGCAGAATGATTTCGTTCTGCCGGGCGCTCCATGTCGAATTTTTGGTGCTTATTCTACGATATCTAAGGTTAGGCGTGTTTTAGAATTTTTCAGGAAGCATAACCTGCCGATATTTCATGTTGTTCGGGAGTATCGAGAGGACGGTAGTGATATTGAAAATTTCAGGTATCAGGATTTTATGACTAATAAAAAATATGCCGTTCCAAATACACCTGGATGTAAAATTATAGATGAGTTACAACCATTTGAGGGGGAATATAAAATCATTAAAAATAGGTTTAGTGGTTTTATGAATACTGAACTGGACTCCATTCTAAGACGTTTAAAAATTAATGAGCTAGTTGTTACCGGTACTCAGTACCCAAACTGTGTTAGGGCCACAGTTTATGATGCGGTTTGCTTGCATTACGAGGTAACCATTATTACTGATGCAACCTCAGCCCAAACGATAGAGATTGCCAAGGCCAATATTGTCGATATGAAAAACATTGGTGTAAAGTTTTTATCCAGTGATGAGTTGATACGAGCTATGAGCCCCTAGGTGTTAATAATTTAGATGTTAATATTGTTTTTCCTGAGGGGCATGTTTCATGTACTGGTGTATTAAGTAATATTGTTGGATTTTTAAAATACAAAAATTAAAAGTCAGTTGAATAGGGAGCAAGCGAAACAGGTCCTAAAGGCACCTGCTTCATAATGATAATTGTAATTGTGAATTTATTTATTGGGCTGTCTAATTTACTCCAAATTTATTCGGGAAATTTCCTCTTTATGACTAAAGCCGTTAGTCTCAAGATTAGTTTTCAATTCTAGTGTATAGGTGAGCAGGGTATAGTCTTTGGCATCGGCTTTACAGGTAAAGCCCATGGATTTTGCGAAACTGTCCACTCGTCTATTTTGTGCTGACTCAATCGAATAGATTCGTTCAAGCCCCTGATCCTGGGCGCAGTTGATGAGTCGCTTTAACATTAAGCGTCCCAAACCTAACCCCTGCCAGTCATCGCTCACCACAACGGCACACTCACAAGCGCGTCCGTCAACGTCAAGTGCGTAGTGTGCTATAGCAACGGCTCTCTGTGCTCTGTCACTACTGCAGAGTGCAATAAAAGCTTCATGTACATGGTGGTCGTTATCGGTGAGTAACTCCAATAGCTTTTGGCTGGCTTTACAGCTTCCGCCAATAAAGCGATCGCGGCGAGTTTCTGGAGACAACTGTTCAATTAATTCTTTCTCAAGCTGGCCATCACTGCGACAGATGGGGCGTATCGAGACTTTGCGTCCATTGCCGAGGGTGATCAGCTCAACTTGGTGTTCAGTATTCACACTGTTGTTGGGTGACATAACGGTTCCTATCCTGGCTGCTTTGAGCAGCTTTGTTTTACAAGTTCGCAACGGGATGGGGTATCTCAAAGATAGACGCTCGCGCTGCGAACGTGAAACTATGTTACGGTCCTGAAGACGACCTCCCCAACAACTGCTCTGTATAAACCTATAAAGGAAAGGAGTTTGGCAGGGTGAAACTATACAGTCAGCCTTTGTGTGGTATAGTACCGCCGCTGATTTTTCTCAGCTGCGTCATTTGTAGGCCGGTGATCCGCCGGTAGCCCCTCCGGAACTTTTCAAAAATTCTTCCAGGAAATTTCTACTGAATGCCGCGCGCCGGTTACGAGGACTGGCGATTAGACGGCTGTACACGCTGGGAGCAATACAGGCTCCCGATGTCGACTCCGATTTCTCTCTTCATTCCCTCAGGGGGAGTGAGTGTGTTTGATTGCGCCTGCGGCGCAGTTCGAGGTTTTTTTATGTTGTTTGAAGATCTGGGCCTTGCCCAGGAGATTGCCCGTGCCGTTGCAGAGCAGGGATACACTGCGCCTACGCCAATCCAGGCACAAGCTATTCCAGCGGTAATGAAGGGCAGCGATATTATGGCCGCAGCCCAAACTGGTACCGGTAAGACGGCTGGCTTCACTTTGCCGCTGTTGCATCGTCTTAGCCAGGGGGAGCGCGCTAGAAAAGGGCAAGTACGCGCACTGGTACTCACTCCAACCCGTGAATTGGCGGCTCAGGTTTTCGATAATGTGCAGGGGTACAGCCAGTACCTGCCTATGCGCCATGCGGTGGTGTTTGGTGGTGTGAAGATCAACCCCCAGATTTCTCGTCTGCGAGGCGGAGCGGATATTTTGGTAGCTACCCCTGGGCGCTTGCTGGATCTGCACAATCAAGGGGCAATTCGCTTCGATCGCTTAGAAGCCCTGGTACTTGATGAAGCAGACCGCATGCTAGATATGGGCTTCATTCACGATATCAAACGAGTATTGAGGATTTTACCGGCTAAGCGTCAGAACCTTCTATTCTCCGCAACTTTTTCACCAGATATTCGTCAGCTGGCGAAAGGCTTGGTAAAAGACCCGCTGGAAATTGATGTCAGTCCACGCAACTCCACTACTAAAACGGTGCGACAGAAACTCCATCCTGTGGATAAGACTCGAAAAACGAAACTGCTTAGTCATTTGATTAGGGTGAATAACTGGCACCAAGCCTTGGTCTTTAGTCGAACTAAACATGGTGCCAACAGGCTGGTGAAGCAGCTCGAAGGTGACGGCATCCTGGCAGCAGCCATTCATGGTAATAAAAGTCAAAATGCACGAACTCGTGCCCTGGCGGACTTTAAGGCTGGCAAGGTTCAGATTCTTGTGGCGACTGATATCGCGGCCCGAGGCATCGACATTGACCAACTGCCCCAGGTAGTAAATTTTGATTTGCCCAATGTGCCTGAGGACTATGTCCACCGTATTGGCCGCACAGGGCGTGCGGGCGCTCAGGGGCAAGCGGTATCCCTTGTTAGCGCTGATGAGATTAAGCAGCTTCGGGATATTGAGCGCTTGATCGGCAAGCCAATTCCGCGTGAGGAAATTGAAGAGTTTGAGCCGGACCACCAGGTGCCCGCATCCGGTAATCCAAAGCGGGGTGGGTTGCAAAAGCCCGGCTCCAGCAAGCGCCCTGCGAGTAACTCTCAGAAGAGTGAAGGGCGGCGTGAAGCGCGCGGCAATAGCGAGGAACGTCGGGGCAACCGCGGCAATGGACGCGGTAAGCCTGAGGGGCGTGGAAATTCTAGCGGCCGCAGTGGTAACGCCTCTGCGGGTAAAGGGGCCCCAGCCAAGCGCGTGGGCGGTAACGGTAAAGGGCGCGGTGCTGAGGCTGGTCGCAGTGATGGACAGAAACCACAACGAGCTCCGAGACGGCGTCCTACTACTAGAGGGCGCTCTGAAAGTGCCTAGTATTTTGCTGGACTCTTAATGCCGATAATAAGGTATTCACCTGCGAAGGTGTTGTAATCTTTAATATCGAGTTATAAGAGTAACAAGCATCTAAAAAAGAGCCTCAAAATGAGGCTCTTTTTACATTTACTGTTTTTTATAGTTCGCCATATAATCCAAAGTTAACAGGGTCAGCGCTTCAGTGCCCTTGCGCAAAGCATCCTCATCCACATAGAAAAGCGGTGAGTGATTGCTTGGCGCTTGGCTGGCATCCTGATCCCTAGGAGTTACTCCCAGGAAATAGAAAAAGCCAGGGACCTCATTGGCGTAGTAGGAGAAATCTTCTGCCCCCGTGATTTTGGGTACTTCTACAACATTCTTGTCGCCGACAGCAGATCTCAGAATAGGCAGGGCCATTTCTGTCAGCTCTGCATTATTTATCGTTACCGGATAGCCTTCCAGAATCTCCACATCTGCGCTTGCACCGGAGCTTTTAGCAATTAACTCCGCAGTGGTTTTTAAGCGTTTGAAAATTTCTGCACGGTTATCCATATCAAAATTACGGATGGTGCCATTCAGATAGACACTATCGGGAATGATATTGTTGCGGACACCACCGTCAATACGTCCGAAAGAAACGACTGCGGGCTCTTTGGTGATGTCGATCTGGCGGCTGACAATGGCTTGGGTGCCCATTACGACTTGTGCGGCGGCGACAATAGGGTCCACTCCACCCCAGGGGCGTGAGCCATGGGTTTGGCGGCCATTGATGGTAATACGGAATTCATCGGCAGCGGCCATAAGCGGGCCCGAGCGATAGCCGATGACGCCGGTGGGTAGCGAGGAAGTGACATGCTGGCCAAAGGCCACGTCCGGCTTGTACTTCTTGAAGATCCCTTCTTTGAGCATCAACTCCGCGCCACCTTCTTCATTGTCCGGTGCGCCTTCTTCTGCGGGCTGGAATATAAACAAGACGTTTCCAGCCAGCTCATCGCGAAGGCCTGCCAGGACCTCGGCAGTGCCCATCAGCATGGCCACATGGGTATCGTGGCCACAGGCATGCATAACGCCAACATCTTTACCTTGGTAAGTGGTTCTCGCTTTGGAAGCGAAGGGCACATCGGTTCTCTCGGTGACTGGCAGAGCGTCCATGTCCGCGCGCAAGGCAACAGTTGGTCCCGGTTTTCCGCCTCTCAAAAAGCCCACAAGGCCGGTATGGGCGATACCGGTTTCCACTTCAAGGCCCAGTGCACGTAAGTGTTTTTCAATATATTTGGCTGTTTCAAATTCGCGATTGCCCAGTTCTGGGTTCTGATGCAGGTGGCGGCGCCACTCAATCACTTTGGACTCAGTGTTTTCCAGCAATTGCTGAGGCTTAGGATCGCTTGCAGAAGCATGGGTAGCTAGCAGCGATGCACCGATTGCGATGGGCAGGAGCAGTTTTTTCACAGCACAATTCCTTCATTCTCATTATCGTCGGCTGATTCTACCCCAGATTTTGCGTAACGGACTCCCTCGAGCTGGCTTGCCTTTATATATTTTGAGTTTCCGCTGTTGACATGATGAACCGAACGGTTCAAGATGTTCTACATATGTTGTGGAAAGAGCTATAACCACAGAACAATGAGGGTTGCAGGCGGCTCTCAAGGTTTTCACGAGACTGAGTGGCACAGAAAGTTATACTGATTGGTCATAGGTTGTAAATAATTAGAGATGTTTAACTTGTCGAGCCCTCTAATTATTTCTTAGGGGATAATTAACGAGTTAATTTGTAATGATAACAATAGGCAGGTTACTAATATATCTGTATGTCTCAGGCATATATAAATAATTATTATATTTATTGTTAGATTTACGACACTGTAAATTAGGTGTTCTCTTAACTCGGTGGCTCTCTCGTGGTCGCCCCTGTGTTGGGGAAAGTTAAGCTTTGCCTGATTATTGGCTACCATTACTTACAAAGAAGTGGTTCTTATAGCGCCTAAAGCGATAACTCTTTATTGATGTCTCGGCCACATTTACGGTTTGGCTGATGGCATTAGTGTACCTTTTTATCAAATTTTGTAGCTGATCTTATATTGGCTATTACGGGATTCTGTGGCCGTAAGTAAATATTCATTTCTTAGGTTGTTGATTAATTATTTTTTTATCAAGTTGTTTGAAGGAGCTGATTTAATGTCATCCCCCCAATTACCTTCGAATTGGGTCAGCCGTTATGCGGATTGGCTTATTCGATATCGATGGCTGGTAGCCATTGGCGCACTACTGTTAGCCTTCTTTGCGGTAAGTGGAGCAAGATTCCTGGGTTTCAACAATGATTACCGGGCATTCTTTAGTGAAGCTAATCCTCAACTACAAGCTTATGAGCAAATCCAGCGCACTTACACTAAGAATGACAATATTCTGTTTGCGGTAGTGCCTAAAGATGGCAATGCCTTTTCCAATGATGCCCTGGCAGCCGTAGAGGAGATGACCGAGAAATCCTGGTTGTTACCCTATGCGCTGCGGGTGGATTCAATCACCAACTTCCAGCACACCATTGCTGAGGAAGATGACCTCCTGGTACAGGACTTGGTGGAAAATGCCAGCAATTTAGATGCCGAAACCCTGGCCTATATCAAGGCTGTAGCGCTGGCAGATCCCACCTTGAAGGAGCGCCTGGTAAATAATGATGGTTCCGTTACAGGGATAAATATCACCTTCCAGCTTCCACAAAAATCCATGCATGAAACCCCTGAAGCGGCTGAAGCTGCACAGGCATTGATGGAAGAGATTGAGGCAAAATACGATGTAGAGGTCTATGCGACCGGTATTATTTTACTGAGTAATGCATTTTTTGAAGCCTCTCAGTCAGATATGAGCACTTTAGTTCCGCTCATGTATCTGGTGATTATTGCGGTTGTATTTTTGTTGGTGCGGAGCTTCAGTGCGACTTTTGCAGCGCTGTTGGTTATCGTCTTCTCCATGGCCGCAGGCATGGGTTTGGCCGGTTTTATAGGTGTTAAATTGACACCGCCCTCCGCTTCTGCGCCCACCATTATCATGACTCTTGCAGTGGCGGACTCGATACATATATTGGTGAGTCTGTTTGCTGCAATGCGCCGTGGACTCAGCAAGCACGATTCAATTAAAGAGAGCTTGCAGCTCAACATGGGGCCTGTGTTCTTAACTTCGATCACTACCGCCATTGGCTTTTTGTCGATGAACTTTTCCGATGCGCCTCCCTTCCACGATCTGGGTAATATTACCGCGATGGGTGTGATGGTGGCTTTCTTCTTATCGGTTACCTTACTGCCTGCATTGATGGCGATACTGCCAGCCAAGAGTCGCGCCAGTGAATCCAAAATTGGACGCTCCATGGATACTCTGGGAGATTTTGTGATTCGCCGCCAGCGCCCGATATTACTCGCGGGAGTCATTGTCTCGTTGGGATTACTGGCAATGATTCCAAACAATGAGATTAATGATGACTTTGTTGGTTACTTTGATGAATCTGTGGAGTTCCGAACCGATTCAGATTATATCAATGACAACCTATCTGGTATTTACCAGCTGATTTACTCGATCGAATCCGGTGACAACAATGGTGTTAGCAATCCGGAATTTCTTGCCAATCTGGAGCGTTTCACTGAGTGGATGCAGGCCCAGCCCGGGGTGCGCCATGTCAATACCATTGGCGATACTTTCAAGCGCTTGAACAAAAATCTGCATGCTGACGATCCGGCCTACTACAGGTTGCCCGAAGACCAGGAATTGGCAGCCCAGTATTTATTACTGTACGAGCTGTCTCTCCCCTATGGCTTGGATTTAAATAATCAGCTGAATGTGGCTAAGTCGTCGACGCAGATTATTGTAACTCTCGATAATCTCAAGTCGAAAGAACTCAAAACGGTAGCTGATGCCGGCAGTAATTGGCTGGAGAAAAACATTGGTGTAACTGCCTATGGTGTAGGTCCGGCGATCATGTTTGCCAATATTGCCGAGCGCAATATGGAGGGCATGTTGGTGGGCACTCTGGTTGCGCTGGTGTTAATTTCTGCACTGATTGGTATTGCCCTGCGCAGTGTTAAACTCGGTTTCTTAAGCTTAATTCCCAATTTGTTGCCGGCCGGCCTGGCATTTGGCCTCTGGGGTGCACTGGTAGCTGAAGTCAATGTGGCTGTCACTATGGTGACCGGTATGGCACTGGGTATTGTGGTAGATGACACAGTGCACTTCCTCAGTAAATACCTGCGCCAGCGCCGTGCAGGCTATAACGTGGAGGATGGACTGCGTTACGCCTTCTCTTCAGTGGGTGTAGCGATAGTTGTGACCTCAGTCATTCTGATTGCCGGATTTATGGTGTTGGCCCAGTCCTCCTTCGGTATGAATTCTTCCATGGCACTTCTGACCGCAATTTGCATTTTGATGGCCTTGCTGGCGGATTTCCTACTTCTTCCGATTCTCTTGATGAAGCTCGATGCCAAGGCATACGACCCCGCTATTACCTCTATTGAAAATAAGGAGCAAAACTATGCAACCCAGCCGCTCTAATAAACCGTTTTTGACACGGGCCCTAGCAGGTGCCCTGGCTCTGGCAGCTTTATCTGTTTCTGCCAGTGAACTGGATCTGGCCGCAGAAAAAGGTCTGGAAATTGCCAAGGAGGCGGACCGCCGCGACTTGGGATTCGGCGATCTCAGCAACAGCCTAACAATGACCCTGCGCAATAAATATGGTGAGGAGAGTGTGCGGGCTATGCGCACCAAAACTCTGGAGCAGGAAAATGACGGAGATAAATCCCTGGTGATTTTTGACAACCCTCGGGATGTAAAGGGCACAGCATTTTTGTCCTTTACTCATAAAGTGGGCTCCGATGACCAGTGGCTCTATTTGCCTGCTTTAAAGCGAGTAAAGCGTATTTCCTCCAGTAACAAGTCTGGACCATTTATGGGTAGTGAATTCTCCTATGAAGATATCGCCTCACAGGAGGTGGAGAAATACACCTACAAATATCTGCGCAACGAGTCTTTCGATGGCCGCGATCACTTTGTTCTGGAGTTGGACCCGGTTGATCCTAAATCCGGTTATTCCATTCAACACCTTTGGGTTGATACAGAGGAGTACCGCGCATGGAGAACCGACTATTATGACCGAAAAGGGGACCTGATGAAGACCCTCACGATTTCCGACTACAACCAGTACGGCGATCAATACTGGCGAGCCAATAAAATGGAAATGGTTAATCATCAGACTGGTAAATCCACAGAGTTGTTGTACGGCGACTGGGTATTTGGCAATGGTTTTACCGATCGCGACTTCACCAAAAATAGTCTCTCCAGGGCGAAATAGGGATTGCGCCCATGGTTAACCGAAAAATACTCACTTTGTTGCCACTATTGGCGGCGTTGAGTCATATGGCTGGAGCAAATGAGTTGAGCGGTTATGCGGGCCTGGAGGCCCGCGCATTCACCGCAGACCCTTTGGATTCAGCACAAAGTGATGCCGGTCTTTCTGCGTCTTTAAATCTCGAGTACTACCGGGATTTTGACGATGGAAACCAGCGTGTTGTGGCCAGTGTCTTTGGGCGCTGGGACAGTGAGGATAGCGATCGCAATCACGCGGATCTCGGCGAGCTTTACTGGTGGAAAGCTTACGATAGTTTCGAGCTTTACGCCGGGGTGCGCAAAGTATTTTGGGGAGTTACTGAAACCGTGCATTTGGTGGATGTGATTAACCAGGATGATGCGCTGGAAAATATCGATGGTGAAGACAAGCTTGGCCAACCCATGATTAACCTCCTGATGGAGCGTGATTGGGGAACACTGGAGGTGTACGGTTTACTGGGCTTTCGCGAGCGTCAGTTTGCTGGCCGGGAAGGGCGATTGCGTGCTCCGCTGCCGGTGGATAAGGATGCTGCGGTCTATCAATCTGACCGGGAGGAGAAGCATATAGATTGGGCCTTGCGTTACAGCCATGTACTTGGAGATTGGGACCTGGGCCTCAGCCATTTTTCCGGTACTAATCGGGATCCATTATTATTGCTTACGGAAGATGGCTTGCTTGCGCCTTACTATGCACAGATCGATCAGACGGGTGTGGACATCCAAACTACCCGTGGAGATTGGTTGTGGAAGTTTGAAGCTATTTCATTTAAACCTCGCGGTGAAGATCGCCAGACAGCGGCTGTCGGCGGTTTCGAATATACATTTTACGGTATTGGCGAAACGATCTCAGATCTTGGGGTATTAATGGAGTATCAATTTGATGATCGTACCGGACCTTGGTCTACGGCCAGTCAAAATGACATTGCAATAGGTGCGCGATACGCCCTAAATAATACCCAGGATACGGAGCTTTTATTTGCCGTAAGTACCGATTTGGATAACGGTAGTCGTTTTTCCAATCTGGAACTGACCCACCGACTAAATGACCGCTGGTTAATGGAAGCAGAGGCGCGTTTTTTCGGTAATGCCGATGAAGAAGACCCTACCTACAATTTGCGCAACGACGACTATTTTCAGTTGGAATTACGTCGCTATTTTTAAAAGTTAATTCTCACAGGAATACCCCCATTCCCACCCCAAAGAGGCAAGAAGTTTTGGGGTGGGCTTTTTTTAGGGAAGTGTATACTGGTCCAGAATTGTGGATAGCTGTTGGTAACTGTTTTTGCCTGCTGTAGTACTGCCCGTGCCTTTATTCAGGGCCACTACGCCACGGCTTACCGCCATAACCATCGCGGCGAGGGCGGCACAATCGACACCGGCCTGCAATTGGCCATCGTCAATAGCCTTTTGCATACGGGTTTCGATCCGGTTCAGCATATCATTGGTACCCTTGGCTACCAGATCAGCGAGAAATCCTTCACTGGCGCCCACCTCCATAGCTGCCATAGTAGCGATACAGCCTTCAGGAGTTTCAGAGCTCTCCATACCTGACTGAAGCATTTCCAGGAAGCCGCCCATGGCTGTGCGGAAGTCCGGGTGGTTCAAAGTATCCATAGCATCGCAGGCATATTGGGTGTGGAAATGTTCCAGACAGCGGCCGTACAACCCTTCCTTGCTTTGGAAGGTGTTGTAGATACTGGATTTATTCAGTCCCATGGCCGATTCAAGATCCGACAAGGAAGTTGCTTTGTAGCCTTTTTCCCAGAAAACGCGCATGGCCTTGTCTAGTACTTGTGACTCATCGAACTGCTTGCGCCCACTCATTTATCGTTACCAAACCTCAAAAAAATGATAGTGACACATCAATCTGGGGTGGGCAAGACAGGACAGGTTTTTGACTGATATTTCACTAATGTGGATGGTTAGTCAGAGAGCTTGGCAGTCTTTGAGCCGGGAGAGCGTGACCAAGGCTTCTGAATTAGAGGGCAAGATTGTCGATGGTGGCGGACCAATTTGGAACAAAGGTATGTTCAGCATTTAGGTTAGGGGTGAGTTACCGTATGGAGTGTTACTATCCAGTTTCCTCTCTTTGATATTTCACCTATGATTTCCCCGTTCAATAATTAGGGGAGAGAGGAAGCATTATGGGAATTTTTGAAAAAGCTAAGGAGCTTGGTGAAAAAGTTAACGAGTCAGTAACTGCATTCAGTAGCGATGAAGTCCTAGCAAATACTGTGATTAAGGCTGTTGAAAAGCAGGAAAAGGTCAATGCTATTTTGAAAGCCAAGGGTTGTAATTACCGGGTTGCCGATATTGACCTGGGTATGGGAATACCGCCGACGGTAACTTTTGGCGTAAGGCGAGTGGATGAACCTGGTGGTGAGACTTGTGATGAAGCAGTCAGTGAAAATTCACAGGTGCAAGTGGGGGCTGACAGAGAATAATAGTTATCCTTGAATCATAAATCGAAATGTGTAATTAGAGTGGCAACTGTGGATATTTTTCGAAGTAGAAAATTTACAGGTGAAGAACCCTGGGCATCTAAATTAATCGCCAATATGAATGGCATTACTACCCGGTTGCATTGGACTGATAAGCCTTATGTTTGGCATATCAATGATGGACAAGAAGTTTTTGCTGTACTCGATGGCTGCGTGGAGATGTTTTTTAAAATAGAGGGAAGGATAGAGTCCACCCTGTTGGAGCCTGGTGATATATTTTATGCTTCTGAAGGCACTGAGCATGTGGCACATCCTATCGGAGAGGCCCGCATTTTGGTAGTCGAGTCTGAGGGTAGTATTTAAGGGGAAGTTTATGTCCTGCTGGGCCTTAAAGAAGACATTACACTCGAAATATACTGTGAAAGCATCCCTGTCGGCTCACAATTGGGATCTGCATTCAAGCGATCTCTAGCGTAAGGTGTCTGCTTTTTCAGGATGACTGTATAGGTCGATTTCTTGTCATTTAAATACCAATATTACTGAATGTAAAGCGGTAGAATCAGTAATATTGGAAAGTGACTGTAGACTGTATAGGGCTAGGTATAAATAGACGATAAATTGAAAAATATCAATTGGGCTAATTTTAATATCCAGCTTATCCGATATGAGGTTCATACTGCTCGTCTGCAGATTTTATTAGATGGTACTAATTACAATACTTCAGGTAGTTTTAAGAGGTGAAATGGGTCGGAGTTATGAACAGATATTGAGAAAATAAGGCTCTTAGATCTATTTGGTGCAGTTCCTGCCCATGGAAGATGTAGTGAAAGTTATTTTCGTTCGAATTTCCAATTAAAAACTACAAAGAAACGTCATACTCACGCTACTTGCTGTACCGATGGTACTTTCAGGAAAGGTGACATTTCTGAACGTGAAACGGTACAGTTTAGCTAATGAGAAAATGCAATCGTCGATAGCCTCGTCGTAATTTTTATTTCGGTAAGTTCAATGTAGAATTTTTCAGGCAGACGTTCCCAAGCAACCATGAATATATGGTTGTTAAAGATGTCGTTTTTATCTGTAAATCAGAAAACACGACTGAGAAATCAGGCAGGTATTACAATGATGGTTTCGGAGCCTCACACCGTGGCCTTGAAATCTCTATGATTAGCGTCACTGACCTGAAGTCGAATACTGTTAATGCCATGGATGCCCAGCAGGTACTGTACGAAGAAGGTTTATCTCAAATTGAGCTATATACTCACCATACTTTCTAATATATACCAAAATTCCTTTATCTAAATATTAATTATCTTGCTGCAGATACTTTCTACACCAGGGCGAAATATATTTTGGTCATTATTTCAGTCAGGTTAAATCTCGTTGTTAAGTAGCGATCTGACGCTGACTTGCGGTAGCTGTATGAAAGTGCTTACAGCAGCACAGGTTGACCAAGAAGATACGATGGAACGGTTGACTTTGTTGCCAATTTGAGTCGTTTTAAACATGTTGGCGCTCCGAATAATATAATTGAGGTTTACGCAAAGACTCCTATGTCAGCTTATTGAAAAGAGCTACTCGGGTTGTGATGCTAAAGTTTATTAATGGCGACAAAGATGATCGCTCACTGCTGTATTCGACAGGCGCAGAACTGGATGACCTATTGCAAGTCAAGATTTCAAATAGAATTTTCATTTAGAGATGCCAGACAGTATCCAGGTCTAATCTACTGCCAGTCATCACGAAAATAGGCTATCAATCTACAGGTAAATGCAGCATTGACATTCCTAAATTTAAATAAAATAGAAGAAATAGACGAAGCAACGGTTATTAAATTGCCTGTTGGAAGCGCCATAAGTTTAACTGGCATCTCATGGACATAATTTTCAACGACTTAGATCTGGGGCTAAGATGTGAAAAAATTGCCAGTATTTACGAACTGCATAGTGATTACGGGGCTATAGGCGGATAGCGCGATCCGAAGTATCACGATTTAAGACTAAGAAGATAGTCCTGCTGTGGTTCCGAGGGGCTGCTATAACAGTTTTGTTTCATCGATAACCTTAACAACTAAGACTTGAGTATGGCTGATGATGGAGATGGCAATGTGGTAAATTACCTGTCAACAAATATCAGCGCGGCTCTGGTTGTTGTCGACATGCAAAACGATTTTTGTTGCGCGGGGGGCTATTACGACCGTAGGCGACAGGGTTCCAGCAATATTGAGCTTGAAACTCCGTCACCAAGTAGAGATTGGAGTCCGCGGATCATCCGCAAAGGTGATGATCTGAAAAAGGTAGTTAATAATATTATTTTATCTATGAGGGTTGCCAAAGAGAGAGAGATTCCTGTTCTTCTGTTGAAGACAGTTATTAAGCCAGATCATAAATATCGTAATTCTTTTCTTCGTGGCGAGGAAAATAGAGGTAGGTGTCACTACCCGTGTAAGTTAGGTACTTGGGGTGCGGAAATAATAGAGCCTATTTGGCAGATGGCAGAAGAGGGTGTAGTTGTAGTTGATAAGCATGTTTATAACGGCTTTGTTGGTACCTCCCTGGAAGAGGAATTGCTAAGTTTAGGGGTTGATACGGTTTTTATTGTTGGCGTGGAAACACACATATGTGTCCTGGCTACTGCGCAAAGTGCTTCATTTCGCTTCAAGACGTATGTTTTGGAAGATGCTGTTTGGAGTGCCAATTGTGAGCTTGCTAAGCATGCACTTTCAATATTTAAAGATGGTTATGGTTATATCGCTGACCACAAGATTTTGTATTTTGTGGGGGTATCACATGGCTCGCCATAAACAATATTTTAGAGTTGGTTTATCTTGAATATAGTTTTCTGTCTAAACTATTTCGAATAGCTTGCCATATCCTAAAAATTTTGCGCAGTTTTAGGCGGTAAAGCAGGTCGGTCCTTGGGTAGGCCCTGAGGAAAATAAGGTTCGATCCTTCCGGGTACCTCGCTAAGATAGTAAAACTGTCAAGCGAGGTTAAGTATGAAAACAAAAAGTACACGAAAGAAATTCAAGCTGGAATTCAAGAAAGGTGTCTGAGCTCTAGTCTCTGAGCAAGGATATTCATTTTTTAGGACTGCAGAGGCTGTAGGAACCAATACCAGCAACCTGCGACGTGAGGTAAAGCAGTTGTGTATGGAGATAATTTCTTTCATGGGGAGGTTGTCTTCCTGTCGATATTACTAATGAGCCCACTCCCCGATCTCTGAAGACCTTTTGCTCTGCTGGCGCGTCAGTATCCTATGCATTGGCACTACTTCAGTGACCCCCCGGTGGGGATTAACCTTAAACAAGGCGGCCTCGGTGTGTAGCCATTTTTTTTATCGTGTTAGTTTTTTGTTTGTCCTTATCAGTGCAATTTAAGACGGGGATTCATTGCACGGTTGGCCTTGCTAAGTAAATAGAGCAGTATGGCCTTGGGCCAGCCGTGGATCGCCGCCAAGTGCATTTGGTAAAGGGAGTGGTAGGCCAAACTGGCAATACGGCCCTCAAGAGTAAGGTTTCTTCTTACAAAAGGACCCCTTAAGTTTCCTACAGCAGTGTTTGTACTAAGAGAAACAAGCGAACCACGATCCCGGTAATAGAAGTGCCCCAGGGATTTATTTTCTATCAGGGCGATCAGGTTGCTGGAACAGAGCTTGGCCATCTGTTGCGCAGCTAGTGCACGTGATGGTACACGCTGCTTGTTACCGTCGATACAGCTGGCACAATCCCCTATAGCAAAGACATTGGGGTCATTTTTGCTTTGCAGGGTGGTTTTCACCTCTACCTGGTTGAGTTGGTTGGTGAAGAGACCATCCAGCTGAGTGAGGAACTCCGGTGCCTTAACCCTGGTGACCCAGGCTCGAATTGCTGCTGGTATTTCTCTGCCGTCATCGGTAGTGAGGCTGTTGGCACTGACACTGGTAATATGGGAGTTAGTAAGTACACGAACCCCCATTTTACATAGTTCGCACTCGGCGCTTTTGCCCAATTTTACCGGTAATCTCGGTAGTAGATGAGGCTCGGCTTCGATTAAGGTAATGTCAATGGCACCGGTATGGATACGCCCATATTGACCAATCTGTCTAATAGCCACCACCAGCTCGGCAGAAAGCTCGACCCCGGTACAGCCACCGCCGATAATAGCAATTTGTAATGTCCTATCGGGGTGTGTTTCTAGACATAAAAAGTAATCGAGCAGTTGCTTGTGAAATTTGTGTGCCTGCTCAATGCTGTCGAGAGGAATGCAGTGCTCGCGCACCCCTTGTGTATTGGAGTCATCGCTTATGCTGCCAACACAGATCACTAGATAGTCGTACTCTAGCTCGCGCGGAGGTATTAGCTCGCAGCCTTTGTCATTCAGCACCGCCCCTAGGGTCAAAATCTGGCGCTTCCTGTCGAGGGATTGCAGTGAGCCGAGCTGGAATTCATAGCCATTAGAGCTGGCGTGAATATGGTAGTTAAGAGCATCCATGCTGGTATCTAATGTGCCAGTGGCCACCTGATAGATTAGGGGCTTCCAGATATGGGTGCGATTCTTATCGACTAAAGTGATCTGAACAGATGGGGCCTTACGCTTAAGCCCAAACATCCGACTGGAATTAAAATGGCGTCCAAGTCGAGTTGCTAAATGAAGGCCGCTGGCTCCGCCACCGATGATCACAATCTTTTTCATGAAGGTTGGTCATCCTGTTTATTACTTAAAAAGTTGACTCACTAATCTTTTTATAACTCTTGTTGTATATAGGTGCTTGTCGGTGTGAATTTTGACGTCATAAAACTCAGAATTAACGGCGATAAAGTAATTTAGGCTAGTACGGGATTATCACACTTGGCTGTGTTCCGCTTCGTTATCGCGGGTAAGTAACTGCCGTCATTAGCCATTTCTACGCAGGTTTACCTTTGGGTGTGGCTTCTCATTGCTACTGATCACATCAATGATAGAGGCTTGGCTGCAACTCTCTACGGTAGTGCGCACACACAGGGCTCCACTTTGTCTGCCGCCTCTGCAGCGAACAGGCCACCACAGTCCTATGGATCTATGAACAGGGCCCAATGTCGCAGGGATTGCCATTCTTGCAGGTTTTATTCAAAAGCCGCGATACAGGTACGCGCCCAGCAACGGGTTAGTAGCCCACATTCACAACGCTATGGCGTGGGCGTGGGAAATCTATCTCTATTGAGTAGACGCCAACCTTTTGGATAGGGTAGGAAAAAAATGGTGAAAATACAGAGTGAAGAACATGTATATTGAATACACAAGAGATTTCAAAGTTAGAGTGGTAGTTCTCATTAATCAACTGAAAGTAGAGAAGGCAAATTGGTCGAGAGGCCCAGCCGTAGAATAAGTATGACAAAGGCAGCGAAATCTCAATCTCAATCTCAATCTCAATCTCAATCTCAAAATGATGATAATGAGATAAAATGTTTAAGAAAATAGGTTAAGAAATTATAGAAGGAGGAAGCTTCCCTAAAAAGTGGGAAGTATTTCTGAAAGATTCGCGTGGGCAGCCCTTAATCCGTAGGGAATTGGTGTCAGGTACCTATGTAGATATTTGAGCGATTCACCCCAGGAGTTTTATAAGTGGCTTCACCGTGATGAGAGTGATCGAGACATAGAAAATTGGCGAACTCTAGAAAGCACTTTCTCTCATGAGAATGCTATAGAAGGAGCGCGCGTAGCTTCCTACTGTGAGTATGAGTCAGTTAAATATACAACTTGGCTTCAGGTACTATAAAGGAATTATTGATTTTCTGAGCTAAGAATAACTAAGCTGTATTAGTTCAGACCAAATCTGACACATCCTCTTGAAAAAGAGGGGTTTACCGGTTTTGATGAAGGTGCCTAAACCTAAAAGCAAAACCAAGGATAAACCCCATGATCCATACTAATGATCGCATCATCAAACACAAGACCGGATTGCTAAATCTGGCAGAAGAACTCGGCAATATCTCCAAAGCTTGCAAGATGCTGGGTGTGTCGAGAGACACTTTCTATCGCTATAAGGAAGCCGTTTCAAGTGGCGGTGTGGACGCCCTTCTTGAGAAGAACCGGCGTGTGCCCAACCACAAGAACCGTGTTGACACAGTCATTGAAGAGGCCGTGTTAACTTATGCCCTCCAAGAGCCTGCCCATGGGCAGGTTCGAGTTTCCAATGAACTGCGTAAACGCGGTGTATTTGTGTCCCCTAGTGGCGTTCGGAGTATCTGGTTACGGCATGACCTGGCTAACTTCAAATTGCGATTAAAGGCACTTGAGGCCAAGGTCGCTGAGGAGGGACTGATCCTCACAGAGTCACAGGTTCAGGCTTTGGAGAGAAAACGGCATGATGATGAAGCCTGCGGTGAAATTGATACTCAACACCCAGGTTATCTGGGCTCTCAGGATACCTTCTATGTAGGAACCTTTAAGGGCGTCGGACGTGTTTACCAACAAACCTATGTCGATACCTATGCAAAGGTGGCTCATTGCAAGCTGTACACCACCAAAACGCCAATCACTGCGGCGGACCTCCTGAATGACCGTGTACTACCGTTTTATGCCTTACATGATCTACCAGTGCTGCGTATCCTAACTGATCGCGGTACGGAGTATTGTGGCAAATTGGAACAGCACGACTACCAGTTATATCTAAGTGTGAACGAAATAGAACACACTAAGACAAAAGCCAGACATCCACAAACTAATGGAATCTGTGAGCGCTTCCATAAGACCATTTTACAAGAGTTCTACCAACCCTCATTACGCCGCAAGATCTATGGATCAATAGAAGAGTTACAAACGGATCTGGACGAGTGGCTCACATATTACAATAATGAGAGAACTCATCAGGGTAAGAAGTGTTGCGGTCGAACACCGTTAGCAACTCTTGAAGATGGAAAAAGCATCTGGAAGGAAAAGCTCGTAAACTGAATTTGACCTGACAGAGCATCTCCTGAGAAACCGGTAACTGTCAGATCAAGTCTGAACTACTACAACTAAGCCTCTGTACGCATTCTCCTTTCTATCGTTCCTTCCTATTAATTTTCCTTAAGATCTCGCATTTGTTTTTGTAGGCTTTCCGAATCTGTATTAATACTCTCTACCGGTTGCCCTGCGATAACAAGAACTTCGGGAAATAAGCGTCGTTTTCTTTTCTTTTTAAACTGCTGCACTGAATTCTCGGCTTGGGAACCGGCTCCATGTAAGGCAATGGGAATAACCGGAACAGACTTGCGCTTTAAAATTTCCTCAAGGTCTTTCAGAAATGGCTGCAACTCGCCATCTTCGCTGATTTTTCCCTCAGGAAAAATACAGAGTAATTCCCCATTTTCCAGGCTCTCCACTATGGTTTTGTAAGTGCGTTCACGGCTATTTGGATCATCGAGATCCAAGCCTATGGGAATGGCATCGCTCATATGCAAGATACAGCGCAGTAAGCGGGATTTATAGATTTTAGGATGTGCGATAAAGCGCACATAACGCTCGACGGTATCCGCTAATATTATTGGATCTAGAAAGCTGATGTGATTACTAATAATCAGGGCGGGTCCTTCCCTGGGGATTTGATCTAGTCCTTTCTGGTTGACTCGATAGAGGATTCGCGCAGGTAGCAATAGCAGCCCGCGCATGATGAACTCTGGCAGCTTGGCAAAAATCAGGGTGACCACAATCAGATTTAGTAAAGCGATAATGATGAAATATTTGGGAATAGAGATCTTTAGGATATCCAGGAAAGTGATACTCACGAGAGTAGCTGTCACCATAAATAACGCATTGACCATATTGCTGATTGCGATAATCTGCGAGCGGATCTTTACACTTGATCGGTCTTGGATCATTGCGTACAAAGGAACAGTAAAAATACCGCCAAAAATACCAAGTAGCGCCATATTGAGAAGGATCCAATAGGAACCATGATGGTTAAAAAATTGAGTCGGGTTTGCGTTGGGAAGTGTTTGAAAACTATCGGATTGGAGACCCAGCGCTAATCCAGCGCAAGTGATGCCAATAGCACCCAATGGCACTAAACCCGATTCGATACGACCTCGGGATAGCCAGTTGCACAGCAACGACCCCAAGGCAGTGCCTACAGTGAGGCTGCTCAGTAAGAACGTGATAACATCTTCGTTTCCACCAAGAGTATCGCGGGTAAAGTTGGGAATCTGCGCAAGGAATGCGGTGATTGTCAGCCAGAACCAGGAAATAGCGAAAATGGAGTAAAACACTGGAGGTGTTTGCCATGCCAAGTACATGACACGTATGACGTGTGCCACCGGGTTCCAATTGATGTGCAGTTTAGGGGATGAAGGCGGGGCTTTGGGAATTGCGCAGCTTGCCAGAAAACCAATGAGGGCCATGAATATCAAAATGACCGCGATAAATGTCAATCCGTGTTGGCCGGGATGGGTAAATCCGACCAATATAGTGCCGACAATTGTTCCGGTCAGGGTACCAATAAAGGATCCCATTTGGATCAATGCATTGCCAGCAAGTAGCTCACTTCTATTTAATTGCTGGGGTATCAGGGAAAACTTTGCCGCACTGAAAAGTGTTGAGGATGTGCCATAGCAAAAAAAGACCACCAGGCTCAGGGCATAATGCTGGGTAAACATCGCAATAATTCCCACGATACCTATGCCTATTTCGGTCAATTTGTAGATTCTGATGAGCTTACTTTTATCGAACTTATCGGAGATTTGTCCTGCCAAGGAGGAAAAGAGGAAGTAGGGAAGAATCATTAGGCTAATGGCAATATTGATCAGCGTGTTAGCTTCCTCTTCAGCCATACGAAATGCCAGTATGACTATTAACCCATTTTTGTACATATTACGACTGAAAACTGCAACAATCTGGGTTACAAACAGCGGCAGGAAACGCCGCGTACCGAGCAGCTTAAACTGGTTTTGAGCCATTATTTATCGCTCTTGTGGGCAGTGCTCCGCATGGTGGCTGTGGCGCTATAGATTGCTGGTTAAAGGCTCAATGAAGCCTATGGCAGCTATGGCATTTTGGCTGAAATCCGAATCTGTACCTGAATATAGCGAATTCAGTAAACTGCCCGAAGTGTTGTAATTAAATTCTACGGTATAAAGCTCAGGGACTGATGGAAATTATCGGTTTGGATAAAGGTTTTAAGTTAGGATAGGTAATTCATGTTGGAATTAAGGCCAAATTGCGAGAGCTGTGATAGAGACCTACCACCGAGTTCAGAAGAGGCGATGATTTGTACTTACGAGTGTACCTTCTGCCGCTCCTGTGTTGAGGTGCTGCTAAAAAATGTGTGCCCAAACTGCGGGGGTAACTTTTGTTCACGACCGATTCGCCCGCAAAGTGCACGGCGCAGTGGGGTGGGCATCGAATATCAGCCTGCTTCAAAAAAGCGGGTGAATACGCCTTACAGCCAGGAAGAGATCCAAGTATTCGTTCAGCAAGTAAAAGGTATCCCGCCAGCGGACAGGTAAAAAGGTGACTGAAAGCATTTAGGTAGTTTCGAGCAATGCATTTCGGCAGGTCTATCTGTATCAAGCTGGGGTCATGCGGTTTCTTTATAGGGTGAGTTGTCCTCTGTAGTAAGCTTTGGGGCTGGCAATATTTTGTCTGACGCCTTAAGTTATATCGCCTTTTTTAGGGGGAAGTTAGAAGGATAACTATGACGAGTATCGTAGCGGATATCGGTGGGACCAACGCCCGATTTGCCATCGCCAAGCCTGTAGCAGAGGGTTACCAGCTGGAAGAACTCAAAGTCGTTGATTGCCAACGCTTCGAGGGATTTGATGCAGCACTACAGCACTGGCTCGATGGGTTAAACCAGCCGTGCCCGGAAAAGGCGTGTATTGCAGCAGCCGGTCCGCTGGAGATGACTCCAACAGGTGGAAAGGTTTATATGACCAATCTGGGCTGGACTATTGACGCCGGGGAGCTGGCGCAAGAGTTTAGCTTTCCCCACCTAGAGCTGATTAATGATTTTGCCGCCTTGGCTCAGTCTCTGCCCCGTCTGGCCGAATCAGATTACCAGGTACTGCGCGATACTCCCCGGCAGGCAGGTGCCCCTATGGCGGTGCTCGGTCCCGGAACCGGCCTCGGTGTTGCCGGACTGGCTGAAGCCGATGGCCGATACCATGTGCTGGCGGGAGAGGGTGGGCATGCCAACCTGACAGTCTCCACTGAGCGTGAATTGCAGTTGCTGCAAATCCTGATGAAAACCCAGTTACCCGTTTTCAATGAATGGGTTTTATCGGGCAATGGGCTGGTTAATCTCTATCGCGCAGTTTGCGAGCTGAACGGAGAGATTGCTGAGGACCTGACGCCCCCCGATATCAGCGCCCGTGGCCTTGAAGGTTCAGATCCGCTGTGCCGTGAAGCTCTGATAGATTTCCTCAATTTCCTCGGCAGTGCGGCCGGGGATGCGGCTTTGTATATGGGCGCGCGTGGCGGGGTATTTTTGGGTGGTGGTATACTGCCCAGGATCGCTGAATTGCTACCTGAGAGCGAGTTTGAGCAGCGTTTCCTGACGAAAGGGCGTGTCGCTCAATGGATGGAGGCCGTTCCGGTATACGCGTTGAATGCGGGTTATCAGGCCTTGATTGGCGCTGCAGTACAGCTTGAGGGGTAATTGCCCGGTACTTTTGTTGGGTTATGGCCTGACAAACGTGTATTAAATACACCTGTGATTGATCTCACACTTTTTCCCGTCTCCTCCCCCCTCGGGGGAGGATGTTATGGATTAGGGGCCGCCCTAGGATGCAGGGTCTCAACATAACGATAAGTCCAGGGAGAAGATGATGAGTCTATCCAATAAAGGTAAAGGGGCGCTCAGACCCACTTTGCTATCTGCTGCCATCGCGGCCTCCGTGTCCACCTCGGTTGGGGCCTATGCGCAGGAGCAGGAAACACTGGAAGAAGTAACAGTTACCGGTATTCGCACCAGCGTTTTGGACTCCGTTGAAGCCAAGCGCGCCGCCGATGTTGTGGCCGATGTGGTAGATGCGGGCGCTCTGTCATCTCTTCCCGACCAATCAATCGCCGATGCCCTGGGTCGTCTGCCCGGCGTAACCACCGTGCGATCCAACGGTCAGTCCTCACAGCTAAATATCCGCGGTATGAACGGCGACTTCCTGCAGACCACCCTGAATGGTCGTGAGCAGGCCTCTACCAGTGGTTATACCGAAAGTACTCGCTGGATGTCTTTTGACCAGTACCCTGCTGAGCTGATTAATCAGGCGGCGGTTTACAAGACTCCGAAAGCCTCTCATATTGAAGGTGGTGTAGCGGGCTCTGTAGAGCTGAAAACAGCCAATCCTCTCGACGCCGACAAAGAACACAACTTTAATGCCAATGTGCGTATGTCGTATAACGACGCAGCAGACGACGTCGGTGCCGACGAATTCGGTGAGCGCGTCACGCTGTCGTACATGGGTAAATTTATGGATGACAAGGTGGGCGTAGCCCTGGGTTATTCTCACCTTGAGCAGCCGAACAGCTTTGTAAAGTCCCGCACGGGTGCAGACGGCCAAATCGGTTATGAGCCGGGGAACGATTTCGATGGTGATGGCAGTGAAGATGCTTTACCGCGAGCGTTCCAGTGGCAATCCGGTGATGGTACCGATACTCGTAATGGTTACCTGGCCAGCGTCGTTTTCGAGCCTACCGATAGCTTCAAGGCCCAGTTAGATTATTTTAAGTCTGACTTTGAGCGTGTTGATACTCGCCACGGTATTACGGTTGGTGGCCTGGCCAATACAAACTTTTACACCCTTTCCGATACCGAAGTGAATGGCGGTGTGGTTACCGATGGTACGGTAATTATTACCGACCCTAAGACAACTGATGATTCCAGCCCCTGGTTTGAATCCCGCTCTGAGGATCAATCCACCCAGGCTGACAGCGATAGTATTGGTCTGAACCTGGAGTGGAATTTAGGTGATCGCCACACCCTGGCCGTTGACTACTCCTACAGTAAGGGCACCAAGACGCGCAAGGACCAGATTGTGTCCATGCACGCTTACGACCTGACCTACGATGACGATGGTAACTTAGATACGTGGGAGGAAGCTGCTGGGCAGAGCTTTGCCTATTCCCTTAATGGCGACGGTATTCCCTCAGGCGTTTTCTCCGGTGTAGATTTCACCGATCTGGATACCATGCGTTTGTCGCGCTACGAAGAATACCCCCACGAGTACACTGATAAGGTTGAAGCCTTCAAGTTCGATTACAAGTTCGATTTGGAGTGGCGAGCCATTGCCTCTATTGAGGCAGGATTCCGTGTCTCTGAGCGCACTTTTGACTCTGAGCGTGGAGCCTTCCTTTACGGTAGCCGCGATGGCCAATTCAATGGCTACTGTGCGGATAACCTGTCCGACATCGATTGTGAGCCGCAACTACTGGACGGCTATGTCAGTGTTGAATCCACCAGCGGGATACCACAGTTCGTAGTCAACGATATGGATGCCCTGGCTTCCAGTATTTTTGGAGCCGGTAACTACGAAGGTAAAAAGGTATTTAGCCAGGACTGGACTTTCGTTGAGTCCGGGACGATGAAAGAGGAAGTTTTTGCCTACTACTTGATGGCCAATATCGATACTCAGCTGGGGAGCATTCCAGTAACTGGTAATTTCGGTGTACGGGTTGTTGAAACCGATGTGAAGTCCAGTGGTATCCAAAATGTGGGTGCTGGCAATGGTATCGAAATTACTGATGACGTGGGTGTAACTTCAGATAGCTTCGACTATGTTGAGTACGGCCCCGAATACACAGACACCCTGCCTTCCCTTAACTTGAACTTTGAGCTGACCGAGCAGGACTACATTCGCTTTGCTGCAGCTAAAGTGATGGGTCGTCCACCGGTTGGGCAGCTGAAAGGCGGCGCTGGTTCCTGGAACAGCGTTAATAACGAAACGAACGATACTGAATACAATGTATGGACCAAAGGTTCTCCCTACCTCGATCCTTTCCGTGCAAACCAGTTTGACCTGGCTTATGAGCACTATTTTGAAGATGGCGGTGCGGTAACTGCAGCCATTTTCTGGAAAGATATCGAAAGCCTGGTAGAAAAGCAGTATATCTACCTGGATAGCCAGGCAGATCGAACGGCGCTGTTTGATTCCCTGGGCATTGAAATTCCCGTTGGTCTGGAAGCCGGCGCTTTCGAAACTTACGTGAACAACGACAAGGGTGGTTATATTCGAGGCATTGAGCTTGCGGGTACCAAAACCTTTGATCAGCTGCCGGGTATTTGGGCTGGCTTGGGTATGACCGCCAGCTATTCATATACTGAGAGTGAAACCGAAGTGAGTGGCGGTAACCTCTATGGTGAAAACCTGCCGTTGCCGGGCCTCTCTGAAAATGTCTGGAGTACTACAGTATTTTGGGACATCGGTAATTTCAGCTCCCACGTCAATGTTCGCTATCGGGATGAATTTATCCTGATTATGCCGATACCGGGAGGCTCTACTCCGGCCTTAGCTGAGGCGTACACTACTGTTGATGCTCAGATATCCTATGCATTCGATAATGGTATCGATGTGGTTTTCTCAGCGAACAATCTTACTGATGAGGCTGATGTGAAATCATATGGAGTAGATGGCGTCCTCGGTGAATACACTGAGTTTGGGCGTCAGTTCTACCTCGGCTTGAATTATAGCTACTAAGTATCGCTGATTCTTTCGGTGTAAAACTGAAGGTGTGATAAGAAACCGCCCGCTGAGCTACGCTTGCCGGGCGGTTTTTTTTTTAATATTAAAGGGCCCGACAATAAGTGCGGTACCGAGTTTTTGAGAGTCGCCATGAGCAATCAACGCAAAAAAATAATTATTCTTGGCGGGGGCACCGCTGGCTGGATAACCGCTAATCTGATGGCGACCCATTGGCAGAATAAAGGGTTTGAAATCACCCTGGTGGAATCACCGGATATTGGAATTATCGGTGTGGGGGAGGGATCAACTCCGCCGCTAAAAGGTTTTATGGAAACTATAGGAGTTAGCGAATCTGAGTGGATGCCAGCTTGTAACGCTACTTACAAAGTGGGAATTACCTTTAGGGGTTGGTCGGTTAAACCGGGCTTTACCGAGTATGTTCATCCCTTTGTCGGCCAGCCTGATCAATTTACTATCCCGGCATTTTTTCATAATAGTTATCTGCGCAGGAAAGGCGTTGATTTGGAGGGACATCCGGATCACTTCTTTCTGGCCACAGAGATGATCCGGCAAAAATTATCTCCAGTCGCGCCGGAAAATTTCCCTTTTGAAATTGCCTATGGCTACCATTTTGATTCTGGTTTATTGGGCCAGTTCCTGCGTCGTGTTGCAGAACAGAAAGGCGTTCGCTATAAGGTGGCGACAGTGGCTGGCGCCATGCTCGATGCACAAGGGAATATTGATTACCTGAAAACTACTGATGGTGAGGTTCTCAAAGCGGACCTGTATGTGGATAGTTCCGGCTTTCGTGGAAGTCTTATACAACAATCCCTGAAGGTTCCTTTTATTAGTAGCGCTGAGAGTCTGTTTAACGATTCTGCGGTTGTATTTGCTACGGACCAGGAAAGGGAGTATGCACCGCACACTATTTCTACTGCGATGAAATATGGCTGGGCCTGGAAAATCCCCCTGACTAATCGCAATGGCAACGGCTATGTTTACAGCTCTCGTTTTGTCGACGATGACAAGGCAGAAACGGAATTTCGCGCTCACTTGGGTTTGCTGGACAGTGATGTCGAGGCGCGTAGATTAAAGTTCAAGGTGGGACGGGTTGCCCAACATTGGGCCAAGAACTGCCTTGCGGTGGGGCTCTCCCAAGGCTTTATTGAGCCTTTGGAGGCAACGGCGCTTGATATGGTTCAGGAGACTGTTGTGCGCTTTATAGAAGCCTATAACAATGGTGATCATACTGATACATATAGGGATGACTTTAATAATCGTATCAGCGCTCGTTTTGATGCGGTGCGGGACTATATCGTCTGTCACTACCGTATTAGTTCGAGAACAGATACGGATTATTGGATTGCCAATGGCACTAATGAAAAGATATCTCCCTCCCTGCGTTCAATCTTGATGTCCTGGATGGCAGGCAAGAATATTACTGATGAACTACTGGATCAAAAACTGGATGTCTATTTCCCGAATGTATCCTGGAATTGCCTGTTGACTGGCAAGGGTATTTACCCGGGACAGGAACAGTTACGTCCAGGTAATGAGTTTGCACACAAATATAAACTGGAAGAAATCAAGGATTTTAACCGCCGCTGTGCTCTGAACTTTATGCCGCACATGGATCAGTTAAATCAATTAAGGGTGAGGTAGAAGAAAATCTGGAATAGTGCTCGGGTTATCTCTGAGCACTATTCCACTTCAATCAGATAGGGAGGTGAATCGTTTTTAATTAATAAATGACTATTCGCTATCCTTTACTTCTATTTTCTCTGATTCTTTTATACGTAGTATGTGCTTTTCTCCACGCTCACCACGAATTTTAACCCGATCTCCAGATTTCATACCTTTGAGCTTGGCCTCATCGGCATCCAGGAAAAAGTAGCGGCCAGTCTGCTCATCTTTCAGGGAAAACTTACGCTCGGATTTTCCCGTTTCAAAATCTTCAGAGATAATTTCTTCCAAGGTGCCAGTTACAATCTCCTCTGCTTGTACAAACAGGGAGAAGCTCAATGCAAACGCTATTAGAATGAACTTTTTCATAGTATTTATCCTACGGTAACGGATTTACAGTCTAATCACTGTAACTGACTAAGATAGTGGCCGACTGTTTGTCTGAGGCCACAGATTGAAACTCAATGGTTAAGCCAATATTTGAGTCGGTAAAGCTATCTCCTGGCTCCTTGAGTTCTGCTACATGGTTAAAGAGTCTATTATCGAGATAATGAACGGATACTGAATTTTCCATATGAGACGATGGGTTCAGTATGTCATGGCTAACATGGTAGTTCACGTAGTAGTAGTCTTCTCCATTCCGACTACCCGCACTCTCAACTTTCAGCTGCTGGGGCAGATTTCCTGAGAGCTCTCCCGCAGTCAGCTCAATAGCCTCAATCTCCACCTCTTCTGTGCTGCCGGCGGTCTGGGTTACCGTTTGGGTATATTCGGGGAATAAATCATACCAGCCCATGTACTCTCGGTGACCACTGCCAAATAAGCGCGAAGTCCAGGCATTCCCCATAAAGCTCCCATCTGTTCCATACTCGCTTTCGCCACTATCGAAGGTATCGCTATCATTGTTGTCATCATTGCCGGCATGGCTGAGTCCAATGGAGCGGGCTGGTCAGCACTTAAAGTGCCACCGTCCAGGCTATCCGGAATGTTGTAACTGATACAGTCAATGGAGCTATCTTCATTGCTACCTTCTCCATAGCAGTAATGTTCCAGGGAGCTGTCACTGATGAAATGACCCAGGAATTTTAGATGTCCCAATGAATTCTATAGATAGGAATTATCGAGAGAACCCTCATCGAGGGTCATATCTGCAATATCAGAGATGTCAATAGTATACGTAGGTGCAGCATCAGAGAAGTTTATGAAAATGAATACGATACTGCTTTCATCTGGCTCTAAAGTGACAACATAGAAGATATTAGATTGAGTAGTGCCATCGCTAAGTTGAAATGAAATAGTATCTTCTGTGGTCTCACCATTATTAAAATTATCTACGGAGTCATTCAGGCTGTATTCCCAGTCCTCACTGCGAGATAATTCTAAATCACCGTATGAGCTGTGAATAGTTTTCTCAATGAACTCCGGTGTGTTCCCATCGAAACCCTCTCAATGGAATGTACTTGAAGCAATTTCCTTCCCTTCAACAATTAGAGTGGCCAGCGGGGTTAAAAGTATAGGTATCATAGTATTCAATGATGGAAATGGATATGGTCGCTTCTGAGTCACTGGAGCCAATGCCAATACTGAATTTGTCGATAGCTATTTCTGCGTCTGCAATGAGGTCGGATAGCTCACTGTTCAGAGTGTAAATCCAGCTGCCATGAGATTGTGATCTTGTCATCTTCATTGACGTTGCCACCGCTTATGCTAGGGGAGCCATCGCCCTTGGAGTTTGCTCCTGAATCGCTATCGCTGCTTACAGGAGTGCCGTCAGGTTCGTTGTCATTGGAGCTTCCGCCCCCACTGCAAGCAGCAAGAAATACAGATAAACTGATAGCCGTGAGTAACTTCAGTGAATAGGTCATATCGCCTCGATAGATCCGTTAAACCAAATGTAATTGGCGCGGAGTATAAAGAGCTGTCAGTCATATTCTGTGATGGCTGGCTTGCTTTTGAGGCTGATCTTTTGCTTGAGCAAAAAATGGTGCTATCGGTCGCACCTAGAAATTTTTGTCAATAAAAATAAAGAAAATAGGTCGGAAAATAGTTGGGGATTTTAAGGTAGGAAAAAGAGTGGTTTGGGAGGCTGTTGGCAAAATAAAGTTGAACGCGGTCAACTATTCGCTGTGAATAGTCGACCGCAAAAATAATCTTATTCTGCAGGGAGTCCACTCAGAAACTGTTTTAAGTGTGAGACATTGCACTCTTCTGTGTCAGTGCAGTTTTTCAGGAATTGTTTCAACTGTTGGTCGTCACTTTGTTCGGTAGCCAAATTCAAATAGTAACGTACCTGATCAAGGTTTTTGCCTGGATTTTCGTCTTGACTATAGGCCTCAGCAATTTTCAGTGAAGCTATGCCATGCCCTCTCTTTGAGGCTTCCTCGTAGAGTGACATTGCTCGATCTAGATTAACTTCTACACCAAGCCCCTGTTCATACATACGGGCTTGGTTAAAGTATCCATACTTTGAATTTTGATTCGCTGCCTGCTCGAACCAATGAAGAGCCTCGGGATAGTTATTGAAAGAATCACTACCGGAGTCCAAATATATGAGCCCCAGCTTATTCATAGCGCTTGCTAATCCCCTCTCTGCTGCTTGAGTGTAATAATAGATTGCCTGTTCCAGGTCCCTTTCTACTCCGTTACCTGCCTCGTAGAGTCCGGCCAACCTGGCACTGGAGTTGGCTGAGCCTTCTGCAGCTGCGAGCCTATAAAGTTGTGCTGCATGGGTCGGATTTTGTTCCACTCCATAACCATTTTCGGCGGAGTAACCCATATTGGTAATACACTCCAGGTGGCCGGCCCGTCCACACAATAAATACCAGGCATAGGCAATCTCGGCGTTGGCGTCTGCAATAATATTCTTGGAGTGCAGTATCCCCATTTTTAATTGTGCGGGAAGATGATTACGATATGCCGCAGCTTGATAGTCCCTGATAGATTGATTGATATTAGCCGGCTGGCCATGGGCGCCTAGTTGTGTGATACGCCCTCTCTCAAAGAGTGCGGCGGGATTGCCTGCAATTGCGGCCTCATTGAGAAGTGCCATGCCCTCACTGGCTTCTTTTTTCTCCTCCAGCAGGTAGCTGGCATAAAAAAACTGGGCTGGTGAAAAGCCATTACCGGAAGCTTTTTGAATAAGCTGTTCAAATTGATAGTAATTATTCTGCTCAAGGTAACCAATAGCCTGGGTAAAGTGGGCTACGGGGTAACCTTTATTAGCGCTGGCTTGCAAGAATTGTACAGCACCGGATTCATTAGCTGAGTTAAATTCCTCTGACGCAAAAAGGGAGTAGAGTTCATACTCCACCTGGCCTTTCTTCAAGTGTTGTTCGGCACTGGAGAGTAGTGAAGTTGCTAATTCTTTGTCCGGATCAATTCCCAGGCCCATAAAGGCTATATAGGCTAGGTAAACCTTCGCCTCTTCGAGCCCCAAGTCCGCAGCAGCAACAAATAATTGTGCGCACTCGTTAACTGCGAATTTTTCAGTTTTGCCACTGAGACACAGCCGCCCTAAACTGATATTGGCGGAAATGGACCCCATAACAATAGCGTCCAGATAAGCTTGTTCAGCCTGTGGATACTGCCCCTCCGCATGAAACACAATGCCTTCGGCATGTCGAGCGGCATAATCTGTAGAGGCTAGTACCTGGATCACATCTGTATAGAGCTGATCTGATGTGCCGGCAAATGGATACCGGATCGCGAGCAGTCGATGTAGAAAGCGGGCATTATCGAAGTAGATTTTCGATACCTGATAGCCGCCTACTTCCTTTACGTTATAAACGCGGTATATAGCATTGCGACTATTTGCAAATTCAAAATAGCTATCAATAATTTCATAGCCGGATATGGTGAGCAGGTCTTCTGCATCTGCCCAGCTCCCGACCTCAAAGGCACTGTAGCTATACTCACCACTGCGTCCGGAGAGGATACCAGTAGCAATAAATTCAAACAGGTTTTTATGGTAGTTGGCTGCTTCTAACTGTCCCACAGACTCATAGCATTCTGCAGCGCTGAGATGGGGCGTTAGTGACAGGATGTTGTTGTTTGTTACGGCCTTCCAGTCCACGGCTTCACAAGACTTATCCCCAGATTCAATCGCGGATAGCTCCGCCTGGTAGCGCTCTCTGGCCGCGATATTATTCAGGGGTTGCTGAGACTCAAGATAGGCAACCCAGAAATCCTCATAAGCAACTGTATCTGGAGCGCTAGCAACTTGTTCGGTTAGCCGCCTTATTTCACTATCGCCGGGTTCGATGGAAGTGTGGGCCGCACAAGAGGCCAGTAAGTAAATAACGGGGGCAAAAAGGAATTTTTTCATTATTTACTTCCTGATCAGTGACTTAACCAGGTTTTTCATTGCCTTGCTGGTTTCCTGAGTATTCGAATTATCGCCCTTGGCCCAGAACTGATATTGAAGTGCTTCATCCAGTTTATCGAGTTGCTCCATATACTCGGCAATATCCGTATTGCGGACATGGTCCGCTTTGGATTTAAAGGCGTAGTTCACCGAGATGTTATTGCCAATATGATCGGAGGTTCTGGAGAAGGTGAACCAGGGATTGTCTATCTGTAGATCCTGGGATTCCTCTCTCCATAAAACCTCTCCAGTAATTTTGGCTACTGCTTTGTGGTTGATATCCACAGGATGTGCCAGCGCTAATGGGCTCTGGCGAATACGCTTCTGGGGGCTGGTAATATAAGAGGCGATACTGGAGCCATACAGTGAGAAAATCTTCCGAGCAGAGTTCAACTCGGCAAAATCACTGATCTCATATAGCTCCGATACCTGAAGTACATTTTCACCCCGATTGTCCTGGTGCTTGATATTGGATGTGATTTCAATACCGGGGTAGTAAGTTGCCATAAAGTTTGCGTAATTACTCTTTATGTATTCAGAGTCTGCTGACTGGAAAAATTGACGCATCTGCTCCGCTTTGAGAGCGCTGTAGGTGGACTCAACAGTTAGCCCTGCGGTATTGGCACCGGCATTGATTTCAAAATTTTCGGTGACATCCAGTTGCAGAGTGCCGTTGGCGGGATAAATCGTGGTTACTTGTTTTAATGCTCGGGTTCCCTTTCGAATGGGGAGTGCCAATTCATAATCAAAGAAGCCTTTGCTCTTGATATTGGAGCCCTGTCCGGAAGCGGTGCCGTCAACCCAATAATCTTGTCCATTGAGCTCAATGACGCTGATTACATGATCAAATGAACTGGGAGAGGGGATATCATTGGCAAGGTCACGACCGCGTCCTGAAGACACTAAAGCGGGGTAAGAGTTAACCCCCAGGTGAGACAACATGGCGGTTATTAATATGGCCTTGTCTTTACAGTCGCCATAGCGCTTATCCAAAGTCTCTCTCGGCGTTCGCGGTTGGTGTGAGTTGATTCCAAACTCGATCCCAAAGTAGCGAATATCCTCCTGAACGTAGGCAATAGCCTTGCTGACAGCTCCCTCAAGGCCTTCCTCTGCACGCCATTGATCCAATTGCCGGGTGAGTTCCTGTGGCAGGGAGAGGTCAATATCGTAGAGTGTCATTGCCCAGTCGTTTACTTCAGCCCAACTGTTATAGCCTGAATATTGGATGTAGTTGAATGGGTCATGCCAGTGAGGGTATTCCCCTTCCTGAAGTATCGGAGACACCTGCTTCAGGTCCAGTGTGTACTGGTAAGTGTCGTTATTGCGGGTAACGTTCACCGGTACTTTTTCATTGTTAAAACGGTAATTGAGCTTGTTGTCACTGGTAATTTTTACATAGCGCCTGTCGATGGCATCCGGCCATGACAAGTAGAAAGTACCAAAATCCCCGCGTTCAAAAATAGGATTGCTTCCCTCGAGTGTATAAGCGTAGGAGATTTTGTCACCGGGTCGGATATCCTTAAGAATGTAAAGCGCATTCCACATTTCAGAGTAGAGTTTGCTGGACAGCTCCTGCTCAGACTGGAATAACTTGAAGTCCTGTTTTTCCAGGCGATCAATCACTTGATCATTGCGGGTGACGGTAATTTCGTGAACGACCAGCTGCTGGAATGCGGGGTAAAAACTAATGTTCAGTTCCGATACCTGTTTAACCCCCTGCTGATTGAGGGGCTCCATCACCAACTGAAAATAGTATTGGTGTTGTTCGTTCGTATGGGATATCTGGGAGTTGCTCAGGTGATACCTAACACTGCCTTCGGGTGCAGTGACACTACTCGAGAGGTCGACGGCATCCACCCAAGTGGGTGTTGGGGCTATGTTAATTTCAGGGGTAGCCTGGGCCAGCGACACAGCAAATAAGAGAGTCACAGCCAGAATTTGGCCGAAGGAACGATATTTCAAAATGAGCCTCGATTGTTATCTACAGCCTATACCGGCGGAGACAGAATAGATCTTGGGTGGGGAGTAAGCAGGAGGGGCACGCAGGGCACCCTACGATTGATTCGCTCCTGTTGAACCCTGGATCTTCCCTATAGGGCAGTGCCTGTTGCCGTTTGGCCGCGGCGCTCCGTTACCGCTTGGTGTTGGGATCGTTTAGTGAACAGCCGGTAATATACCCCAATGGCTATGGGCTGAGTATCGGATGGGTATGACCGCTGGCGTTTTGAATAAGTTTTTCGGCGGTTCAAATTGATGAAGGCAGGGTTTGTTGTGTCCAGGCGACAAAATGGTTGAAAAACAACCGAATCTTGAAGGTGGGAGGCCACCCAGCTTGTAAGCTGAGTGACCTGAGATCTGCTTATTGGGTTTGCTCCTGAACGGGCATTTCTTCGAGCTTAGCCTTTATCTCTTTCAGCTTTTCCTTAATCCGGGCTGCATTGTCGGGGCCCATGCGGATCATCAGCTTTTGTATTCCAGGGAGTTTTTCCAGTTTTGGGTCGGCAAATTTGTAATACACCGACGGGCGTATCAATTGAATTGGGCCTTCAACATCTGGCGCTGCCAGTACATTGTCGATTGCTCCAATCACCACCTGGTGGAATGACTTGTTGCGAATCCCCAGCTCGCCGTAGGCCTGGGCTAAACGGGGGTACCAGTACTGATACAAGGTGATGATTGCATCAGTGTTAGCCAGTGCGAACAATCGTACTGGTTGGTCGTAACGGCGATAGTTCTCCGGGGACAGCTGGTAGCCTTCAGCGGATGACCCGGTAACGGTGATGGGGCCGCGAATGGTTTTCAGCGGGCGATGCTTGTGAATCAGCTCACCACGGGATGCTGCGTTGGCAGCGGCCACCCATTTACGTATTACTTCGTCGGGTACCAGCCAGCGGGACAGGGCGCCGTCGGGTGCCAAGGACATTAATTCGTCATATGCGGCCTTATCGCTCTCGTTCAGGGGGGGAGGCGGCTCTCTGCCGGGCTCCTCTTCAATGACCGGCTCCTCGGGCGGTTGGGCTGGTTCCTGGCTCTCAGGTTGTGCCAGGGCTTCTGGCTCGGGAGCAGTTTGGGGTTCTTCGACAACACCAATGGTGGGAATATCTTTTTTCTTTTCCTCGCCGGTCCAGAGCCAATAGGCTGCTGCAGCGACAACGACCACCACAATAATGCCGATGATCCACCCTTGCCTAGATTGTTGTTCCGACATTCCCTGCCTCCTTTGACTGCTAACAGAATGTGACGCTTGGACCACGACAAAGCGCTGCGGTTTCTCGCGATCTGCTGGTTTTACATTACTCTGCAAAAGCGCCGCTCGCAAAATAGTTTTACTATGGGGTAATTGCACAACCTTATTGCCGGTCTTATACCCTGCGCAGCACCTACGCCCCCGCGCGGGAGGATGTTTGATTTACTGGGCCTATTAGAGTGACCTGGGGAGCTTCTGAATAATTCTGAGCGGCGAATAAAAGAGAGAACAATGGGAAAATTCACCAGCTTATTGATTGGCCTGATGCTGGGTGGTGTACAAGCTGCCGTGGCTGCAGAGCCGGTAGATCCTTTTTGGCGCAATGCGACAGTCTATTTTATGTTGCCGGACCGTTTTAATAACGGCGATAGCAGCAATGACTTCCCCTACGGCCGCAAAGACGATGCGGCATACCTGCGTGGCTTTGAGGGAGGGGATCTGCGCGGCGTTATCGAGAAAATTGAAGCGGGGTATTTTAATGATCTCGGAGTCGATGCTATCTGGATGGCCCCGGTGATTGAGAACATCCATGGCTACAATGAGTCCGATAAACGCACCTACGCTTTCCATGGCTACTGGCCTAAGGACTGGACTGCCGTAGATGCCAACTTTGGCACTGAAGCAGAACTGGCGGAATTGATTGAGGTAGCTCACAGCCAGGGGATTCGCGTATTGCTGGATGTAATTCTCAATCACACCGGGCCAGTCACTGAACAGGATTCCAGATGGCCCTCGAGTTGGCTGCGCAATAGCCAGCAATGCGATTGGTCCGACTATGCCGGCAATATTGAGTGTGCAATTCACACGAACCTGACGGATATCCTCACGGAGAGCGAGAAAGATGTCGAGTTGCCGCCGCAACTGGTGGCAAAGTGGAAAAAAGAAGGCCGCCTGCAGCAAGAGCAGCGTGAACTGGATGCCTTTTTCGAGCGCACTGGCTATCCCCGCGCCCCCAAATATTACCTGATCAAGTGGTTAACCGACTGGGTGCGTGAATACGGTGTCGATGGTTTTCGTGTGGACACCGTCAAACACGTAGAGCCACAAGCCTGGGCAATACTGAAAAACGAAGCGGATATAGCCCTGGCGGAGTGGAAGGCTGAGAACCCGAAGAAGAAATTGGACGATCGCAATTTCTTTATGGTGGGTGAGGTTTACCATTTCGGCGTTAACAACTTTGGTCCCAGTGTTGGTCGCTCTTACGATTATAGCGACCGGAAAGTGGACTTTTATCAGTACGGTTTTGACAGTCTGATTAACTTCGATTTTGCTCAGGTTGCGGGCAAGCCAGCGGAGGATATTTTCTCCAGCTATTCCTCCTCCTTGAACAGTGGTGAACTAAAAGGGCTCGGTGTCCTAAATTATCTAGGCTCCCACGATGACCATCACTCATTTGACCGCGAGCGTCAGCACACACTGAGTGCCGCAAGTAAACTGATGTTGGCGCCCGGTGCAGTGCAGATATATTACGGTGATGAACTGGCGCGCCCCATGATTGATGATCGTGCATTTGGCGACGCCTCTATGCGCACCAATATGAACTGGGATGACTTGGAAAAGCCGGAAACCCGTGCATTGCTGGCTCATTGGCAGAAGCTTGGGCAGTTTCGTCGATCGCACCCGGCAGTTGGCGCTGGTGTACACCAGAAGCTGGAGGATAAGCCTTATACATTCTCCCGCACCTTATCTGGTGAGCAGCCGGTAGTTGTGGCGATGGAACTGTCCGCGGGTGAGAAGAGCGTATCAGTTAAAGGTGTGTTTGCCGATGGTATCGAACTGACCGATTACTATTCGGGCAAGCGAGCCAAAGTTGAGGATGGCAGGGTGAATTTCGATACAGAGGGAACTCTGCTACTGCTATCGGCTAAATCGCAGTAAATCCAAAAAAGAAAGCCCCTGCAGATAGCACTGCTGGGGCTTTCAGCATCCTTGAAAATGGGATGACTTAATCGTTATCCATCGTTGTTGTAGTGAACTGGTTACATACCATCACATCAACGTCTAACTGGCCAATTACACGCTCGGCAGTATTGCCACGCAGGAATGAACCGGTCTCGCCGTACTGATTCATGGTTCCCATCACGACCAGGTCTGCATCGATCTCACGAGCCACTTCCTCAACAACATCGCTGGTATAGCCGCGCTTTACGTGAATGCGATGGGTGGGGACACCAGTTTTATCGGCAAGCTTGGCCAAAGCACCGCGATCTGGGTAGAGCATGGAATCCAGGAAGGCGTTTACGAGGTGTAGCTCTGCTCCGTAATGACCTGCGATATAGGTCGCGCGTTCGCTGATCTGGCGATTGAGCTCGCGCTGCTCGAGGGTTTTTGCCTGGTAGTTAACGGTAGCCAATACAACTTTGCGCTCGTCCTTGGCGCCGGGGCGAATCAATACTACTGGGCAGCGCGCTGTTTTCAGGACTCGCCATTTGGATTCGGCGAAGGTAAAGCGACGGCTGCTCTTCGCGTGTACTGGTAGGTAGATCATTTCTGCGTTGCAACGCTTTGATTCCTGCACGATGGCCGCCTGCCAATCACTGGACCAGCAAACAGTGATCTCACAGGAAAGACCAGCTTCTGAGATGGGTTCACGAATTTGTTCACGGAACCACGACTCATCGCGAAATAGGTGGTCGTTAACTGCACGGGTATCCACTGCTTCACCATCAACTGCGACGAATACAGCCAGTCGCGGCTGAGGATTGCGTCCACGTGAAGTGATCAGGGCTCGCTCCAGAGCTACATGCTTCTCATCGTTAGGGTCCACTACAACGAATACGGTGCTTTGCTGCTCCATTTTTTCTCCTCAACTAAGCGTGTTACTGGCCAGTGCGACCTGCAGTTGACCAAGAGGTCTAATCTATCATGATGGGGTGGTCAGCCCGAGTACCTGACTGTCCCATTTGTCGAATTTGGCGCCTATCTCATCGAATAATTTTGTTGCGCATAATGGCGAAGTTGGGGGTGGGGGTATTGAGGTAGATCAAGTTTATAGGTAGCGCGTGCAAGCCCTACTACAACCAAAATGCGGGTGACCAGAATTCGAAATGTATTCTTGCCTGGTAGCGTTATTGAGAGCTGGTTGGAGTATGTTGGGATTGGAATTACCTAGAGAGTGGGGGGCTAACTACAACACCATAAGTAACTATCGGCTACAGGCTCTTTGAGTTAAGCCGTGATCGGTTCTTTTAGTCTTTCCCAAAGAAACTTACTCGGTGAAGAGGGAGCGCGCACTATACGCGCGTCCCTAGTGCTCAATTCGTAAGGTTTAGACTTCCCGATACTGGTCAATGAGCGCTTTGATATTTTTCTTAAGTACAGCGCCAATATCTCCACCTGCACCGCCCACGGACAGATCACTATCGGCGTGAGCCTTGTATTTAACATCACCGGTTTCGGAGTCCTTAACAGTCAGGACAGAGTCAACGCCTCCCTTTCCTGCGCCAAAGCCAACAGCCCAGCGCAATGCGCGATTTCCGTATTGAACCTTCACATCAAGATTAACGAGCAAAGTCTTGCCTTCAGCTTCATCTAAGGAATTGACGAGTTGATAATCGCTCTCTCTGGCAAATTCCTCGAGTTCACTGCGGGTATGGAGCTCCCAACTTTTCATTTTTTCCTGTAGGGCACTATTGTTTTTGGCTGCACTTTCATTTGAGTACACCCTTACATCTTGTATTAATATATTTTTATAGTCTTCAAAACTTTGCGCTTGAACGTCTGTTTTTACGTGTGCGACACCACATCCGTATAAAGCTGAAAGTGTCACTGCAAGGCAAAACACCTTTATCCCTTTGAAAAATTTCATCCTTTTCCCCTTAATTTGAATATAAAAGCTGAAGCTTCATAGTAGGGATCGAGCCCTAGCTGTCTATTTCAGTTACCGGCTGAGCGGTTTTATAGTTAGTGCAGATGGAATGAACTACATGTTCACTGCCCGGTAAGTTTACAAGGAAAATACATTACTTTCTCTACTGATAAGGTGAGATCACACTTGAATGAAGCTATGGTGCCAAGTTGTAAGGCAATTTCCTTCAGATACACTATGCCAAAACTTGAGCCTGCAGTCTGAGGAACTAATCAAAATTGTCTACCGCAATAGCTTAGATGCATAGCAGGTTTTGTATGGCAGATTGCCACATCTGCTGTAGGAGGTAGGTAGATAAACTAAGTGATTTGGGTGTTTAAGTGACAAATTGAAGTGTTTTTAGAAAGGTTCTATGTTTAACGCCCGTCCCTCTTGCTAGCGACTGGTAGAGAGATCAAAACGCAAAACATGTATTTGTACCGTCGTTTGTTATATATTTTTAGCTACTGATTGAACTGACACAAATCCAGTTCCTGACCATTAAGGTAGCCGTACTGGGTACCTAAAACGTAGTTAAACAAAATGTAAGCCCTGAAATGTCTCAGAGGTGTAGTTCATTGGCTAGTTATATGCTATTTATCAATTAGCAATTTCTTTATTCATTCTACTTGGCTCATAACGCGCTATAAAAGGTTTAAGCGTTACAGAGAAACTGCGAAGTGAAGCTCCAGCCCTGTCGGAGTGACTTTCATTAATTTATTATGAATTTTCGATATTCCAGTTGTCTACGACATTTGAGTAGATTAATTCTCTAATGCTAATTATTAACGTCGATATACCCAGGGCTAGCGCACCTATACCCAGTTTGAAAGTGTAGTCGCATAGCGAACTAGATAACTCGACTAGCCGGAAGCAGTTTAACTTTTCGCTTAGCACCATTTCATCTTGTGCAACAGTAAATACGCCTTTGCAAAAATCTTTAATATCAAAATGAGCACAAGAAGATGCAGCACCGAGTGCGTACCATGCAACAAATCCAGATAATAAGGCAAGTGAAAGAAAAGTTACTTGCCGCTTGCTAAATTTCAATTACTGCCTCCATTTACACTTGTCGAACAGTCGAGTAATTTCTTGTAAGCCCAGCGCACATAATGCAGGATTATGTCGATTTTCTCGATATCCTTGATGCAATATTACTCTAGACTACGGTAAATAAGGCATTACTACAGCTATAACGGAGCTGTGTAAACATCCAAATCATATGGAGACGCTATAGCTATAGAGTTGGCTGAAGAGCTTGCTCGTGGAGATAGACCTTGAGGTCGGGCGATTGAACAGGTGGGGGAAGGTTGGGTGGCTGAAGAGGCTCTTGTTATTTCAGTTTACTGTGCCCTTAAAGCTCCAAGCTTCAAAGAAGCGTTGCTGATGGCTGTTAATCACGATGGCGATTTAGATTCTACAGGCTCTATTAGCGGAATCCTGATTGGTGCCAATTAGGGTGTGGGTGCAATTCTTGCAAACTGGTTGGCTCAACTTGAGCTATCTGATGAGATATCAGAAATAGGTCAGGATCTACTGGAGTTTCGAGATTGGCCTGTAAGTGAGTTTGATGAACACTGCGATTATGCTCATGGAATAACTAAGAAATATCTGGGGTATTAATTTCTATCTAACTAGAGTCATCGCTAAGAAGTGCTCACATACCGTCATTACTTCAAGCATTTAAAGCTAGAGTTGTGAGTGATTCTGTTTTCCCGTCTGTTTAAATTTTGGTCTTAAAAGCCAAATTATCTTCGCTATTTAGACCTGTAGCACAAATATCTACTACGCCCCCTATAGGGAGGATGTGCTCTCAAGCACTGATTATTAGCCTTCCAAATGCCCGAATAGTTGTAATTTCGGGTTTGCAGTAGCACAGGAGGTGCATATTACCGCTGCTGTTCGGTATCTGTTCACACACTACCGGTTTATTGATGCCTTTGGTGGTCTGTGGATATCTCAGGATGAGTGATCAATTGGCCGGGTATTGAAATCCAGCAGTTTAGATACTGCGTAGTTGGGGTTTCCAAATATCTGGCTTGAATTGCAAAAAATAATAAATGGTCACCTGTGATGATAAGCCTGAACTTTTCTTCGCCGCTTGCGGTGCTTCCCACAAATTCTTTTCTTGAGCGAATGCCTATTGGTTGTGTCGCCTGAGGAGAATATTTCTAGATCCTACTGTGGGGCGAATGCAATCCAAGTATTTGCAAGTGCCTGGGAAAAGGTGTGCTTATAAGTTGACCCTACTTATGTAGAAATGAAGAACCATTAATCATTGGTAGGCAACTGCCTCCGGGGTTCTCCTTACACAAAAAAGATAACGACTAAAGATGAGAGAAAAAGGAAAGCTAAAATGAAAAAACAATTTCCGTTAAAAGGGCTTCTGGGAGGCGCGAGTATCGTACTCGGAGCCATGTCCAGTACCCATGCCAGCGCAGGCACGGCCTTTGTACACCTGTTCGAATGGAGCTGGAATGATATCGCCAGTGAATGTGAGGAGTTCCTGGGGCCGAAAGGTTTTGACGCGGTGCAGATCTCCCCGCCCCATGAACATATCAGCCACTCCACCTGGTGGGCGCGCTACCAGCCGGTTTCCTACACTAACCTGACCAGCCGCAGCGGTACCGAGGCTGAGTTACAGAGCATGATCAGCCGCTGTAATGCGGCAGGTGTAAAAGTCTACGCAGATGTAGTCATCAACCATACGGCGGCCTGGAATGGTGGAGGCACGGGTTGGGGCGGTACCGAGTGGACATTGTTGAATCATCCAGGTGAGTTTTCCTCTTGGGATTATCACTCCGATTGCACTATTGATAACTATAGCGATGCGAATAATGTCTGGAATTGCCGCTTGAGTGGACTTCCAGATTTGGATACTGGTTCCAGTTATGTTCAGCAGACCCTGGCCGATTACCTAAATAAATTACAGGGTATGGGCGTTGATGGTTTCCGTGTAGATGCGGTTAAGCATATGTCTCCCAGCGATATGTACAGCATCATGAGTAAAGCTGGTAATCCCTGGATCTTTTCTGAAGTTATCGGCGCAGCTGGCGAAGCCTCTGAAATCCAGCCATCAAATTATACATTCCTGGGCCGTGTGACTGAATTTAAGTACGGCACTGATGTAGCGAGTAATTTTAACGGGCAAATTAAAAACCTCGCCAGTATTGGCGAGAGTTGGGGACTTTTATCTTCCAGCGATGCAGTTCACTTTATTGACAACCACGATCGTGAACGTGGCCACGGTGGTGGCGGTAACCTGACCTATCACGATGGCTACAAGTATAACCTGGCCAATGTTTTTATGTTGGCACACCCCTATGGCTATCCGAAGGTAATGTCAGGTTATGACTTTACCGATACCGATATTGGTCCCCCCAATACTGGTCCGGAGAGTTGTGAAAACAACGAATGGGTATGTCAGCACCGATGGGGCAATATTGCCAATATGGTGGGTTTCCGTAACTACACCGACGGCACCAGTATGGAAAATTGGTGGGATAACGGAGATAACCAGATTGCCTTTGGACGCGGTGATAAAGGCTATGTCGTTATCAATAACGAGGGTAATTCTTTCAGCCAGACACTGTATACAGGCCTTCCTGCTGGGGACTACTGCAATGTCCTGGCGGGAGATGATGAGTGCAGTGGCGATGTTATTTCCGTAGGCAGCAATGGCTATGCCACTTTCAATGTTGCAGCTTATTCCGCTGCTGCCATTCACGGTGGGCAGCTATCTGGTCCCTGTGGTGATGAATGTTCTGGTACAGGTTTCCCCAGCCTTTATTTCCGTGGCACAGCAAATAATTGGGAAGCAACGGCTTTTGAATTGGTAGCAGATAATACCTGGCAATTGGTGGTCAATTTTGATGGCCAGGCAGACCAACGCTTTAAGTTGGATATCTATGGTGACTGGGCCGAAAATTACGGTGACGATGGTGCTGATGGCACGCTGGATCAAACCGGAGAAGATATCTATACCTCTGTAACCGGTAACTACTTAATTGAAGTAAATGATGAGACTCTGGCCTATTCGATCACCGAGGTCTCTTCCCAGCAAGCACCCACTGCAAGTGTGACTCCAGTATCCAGCACAGTAGAGGTCAATCAGAGTGTCACCCTGGATGCCAGCAGCTCTACTGATAGCGACGGTAGTGTGATTTCCTATAGCTGGAGCAGTGGTGGTAGTTCTTCCTCGAAAACTTTGAGCTTCGCCAGTGCGGGCACTTATACCGAGACAGTCACTGTTACTGACAACGATGGCCTGACCGATAGTGCTACGGCAACCATTACCGTGACTGATCCCAATGCTGGTTATGCTCAAAACTTTACGGCATTAAATTTCCGCGGTACGCCCAATAGCTGGGGCACTCAGGCGATGACCCTCGTTGCAGATAATACCTGGCGTGCCACTGTGGTGTTTGATGGCAGCAGTAACCAGCGCTTTAAGTTTGATGTCAGCAGTGACTGGGCTGAAAACTACGGGGATAACAATGCGGACGGCTCTCTGGAGCAGGGTGGGGATGATATCTACACCGATGTATCAGGTACCTATATTGTTGAGGTTAATGATGAAACCCTGAGCTACAGCCTGACCTGTGCAGACTGTGGTAGTTACGCATCCAACTTTTCCTCACTTTATTTCCGTGGCACACCAAATAGTTGGGGTGCTGACGCTATGGAATTAGTTGCCGACAATACCTGGGAAATCCAGGTAAATTTTGATGGTCAATCCCAGCAGCGTTTCAAATTCGATGTTAATGCTGACTGGAGTGAAAACTATGGCGATAGCGACTCCGATGGCGACTTGGAGCAGGGTGGATCTGATATCTACACTTCTGTAAGCGGAAGCTACAAGGTGCAGGTGAATGATCAAACCATGATTTATAGTGTGATTGCACTGTAATTGATAAGAGCCTGCAGGCCAGGAAGTTGGTCTGCAGGCTTCTTTAGTTATTTATTTTCTTTTTCTTTAGCCAGCAGAGCTTGTTGTAGCGCCTGCAATTTTGCAATCTCTTCTTGATTTAACTTTGGGTTCGATTCACAACGAGGATCGGTTTTTTGCAGCAAGGCCAGTATTTCTTTTGTTAATGATATGGGTTCACAGCCGTGTCCGGTCTCGCAAATTAAATCCCACTGCGGTTTGGCCTGGACATGACAGGCAAAGCAGTTACCTCCAAAACGGTTAACTACATCAACAAAACCTCGGTTACGGATTTTGCTGCCTTCCTCAGAAACATCCAGTTCAAAAAACTCCCAATCTTTAGTGGCGGGGTTAAAGCCCTTTTGGTGTTTGACCATCACCTCCCCGGGGACTAACTGGACCACTGATCCAGGAGGATAAACACCTCCAGTGCTGGAGTTTGCGACCTCTAGAGTCCCATCCAGATCTCCCAGTAAATTATCCACATAAAACCCCCGCACCTTGGTCATATCTCGGATGCAGTTAAAAGTCTCGTCTGTCACCTGGATCGGTGCTTCGCTCTGTTCAGCCTTGTTAGTTTCAGCCAGTGCAGAAATTGCAGCTGATACTAAAAGTGCTGTTAAAAGTAGATTTAGTGGTGAAAAATAGCGGCTAGGTTGTCGGTTCATAATCTCCCCTTGCATATCAATTTCGGCTTTTATTTAGATTGTCCACAATATAATTGTGGGCAATATACATGGGGTAGTGTTTATGTCAAGCGAGTTACCTGATGAGTATGGTTAGGGATTGTCGGGATTATGTTGTGAGAAGGGGGGTAGGGTGGGTATAAATTGCTGTGCTTAAGCGTTCCTGGAGGGGAGTAGTCCCCTCCAGGGCTGAGTGGCTATTTCTAGGGAGCAGCGGATATTGCAAAGATATGGCTTTCGTAGGGGGCCAACTGGATCTTTGTGGAGGCTTGGTCTTTTTCCAAGATAAGGTTTGCCACCTTATTGGATATCTGGCTTTCAGCCAGGTAGCTGCCCGGTTGTAGTTTCCAGGCCTCTAGAAGTGCTGTAGGCAACTGAAAATCAAACTCCACTGCCCTGTTATCGAAGTTGGCGATTACCAACAATTTTTCATGTTCACTCCAGCGGGCAAAGGAGAATTGTTTTTCCCCATAGCCAGAGTTTTGCTTGCGGTTGTAGCTGTGCAAGTCCAGGTAATCGCCAAGTAAGGCCGGGCTCTGTTTGGAGAAATTAAGCAGGCGCTGGTAGAAGATGCGCAGCTCTTTTTCTTCTTTTGTCAGCAGTGCAGTGTCAAAAGCGCCCTCATTGTTCCAGCGGCGCACACTGGGTACTGACCAGTAGTCGAAAATGGTGGTGCGGCTGGCTTTGCCGAAGCCGGTATCTTTGTTGGCGGGTTCTCCTAACTCCTGGCCAAAGTAAACCAAGGTAGGGGCTGGAGAGAGCGTGGCAGACACCAGTATTGCAGGTTTGCCTGCCTCTGGGTTGCCAGAAAATTGTGGGCTGGCAATACGCTGCTCGTCGTGGTTCTCCATAAAGCGCAACATATGAGAGGAAATATCTACCAGGCTTGCCTGTACCTCTGCGATTTTATCTGCGCTGCCCTTGTTCTCCATGACCGCACGAATAGCGTCGTAAGTACCGACTTTATCGTAGAGATAATCCATTTTGCCCAGATGCAGATAATCCCGATAGCGCTCTGGAGTATAGATTTCGGCAAGTAACAGTGTGTTGGGGTTGCGCATTTTGATGGAGGAATTCAGGTAGCTCCAGAATTCTACCGGCACCATACCGGCCATATCATAGCGGAATCCGTCCACGCCAAAGTCCAGCCAGTAGTGGGCGATATCGCGGAATTTTTTCCAGGTATCCGGGACTTTCTTGTCTGCCCAAAACTGGGCGTGGGCCCGGTAGTCGCGCTCGGCATACTCCTGGGGTAGCTCAGAAAAGTTCTTGCTGTTATCGGGGCGAACGCCAAAATTAATTTTGACGGTTTCATACCAGTCGTGCATGGCAGGTTGTGCACTGCGCGCGCCATTACCGGTCCATTTAGCTGGACTCTCTACAAACTGCCCATCGACAAGATCATTGGCTTCGCCATTGAGTGGCTGATAACTGTCTTCTGCAACGGGCACGCGGAAGTCTTCGCCCACCACATAGTAGAAATTGTTGTTGCGGGCGTAGGTGACCTGGGTGTTGTCGCCAGCTCCAAAATCCTGCACGCCTTGGGGCTTATCGAGAGAATGATAGGCGCGGGCTACATGGTTAGGCACTATATCGATAATTACTTTCAGGCCGGCCGCGTGGCTGCGTTCCACCAGTGCGCGGAATTCCTGTAATCGCTCTGCTGGGTTATTGGCCAGGTCCGGGTTTACGCTGTAGTAATCCTTGATGGCATAGGGAGAGCCGGCGCGGCCTTTGACCACATCTGGATCATCGTTACTGATACCGTATTCCGTATAGTCGCCAACGAGCGCGTGGTGCAGGGCGCCGGTGTACCAGATATGGGTGGCGCCCAGCGCGTGGATTTCATTCAGTGCTTTTGGGGTAAAGTCGGAGAACTTGCCCACACCATTCTCTTCGAGTGTGCCCCAGGGTTTGTTGGTACTGTTAGTGTTGCCAAATAAGCGCGGTAGCACTTGGTAGATAACGGCTTTTTTCTCCGCAACTTTTTCAGCGGGCTGTATTTCTTCCGGGCTGCTCTCCTGGCTGCAGCCGGCAGTGCCGAATAGAGCAGCGCCCAGTAGGGAAGCCGAAAGGAGTTTGGCAATAAACAGGGAATGTAACTTCTTCATTGTTTCCTGATGACTTTAAATTTTTTTGTCAGTGAACAGCGGTTTGCTGAATTATTGATTTTTGAGCACTAAATCCAGCGGTTCTTTGTGCCAGTCAAATTTAACCAGCAGTTGCTGCTTGCGCTTGTTGTACCAGGCCCCACGGGGTGCCTGAGCAAAGTCTTTTTCACTGTCGAAAATAGGCAGGGATTCGCCGGTAACATCGAGCTGCGCAGGCACTTGTTGCCAGTTGTGGATCTTTAAATTGACCTTGCGGGATTCCGGCATACCGGTATAACCGTCTCCTTCACGCTTAAAGGCGAAGGTTAAACCCTGCTGTTTGTTTTCCGCTGAGAAATGCAGCTTCTCGTATTTGCCTTTTTCAAAAGCCTGCGCGGTAGCGCCATCATCTTCATAAACATAGCGCTCGGACTTTGCTGCTGATGGGTGCGCGTAGTAGTCCAGGATCAGGTTTTTACTGGAGTAATCGCGGCTGCTGTGAATATCGTCAATGGTGGGAATAATGGCGCCGGCCCGCACCAGTACAGGGATCGTTTTCAGGTTCACCTCTACCAGGGCCTGATCGCCAGAATATTGTTCATCAGTCCAGTAATCGAACCAGGTGCCGCCGGGCAGTTTTACCGCGACCTCATCCACATCTTCTTCCACGACCGGGGCAACGAGGAAGTCCTGTCCCCACAGGTAGGCATCCTTGTAGTCCAGGAGAGACAGATCACTTTCGTTTTCGAAAAACAGCGGGCGCATCAGTGGCATGCCGGTCTGGCTGTTTTCGAAGGCGAGGGTGTAGTTGTAGGGCAGCAGGCGATAGCGCAGTTTTACATATTCGCGCAGGATATCGCGGGTGCGGCGATCGTGGAAAACCGGTTCAGAGGCAATATGCTCCTGGGCGTGCGGGCGGTAAACCGGTTGGAATACGCCGTACTGTAACCAGCGGATGTAGAGTTCGCGGTCAAATTTCTCACCGCCGGCAAAGCCGCCCAGGTCTGAATGGGTGTAGCCAAAGCCCAGCAAGCCCATACTCAGAGCCAATTCCACCTGGGGCTGTAAGCCACCCCATTCCCGAGCGACGTCGCCGGTCCAGGGGATCATGCCGTAGCGCTGGGAGCCGGCAAAACCGGAGCGCATCATAATAAAGGGGCGACGCTCAGGGTGCTTTGCCGTTTGGCGTTCGTGCAGTAATTGCGCCCAGGCGTGGCCGAAGGCGTTGTGGATTTCATCGGCCATACCGATTGCGTGAACGGTATCGGAGGGGTGAACTTCCGGTTCACCCAAGTCGCCCCACCAGCCGGCTACGCCCTGTTCCAATAACCCGTCGTAAATATTCCAGAACCAGTCGCGGCCATCTTCAGAGAAGACATCGATCAGGCCGGTATTGCCGAAATAGAAATTAAAACGCTTGGGCTCTCCGGCCAGGTTTTTGGCCAGGGCATTATTCGCCACGGCTTCCTGCCAGCGCTCGGAGGTGGAGAGGACAAAAGGTTCGGTCACCAGGATGGTATTGATGCCGCGTTTTTTAAGGTTGGCCATCATCTTTTCTGGTTCGGGAAAGGCTTCCTTGTCCCAAGCCAGGTTGCCCATATGGCCTTTGATATCCGGGCCAAACCAGTAGAGGTCCAACACCAGGGCGTCCAGGGGGAAATCTTCTTCGGCAAACTTATCCACGGTTGCGCGGACTTCAGCTTCGCTGTGATAGCCAAAGCGCGAGGCGAAGTTACCCAGGGCCCAACGGGGTGGCAGGGGCTGTTTGCCGGTGGTGGATACATAATTTTCCAGCAACTGTGGATAAGTCTCACCGGCTACCACGATGTAAGCGGTGCGCCCGGCTACAGCTTCAAATTGCAGGATATCTTCTTCGTTTGCGCCCAGATCCAGGGTGCCGGTGGCAGAGTTGTCGAACAGCAGAATGTATTTGTTGCTGGACAGTACTGCTGGCAGGGAAAAATACATCTGGTTGGATTCGGTGGTGTATCCGTAATGGGCACGGTTATATAGGGGCAGGCGTTGACCGCGGCGGTCCATCCCCATAACCCGCTCTCCGCCACCCAGCAGTTTTTCCTCTGGCGACAGTGCGAAACGGAATCCGCGCATCGTCTCGGTGGCAAAGAAACCACTCTCTTCACTCAGGATTTGTTCGCTACCGCGCAAGTACTCGATTCGGAAGGGAGACTTGTGGATGACTGCAGTAAGCGAGCCAGTGCGGTAAACGAGCTTGTCCCCTTTTTGCTTCAGCGTAGCCTCGTGTCGGCCGGCAGAATCGCTGGCCAACGCAAATGAGGGCAACTGCTTCAGGCCTTCGCGGCGATAGTGCACCGATAGCGCTGACGGACCAACCGGGGTGAGGGTGACCTCGCCCTCACTCGTCTGTACAGTTAGTGAGTCTTCGCTCATGGTGTGATCGCGGTAGTTGCGCTGTTCAGCGGCCAGGGATTGAGCGCTCAGGCAGAGTGTAGCTGCGAGACACACCAGGCGCAGGAGTGGGAGTTTTAGGATCATCGCGCGGGACTTCAGTTGCTTGATTAGGATTCACAGTTTCGTGTTGGCCCGGTGTATACGCATGGGCCTGAGTTTATCCTAAAGCGAAGGATCTGGCCCGCATCCTCCCCTATGGGGGAGGATGGATGCTCCGGGAGTGCGTGTGAGAATGGCAGAATAAGCATAACTAGTGATGCGGTGACCTCTATGACCCAATCAGCAAGCAGCGCCGTTGCGCCGCAAGCCCAGCAACCGCGCTTGCCCTTTTGGCAGGTGTGGAATGTCAGTCTCGGTTTTCTCGGGGTGCAATTTGGCTTTTCTCTGCAAAATGCCAATGCCAGTAGAATCTTGTCTGATCTGGGGGCGGACCTTCACTCCCTGTCTCTATTCTGGATAGTGGCGCCGCTCATGGGACTGATCGTACAGCCGATCGTGGGTTCAGCTTCGGACCGGACCTGGAGTCGCTTCGGTCGCCGCAACCCCTTTATCCTTTTTGGTGCCATCGCCGCAGCCCTGGGGATGGCGTTTATGCCCAATGCCGGGATTGTGGTGGCGATAGTGGCCCCAATTATTTTCGGCGGCGTTATGTTGGCCCTGATGGACGCGGCCTTTAACGTGACCATGCAGCCTTTCCGCGCCCTGGTATCCGACATGGTGCCATCAGAGCAGCGCACCCTGGGTTACTCGATACAGTCTTTGCTGATTAACATTGGCGCCATCTTCGGCTCCATGTTGCCATTCATCCTGACTAATGTGATTGGTCTGGAAAATACTGCCCGTGCGGGAGAGGTGGCGCCCTCCGTTATATGGGCTTTCTATATCGGCGCCACAGTGCTGCTGGGTAGTGTGTTGTGGACTGTGCTGCGTACCAAGGAGTATCCGCCAGAGCAGTACAATGCCTATAAAGGTCTCGACTCCGCGCAACTTGAGCGGGAGAGACAGCAAAAAGCCTCACTGCCAAAGCGCTTGATCGGTTTTTTCCAACTGCTAATTAAAATGCCGCGCACTATGCGCCAGCTGGCCCTGGTGCAATTCTTCTCCTGGTTTGCCCTGTTTATTATGTGGGTTTACACCACGCCTGCGATCACTCAGCATGTTTGGGGAGTGGAAGCCAAGTGGTTTGATCCCGCCTATCTGGAAAGCGTCAAAGAAATTCCCGCACATATCGCTGCCGCTAAGGGTGCTGCCGGTGACTGGGTAGGAATTATTTTTGCTGCTTACTCCCTGTTTGCAGCGATCTTCTCTATTGTCCTGGCCCGTTTGTCTCAGGTGCTGGGGCGTAAGCTCACTTATTCCCTATCGCTGGCACTGGGCGGTTTGGGATACATCAGCTTCCTGTTCTTCCAGGGGGGCGATCCCACACAGGTGAATCTGTTGATTACAGAAGTTTCCGTACCCAGTGGCGCCCTGGGATTATTGCTACCGATGGTGGGTGTGGGCATTGCCTGGGCCGCTATTCTGGCGATGCCCTATGCGATCCTCTCCGACTCACTGCCGGCGGATAAGACCGGTGTTTATATGGGGATTTTTAATTTCACTATCGCCGCACCACAAATTGTTTCTGCCCTGGTAGCTGGCTTGATATTGAAAACAGTTTTCGAAAACCAGGCAATTTACATCATTGTTCTGGCGGGGGTGTGTATGTTGCTTGGCGCTATATCGGTGGCGCTGGTGAGGGAGAGTTCAGAACCCGAGCCCGCATTAAAGGCAACTACTACAGCTTGATAAAAAGTTGTAAAAGATTGTTAAAAAAGCCCCTATTTGGGGCTTTTTTATTGCCGGGATTCCAGGTTTTCCTAAAGTTTTCGCATTTATGAGGCTGCGGAGTTTTATGGCGGCATTTTGACAGTCTGGTGTGAGCGTACCTAGACTGGGCGAATCTCACCGGAAATGATTTAAATTATGTCGATATTCCCTGCTATTGATCAGGCATTAGAGGCTTTTGCCAGTTTTGTCTGGGGTCCCCCCTTATTGGTGCTACTCGTTGGTGGAGGCCTCGCGCTATTAATCTATTCTCGTGGCCGTCCCTACCGCCATCTTGGGCACAGTATTGGGCTTTTAAGTGGCCGATACGATGACCCCAATGACCCTGGACAAGTGAATCACAGCCAAGCGCTATCCACAGCGCTTTCGGGAACCCTGGGACTTGGCAATATTTCTGGGGTTGCCATCGCAATTACGATTGGTGGGCCTGGGGCGATTTTCTGGATGTGGGTAACCGCCCTGGTGGGGGTCGCTACCAAGTTTTATACAGCGACGCTGGCGGTGATGTTTCGCGGTCGCGATGCCTCCGGGGAACTGCAAGGTGGCCCCATGTATGTTATTCGCGAGGGGTTGGGCCGACGCTGGATGCCGCTCGCGGTACTGTTTGCCGTGGCGGGACTCTGCGGTATGTTGCCGGTGTTTCAGTCCAATCAAACCACGCAGCTATTGCGAGAGTCTTTTGCTGAGCCCTTGGGTTGGGTAGCACCCGGAGGTTCACTCACTTTTGATTTTGTTATTGGCTTATTAATTGCTGTTGCATCGGCCTACGTTATTGCCGGTCGTATCCAGCGTATCGGTAAATTCTCCGCAAGAGTAGTGCCGGGCATGGTACTGTTTTATCTGGGCATGACCCTTGTGGTGATTGCCAGCTTCTGGGAGCAGGTACCGGCAGCATTTGCGCTGATCTTCTCGGATGCTTTCAGTGGTCAAGCTATTGCTGGAGGTACTCTGGGTTCGGTAATCACAGTAGGGGTAAGCCGGGGCGCATTTTCCAATGAGGCGGGTATAGGCACGGAGTCTTTGGCCCATGGTGCAGCGAAAACCCGCGAGCCAGTTCGAGAAGGCGTGGTTGCCATGCTGGGCCCCATTGTAGATACACTGGTTATCTGCACTTGCACTGCCCTGGTGATACTACTGACTGGCGCTTGGCAGCAGGAAGGGGATATTGCCGGCGTTACCCTGACTGCACAGGCATTTTCTCAGGTGTTTGGGCAGTTCGGCCCAATTTTGCTACTGCTAATGGTCCTTCCGCTGGCTTTCAGCACTATCGTTACCTGCTGGTATTACGGCATGAAATGCTATGTTTTTCTTTTCGGTGGCCGCTGGCAGGGTCTTTATACCGGACTCTACATGGTGCTGATTATATTGGGTGCGGTGGCTTCTTTAAGTGCCGTAAACAGCATCATCATCGGGATGTATGCAGTAATGGCGATTCCAACAATGGTGTCTACTTTATTACTGGCGAGGCATGTTAATCGAGCGGCTCACGATTATTTTACCCGTATGGATTTAACAAAGAGAAAAGAGGCCGAGGCTTCCTAATTAAAAAAGGCGGACTAAATAGTCCGCCTTTTTTATGCGTGGTAAAAATTTACCTGTTACTTCCAACTTAAGGCACCACGGACACCTTGGTACCAACCTTGGCGTGGGCATAAAAAATCTTAGCCATATGCCAGGGGATACGAATACAGCCATGAGAGGCGGGATATCCCGGGACGTGGCCGGCATGCATGGTAACGGGGCCATTGATACGCATCATGTAATCCATAGATGCCCCGCGGAATCGAGAACCCGCAGGTTTGCGGTGGCGGCGCACATCCACATTGCTGCGCATTACATAGCCCCGTGGGCTGATGTAGTGACCGTACAGATTTGATCGATGGCTGTATTTCTTCTGTGAAATACGGAAGTTACCGGTAGGTGTGCGGTGTCCGGGTTTGCCAGTAGATACTGGGGACATACCGGCCAGACGCCCGCCCTTATAGAAGTATGCCATTTGATCACTGAGGTCGATCACAATACGCGGTGTTCCCTGAATATTGGATTTAAACCACATATGGCGGCTATGCCGTGGATTCGCCGCGTATCTGGAATGAGTTCCGTATCTGGAGTGAGCCCGATAATTCCTGTTGTATCGGGAATGCGCCCTGTAATTTCTGTTGTATCGGGGGTGTGCTCTGTAGTCCCGGTTGTGCCTTGAGTGCGATCTGTAATTCCTGCTATGCCGTGAATTTGCTCGGTAGTCCCTGCTATACCTGGAGTGTGCTCCGTAGTTTCCATGTCCATGTTGAGCGCTGTATCTCGAGTTATAGCGGGAATTGGAATAATCCACGGCATAGGTCAGTGGGGCAAGAATTGCAGATCCCACAATCACTACGGCAGCGGCGAATGATGATTTTTTGCGTAGAGATCCCTTCTGTTTCGTGGAAATGGATTGATGATTTTGCAGCGAAGATCGGCTATGCATTACACACCTCTCTACTACCAGTGGGCCGTGTAAACAACCGTGGATTTTGAATCCAGCTACAGTTTGTCTTAGGGCAAGTACTTCTGCCCTTCTACAGGGACAAGTCCATAGCTGGTGATTTCCCCAAAGCAGATAACCGTATACTCGGCCTCGGCTGCGGGTTGGTACTGCGGCGGTATGAACCACTACAAGTCCAAGGGATGGTAAGGTGGGTCTTAAGGGCTGGTGACAACAAAAAGGAATATACTGAGGTTCTCTTAGAGGATGCTCTTCTAGTTGTTAGTGATTTTGAGGAATTTTGTCTTAGTTGTTAAGGTTTTATGAGTTATCTACCGTAACTTGCGAGTCAATTTCCAGCGTTCTTGAATCACACCAGAATAATAGAAATAGCTTTCAAAAAGTTATTGTTATTTATTTCATCTTAGTAAGTGTCGCAACTATACCGTTATCCACATTTATCCCATTTCTCATATTTGTTGTGAAGGCCTTTGCGCATTAGAAAATTTAATAAAGAAATTTTCTTTTCGGGATCGCTCAAAATATTTCTTTCTGGTTTGAAAACCAAGTAAACGAATCCACCCTTTTTGCGTTATGTGATAGCTGATTATTGGAAGCTCCCCTGAAAATGAAATACCAGGGTAGGGATGATTACTTTTAATATTTATTAAATAGGATTTGGCTATGACTGGAAGATCGAAGTTACCCATATTTTTTCTAGTATGTATTGTAATGCTGTACAGCAATCCGGGCGTGAGTGTTGAGGTAGAGCAAGCGAATGAAGCTCTGCTTGCTTTGGATGACGAAGTAGAATTAATCCTTTCGATGCATCCACTAAATAGTTTAATGGTGAATGCGCAAGTATCGACTAGCAGTGAGTCGCGAGTGGCGATCAGGATCAACTCGGCGGTAACCGACCGTCGGCGAACAAATTATACCGACTGGGGCACAGAGCATGATATGACCCTAGTAGGTTTAAGGGCCGATACCACTTACCGTTTTACTGCACTGGCAATGCTGGAAAGTGGAGACGTTGTGCAGAGTTCGACTATTTCTTTCAAGACTGGTTCGTTACCTGAAGGCGCTCCCCCAGTTGAGGTAACTACATTTACAGAGCAAAGCGAAGGAGGTGTAACTATTTTTGCACCTTCAGGTGACAGGGATAATACCTTTTGGGGATTCGATGAAGAGGGTGAGGTTGTTTGGTACCTCCACGGAGACATTCCTCTCACCGGAGCTCCGGTTGTGCGCAATTTACAGGATGGCAATTTAATGTTGCTGTTGGATCAGGAAGCAAGGATTATCTCCTTTGCTGGTGAAACGCTGCAATCATTTGAGCTGCCAGCCTATCACCACGATGCAATTCTTCTTGAAAATGGAAATCTACTGGTATTAACAAACGCCTATGAAACAATTGATGGTCAATTGATAAAAGGAGATGCGATTCTTGAAGTGGATGGGCAGGGCAATACTGTATGGGAATGGTCTGCATTCGATCATCTCGATACTCAGCGTTTCCCCGGTGAGTTAGCCAGTCGAGAAGCGAGCAATGGTGCGCTGGATTGGACTCACTCTAACTCGTTACACTATATTTCTGCCGATAATTCGATTTTACTGTCAAGTCGCTCTCAAAGCTGGGTGGTCAATATTGATCATAATAGTGGCGAAGTAAACTGGATTATGGGTAGGGATTTGGATACTTCCGAGGGATTTCTTGAGAAATTATTTTCATTGCAAGATGGCACCTGGATGGCTTCTCAGCATGCAGCTATGCTTGCGTCAGACGGAGACATTCTGATTTACGATAATAGGAATGAGTCCGAATACAGTGGTGAGGTCTATAATAGCCGCGCAGTGAAATTCTCTTTAAACACAGAGGAAATGGTGGCAGTGCAAACTTGGGAGTACGTTGCACCAAAGTACACCAATTCTTTAGGGGATGTAGATGAACTTCCCGGTGGGAATATTCTACTTTGCGCGGGCGGCCCATCCAGTGCTAGTACCGGCAACAATAGAGATGCATATATTGTTGAAGTTGCCGGCGATCAGACTGCAGAAACGGTTTGGGAGATGATAGTCAATGATACGAGTGTATATCGTGCTGAGCGTTTTACTTGGAATGATATATCAGTGGTAAGTGATTTATCGCTTTAGATCCTCTAAATAGTTAGGCGCCAGTAACATACTTTGTTGCTGGCGATTCTTATTAAAGGACTTCTAACCAGATTTGGCAATCAGTGCTCTATAGCATTGATTATGTTTCTAAAGCGGTATTCCCCCAGTAACTGTTGAATATCACTAGATAGGGCTTGAAGTGTTTTAATTAAATATGGCTTTAGCGTGATAATGTTAGGCTTTTTTTTGGGAAGTGTATGATTTGATGGAAACAGTTCTTCACCTCCTTCGAGGAACTCATCATTTATTTTTTTATTTTCCTGTGAATATCGATCTAAAAAATTAGCTCTATCTTCATCAGAGTTCCATAGGTGTGGTGATCTTGGTAGTGTTCGCTTGATTATATTTTGTGTATTGCTAGATTTTATCCATTTCAATAGTTTTGCATTTTCAGATTTTGAGTGTATTTGCTGGTTTAATATCTGTTTTAAAGCGGCCTCTTCATTTGATAGGCTCTCTCTTATGATTTTGTTAGAGTTTGGTAGGCCGGAAATCCCTAGAGCACGAAAGAAATTAACTGGTAGGTCGCCATTACATAGCTGCTCGTAAATGAGTATTTGTATATTGGGAAAGAACTTTTTGAATGCTGCTATATTTTTATAAAAGTTCAGATTTCTACCTTCTATCTTTGATAGGAACTCCTTGAATGACAGTTTCGCTAGTGGAGATACTCCTTTCATAATATGTTCTTTGTAGAGAGACTGGGCAAAATTATCTTGTCTGCGCAAGGTTAAGATGATTTTAGTTTGCTCTGGGGGTAATGTGTTGGAGAGCTGTTCTAAATAATGGTGCCGAGACTCAATCCAGGAGCAATCTTTTGTTTTATAAGTATGTCGACAAATAGGCTCTGCACTAATTAATAGATCAAGGTTGTTTTTCTGCGATTTTGACTTCCAATCATATGCTAGCAACTTTCCTCTGGAGATAGGTGGACTTTCAGGGTGATCGGAAAATGAGTGTGCAAAAAGATGGTGACCCTTATCTATGCTAATTAAATTTCGATGAATAATGGGGTATAAAATACCTTTACTTCTTAACAGCCTTCTATATTTATAGGCGTAACATTGTATTGCTGTGGTGCCGGTTTTATGTAGCCCTGAATGTAAATATATAGTCATTATATGTTCTTTGTGTTTTATGGATCGTGATCTGGTATCTGCTGCTGTTTAATAGGTGCTCATATCTATTTCGAATGATCTATTTTATATTTTATGTGAGTGTTGTGTTTTGGGGGCGTCAAAGAGCCAATATTGAAGGTTTAGTAAAAGATATTCTATTTTTTGGTCTCGGGCTCATTTTGATTTCGGTTGGCGTATGTTTTTCTATATTAATCCCGATCGTGGAGCCCATTAGTTCTAGTATAGTTGTATTTTTGTAAATTTTCGTTCATGCCGATTTAATGTTAGGGGAGACTTATGGGTAATTTTTTCACTCAACTACCAGGTGATCACTCTAGGGAGCATTTTGAGAGTTTGCTAGAGGGGAAAAGCTGCAGGGTTGAGCGGATTATATCTTACGGGCAGTCCTCGCCGGAAAAAGGGTGGTATGATCAAGATGAGCATGAGTGGGTGTTAGTACTTTCCGGTTATGGTGTTATTGAAATGGAAAATGGTGAGAGGCACCACCTGGGGAAGGGGGATAACTTGTTGATTAGGGCAAATCAAAGGCACCGGGTGGTGGAGACAGCTGCAGATGAGGCCACTATATGGTTGGCAGTTTTCTTTCAGTGAAGCAGTTATCTTTTAAGATATAAATCTTATGAGCTCCTATCAAGAGTTCTATACCTACCAATGTAAATCGGATCTAAAGTCCTCTGACGAGTTAGTATTGTTAGCTTTAAGACAGGTGTGTCTACTGACTAGCAGGTCAGCCTGTGCATATCTCCATATACCGAAGAGGCCTGTTAAAATTTTCGGGGCTTTGCTTAAATTGGATAGCTTTAATTTGGTCTGATCGTTTGATACCAAGTCAAATCCTTTTCTGCCAGGTAGTTTATACTACCTGGTTTTTTATTTTAGTCTTACGTCAAGCAGTGATATCTGCATAGATTTTATAAAATTTTATTTTTGGTTATCTATAATCAGATCGACGGCTGGAGTATCTAGCGGTTATACCCTATGTATGTCTATTCGAGAGGTCTTTTTTATGGGCTAGGCCTTGGGGTGAATTTTTTATAGAAAACTATGCTGCAGTATATTTAGTACTAGGACGAAAAGCTTCAATAGTTATGGGTGGATAAATTCTGCGATAGAAGATAATTTCATTATCCCTGATTATGAATTTGGGTGAACGATATACAGTTATTTGCTACTGATAACAATTGAATACTTATTTGGGGTCAGTGGCCAGAGGAAAATGATACTGCAGCTGATTTCGTATTGAGGCAGAGTGACTTTGTATAATTTATTGAGAATGACGGCGAGCTGCCCAGCGCATCCACTTTAATTCCTCTGATAGAAATCTATGATTAAAAGATAACTTGTTTATTAAAGGTTTAAGGAATAATAGAACCTTAATTTTTTAGCTTTTAATTTGTTAAGAATTCTTAAGTTGATGATACTTGGTTTTTATCTCTTCCAGGTTGACAGTGGGGGCAGGGAACTGTGGATTTAATTTTTTTAATGCTTCAGAAATAATCGAGGCTACGGCCAAGTCCCGGAACCATTTGTGGTTTGCGGGGATAACAAACCAGGGCGCGTATTCGGTGCTGCATTGATTTAGCATATCTTCAAAAGCACATATATACTCATCCCAATATTTTGCCTCAGTATAATCACTTTCGCTGATTTTCCACTGTTTGGCGGGATCATCAATACGTTGCTTGAATCTATCCAACTGCTCATCCTGGCTGATATAAAGGAAAAATTTCAGTATTATTGTGTTGCTTTCAGAGAGTAATTTTTCAAAGTTGTTAATTTGTTCATAGCGTTCGCTCCAAATGTCCATCGGAACCAGACTATGCACTCGCTCAATCAGTACGCCCTCATACTGAGAGCGGTTAAAGATTGATATATGCCCCCGGGCAGGGGTTACTTTGTGATATCGCCATAAGAAATCATGCTCGCTCTCTTCTTTTGAAGGTTCCTTAAAGGAAGTCGCTCTACACATTTGTGGATTTGTTGCGCCTAATACATGCTTGATGGTGCCATCTTTCCCCGAGGCATCTATTCCCTGCAAGCAGATAAGTAGAGATGTTTTACGCTCAGCGTAAAGCTTGTAAGTGAATGAACGTATCTGCTCATCTATACGCTGGGTATCTGGGAGTGCCTCTTCACGACTTTCGTAACAATGTTTGAAGCCCGGATCTATATCGGAGAGCTTTATCTTGCTGTCAGGCTTTACCCTGAAATCTTCGAAACAATTCATAGTTCGACTGCCTACCTTTTTAGGCTTTTGTAGATGGCTCAGATATCACTTAATCTTCGATAAAGAAGTTTCTTGACCAGGTCCAGGAAAAACATCCAGATAATCATGTATAGCCATACCAGACCGATTATGGTCCAGGGTATTGCCGGTACCAGCCAGCCGAATCCGCACATCAGTACGGTAAATGCTTGGGTACCAACAATTGCGATAAACAGAGGGAATGCGGGTAGTGGTTTGGAAAAGAAAGCTGTACGAGAGCGCACAACGAATAACAGTAGATGTCCACCCGCTACGATCTGTAAAAATACGATAGTTTGAATTTGCTCTTTATTTAATGCGATCCAGGACTGCCAGTTGGTGTTATTGAGCCATTCCATTCCAATAAAGAGAATACCCATTGTTTGAGCAATAGAAAAAAGGCCGATAATGCTGGAGCCCAGTAATAGGTCTCGCATTTGCCAATGCACAGGTTCCTTGGGAAGCAGAGTATTATCGTAGGCAATGGTCATAATGGGGATGTCATCAAGAAGAGCCACTAGTACGATCATAACCGGGGTTAGGGGCGAGAAGCCGAACATTATGGTAGCAAAGACAACCACCACCATAATATCTAGAGTCATGGATACCCGGAAAAGTACGTAGTTAATAATGCGTTCAAATATTTTTCGGGCTTCATCGATGGCATCGACGATGGTAGATAGTCCGGGAGAGGTCAGGATAATGGCTGCAGCCGCGCGTGCGGCGTCGGTAGCTCCGCTAACGGCGATACCACAGTCAGCTTGCTTAAGGGCCGGCGCATCGTTCACACCATCACCAGTCATGGCAACCTGGTGACCCCTGCCCTGCAATGCTTTCACAATGGCATATTTATGTTCGGGAAACACTCGCCCAAATCCATCTGCACGCTCAACGGTATCGACGATAGTAGATGGCAGGTGGTCCATATCCTGGGACTTTGTAAACACACTACTGGCAGCGAAAATATTTGTTCCAATACCGACTTGAGTGGCGATTTCCTTGCCGATAGCCACATCGTCGCCCGTAATCATTTTTACTTGAAGCCCGTGTTCCCGTGCGCGCTGAATAGTGTCTTTGGAGTCATCCCGAGGTGGGTCTTCAAGAGACAGAATACCCAGGAATTGCCACGGTGAGCCGTTTGCCTTCTGCGCAACACCCAGGGAGCGTAGCCCCCTGGAGGCCTGTTGTTGCACACAAGCAGTGGCTTTGTCGGCCTCGGCACCACTCAAGCTACATAAGTCGACAATAGCCTGGGGGGCCCCTTTGCTGAAATATAGGGTTTGCCCATCCTGATTCTGAACCTTGACTTCAGTGCGTTTGCTCACCGGATCAAAGGGAGTGAATTCCTCAACCTTATATTTCTTCAGTTCTTCCTTATTTTTCAGGCCGGCAAAAATTGCTTGATCAATTGGATCACTGGAGCCTGCTTCAGATGCGATAGCGGCGGCAAGAATTAACTGGTCGTTCTTTTTCGCGCTGAATAAGGTAGGTTCTTCGAGACACAATTGGTTCTTGGTGAGGGTGCCGGTTTTGTCTGAGCAGAGGATATCAACACCAGCCAACTCTTCGATGGACTCCAGCCGCGAGACGATCGCTTTTTTACGGGATAGCGCCAGGGCACCGAGAGCATTGGTCACAGTGATGACCGAAGGCATGGCAACGGGAATCGATGCGATCAGCAACACCAGTACAGTGCGGAGAATATTGATGATATCTGACCAGTGCCATGTTTCGGCGACCACGATATCGCGGTATAACTCTGTGCCCACCAGAATAACGGCCAGCACCAAACACAGCACGATGAGGAAGTCACCGATATGGGTGACGGCTTTCTGCGAATGTGAGGCACTTTGCCCTGCGCCGGCAACAAGTTGGGCGGTGCGCCCAAAGAATGTATTGTGCCCGGTACCAATGACAACAGCGGTCATCTCCCCCCGTTTGGCGATACTGCTGGAATAGCCAATATCACCGATGCTCTTACTGACGGGTAGAGATTCTCCGGTAAGGGCGGCCTGATCAATACTGATGGATTTCCCTTCGGTAAAGCGCACATCAGCAGGCACGACTTGCCCTAGCTTGATTCGCACTATATCGCCTGGGACCACCATCGCCGCATCGATAGATTGATACTCCCCATCCCTTAATACATTGGCTTTGGGGGCCATGCTGGCCTTCAGTGCTGCCAGCGCATTGGCAGCTTTGTGTTCCTGCCAAAACCCGGCAATCGCGTTGTACAACAGCAGGGCCATAATGATGGCGAAATCGGGCCAGTGGCCAATTAATGCAGAGAGCAATGCGGCCGCTTCAATCATCCAGGGAATGGGGCCCCAGAAAAATCGCAAAAACTTAGCGAGTGCGCTTTGCTCCTTCTCCTGAATGGCATTGTGACCATATTTTTGCAGGCGGGCGCTAGCTTCATTTTTGGTGAGGCCGACGGGTGATGTGTTTAGTTCAGTGTAAACTGCATCAATATCAGTGTTCTGCAAATCCAGCGATTGCTGGTCGCTGTTGTTTTGATTATTTGGCGATGATTCTTGACCTTGCACTTTGGGTTTCCCAATGACAAAGGTTTACCTGTGGAGTCTGTTCCAGCACTAGATAACTTAATCTAGCAGTTTGCGCCATTCGCTATGTGGACATTGGTGACGGTGGTAAGAGAAATTTGAAGGTGTAGAGTTAAAGGTAAAATAGCCGGCATTAAGCTGGCGTGAAAAACCATTATTTCTGCGGGCTATTGAAAGGGATATATCCGTGACAACTGATTAAGCTGCAGGGTCAGCCTATATTGATAACGTCGCGGTTTTTCTACGGGGTTTCGAATAGCAATCCGTGCTGTAGTCCTTGGCCAACAAGCCTAAGGTATAGGCCATATGCAGGTGCTTTCAGTATATGCCTAAGTTCTATTTAGCTTATAGTGCATTTCATGATAGGCCAAAACCCAACTATATAGGGTATCTACTATTAGTAGGTAAGTCCTAACCCTAGTGTTTAGGCGAACAGCACTAATTTGTTAAGCATCTACTTTTCAAGAGCGATATTAAATCAAGGATGCCACGTACCCATCTCGGTTGCTTGAACCACTGGCCGTTAAGTGAGGACTCACAGCGATGACGATGGACATTTAGGTTGCTCTGTTATCATACCACTCGATCTATCCGTGAGTATTGGCTCTAGATCGAGATGTATCAAGGATCTGATACTATTTTAAAAATAGCGCGGCCCTCGATGAGGCCGCCTTCGAATCTGTAAACTGATTATTCAGAAATTATAGCTAAGCGCTAATGCAGAGAAAGATGGGGTTTCATTATCGACGTTATAGATTGTGTGTTCCAGGATTATGGCCCAATTCTGATAATTCCAACCTGCTGCTATCCCATAGTACCAATCGTAACCATCGTTGCGCCATTTGCTTGATTCTGAGTATTCAACAGGTCCCCCGCTACCTGGAGCACCAATAACAGTTGGGGCCGCAAGGTACTCCAAATACTCCCCTTTGAATTTATATTTAACATCCCAGCGCTGATATCCAAATCGAAGCCCTGTATATAATGCTTTTTTCGTATCAGTAGAAATAGATAAGCCTAGTGTCTTTAACTTAATCTCTGAGCTGAGGTTTTCTGTAATGCTAAAGTTAGTATCTGTACTTGAGTAGTGGTACATTCCACTAGATTTTCCTAAATCGCTAAATCCACCTTCTAAAGCGAGAAACCTATTGATCCGGTAACCGGCTGAAAAGCTCCAGCCTTCTGAATCTGACAGTGAATAATCATAACTATCTATAACTTCTTGGGCTTCAATATCTGTGTCAACGCTGCCATAAGATATTCTTAAGTAGTAATTGTCTTCCTGAGCGATGGTATTACTTGTGGCAAATAGAGCGAATAAAAAAAAGGTTGTTTTTTTCAAGAGTTTCTCCGTAAGTAACGCTTCGCACAAAGAGAGCGATTGCTGCGACTTGTATGGTTGTTCTTAATCGATTCTGATGTTGAAAATCCTTTTCGCTAACGGGTAAATTGAGATCCACCTTCTGCGGCCACCGAAGGCCTTGTTTGTCACAGTTCGTTGCTGCGCCGGTTTATAAAACAAGTAGGAACGTGACAGACACTCACTAGGCATAACTTGAATAGTCATGTGGGCCTCTAGCCTGGATAGCAAGGCGGAGATAGCTTATCTTATGGAACCTCAAGAGATCAATGTCAGTATCGATACCGGTAGCAAACAACTGGATATTTATGTGAGACCTACTGATTAATTCTTTAGTTTTACCAGTGATAAAAATGGTATTAAGGATACCATTAAACAACTACAAACTCTTCGCCATACAATACGATCCCATGCCAAAGCCGATGTATAAGCGATTAGTGGACTCTGGCAAACCTAAAAAGGTGGCTCTGATTTTCTGCATGAGAAAGCAGATTACGACCCTGAATACGATGGTAAAAAATAACACCTATTGGAATGAAAGTATGGCTTAAAAACTTGATGAGCGACCATAGTCACTTATTATGAGCTACTGTACTCTCGGCTAAAATCTATACCTCCGCGTAATTTGTAATTCAAAGCTTTCCCACTCTGTAAAATTGGTGCTTTACGAACGTACATTTTGAAACCTGTGGCGCTTATTTTAAATTCCCCTTCCTGGCAGTCAAAACGAAAATCGTACTCATCGAAGCGACCATTCTTTGTTTTTCTCTCATTCACCATATGCAGATCGGCGATTTCTAGCTCACCTTGCCTTGATTCAATGTCAAGTAAAATATTGCAAGCATTTTCAAATACCATCGTAACTGGAGCAACCCAGAACTTAAAATACGTTTCCCCTTCCCTTGGATGAATCCATTGAAAAATGTAATCGAGATCTATCATAAACTCGAAATTCTCCGTATCAGCCAGGAAACCCCATATTTTGGAGTCGTGCCACCCCATTAGGGAGAAGTCTTTCTCAGACCAAATGTTCTTTTCAAGTTCGTAGGTATACACTCTTATGCCTCATACTCCCCGCAATATGCAGGGCTTTAAAATCAAGGCGAGGCCGAAATGGAAAAGCCGTCGATGTGCCTGTGATTGTTATGTGGCTGCCTCTCTATCAGCTTGTAACCTTGGTAAGATTTGGAGTTGTCATCACTAACTACTGTCTGAACTTCTCGATTTACCATAAATCAGCCCCAAATAAGCTACCGGCCAAACGAGGGGGCCAACAATGTATCCTTTCAAAATGAGCGAGTAGTTGGTTTTTTCCTTTATCCAATCATCAAATAGGGCAAAGAGCATCGCAATTGTTATAACACTTAAAAGATAAATCAGGAAGGCTTTTACTACTGGATGTACCGATTTAATTTGCATCGAAAGCCCTTAGATAGTTAACATTCACCAAATGGCGGAGGTCCAGCAAATATGTGGTATTTGCAATTCTACCTACGCTTATCATACTTGATTATGATTAGCTTTATTCATGACAAAATGAATAAAGCTACGTGCAAATACTACGATAGCAAAGGCCAAAATTGAAATACCTAAAGTAGCACTATCGCCAACTATACCTACATCATAAATTGGGTTACTTTCACGCTCAGTTTGTAAGAAAAAGATAAGCCACAACAAAAACCATACGACAGTACAATAAATCAGTAGTTTTTGACCCCAAGGCAATACTAATGGGGAAAATACTGTCACCGAAAGAATGCCTAATATGAAAAGTGTCATGAAATCCCTTTACACAATACGTCTGTATAAACTGTGCCGAAGCGATAGTGTAGGCATCAATTTGATACATTTGCTCTGTGTTGATCTAGTTCGCAATAATAATTATAAGCTGGACCAGGATTAATTGGATTCCAGCCTTCGTTTATTGCACTCTTAATACATGACTCAATTAACTTTGGCGTCACAGAGTTTGGATAGCTAGTTATTGTAACATCTGGACGCAGCCACTTGAATTCAACCGATAACGTAGAACCTTTTTGGCTATCTAATTCAATAGCAGCAAGCATTTTCCCACCTTGACAAGCTTGTGTGTAAGTCGGCCGGTCTCGTACGATCCAACGGTACGAATTTCCTTCTACTACAATTTTTCTACTTCCCCTTTTAGGTATACTCACGATAACTCCTTTGACACAGAACGCCTTTAGCATGCGAGCACTATTTGTGTAGCCGAAAGGCGGAATGAAAAGTGGGTCGCGTGCCTGAGGTGGTTAAATACTCTTACCATAACGTTTTTTTATATAGTAAAACACATTAGATAATAGCCAAATCAGTATAAGTTGAATAAGTATTTCACAATAGGTTAAGTCATACGAGGCCTCACCATCCACGCTGATAAACCAATGTAAGAAAGGAATGGGGCCAACGAAGCCTTGGTAAAACCAAAGCCTCCACCAAACGATAGAAGCAACAAACAAGCCCAATAAGATCAGTAATTGTATTCCTGTATTCTTAATTCCTTTCTTCATTTAACGCCATCCATAGCGGCGCAGCCGCATTGATTTGTCCAGACAGCGAAGCTGGATTTACCACTGGGTTTTGTTATATTTCTGTGAAAGTGCCGCATGGAGTGCGCAATACACCAAAAATAAAATGCAACCAGCCACCACGCTTAGCCCCATTGCTAGTAGGATCCTGATACCAATCCAATCCAATCCCAGTCACCAGCCAAGTGCTCCGTACTCAGAATACCGGCATAGAAGTCATACACAGATAGAGCGACTCCGACTAGGAAGAGCATACAGCAAAGGATGTATCCTCCAACCTTGCTAAACAATCGAATAATAAGAAGAACGATGAGCGCCATAGCTGCCGGTGCAGCCAATATCATCCATGTCACCGCATCAATCTCCTAAAAACATAACGCCTGCATCACCAGCCGGAGGTAATTGGAGGCTTTTTTGCAGCTCTACCGCAAAAAAGGTGCAAATTGCCGGAGGTCGGGTGCATGCCCTGGTTATGTTTATTTCTCGTTCCATGCTAACCCCAATTGGGTTACCACTACAAAATCACTAAATTCTACAAAGAATAAAGTGTACTCATCACCGTCATCATCAAGAAATCTTAAAATCGTATGTTCTTGACTAATAAATCTATTCCAAGGGCCATCTTCTTGGTCTGATGTTGAGATAAGACCATAATACTCAATTAGATTCCAATCTAAATTATCCAAAGCCCTAGTTTTGGTATCCGATATTTTCTTATAAATATGATCGATGAATAATTGATAAGTAGTGTTGTAATCAGATTGTCTTTGTTCTATGAGTTTTCCAAACTCACCAATACTTTTTATTGTGTCTTCGACAATAGAGTTTAAATCAGCATTCTTTTCGACAAGTGTTGCACTAAATATCCTTTTCGGACAGTCGATCACACATCTTAATGCATTGAGGAAGCCATTCAACTCAATTACTGCAGGCTCTGCTCTATGAATTTCAAGATTATTTGTTTTAATGGAACGACCTCTCAAAAAACTTAACGCCAAGCTAAACGGCACAAAAAGTTGTGGCAAATTGAAATGTGCCATGGCTTTTTGTGTCCGGTGGAGCACCAACGGTGCAGAACGAATTTGAACGCCTTGTTATGTATATTAAGCTGAATAATTTTGATAAACCAAAAATACTAATGCACCTGCTAGAAAAACCCATGAAATATACTTACTAAAAATACCTTCTGCAGTTTGAATACTAACTTCTAAGAGTTTTTTAGATGTATTACTTGGGCTAAGCATAGGGATAGAAACAAATACACTTTCATTTGGCTTAACTAATGAAAGACTTCCATCTGAATCACACCCTATAAACTCGCCCTGAGCATCATAGTAAGAAAGATTGCAGTCAACAAAGGATAGAGCTTTTCCTCCTATGTTTTTTAGCTCAATCTGCATATCTTCTTCATATATAGTTTTTCCCTCTTCGGTTACTCCGCGAACAGGTTTAATTGCCATACCACACACTTTTATCTCAGGTGGTAATTTTTTAATCTCGATATCTTTATTCATGGTGATGCATAACGCAAAGCTTTGGGGCCGTAGTGTAGGAGCGAAGCGATGGAGCGGAGGTCCCAGCCGCAACGCGGCGACAACAGCGTATTGTTATGTATTTTTCTCTAGGCCTGTGCCCGGCTCACCCAAGAACTCAAAGGATCCACCTTTTTTGCTCACCCAATAAATAAGTTCTGACTCCATGGTTTTCATTGAAAGCTCTAATGCCTGGAAGGAATCAATGCCAACTGTGCCAAAAATATGCTCATAACTTTCTGAGCCAACCAGATAAGGACAGACATAGTCACCCTCCTCGACTTGGAAAGGCTTTCCTATTTCAACTTTTGCCACTTCACGCTTGCCTGTATTAGATATATAGATGAGTTCCCTCGTTGCTATAACTTCTTTAACATCCTTTATTTTTGTCATCACCGTGAATTTCTCTTATGCATAACGCCCAAAGTTACAGCGGGATGGTGTGGCGGCCGCTTTTCGGGTCTTTGCAAAGCGGATGACGCACCATGCCGTCTGCAACCTTTGATTGTTAAATTTAATCGCTGCCACTATCTCCGCCGCCAAAGCTAGAATTTTCGTAGGCTGTTGTCTTGCCGCCATTATCCCAGCCACTGTGCCCCTCTATATCCCCGGGCAAACCGGTACCTTTTTCGTACCTCCGATTCTCTTTCTCCGCGACATGGTCGAGGTATTTCTGAGTACAGAAAATAAACACGCCTAGAACAATAAGAATAAAAGACACAACATGTGCAATCATTGAGTACATCCAGCCTACTGGCTGGAGTCCGACACCTGCAAAAATCAAGGCTAGACCTATGTAATTTCTCGCTTCCAAGTGCAACCTCCCGGAAATTTAACGCCCTGGGTATGCGGCCGGAGCTGCGAAGCAGCGGAGGTCCGGTGGAAGCCACGCAGTGGCTGGAACGAACATCACCGACTTGTTACGTAGCGACACTTTAAACCAATCCTAACCACTCTATTTGTTCCTCTGTATCCGGTACGTGGACACCTCTGGCCTGAGATATGAGTGATAGCGCTTCTTGTGAAGTTAGGCCCGATCTTACCAGCACCGCACCGGCAATAATACCAGTGCGACCGATACCTGCTCGACAATGAATTGCGACATGTTTACCTGATGAAATCTCCTGTAGAAGTTGATCAGCTAGTTCTATCGCATCTTTTGTAATTGGAAGACCTCGATCAGGTATAGGAAAAGAAACATACTCTATCGAATTCTTTTGGCAAAGCTCTTCTTCTGATTCTAATCCAACTTCGCGCTGCTCGAATAATTCTAGAAGGCTCACAATTTTGTCAATGCCTAGACGGGCAAGCCCCTGGAATTCATCTTCGATCCATTCGCCAGACACAGGCTTTGCCATGACTGACAAAGCACCATTTCCAATATCTTTTACTTTATATGTAGTGGGTAGCATGATTTCCTTGAGCTACGTAACGCCGCCAGCAGGGGCAGCTTACCTTGTACGCGTTTAGCGCAAAAATGGGAGCGCAGCGACCAGCGCAAAACGTGTAGCCCGGAGCCATGCTGCCTGGCCTTGTATGGTTGTTCTTGATCGATTCTGATGTTGAAAATCCTTTTCGCTAACGGGTAAATTGAGACCCACCTTCGGCGGCCACCGAAGGCCTTGTTTATCACAGTTCGCTGCCTGGCCGGTTCGTAAAAGACCGATAACAAGTATGAACGCGATAAGCACTCACTAGGCATAACTCGGATAGTCATGTGGGCCTCGAGCCCGAATAGCAAGGCGGAGATAGCTTATCTTATGGAACCTCAAGAGATCAATGTCGGTATCGATACCAGCAGTAAACAACTCGATATTTATGTGAGACCTACTGGCCAATTCTTTAGTGTTGCCAATGATAAAAATGGCATTAAGGATGCCATTAAACAATTACAACCTCTTAAACCTCAAAGAGTATTAATAGAGTCTACAGGAAGACTTGAATTAGAGTTTGTTTGCGCCGCTGATAAAGCAGGATTACCTGTTGTTGTTTGCAACCCTTCACAGATAAGAAGCTTCGCTAAATCCACAGGGCGCCTCGCCAAAACTGACAAGCTAGATGCAATAGATATTGCACATTTTGGTGAGGCCATGAAGCCAAGGCTGTCGGTGCTAAAGCCAGAAAAGCTTAGGGAGATCAGTGACTTACTGGCGGTAAGAAGTCAGTGTTTAGAGATGAGTACAATGCAAAAGAATCGGCTTCAGAGAATGCCGAAATCAGTACACAAACCTATACGGACCATTCTAAACACCATCAAGAAAGAGCTACAAGGTATCGACAAGCAACTAGATAAACTGGTTAACAGTGTGTCTGAGTGGCAGCAAAGGCGCGACTTATTGTTGAGTGCTAAAGGGGTCGGAAATGTATTGGCTTATACGTTGATGAGTGAACTTCCCGAGCTAGGAAAATTGAACCGTAAAGAAATCGCTGCACTTGTCGGTATCGCCCCGATGAACCGTGATAGCGGCAGCTTCCAGGGAAAGAGATATATTCGGGGTGGAAGGCATCGTGTACGAACGGTTTTGTTTGTTTCCATCATGTCGGCCATACAGCATCATCCCAAACTAAAGCCGATGTACAAGCGATTAGTCGACGCTGGCAAACCTAAAAAGGTCGCTCTGATTGCCTGCATGAGAAAGCAGATTACGATACTGAATACGATGGTGAAAAATAACACCTACTGGGATGAAAGTATGGCTTAATAACTTGACGAACAACCATAGTCACTTGTTAGCAATTTGATAGCACTCAAGCTTCGGAACCTTGCACTAGATATGGTGTTTTAGGGAGCTTAGTACCACACCATGGGCAATACGAAATTAGATTTCCACCAATTGACCCATCCGGAACTTCAACATACCAAACGGACTTCCCCCTAAATGAACGAGTGTATTTAACTTTAACTTCGTCACCACCTTCCGCCTCTTCCACTGCATAGAAGAGGCCGATACAACAATAACTTTTTATTTTATCAATTCTTTTCATGCTACCTATTGCAAAGAAACGCCCGTCAACGCGTATTGCTAACGCCGCAATAAAAGGCGAGCGTTAGCGAGTCCAGTCCACGTTTTTTGTGGGCGATTTTTAATTGCCTTGCTAGCACTTTTCACTAGAACTCCTTGCTAAACTCTGGAAGGCCCAATTCAGTTTTCAGTTGCAAAAACCTAGCCTCCGAGAATGGCCCTTGAGTAATTTCATCCCAATTTAAGTATTTATCATCTTTTGCCCGGTCTATGTAGAAATATGAAATAGAGCCACCGCCAATTGGTTTTTGTTTTGCTACTACATACTTCTCGTTAATTCCGACAGCTATAACTTCAGCTTCAACTCGACCGATTGAGGCATTTTCACTTATCTCGTGATTAAGCGTTCGATTGTCACCCGTATCAATCCATATAACCTCATACGGCCTATCTTTCCATTCCACGCCTGAATCACAGGAACAAAGGAATGAAGTAATAATAAGTAATGCTCGTTTCATATTGAGTGCTAACGCCCGGCTCATCGGCGAGCGCAGCGAGTCCGGTGGAGGTCGAAGGCCGGAACGAAATGCAGCCGCTTGTTAGGCGAACAACCTATCTTAGCTACCATAGATGATTTCAGCATGATCCTGCTCAAGCTCTACTTGATGCAAATGGCAGTATTGAAACAACGACCATATTTCTTGGTATGTTTTGTAGCCTAGCCCATACTCACTAACGAATTTTTCCCATTCAAGTTCTTGTTTGAATTTAAGGCGACTATTTTCTTTGTTGGAGCAACAGATAGTAGCCAAAAAGTTCAAATATCTTTCTGTACCAACGAACTCTTCAAACGTTTTTCTAATATCGCTAATTTCCATTAGGGACTCAATCCTCTTGGACGCCTAACGAAAATAGATATGCGGAACCGTTAAGAAAGTTGGCAGTGCCTTTGTGCAAGCAAAGGGAATGACAACTTTTAGGTTTCCGCATAATCGGGTTGTTATTTGTTGCTCGTGGCACTGTGTACAAATCCACTACAAATATCTTTCTTTTATTGTCTACCACGATTCGGAGAGAGAAACTAGCAGCACTAGGTTCGCGGCCTTGCTTCGAAGCGGCTGCGCCGTCCGCATTAACTTCGTTATGCGAGCGTCGCTGAAGCTTCGAAGCTTACATGAAGGTCGAACCGTTGGCTATGGGCTTTCCCGCCAATACTGTTTTTTTATACAGCAACCTAATAATTACCTGCTATTCTTTATTGAACCCCCGCAAAACTGGAGCGAGCGACCAATAACGAAAATAGATATGCGGAACCGTTAAGAAAGTTGGCAGTGCCTTTGTGCAAGCAAAGGGAATGACAACTTTTAGGTTTCCGCATAATCGGGTTGTTATTTGTTGCTCGTGGCACTGTGTACAAATCCACTACAAATATCTTTCTTTTATTGTCTACCACGATTCGGAGAGAGAAACTAGCAGCACTAGGTTCGCGGCCTTGCTTCGAAGCGGCTGCGCCGTCCGCATTAACTTCGTTATGCGAGCGTCGCTGAAGCTTCGAAGCTTACATGAAGGTCGAACCGTTGGCTATGGGCTTTCCCGCCAATACTGTTTTTTTATACAGCAACCTAATAATTACCTGCTATTCTTTATTGAACCCCCGCAAAACTGGAGCGAGCGACCAATAACAGTTAATTCAAAAGAAGCGTCTTTATATCACCATTCTATATATTTCTGTTGCAGTCATCCAAGATTAACCAAAAAATATAACAATATCAGTAGGTTAGAGGCTCTGACGCAATCCTCAACAGGTAGATATATAACAGCGACTATATATCTACCTGCTTTTCTTGCTCGTGACAATAGTGTCACCCCCTTTAAAGTCAATGACTTAGCTCGCTCTATCCAGAAATAGGAGAAGCTTCTCTTGAATTCTGATATTGAAAGTAGAACAAGATATGAAATGCTGTATATAAGACAGTTTGAATAGCAATGTTATGGAAGATATTCGCGGTTAAGTACCAAGTAAGACTGAATGCTTCACGGGAGTCTCCTGGTAGCATATTTGAAATTAAGTACGGTTGTTTTAGAAAGAAGAGGTAAACTTATACTCACTGGGAGAAGCAATTCATATATTTTGTTAAGGAAACTAGTCTCACTGATAGGGTGGGAAGGTTGCGAGAAGCCTCTCTCACCTTGTACTTCAAGGAAGGACAGTCCCATTTCGAAGTAGCTAAAATATAAGTCCTATTATCGGTTTTATATAAACGTTTTGAATTTTTCAATTTTTAATTTGAAAAATCATATGACGTGACTCTCCAGTGGTAGTGCTTTAAATTGAGATTGAAGGATTCTTAACTCGATGAGTTGGTATTTTTCATTAGTTGATGATTTTGGCCTTGCATTTGGTTATTTCCAATAGCGAAGACTTACGTTGAGAGGGGAGTCACATCGAATATTTTTATCTGGCTTTTTGTATTGCAGGCAATAGATGATGAGTTATTGGAGTTAAGGAGAAAAAAGCCGGCATTGTGCCGGCGGGAAAGCAGACGTCGAAAGGAAGAGACGTTGCAGAGAGACTGTAATTCTTACTCGAATGCCCAGGCTCTAATATGAGCTGGGCATCACTTAAATATTGCTAATCAATCAGGCTTTTTTACGCAGTAGCACACAGGCATCTGCGGCAGCTAGCTCTAAGCTATTTCCTTCCGCATTGCCAGCAAACAGTGCAGGGGTAATATTGTGCGCACCGGAGAACTCGGCAGGTAATTCCAGGGTGCCACTGTTTTGCCCCAGGTTGAGAACAACCAGCATTTCTTCGCTGTTGCTGCGCCTTACAAAAGCAAATAAATCACTGCCGGTGTCGATCACTTCCTGCTCGGCTGTCGCCAACGACTGGGGTAGCTCCCGGTGCCAATCGATCAATGCGCGGAAGCGGTTGAGCATGGAGCGCTGAGTGTCTTGCTGCACGTCTACCGCTCGCAGCTGGTGCTCCGTTGAAACGGGCAGCCAGGGTTTTGCTGTAGAAAAGCCAGCGTTGTCTTCACTGGTATTGGTCCAGGGCATCGGTGTACGGCAGCCGTCGCGGCCTTTGAATTCCGGCCACAAATTAATGCCGTAGGGGTCTACCAGATCTTCATAGGCAATTTCCGCTTCCGGCAGGCCCAGTTCTTCCCCTTGATAGAGGCAGACACTGCCGCGCAGTGCCAATTGCATCAGCAGGAACAGCGGGGCTCTGGCATCGGCTTGATCGTCGTTAAAGCCTTTGTTCCAGCGGGTTATTGAGCGGGGTACATCGTGATTGCTGATCGACCAGCAGGGCCAGCCCTTGTCGATTACGTCGCGGTTTTTTTCCAGGGTTTCGCGCAGGAAGCCCGCACTGCAATCCTCGGTCAATAGATCGAAGGAATAAGCCATGTGCAGGCGTTTTTCCGTGGTGTACTCAGCCATGATCTTGTGGGTGTTGTCGTCGCCCACTTCACCCACGGTTACAGTGCCGGGATATTGATCCATTAACTGTCGTACCCGCTGGAGAAACACTAGGTTTTCCGGCTGGGATTTATCATTCTGGTGCCACTGGTAATCGTAGTGATTGACTGGTGGCAGGCCTTTCTCGTCGAGCTTGAGCGGGCGCGCCGGGTTATTGGCCAGGGCCTGCTGATGGAAAATAAAGTTGACCGCATCTAGTCGGAAACCATCTACACCCCGATCGAGCCAGAACTTCATATCGGCGAGCAACTGCTCCTGGACTTCCGGGTTGTGCACATTCAGGTCCGGCTGTTCTTTGAGGAAGTTGGCTAAATAGTACTGGCGGCGGCGGGTGCACCAGCGCCAGGAGCCTCCTCCGAATACGGAGACCCAATTGTTGGGAGGGGTGCCATCTTCTTGGGGATCAACCCAGACATACCAGTCCGCTTTGGGGTTGTCGCGGTTGGCACGACTCTCCTGGAACCAGGGGTGCTGGTCCGAGGTGTGGCTGAGGATTTGGTCGATAATCACTTTCAGACCGCGCTCGTGGGCCGCTTCGATCATCCGGTCGAAATCTTCCAGGTTGCCAAAAATAGGGTCTACATCGCGGTAGTCGGCAACGTCATAGCCAAAATCCACCATCGGCGATTTAAAAAAGGGTGAGATCCAGATGGCGTCTACGCCGAGGGATTTTACATAATCCAGTTTTTGCGTAATTCCGGGAATATCACCGATGCCATCTCCGTTGGCGTCGCAGAAGCTGCGTGGGTAAATCTGATAAATAACGCTATTGCGCCACCACTCATAGCTGTTGCCGCTCATGGATTACTGCCTTGTTTCATTATTTGAAATGTGGAGATAGTCCACCTTTAAAGGATAGGGTGAGTATGGAGCAGTCATTGGCGGGCTTCCTCCTCCCCGGCGAGGGGGGAGAGGGGGGTAAAGGGTGACCGGCCTGGGGTGGCTTGGTATCGGCGGGCGGGGATGAGGAGCATAGCGGGCACGTCCCTGTGCCGCTGGAGCAGGACTGTTTAAGGCTTGTCCTGGACTGAGCGAAGCATTTGCTCGGCCAGGGCGATGGCCTCCTGGCGATCCTTGACGTCCAGCTTTTGGTAGAGGCTGCGAATATGGGTCTTGATGGTGCTCGGCGCCACCTTAAAGTGACGGGCGATTTTCTCGTTCGACAGCCCCGAGTGAATCGCATTCAGTACCTGCCATTCCCTTGGGGTGAGTGGGGAGTGGCGCAGGAAGTCCGGCACGGCATCGCTGGCCAGTATCTCGCGGATAATGGTGTCATCCAGTTCGATGCGAATACCACCGTCCAACTCTGGCTGCTGTTGTGCCGCTTTGATCAGTAATTGAGCTTTGCTGGACTCCGCATCTCCCAGGCCATTTTCCAGGGCGGCTTTCAGGATAACGATTAAAGGTTTGCCGATCTGCAGGAAGCTGGCGCGAAAATCCCGTTCGTGGGAGAGAAGCAGGGCCTCACTAATAGCCTCCACAGATTGGGGGTATTGCTCCCGCAGCCACAGCAGGTGAGATTCCAGCACCCGGTTGCGCAGGCGATCCGTTTCCAGTCCGCACTCGTTGGCGACTTGTTTCAGGCGGCTCAATAGGCGATTGGCATCGGACCAGTGGTGCAGCTCAATCATCGCGCGCACATGGTTGCGCCCGTGGCACTGTTCAAAGTGATTGCTGGGCCTGTCGGCGACGGGAGTAGCCTGTTCCAACCAGCTGGCGATGGCCTGCTGATTGCCCAGGGCGCGCCAGGTGCGGATGCGGGTGGCATCGGCGTTGGCGATCCAGTCTCGGTGGTAGCGCCCGTCAGTGAGCAGCCGCTCGATACGCTCCAGCCACTCCAGGGACTCCTCTTTCTCTCCTCGGGCCTGGGCGATTTTTAACAGCAGGGTGTACTCCGGCAGCAGCCAGTGCTCGCCGACCCGGCGGTTGATTTGCATACCTCGGCGAGCGGATTGCTCGGCACCTTCCAGATCGCCGGACTCCCATTGCAGCTGGCCGCGCAGCCGGCACACAAATTCCGAGATGGGTAGTGTGGACAGGTGATTTTTCTGCACAAGGGTCTGCACCTTCTCCTGCAGCGTGGACGCTTTCTTCAGCAGGCCCTGGGCAAAGGCGATTTCAGTCTGTTGGCAAATGGCCCAGGCGGCGCTGGGAATATCCCGTTCGGCGATCGCCAGGGCTTCAACTTCCTGCATATAGCGGTTGGCCTCTTGCAGGGCACCCAGGCAGAAGCTGGTCTCACCGGTGACCAGCAGAGCAGAGATTCTCTCGCCCAGCTGGTCTGCGCGGAGTAGGGCCAAAGCTTCTTCGGCATACTCCTTGGCTTGCAGTGTCTGCCCTCGGGCAATGGCCACCTGGGCGCGCATGGTGGCAAAGGCGCCTTCAAAGTCGCGCCACTGTGCCGGGTCCTCCCGCTGCAGCCAGCTTTCGGAGGCCGCCAGGTTTTTCTCGCACAGGTCGTATTCAAAATTCTCCCGCGCCATTTTTGCGGACAGGAGGGTAAAGCGGGCGCTGTGTTGCAGGGCTTCGTCACCGAGCCAGTCGAGGCAGTCCCGCAGCAGGCGCGATTGCCCCGCGCGCAGAAGCTGTTCCCCCCGGTCGTTGAGCAGTTGCTTTAACCGCTCGCGGTCGCCGCCTGCCAGGGCGTGGCGCAGGGCCTCCACTGGCTGGTCTAATTCTTGCCAGGTATCACAGGCAGTGCTGTGCAGTTGCAGCAAGTGTTCGCGGTCATTGATTTGCCGCTGCAGGAAGCGGGCGAAGACCGGGTGGAAGCGGAACCACTGGCGACTTGAATCCTGCGCCTGCAGGAATAATCCGCGGCGCGCGGCTTCCTCCAGCAACTGCTGACCGTCCTGGCGACCGGTAAGGCGCTCCGCCAGTTGGGCGTTCACCCGGGTGAGGATCGATGTGCAGGAGAGGAGCTGGCGCAGTTGGGGTTCCAGCCGTTCCAGTACTTCCTCAGCCAGGTAGTCGAGAATATGGCTGTGGCCCTGCTCCAGCTCTGCCAGATAGCGATCCACTTCGTTGCTGTCGCGCACCGATAAAGTGAATAGCTGAACGGCGGGGGGCCAGCCCTCACTGAGATGATGCAGTTGGGCTGCGCGGTCGCCGTCGAGATTAAACGGCAGGCGCTGCTTGAGCAGGGTGGCGATTTCCTCAATGTTGAGGGCCAGCTCATTACTGCCCAATTCCAGTAATCGCCCTTGAACCCGCAGGGTGGCCAGGCCCAAAGGCGGTTGGCTGCGACTGGTGAGAACAATACCGACACCGGCGGGGGCGTGGCGCAACAAAAAGCGGGTGGTGTCGTGTACCTGCTGGTTGTCGATCTGGTGGTAGTCGTCCAGCACGATGCGCAGTTCGCTGGGCAGGCCGCGCAATTCCGACAGTAAGTGGCTCACCAGAGTTGAGGGGTCCGGGCGCTGGGGTGCGGACAATAGTTGGTGAGTTTGGGGGACACCATTGCCGGTCGCCCTGTGCACACTTTCCACCAGGTAGCGGCAGAATTGGCTCGGTTCATTATCGCTGGCATCCAGCGTATACCAGGCCACCGGGTTGTCCTGCTGTGAGGCCCAGGAGGTAACCAGCGTGGTCTTGCCGTATCCCGCAGGAGCTGTCACCAATAGCAGTTGATCGCTGTGGCATCGGTTCAGAACCGACAGCAGGCGCGGGCGCGATAGGGCGTGCTCGGGGCAATCCGGCAGGCTGTATTTAGAAGTTAAAAGCATCGCTGCGGGAGGGATTGTTATAAATGTTTGATTTTTATACAGCCACTATTATGCACCAGGACCCAGGTATTGTTACAGCACTGTAATAGGCCAGCTTTCTGGTGATTTGGCCTCTTGGGTGGAAAATTGGAGTGGCGCCGGTTTAGCTTTGGGCAGTATATTACTATTCGGGTTAAATCGGTCATCTCAACCCGTCGCAATGCAGTTTCTGCGGCTCACTAGTGGGTACGTTAGTTCATATTTACTGTGATGTATCCACACCGGCTCGTAAAGGGACGCATTATTGTGCAGCTTCCCCTCGCGCCACTTTCAGTATTTTTTCGATTTTTCTTTGGCAGTGAGAATGCCCCTTGTGCGGGTTTTCATCAATGTTCATTCATTTAAAAAAGCTGAGCGCTGTGAAGGCGCCGATAGAATAATAAGAAGAGGAAGCCATGGCGGATATCGTAATCCTTGCTGCTGCGGGTATGGGGGCTGTGGATAACACGTTTGCAAAGCCACTGTTTTCGGCATTGGAAACCGAGCTTGGGGAGGAGTGGTCGCGTCTCTACTGCGCTGAATTACCCGGCCTGGAGCACTTCCAGAGCAATATCGAACGCACCTTTGAGAGCTTGCAGAAGGGCGAGCTGGACTTCCTGCGTGCACGAAAATATTTACTCCTGGGGATGTCGCAGACCGCGGCGCAGTCCGGCAATGTGGATCGCCGGGATAGCAACTACGAAAAGACCCAGCGCGAGATCTATGCGGCGCTGGTCAAGGCCGCTGATCAGGTTGATGACCGGGCTCCGGTGATATTGATCAGCCATTCGGTGGGTTGTATCAATCTATCTAATTACCTCTGGGATGCCCAGCGGCCCAATGTCAGTTGCGGTGTTTGGCGTGATGGCGGTCCCGCGGGAGTTCACAGAGGGTCTGCGCGTGAGAGGTTTTTGCGCCTCAAGACCCTGAGTCATTGGTACACCCTGGGGCCGACAATGCCCCTGTGGTGCGCCGATCGACCCCGGGAGCAAATTCAAGCGGTCACCTCCAATTCCCGGGGATACAATTTTCGCTGGAAGAACTTTTATCACCCCAATGACCTGTTTGGCTGGCCCCTTAAACCCCTGAGCCCCTCCTATAACCAGGCGGTGTGCCGTGATTATGAGACTTCTTCGCTCAGCGATCACGGCGCCTTGAGTTCAGTGGCTTTTCCCTCGCCCCCTGAGGATTACTGGCGGAATCCGGTGGTTGTTGAGCAGCTGATAGAGGATGTGCGCTCCCTGCTCAAGACAGTGAATAAGCCCGCTCATCGGCATCCACAACCCTCTCAGCAGGCTCTCGCGGTATAATCCCCAATTACCTCAACAGTCTCCTGTAAAAGATGAAGGGCCGCTTTCTTATGTCGCTGCAATATCACCTGGTTCCGGTTACTCCTTTCCAGCAAAACTGCTCGTTGCTGTGGTGTGAAGACAGTAAGCGTGCGGCTGTTGTCGACCCCGGAGGCGATCTCGATAAGATTCTGGCGGCGGTGGAGGAGCGCGGGCTCAAGCTGGAAAAAATCCTGCTGACCCACGGCCACCTGGACCATGTGGGCGGTACTGCGGCGCTGTCCAAGCAGCTCCAGTTGCCGATAGAGGGGCCACATAAAGGCGATGATTTCTGGATTCAGCAGTTGCCGATGCAGTCGCAGATGTTTGGTTTTCCCGCTGCCGAGGTATTTACTCCAGACCGCTGGTTGGAGCAGGGAGATACGGTTACTGTAGGTGACCAGGAACTGGAGGTGCACCACTGCCCGGGCCATACCCCCGGCCATGTGATTTTCTTCCACCGCCCCAGCCAGTTGGCCCTGGTGGGAGATGTTTTGTTTGCCGGTTCGATCGGGCGCACAGATTTCCCCCAGGGAGATCACGATACCCTAATTCGCTCTATCAAAGAGCGCCTATGGCCGCTGGGTGATGAGGTTCAATTTGTACCGGGGCATGGCCCCATGTCCACTTTTGGCCAGGAGCGCCAAACCAATCCTTTTGTCGCCGACAAGCGCTTTGGTTAAGTGATACCTGGATTCCAATAACAGGCGGGAAGTACAGCGCCGGGAGTCCCATTTTATGTTTGCAGGAAAAATACGTCTTTTTCTCGTTTTGCTGGTGCTGGGGTTAAGCGGCTGCGCAGTAATTTCCGAAGAGGAGTGCCGCGCGGGGCTCTGGTATGAGCGGGGCCTGCAAGACGGCGCTCGCGGTCGCTCACAGTCGCTGGTGTACGATATTGCCCAAGAGTGTGACAGCTACGACATGCATGTGGATAGCGATGCATGGCTGCAGGGCCATGAAGAAGGTGTAGAGACTTACTGCACTGCAGAAAATGGCTATCACCAGGGGCGTAGGGGACGTAATTACCAAGGGGTTTGCACTGGCCCTACTGCTGATTTGTTTTTACAGAATTACGAGCGCGGTCTCGCCGAATACCGTATAGAGCAGCATTACCAGCGCCTTATGTGGCGCCGGGATAATTTAGAGCGCGAGTTGCTCTCCCTGCATTACGCCTATCGGAACACTGATAGTGAAGCCCAGGCCCAGGCATTGTACTTGCAGCGCAGCCGCCTTCGCTGGGAGCTGCGGATGTTGGATATGGAGTTGTTTCGTTACGGCTTGTTTGGCTCCACGCATTTAACACCCGGCTATTATCTCTCCGGATTTTTTTCTGCCAGATTATTTTATTGGTAAGTAAAAAAAATTTTTGATCCTGAATGTAAGTAAAGAAGTCCGGGTTAATGCTCCGGTATCACACGCACAAGAGATTTATTGTAATGGCAATTTGGCATTTAGATCCTTCACTGGAAGAACTGAACCAGGGAATATCCCAATGCATGCCCGGCTACCTGGGAATGGAAATTACGGAAATTGGCGATGATTACCTGGAAGGGACCTTACCCGTAGACCATCGCACTCGCCAGCCCTTCGGTATTTTGCATGGTGGTGCTAATGTCGTATTGTCGGAGACGCTGGGTTCCATAGGTGCCAACCTATTAGTGGATACCGATAAATTTTATTGTGTCGGTCAGGAAGTTAATGCCAATCACCTGCGCCCTGTCCCCGAGGGAGAGGTTCGCGGTCGTGCAAAACCCGTGCATATTGGGCGCAGCAGCCAGGTGTGGGAAATTCTGATCTATGCACCCAATGGGAAGCTCAGTTGTATTTCTCGCATTACCATGGCTGTTGTAGCTCATGGTGCCTAGTATTATCTCTTGGGTTGCGAGTGGAGATCCCGCTTGAAACAGGCCCAGGATTTTATTTTTGAAGATATTCCCTATCGCTTGGTGCGTTCGAGCCGGCGCAAGCGTCTGGGGCTGGTACTGTCTTCCGGTGGTGTGGAAGTGCGAATTCCACAGCGTTGTGCAGCCCGTTATGGCCATGAATTCCTGCAGGAAAATATCCAGTGGGTGAGAGCGCAGTTACTCGCAGCCGACCGGCGCGCTGCGCAGGTGCCGCAATATCAGTACGCTTTTGGTGAGAGTTTTCCCTGGCTGGGACAGCAGCTTCCCTTAGAGCGTGCAATGAGCAGTAAAAGTGCCGGTATTGGCGATGGTGCCATCGGGCTTTATACCCGCTATCTCCAGCCCGATGGCACGCAGCTGCAAACCGCTTTACAACGCCTTTACCAGCGGGAAGCATTGGCATTGTTAACGCAAAAATCCCATGTGTTGGCCGAGCAGCTGGGGTTAAGTATTTCATCAGTAAAAGTCCGTCGTACCAAAAGCAAGTGGGGTCACTGTAGTATCCGCGGTGAGCTGCAGTTTAACTGGCTTGTTTGTCTCGCTCCTGAGCCGGTGGTGGATTACCTGGTGGCCCACGAGGTCTGCCATTTGCAACACCATAACCACAGCCGCGCTTTTTGGGATTTAGTCCAAAGTGTGTGCCCCAGATTTAAAGAGTTGCGCCGCTGGTTGCGCGATAACGGTCACTGTCTGACCTTGTAACTTTTCTATTCTTTAGTTGTACTGAATTCTCCCAATTAATTATGAGTAAGAAGCCCCGTTTTATTACTGGCCGCAAGCCAGTTAAAAAAAACTTGCCGAGCCGCGCTGAAGCGACAATAGAAAAATTTAGTCACGATATGCGCGGTATTGCCCGGGTGGGTGGCAAAACGGTGTTTATTGATAGTGCCTTACCGGGAGAGCAGGTTAAATTCCGCTATACCGCACGGCGCGGCCGTTTTGATGAGGGAATTGTTGAGGAAATCCTATCGGCTTCAGCGGATCGGTGCGCGCCGCAGTGCGCCTATGTGGATTCATGTGGAGGCTGTTCGGTTCAGCACCTGGAGCCATCGGCACAAATTAGTGAAAAGCAAAAAATTCTTTTGGATCAGTTGTCGCGTTTTGGTGGTATTGAACCCGAAGAAATACTGCCGCCGTTAACTGCTGATGCCTATGGTTATCGGCGCAAGGCCCGTATCGGCATTCGCAAATTAAAAAAGTCCCAGGGTGGCGAGCTGCTTTTTGGTTTTCGAAAAAAGCACAGCAATGATTTGGTAGATATTGATGAGTGCCCGGTACTGCATACAAAAATTGCCGAACATTTAGGGTCGCTAAAAAAGCTTGTTGGTGAAAGTGAAGGCCGGGCAAACTTTTCTCATCTGGAAGTGGCGGTTGGAGATGATGTGACAGCTCTGGTGCTCCGCCATTTAAAGCCTCTGTCAGATAAGGACTTGGCGCTCTGGTTAACATTTGCTAAAAGTGCTGGTATACACCTGTATATACAAGGCGGGGGTGATGCTTCACTGGAGAGAATCTGGCCGATAGAAGGGGCCGCTTATCTAAGTTATCAGTTGCCGGAATTTGACCTGACGCTGAGATTTAAACCGCAGGATTTTGTGCAGGTTAATTTTGCGATAAATCGGCAGATGGTGAGTCGAGCCGTTGAGTTACTCGATCCGCAACCCTCCGAGCGCGTATTGGATTTATTTTGTGGGCTGGGGAATTTTACCCTGCCATTGGCGCGTCGTGCAGCGGAAGTGATCGGGGTCGAAGGTGTCGGCGCTTTAACTCAACGGGGTGTAGACAATGCCGCTTTGAACCAATTACAAAATGTGTACTTCTATTCTGCCGACCTGAACGAAAAAATGGCAGGTGCGCCTTGGGCTGAAGCAGGTTTCGATAAAATCCTGTTGGACCCACCGAGGGACGGGGCTCTGGAGGCAGTGCGCGGATTGGCGCGATTTTCTGCCAGTAGGATTGTCTATGTCTCCTGTAACCCGGCCACCCTGGCCCGGGATGCCGGTGAATTGGTGAAGTTGGGGTACCGGCTGAGTAAGGCGGGTGTCATGGATATGTTTCCCCATACCGATCATGTTGAGTCGATGGCGGTATTCGACAGAATTTAGGGCCTATTGAGGCCGGGAAAACTAACGTAAACTGCGGTAAAACCGTTTAAGCGAAGTTGTTATGCAAAGCGAAACCCTAACCGATAATTTTGAAGATAATTGCGCGCGCTTTTTGCCTGAAGCTGTAGGCCAAGGCTGCGTCTGGGCCCTGCAGGGTGAGGAGGGCTTTGCTCTTTGTGAGTCTGAAAAGCGGGCCGATACCGAGGTTATGCCCTTTTGGTCGCAAAGAGAATTTGCACAAGACCACTGCGAAGGAGACTGGGCTGACTATGAGGCAGTGGCAATTGACCTGGAAGAATTTATGGATGACTGGCTCACCGGCATGCATGAAGATGTCTTATTGGTGGGGATAAACTGGAACGCTGAACTAGAAGGGGTTGAGATGGAACCCCTGGACCTACTGGAGCAGTTGGAGCAAGAGCTGCAATAAACTGCGCCATAGTGGCCCACCCAGTGGATAAAAATTACTCAACGGGGTGTCTCAAATGGGGCAGATTCTTGGCTTGCGCAAAACAGTCTACGGAGTTGCCAACATTACCGAGGCTGTGGCCTGGTATACGCAGATACTCGAACAGAAACCCAGCTATGAAAGCGATAGCTATGCGGCGTTTAGTATTGGTGATTGCGAGCTCGGATTAAATGCCGATGCGCGCAGCGCGATCAGCCGGGCCGATGGTGTAGTTGCTTACTGGCAGGTTTTGGATTTGGCCGCGCAGATTGAGCGACTCGGTACTATGGGGGTGCGCCAGCACACGGATATAGAGGAAGTTTCTGGACGTGTGCTGATGGCGAGCTTTCTCGACCCCTATGGCAATGTTTTCGGATTGATTGAGTACCTGCAAACGCCCATTGAGAGATAGGACCATTAAACGGAGCAGTTCCTGTGGATAAGCCGCCCATTTCCAGATTTCGTTCCCCCAATCGAAGTTTTGCTGCGGAAAGCCTTGCGCAAATTGGGCGGGGTTATGTGGTTCCGGATCGAGTGGCTTTAATTACCGGCTGCTCAAGCGGTATTGGGCGGGAGCTGGCTTTGGCGCTACATCGCCGGGGAACCATAGTGATTGCCACGGCGCGCCGCCCGGAAAGTTTACAAGAGCTGGCGGACCTGGGAATTGCTACAGAGGCCTTGGATGTGAATTCCCAGGCGGATATCAATCGAGTGGTTCACGCAGTAAAAGCGGCATACGGGCGGCTCGATATTTTGGTCAATAACGCCGGTTACGGTCAGATGGGGCCATTGCTGGAACTGGACACGCGAGCACTGGAAAAGCAGTTCCGAACCAATGTATTTGCCCCTCTCGCTTTGATTAGGGCCTGTGTACCTTTAATGCGTTCGGAGCAGGGCGGAATTGTGTGTAATATCGGTTCGGTTTCCGGGGTAATGCCTACACCTTTCTCCGGTGCCTATTGTGCTTCTAAAGCGGCCCTACACTCCATTTCTGATGTTTTGCGACTCGAACTAAAACCCTTTGGCATTCGGGTAATGACGGTGCAACCCGGTGCGATCGCATCGGAATTTGGTCGCCACGCTGAGACATCCCTGCGCGGTCTTTTGCCGCCGGACTCCCTGTATAAACGGCAGGAAGAGGCGGTTAGGGCCCGAGCCCAGGAGTCCCAAAAGAATGCTACATTGGCAAGCACACTGGCTAAAAAATTGGTGCGTGAGCTGCTGCGAAAACGCGCTCGTCCTTTGGTGCGTATTGGCAACCGCAGCAGCCTGTTGCCCTGGATGGCCCGCTGGCTGCCGCGCAGTTTTAGGGACTGGTTTTTAATGCGGAGATTTAAATTAAATCGCCTAGCTCACAAAAGCTGAGGATTGTTATTCTGGTTTTTGCAGTGAGTGGTTGGACTCCTTCAACCACTGTTGCACTTCGTTGTAGTTGCCTCGATACAGAATTTTCTGTTCCGATTTCTTCATAAGATGGTCGTAGCTGCCGTCATAGTATTCCCGCAACAGTGACACCACGATAGGGATGTACACATCACTATTATTCGTTCTCAGTAATTCTTGGTTAGCTGAAGCTAAGGCTTCGTTGAGCTGCTTGTAGCGCAGCCCTCCCAGGCGTTTACTGATTTTATTGAGATTGAGATGTAATTCTTCCCCCAAAGATTCAGCTGCTGATTTTTCACTGCTTTTAAAGCGCTCTAAGCCCTCGTGAACATAATCTTGCACAATGCGCTGTGCTCGTGTTTCCAATGGCTCCTCGACAAGAACCCGGGGAGCGGCCTTCATGGCGGTTTGCAATACTGGAGGAAGTGCGCAGCGTCCAATTAGACGGCTTTCATCTTCAATCGCAATAGCACCTGCCTGCTGGGAAAGCTTCAGCAGGTCGATACTGATCTGATTTTCAAAATCGATTTGTGAAGGTTGGCTACTACTGGTGCGTCCAAAGCTAGAACCTCGATGTTTTGCGATCCCCTCAAGGTCGATATACCGCCGCGCAGCCTGGATTAATTCTGTTTTGCCACTGCCGGTGTGACCAGCAACAACGATAAAGGGCAGCTGGGTACAATGCTTTTCCAGCTTGTTTAACAGGAACTGCCGCATGGCTTTATAGCCACCCTCTACTATCGGGTATTCAATATTATTCGAGCGTAGCAGTTTTTGTGTCATTCGGGAGCGTAAACCGCCTCGGAAACAGTAGAGGTAACCTTGGGGTTGTTTACGTATAAATGCGCTCCATTGTGAAAGACATAAGCTTCGTACTTCATCTGTTGCTAAACGCCAGCCAAGGTCAATTGCTGCTTGCTGGCCTTTGTTCTTGTACTCAGTCCCGATCAGTTCACGTTGGTGGTTGTCAAGCAGGGGGTGATTTCTTGCGGAAGGGAAAGCGCCGCGAACAAACTCAACTGGGGCGCGTACGTCCATCAGCGGAATATCATTCAGGAAGATGTCCGTGTAATTCGCAGTATCGGTCCGCAAGGTAGCACTCCTGCTTATTTAGGAAATAGGTGGTATTTGATTGTATCTCCATTTTCTTTCCAGGCCTATGGCAACTGAAGAAGCTACTTGTATATGCAATATATGATGTGCTTAGCGTTAGATGACAGTTTGATATTTACACCGGAAATTAATGCTCAGTATGAGAGAATACTTTTTTAATTTATTGCTCGATAGCTCAGTGTTTACATTTACTTTTTGAACCTAATGCGATTCCAGGTCACAGAAGGTAAATCTTAGCTTCCCTGAATTATTGCAGCTGATTTAAAAATCCTGGAAGCATTTGGATTACATAATGGGCGGGTTGCTCCTGCATGTATAGAGGATAAAAACGTGGCTAAAAAATATATCTATATCCCGATAAATAGTGATGAAATGCAGGAATATGCGGAGGGGTTGGCGAAAGCCTGGGGCGTACCGGTGAATCAAATCCTGGCCAATAAAGTAACCTCCGGTTTTGGAAAAGCCATGTATCGGTGGGTGAACCAGTGTTTGAGTAAGCTGAACCCTGCCGATACCCTTTACATCGTAACCCATGGCACGGGTGCCGGGGATGGACAATTTATTGGTGCTGAGCGCTCCACGAGTAACAACAAGCAGAAAAAAGTATATGTAAACGGCATGCCTAACTGGCAAGGAGGAGAGTGGAAAACCTACACGCCTCGACAGCTAGCAGATACCTTGGTTAAAGAGGGGCTTCCTGCTAATTTCGTTAATTTACATGTTTGTGCCTGTGGTTCCGGCTACGATGGAGAAAAGTTAAGACCTTGGGCTCAACGCTTGCGCCAGGCGATGGTTGGCACCTATAGAAATATTCAGGTCACTGGATATAGAGGCTGGTTCTCCTGCAGTACTGCCAGGGTTTGTATTAAAGTAGGTACTCAGTTTTATCCATTGGAAGAGCGGGCAGTTACTTTCTCCTGAATTTTGTACCTCTAATGGAGCTGGGGTTATGGCGTAGAAGTGCGCTCCATGTAGTTTCCCGGGTATACCCTGAATAGATAGCTGAGCAGAAATCTGAGCAGCTTTTATATTCAGGGATATCTTTCTCCATGACTGTTGACCAGTTACTAATCCTGATTATTTTAAGCGTCACTATAACCCTGTTTATATGGGGGCGGTGGCGCCACGATATGGTTGCATTAGCAGCCTTATTGACTTGTGTCTTTACCGGTCTGATTCCCCCGGAAAATGCTTTTATTGGTTTTGGGCATCCAGCGGTCGTGACTGTTGCTTGTGTGTTAATCCTGAGTCGCGGTTTACAAAATACCGGTGCAATGGATGCACTTGCACAACGAGTTGTCCGCAAAAGCGGGAGTATCTCAGTATCCATATTGTTACTCATTGGGCTTGGCGCGTTTTTATCGAGCTTTATGAATAATGTCGGCGCGTTGGCTTTATTAATGCCCGTGGCTGTGGATATGGCTGAGAAACAGAAAGTGGCACTGGGGAGGGTTTTAATGCCTCTGTCTTTCGCAACGATTCTGGGGGGAATGACCACACTGATAGGTACACCGCCAAACTTGGTCGTTTCCGGTTTTCGGGCGGATTCTGGCGCCGGTAGCTACGGTATGTTTGATTTCACCCCGGTGGGTCTGGCAGTTGCGATAGCCGGAGTTTTGTTTATTGCATTTGTTGGGTGGCGCTTGGTGCCTGCACGCAACCGAACAGGGGCCTCCTCCTTTGAAACTGGCACATATTTAACAGAAGCACTTGTTGAGGAAAAAAGTGTAGCTGCCGGTAAGAATTTACGTGAAATTTCCAAGATGCTGGGAACAGAAGATGCCCAAGTTGTGGGTGTCGTACACAATGATGCCAGGGTCTCTCCCGCGACTCCCTGGCATAAAGTAAATAGCGGTGACATTTTGGTCATTGAGGCGGAGCCGGAGAGCCTTGCCACCTGCTTGTCCAATCTCAGTTTGAAAACAGTGGGAGCCCTTGGGGCAGATTCATCGGGTAAGGCTCGACAATCGGGTAGCAATAATACCGAGAGTGATTCTCAGAATAAGCCCCCAATAAAAGCGCTGGCGGATCGTACCGAAATGCAGCTGCGAGAGTTGGTTGTCATGCCAGACTCCCCCTTAGTGGGACGCCCTATGAGGTTTTCACGCCTCGCAGCGAGATACCAGATTCACTTGCTAGCACTCTCGCGCCAGGGGCGCCGCTCGGTGCGCCGGTTGCGTTCGACACCATTACTCGCCGGTGATGCTCTGTTAATGATGGGGGCCGATGAAAACCTAAACAGCTTTGCTAGGGAAAAGGGCTGTGTGCCTTTGGCCTCAAGGGATATTAGCATCCCCAACAAGGAAAAGGCGGCTATTGCCCTATTGGCTATGGTGCTTGGTGTCGCCGGTGCAGCGTTCGGCCTATTGCCGGCAGCAATCTCGTTCGCCACTTGTGTATTGGCTTTTATGGCGTTGAAGATAGTGCCGTTGCGAAATGTTTATGACTCTATCGACGGGTCCGTAGTCGTGCTATTGGGGACTTTGATTGCTGTTGCTGATGTGATGGAGTCAACAGGAGCTGCAGACTTGGTCGCTCAGGTTTTATTGGATGTCCTGGCTCAGGGTAGTGCTGTTTTGGCCCTGGGTCTGATCCTGGTGGTTACCATGACCCTGTCTGATTTTATGAATAATGTCGCTACTGCGGCTGTGATGTGTTCAATTGCCATGAGCACCGCAGAACAACTGGCGGTGAACCCGGACAGTTTCCTAATGGCTGTCGCAATTGGAGCTTCTTGCGCATTTCTGACGCCGGTTGGGCACCAAAATAACACCCTAATTCTGGGGCCGGGAGGGTTTGAATTTGGTGATTACTGGAAAATGGGGCTGCCACTAGAATTGTTGGTACTGGTTGTGAGTATCCCTATGTTGCTTTGGGTTTGGCCCTTGTAATCGCGGTGAGCTCAAGCAATAGAATCGTCTACCGGCTGGGCCAACTCTGCCATGAACTTACTACAAAAGCGCAGAATATCAGTCACAGTTACAATTCCAACCAGCTCGCCTTCCCGCATAACCAGTACAGAGCCAATACTGGTATCGGCCATAGCTAAGAGAATTTTATCCAGCGGGTCGTGGATATCTGCGATAAAGGGACGTCTGGCACATAGGTCATGTACATAGAGCTGCTGCTCTTCTAAACGGTGTCCCGGTGCATTGGCTCTTTCGATATCCCCTCGGGAAATGACCGTCTCCAAGTCGCCTGCACGAGTTACCGGCAGGTGGCGTACTTTGTGCTCCTCCATCATTGCCAGAGCATCCTCTACCGTGGCATTGATATCGATATGGTAGGGAAATGGCGTCATCAGAGCGGCCAAAGTCGGTATATGGTGGATATTATTGTGAGTGGACATAGTATGATCTGGGTATCCAATTGTATTTGGCAATATGCTCGATTACCGTTACACAGCGACTAATTTGCAATTGACGACTGCAGCTACAATATAGCTAATTGCGCTCCCTAGGGATATCCTTTTAAGATTGCAGATATGGCCGCCTTTGTTACACTTTTTAGCCCTTATTTTGAATTATTCCTATTATATTCAAAGGTAGGGACACAAATGGTTGATATTTGCCGGTGAAAGATTATTATTCGCGACCTCAGTCGAAAAATATAATCAGTGATTCGGAGTGTTTGCCGAACCGAGCTGAAATCGGCTAGTTTTTAATAATGTATTTGCCGAATATACCTAACACCAGAACTACACGATGTGTAGTGGTATCTACTCATGTATATCGGGCAATTCATAATATGCCGGACTAAACATCACTAAATTGCTTGCCATTGGCCAGCCATGATGTTTGTTGATTTTTTACACGGTATATCCGAAATAACAATCTGTGTCGCCCAGCGCCACAGATATATCTCTGTGTTTTTTAATAACCGTCGTTGAGGTTTATTGAATGTTTCAGGAATACGAACAACTTGAACAACAAATCGCCGAACATCAGGCAAGAATCGAAGAGTTACAAGAGCAAATGGCTCAGGCTGAACGCAAGAAAGATGGCGTAATTGCCTATGATAAAGCACTGGTAAACCTTGCTGCTGAATACCACATGGATGAAGAGGAGTTCTTCGTTGCCCGTGGCCAGCAAATCGTTGAGTGGTTGGTAGCACAGCTGGGTGATGAAGATCCTGCAGACTACGTACAAACCCTGAAGGCTCGCGTTGCCCGTCACCTCAAGAAGGAAGGTGACAGCCCCCGTCGCGGCCGTCGTGCAGCACCGGCAGCAAAGGCAGCAGAGCCCAAGCTGGAAACTGGTCACTATCGCAACCCGTATACCGGCGCTACTGTTGAAAAGAAAAAGCGTAATCCTAAGGCCCTGAGCCAGTGGATTGATGAGTACGGCCTGGATACCGTAAAAGAGTGGAAAATCTAATTCTGGATGACCACTAATTTGATGCCGGATATCCGGCATCAAATATTTTTTCAAAAATCGTTCGATTTTAATTCATCGCATTATTTGGCATTTTCGCCGCATCCTCTCTTTACTTACCTTATTATATTCAGCATATGTCTGCCCCGTTATTTACCTGGGAGTTTATACTGTGCTTTCAAGACTTAAGTCGTTTATTTTCTGTACACTTTTTGTTCTGGTTGGGGCTTCAAATTGGGTTTTAGCCGACTCTTCTGAGTCTCAGGTTGTTTACTTAATACGCCATGCAGAAAAAGAGAAAGGGCCCGGGGTGGGTCGCGACCCTCATTTGACTGAGGCGGGCCAGCAGCGTGCTCGGCAACTCGCCTATATTCTTGGGGGAGTGGGTATAGATGCTATCTACAGCACTGACTACAACCGCACCCGGGAAACGGTTGAGCCTCTATCAAAAGAGCTGGGGCTTGAAGTGGAAATTTATAACCCCAGAGATTTAAAAGAATTTGCTAACTCTTTGCAGCAGGCGAAAAATCGGATTTTAGTGGTTGGGCACAGCAATACCACTCCAAAACTGGCGGAATTGCTCGGCGGTGAAAAAGGGCGACCCATTCGAGAGGCCAGTGAGTTTGACCGACTCTATATCCTGGTGCGTGATAATGAGGGGGTAACCACTTTGATACAGCGCTATGGCCCGATGAAATCCTCGCAGACTGAAAATGCAGTTTCAGAGTCACCTTAATTAATAATTTCTTTTATAAAAGTATCGACTACCTGTGACGCCAGTCCGTGGCGGTGTTCCTTGAAGGCATCGCCGACACTACTGCGCTCCAGGTTCAACTCTATGGTGTGAGCTCCAGCCTGATTGGCACATTCAACAAATCCCGCTGCTGGATAGACGTTTCCAGATGTGCCAATGCTGATAAATAGGTCGCAATCGGACAACGCCTGATAGATAGTTTCCATTTCCAGGGGCATTTCTCCAAACCAGACCACATGGGGGCGAAGGTTTCCCGCCTGCTGACAACAACTACAGGTATCAGTTATCGAAAGGTCCGAATCGAGGGGATATAGTTTTCCGCTCCTACGGCACCGTGCTTTTAGTAGCTCTCCATGCATATGAATCAACTGCTCACTGCCCGCGCGCTCATGCAGGTTGTCAATATTTTGAGTAACCAGTAAGTAATCCCCTTGGAATTTCTGTTCCAGTTCGGCCAGGGCGAGATGGGCGGGGTTGGGATGGATATCTGCAGATAGCAGCTGCTGGCGGCGTTCATTGTAAAATCTATGTACCAGTGCCGGATTGCGATCAAATGCCTCTGGCGTTGCGACATCTTCCAGGCGATGGTTTTCCCACAGGCCGTCGGCACCGCGAAAAGTACCTATGCCGGATTCAGCTGAAATTCCTGCGCCGGTAAGTGCAACGATTTTTTGATACTGTTTTTTCATTTTATATTTTCACACAAGGGCATTGCCTGGATCTTCAGAGGAGCTCGCATTCAGCTCAGAGGTCTTAATTGATGGGCTGGTGTGACTCGTAATGTTACCGCCCTGGCACTTCCATGTGCAGGGTTTTATTGGTCGTGCTATTAGTTAGTTTTGCACTAACTGTCTAATATCCCCTTAGCTCCATGGGATCGATACTTTAGTGCATCTTGAGCTTCGGCTTCACAAACCGGTTCGCCTGCCCGATTAAGTAGAGCAGCATAGCTCTCGGCCAGCCGTGGATTGCCGCCAAGTGCATACGGTAGAGCGAGCGATAGGCAAGGCCAGCAAGGCGTCCTTCTACGGTAAGACTGCCTTTAACCAGCGCCCCCATCAGGTTGCCAACGGCAGTGTATTGACTGAGGGATACCAGAGAGCCTCGATCGCGATAATAAAAATGGTGCAAAGGTCTATCTTCAAATAGGGCAATAATATTGTCGCCAACCAGGGTAGCCATTTGCTGTGCTGCCTGGGCGCGCGGAGGCACTCGCTGGTGATTGCCGTCAATGCAACTGGCGCAGTCCCCCATGGCAAATATCTTTGCGTCAGTTTGGGTCTGCAAGGTAGTTTCCACTTCGATTTGATTGAGTCGGTTGGTACTGAGACCATCCAGCTGGGTGAGGAATCCCGGAGCTTTGACGCCGGCAGCCCACACTCGGATTGCGGCTGGGAGTTCCCTGCCACAGGAGGTGGTAAGTCCACGTTCGTTTGCTGAAGCAATATGGTGGCCGGTAAGGATATTAACCCCCATCTTGGCCAGTTCGCGTTCAGCATTATTTCCAATTCGTTTTGGTAGTGCTGGGAGTAGGTGCTCACCCCCTTCTATCAAGGTGATTTCCATCGCATTGGGACGAATGCGTCCATAGTTGCCGACTTGTTTTACGGCATCCACCAATTCAGCAGAGAGTTCTACACCGGTTGCACCGCCGCCAACGATTGCCACTTTTAACTTATCATCAACATGTGTCTCCAGCCGCAGGAAACGATTGAGAAGGTTTTGGTGAAATTTTTGTGCTTCGTTGCTGCTATCCAGGAAAAAGCAGTTTTCTCTGACGCCGGGGATATGAAAGTCGTTACTGTGCCCGCCGATACACAGCACTAAATAATCGTATTCCAATTCCCGTGCGGGTACTAACTCGCTACCGTCCTCATCATTAACAGGTCCGAGCCCGACTACCTGTCGTTCACGATCCAGGGACTGCAGGCTACCCAACTGAAATTCATAGCCGTGAATGCGGGCATGCACCTGATAATTCAGTGCATCCATATTGGCATCCAATGCGCCGGAGGCAACCTGGTGTAGCAGTGGTTTCCACAGGTGGGTGCGATTTCGATCGACCAGAGTAACTTGTGCAGCGGGGGACTTGCGGCGGCGCTTAAAGAAAGGGGTAAAAGAAAAATATTGACCGAGCCGCGTAGCCAAATGCAGGCCGCTGGCACCGCCGCCAATAATGACGATCTTTTTCATAGGGGTCTTCCTGTCGATTGCTAAAAGCCGACTCCCCAATCTGTGAAGACCTTTTTTGGTATCGGGAAATATGTCACCGATGTTTTTTCTAACGCCAGTATGTCGCGCTGAAAGACAGATGACAAGTTAATAAAGTCGGTGAAGGCCTCTCTCAATAGAAATCATACAAAGCTCATAACCGGCTGTTGTTCCGGTTTCGAAAAATCCTTAAACCTGGCCTGGTACTGTCTCGTTGCCCTGTGAAATTAGCGCTCGCCAGTCTGCAGACTTGCGCAAGTGTACGCTCACTTCTGGATTCTGTGAGTCTGTTACTACACCGATTATTGACGCCTGGGTGTAACCGCGTTCTAGCAGTGCGCCCACGCAGGCTTCGGCTTGGTCAATAGGAACAGCAGCGAGGAGCCCCCCGCAAGTCTGTGGATCGGTAATCAATGACCACTGTGGCAATGGCTGCCACTCCTGGGGGTTTTCTACAAAGGCGTAGGCATTGGCATTTTGCGGTTGCAGGCTGGATAGCCATCCGCGCTCGATACAAGTGGCGGCGCCGGAGATTAGCGGTAGATTCTCAGCGATTAGTGTCGCGCTTAATCCTTCAGGGCCGAGCATTTCCAATAGGTGGCCCAGCAGGCCAAAGCCCGTGACATCTGTCAGCGCATTGGCGTTGTGGCGGGCAAATATCTCTGCGGCGTCGGCATTACTATGCAACATGGTTTCCAGCGCCTGCTGCAACCATAGGCCTTTAGCCTCTCCCGCGCCCTCTGCTGCCAGGATAGTGCCTACTCCCAATGGCTTGCTCAGGATCAAGCAGTCTCCCCCGCGGGCCCCCGTTTTTTCCAGGAGCTGCTCCCGCTCGGAAAATCCATTGACGGTTAAGCCCATTAGCATTTCAGAACCTTCGGCGGTATGCCCGCCAGATAGGACACAGTGGTGCCGGTTCAGCTCGTGGATGGCTCCTGCAAGTAACTGCTGTAGGTCTCGCCGGGTAATTTCCTCTGCAGCCGTAGGCAGGGTCGCAAGGATTTGTGCGGTGGCGGGTCGAGCATTCATAGCAAATAGGTCGGATAGGGCGTGCAGAGCCGCCAGGCGACCAAATATCCACGGATCATCTACAGGTGCACGCAATTGGTCGGAGCTCTGCACTAATAAATGATTAGCTGGTAGATCCATAACTGCGGCATCATCACCGACGCCCTTTAACAGGTATTCCGAATGCTGATCCGGAAGGGTCGCCAGCGTGCGGCGCAGGATGTCGGCTCCAACTTTTGCGCCACAGCCATTACAGCGCATAGGAGATAGAGAAGAACCTGAGCGCTGGTCGACGATGTCTTTGGTTTTGGCAGTGTGATCAGCCATGTCCATTGGCAGCTCACTGAAGCGTCGCATAAATGTGCGGTCGATAGAGTCTTTCCATCGCCACATCAGACCGCTTGCAGCGGCGAAGCCATTTCGAACTGCCACAGCCCGCTTGCCACCACAGGAGAGCAGGCTGAGAAAATCTTTTTGTGGCCGGTATTGTTTTAAGCGGCGTCCGGTCAGGGAGGCGCGCAGATTGTGAAATAGAACTGGCCCCTGGCGAACGGCGTAAACTCCAGCCTTGGGTAGAGGCTCTGGGGCGAAACTGGCCACATCACCAGCTGCAAAAACGTCTTCCCGCCCCTGGGCGCGAAGTGTTTGATCCACCACCACAAAGCCTTTGTCATCGAGGGGCAGGCCCGAGTTGGCCAGCCAGGGGGGAGCGCAGGCATTGGTGGTGAGTATCACCTGATCGAGGGGCAGGCAGTCACCGCTCCCATTAACGACACCCTGTTCGGTAATTTCATTAACGGTCCAGTTATGGTGTAACTGAACCCCTAGCTCTTGCATCTCCTTTGAGATTAATTTGCGCGCTCTGACTGGATAGCCCTGGGGAATTGCGGCGGCACCATGAATCAGGTGAACCTCTACCTGCTTTTTCTTAACGGCGCCTTGTAAAGCGTGCGCCATTGCCATCGACAGCTCGCAACCTCCGGCACCGCCGCCGACAACTCCTAAGCGGAAAGGTGAGGTGTTTTCACCAACCTGTTTTTGCAGCTTTTGCCAGAAACGGTAGAAATGCCCGATAGGCTTTACCGGGATTGCCAATTCGGAGCCCGGTAACTCGCGGGCGGGAGTCGCACCGACATCCAAAGAGAGCAGGTCGTACTCTACGGGAGGTCTACCCAATAGGGATACGGTGCGATTATCGATGTCAATTTCGTGTGCACAGGCCTGTATAAAGCGGGCACCAGCGGCCCGGCAGAGCCTGGCCAGATCTATATGAGTGTCTTCCAGGGAGTAATGGCCCGCAACCATTCCGGGCAACATACCGGAGTAGGCGGTTTGCACCTGGGGAGAGACCAGGGTCAGACGCGCGCCTGGCAGAGGCTTCATGGCCCACATTTGCAGCACAATAGCATGGCTATGGCCGCCGCCGACCAAAAGGATGTCCTGGTAGTTTGGATGCTCCTGCATGTCTACTCACTGGCTGGGTAACAGAAAAAATGAGAGGCGGTAAGGATACTGGCTTCCCAAACTTCCGCGCCGCGCAAATACACCCCTGGATAAATAGTAGACAGTTCGCATTTGACTGCGAGCGAATGGACGACGCAGCTGCTTATTATCGCGAATAGCAGCGCCAAGGCAAAAAAATCCCCAGGTGCTGGTCTTTACTGTATGGGCCTAATTGCAGTTGTAGTCTGCATAAAATTCATTTTCTGGCGCTTAATTCTAATGCCCCCAGAGCCCGCTTCTCAGAGTGCCTTTTTCCGTCGCTTAATCTGGTGGCTGCTAGCTGGGCTATTGCTGGTGGAAGTTTTTCACTGGTGGGCAGCAAACTGGGTGCGGGTAAAAACTGGCGACTGGATGGAGGAGCGAGGCCTTGAATTCCATGTGGATTACTTGCGCGTATCGCTGCTGGATCTAAGTGTTATAGCGATTGATGTAAAAGCTGAGAATCGCGAAGGGCGGGGGTTCTCTGCTAATGAGGTAATGCTCGATTACAGCTGGTGGCAATTGTTATGGGGGCGAGCTCATTTACCCAAGGCATCGGTGAGCGGTGCCTATATGGACCTGCAGTCTTACCCGGGTGAACTGTACCGGGAGTGGGAGGTGGGTGGCTGGAATCTTGGAGGCGGAGCGCGGCAGGATCGCGATTTCAGGCTGCTTATCGGTCGCGCCCAGATACGGGATAGTGAACTTTGCTACCTGCACAAGCCTATTTGGAAGCAAGCTACCTGTGCAGCCATCGGCAAGCTCCAAACCGATAAATTCACGCTGGCATTATGGCGCAAAGGTGATGTTCCCCTGAACGTAGATATTGCTATTGGGGATTTACAGGTCAGTGATTTATTGGCCTGGGAGGGAGGTGAATCACGATACAACACGGTGATAGGCAGTTTGGAAGGAACTCAGGTCAATTTTTCCTGGCCGAGCCTCAATACAGATCTTAACAAGTTTACTGCGGAATACTTTATAGGATGCCCGCCACAGCGTTGGGCCGATGCAATAGCAGGGCTGCAAAGCCTGATTGGACATTGCGCCTCCGCCCGCCGGCTTGCCGCAGCAGGTGATATGAAATTCGGGTTTGGCCGCAAAGCTCGTGCCCAGTGGCGGCAGCTCAATGGTGAGAGTGTTGTACTGAGGCACAGTGATCGCCTTTGGCAGGATTGGCGGGCCGGGGTTATTAGTATCAGTGAGTTTAATTTTGAGCGCCCGAAAAAGCGCTTGGGATGGAGGCGAGGCTTTGCCCAGGCATTTGATTGGTGTCCACGACATCTGCGTAACGCTAATTCCCACCTGTGTCTGCGAGCGGCTAATTTAGACCTGCCGGAAAAAACGGTTTTCGACTGGAACGATCGCTTAAAAATAAATACAGGGGCCAGTTCAATTAATCGGGGCTACCTCTTGGATATGGCTCGATCTACCAGCCATCCCATCAGGGCTAATAATGGCGTATTTGGTCCTCTTCAGTTTTATGCCAAAACGCGAATATTATCTTTTGCCCACCTCGCGATTGAAACAGCCAATGGGTGTGTACCGGGTGGTCTGTGGCAGAAACCCGATCACTGTGTCTCTATGGTTGGTCTCAAAAGTACAGAGGAGTTTGCCTTTCAGTTCGGTTCCGCTGAACACAATATTGATTGGGGGCTTTCCAGCGGTCCTCTGCAATTGGCTCAATTTTCAATAGGTGCCAGAGGTCGTCCCAGAGCTAAACTACAGGACCTACGCTGGCGGGCCATTGATACAATAGGTCGTAACGGCCCGCTATCTGCTCAGGACTTTTTTATCCAGTCACTATCCGGGTGTTTGCCGCAGGACTTTCTCCCCTCGGATTGGCAGCCTTTGTGCGCACGTTTAAACAGCTTTTCAGGGCAGGGACATTTTGCCTGGCAGGGAGGTGAAGATGGCTATGCCATTTTGGGAAAATTGCGCCTTCACCGATTACTTCTAAATGATTCCGCGGGTGCAGGAAATGGCTTACTGATACAGCAGTTTGAAAGTGGCGATAGCTTATTTAAAAGAAAGGTTACAAATAATCCTTGGATGGCGACCAGTCAGTTACCGGGTATTCCTCAAGGAGTTGGTGATGATAACTACGGCACCGAAAAAGGAAGACTGGATCAACAAAATATTGATACGGATAAAAATCCTGACGACTTAGAACTGGCCAGCATAGAAAACCCAAACCTAGAAATAAAAAACCTTGTTTTGAAGAAACTGGCTGGCTGTCTCACTGAAGGTTGGAAAAGGTTATTTTATCGCGCCAACAAAAGCCACGAAAATCTGCCAGTTTGCTTTGATATCCGCTCATTAGAGCAAGGGGAGCCGCTCTCTATATCTTGGCAGCAGGGGATAGATCTCTCTGTAAAAAAAATCTCCGTGGTTAGTGCTGAAGCGAAGACAAAGGGAGGCAGGAAATTATTTGACTTAAAAAAGATAGAGCTACCCCTTGTCAGGCTAAGGCATAGACGTACACCAGACTCTGAATCTTATATCGCTTTGCCCGGTGCAAATGCTGAGCAGTTGAGTGGCTGTTTTCCCGGCGGTAGGCAAGTGAGTTCACTAAATATTCACTGTGTAGATGTTGACCGCCTTTCACTGGGAGATTACTCCTACGTTTATTTCAGCCAACGCAATCTAATTGCCAATATGGATGATTCAGCAATTCAATCCGTGCAGCTGAAAAACCTGTCTGGCGCGAATGTTTTTGACCTTGGGGGTGTACTTATACCAAAGCTAGAGTTGCTATGGTCCCGGGAAAAACCTACCCAGTCAAAAATTGCATTGCAGGATGTTGCTGCTGACAGAGTAACCTTGTGTCTTCCCTGGCTAGCAAAGAAGTATAAATCGATACCGACCTGTGTATTTGGGCAAGACATCCATTCGGTAGGGCATAGCGGTTGGTCGATCGAGGAAGTGGAATTTAAGGAGGACTTTGAAACTGTACCCATGTTGCAACTGGGGCGAGTATTCACTAAGAGAACGTCTTTTTCCTCCAATACTCTCGATTTTTATGGGCTCAATATCGATGATGTTCTGCTTTGTGGATTGAGGTCTTATTCTTCTGAAAATAATGAAGATATGGGGCTTGCTGATTGCATTGAGACCCCGCAAATAAGCTTTGGTGATTCCTGGGTAAAATTGGGTATAGATTCCGGCGCCCCCCGCTTGGATTTAGGGCCGTTAAAGAGTAAGCCTATCGCTTTTTGGCAAAAGGGTAGCGACTATTTAGAAGCTGGCGTGCAGGGCTTGAGTTGGAGTCGATTTATCTGGGATAGAGGTGCAGAGTTCTCAGTGTCGAATCTAAGCTTGCAGAATATCCGGGTGTGTACGCGGGATACGGGGCTTGCAGTAACTGTGGATAAGCTGAGTCGGGCCAGGGCAGGTGACTCCCACCATTGTTTTGGGGTTGATAAATTATCCATGCCGGGATTACAGAAAATCAAATTGTCAGACCCCTGGTCAGTTCAAGGTTCTGTAGAAATGGTTGGGTTATCAATACCCAGGAAAAATTTGGGGCCACTGAAAATACCAAAATTTGAAATTGATAATATTTCCTTGCAAGGGGAATCTTTGGCGAAAGCCTCTGGTGCGAGGGGATGTATGCCAGGGGGACTATTAAAAGATGAAAAGATTGCGCCCTGTTATGAATTTGGGGCCTTTAGTATTGGCAAGGCAGAAGGTATTAATGACTCTAGCGGTAGGCAGCTTATCCTTTCTGGGATAAAAATAAGTAATGTACAGTTGCATGAGCAAAATTTTCCACAGGAATTGCCACTTAAACTTTTATCTGTATCCGGTATGGGGGCCGGGCACTTAAATATCAGTCGGCAGGGAGTTGACTTCAAGGATTTACAGTTTAAGGAAATTGCAGGATGTTTTCCCAGTGGTTATCTGGATCAGGGAGATCATTGCTTCAGCTTCTCGAGTTTAATGCTGGAGGGAAACTACCGCCGTGGTCAGGGGGCAGAACTTGCTGTTGTGAGGGTCAATGGCATCACTTTGCTTTCACCTTCTGGGGAAGAGTTAGTGCACGGTGAAAGCATAACCTTGTCGCATTTGCTCTTTACCGATACCGAGTGGCGCTTTGCCAGTGGTGAGGCAATTCACTTTCATTTTTTTGAGAGAAACCCGGATAGTTTGGATTTTGATCGCCATAGATGGATGGCTGATTTTAAGTCCCTGTGGGTTGAAGGTTTGAGCTACTACCGCCCTAAGAAAACACTCACTGTTGGTTTTATCGACTTTTTGCGCCCTCGATTTATTCTCTTAAGGGATTTATCGGGGAAGTTTCCGGTGGCCCGAAAAATTAATGAGTTGCGAGGCTTTGGTGGCATTGACACGTTTGCTTTCAGGGAGGAGGGCAGCCCGCCGCTACTTTATCATCTCGGTGACCTCTACCTAAAACACGGCACTTTTAGTTGGGTAGACTATCAAGATGAATTCAGGGCCCGCTTACCGGTCCGGGATATCAACTTTAATCTCAGTGATTTAAGTAACTTGGCCGAACACCCCCCTGCGGTGATTGTTGTTAATGGAAGGCCTGGCGGATTTGGTGAAGTTCAGATAGGGGGAACTGTAGATTACTTGGGAGATAAAAAGTGGAATGCTGATCTTACCGGGTATCTCACCAGCGTAAATTTGATACCTGCTACGCCTTATATGGCCAAGTTGTTGGGTTACAAAATCCTTCAGGGGCAGGGAGATGCGGTAGTTAATATTCGGGTATTTGAAAATGAACTCGATGGCTTTGCCGATATACGACTGGAAAAACTAAAAGTTCGCCGGGTGCGGAAAGATGATCAGCTACCGGTGAAGTCCACGCTGATTCCCTTGAATATTGCTCTATGGTTACTGAAAGACGGGCGGGGGGATATCAAGTTTGGCATGCCTGTTAGCGGCAATATTCGCGACCCCAAGTTCTCCTTTAGTTTTGTATTTAGTGAGTTGCTACAAAAGGCAATTATAGATGCCTTGATAAGCTATTTAACTCCCTATGGCGTTTATTTGTTAGCACGTTATGCCTGGGGGCGTTTCAGGGCGAAATCATTTGCGTCTATTGACTTTGAGCCTGGAAGTGCAAAATTAACTAATTTAGCACTGACACAACTACAGCGTATGGTCATTGTTTTACATAAAAACCCTGACGCACGGCCAGGAGTATGCGGCATCTCTAATGCTCGGGACTGGCAAGCTCTGTACCCCTATTCTATGGCAGGTATGAGTAGAAGCGGAAGAGCCCAGGTTGCTTTTTACCGAAACCCGTCTCTGGAACTTCGTGAGGAGCTTGAAAATTTGGCAATGGAGCGCAGCCGAAATGTCGAAAAGTATTTGATTGATGCGGGAATAGAAGCTTCAGAATTAATCCCTTGCGCACCTGACTATATTGGTAAGGATTTTGGTGATCCAAGGGTGGAATTTTCGAATTAGAGTTTATTTAAAATAATTCAAGTATTGTCTGGTTACTGAGTGGGTTCTCTCGGCGAATATAGAAGTTGGCCTGAATCCCAGTAAATAAGCGCTAATGTTGCTTGATAAGGTGCACATATTTGGCTGGCTTGAAAAAATCTTAGGACTTTCATTAACTTTTTAAATGTTAGGATGAGTTTAGTGTGGTGAGCTGAATAAGCAGTGATTTATTGTTTATTGGCTGTTTATTGCGGAGTGATTATTTCTTGGGAGGTTTGTGCACTATTTCACATTGCGATATGAAGCTTACGATATTACTGATTTTGATCAATGGCTGATTAGTTTTCTATGGTAGATTCCACTCCCGATTTTGATATTGATTTTCTGAAGTAAGAAATACTTAGGTAAAAAAATGACTCAAGTACACGGAAGTTGCCTCTGTGGTTCAGTGACAATTAGCGCATCTTTACCCTCTTCAAATTTGGGGGTTTGTCACTGCGGTATGTGCAAAAAATGGGGCGGTGGTCCTCTGCTGGCGGTGGATTGTCAAACCAGTGTTGAGATTACCGGTGAGGAACATGTCAGTGTATTTGATTCATCAATTTGGGCTGAACGGGGTTTTTGTTCAAAGTGCGGTTCGCACCTCTTTTATCGCTTAAAGGAAACTTCCCAGTACTCAGTACCTGCGGGGATCTTTGATCTTCCGGCCGAGACAACAATGACCCATCAAATCTTTATCGATGAAAAGCCGGATTACTACGAATTTGCCAACGATACCCAGAAGATCACGGGGCTGGAGATAGTTACTGAGTACTCATGATAGTGAGTGCTTGCTATCTCTATGGGTATCTTTTAGTCAAGACGGAATATACGCCCGGGATTCACTTTAGGGTTACTATAGCGTCCTAGGGCTGTATCGCCGCTTCCCTCAATGGTGATTTCAGCTTAGATGGGTACCAAAAGGGTCATCAGTATGGGTTTCGCTCACTGCGGCGGCTCTTTTAGCATCTTTGCGTTGGTATCCGGATGTCTCGTTCTGGAAGCACCTAATCTTTTAAGGTGCCGAGAGCATTAAGATGTAATCGGAAGGTAATACGGACTGGCTAAATTCCATGACTGAAACCCAAATTGTAGAAATTTTCCTGGCCAACCAATGGTGGTCCATCCTGGCGTTGGTGGTAATTGTAATTGGCGTAACTTTATGCTGGTTTGGTGGCCTGATGGCTGCGTTGACGGCCTTGGGTAACAAGCGCTGGGTTTGGGGGATTGTAACGATCGTCCTCGGGCCGATTACCGGCATTCCCTATGCATTGCGTTACAAAGAGGCGGAATATGCCCGATCGCTGATGCTGCGGGGTGTATGGGCCTTGTTGGTAGGTCTGATTATCGCCGGGGCTATCTTATTCTTTGGCCGTTAAAGGTTAATAGAGCGCTGGTTTTCAGGTGTCCAGCGCTCCCTCCTTCGATCGAATCATCTCTCCACAGACTTTAGACATTTTTAATCAGGCGATCAGTGCGCAGGCGCTCCCGCTTATCAAAGAGCTGCCTTGAGGCCAGGGCAACGGCGAGAAAAGTGCCGAAACCGGTGCCTGATGCAATCGCAAAAAGAATCAGGATTTGATATTTGACGGCAATTGTAGGGGAGGTGCCTGAGAGAATCTGCCCTGTCATCATTCCCGGTAAAAATACTATCCCAGCGGCAGCCATGGAATTAATTGTCGGCATCAATCCTGCACGCATCGCATCCCGCCGAAACTCCAAGCTGGCTTGTTGCCAGGTATGCCCCAGCATCAAGCGATTCTCAATAATATCCCTGGAGCGGTGCATACTTTCTGTTAGACGGTCCAGGCTTAGGGCAACACCAGTCATTGTATTACCCAGCAACATACCTAAAAGTGGAATGGAATACTGTGGTTGGTACCAGGGAGTAGGGCCAATCAGTACGGCCAAACTCAATATGGTGATACTGAAAGCGGACACCAGCATTGATAAGGTGCCTACGGCAAAGCTCCAGCCACCGAGCAGGCGATACTTTTGTCGGGCTGCCACTTGCTGCCCGGCAAATAGCAGCATTGCCAAAGCCAGAAGTCCCACCCAAAGTAGGGTGCCAACTGCAAAAAGGGTTTCCAGTACCACTCCTACCAGGGTGAGCTGAATAGCCGTGCGTAGAGCGGCAACAATTAACGATCTACTTAGTTGTAGTCGCGCTACATGAGTGCATACGGCTAGAGCCAATACCAATCCTGCTGCCAAAGACAACTGCCACCAGGACAGGTCGATTACACTCATCGATGAATCTCCTGTTCTTTCAATTGATTATCAACAATGGCCAAGTGGCGATGAGCTACCCAAATCGTAGGCAGCTTGTGCTTTTCAATGAGCCCTGTCAGCCATTGCTCTACCTCCTGCGCAGATCTGGCGTCTAGGCTTGCCTAGAGGAAGCGCTTGGGATTTGTAGGATATGGCGCGAATATAGGCTTGTCGATGCTTCTTCAATGGTGAAAGTAGATTTTCCTGCCAGGCTGTCTCCCCATCACCTATGAAAAGATCCTTAATGTTGACATGGATCGTTTGATAATTTTGATACATTAAAAGCTTAGTTTGCTTTTAGGTATATATAATATTTCTTAGATAAAGCAAAGCTATTTAGCAAATAGAATACACATAATAACTTTTGTTTAAATTCATAATAAAATAGATAGTTATGTAATTAGATTTATCATTTTTATTTGCTGGTCTGATTGTGTGTAATTGTGTGTAATATGATATATTATATTTCTTCTCTAGAATATGCCCTCTTTTGATTTGTAATTCCATGTGGATAAATTTATGAAGGAAATTTCAGGTTTTCTAATGTCGGCTATGATAGGCCAAAGAATAAAGGATAAATTGAAGGGTTCGATTCGTAATTGTTGTTTGTTGGTTCTCTCTTTACTAATTTATGGATGTAGCGATGGAGGGGGTGGTAACTCTGATAATGAAGGAGGGGAGGAGTTATTAGTCGGTGTTCTTGTAGGTGTTGGAGAGGGCGTGTATTTCTCAACTGAGAGTTTATCTGGCTTTACGGATAGTGATGGTTCATTTAATTATAAGACAGGTGAGAATGTAGAGTTTTCTGTGGGCTCTGTTGAGCTTGGTTCATCTATAGCGAAATCACAGGTTACTTTGTTTGATTTGTTTTCGATGGAGCCGCCACTTACAGAGAAGAGTTTTCGATCGGAATTGCAAAATGAAGAAATTACTGATTTTGATAAAGTTGCGAATTTAGCTTACTTTCTGGTAGCCCTTGATGTCGATAGAAATCCGTACAACGGTGTTAGTTTGATAGGTCGCCACGAGATTTTATCAGATGTATCCATTGATTTTGATAAAGATCTATATGAATTTCCTGATTCCGGTTATCCAGGTAGTCTTTTTGAAGTTGGGTTTACTGCGGGCATTAATTTTCGCAGCGTGGATATTACAGAGCCTCTAACTTACTTTTATGATGCAATGGAAATTAAATTCCCTGTAAAAATGTTAACTGGGTATGAAGAGTATAACTCACTTGAGAGTAATACCCCACTTGTAAAATCTGAATTTGCTTATGATGACTATGGGCGATCTATCAAGTGGAAAGAGAGCGGTCCGGGACTTGGGAGAGCCGTAAATTATTATGAGTATACCTATAGTTACGATATAGCAGGGCGTCTTTCAAGTTATGAGAAAGAGCGGTCAGAAATACTTTCGGGCGTCACCACGATTATGCAGGATAAAGCATCAGTTAAATATGATGATAAGGCAAACATAATACAGTATTTGTATGAGCGCAATATTAATCGGGAATCAGGTCCTAGCTCTTCACACAAGGAGGACTATTCTTATGGTTCCTCCGGTGAAATATTGCAGATTTCCAAGCAGATAAAGGGTTTTCATGATCAGCAAACATATAGTGATTATGTACCAGAATTTGATATTAGATATAGTTATGATACGTATGGTGAACCAATATTTAAAGAGACAAGTAGTTTTGATGCATTAGCTGTGTGGTTAGATAGAAGATTGGTGTCTATTTCTCGAAAGAACTATACTTATTTTCCAGATAGGTCATTAAACTCTTTTAGTAATAAGCTTTTTTGGATTGAGGAGACTGGCACAGAACGCTTACGGGACGGTTACGACTATGTTTACGATGAGGTGGGCCGTGAGCTGAATTATGATGAGTTCGAGCTGTCATCTGATGGTGAAATTTCCAGATCATTAACTAGAGTTAGCCAGTATGATAGTGATGGAAATCGAGCCTATTCAGAGGATTTTTTTAGTAAATTTATTGATAAAAAGTATCAAATAAATGGAAACGAAGTATTGGATCACTTTGGGCGTGTAGTATCTGATACATATGAATACAAACAGGATAGTGATCTTGATGGTGTCTGGGACAATAGCTATGTTGGTTTGAAAGAGTTTGGTTATGATGATTATGGTTCACAGACTTATGATAGGCGGTCAATTGATGGTGTAGTAACTGAAGAAGTTACCTATAATTATACTTATGATTCTGATGGGCTATTATTAACTAAAACTGAAACAAATAGGGGCAGGTTAAATCAGGTTCAATTTACCTCAGTTTTCCGAGGAGATGGGACTATTATGTACTTGTACGATAATGATACCAATGCAGATGGTATAATAGATACTCATGGTAGCCTAACTTACACTTTTGACGAAGTTGGTAATTTGCTTAGCCGAGAATATGAGGGTAGAGAAAGTGATAGTCCTGATGATAAATGGGGAAGCAAGATAATACGTAGTTACACAACGTCTAACGATACGGCCGGTATATACTACTTGATTAATTTGTTTCGAGAGAGAGCTGCATATAACAGAAGTACACGTTGGTATTTTTCCGAATTATGCCCAGCGTGTAGTTATTATCAGGCTGTAGAATAACCTTTTACTTTCTTACTTTGGGTTTTAGGTTGCATTTTCTCGTGCTTGAGGGCTCTTAATGAGCCCTTTGGCTCAGGCAGTGAAAAATACTTTAACAATCCTGGTTGGGTGATTTTGTTGCCATTAGTTTTTAGTGGGTTTTTATTATGTATATTTTGAGGTTAAAGTTAATGGCTCAAAAATATAAAATTAGCTTTGTTTAGCACGTGGAGGTTTTATTTTTTTATAAGAATGCTATTTTTTATTGGAGTTTTTTTACTAATTAGTGAGGGGTCTCTTTGTAGTGCTTGGCCACTGTTGTGTCCTATAGTTTTTAAGTTTGCAGTGATTGCTTTTTGTGCTGCTTGTTAAAATGGTTGCGTCAAACCAACTGGAGCTGTTGTTACAGAGCTCCAAACACCCTTACTAGGGATATTTTTATAATAAATCTACGACAGAAGAAAATAATAATCGTTATTAACCCTACACCCTTCGTACTCCGCCGAGATTCCATCAAAGTATATCCTGGTATCAAACGGTTCTTGATGGCAGAACATATATTCTCAGTCAAACAGTACAAGGTCGGATGAAGTAAATAATATATTTCTAGCTGATTACCTAAAAGCACAAAGGCGTATTATGCTTGTGTAATCAGTATAGCTAAGCACAAATATTTGCACAGGTAGCAAGTGCTGAGACTTCCTCAGGCTAATAACAATTTCCACCAGGGTAAGTCAATCACATTCATCAGTAGACCTTCTCTTCTTTCAATTGGCAACCAACAATGGCCAAGTGGCGGTGAGCCACCCTTCGAATCTGCTCCTGGCTATGAGCTACCCAAATCGTAGGTAGCTTGTGCTCCTCAATGAGCCCTGTCAGCCATTGCTCTACCTCATGCGCAGATCTGGCGTCTAGGTTGGCCGTAGGCTCATCTAGAAGAAGTGCTTGAGGTTTGTAGGATATTGCGCGAATAAGAGCCAGGCGCTGCTTTTCTCCCGAAGAGAGTCGATTTACTTGCCACTTAACCGCTTCCTCAGGAAAGCCGAGAAGTTTAAGTGCATCATTCATAGGGGTTGCGAAGTGATCGCCGACAGTTTCTTCCCACCAGGCAGTCTGCGCGGGAACCAACATCACATGGCTTCTCCATTTGTGTGCTGGGTAAGCATTTTGAGATTTTCCACCCAGGAATATATCACCTGAGTGAGATTCCAGATCCGCTATGGCTCTAAGCAATCGGCTTTTACCTGCACCAGATGGTCCAGATATGCAGGTGATTAGGCCGGGTTCCAGGGTAAAACTTGCGCCCTGTAAGGTGCCGATAGAAATATCTTTGATTTTAAGGTCCGGCATGGATAGCCCTATAGATATTGGATACCAATAATTATCTCCGCATTGGTGCTCTGAGTGAAGTATTTATAGCTCTATTGAATGTTTATAATTTCTGCGTGGATAAGAAACCTTCATTTGGTTCTATCGTTTAAAAAATATCAATATAAGAAATTGTATTTCTTGCTTAATAAGGAACCATGTTGAGAAAATTAATTATTTTTCTGATGTTTTCCTCTGGAGTTGTGATCAAAATATGATTATTTCTTATAGGCACTACTTTGAGTTGTTCAACATAGCTGAATCGAAAATTTTATGTTCTAAGACTATCCATTATGGATTTTATGAAAATCATGTTTATAGTCAGGATAATATAGATTTTTATATGGTGAGTTGTTGAGCATTAAATTAAGTTTGTGGGTTGTGCGGTATAAGTTATAGATTTTGCATTTTTCTTAATGATGTTTCTCGGGCTATACGTGAGCCCTTCTGTAAATATATTTAACATGTATATCTGCCTCTACTATATGCGAATTTATTTAATTAATGAATTTGGTGGTAATGCGGGTTGGTGGAAAATCTTTGTAGTTGAATTAAATTAATTGCCATGTTAGAAAGCGTGCGAATTTTATCCTGTTGTATTGTTTTATTGCGGTGAACGTATGTGGATGGATGTGGCAGGCTAAAGGAATAAATTATAAAAATATAGGAAGGGAATAAATGAAATACTCGTCGAAATCGACAGCTGTTATGGGACTGGCACTAGTTGCTGGGCTGTCGTTGCACTCTCCTGCTAGAGGCGAATCTGGAGTCACAGATAAGTTGTCTGGCAGTGAATTGATAGTTGCATTAAAACTAGATGGAGCTAATGCACTGGAGTTTTCTACTGGAATTGGTACTCAAGTAGAAAGTCAGCTGCTAGTAGATGCTATTCGTAAGCAGCTTTATTATAACGAAGCTGATTCAGTAAGTGCTGAGGCAGAGGATCCACAAGGTGGGGTTTATTCTCGCGATAATGCAGCATTCCGTTATTTAGATTTAATGTATAGCTTGGATGCTAAATCTGAAGAGGTTATTAATAGCTATCTTAGCAGTATTTCTCCCAAAGAGTTTTCTGATTTATATGGCAATCCGGAGCGTGCACGTATTTCTGTTGCTGAAACTCTGATTTATGAACAGATAGAGTTATACCCCACGAATTTAGAGCTGCAACAGTCGTTGCTGGATCTTTATTACGATCGAGCGGTCGCAGAAATTGTTCACGCCAATATTGCTCTGGATAAGGCGCTGTCCAGTCGTTTGAATGGAGAGCTGGCTGCTATTGAAATTGAGCATGTCGGGAATGCCTTTACCCTGCTCAATAGTGCTTTCGTTGAGTATGTGGCTCTTGTAGAGAATACGCCCACTTATCTGCAGCAATTGACCAGTTCTCGGGGGCAAGTTAGCCCTCGATATTATGATTCCGTAACAAATACCCAAAACGATGTCGCCCCAGCCGGTGTTCTGCCCGGCGAGTACAAAGATATCACCTTGCTGTACCAGTTAATGGGTAATCTCGCGGCTGTAAAAGTACAGCAGGCAGGTTTATTGATAGAGTCAGACCAGCTTAACTCTTCCTTGTCTACTCAAATGATCGATGAGATTTTATCTTTGCATAATACTCTGGTAGCCAAGGAAGCTGAGTTACGCACTCTATTCTCCGGCACTGATTTTACTGAAGTCTCTCCGCATTCCGGTTTACCTCAGGCGGTAGAGCAGTGGCATTTTCAACTTAATCAGTTGAAAAATGCTATGTCCTGGCTTACCGGTGATACCAACTTCCTCGGTATGTCGAAGTTGGCTGTGCCACATGGCTTTAGCAGCGATACACATTTTGATTCTTTCAATATATTGAGTGAGTTCCTCGATGGGGAAGACACAGGTTTTATTGTGCAGGCGGACAGTAGTCTTGCTACTGCCAAGTTGGATTATGATAACTACCTCCATAATGCCCAGGCATTAACAGAGGCCTATTCAGGGCGCCACCAACTATTATCTAATCGTATATATAGCCTGTTGGGTGCCACATTTATCGATAACTGCTATGAAAAGAGCTGTGTCTATGTAACTGATGATACCCGGAAAAGCAGTGAAGTAGCCTCTTGGTCGCGAAATGTAGCGAATATCCAAGCTTCAATGAAGCTAAGTCTTCAGCGACTAAGTAACCGTTTGGAAACAATCCAATCGGAAGTGGAGCGCTTAGCACTGGATGCCGGTGTTGAAGATGGCTTTGAGCAAATAGTTCTGGATTATCGTTCGCAACAGGACTCGCTTGGTCTTCAAATGAGTCGCCTTCGCGAGAAGCAAGAAGCGCTCGAATCTCGTACCGTATTGTTCGAATCTTTGTCTACAGCCGCCCAGGATTATATGGATGGCAGTTGGGATGCTGTTAGTGAATTCGCAGATCGTGTGGATACGCTTAACAGCACCATTGATGCTTTGGGTGATTTTATTTTGCTGGAGGATGCGAATACTGCCCTGGCAGCTGAGCACCGTGTAAAACTCTACGATAGCAGCGGTAAAATTTTAGAAGCTGGTAGTCGTTATAGATTGGAAAGCCTATGGTTTGAAGTAAATGCCATTATTCTGGAGCTTGTACAAAGTGAGGCGACATTGGTGCAGGAATCCAAGCGTCTGCCTATTATCCTGAATCAGGCTAATCGCATGGTTGCAGATATAATCAATGATGCTCCAGAACTAGCTCAGCGCTATTTTGCGGACCTGATTCATTCACGTCGAGTCTCAAAAGCGGTCTTGAAAGCGACCAATGATTTCGATCAAGCACAAAAATGGCTTCTTTATACTGCCGAGGCCCTTGAGTACAAATGGCAAAGACCATTTGTTATTCGCAATTTAGACATTAGTAAAGAGTCTGTACTCCATCTGCGTAATGCTGAGGATATGTGGGATCTTTACGGTATCATGATGGATTTTGATTGGCCTGGTACAGCCGCTTTGGACCAGTCAACTGATACCTTTTCGATAAAAGAAGAAGTATTTGGTTACATCGATAATGTTAACGGTATTGCGCAAACCTACCTGCACCCAGATCCAAATCAACAAAGTGGTCCCCGTTTAAGTGCCAGGGAGGCTTTCCAAGAGCAGCTGAAATTACTGGCACGCACTTTCGGGTCAGACACCTGGGTAACAATCGAGTTCAGCACAGTGAAAGAACCGGTTAGTGGCAATTTCTTTACCGGTCCGATGTTCCTTGAGGAGGGAGAATCGAGCTGTTTACTTGTTGGTGGGTCCTATATGGATAAGATTGAAACAATAGGCCTCAATATCCCCACCCTGTACAGCATCAGTGGTGAATCTCAAACGCCTGCATACCTCACTTATGGCGGTGCCAGTGTTGTGCGGGACCGGTTTCCTGGTTATGAAATAACCACTGATGACGGCGCTGCTGGCGTTGAGGGAGAGTTCAATACTTACAGTGCATTATTCTGGGATACAGCCGGGCTCTCCCAGCTGGCCGCGGTTAACAATAGCTATCGTGTATCTATGAGTGCGGCTTTGGATGTATTTGGATCTGGAGCAGGCTCTATCAATACAGTTACGGATTTATTCAAAGAGCGTAGTGTTGCGGCAACAGGCTGGCGTTTATCCTTCTTATTAGAAGACATTTACGGTCCACTGGTAGATGTTGAAGCAATCAAGGATATCGAGCTGATTTTTGCGCATCGTCTCAGGTCTCGTAATTTCTCTACCTGTACGACCCCTCTGTAAAAGTCCTACTTCTTTGAGGGTATGTAAATATGAAAGGGGGATTGCGCAATTGCCGCAATCCCTTTTTGCTATAGTCACTGCGTTCCAGGCAGGAAAGGGGAGCCGACACAAGTTACCTATTCCTTCCTAATGCAATAACTGAATAGTGCCATTTTGCATAGAACTAAAGCAGTTCGAGAGTGAGGACTATGCCAATCCCCTTTGCCAGATAGTGCTTCATTACCAGCTCCCTTTGAACCTCCAGCCCCAGTCCGCCATAATCCGCCCCTTCCGAACAAAATAACGAGTGCTGTATGACCGACACCTCTGTTTATGAGGCCACAGAGCGCCTGCCGTTAAAGGAGTACACCGAAAAGGCGTACCTGGATTACTCCATGTATGTGATCCTGGACCGCGCCCTGCCGAATATCGGTGACGGCCTTAAGCCTGTACAGCGGCGTATCGTGTACGCCATGAGTGAGCTGGGCCTGAAGAATACTGCCAAGTATAAGAAGTCCGCGCGCACCGTTGGTGATGTGATCGGTAAGTACCACCCCCACGGCGATAGTGCCGTGTACGAGGCGATGGTACTGATGGCACAGCCGTTTAGTTATCGCTACCCCCTGATTGATGGCCAGGGCAACTGGGGCTCGCCGGATGATCCCAAGTCCTTTGCCGCGATGCGTTACACCGAGTCGCGCATGGGTAAATATTCGGAAGTGCTGCTGTCGGAGCTGGGTCAGGGCACTGTGGACTGGCAGCCCAACTTTGACGGCACCATGGATGAGCCCTGCGTACTGCCTGCGCGGGTGCCCAATATTCTATTGAACGGTACCACCGGTATTGCCGTGGGTATGGCTACGGATATTCCCCCGCACAACTTGCGCGAAGTGGTCAACGCGACTGTAGAGCTGCTGGAAAATCCCAAGGCCACAGTAGAAGAGCTGTGTGAGCATATTCTCGGCCCGGATATGCCCACTGAGGCAGAGATTATTACGCCGCGGGATGATATCCGTAAGATTTACACCTCCGGTCGCGGTTCTATCAAGATGCGCGCTCTGTGGAGTAAGGAAGACGGCGATATTGTCATTACTGCGCTGCCCCATCAGGTGAGCGGTGCCAAGGTGTTGGAGCAGATTGCCCAGCAGATGCAGGCGAAGAAGCTGCCCATGGTGAGCGACCTGCGTGATGAGTCGGATCACGAAAACCCGACGCGCTTGGTAATTGTGCCGAAATCCAATCGGGTGGATATGGAATCGGTGATGAATCACCTGTTTGCCACTACCGATCTTGAGCGCAACTACCGCGTCAATATGAATATGATCGGTATCGACGGGCGCCCGCAGGTGAAGTCCCTCGATAAAATCCTGCGGGAGTGGCTGACTTTCCGCGCCACTACCACCCGTCGTCGTCTGCAGTTCCGTCTGGATAAAGTTGAGAAGCGCCTGCACCTGTTGGCAGGTTTGCTGGTTGCCTTCCTCAATATTGATGAAGTGATCGAAATTATCCGTACCTGTGACGAGCCCAAGCAGGAGCTGATGGATCGCTTTGAGCTCACGGATATCCAAGCGGACTACATTCTCGATACCAAGCTGCGCCAGTTGGCACGCCTGGAAGAAATGAAGATTCGCGGTGAGCAGGCGGAGCTGGAAAAAGAGCGCGATACCCTCACCAAGACCCTGAATAGCGAGCGTCGCCTCAAGACCTTGATCAAGAAAGAGCTTCTGGCCGCAGCCAAAGAGTTTGGCGACGACCGCCGTTCCCCGATTGTGGCTCGTGAAGAGGCCAAGGCGTTTAGTGAATCTGAGCTGCTGTCTTCAGATCCCATCACCGTTATCGTTTCTGAGAAAGGTTGGATTCGCGCGGCCAAGGGCCATGAAATTGATGCGGCAGCGCTCAGTTATAAGGCAGGGGACAGTCTCGGTTTTGCCGCGCGGGGCAAGAGTAACCAGCCCGCGTTATTACTCGATAGCACTGGTCGCAGTTACTCCATTGCCTCCCATACTTTGCCTTCGGCACGGGGGCAGGGCGAACCCCTCAGCGGGCGTATCAACCCCCCCTCCGGTGCCACCTTTGAGGGCTTGTTGATGGGCCCTGATGAGCAGCGAGTGTTACTGGCTTCCGATGCGGGCTATGGCTTTATCGCCAAGCTCTCTGATTTGCAGTCGCGCAATAAGGCAGGTAAAGCCATGCTGACCCTGCCCAAGGGAGCCCAGGTGCTTTCCCCTCAATTGCTGGAGAGCCTCGATGATGTTCTGCTGGCAGCGGTGACCACCGAGGGGCGCATGTTGGTGTTCCCGGTGACTGAATTGCCGGAATTGTCCAAAGGCAAGGGTAACAAGATTATCAATATCACTTCGGCCCGAGCTGCGGCCCGCGAAGAGGTGGTCATCGGTGTTGCTGTATTGAAGGGCAGGGATCAACTGGTCGTTCACGCCGGTAAGCGCCATACCAAGATCAAGATCTCGGAGATGGATCACTATCGCGGCGAGCGTGGCCGGCGCGGCAACAAGCTGCCCCGGGGCTTCCAGAAGGTCGATAAGATTGAGGTTCTGGAGAAATAGATCCATCCCGGATGCAGGTCGAAAGGGCGGTCCTAGTGACCGCCTTTTTTAATGGGGTTTTGGGATATTGATAACTCACACATTGATGAAATAATAAGCAGGCTTATAATGAGCGGCCTTAGACAGGGAGAGCAGATATGTCCAGGGAAGATGCCGTTACTGAAATCAGTTTTGAACTACACAGTGCAGCACGGCTGCTGCGGCGAAACTTCGACCGCAGAGCCAAGGACCACGGGCTGAGTGGATCCCGCTGGCAGGTGCTTTGGCATCTACTGCGCGAGGAGGGCCTCAAGCAGGCAGAGTTGGCCGAGCGCCTGGACCTAGCACCGATCAGTCTGGCGCGCCAGCTGGATAACCTCCAGCAGGAGGGACTGGTGGAGCGGAGGCCCGATCCCGAGGACCGGCGCTGTTTCCGTATTTATCTGACGGAGCAGGCAATGCCGGCCCTTGAGTTACTGGGCGGTGTAGCCCAGCAGACCCGCAGTGAGGCACTTGTGGGCTTTTCCGCCGCAGAGGTGGATCAATTGCAGTCGCTGCTATTGCGGTTGCGCAAGAATTTGACACGTGAAGAGATTGAATGTGACTGAAAAGCTGTCCATTAAGCTAGACCGCGCCGGACAAAGAGAGTTCGCACTCTCCTTTTTCCTGGTACTGGCCGTCCTGATAGGGGGATGGAACCTGTTGCGCGGCAGCGATATTGTCGAGACAGAGAACGCTTACGTGAAAGCGGACAAGATCTCCCTGGCGCCCGAAGTTAGTGGTGTTGTCACCCAGGTGCTGGTGAGTGCCAACCAGGTAGTGGAGAAAGGGCAATTATTGATTCAGATCGATCGCACGGCCTTCGAACTGGCGGTGACAGAGGCGGAGGCGCGCCTGGCTCAGGTGCGCAACGAATTGCTCGCTCGTCGTTCGGAATATGCTGAAGCAGATGCAGCGCTGCAGCAGGCTCGCAAAGATGCGGACTTCTATCGCCGCCAGTTGGAGCGCAATGAAAAACTGAGCAAGGTGGCGTTTTCCGAGGCGGAGCTGGACAGCGCCCGTCAGCAGCTGGAGCGCGCCCGCGCCCAGATCACCATTAATGCTGAGAAGCTCTCCAGCTTGCGCGCTGAACTGGGAGGTGATCCCAGTATTGCCCTGGAAGAGCAGGCAGATTTAAAAGTGGCTCAGGCGCAACTGGATACCGCCCGCTACCAATTATCGCGCACGCGCATTATTGCTCCAGTGGATGGCACTATTGCGAATACCGTACCTAAGGTGGGGGAGATGGCCACCTTGGGCATTAACCTGCTGCAAATGATTGGTTCCACTGGCCTTTGGGTGGAGGCCAACCTGAAAGAGACCGAGCTGGGTCGCGTGCGCACGGGCCAGCAGGCGGAAGTGACCCTGGATGCCTACCCGGATTTTGAGTGGCAGGCTCAGGTGGACAGTATGAGTCCCGCCAGTGGCAGTGAGTTTGCTTCCACACCGCCGCAGAATGCCAGTGGCAAGTGGGAGAAAGTGGTGCAGCGGGTGCCAGTGCGCCTGCGTCTATACCCTCTCAAGGACTCTCCGCCTCTGCGCGCAGGTATGAGCGCCAAGGTACGAATTGATACCAGTGAAGATGAAAAAGTGGTGTCGGCCCGTGCAACGAGCGGTGAAAGCGGCAGGGTGGTGCTTTAACTGGGGTTGAGAGAGAGGGTTCTGGGCCCGATAGAACTCGGGCCCGAGAGCTGCACTAGTTGCTTATTGAACTCGGTGCCAAGTTTGGGTGCGGTAGAGGAAGCCCAGGTAGCCGCGCAGCTTAAGGGTGTTGTCATCCTCCAGCCAGACTTTAAGGTCGTAAACCTTGCCTTTTACCGGGTCGAGAATTTCCCCGTCCTCGTATTTTTTCCCTTTCTTTTCCAGCCCGCTGATGACATCCATGCCGACAATGGGCTTACCTTTCAGGTCGCCTGGGCACTTGTCGCAAACGGTGTCGTTAGGCTTCATCAGAAGATCCACTACCTTGCCGTAATACTTCCCATCCTTTTCATAGATGTTGACGATGGACTTTGTCTCTCCGGTCTCGTCATCGATAGTGCGCCAGTTGCCCAGGATATCTGCAGCACTGGCCTGCAGGGCGAACAGCAGGCCAAAGGTGGCCAGAAGCAGGTTTCTAATCATCACTTATTTTCCTATGTAAAGTAGGGTGACCCGGATATTACATCAAGTCACCTGCGAGGGCAGTGGGCTAGTCGTCATCAGGTAAAATCTAACAGTCAAAAAGTAGCATTTGGCCACATATCCCTGCCTTTTCTCTCTATTTGTCCCAATTTCGGGACCTTTGTGTGTTACCCAAAGGCACCTTTAAGAGGAACAGCTCAAGGGGATACGCTTGCCGGATTCTGGCGGTGCACTGGCCCAGACTTCCCGCTCCGGGTGCTCGGCGAAAGGGGATTGCAGTAACTGGCGCAGAGTCCGCAAAGGATGATAGTCGCCATCTTCAGCAGCCTCGATGACCTTCTGTGCCAAATAGTTGCGCAGAATGTATTTCGGGTTGACTGACAGCATGGCTAGATTGCGCTCCCGGGAGTTATTTGCCTCCCGGGTGAGGCGGCGATCGTAGTGCTCCAGCCATTGATCCAGGGCGCTGTGGTGAGTGGGTTTGAGTAACTCGTGCAAAGCGCTGGCCGGACGCTCCCCCCGGTAGTGGGCCAGGGCTCGGAAAAACAGGCTGTAGTCGGCCTGGCCGTGTTGAAGCAACTTCAGCAGTTCCGAGCAGAGGGCCTGGTCGCCATCCTCTTCTTTTTCCAGGCCCAGTTTGGCCCGCATACGTTGCGCATAGGCCTCGCTTACCACCGGCTGGAATTGCTCCAGGCATTCGCGTAGGGCGTCTACACCGACAAAGGCCGACAGTGCATGGGCGAGAGCATTCAGGTTCCACAGTACGACTCCAGGCTGTTGCTCAAAGGCGTAACGGCCGGTGTGGTCGGAGTGATTGCAGATAAAAGTGGGGTCGTAGTCGTCCAGGAAGGCGTAGGGCCCGTAGTCAAAGGTGTCGCCAATAATCGACATGTTATCGGTGTTGAGCACGCCGTGGGCAAAGCCTACGGACTGCCAGGCTGCAACTAGCTCTGCACTGCGGCGGGTGGTAAAGCGCAGCAATGCTTCAGCTTGGTCGCCCACTGCCATACCCTCTGTACCCGGTATAAAGCGTCGGCAAATAACCCCGATCAACTCCTGCAGGGCCTCCAGTTGTTTGGTGTAAAACAGGTATTCAAAGTGACCGAAACGCACGTGGCTCTCTGCCACTCGGATCAGCATGGCCCCGGTTTCAATTTTCTCACGGGTGACAGGTTCGTCGCTTCCGACAATGCACAGTGCCCGGGTGCTGGGAATACCGAGGCCGTAGAGTGCCTCACTGGCGAGGTACTCCCGTATGGTGGAGCGCAATACTGCGCGGCCATCACCAAAGCGGGAGTAGGGCGTTTGTCCTGCACCCTTTAAATGCAGTTCCCAGCGCCGGCCTTCACTCTCGATTTCACCCAACAGCAGTGCTCGCCCATCCCCCAGGTCAGGGTTGTAGACCCCGAACTGGTGACCGGTGTATTTCATCGCAAATGGGCGGCTTCCCTTAAACAGGCGGGCGCCGCAGCCCAGCTCGGCCCAGGCGGGGTCAGATTTCTCATTGGGATCTATTCCCAATAGTTGCAGCACTGAAGGGTTGGTATCGATTACCTTGGGGTGGCGAAAAGGAGTGGGTGCTATGGGGGTGCCAAAGGCTTCCCCCATATCCGCATAGTGGTGTTTGAGAGTGACTTCGCTCAGTTTCATAGCTTTTGATTGTAGGGTGAATATTCGAGTAAAACGCCAGTGTCCAGAGTGGCTCACAAGGGCCCCTGGCTCTTATATCGCCGTTATCTGTAGGGGCCGATTTTGCGAGCGCCAGTGTTGCTCTTCCTGCTCCAACAATTCTGCAATTGCCGGGCTATCCTCCAGCCACTGTTGATCGGCTTCCAGGTGATAGGCGTCTCCCTGGTCATATAGCTTTAAGCCATCCAGGCTGCGTTCGGTGCGGTCCCTGTGAATAATACATCCGAGGCGCAGGCATAACAGAAGGTCTGGGCTGGGGTGGAAGCCATAGTGCTCCCGTGGCGGTTTGATTCTTCCCCGTTGGTTGTGCACCAGATAGGCCAGGTGCTCCTGTTCACTTTTGGCAAATCCGGCCATATCGGCGTGTTTAACCATATAGGCCCCCAGCTTGCGGAAGCTACTGTGAGTTAGGGCCAGGCCGGTTTCGTGCAACTGGATAGCCCAATGCAGTCGCACCTTGCCTTCTGGTGGGTATTGGGGGCGCAACTGCTGCAGGAGCTTGAGTGAGGTGGAACTGACACGTTTAGCCTGGTTGGTATCTACCTGCCAGCGCTCTACCATGGCGGCAATCGTATCTGCACGTCGATCCCCGCCGTGCAAGCGCCCGGCCAAGTCGTGCACTATGCCCTCGCGGATTGCATAGGGTGAGACTTCCATACGCATAATGTCGAGTTCGCAGAATATTGCATGCAGTATCGCTAAGCCGGCAGCGAATACCGGCCGACGCTCTTCATCCAGGTAGGGTAAATCCAGGTCCGAGATATGTTTGGCGGAGGAAACCCGGTGCGCAAGCTGATCGATATCCCCGCGCTTGATCGCCTTTACTTCACCAACATTGCAAATCCTGGCAACCGCTTTGATAGTCCCGGAGCAACCGGTAACTTCCGCGCCTTCGGCAATATGCTGTAGCTCCTGCAATTCGGCCCGCGCTGCTCGCCGAGCGCGCTGGAAGTGGTTTACGGTGTTGCGGCTGATCAGGCCATCGGCGAAGAAACGTTTACTGTAGGAAACACAGCCTATATCCAGGCTTTCCAGTTGCTGTGGAGTATCACCACCGCGAACCAGCTCCGTAGAGCCACCGCCAATATCAATAATGCAGCGCAAGCGAGGGGGGCCATTGGCGGCGGCGAGAACCCCGGTGAAGATCAGGCGGGCCTCCTCGATACCGCTGATAATTTCCACCGGCACTCCGAGTATTGATTCCACTTCTTCCAAAAAGCCATCGGCATTGGCCGCAGCCATACGCAGAGTATTTGTACCCACGACACGTACATGGTCGAGGGGCAGTTTATCCATCACTGGTTGAAAGCGTTGCAGAGCAGCCAGGGCCCGTTCGGTTACCGCCGGGTCCAAGTGGTGGTTAATATCCAGCCCCTCGGCCAGGCGCACCATTGCTCTGTCTGTGTGCAGGCGTACCATGCGCTGATCACGAAATTCCGCCAGGAGCAGATGGAAACTGTTTGAGCCCAAATCTAGGGCGGCATAGCGTTCGTTTGGAGCTTGCATCAATATCCCGTTGAAAGCGCTAATGTATGGAGTCGGACGCTCTATTATTCATTTTGCCACTTTTCAGTCCAATAGTGGGTGCAGTCAATTTACAGCGCACCAAAAAGGCGCCACCTATAAAAGTGTTACAAAATTATTAAATATCTTTTATAAATAAAAGATATTTTTTATTTATTTGTGCCAATTTATGGACTGAAACAGTGTGGCAGAAAACTGTGAAGCCATACTAGATCGTTATATTGCTATAGGCGCTTGCTCACAGCCACATTTCAGTGGCATATTTCTTTACTTAATCTTGACCCTCAGCCCGGTGTTAAGGCTGCTTCCAGAATAATCTGGATTTTTAAACTGCCGTCAGATACTGGGTGCGTTTTATGGTTTTGCAATGTCTAACGATGTGCCTCTATTTCCCAAAGAGTTGAGCTGGCTTTCATTTAACGAGCGTGTTTTACAGGAGGTGGAAGATGAAAGTGTGCCTGTTATTGAGCGCGTACATTTTTTGGGAATCTTCTCTAATAACCTGGATGAGTTTTTCCGTGTGCATGTTGCAGCGGTACGTCGTTTAGCAGCCTTTTCCGTTGGCGGAGAAAAGAAGGAATACTACAGTAATCTATTGCAATCGATTAATAATCGAGTGTTGAGGTTACAGTTGCGCTATGCAAAGGCCTATAACAAAGCTTTAAAGGATCTGGCAAAGCATGATATCCATGTGGTTAGGGAGACTTCGCTTAGCGATAACCAGCGCCAGTTTGTAGAAAGTTACTTTCACCGGGAAGTGCTTCCGGAGTTGGAGCCATTCTTTATCGACGGGCGCAAGCCTATGCCATTGATTAATGAAACCAGTATCTATTTTGCGATAGCACTTGAATTGGATGATGGTACCGAGCGGTATGTGGCAATGGAGATTCCTACGGATACACTTCCCCGCTTTGTGGAGATTCCTCCACGGGAGGGGAAGCGGGAGAAAGTCTACATCGTTCTCGATAATATTATCCGAGGATGCCTTAAAGAAATATTTCGCCATGTGGTGCCTATCGCTAAAGCCAGCGCCTATACCTTTAAGATCAGTCGCGATGCTGAGTTGGAGTTAAGTGAAGAGGTAACCCAGAATATTCTCGATCGAATGGAGCGCTCACTAAAAAAGAGAAAGCGCGCAGATCCGGTGCGTATGGCCTACGATGGCGATATGCCTGAGGCTCTACTGGAGTTGGTGAAGAAGAAACTGAAAATGGGTCGTTATGATACCTATACCCCCGGTGGGCGTTATCACAACTCCAAAGATCTGATGAAATTCCCGGGAGAATCCGCCCGACTTCGCTATAAGCGCCTCACACCTCTGCCAGCCTTACCGAAAAATGAAAGTGTATTTTCACAGCTATGCGCAGGGGATCGGCTTTATTATTATCCCTATTATGACTTCCATGCGATTGTCAATTTCCTGGCCTCTGCCGCACTAGACCCTCAAGTTAAAGAAATTCGGATTAATCTCTACCGGGTAGCAAAGAACTCCCGTGTAGTTGCGGCTCTGGTTAATGCGGTTCGCAATAACAAAAAAGTGACTGCGGTGGTGGAGTTGCGGGCGCGCTTTGATGAAAAGGCCAATATCCATTGGTCCCATGAGTTGAGCGATGCCGGGGTGAATGTAGTGTATGGCATGCCCAACCTCAAAGTACATTGCAAGTTAATTTCTGTGCTTCGTCGCGAGGATGGCAAAGACCGTTTCTACAGCCATCTAGGCACCGGTAACTTTAATGAGAATACAGCGAAGGTCTATTGTGATTTTAGCTTATTGACCAATAACCAGGAGCTGGGTAGGGACGTGTACAATGTATTTGAGTTTATGCAGGCACCGCGTAAGCGCCCTTCTTTTAAACGTATTATCACTTCACCTTTTTTCTATCGGGATGCGATTACTACAGCGATAGATCGTGAAATTGATGCCGCCCAGGCGGGGAAGGAAGCGGCGCTATTTTTCAAGTGTAATAACCTTGTGGATAGTCAGATTATTGAGCAGCTGTATCGTGCCAGTGCCGCAGGTGTAAAAATTCGTATTATCGTTCGTGGGATGTGTGCATTGGTTTGTGAAACTCCGGGCGTATCAGACAACATTCGTATTATCAGTTTGGTAGATAAGTACCTGGAGCATGCCCGGGTCTATATTTTTCACAATGGTGGTGATGAGCTGATGTGGTTGTCTTCGGCGGACCTGATGAAACGAAACCTGGATCAGCGAGTTGAAGTCACTTTCCCGCTTATGAATCCGGAGCACCAGGCTACAGTTCGCAAAATTATGGAATTGCAGTGGAGTGATAATCAGAAGGCGCGGCTGATTGATGCCAAGCAAACAAATTCCAAGTTGGCTAATGAGGGACGAAAAGGTTGTCGATCCCAGGATGCCATCTATCGCTTTTTAAAGCAGCGTGAGGCGGAGTAGTATAGATCGCCAATAATGGACTGCAGACCTTCCTTAGACTAAATGGTGACCCTTCAGTTTGTCTGTGGGGTCACAAATACCATTTGCACTGTTAACATCACTATTCTACCCAGTTTAGGCTATCACTCTTGATAGAGTGCATCTTTTCTCTATTTATTGATCCCGCTACCAAGATAGAAACTCTACCGTTGGTTTTATAGCCGATATCACAAGGAGTTAATCCAAAAATACGCTGTCACCTTGTTCTATTATTTTATAGTTAGCCAGATTTTAAGCTCTGTACCAGTAGGGCGGATTTAGGGAGGCTGGCATCTGGATTTTGGTGATTAATAGTAGAAGCGTTGGTGAAGTGCTCTATCTATGCTGAATGATATTCCTCTATTTCCCAGCGAATTAAGCTGGCTATCTTTTAATGAGCGAGTACTGCAGGAAGCCGAGGATGAAACAGTCCCGGCTATCGAACGGGTACACTTTCTCGGAATTTTTTCCCAGAATATGGATGAGTTTTTCCGCATTAAGGTGGCTGGTGTGCGGAGGTTGGCGAGTATTGATTCTGGTGTGGGGCAGAGGGAGCACTTTTCCCAGCTATTGAAAACTATTAATGATCGTATTTTGACACTTGAAAAGCGCTATGCCGAAGCTTATGTCAAAGTGTTATCGGGATTGAAAAAACATAGTATTTATCTTGTTCGAGAAGATAGCTTAAATAGCCATCAGTTGGGATTTGTAAAAAATTACTTCCATAGCCTGGTTTTACCGGAGTTAGAGCCTTTTTTTATCGATGGCAGGTCAGCAATGCCATTGCTGAGTGACAACAATATCTATTTCGCTATCACTTTGAATTTAAAAGGGGAACCAAGCAGATATGCAGTTATGGAAATCCCCACTGCTATTCTTCCCCGGTTCCTGGAAATCCCATCGCGCCAAGGCAGGAAAGAGAAAGTTTACATCGTTCTGGATAATATTATTCGAGTGTGCCTGGAAGAAGTCTTCCGCAATGTCCTGCCTATTCTTTCTGCTAAGGCCTATATGTTCAAGATAAGTCGGGATGCAGATATTGAGCTGGGGGAGTATGTCAACAGGGATATTCTCGAACGTGTTGAACGGTCGCTTAAACAGCGTAAGCGTGCAGAGCCGGTACGTCTTGCTTACGACATGGAAATGCCTAATACACTGTTAGAGCTGATTAAGAAAAAGCTGAAGATGGGATCCAGGGATAGTTATACCCCTGGTGGGCGTTATCACAACTCCAAAGATCTTATGGGCTTTGCCCCGGATTCCAAAAGTTGTCGGTATAGAAGGCCGGCACCGCTCTTGGCTTTATCCACCAGTGAAAATATTTTTGACCAATTGCAAGACGATGATGGATTGTTCTGTTATCCGTACCATGATTTTTGGGCAATAACAAATTTCCTTGCTTCGGCCTCTATTGACCCGCAGGTAAAAGAGATACGTATTACCTTGTATCGAATGGCGAAAAACTCAAGGGTAATCGCGGCGTTAATTAATGCGGCTAGAAATAATAAAAAAGTAATTGCGGTTGTTGAATTGCGGGCGAGTTTTGATGAAAAAGCCAATATTTATTGGTCCCGTAAATTAATAGAAGCAGGAGTGTTGGTTGTTTACGGTGTTCCAGAAATGGAGGTTCATGCGAAGTTAATTTCTGTAGTTCGCCGTGAGCAGGGAAAGAATCGCTTTTATACCCAGTTGGGAACAGGGAATTTTAACGAGAGTACTGCTCGTGTCTACTGTGATTTCAGTGTATTGACTAATGATCAGGGAGTGGGGCGCGACATCTATAACTTGTTTGAATTTATGCGATTCCCCAATACAAAACAGGTTTTCAAGCATATTATCGTTTCTCCTTTCTCATTGAGAAGTTCGTTTGAGCAGGCCATAAACCGGGAAATAGAGGCTGCCCTTGCTGGGCGTAAAGCTGGCATATTCTTTAAGTGCAACAGCCTGATAGACAGCAAGCTGATTGCCCACCTTTATCGGGCGAGCGCTGCGGGAGTAGAGATTCGATTACTCGTTCGCGGTGAGTGCTCTTTGGTATGCGACACTCCTGGATTATCCGACAATATTAAGGTGATCAGTTTGGTGGATAAGTTTCTGGAGCATGCAAGGATTTATGTGTTTCATAATGGTGGCGATGAACTGATGTGGATGTCCTCTGCAAACCTGAAAAACCGCTGTCTGGATCAACGGATCGAAGTCACTTACCCGGTGACCAATTCTCGACACCTCCGAACCATTAAGAAGATCATGGAATTACAGTGGCATGATAATCAGAAGGCCCGCTTAATTGATGCCGGTCAAACCAATACCAGATTGGCTAATGAAGGGAGTAGAGGTTGTCGGGCCCAGGACGCTATTTACCGCTACTTGAAGAAGCATTCCCAGAGGTACTAAAAAAGGCAGAAGGGAATTGTACGGTGCCCAAGGGTGTATGGGCATAGATGCTTTACAGACCTAACTGGGTGTCTTCACCGCATGTCTCAAATACTGTCTATCACGCTAGAGGCAACTCTTTTCTTTAGTTGGGGCTAAATCCCACCAGTTGTCCATCACTAAATGAAAAACGATAGCCCTGGCCCACCTTCAGCCGCTGGCCGCAGGGGGATTGAATCGTAATACGGGGATATTGTGGTGTTGAGATCCAGGTCGCAAAGTCGCCTCTGGGTCCTCGTCCCAGCAGCTGGTAATAATCTCCGTAGTTACAGAAGGCTGCTGGCGTACACCTTTCCGCGCCCCAGACATAGGCAATCACGTCGAACTGTTGGGGGAGGCCGTATGACTCTACGAATGGTTGTCGCGGATTTTCGGTAAAAGTAAACACTTCATCAAAGGACAGGGTTGGAAACCCCCGAGCGGGGGTTGCGCAGCTAACCACATGGGGTTTTCCTGTGATTCGTGCGTAAGGTGGTGGGCGCTTTGCCGGCGGAAGCTTACCGGGGATGGACATCTCGCTGGGGAAATAGCCGCAACCGCTGGTCGTCAGCAGGGAAACAGTTGCGGCAACTAGAGCCCAGCGAAAAATATGCACGGATTATCCGCTCCCTTGGAAAAGTCCTCCTACCAATATAGTCATAGATTGGTCGTCTACTTTTGTTGTGCACGGTTATGGGAACGGCGCGGGAAACGCCACTTGCGTCGATAGGGGAAAGCACTCTCCACATGTCCGGCGCGAATACGATCTTGTAAGAGTTTCCAGAAGCGATAGTTGTATAAATCGCCGTGCTGCTTTTCGAATGCAGCGCGCGCGGTGGGATTGCCAGAGAAGAACAGGCGGAATTCTTCCGGGAAGACGTCGGCTTCTGCGACGGTATACCAGGGCTTGTCGGCCAGCTCCTGCTCAGAGGTATGAGCTTCGGGAATCTTGCGGAAGTTACATTCCGTCAATGGGCAGAGTTCATCGTAATCGTAGAAGACTACCCGCCCGTGACGGGTAACCCCAAAGTTTTTCAGCAACATGTCGCCTGGGAAGATATTTGCGGCTGCCAGCTGTTTGATGGCATTGCCATATTCTTCCATGGCTTCTCTAGTTTGCTCTTCATTGGCGTGTTGCAGGTAGAGGTTAAGCGGTTCCATACGCCGCTCTACATATAGATGTTTGATGATGACCCGCTTCTCATCAATGATCAGTTTTGATGGTGCCACTTCCTGCAGTTCTTTGATCAGCTCTTCACTGAAGCGATTGCGGTAGAAAATAAAGTAAGAGTACTCCTGGGTGTCAGCCATACGGCCGACCCGGTCAGAGCGGGATACGAACTTGTACTTTTCTTTTACGATCTTCTCGGTGACAGTTTTCGGCTGGTCGAACTCATCTTTAATGACTTTAAATACCACCGGGTAGGAGGGCAATGTGAATACACTCATCACCATCCCTTTAATGCCTGGTGCAATAACAAACTTGTCGTTACTGACCTTCATATGGGCGAGGATATGGCGGTAGAACTCGGTCTTACCGTGTTTGTGGAAGCCGATAGAGTTGTAAAGCTCAGACTTCTCCTTGAGCGGCATAATGGTGGACAGGAAGCGCACAAAGCGGGAGGGGATTGGCGCATCCACCATAAAGTAGGAACGGGTAAAGCTGAAAATGATACTGGCGGAGTCGTTATTGTAGATAAGGGTGTCCACAAAAATACCGCCGCGCCCGTTGTTTAGGCAGGGCAGGATCATGGGGATAACTTCGCCGTTCAGGATTATGCGCCCCACCAGATAGGCCGCTTTGTTACGGTAGAAAACCGACTCCAGCATGTCCACTCGCAAGTGTTTCTCGTTGTCCACATTGGCCAGAGGTGCACTGCGCAGGGATTCGCAGATATGGGCAATGTCGCGCTCCATATTCTCCCAGGGCGTGGAGAAGCTGAAATCCTTGAGAATATCTTCGATCATACACTCGAGGCCGTGGCGGCCGCTGTAACTGATATAGATGCTGTAATCCCGTAGCGGCTTGTCTTCCGGTGCTCGGGACGGCTTGACGAAGATATTGCTGTCGTGAATGTTGGTGTGGTGAAACTGGCTGCAAAACACCGAGTTAAAAAAGGTCTCGGCGATCTCATAATTGCTGTGATTGGCAATCAGCTGTGCATAAGTGGCGCGGGCATCACGCCACAGCTCCAGCTGGCTGGTGTCCTTGCTGGTTACCGAATGGACCAGATCCACCACTTGGGTGACCTTGGTTTTGTACAGATCGATCCGGGCTTTATTGGCCTCGTGTGCCGCTTGCCAGGAGGCGGTTTCAAAACGGGCCTTGGCGCCCAAAGTGATGTTCTGATAGTCTGCGAAATAGGCGTCAAAACCATTGAGGATGGTTTTAGCGATGCGTCGGGCGGTCGGTGAGTGATTCGTCATGCACTAGACTTTTTTTCTAAGTTACAAGTTACGCTTGCGCCAGCAGTTACCGTAGATAACGGCGTTGGACCCCCTAAGCACACCTCGCTCCGGTCCTGCCCATACTGCCTGGGGCTCTAATTAAGCGGATAGTAGCACGGCACGTCGGAGTCCCAATTGAACGATTGGATCAGTAGCTTTGTCTTTTTCTTTGCTGTGATTGACCCGGTGGGTACTCTGCCAGTGTTTATCGCAGTCACTTCACGACATGCAGAGTGGCAAAAGCGCAGGATAGCCTGGCTGGCAGTACTCGTCGCAACCGGGATCTTGTTGTTCTTTTTGGTCGCAGGGCAATTCTTCCTCGAGGCGATTGGCGTGCCCCTTTCTGCATTTCAGGTAGCCGGAGGCGTCGTCCTGTTCCTGTTTGCCTTAACCATGATATTTGGTGAGAGCAAGCCAGAGCAGGAGATAGAAATCATCCGTGAGGGGCATGAGACAGCGATTTTCCCTCTTGCGGTGCCCTCCATTGCCTCACCCGGAGCCATGCTCGCGGCTGTGGTACTCACAGATAACCATCGATTTGATGTGGTTCATCAGCTGAGTACAGCATCTGCCATGGTAGCGGTGTTGGCGATAGTGATATTGCTGCTGCTAACTGCCAACTGGATATATCGATTTATTGGTGATGCCGGGGCCAGTATCGTGAGTCGAGTTATGGGGCTGATCCTGGCCTCAGTGGCAACAACCAATGTACTTGTTGGGATTCAGCAGTTCTTTTCAATTTAGCTACTGGCATTTGGTTTTGTACTGGTTGAGCTAAGGCTGCGTTTCTTCTAGTGAAGAGAGTATTGGATTGCCGGTTAGTGTTGGAGTTGCGTCCAAGCCTGAATTTCTACTTTATTCACTGTGATTTTGGTGACTTCTGAAGCGGTAAAATGATAGAGCTATTGCTGCTGTTTTTTGGCGTCTTGATTTGGTATATCAGCACGCTTGCGGCCGGGGGCGGGGCACTGCTCCTTGTTCCAGTGATTAGCTTTATCGTTGGCCCACACCTGGTTGCACCAACGGTAACCATTGCCAAGTGCCTGGCTTCGCCCTACCGGGCACTGGTTTTCTGGTCCTATATTGATTGGCGGGTAGTACGCTGGCTTACTCCGGGAAGCTTAGTCGGGGCATTGCTAGGTGCATATTCCTATACACAGATGTCCCCAGAGTGGATACAAATAGTGGTTGGGCTTTTTTTAATGTCCACGATACTTCAGTATCGCTTTGGCCATAGGGAAAGATCTTTTCCCATGTCACTTCCCTATTTTTTACCTCTGGGATTGGTGACCGCTTTTGCTTCCGGTCTTATTGGGGCAATGGGTCCCCTTAAGAACCCTTTCTTGCTGAATTATGGTCTCGAGAAAGAATCCCTGATAGCCACTAAGGCCTTTAATGGGCTATTAATGCAGCTTGTAAAGCTGGGAACTTATATTACATTCTCGGCGGTATCCCTAGAGTTGGCATTCTATGGTGTGGCGGCTGGGCTCGGGGGGATTATTGGTGTAACCCTCGCTAAAAGGAGATTGAATCAGGTCAGCTTTAAAAAGTTTAGGAAATACACTCTATTGGTAATGTTTTTGTGTGGCTTGGTATTAGTGATAAAAGCGCTTTATGACATGGTTTAGATTTATAGGGATAGTATTTATAATTTATTGCTAGAGCTAACCGTTTGGAAAGCAAAGAATTAAAATTCGCTCTCCTAATTACAATACTATAATCATAAGAATTAGTATAATTTTTATATCCAGTTTATTAATGACTGCGCTCGAATCCTGCATAGGTGTGATACTGCTGGGGGGTTAGGCCTGCATGGCGTGCCTGAAGATCCTTGGGAAGATCGCCTAAATAGACGACGCGAGTGGGTTCTGCCGTCTTGAGCCAGCGCTCTGAATAATTCTCCCAGGTATCCACATGTTTATGCGCGGCACTTACATCCTTGAAATGCTCGTATACAATAATTTCTCCACTATCAGAAATATAGTACTGATAATTCAATGTCCCCGCTTCTTGCTGCGAGGTTATCTCTACCATTTCATCAACAATTGACTTAAAGGCCTGCTCCTGTCCGTTCTTTATTTTCGCCTCCACAAGCCAGCCAACATTATTAAACATAAGTATCTCCAATACGGTTTAAGAGGCTTTGACATAAGTGGTAGAGCAACAATTGTCCTGGAAGCATGTTGACTGATAAGCAACCTGTCGCTAAATGCCAGAGGGAGAGTAACTGCTCTACTCAGGAAGAAGATCAAGCGATGGTCCTAGATATTGTAGACGACATCGTGGCGTCTAGTTTGGTAAGGCTAGCTATTTGATAGCTCTCTAGTTGCACTGAACTTCACCAGGCTCCTTATATCAGAAACCTGCTTCAGGAGTGACTGTTGGTTCATTGTTTGGTCTAAGAGAGGGTTCAATGCTTGTGTTGTGAGATAAGCCCAATTGTATTCAGCTATTCTTTAGAGGCTCCTTAATATCTTAAGAGTGGCATGTTTTCTATATGTACTGATTGGTAAACAACGATGAGATCCCCGGATCAGCAACAATTTCTAAATTTAGCGTTCTAGAGACAATATTTAAATTTGATGTGGGTAGTCAAATGTAATCGTTAACAGGAATTTTCTCTTTGGCGTATTTAAGATTTTGTATTCTTTGTTTCTCCTAATTAATACCTGACTTTAAGGCTTAGCCCCAAGGTGTAAGACGGCGTAACAGCCTGTGTACCCTTATTTCAAGCTAAAAGGCATAAAACACATTACTTAAGCGCTTGATAAATGAAGAGTGAAACTGCCAAATAGGGGGGAGTAGAAAAAAGTTGTACCTGATAATTTAAAGTCCTTGTTAGTGTGTTTTTTGTACAGGTGCAGACTTGTAGAATTCATATATAGCTATTTTATGTAAGTATGAATTGATGACTTTCTTGTATGGAAGCTATTTCTCTGAAATACAACAAGCATCATCAATTTACTTTGGAAGTCAGTATCCATTATGGCTGATTTGATCTTTATGAAGACGGAAATTGTTGCACATCTACATAGTAAGAATGAAAAAAACAATTGGTGAATTTGAACTGTGGATTCAAAAGGGTGGCCCTAAATGGCACTACCGTTTTGTTTGTTGTGCATTGCTGATGTTTGTCATACTTCTTCCTATGCCCAGCTACCCCCATACGGTTGTGGATGTCACCTCGTTGGAGGGAGGAAGTAAACCGAGTGGCCTAAATGCAATTTGGCATGATCCATCGGGATTTGGAAACATTATTGAAGCTGAAAAAGCTTATAAAAATAAACTTTTTCTTCCCCTGGGAACTGCCGGATCTACCGGACTTAAATCCGGAGCCTTCTGGTCTCACTTCATATTAAAAAACTCCAGTAGTGAAACAGTTTATGTCTCAATTGAATATGTGGATAACCAGCTCGATGGGCTGACGGCCTTTTCTAGGATTCAGGGTGGCAGTCAACCTTATGCGGAGCTGGCAAGTCTGTCTGCGAACCAGCCTTTTTCCAGTCGGAAAATCAAGCATCATCGTTTTGCGTTCCCACTTAAAATCCCCCCCTTCGCATCAAAGGAAATGATGGTTAAATTTGATGTTGGAGTTTTAGGTGTTGCCTTTCCCAGTATGCGTATTTGGCGACCTGAACAACTTGAAAAGAGGAGTAAGGCTGAGGCCATTTTAACGTCATTTCTTTTTGGTGGTTATTTTTTGATGGCCATTCTTGCGCTGATTGGTGCTATTACTGCGCGTAAGAATATCCTGTATCTATACTCGTTATATTCCGTAACGAAAATTTGGGTGTGGGGATCTTTACTGGGATATACCCATCAATATTTGCTCCAAGAACAATTTGATTGGCGCTATCAATCGATTAGTAGTGCTGTGGCGATTCTGACCGGAATTCTTTTTGCCCGATACTTTCTTGAAACGGAAAAGTACACCCCAAGACTGGATTACTTTTTAAAGTTAATTTTACTTAATGGTTTATTCCTGATAATTTGCGTTGTGCTGCAGTGGGAAGCTCTGGCGCACATCTCTATGATGCTCGCTCTGTTTTTCTATCCTGGCGTTGTTGTTGTCGCATTGGTGCGTTGGCGACAGGGGGATACTTCTGCGGCCGTTTTTGCTTTAGCCTGGAGCGTTTTGGTGTTGGGGCTTTTGGTGCAGGCGATGAGGGATCTCGGTTATGTGGTGCACAATCCAATTAATTATTATTGGCCCCCGGTTGCCTCTTTTGTTGAGATGCTGGCAATAATGATAGCTATTGGATTACTGGTAAAACGTTTACGGCAACAAAAAGAGACTGCAGAAAAAAGGTATCTACTACACCTGGAAGCTTCGAGAACCGAGCTGGAGCAACAGGTAAAACTTCGCACACAGGAATTGGAGTACGCTAAAGCCAAGGCTGAAGAGGAGGCGCGCACAGACCCGCTAACAGGTATTTTTAATCGCCGCTGCTTTTTTGAAGAGGCCAGTAATCTAGTGGCTGTGGCAATTAATAACCAAATGCCATTGTGTGTATTAATGCTGGATATCGACAATTTTAAATCTGTTAATGATATTCATGGCCACTTAATCGGCGATCAGGCACTCTGTGCGACTGCCCGAGTAATTTCCCAACACGTACGGGATGTGGATATCTTCGGGCGTATTGGTGGGGAGGAATTCGCGCTAGTACTCAGCTCCAATGTCGAAGGAGCTATGAAGGTTGCCAATCGTATACACCGGGATATCGCTAAAATCGTGATTAAAAGTGCAGTTGGGCAAGCTCAGTTTACCGCAAGTATTGGCATCGCCCGTCTGCAGGGGCGAGAAGATATCCTGGAGCTAATGCGACGAGCAGACTCTGCGTTGTATCAGGCCAAACGCGCTGGACGTAATCGTATTGTGGAGTGCGCTGAAGCTACGTAAATTAGCGTACGTAGGTAACTGCATTGAGTACTTTTTGACGTATATTCTCCGGAAGGGGCACCAGGCCCAAGCTTCCGGCCTGGCTTTGGGATGCGTTGCTCAACATAAAGACGAGCATTTGCCGCAGTGCTTGTGCTTTTTGGTCATCCTGGTCTGCGTAGAGTAACAGCCAGGAAAAGCTGGTAATGGGATAGGCGGTTTCTCCTTTGGGGTCCCAGATCCAGGCGATTAGGTTGGGAGCTCCACTAATTGGTAATGATGCTTTTGGAAATTCAATCTCTGAAAGAGCCTCTGCTCCGCTCTTGGGGCCTGCGGCAATATAATTTCCCGCGTGGTTTTCCAGTAAAGCCACAGGCAGGTTTACCAGTTGGGCAAACCCGTGTTCGACATAGCCAATGGCCCCGACTTTCTTGCGAACCTTAGCGGCTACGCCTTGATTGCCCGGTGCTCTTTTAAATCTGGGCAACTTTGGCCAACTGGGTGTTCTGTCCAAACCAATTTTTTCGCGGAAATCCTGGCTCACGCTACTCATATGTCCAGAAAAGATATACGAGGTCCCCGAACTTTCAGAGCGGGTGACAACGGTAATCTCATCTCTGGGCAACTTGATATCGGGGTTTGCGGCTGCGATCTTGGGGTCATCCCAGTGGGTTATTTCTCCCAGGAAAATCCCCACATAAGCTTCCCTGGACAGTTTTAGCTTGTCGATCCCGGGAAGGTTAAACACCAGTACGACTTCCCCAGCAGTAACCGGTAGTACCACGCCACCGCCTTTCAGGTTGCGTAACTCATCGATCTCAATAGCGGCATCTGAGGCGGCAAAATCAACTGTATGACCGAGGAAGTCCCTGATGCCGTCACCGCTACTGCTCATCTCGTAGAAAATAAATATATTGTTTTCCCGATGGGTGAACTGCCGAAACCACTCGACATAGATTGGGTAGGGGAAACTGGCGCCGCTGCCCCGGAGATTTACAGGATTTTCTGGTACCTGGGCAGTTCCCGGTGTGGCCGCAAGGATAAAACTGGCGATTGCCAGCACAGCGGTAAGGCGGCGTATAAGGGTTGCACACCTCGATATCATAGGGACCTCGGCTTATAGGCCTCTGACAGCCTGCCTATAGGCGGGGTGAGAGGCCAAAAACTGCTTTAGATTAAAATTTTAGCAGGGTCCCTGGTTTGTCATATCAATTGCCTAGCTACCGACTATTTGGTCGTCCTCACGGTAAATGGCCAGTACTGATGGCCGAGGCGGTAACTGGGGATTATTATCTGGCCAACGGTGCAGGGGTTGGTCATAAGTGGAGTTGCGTGAATCGGCCGGATGTTGCACGGCAATAAACAGGGTTTTTCCGTCGGGAGTAAATTCCGGCCCGCACACTTCAGCTCCTTGCGGGCAGCCAAAAAAATGCTTGGGTGCAGCCCGCAAAGGCCCCTCAGTAGACATTGCCCAAAGTCCATCGTGAAATCCAAAGCGCTCACAGCCATCAGTAGCAATCCACATATTGCCCCTGGGGTCGAAAGCGACGTTATCGGGATTGGCAAACCAGCCGTGCTCAGAGATATCGTAAGGGGACTGCTGTCCATAGGCGCCCCTTTCAGCGGGGTTTTCAGCATTGGGGTTTCCACCAAGTAGAAATTGCTGCCACTGAAATTGTGCGCTTGTGTGGTCGCGGTTTCCCTTCTTCCCGGGGGGCGCTATTTCCAATACATGGCCGGCAGTATTGCGGGCGCGGGGGTTGGCGGCATCGGTATCGCTGCGCTTCTTGTTTTTGGTCAGCATTACATAGGTGCAATCATTGTGGGGGTTAGTCTCCACGTCCTCCGGCCGATCCATTGGCGTGGCTCCCAGTAGCGCGGCTGCGCGGCGCGCATCAATCATTACATCTGCTTGATTGCGAAAACCATTCTCTGCGGTCAGTGGGCCCTGGCCATATATCAGCGGCAGCCATTCGCCACCGCCATCGTCGGCAAAGCGCGCGGCATAGAGCGTGCCATTAACGAGTAGCTTTCGGTTTGTATCGGGATCTTCGGGCTGATAGTTATCTTGGGATACATAGCGATAGACAAATTGATGTTCATCATCATCGCCGCCGTAAGCAACGATCGGTTGTCCCGGTTTACAGACCAGGGTAAAGCCTTCGTGCTCAAAACGCCCCAAACTGGTCAGCTTGCGCGGTTTTGATTGGGGGTTATAGGGGTCAAACTCCACCATCCAGCCGAATCGGTTGGGCTCTTTGGGTTCTACCTGAATATCAAATCGACGGTCGTGGTCACCCCAGTTGCGATTTTCTGGTTTTATACCAAAAAGTTGATGGTTTTCGATCTCCCGGGAATCTTCGAGCTTTTTTGGGTCTCCCTGAAAAGCGCCGCCAAACCCCTCTTCGGCAATTAATACGGTTCCCCATGGAGTTTTTCCTCCTGCACAGTTACCTATGGTGCCGAGGACCTGGGTTCCGCTGGGATCTTGGCGGGTCTTTAAACGTTCGTCGCCTGCGGCGGGGCCAGTGATTTCCATTGGCGTCGTAGAAGTTATCCGCCGGTTATAGGGACTGTCAGCTACTACTTTCCAGCCCTGTTTACTTCTTCGAATTTCCACGATGGAGTGTCCGCAGGCAGCCTGTTCAATGGCCACATGCTCGGCACTCACTCCCCGGGTGGCACTGTATTCGTCGTTATAACCCGAGAACATCAGATGGGGCTGGGTGTATTCGTGATTGACACATAAAAGCCCGCGATCACTATTTTTACTTTGTATATGCAGGTACCCCAGGGTGGAACTGGTCCCCGCTGCCAAGGGCATAAATGCAATAAAATCGTTGTTGTAACCGAATCGTTGTTCCTGGCTACTGGCGCTAAGTTCTTCAGGCTGAAAAGATGTTTCCTCTTTATGTAAAGGGTCTCCCCACCTCAGCAGAACCGTGGATTTATAGCCCTCTGGTAGATGGTGTTGGTAATCCAGTCTATGGGGGATTTCTTTAAAGGTGAGGGAGTTGCGTGTGGGATTTTCACTCCCACTACAGCCGGGTAGTAAGCTGCTTACAGCACCGGTGGCGGTTACACCACCCAGGACTTTAAATAGAGAGCGGCGTGCTGGATTTTTGGGGCTTTCGTTCATGACTGCTCCATATTTGGTTTCAGTATATGACGCTTTTTACTGTTAATTGCCTTGATGGTTCCTTTTAAGGCGATTGATATCTGTGTAAATAGCAGGGCTTACATCTATCGTCGCAGTACTAATTGACTATGTGATGACAAGCTTAAAAAAAATGTCACGTAAAGTTCATAGCGGCCTTCTAGTCTGCGTTCAATTCAATTAACCACCGGCAAAGTGGGAGTGGGACGCAATGAAATACAGAACTTCAGGCTTGCGGTTACTGGGAATGCCATTGGCGGCTCTGGCGACAGCCATCATTAGCGCAAATGCTATCGCAGAAAATGAGCAGGTAATGGAAACTGTGACGGTTACCGCCCAGGCAAGTAATGCGCGCAGCGACTTGGATCGACAGCGGGACGCCAATAAGGTCGTAGCGGTGCAAACTTCTGATGCGATTGGTGAACTCCCCGATGCCAATGTCACAGAAGCGTTACAGCGAATGCCCGGTGTATTTATTGCGAGAGATCAGGGTGAGGGGCGTTTTGTTGGTGTGCGGGGTATAGACCCAAATTTGAATGCGGCAACAATTAATGGTGTGAGCCTGCCTGCACCGGAAACAAACACCCGAGCGGTAGCCCTGGATGTTATTCCATCGGACTTATTGGCGAGTTTGGAGGTATTTAAAACTCTTACGCCGGATATGAGCGCAGACTCTATTGGTGGTGCCATTGAGATAAAAAGTCTGAATGCCCTGGATTATGACAGCAATCGCTACAAGTTCAGCGTAGAGAATAGTTACAGCGAGCTTCAGGAAGAGTACAGCCCCAAAGTGGCTGCGACCATGACCAATATTTTTGAACTTGATGGAGAGCGCCGTCTCGGGGTGGCCTTAGCGCTAAGTCACCAGGAGCGGGATTTTGGCTCAGATAATATTGAGACTGATGGTAGCTGGGAAGAACTGACCGCTGAAGATGGCTCTGTAGCTAAGGGCGCGACCGAAATAGAACATCGCGATTACAGTATTACCCGGGAGCGCACAGGTCTTGCTGCCAACTTCGACCTGGACCTGGGCAGTGACTCAAGCATCTATCTCCACAGCTTGTACTCCGATTTTTCTGATCAGGAAATCCGCCAGCGCAATTCCTGGAAGCTCGATGATGAACGCGATGAGCCGGAGACTATTTCGGCCAACTCGGCAGAGTGGGAAGAGGCAGCACTGGAGAAGTCCCTGAAGGACCGCCTGGAAGAACAGGAAATTATTTCTGCGGTATTTGGCGGAGAGCATAATTTTGAGCAATGGGGATTGTCCTATGCCTTGGGATATTCCCATGCAGAGGAATCTGAACCCAATCGACGCGATACCGATTTTGTCTTGGACTCCCTGCGTTTGGGGTATGTTGAAGCTGGTGATACTCCCCGTATGGCGGTGGGAAGTGAGGATGTTGAAGCAGTATTGGACCCGGCCAGTTATCAACTCGATGAGTTGGTCATTGAAGATAACTTTACTGAAGATGAAGAAATCAGCTTCCGTATTGATATCAGTAGAGAAATTGATTGGGCTGGCAATCCTTCAGTAGTTAAATTCGGATTACATGAGCGTCAGCGAGAAAAGGCTGGTGACTTAAATGCGACTGTATATGAAGGGTTTGGTGGGGATTACACTCTGGCGGACTTTTCTCGCAATAGTATCGATTATGGTTTGGATGCATTTGGACCTGGCGTCAATGTTGGAAGCCTGAATAGTTTTATCAATGCTAACCTCAGTGATTTTGACATAGATGAGACTGAGACCGCTTTGGCATCCGCCCGTGACTACGCAATGAATGAAGACATCACGGCCTTGTATGTGATGAATTCTATTGAGTTGGACCGCTCCCAGCTGGTTTTTGGGGTTCGCTATGAGCGCACCGAATTTAATGCTGAAGGCGTGAATGTGGCAGAGTCGGAAGAGCTCCTGCCGGGTGCCGATTTAATTGCAGAGGAGGTTTATGCCACTGAGGTTAACTACGAGCGGGACTACGACAACTTCTTCCCCAGTATTAATTACAAATTTGATTACAACGATAATGTTGTTCTCCGTGCAGCCTATTCGGAGTCCTTATCGCGTCCATCATTTGGTTATTTGAACCCCTCTCCGGCCAAAATTGAATACGATGATGGGGAACTGGAGGTTGAATCTGGAAATCCAGAGTTAGACCCCTATGAATCCCGCAATATCGACCTCTCTGCCGAATACTATGCGGATGATCTGGGTATGTTCTCTGTGGGACTTTTCCATAAGAGTATCGATAACTTTATTGTCATGTCTGAAGTTTCCAGTAATACCGATTTTACCCGTTTTGTAGGGAATTTAGCGGTTGATGATGCTGAAGTATGGCAACCGATTAACGGAGACAACGCCCGTATCAGCGGTGCCGAACTGGCCTGGACCCAAGGTTTTGAAAATGGGTTCTTACTCAGGGCCAATGCAACATTTACCGATTCAGAAGCTGATCTGGGTCTCAATAGCAGTGATCGCAGTGACAAAATATCTATGCCTTCCCAGGCGGATTTTGTCGGCAACTTTATTGTAGGCTATGAGCGCGATGCCTTTAGTATGCGCCTGTCAGCAGCTTTTCGCAGTGAACGCCTGCTGGAAGTAGACCTTGAAAATGAGGCTAATGATCGCTACGAAGAAGACCATTTGCAATTGGATTTGTCGGCCCGCTACCGCTTTGATAATGGCCTTCAACTTACTTTTACTGGGGTTAACCTCACGGATGAACCTTACTATGTTCACACGTCTGGGTTTAATGGTCAGTACGAAGAATACGGTCCGACCTATGCGATTGGGCTGAGCTATAGCACTTTCTAGAATTTACACTGGAATTTTTGGATTAGTGCAATTTTTTACCCTGATAAAGCCCCTGCAATATTGTGGGGGCTTTGTTTTTGTAAAAATAATATTTTCTGTCAGTTACCGGTAAGTCCTAAGCAGGTTTTATTATGCGTTTTTCAATAGTGGGTGTTTTGTCCTGCCTTATATTACTCGGATGTGATCTTGAAAAGGATAGTCAAAGATTATCTTCACAAAAGATCATCTCTTTAAAGGGGCTGATAGCTGAACAGATTCAGCTGGTCAGTTTCCCTAAGCAGCAATACTTGTTGCTATCCAGTAAAGATAAGGGGCTAGTGCTTGTAGATGAGTCCGCAGAAATACAAGTTCAAAAGGATGGCAGAGTAGAGGCACTTGCCATTCAGCCAAGGGAAGGTGGTAGCTACCTGGTGGCGGCTTACGAAGAGCAGGAAGCGCAATTACAGCTATATCAATTATTTACTGATCTAAACGATGATTTGCAGCTTCAACTTTTAGGAAAGCTTGAGAGTGCCAAGCCTGTGAGCGCACTCTGTTTTTCACTACAAGCAGGAAGAGATCACCTGTTTGCCATTGGAGAGGACGGACGGGGGTTTGAGTACCTGCTTTCTCCCAGTGATGAGCACTGGGACTTTACCGAGATACGCCCAATATATTTGGGGGAAGAGGTTAATAGTTGTAGTGTGGATAACCGTCGGGGGCGATTACTGGTATCACAGCCGCCTGTAGGGATATTGGCATTGAATGCCGATGCAGAGCGAGATGAGGAGCGTGAGCTTTTAATCTCGGCGAAACAGCTCGGTGATGATTTCGGCAGCTTGCGACTGGGTTATCAGCAGGACCAAACCTGGATTGCAGTGGAACAGGGAGTACAGGCTTTCGACTTGTCAGGAAGTGGTAGGTCCGACCAGTCTTGGACATTGCCTGCAGAAAGCCCTGCCTCTATAGCAGTTTTTGATGATAGGTTGGCCGTATTAAATGATAATCAGAGTGAAATAACCTATTTCCCGATAAATACCAAGCTGACCAGCGTTACAGATAGTCCGCTTGAGATTATTCCCACTGTTGCCGCCAGGGGACAAACTGACCCCGTTCACTCTTATGGGGATGCTGCCGATGATCCCGCTATTTGGGTGAACTCTCATTCGCCGGCAAACAGCCTGATTTTTGCTACAGATAAAAAAAAGGGGCTCAATATCTATCATCTATCAGGCGGCTTAAAACAGCACTTTCCGGTAGGCAGGGTTAATAATGTTGATATCCGTAAAATTTCCCACCCCGATATCGATGCGATTGCCGTTGTCTCTAATCGTACTAATCCCGGTTTGGATCTATTTTCTATCAGTATAACGGGCGAGGTGGGGTATCTTGGATACCGGGGTATAGGGCTTCATGATCCCTATGGCTTGTGCCTGCAACAGGACGATAGTGGGCTTTATGCCTGGGTTTCTGACAAGGAGGCCAGCTTGCATCAGCTCAAAATCAATGTCTCTGAGTCCTCCAATGAGTTTGAGATTGAGCAGGGTATCCAGTTTGATGACTATGGACAGGTTGAAGGCTGTGTTGTGGATGACCAGTTCGGAACCCTGTTTTTTGCTGAGGAGGACCGGGGGATTTGGCGGCTGGACCTAAAGTCCTTATCAGAGGCCTCTCCAGAGTTGGTGGCAGAAGTGGATGGTGAAAAGCTGGTGGCAGATATAGAGGGATTGGCACTTTATCAGGATGGCGACAAGGGCTATCTAGTGATATCCAGTCAAGGTAATGATAGCTATGCACTATTCAGCCGTAGTGGGAATGAATTTATTACCCATTTTCGGGTTGGTATGAACCCCCAGTTAGGTGTGGATGGCAGTTCGGAGACCGATGGTTTGGCCGTTACCAGTTCAGCTTTGGGTGCGGAATATCCTCAAGGTTTGTTAGTTGTTCAGGATGGGCGCAACCGAATGCCCAGCGCAGCCCAGAATTTTAAATTGGTTGATTGGAGGGATATCAATCGTCTGTTGTCTCACTAGCGGTATCGGGGTTTTCCGGCTGGCTTAAATTGTTAATATTGCGGGCTCTCTGAACCAGGTAAACCAGAGAGCTTGCAAGTATCACTCCAACGATATCGGCGGCCAGATCAAGTAAGTCAAAAGTCCTTGAGCGAACAAATGCCTGGCTTATCTCTTCAATCAGGGCAAAGCCAAGCACTGCGATAGCACCATAGTAAATTCTAATAAAGCCGAGCTTAAAATAAGTGGCGCGGGTGGCAGGTATCAGGATAAGGCCAAAAGTACCAAACAAGGCGATATGGCCTAGTTTATCGCCATAGGGCATAGCACGGACAAGGTCAAAAAATATACTATTCGATCCGGTATTGGCTAGATAGATAATCCAAAGAATAAAGAGAAAAAATAGTAAGGCTGATGCCTTGAGAAATCTTGACATAATACTTATTGATACAGTTTTGTCTAATCTTGTGAAGCTTGGCTATTGATTTTATAGATATCTGATTGGATCGGAAAGATAGGCCGTTTGGCTATGTGAATTATCCAGAATGTGATGGCTCAGTATCAATTATTTTCGACTTACAGTCCCTACATAGGTAGGCGATACCATTAACATCTAGTGATTTACTTCTAGATCGAAACTCATAGGGCTCCATATTTTTCTTACAGTCGGTGCAAATAGGTGGGTTTTCAAGTTTTTCTTGCTCTAGTTGTTTTTTTGTTCCGAATATTAACAGCACAAACACTATAAGAATGGTCCATTGAAAATTGTCTGGCTGCCTAGAGCTTCTCGAAACGAAGATTGAGTAAATTAATAGTATAGAAACTATTGTAATGTATATAATTGAATGAGTTTTTTTGGTTTCTTTTAGCGTGTTTTCATAATCTATTTTCGCTCGATAGTCTTCTTGGTATTCCTCCAGATCTTTTTCATTCAGTATTTTATTCTTTTTGTTGTTCATTTTAGAATGTATTAGTTAATGGCTGCTTATAGAGAGGAGTTCTATCAGTATTTAACAGGGGTTTATCATTAAAAATGCATACTCCACCCCATAGTGATAGCTTCACTATCTATTTCATCCAGAAACGTATCGCCCCCAATTTTTGAAAACTGTTCCCACTCTATCCGTAGGCTCCACTTACCCCTATAGCTATAGTTAATACCAGCACCATAAGCCCAGTGGAATCCATTGCTGCTATCGGTTAATTCACCTCTGACTGGAGTTAATTGTTCTATTAAACTGCCATCTTCAAGCTGGTATAGGATAAAAACTTCACCCTTCTGAATCTCATTGGTTTCCGCGTACCAGATGCCGGTGCCAAGTTTCCCAAATAAGCTAAATGACTCTCCCAGGGGAAGATACGCCAGGGAAAATATATTGAAAAGCTGGCTATCAAAATCAGAGAAATAGTTTAAATATTCACCATCCCCATATGAGATATGGGTATTCAGCTGGTACTTATTGAAATTTTGATAGCTGGCTTCAATTGCCAGGTAAGGTGTCCATCGAATTCCTGCAAATAGTTTCCAGGCGTTATTTTTATCATCACACCGACTGAGATCCACTTGATCTAAGCTGGCGCTAATTTGTTGAACTCGCTTTTCTGCTTCGCTACACAAGTTATTGGCATGCTGGTTACCGAAAGAAATACCAGCATATTTGTGTGAGTAGAAATCGGCGCAAGCAAGGGCTGGTAAGGAAAGTAGAAAAATAATGAATAGGGGGCTAAAGCGGTTCATGGCTTGACCTTGTTTAGCTTATATGGGGGACCGCTGAAGCTGATTTTAGAGTGAAATTTTATTAAGGCAACCACCAAAATAATAACGTCTTTTAGATTGGTCGAAGGTAGGACCTACTCTATTAACTGGATTTGTCGCCTAAAGGTAGAGTTCCCAGTAATAGTTTGCGGGAACTCTATCTAATTAGTATAAAGTTATAGGTGTCAATTAACAAAGTTCAAAAAAGCCGCCCTAAACCCAGTGATAGTGTTTCTGCATTGAAGTCTACTCCAGTGGGCTCCAGTTTCTCCCACTCCAGTCTCCAAATCCAGTGATTCCTATAGACATAATTCATACCGACCCCAACTCCCCAGTGAGGGCCTTTGTGGTTTTGGGACTTGTCTTTATCGAACGTCTGAAGTTGTGCCGTGAATTGTCCATTGGATAATTGCTGGGGGAGATAAAATTGAGCGGATTGTTGCTCTGATAATTTCCCTCTCCAAGCTCCAGCCCCGACTCTGGCAAACATATTTATATTGGAATTAACAGGATAAAAACCCAATAAAAAGGCGGTCAATAAATGTGTTTCAACCTGGTATGCAGCCTTTGCATACTCTCCATTTTCATTATTGGTATAAAAGCTGCTTTGCGCAGCTGAAGGTTTTAGATAGCTGATTTCAAGGGCGAGGTATCTGTTCCAGCGCAAGCCGCCATAAAATTTAATCGTACTGCCGCTACTATTGCAATGAAAGCGTCCGTCTGTGGATCCTTGAGGAATCTGTGATTTTATCCGGGGGTTTGCAGATGAGCAAAATTGAGGATAAGAGGTTTCACCGAGGGTAGCCCCAATATATTTCCTGTTGGCAAAGTCAGCGCTGGTATTTGTAGCGAAAGTGAATATAAGGCTGGAAAAAAAGCTTATTTTTAAGGTGGTCTTAAAATTATTCATGATCTGTCCTGTGCTTTGTTTATTTTTATTTAAAGCACAGTAAAGCTAGATCAGGGCTTTTACTTAACAAGTCATTGGCGTGAGGGCCTTTAGGTATCAGGCCCTGTATTCAAAGTCAGAGTAAGCAGTTGGCTGTTAATTTCTAAATGCCAAGCTTTGCCCGCATCTCCGAGAGTCTTTTCGAATTTTCTTCCTTGGAAAGTGGTGAGCCGGGGTTTTCCTCCAGCTTTAATTGCTCTGGAGCGGTTAGCTTTTCTCCCCCCAGGACTCGTTCACATATTTTTCGATAGTGCTCGGCAAAGACCGGGTAGGCGATAGACTCGGGGTTATTGGCAAGAAAAAACCAGTTGGATTCCCGCCCCGCGTGGTAGATCGCTAAGTGGCTCCAGTTGTAATTGGTTTTGGGGCTGGGGGCATTGCAGGCCTCGCGATAGGCGGCGCGAGCTTCCGGTAAACCATTCTCCCCAGCGGCGCACAGCTGCAGCATTTTATGTACGGTGGGCAGGTACTCGCTTTGCAGGATCGCTCGCTTGGCACCCTGCATAATATCCTGGGGAGCGAAAGCAAGCAGGGCCTCCAGCCAGAGGCGCTTAGCGTGGTGAAGGGTTTCAGTGTCTGGAAACGCTGCGCTGAACTGGTTGTGATAATTCAGTTTAAACAGCGCAAATACTTCATTGATTGCGCGCTTCTTTTCGTTCAGCAGTTCCTGGCCCTGTTCACTACCAGTTTGTGTCTGTGAGTATGTCGCCGATTGACCGGTCGCGGGTGCGCTGGTTGGTGTTGTTGTGGGAGTCTTGTGGATTGCCATAAGAGTTTCCTATTGCCAGTTTGTTGCGCTCCGCCCACTGGTGGCGCGCGTGACGCACAAATACGGCGTCCCAGCTTTTACGTGCGGCATTTTGACCGCGCCAGTAAATAATAAATTCCGGAACCAGGGATAGAGCAAAGTCGCGATCTATCTCGCATTGGTTCATCAAATGACTCAGGCAGTCACCACTGGGCTGCCAGTTGCGGGAGATAGGTTTGGCCACCGGGTTTTTCTCAATACCCTGGCAGTAATAGGCCCACTCTTCCCGCGCATACTCGATAAACAGTTCACCCCAGCGGGCACTGTGGCCACCGCGCTCGGTCCATTTATAAATAAATTCCGGTAGCAATTCGGCGGCAAAGCGCGGATTGATGGCCAGGCGCTGCAACTGCTCCCAGGTGTGCTCGCTGGGCTGCCAGTCGCGGGACATAGCAGTGGGCTTGCGTTTTTCGATAAATGGCGTGTCCTGCTTCTCCCAGTCTTCCATGATCCAGTCATTGAATTCCAAATCCCAGGAAATGGACTGCTTGCCACTGGAGCGGTGGTAATCGAGAAAGCGCTGTAGGCCGCGGCTGACAAAAGTGCTGGGGACTCCCTCGTCCGCCAGCTTGCGCAGGGTCTCATCGCTGGGTTGCCAGCCGTTGGGCAGTGGCTGCTTGCGCTGAGCCGTTGCGCGAAAAGCCTCCCACTTGCTTTTAACCTGGCGCAGGAACAGGGAGCCAAAGGAGTGGCGGGGCTCGGCGCGCTCGCGCCAGTAAGTGACAAACTCCGGCAGTTGCTCCCTTACAAAGTGCTCGGGAATACCCAGCTGGGCGATACGCGCCATGGTTTCACTATCCGGCTGCCAACTGGGGGCAATGGTGTTGGCATTGCGGTTGGATGGGGTAGGGGGTGTTGCCATCGGGCGCTTGTATTCACCGGGCAGGGCGAACTTCAGAATCTCGCTACTGCCGAATGGTGCCGCCCCCAGCAGAAGGGCACCCTGGTTGCGCAAGCTGGTGGCTACCCGTTGGATATCCGCTGCCTGCCAGAAGGGCAGCAGCAGATATAGCTGCTCCCCCTCGGCGGTATACCAATCCCGGCCTCCGTAGGGCTCCAGGGAAAGGAATGGAGCCAGGTCGCCAAGTGCAGTGAGCAGCACAGCTTCCTCCAGGCCGACAGTGGCAGCTAGAGAAGGAGAGATACTCAGGGGTCTTTCGGGGAGCAGGGGATGTGTCATGGCGCGATAATAACATTCCGTCGCATCGCATGCGCGATCATTGGCGAATCCTCAGCCTTTTCCTTCCCCTGGTGCCAACCACTAAGCTGAAGGATGAATTGACTGCGAAATTTCGGCAGACGGTGCGCTGCCAACTGTTGCCTTCCCCTAGCGGTAAGGTTGTAACTTTGTCGCTGTAATTGGTGTTGCGGGAGAGCAAGATGACGAAGGAGCAACAATCTGCGCCAACGGTGTTCCGTTTGAGTGGAGTCAATTGTGCCGGTTGTATCAACAAAATTGAGACTGCGGTTAAGGCCGTAGCCGGGGTGACTGATGCCCGGGTAAACCTGTCCGATAAAATCCTGTCGGTATACGGCCCGGCGGAGGCTGAATCCTGTATCGAAGCCGTCCGAGGCGCGGGCTACGGCGCTGAACTCCTGCGAAGTAGTGAACGAGAGCAGCGCGCGGAACAGCGGGAGCAGACACAGCGGCACTACCGCCAGCAGTTGTGGCGCTCGGCATTTGCTCTGGGCGTGGGCGTGCCAATGATGGCTTGGGGGCTGATCACTGACAAGGTATCGGTGAATACCCCGGCGGAGCAGCTGGCCTGGGGTGCTATGGGGCTGATTACCCTGGCAGTGCTGGTCTTCTGTGGCGGTAACTTCTTCAGCGGTGCCTGGAAGGCACTGCGCCACCACAATGCCACTATGGATACGCTGGTGGCCCTGGGCACGGGAACGGCCTGGCTCTTCTCCATGCTTGTAGTATTGGTCCCCCATCTCTTACCGGAAGCGGCACGACATGTGTATTTTGAGGCCAGTGCCATGATTATTGGCCTGATCAGCCTCGGCCAGGCACTGGAAATTCGGGCTCGCGGGCGCACCAGTGCCGCAGTGGAGAAGCTGTTGGAGCTCCAGGATACATCCGCGCGGGTATTGAGAGACGGCCGAGAGGTGGATCTGCCTATCGAGCAGGTGCAGCAGGGAGACCAGCTGCGCGTCCGCCCCGGCGAGAAAATTCCGGTGGATGGTACTGTGCTTGAAGGGCGCAGCCTGGTAGATGAATCCATGCTCACCGGGGAACCAGTGCCGGTGAAAAAGGCGGAGGGTGACAGCCTCGCCGCCGGCACCCTGAATAAAAATGGCAGCCTGTTGTTTCGCGCAGATAAAGTGGGTTCCGACACCCGCCTCGCGCAGATTATCGAGATGGTAAAGAATGCCCAGAGCTCCCGGGTACCTATCGCGCGCTTGGCGGACAAGATTTCCGGCATCTTTGTGCCAGTGGTGATGATTATTTCCCTGGTGGCCGCACTGGTTTGGTTCAACTTGGGCCCCGATCCTCGGGTTGCCCATATGTTAGTAGTACTGACTTCGGTGCTGATTATCGCCTGTCCTTGTGCCTTGGGTTTGGCTACTCCCATGTCGGTTATGGTGGGGGTCGGCAAAGGTGCCGAGTACGGTGTATTGGTGCGCAACGGCAAGGCCCTGCAACAATCCTGCACTCTGGATGTCCTGGTTGTGGATAAAACCGGGACTCTCACCGAGGGTTCTCCGCGTCTGACAGATATCGATAGTGATGGCGACAGTGATGAACTGCTGCGTTTAGTGGCGAGCCTGGAGCAGGGCTCAGAGCACCCCTTGGCTGAAGCCATAGTGACGGCAGCTCACGATAAAAACCTTGAATTGCAGTCTCCAGCCAACTTTGAAGCCATCACAGCTCACGGTGTGAGTGGTGATATCGGTGGCAGTCACGTGCTGTTGGGGAATACCAAGTTAATGCAAAAGGAAGCCATTTCCCTGGATGTCTGGAATGAGCGGGCAGCCACGTTGGCTGCGGCGGGGCGCACGGTGATGTACGCCGCCGTGGACGGCAAGTTGCGGGGGATTATTGCCGTAGCCGATCCGATTCGCGCTGATGCGCAAGCTGCAATCGAGCGACTGAGCAAACTGGGTTTACGCATTGAAATGCTTACCGGGGACAATCACGGCAGTGCTGAAGCGGTTGCCCGGCAACTGGGCATCGATCGAGTTCACGCAGAACTATTGCCGGAAGATAAAGAGGGGATCGTCGCTGAATTGCAAAAAAAAGGCGAGCGAGTGGGTATGGTGGGTGACGGGATTAACGATGCCCCGGCCCTGGCGCGGGCCGATGTGGGCTTTGCGATAGGTGCCGGTACCGATGTTGCTATTGAGAGCGCCGATGTCACCCTGATGCGTTCCTCCCTGCACGGGGTCGCCAATGCCGTGGAGTTGTCCCGGGCCACTTTGCACAACATCAAGCAAAACTTGTTTGGAGCTTTTATTTATAACACTCTGGGTATTCCCATCGCCGCCGGTGTCCTCTACCCGATTACGGGTATGTTACTGAGCCCCATTGTTGCCGGTGGTGCTATGGCGCTTTCCTCCCTGACGGTGGTCAGTAATGCCAACCGCCTGCGCTTCTTTAAACCATCGGAGGCTCGCTAAATGGCTGAAGTTCTCGTAAATATCGTCGGTGTGCTGATGATTCTGGCTGTTATCTGGTGGTTTTGGTTGGGGCCAAAAAGAAGTGCCAGTAAGGCGACGCCGAGCAAGGATAATTTACAGATTCTGGTTAAGGATGGAGTTTACGAACCGGATCTTATCCGCCTGCCCGCCGGTCGCACAGCGACTTTGCATTTTCACCGGGAGGACCCAAGTCCCTGCTCCGAGTGGGTATTGTTTCCAGACTTGGAAGTCAGCGCTCAGCTTGCCCTGAACCAGGACACCTTGGTGGAAATACCAAAAGCCGAGCCGGGTGAATACCCGTTCAACTGCCAGATGCAAATGTATCGGGGCACATTGATACTGGAGTAACAGTAAATGTGATTCTCTATGGGGGTGTAATAATTCCCCGGGCCAAGACGACATAGATTTAACCAATACCCCAGAGCCGCCTTTCACCTGTATGGAGAGAGGGGCTCTGGTCAGGCTGGTGACTAAGCTCTAATTTGTTAAGAGGTCGTCAACAAATGTCATTCCTTCTTCGAAAACTTCCCTTCGCCCTGGTGGCCATCGCCTTTGCGCTTATTGCGGTGGCGCTTTTTTCCGGCCAATGGGGTGGTATCAAGCGCGTATTTGAATTCTACGGTGTCACTAATGAGGAGGTGCTTTCCTCTATACGTTTACTGACCGCTATTATTTTTTCAGTCGCCGCTATTTTGGGGGCACTCGCCCTTCGCTTTGAGCGGGTTGTTAAGCCCCTGGCAATCCTTCTGATTTTAATATCGCTAGTGCCCCTACTGAGTCTTCTTGGCAGCGGCCATTGGATCGACTCCCTGGGCGGCTTTCCTGCAATTGGCTCAGGACAGGGGATAATTAAGTACTTTGCCCTGTTAACCTTGGGTATTACCTGGTTGTATCGGGATTCGTTGAGTCCACTAAAGTTGATATGGCTCAATTATTTCCCTGTCGGCTTGGTATTACTCTGGATTGGTGGGATGAAATTCACAGCGCTTGAGGCTGAGGGGATTGAAGGCCTGGTAAGCACTTCGCCACTGATGTCGTGGTTATACAGTGTATTTAGCGTGCAGGTGGCCTCAAATCTTATCGGTATATATGACTTGATTGCGCTGGCTATCCTCGCCTTGGGTATTTATATCCGGCAGCTGTTTTGGCCGGGACTATTGTTTTGTGCCGCAGTATTTATAACAACCCAGACCTTCCTCTACTCCTACCCGGGCAGTTGGGTAGCTACCTGGCAACTTAGCTCCAGCGGTATTTTTATTATTAAAGACCTGTGGTTTATCGCAAATCTGATATTAATCTTGGGCTTTAGAAACTCCATGATTAAATCTTAAAGCTGATGGGGTCAAAGAGTTGTTCTGAGGCCCCAAAATATCGGTTTTGATTCATTGGGGATACTATTTGTAAGCTATCGAAAGGTGGCATTTTCTGTGGGCTCAGGGATATCTGGCCGGCGTGAATTCAGTGAGGTGAAAGCTTTAAAAAACTAATATTTTTAATTTTCATTGGAAAACCCTCTACCCGATTAGTTATAGAAGAAGTATTGGCCGTTGTTTTCTAGGTTTTTTCTATTTCAATTTTGTCGTGGGTGCACCGTGTTTTTTGCCGGTAAGCGATAGGTGGAGTTAGTTAGGGTTTCATATTGATTTCTGGGAGGATTTAAGTGTGAAATTCATAGTTCTTCCATATTTTGTTTTTATATTTTTATAAGCGGTATATTCGGATTTATACCTGGCTGCCCTTGCTGGAATAAAATACCACTAAATTTCGCTTTTGCTGATTTTATGTTGCAGTAATTGCCCGGAATTGTGGTCTTATTTTTTGTTTTGGGTCGTCATTTTTCTATTTTGTAAGAAATTATTTTGTCATTATTTATGTTTTTATTTTTGTGTTTATATGGAACTTTTAATGGGGTGGTATTTATTAAAAATTAGACTTATCTTTCGGTGACACGCTAAAAGTTGTTTGTTTAAATTATAAAAATAACAGGAACCGTGCCAATTAGTGGTGGTCCATAACTCTGTCGCTAGCGTTGCAGGATTTACATCCTCTAAAAGTAAAAACTTGTGTTCAGCTGGGGAAGGAAGTTGAGCGCAAAGTAATAAATGGGCAGAGATATGATTCTACGTAAGAAAAAATTAGCATCCGTATTTAAACAACCGATAGTCAATCGCACATTAATGGCAGTGGTATTAGCCGGTGCCAGTTCTAATGCTTTCAGTCATGGTTATGTTGAGGCCGCTGACGGTGGTGTAGCTTCTGCGCGTGGTACCCTGTGTAAATACGCATTAGATACCGGTGAAATGAACTTGAATTGCGGTGCAGTTCAGTGGGAACCACAGAGTATTGAAGGTCCTGAAGGCTTTCCCGATAGCGGCCCTGCCGATGGGCAAATTGCCAGTGGAGGAAGCAGTGCCTGGTCTGAGCTTAATGAACAGACATCTGATCGCTGGGTAAAAAATTATATTAGCTCCGGTTGGCAAACCTTCAAATGGTACTTCACCGCAAATCATGTAACTCGTGATTGGAAATACTATATTACTAAAGAAGATTGGAATCCGAATTCAGTCTTGACTCGCGATCAATTTGATCTCGACCCATTCTGTGAGATAGATGGCAATTATGAACAGCCAGATGTAAATACAACTCACGAGTGTCAGGTGCCGGATCGCGAGGGCTATCATGTAATTCTGGCTGTTTGGGATGTGGGTGATACGGTTAACGCTTTCTACAATGTTATCGATGTAGAATTCGATGGCGATAATGTCACTAATACCGAATGGAGCGCTGCGGGTACCATCAATCCGGCGCAGGACTTGAACGTTGGCGATAAAGTATATACCCGCGTATTTGATGGCTCAGGTGAAAACTCGTCTTACAGCACTGTTTTGGAAATTGCCTCCGAAGAGCAGGGCATCGCTGAAAACTGGTCACACGATTTGGCTGAGTTGATTAATGCAGAGCAGACCGATATCCGCGCCGGTGATTTCGATGGTGATAACAGCTTTGAGCCTCTGTACGGTATCAACCGCATTTATCTAAAAGATGGCAGTGGCCTGGAAAATGTCGAGATCGGTTACGAGTTGAGCGAAGAAGAGCCCAACTATGAAGTAACGGTAAGTGGCCTTGAAAGTGAATACACAATTACAGGCGGTGCTATTTCTCTAGACTTGGCTCTCAGTGCTACGGGAGATGTCAGCGTTGAGGTTACAGTGGTAAATCATGGCGGTGATACTCTATCAAGCTATAGCAATAACATTGATGATGGTGATACTGCCAGTACTAGCTTGACTCTCTCAGAGACTGTAGCAGGGCACCATATGGTTGTAGTGGTGGTAAAAGACCGCGATGGCAACATGGTTGATCAAAATACCCTGAACTTCTATCTGGTTGAAGATACCTCAGATGATGACTCCTCTAATGGGGATGATGACTCCTCGAACGGCGACGACGATAGCTCGAACGGCGATGACGACGCTTCTAATGGTGACGACGATAGCTCCAACGGCGATGACGACACCTCTAATGATGACGACGATACTTCAAACGGAGACGATGATAGCTCCAATGACGATGACCAATCCTCGAGTGATCAGGATTATGATTATGTCTTCCCTAGAGGCCATAGAAACTATGCTGCGGGCACTAAAGTCCTGGGCCGTGATGGTAATGTCTACGAGTGTAAGGACTCTGCTTACTCCCACTACTGTAAGGAAGTGAGAAGAGGTGCAAAACAGTTCGAGCCGGGTGTTGGCGGGAACTGGGAAATACTCTGGGAAAGACTGTAATTTGTTCCCGATAAAATAAAAGAGGCCCCTTTGGGGGCCTTTTTTATGAGTAAATTAGTAGGTGAAAAATGGCCTCTTAGGGCAGCGATTCAAGCCTGGTAATAACTTAAAAACATCGATTAACTATATAGGAATAGAACTATGCACTTTTATGACCCATAGTTATATTGCGGGGTTTTTGGGGCGCTATGTATCAAATCATTTGATGAGTATCAGGCAGTGATTTTTTAGCTGCTAGTAGCTTTCTGCCTGCTCGTTGGTTTATTGCCATAAATGGCAACTTTGATACTCTAAATGTTAACTTTCATTAAAGGTATACAGGCCTTCGACAACTTCTACATTGGGAGGGCGCCTATATTTGTTGAAGTAATCGTATCCTTCTTTTAGGTTCAGCCAAAAAGAATGCCATTGATTATCTTTGTATTGAGATAAGATCTCATTCTCAAGTGGAAATGGGAAGGAGTGAACCCTGACAATTCTTTGTCCTGATTCTATTGCTGAAGCAGTAAGTGCATATATTTCATTGATAAATGGATTTGTCATTGCAAAGCAGCCAATAGATACACAGTCTCCATGTATCATAAGAGCACTACCTGTTCTGCCATGGTGCCGATCATATTGATTGGGATACCCTAGATTAAATGAAAGATGATATTGGCTCCAAGGGTTTAACCGGCTAGCATTTACAAAGTAAAAACCTTCCGGGCTTTGTAGATCACCTTCTCTCAATTTTGGCCCCAGATCTCCTGAGAAAGTGCAAATATCGTAGCTTTTAAACTTAGAATATAAATTATTATCCGACTCTATCCAGACCTCTAAGATACCGGGGTTTTTAAATATGCGAATAAAAATAGGGGCGCCATACTTAAGCCCTTTTTCAGAAAGCTCCTGTTTAAGCTCCTCTTCAACACTAGATATAGATGTTTTTGCTCTAACACTTGTGGGGATGACTTCCGCTTGTAAACAAGAGCTTACTACACAGAGTAAGAATATAAATGTAGAGGCTACTTTAGGATTTCTCATGCTGGTATTTTTTTGGGTTGGCCTTCTCTTAAAGCAGTCGAGGGTATTTAGGCATATAGGATGTTGGCGGTTTTCTCTTGTTAACAATTGTTATGGGTATTAATTTATATTAATAATTAAATTTTGAAAAGCTGGTTGCGTTTGTTTTCTGGATGTTAATTTAGTGGTGATAAAAGCCAGTAGCCAGATGGGACTATGGCTTCAATTTCTGAGAGGTGTTTTTCTCGTTGGGATTTAGTAGGTCATCTGTCGGAAGCCATGAATGTAGATAGAGTGGCCAAGAAGGATTCGGCCACTATAGTAGGTCTAGGCTTGGTAATAACTTAAAAACATCGCAGCGGTGCGCTCGGCCAGTGCCTCTTGCTCGGCGGAGCTCGGTGGGCCAGAGAGTTGAAGTAACTGAGGCCAGTAGCAACCGCCTTTAATTAAGTTATGAATCTGCCCACTGGCGACCTCTATGTCGAGAGACTTTAGTCGGCCGTCAGCTACGGCAGATTTAATCCAGCGCTGCACCCCGGTCTCATGGGCCTTATATTTTTCCATTTCCTTCTGTAGTGCTTCCGGCTGGTGGAAGAAGTAGTCGAAGGCCATGCGGTTAAGCTCAATATACTGCGGGTTGCAGATCGTTTTTATTTCCTGCTCTAACAGTGTGCGGAGTTGTGATTGCATATCACTATCCGGGTTGTAGTCACAACCGGAGGGCTGGGTTGCCTGCTGCCAGAGTTCACCGATCAAATACATCACCAGGGCTTCTTTACTGGAGAAGTGGTTGTACACGGTGCGTTTTGATACCTGTGCTCGGGCTGCCAGCTCGTCCATACTCGTGCCCTGTACTCCCAGCTCCTGAAAAGCCTGCTTGGCGGCATCAATAATAGCTTGGCGTTTCAGCTCACTTCTGGTTGGTTTCTTTTCAGTCATGGGTATCTCTGTGAAATCTGGGCCGGGGGATTCCATTGCCGGCGAGTTACTTCTTACGCAAATTTTACACTATATAGTTTACTTTTATATAGTTATTTTATACACTGCACTGTATAGTTTACATGGTAAGTGAAATGAAGAAGCGCTGGTGGATTCTGGCAGGAGTGATTGTTATGTCGGTAGGTCTCTTTGGTAGCTGTACAAATCAACCCGAGAAGTTCCGCAACAGTGATACTGACTACAAAGTCAGTAGTGCCGGTATAGTTGAGATGATCGGCGCCTACATTAAGGCGGATCGTGCAGCCCCCGCACCGGTGAAGCCTATTCCATTGCGACAGATTCCCGCTGCAGAGCTGGCAGCCCCAGTCGCTGAGGGTGCCGTATATCGCCTTGGGCACTCCACAGTACTGATTCGAGTGGATGATCAGTATGTTTTGACAGATCCGGTATTTAGCAAGCGGGCATCCCCGGTTCAGTGGATGGGCCCAAAGCGCTTTCATCCATTGCCCATAGAGATTCGAGACTTGCCTTCGATTAAAGCGGTCGTTATCAGCCATGACCACTACGATCATTTAGACAAAAATAGTATTCGCGCGCTCAGGGATAAAGTAGAGCAATTTGTCGTTCCTACCGGAGTGGGAAGTCGCTTGCGTAACTGGGGTATTCCAGCAGAAAAAATTGAGGAACTAGCTTGGTGGGAATCCTTTGCCCTGGGCAGTTTGCACTTTACCGCGACGCCGGCTCAGCATTTTTCCGGGCGTGGACTTACGGATAAAGACTCAACACTGTGGGCCAGCTGGGTAATTGAAGGGCGCGAGGGCCGTATATTCTTTAGCGGTGACAGTGGCTATTTTAGTGGCTTTCGTGAAATTGGTGAGCGATTTGGTCCATTCGACCTGACACTGATGGAAACGGGTGCTTACAACAAGCTTTGGAATTCGGTTCATATGATGCCCGAAGAGAGTGTGCAGGCACATCTCGATCTCGGAGGGCGAGCAATGTTACCTATCCACAACAGTACTTTTGATCTTGCCCTGCACGATTGGTATGAACCTCTGGAGCGCGCACAGGCGGCAGCCAAAGACCAGGGTGTCACTTTGGTAACGCCTATCATTGGAGAGGCTGTTCGCCTGCAATCTCCCAAAGCAACAAAGGCTTGGTGGAAAGATGAGATGGCTACGGATTTACGCCTGGTGAGTGAGTAGAGAGGTTCTGTGAATTTGATATTAGTAGCTGTGTGCCAGATTTAGGTGTTGGTATATTTTCTGTAGGCGAGCTGGAGGTAAATGCCAGCTCGTTTTTTAGTTTTCCACCTTACTAAGTGCCCTTGACCTAAGGTTCTGAAGAGCAATTATCGTCCTCTGTGATCATATGTAAAAGATAACCTGTACTCCTAACAGATATACGTCCTTCTCTAACGCAGCTTGGAAATCCGTAATTAAAAGCAGCAGTGATTACTGTGTCAGGGGTTCCTGTTGCATCACTATAATAGCTGGTAGATAAAGTGAAGCTTCCGGGATCTATTCCTTTGAAGTTGTCTATAACGTCTTTTGGTATTTCAATTGGTGTGTTATTTAGGACAAAAACAAGGTTTTTGACGGTTTTTGTAGTATTCGAAAACTCAGGTTTTAAATATACATCAAGTCTAAGAGACCCGATTTCTGTCCGGAGAGTTTTGTAATAACTTATCCTGTCCCAACATCTTGGATTTTCCTGTGAGGTGAATGCCAACGGGGAAAAGAAAATTAGTGTGATAACTATATTTTTCATTTTTAGTAAATACAATTTTTAATCGTAAGCTAATTGAGCTTGAGTTCAGCTATTTGCCGATTTATCGCCGCCGTTTTACTTTTATCCTGATTGCGAGAAATTTCTAGTGCTTTCTTCAAAACATCAGAAGCCTCTGAAATTTCATCATTCTGTTGTAACGCCTGGGCCAAACTTTGGTGGGCATCAATAGAGTTTGGCCGATATTCCACCCACCGCCTTGCAACACTGATAGCTTCTTGGATGCGACCATCCTTTAGTAACAAACTGGTGATATAGCTTAATTTGTTAACATTTCTCCAACGTGTAGCCCTGGGTAAAATAGGAAAGCCATATTTCTGTGAGAGTGATTGGTAGAAATGATCGATATTTTGTAAGGCGTCACCAGGCTGGGATATCAATTCTCGATAATTTGCGGACCATTCTTCGTGGGGATAATTAAGCTCGATAGCCGATAACGCGGCTTTTATAAAGGCACCGTAATGGTTTTCATTGTTAATAATTTCTATTTTTAGTTTGAGGTTCTCTTTTGCGTAAGGAGAAAGTTTGGTGTTAATTTGACTTAAGATTTTTTCATAGCGCTTATCTTTACGCATATCACTGTCAGCCATGGCGAAATAAAAAGCATTGATCTTGTTTGATGAGGTCTGCATACTTGTGGTTATTTAATTAATAAAAGTACTCTCTGAAGTGGGCCCCATACCAAATATGTCAGCTGCAGATAAAAAGAAGTAAGACTGAAACAATCCAGGTTTGTTAGTTAGGGCGTAGAGAGGAAAGATACTGCTAGTTGAGACACCAATAATCATTCTATTGTTGAGTGCGCGGTAATTGCTTTCTAAATATGGGAATAGTTCTTCAGTTAGAAATTTACTATAGGTCTCAGGGTTTCCCAGGGCGCTAAACTTCTCCTCAGTGGTATGCTTCCACATTCCATGTAGGTAGGTTTCCGGTTCATCACCGCCATCATTAAGGCTGATTACAATACTTTCCGGCATACGTTCTACGCTACTTAGATGCTTTACTACCCCGGTTAAGGCGTGGAAAAATTCTTTGCCGTGAGTGCCATTAATAAAGATAACCGGGTATCTATGATGCTTGATGGAACGTTTGCGGTAAATATATGTTGATTGGTATTTCACGACTCAAGATTCTGGATGAGAAAAGAATTTCATCACCATAACTCAGGTGATTGGTCGTGCTAACAGAAGAGTGGCTCTGTGGGCTTTCAGCTTTTGCTGATAGGCCCACACACAGTAGGGAAACTGCGATTAACAGTATTCGGGGGGAAATCATATCACCGGCATCCTTGCTGAATTTAAATATTTTTAAAAAGGCGATTAAGATCTATTAGATGCTATGACAGATTGAAGAGGCGGTAAAGTTAGTTACAGCTGATGCGAAGTGGTACAACTTGTATAGATATAAGAAGTTGGATTTTGTCAAAACCAAGCTCTAAACCCCAGTACCCATACGGTTGAGTCCACATCCTCACCTTCTTCACGGGCGAAATCAGCGGCATTGCCCACTTCCCGTTCATAGTGGACGCCAATATAGGGTGAGAATTTCCTGGTGACTTCATACATGAGCCGAAAGCCGACTTCCGCTTCCGATAAGCCGGAACCGCTACCTCGGGCCTCATCGTTCTGCCCAAAAAAGTTCAGCTCGATACGTGGGACCAGATTCCAGTCCTGTGCCAACTTTATTTCATACTCGCCTTCCAGGCGAAATGCAGTACTGCCATGTTCTCCATAGAAAAATACTGCATCCATTTCGAATTTGTAGGGAGACTCTCCAGTAATACCCACAGCAGCCCAATTCCGGCTGGTAGTCTCCAGATTAAAATCGTGGCGAATTCCAATTAGGAAATTCCAGTTTGCTGAAATTGCCCGGCTATAGAGCGCCCAGAGTTCATTTTTTTCAATTTCCCCACTACTTCGTTCATAGTCGACTTCGGCAACAAACTTATTTTGCTCTCCTCCATAGCTGAAGTCTCCCTCGATTTCCCCGCCGCTATCACCTCGCAGTTCCACATAGTCGAGGCTGACTTCAGCCATGGGTTCTTCTTCGTTATCCTCGCCAGAGGACTGGTAGCTGTGGTGTTGATGCTGAGGTTCTGACTGCCCATAGCTGGCCTGGGCAGCAAGTAGCCATAGTGTTGCTGCTATCCCTGAAATATTCTTAAACAATGCGCACCTCCCGATACATACCGGGCCTCTGGTAAAGCATTTGGCTGTGTAGAGCCCAGCGGCCATAGGTGTCGGCGCTGACCAAGTAACTGATGCTTGATCCGGGTTGTGCGATTACCGTGTGCTTGCGAGGTAAATACTCTCCGTCGCCGGTTTCCAACTCACTCCAAAAACCGTGTAAGTGCATGGGCTGGGGAAGCGTAGTGTCATTGACCAGGGTAATGCGCAGGCGCTCCTGGTGCCGAAATAATAATGGGCTGGCATCGCGAAACTTTTCACCATTTATTGACCAGAGATAGCGCTCATAATTGCCGGTCAGGTGTAACTGTAATTCCCGCTGTGGCTCTCGCTGATCCTGAGTAGGCTTATTGCTGCGCAAGTCGCTGTAAGTCAGTACACGGCGGTTATAGCGATGTTTATGGTTTCTGAGTCCTACACCGGGGTCAGAGATGCCGTTTGCTGGCGTCAGCGCGCGGTGATCCACCCTGAATCCGGATTCACTTGGCTGGTGAATGATAGGGCTATTACTACCGAGCCCCGCTGCAGCGAGGTTTCCGTAAAACCATCCCCCCTCAGTTGCATCGGGCAAATAGGAATGTTTTTCGGTGTGAGCAGTCTGGGTTGTTTTAAAGTGTGTGTCTGTCTCTTCGGTTTTTCTCCCTAGTCCCAGATCTTGCCGAGTGAGCACTGGGCGGTGATCCATCGCGGGAATCTCTGCGCTCAGACGTATATCACCTGTCAGTGTGCCTCGCGCATAGCCACTGCGGTCCATGGACTGCGCAAATATACTGTAGGCCTGTTCACTCTCTGGCTCGACAATTACGTCATAGGTTTCGCCGCTGCCAATGCGAATTTCATCGACGCTAACGGGCTCGACATTTTGTCCATCGGCCGCCACCACCTTCATTTTCAGGCCGGGGATACGCAGGTCGAATAAGGTCATCGAAGCTGCGTTAATTAATCGCAGGCGAACCCTCTCACCAGGTTTAAATAATGCAGTCCAATTGGTATCGGGTGTATGCCCGTTAATCAGGTAGGTGTAAGTCTCGCCTGTGACCTGGGAGATATTGCGGTCGGAAAGCTGTTTCCAGTTCCATTGATGCCGGTCCCGCCAGGTTCGTGCGACACCTTTTGTACGCACTTCACGCCATAAATCTGTAGCCGTGCGCTGTTGCCGGTTGTAGTAGTCCGGGTCTTTTTTTAGATGGGTATAAATAGTTTGGGGAGATTCATCGCTCCAATCGGATAGGACAACAACATAATCCCGCTCGTAAGAAAATGGTTCTGGAGATATCGGATCAATGACTATTGCCCCAATTAGCCCCAGTTGTTGTTGAAACCCGGATTGGCTGTGATACCAATAAGTACCACTTTGGCGCAAAGGGAATCGGTAGCGAAATGTTTGCCCGGGTTGAATGCCGCTAAAGCTCAATCCCGGTTCGCCGTCCATATCGCTGGGTACCCTAACACCGTGCCAGTGCAGGGAGGATTTGTCGGGTAATTGGTTATGGACATTCAGGGTGACAGTTTCCCCTTCCCGCCAGCGCAAAATGGGGCCGGGTAGACTGCCATTAATGGTAAGGGCTTGTCGTTCGCGCCCGGTAAGATTTACCTGGCGGTACCCGATGGATAAATCAAAGTGGTTACCGCGCAGGGTTGTTGCCGAAGCTGTTGGCGAGTTTGGGTGCGAACTGTGGGGTAACCCCAGCAGCAGGGCTCCCGCTCCGAGACCTGTGACGAAAGTACGCCTTGATACGGCGTCGGTGCGGAAGCTATCTTTCATCGATGTCCCTTTTAAAACTGCTCCTGTGCCGTATTGATTTCGGCGTAAATTTCGCTGCTGCCATCTTTGTTAAGCAGCATTACCTGATAGGGCGTAAAACGGTCGCCCACTTCCATACCGGGGCTGCCCAGGGGCATACCTGGTACTGCGAGGCCAATGGCATTCTGCGGTGGATTTTGCAAGAAACGCTGTATCAGCTTTGCCGGTACATGCCCTTCAAAAACATAGCCCTGTTCTGACACTGTGGTGTGGCAGGATTGGTAGCGCGGAGAGATATGGTGCTGCTTTTTCACGCCGTTAAGGTCTTCGACATCCTTTGCTACGACGTCAAAGCCACTTTGTTGGGCATGCTCAACCCAAATTTTGCAGCAGCCGCAGGTGGCGGATTTGTAAGTGGTCAGGCTCACAGTTTCCTTTTTGGGGTCTGAAGATTCGGCACAGGCACTTAATGCCAGGGTTGTGAGTAGCGCCGCAATAGCGACCAAAATTGAACGATTCATATGAACTCCGATGATGAGATTAAGGGCGCACACAGGCGCGCGAGTATTTATAAAAAATATTTGGAGTAAAACTGGGGAGTACGCGTATGCCTAGGCATACGGGGCCCGTTAAATGCGGAATATGGGTGGGCGTAGTGCCATTTCCGGATCTGGAGAGGAATTAAATTCCCGGTAGGCAGTTACAAGTAGATTGCGGTTGTATACAAGGATTTTATATTGAGCGTTTACCGCAGAGCTGGTGCCTGGCCCTGCACAGCAGCTGCATTCAGCAGTGCAACTGGAGGGATGGCTGTCGTTGCAGTTCTCAAGGGTTGCCTCGTCGCAATGGCCTTTTTCTTCTGCAGCGATGGATGCCGCTGGGGGTTCGTGTGTTTCCGCACAGGATGACGCAACTGCCTGGCCGCCGAAGGCCAGTAGCAGTATGAGCAAAAATAGGCGGAAGATCCCGGTGTGCATGGCGGTATTCAGAAAACAAGCCAGCCCGCAGTGTATGGGCTGGCCTCTGCCGGTGCAACTTCCCGCTTGCGGGATGGCGGATTAAGAGCGGCCCAGGGGCAGGCGGAAGTCCTGGTGTCGCAACAGGTCCGGTCCACATTCGAGGCGCTCGAGCCAGCCCAGGAAGCGCTCTTTGACATCGCCCGAAGCAAAGTAACCGCCGTGCTGGGGCACAATCATTGCGGGGTTGAGTTCCCGAATCATCTTGGCCCAGAGGCGACAGGTCCAGTTCCCGCCCATATAGCGGCGGTGGAACCCTTCCATCGACGGCAGGTGCTCGTCGAAATCTTTGACTTCGCCCTCCTCACCACCGAGTGAGGCACCGATATCGCCGGAAAATAATATGCGGCTGACCGGATCATAAAAACTGAAGTTGCCACAGGAGTGCATAAAGTGTGCTGGCAGCGCCCAGATCTCGCTGTCGCTGAAGGGGATAATTTCTCCCTTGTCGTCCAGAGGCATGATGCGTTCCTGCCAGCGTTCAGCACCGGCACGCGAGGCGACAAAGCCGGAAACCAGGTGTGGCAAAAACCGCGACCACAGCTTCGACACTGCCACCTTACAGCGCGAATGCAGCATCCAGCGCGGCAGCGAGGCGATAATATCCGGATCCTGGTGAGAGGCCAGGATCAGGTCCAGTTCGCTCAGGTTCAAATGGCGGCTGAGCTCAATGGTGAGGTGTGTGTAAGTCAGATCGCCGCCGGGATCGATAAGCGCCCCTTTGGTGCCGCGGCGAATAACAAATTGATTGGCCTGTACCCCATCGCTGCCATTCTGCTCTTTAACCAAATCGCCGAACCGCGCAACCAGGTGGTGACCTTTTTCAAATAGGATGTCCACGCCGCGACTCCTCTTATTGGACTTGGCCGAGGTATTGAGTGAGCCTCTCCTTGTTCATGGCGATGGTGGCATTCATGCCTTCGGCATGCTTCTTGGCTTCTTCCAAGTTGGTTGCCTTACCTACCTGAATTACCCCAACCATACCCAGCGGCAGATGTGGGTCGCACTGGTATACGTAGACACCTTCCTGGTTCAAAGTGACAGTCACCTTTTCTCCCATGCTGCCATTCCAGGTAGCGCCCTCGGCAGGGGACAAAACTGAGTGAGTGTTGTGGGCCGCATCAGTGGGCAGGAAGGTGACAGAATCGCCCGGTGCTACTGCGAGAAATGCCGGTTCAAAAGTCATCATGCCGTCCTTGCCCTGGTTCAGCATCTTAACTTCGTGATCCGCAGCCAGGGCGGAGGTCGAGGCCATGGCGAGCGCCAGAATCGCGCCGCGAAGAGTAATAGACGACATACTTACTTCCTGTTCGATGGTTAGTCAGTGTTGTTCTGCGCCTCCCCATTAGTGGGTAGAGGCAGCGGCGGATGTTATCTCGGAGGGGGCTGGGTGAATTGATCTAGATCAATCGCGTAGATAGACCAATTGGAAGGAGAAGATGCCAATAGAAGGGATCCGTGTAGGAGAGTCATTTTAGACTGCTGAGCACCACCCGCCTCGGCCGGATAAGGGGTAAACTGTGCGCCGATCAATTCTGTGACTTTTCGGGAGAGTGCTTTGGCCACAAAACGTAAAACTGCCTACGTGTGTAATGAATGCGGCGCTGACTACACCAAATGGGCAGGGCAGTGTAGTGCTTGTGGCACTTGGAATAGCCTATCGGAAGTACGCCTGGGACCGGATCACAAAGACAGTCGCGCCGCGAATTTTACCGATGCACAAAGTGGTTACGCCGGTTCCGCTGGTGCTGGCAAAGTACAAAAACTATCGGAAATCGACCTCAGTGAATTGCCGCGTATTCCCACTACGGCCTCGGAACTGGATCGAGTGCTGGGCGGCGGGCTGGTGCCTGGCTCCGTCGTATTGATCGGCGGCCATCCTGGTGCGGGTAAATCCACTGTTTTACTCCAGACCCTGTGCCATCTCGCGACTTCAATGCCGGCGCTTTATATCACCGGCGAGGAATCTCTCCAGCAGGTTGCTATGCGCGCTAAGCGCTTGGGTCTGCCCACGGATTCCCTGCAATTGCTCAGCGAAACCGATGTGGAGCGTATTTGCCTGGCGGCCAAGGAAGTGAATCCTCGGGTAATGGTAGTGGACTCGATCCAGGTGATGCACATGAGCGATGTGCAATCGGCACCCGGCTCTGTGGCACAGGTGCGCGAGAGTGCGGCCTACCTGACCCGCTTTGCCAAACAGACTGGCACGGCGCTGATTCTGGTGGGGCATGTCACCAAAGATGGCAGTCTCGCGGGCCCCAAGGTGCTGGAACATATTATCGACTGCTCCATTCTCCTCGAAGGCACCCACGACTCCCGCTTCCGCACATTGCGGGCCCATAAAAATCGCTTTGGGGCCGTTAATGAACTCGGCGTGTTTGCCATGACAGAGCAGGGCCTGAAAGAGGTATCCAATCCCTCAGCCATTTTCCTGCAAAGGGCCGAGGAGATCGCGGCCGGTTCTGTGGTGACTTCGGTGTGGGAGGGCACCCGGCCGCTGTTAGTAGAGTTGCAGGCCCTGGTGGACGATAGCAGTCTTGGCAACCCCCGCCGGGTAGCGGTGGGCCTCGACCAGAACCGCTTGAACATGCTGCTCGCTGTGTTGCATCGCCACGGTGGGGTCTTGGTGGGGGACCAGGATGTCTTTATCAATGTGGTTGGCGGGGTAAAGGTGATGGAAACCAGCGCCGACCTGACACTCTTATTGGCGGTAGTCTCCAGTTTCCGCAACCGTGTCCTGCCTCGGGATCTGGTGGTATTCGGGGAGGTGGGGCTATCAGGCGAGATTCGCCCAGTGCCTTCGGGCCAGGAGCGTTTGCGCGAGGCGGCCAAACACGGTTTCCGCAAAGCCATTGTGCCTGCAGCCAACCGCCTGAAGAACGATATCGAGGGAATGGAAATGCATTCGGTCAAAACCCTGGCGGAAGCGCTGACGGTAATTGATATGAGCTGACACTCCAGCCAGGGGCGGCTATTTTGACAGGGGAATACCTTGCGGTATTCCTCTGGGGAGGTGAGCTTTCATAGCCTTCTGCGTTAGGGGCGCCTAGTTGCTCCCTTGCGCTGGTTGTTTCCGGGGCCCCGTCGAAAATCCTCTGACGGAGTGCCCTTGTAACAGCGCGGGATAATGGGCCAGTCCTCTGTTAGAAAATAGGCATAGGTGCCCTTGGGGAATTCCGGGGTGCGAACCATTCTGCCGTTGCACTCATCCAATGTGCCGGAGCCAGCCACATAGTGGTAATCATCCACAAAGGTACCATCGTAGTAGCCTCCAGGTTCTTTACTGCCCTTGGGGCGTTTCCCGGATTTCACCTGATAACTTGAAGTCATTGCCGCAATCCCGGATTTCGGTTCCCAACCATCGGCATAGGCGTACAGGGCATAAATGGGGAATCCATCGGCAGCCCAGCCAATCAGCGGCGAATGCCTTTCCTTAGATACCCCCAGGCGCTGTAATAAACCGGTGGGAATTCCGTGATAGTGATAGGCACCATTGGGCTGAACATGGGCGTAGTTATCGTCTACACCCAGCTGAATCGCGCCGGATAGGGCTTCGTAGCGCCAGCGTCCGCGATTGCCCAGGTACCATTCCGCAGCACTGGGGTCGAAAGGCACTCCATTCAGTCCGATACCAAAATTCTGCAACGGAACCGGTGTAGATTGAGCGGCAATTTGGGGGATAGCTGGAACTCGGAAACGGTAGCGCTGCACCTCGATTTCGTGGGGATTGCCGCGATTGGGGAAGGCTCCAGTCTTATGCTCAGAAATACCGTTGGCCTCAATAACGCGCCAGGGCCCCTGGATACTGATACTCACTTCACTAAAGGTAATCGGCGCTTCGGTAGCAGGGACAGTGTGCTGCAGACCATCGGATTGCACTACTGTGTGTTTGCGAGCGGTGTGGCGCCCACCAGTGGCGCCCCCTCCTGTAGAGCGCGCAGTCGGTTTGCGCTCGGGAACACAAGCTAGGCCATGTGATTGGGGGTGGTTGCGGCAGCGACCACTGACTCGGCCATTGGGCAGTTCCATTGAGCAGCTGGCGCCACTGGACAGGTTTCGACAAGCCTCCAGGGCGCTATCGGGTACGTGAGCCAGCGAGAGAGGCGCAATATTGCAAAGCCCCACAAATAACCACTTCTTCATAATGACATCTCAAGATTTACAGTACCGCTGGCCGGTTGCGATTTATTGGGAGTTACTGTTCTTCATCTTCCATGGGGCGAGGGCCGCCTTTGCCCTTGCCGCCGGCAGGTACACAGACCAGCTGCTCAATCTGCGGGGGCATACGGCAGGTGCCCTCCAATGTGCCTCTGGGTGTCTCGACAGTGCAGGCGTCTCCTTCAGCCAAGCTGCTGCAGGCATCAATCGCTTCCTGCGGAGGCTGGCGCGGCTGTGCAGATACATTTGTGGCCAGTAAGAGGGCTGCTACTGGGATAAATATTTTCTTCATCGTGTTCTCCTGTCGTAGGCACTTTGAGGGGAGTCCCTGGAGCCTCAACTTTGCTCATTGGGTTTTGACAGAGGTTATTGCTGTCGCCCGAAACTATAGACTCGGGAAATGGCGATTACCGCTCAGCGAAGGGCTGGCTTCTCGAATTGGCCTGGGACTGCCATCGAAAATAGTCGAGGAATGAGTAAGTAATGTGGATAACTTGTAAAGAAGTGTGGGGCTGGAGAGCTCACTTTACGACTAATGATCCAGAGATCTGACAGGCTCTAATTGATCAGTGGTGGAGGTGGGAATTAGGGGATGAGTAAGTAGGAAAGGCTGGGTATTTAATCAGTCGTGACACAAGCAAAAATCTGGCTTGTGTCACGACTGATTCTGTATTTTTCTGAAGGGGCTTTAACTTTCAGTTTCCAGTGCAGCTTTCGCCGCAGCTTCACTCAACAACCTGCGGCGAACTTTCATTGGAGTGGTACCAAACCAGCGGTCGCAGGCCCGGTTAAATGAGCTCTGCTCCCGATACCCCAGCATATTGGAAATCTGGGCCATAGGTGGCAACTTTCTACTGAGGTAATGTTCTGCGCGTTCGCGGCGAATACGGTCGAGAATATCCTCAAACACCAATTCCCGATCTCGCAACCTGCGCTGCAGAGTGCGCTTGTGCATCCCCAGCTGATTGGCGACTTCCTGCAAACTGCAGCGCTTTAGCGGCATCAGGCAATAGATCAGCTGTTCTACTTGGTGAATCAGGTTTGACTCACCTTGTTCCAGTACTTTGTCGATATAAGACTTTAACAGAGGCCTTAAAACCGGGTTGCACTTCTCGGTCGGTTGGGCCAACTGGCCGCTACTTAGAATCAAGGTGTCGCTATTTTGTGAAAACTGTACATTTGTACCAAAAAAGTTTTCATATTGGTCGTGGAGCGGCTGTTTGGACTTTAAATGAACCGCCTCCAGATTGAACTTTTCACCACATAATATTTGTAGTGCGACAACAGAAACCCCAAGGAGAAATTCCCGGAATAGCTCGAGAGGCAATGGAGAGTCCGAAGGTATATAACTTTCTAAATCATTTAAACAATGAAAAGTTATAAACGTTTGGAGCCCTTTAACTTCCAATTCAACTCGCAGGTTATAAGGAGGGGCGGCAAATTGCTTTACGGCAGCATTGAGGAATTCCCCGAGGGTCAACGACTGCAATACTGCTGCTCCAAGAGAACTGAGGGCGGCAGCCCCCTGGCTTTTTGCCAGTCTCAGTCCGAAATCCGCGCAATTGAGTTGTCGTGCGGCCTTTTCAACAAGGTCAGTCACTTTACTCAACGGGAGATACCCCTCGAGTTTTTCAACTTGCTCGGGGTTAATACCGGCGCTATTAAGCAGTGTTTCCGGGCAGCCATTTAGCTGGGATACTTGGTCATAAAAGCCGGTTAACAGCTTAGCTCTTATTTGTTGGGTCAATTTCTTCCAAATCCTTCCAAGAACCCAGCCTGATTTAATTATTAGGCGTGCCGGGTCGCAACTTCTATTTGAGCGGAAATATTCAACTGATAGGCGCGCCCGATAATTTTAGGAATCTACAAATAAATGCAAATTCCAGGATTACACATTCCTGGGCATTGTCTGACGGATTTGCAAAACCGTCATATTGGCGAATGCCTGTTTTATTTCGAATTCCTGATATGTATTGTGCGCTATGGATAACTGTTACTGCACTAACTACCACAAAGTGCACACGACTCATCCTGAGAAAATAATATATGAGATTAAAACAAGGCAGCCGAAACTGGCGCAATTCGCCAATCAGTCTCCGCTAAGTATTATTTCAAGGCCTATATTACTTGTTTTTTTTTGTGGATTCGAAGGGCTTTTGGCTTTTGCTCATAATTAAAATGTCACCTAATGAAAAAAAATACCAATTAAAGTTAATACATTGAAACTTTATTCCCTTATGACGGTAAAAAAATTTTTTTGTTTTATGGTGACTCCATATCTGGGAATAATAATTTTTTCTTAATTTATCCACTTTTTTACCCCTGCCTAAAGCTATCTTGAATGACTGGTGATTTCAGGAACGCTTTAACACTTTTTGGGTAGTTACCAGCGGATATAAATGACCAGTTCAAATGTACGGTCATTTTGGGGAGACAAAAAAGCCCGCATAAGCGGGCTCTAGGATTACTGATTAATCAGTGGATTAGCCACCATAGTAGGTAGCTGCACCGGGGCCGACGGGCAGTCCCAAGGCAAAAACCCAGATGAAGAACAGGGCTGTCCATCCGATAAAGAAGAAGATGGAATAGGGGATCATAGTGGCGATCAATGTACCCATGCCCAAGTCTTTCTTATAGCGCGCAGCAAAAGTAATGATCAGGCCAAAGTAACTCATCATCGGCGTGATAACGTTGGTCACAGAGTCACCGATACGGTAGGCCGCCTGGATTACTTCCGGGGCGTAGCCCAGCAGCATCAGCATGGGTACAAAAATGGGAGCTGTCACTGCCCACTGAGCAGAGGCACTGCCCAGCATTAAGTTCACAAAGCCACACATCATGATGAAGAACAGGAACAGTAGTGGCCCAGTGAGGCCGATGCTTTGTAGCGCATCAGCACCTAAAACGGCAAAAATGGTGCCCAGGTTGGTGATCTTAAAGAAGGCGACAAACTGCGCAGCAAAGAACACCAGGACAATGTACATCCCCATACTGTTCATGCTCTTGGCCATGGCATCAATGACATCTCGGTCATTCTTCATGGTGCCGACAACCTTACCGTAAACAAATCCCGGGATAGCGAAGAACACCAGGATCAGTGAGACGATACCTTTTAGGAACGGAGAGCCCGCGACCAAGCCTGTCTCGGGATTACGTAAAACACCCCACTCAGGCACCACCGTCAAAGCGAGTACTGCAGATACGCCCAAAACAGCCAAACCTGCGTACTTAAGGCCGCGCTTCTCGGCGTCGGTCAGGGTGCCAACTTTGTCTTGAGTCAGGTCGACAGATGCTTCACTGGGATCATATTTACCCAGCTTGGGTTCTACGATCTTCATGGTCACCCAGCTACCAACCCCGGTGATCAGGAAGGTACTGACAATCATAAAGAACCAGTTTACTTCCGGGCCCACGGAGTAGGTCGGGTCGATCATATGGGCTGCTGATTCTGTGATCCCCGATAGCAGCGGGTCCACCGTTCCCAGCAGCAAGTTAGCACTGTAGCCGCCAGAGACACCGGCAAACGCGGCGGCCAGGCCAGCGATAGGGTGTCGACCGAGGGAGTGGAAAATCATTGCGGCTAATGGGATCAGTACCACGTAGCCCAATTCAGAGGCGGTATTAGAGATGATACCGGCAAAAACCACTATGACAGTGACTGTGCGTTTGGAAGCCTGGAGTACCAGGCCGCGAACAGCGGCACTTAACAGGCCGGAGTGCTCGGCAATCGCAACCCCCAATAGAGCCACCAAAACTGTCCCCAGAGGAGCAAATCCGGTGAAATTCTTAACCAGACTGGTAACGATCATCCTGAGGCCATCGCCACTCATAAGGTTGAAAACCTCAATAACGCCATCTGGCGCTCGGCCAGCAGCGCCAACCGGGCGGGGGTCGGGGACAGACAGGCCAAAGTAAGAAGCGATACCACTAATGACTATCACGCTAACGGCGAATAGTGCGAACAGTGTGATTGGGTGGGGGAGAAGGTTGCCGAGCCATTCCACTGCATCTAAGAAGCGGATAAAGGCTGTCTTGCGCCCTGGGGGACTGTCCTGCCGATCACTCGGGGAGGTTGTTGTGGTCATTGTTGGTCCTCAGTCGTTACTGCAAGCGACCCTAATTGCCTCTGGGCCGCCTTGTAGCCGAAGGGTTGGCTGAAAAATGTGCTAAAGCCGAGATCATACACAAAACTACTTCAGCTAAGAATGCCCAGAGAGAAATGTTGCTCCTAGGCGGTAGGCCAAAGAGCTATCAGGCGACCCGGATAGGTAAAAGATCTATGATGAAAGATGTGCTGTTATGGCGCTTGTTACAGTGGGGCAAATCTTTCTGATTGCGGTCTCTGATGACTGGATATGCCATAATCCCAATACTATGTAGTCAATTCAGCGGTGAAAATAATGAAGATTGGAATTTTAAAAACCGATGATGTGCGCAAAGAGCTTGTCGGCGAATTTGGGGAGTACCCGGAGATGTTTGCCGACTTGTTGCGCGACCAGGACTCCAATTTGGAGTTTAACACCTACGAAGTCCAGCACGGCCAGTATCCCGACCATATAGATGAAGTAGATGCTTACCTGATTACCGGTAGCAAGACAGGCGTTTATGACGACAAACCCTGGATTGCGCCCTTAATGGATTTTGTACGCAAGTTACATGGTGAGAAAAAGCCGACCATTGGTATTTGCTTTGGTCACCAGTTAATTGCCCAGGCACTGGGAGGCCGGGCTCGTAAGTCAGATAAGGGCTGGGGGCTGGGGGTGCACACCTACGAAATGCAGGAGACGCCTAGCTGGATGTCTGAACCCGCCCCCAACTTTAGTCTCTTAGTAACGCATCAGGATCAGGTGGATCAGCTGCCGCTTGGTGGGCGAGTACTGGCTTCCAGTGAGTTCTGCCCAATGGCAATGGTGCAGGTGGATGATCATATGCTTAGCTTCCAGGCGCATCCGGAATTCACTAAGCCCTACTCGAATAGCTTAATGGAGCTTCGACGGCAGGCTTTTGGTGAAGCTGTGGTTGATAAAGGGCAGGAGTCGCTCAAGAACGATATCCATGAAAATGCAGTTGCCAGATGGATGTTGGAGTTTTTACGTAAGTAGTATTACGCCAGCTAAACTTTAAGGTGGGGTAGCCCACCTTTTTATACTTGGTTCTCCTCATACAAATATTTGATTAATACTCAATAGACTAAATTCGATGGCTGATGTTGGCATTCCCTTTCAAGTAGAAATGGCTTGTTGTTTATTAGTTTATTTCGTTTTCTTCATATTATGAGGAATATATAAGCGTTAAATATTCAGCTTTCACAGTTAGCTTTTTCGTACCACTTTCTGAATCTGTCATTCGTCTTATTTGCTTTAATGGCGTTTTAATTTTTTTCTTTATTGAGCGTGTGCATGGTCTCTATAACGCATATCAGACTTTTGTTTGATTTTTATTAAAACCCTTTAAGGTTTTGTTGTTTTTGAGAACTGATTTGCAATTTTTATGTGTGTTTTTTATTTGCAAAGTTGAGAATGAGTTTTCTCGGGATGCTTATCTCGATGTACCAGATTGCGTCCCAGTTATTTAAATAAAGATAATTTCTGGGGGTTTTATGGTTTCTATATGTAAAGTTAAGAAGGGGTTCTCTAAAAGCCTGTTGGCGATCTCTATTGGTGCCACTCTTTCGATAAGCTCAATTGTTCTGGCAGACAATACGACGGGTACGATTAGGGGGACTGTGTTAAATACTGAAAAAGCAGACAAAGTAAGAATTACAGATATTGCTCGAGGTATTTCCAAGGATGTTTCTATAGGTAATGGAGGCGAGTTCAGAGTGGGGAGCTTGCCGCCTGGAGAGTACCAGCTAGAACTTCATTCAGATGGTCAAATTACGGAATCTCGTTCAGTATCGGTGAGTTTGGGGGGGACTATTAATATTGCTCTTGGCGATACTTATGAAATGGAGGAAGTTATTGTTCAAGGGCAGAGAATTTCTCAGTTGGATACAGGGATTGCCGAATCAGGTTTGGTTATTTCATCAGATGAAATTGTTGAGCTTCCTGTAGCTCGAAATTTAGATTCTGTAACGCTTTTAGCGCCAAGTGTTTCCAGAGGCGATCGTACCTTTGATGAGTTTGGTGGTGGGACTAGTTTTGCTGGAGCATCAATTGCAGAAAATGTTAGTTATATTAACGGATTAAATACTACTAATTTTAGAAACGGATTGGGTTACTCTACAGTTCCATTTGAATTTTACGATAATATACAGATAAAAACTGGTGGCTATTCAGCCAAATTTGGCCGCTCTACGGGTGGGGTAATGAACGCCACTACCAAGAGTGGTTCTAATGAATTTAAATTTGGTAATAGTTTTTATTTTGATGAGGAGACTGAAACCGCTCCAAATACCTTCGTTTACGATAATGATCAGGATGAACTAAATGCCCGGGAGGCAAATATTTATGCTTCAGGGCCAATCATAGAAGATAGGTTGTTCTTTTATGCTCTCTATAGTGGTGTTTTAAAAAACAAAGAATACTATGGGATGACCAGTGGTCGTGGCTATAAAGAGGAAACCGAATCAGATTTTTGGGGAGTAAAAATAGATGGCTATATTACTGAAGATCATCGAATAGAGCTTACCGCCTTTAGTGATGAAAGAGATATTGTAGAAGGCATTTATAACTATGATTCCGACACAGAGCAAACAGGCGAATATATCGGAGATATTGTTTATGGAAGGGGAGGTTTTAATTGGATAGCTTCCTACATCGGGAATTTAAATGATAATATGACTTTAAGTATTTCCTATGGCGAAAACACACAGGACCGAAGTGAAATACCGGAAAATAAAGATGCTTCTACTGTTTATTGGTATAACCCGGGTCGAGTATCAATCGGTGATTGGGTTGGATCGACAGTGGAAGTTGGTGAAGATACACGGGAAATGTTCCGTGTAGATTTTTCTTGGGCTATTAATGATCACTTTGTTGAAGTTGGTATTGATAATGAGGCAAATAGTCTTACAGAAAATACCACATATTCAGGAGGAGAGGTGTGGAGGCTCTATCCAGAGCTAGGGCGGGCTCGCAACCTTATTTATGAAAATGTGGGCAGCTTTGAAACAGAGTCTACAGCTTTTTATTTGCAGGATACCTGGCAGATAACAGATGACTGGTCTGTTCAGTTGGGTTTACGGAATGAGACTTTTACCAATAAAAATGCTGCTGGAGAGAAATTTATTGATGTGAGTGATCAGTGGGCACCTCGATTTTCTACTGTGTGGGACCCAACTGGCGAAGGAAAGCAAAAGGTATTTGCAAATTTTGGCCTTTATTACCTTCCTGTGGCTTCAAATACGAATGTAAGACTTGCGGGTACAGAATTATATACCACTGAGTGGTTCGACTGGGATGGTTCTTGCCTGAATAATGACGCAACTCCGTGTAACTTAGGTGAATCTGACGGTCTTAGCTACTATGCTGATGGGAGCTTAAAGGACACCGAAAGTGTTGTAGATAAGAATATTGATCCAATGTATCAGTCTGAGTATATTCTTGGCTACGAATATATTATGGATAGTGGTATTCAGCTGGGTGTACGTGGTATTTATCGCAATTTGGAAGTCGCGTTGGAAGACTTGGCAATTGATGCTGCGGTAATTGACTACTATAACTCGTCAGGTACTTGGGATGCATCCAAAGTTGATGGAGCAAGTGTCGAAGATATATTTGGAGGCTTCCATCAGTACGTATTGACTAACCCCGGCAACAATATGCGGATTTATATCCCTGAACAGGGTGAATATATCAATTTATCGGCAGCTCAATTAAGGTATCCAGAAGCGAAGCGACAATATGGTGCAGTTGAATTTACGTTCAAGCGCCCATTTGATGGCAGGTGGTCATTAGATGCCTCGTATACTTGGGGGCATAGCTGGGGTAATAATGAAGGTTACGTTCGCTCAGATAATGGGCAAACAGATTCAGGTTTAACAACTAACTTTGATCAACCGGGATTGATACAAGGTGGGTATGGTAACTTGCCAAATGATCGCAGGCACACGGTAAAGGCATTTGGTACTTACAGCTTTGATATGGGATTGAGATTAGGGACTAATTTTATGTGGCAAACGGGTCGCCCAAAAAATTGCTTTGGAATGCATCCCACTGATGTTTTTGCCCAAGCATATGGATCTGAATCTTTTTATTGTCAAGGGGAGCTCAATTCACGGGGTAGTTTGGGAAGAACCGATGATTACTGGAACCTTGACTTAAATGCGCAATACCCGATTGAGCTTGCCGACAATCAGAGGTTGTTGGTTAGTTTGGATGTTTTTAATGTATTTAATGATGATGCTGTTTTAGAAGTAGAGGAACAAGGTGATCTTGATGGGACATCAGAGCCATATGAATACTTTGGGCGTGCTTATTATTATCAAACTCCTCGCAGTATTCGCTTAGGTTTTAGATATGATTTTAACTAGATTTGATTTTTAACTTAATGTTTATTAAGTCCAGGCAAGTAAAAACTTGCCTGGACTTATATGGTTTAATCTTTGGTTGTTTGTCTGTGCTATAAGCTTTATTCTTTTTAATTTACCCCAAAGAAAAAATCTTCTTCCAGCATAATAATTCGAACTCTAATTGGCTCTTCGATTTGAAATAATCTACGAGCGGATTCATCAATTTGAATGGCAAGACTTTGTAGGACCTGATGAGTCCTGTTGGGTTGCTTTTTGCATAATATTTCAATATAGCAGCCTGCAGGAACTGCTAAGGTGGCAGGTATGATCACAACAGCAGTATCTTCTTCTACATCAAGCTCCCGGTTTAGTAGCTCTGTTAAAAAGGATGGGGTTGAATCTGGAGATAGCTTAGACTCATCAAGATAAATTTTGCAGCTGGCCATACTTGGTTTCCGGTTTGAATTAGTTGAATTAGTATCTGTCCTAAAGTGTATTTACCGTAAATTTCTCTTGGTTGGTCATTCTTTAAGGTCTAATTTTAGCTTTTAATAAGGGGAAGTGTCTGAATAATGTAGCTGATTATAGTTTTCATAGAGTGGATTTTAATGTCTGTAAATCAAAATTTTTAAGTTGTCTGTGCATTTATATAGCGATATTTTATATATGAAATATGGTTGGTCGACTGATGAGGTTAATATATTGCTTTGGTGGAAGTTCAATTGTTAGAGAAATGTATTGCGAAATACGCAATGCCGTAAATAACTTTTAATTCGGCTTTGTGGGGGGCAAAGATGGCTGCCACTTTTATTAGGCATAAATAATAAATATGCTTTGATTTAGAGTGTTTAATGACTCGAATTAATTCCCCATATCCTTGGGTAGATCTGTTAAACGTGAAAATGATTTCCAGTTGTCGAGAAGTATAGCTTATCTAGGAGAAGTAGCTAATGTGTTGGCCATATGAATAAGATGTATGTAAGAGCGAAGTTTGTAGACTGGTTAGTTTTTCTTTTCCAGCTAAGGCTTTTGATGGAAAAACTTTTCAATAATTCTAGGGTGCTTCTGTCCGGAAATTATATTTCTATGCGGCCTAATGCAAACTTAAAATCAATATGAATGGCCTCAATATATCCTGCTTCTTATTGACTAATTCTGGTAGAGAAGCTCTGAATGAATTGATACTGGGGGCATCAGGGGGTTTTCTAAGCACACTTGTAACGAGTAGATTAGAAGTGTGAAATGATTGTTATTTGTCGAGAAATGAAGTATAGATTTTAATTGACATCCTTAATGTAAGAAATTTAAATTTAGCAAATCTAATTTTGAGTAGTTAGTTTACAATAATCTGCAAAAACAGAGATTTTCTTCTTTACCTGCCTTGCAGGTCGACTAATAGGTTTACAGCATTGTCAACGCCTTTTTCTCATACTACTAGAGCTATTGCCTCAGACTCTATCCGTGCTTTGGTTCTTGTTACCTTGTTAGGGTTTTTGCTTCTGATTGCTTGGTTAATTTGGTTTTTTACGAAAGATATTACGATCTACAGTGTAAGTGATGATGCTAGGTTGGAGCAGGAGCAAAACACAATTCATGTAAGTACCCAGAGGGTTGGCCGGGTGATCAATGTTGATGCTGAGCTAGGTGACACCCTTGAGGTCGGGGATATTCTGGTACAACTTGATACGTCTGTACTTGATTTGAGTTTAAAGGGTGATACCAAAATATCTGAAAGCCTGAAGGAGCAACTTGACTCTGTTCAGCGAGAGCGACGGTTACTAGATAAAAAATTTGGCGAAGATGAGAAAGCCCTTAGCGATCAATTGAAGATACTGGAACAAAGGTACCATCTTCAGGTTAGCAATCAAAAGATACAAGCTGAGGTAGCCGATCGTTATGAGCGATTACTGGAGAAACAACAAAGTTCAGAGTTGGATTATTTAGCAGCAAAACGTGCCTACCAGCAGATGGCAATGGCGACACTTAAAATACAAGCGGATATTCGTGCTTTGGAGGATCGAAGAGCACAGCTGATCAGTGAATATGAGTTGGAGGTGAGTACCCTCAGGCAACGAAATCAAGATATAGATGGCAAGCTTGCAGAAGTAGATACCCGTATTCAACAAAGCCACCTAGCTGTGAGTGAGCAAAAATTGCGAGCGCCAATCGCCGGTACACTTGCTGCCCTTGCAGAAATTAGGGAGGGCGAAGTTCTAGCGGCAGGTCAGCAAATAGCGACTATTCAAGCAGAGGGCCTTATCTCGATTCAGGCATTTTTTCCACCGGCACTAGCTCTGGGACATATCCAGCCCGGGCAGCAGGCTCAGGTAAAATTGGATGGTTTTTCCTGGGCCCGATATGGGCAAATGGAAGCGCGTGTGGAGCGAGTGGCCAGTGCCGTTCAACAAGGTAAAGTCCTCGTACAGCTTTCTCTACAAGGTGAAGTACCACCACAACTCCCGCTATTACATGATTTGCCAGCCAGAGTAGAAATTGCCACAGGTAAGAAGACACCTTATCAGCTGCTTTTACAGCGAGCAGGAGAAATGCTCTCAGGTAAAGCCACCGAAGAGATTATGGTGGAGGGAGCGTGACTTTGAAACAGAAATTACGCTGGTTGGTTCCTGAGGTGGTGCAAACCTCCAATATGGATTGTGGTCCGGCGTCTTTAAAATGCTTACTTGAGGGTTTTGGTGTAAGTACACACTACGGCCATTTACGTGATGCCTGCCAAACAGATGTGGATGGTACTTCCATAAATACACTGGAGAAAATTGCAGTAGAGTTGGGATTGGATGCTACTCAGATGGTGGTTCCTGTTGACCATCTATTACTAGATAATCCTGGTTACCTGCCCGGGCTGGTTGTTGTGCGGCTGCCCAATGGTAATACCCACTTTGTCGTCGCTTGGAGAAATCATCACGGTATTGTACAAGTAATGGATCCAGCAAGCGGTAGACGTTGGCCCAGCGCACGCCGTTTTTTGGATGAATTGCATGTTCACACTGCACGGGTACCCCCTCAGGGCTGGAGAAACTGGGCAGGTGGTGATGATTTTATTGTCCCGCTGAAAAAGCGTATTGCAATGTTAAAGGTTGGCAATATGGTGGCCACCTCGCTCTGTGAAAAAGCGCTAAAGGATGAGAATTGGATCTCGCTGGCATTTCTCGATGCATCCGTTCGAATGCTCGGCTCATTAGTTACATCCGGGGCGATAAAGCGCGGAACTGAAGTTAGTGGTATGTTGCAGCGGCTGTCCGTTGAGTTTTCTATGGATACCAGTCAAGCATTTTCTTTAGTACCAGAGAATTACTGGTGCGCGCTTCCACCTCACCGACCAGGAGGTGAACCTGAAGAAAAAATTGAACTTGCTCCTGAGCTATTGGAGTTTACTGGTGCGGTCATTGTAAGTGTAAAAGGCGTAGGTGATCTCAGTAAAGTAAAACCGAAATCAGAAGCGCTATCGAGGGCTTTAAGTGAACCACCGGTTAAACCTCTCCAGCAACTCTGGAGGTTTATGCGTGAAGATGGAGTAGTTGCTCCACTTACTATTTTTATCGCTCTGATTGGATCGGTGCTGGGATTAATGTTTGAAGCATTGCTTTTCCGCGGACTGATAGATATTCATAGTGAATTAGCGACAGACGTACAACGAGTTAGCACGATTGGACTGCTAATTGGCTTTATGTTCACTCTATTGCTATTACAGTTTCCCACGGCAAAAATTCAAATGATGATAGGACGCCGTTTGGAAAACCGTTTTCGTATACGTTTTCTAGCTGCACTACCTAAAATACCCGATCACTTCTTTCAAAGTCGCCCCACTTCTGATACTGCCGAGCGTGCACACCGTATTTCTGCCTTGAGAGATTTACCTGTACTTGGGACCAGTATTATTTTTAAGATTTTTACTCTGTTGGCAACTGCAATGGGAATTATCTGGCTTGTACCGACTGCTGCGCCACTAGTACTCATCATGGTTGTGTTACAGGTTGCTGTACCGTTGATATTCCATCCAGTACTGACTGATTACAGTATGCGAGTACAAACTCACGCAGGGGCTTTGGCTCGCTTTTATATGGATGCCCTATTGGGAGTAATACCAATTAGAACCCATGGGGCCAGTGAATCTGTTCGGCGAGAGCACGAAAATCTACTCGTCGAGTGGATAAAAGCTGGTTATTCCTCATTGAGTTTTCAGCTCAATAGCCAAGCGGTGCAGCTATTAGTGAATTGTAGCCTCAGTAGTGTGCTGGTGATTTATTGTGTTGCTGCTAGAGGAGCAAGCCCTGACTTACTGCTACTTATTTATTGGGTTTTGGCATTACCGCCATTGGGAGAAGAAATTGCTGGATTAATGCGTAGTTACCCACGTCAGCGAAATTTATTACTGAGGGCACTAGAGCCACTTCAGGCGGTTATGGAAACAGAAACTGATAAAGAGTTTGAGGATTGTGTTGTATTCTCCTCACTGAAACCGGTGGGAATCAAATTTGATAATGTGAGTGTGAATGCCAGTGGTCGTACTATTCTCGACAAGGTAAACCTTGAGATAAGCCCGGGTGAACAAGTTGCGGTTGTAGGGGCATCTGGAGCTGGTAAGTCGAGCTTGGCCGGATTGCTATTGGGCTGGCATAAACCTGCTAGTGGTCGTGTGATGTTAAACGGCAATGAGCTGAAAGGGGAATTTCTGAATCGTTTTCGTCTTCACTGTGCCTGGGTTGATCCTGCTATTCAACTGTGGAATAGCAGTCTTTTAGAAAATCTGAGTTACGGTAATAAGCCTGGAGCACCCCTTTATCCCGTTCTTCAACAAGCGGATTTGCTTAAATTGGTGGCAGCGTTACCGGATGGATTGCAGAGTACCTTGGGTGAAGGTGGTGCTCTGGTGAGTGGCGGTGAGGGGCAGCGTGTGCGGCTGGGGCGTGCACTTGGCCGTGAAGAAACGGCTTGTGTGATCCTGGATGAACCTTTCAGAGGTCTTGATCGTCAGCAGCGACAGAACTTGATGAGTCGCGTAAGAGAAATCTGGCACGGCATCACCTTGATTTGTATTACCCATGATATTAGTGAAACCCTGGATTTTCCACGTGTTCTAGTTGTTGATGAAGGCAAAATTATAGAAGATGGTGAGCCTGGTGAGCTTCAAACGGAGAGTGATACTCGATATGCGCAATTACTAGCAGCTGAAAGAAGCCTTTGGCAAGAGTGTTGGCAGAGTACCAGTTGGCGCCACCTGAATATGGCCAAGGGTCAACTGACGGAACTGCAAGGAGTACCTGTTACCTCACGAGCTTCTAAACTCAAGGAGGTTTCTGGTGAGCACTGAAGAATGGATTTCCTATTGCTGGCCTGCGTCACAATTAGAAGCTGCACTGCAAGCGCTAGCGAAGCGCTGTGGTTTAAATCCGTTAGTGGCAGAAAGTAAAACCCAAGGGGCTGTCTTGGAATTTAATTCCAGGTTGCAAGCGGAGGCCGAAGCCTTGGATTTACAGGTAGAGCGAGTGAACTGCAGTTATGCCGAACTGGAATCTACTCTTTTGCGAGCCGCCCCTGCACTACTGAGGATACGTTTCTGCGATGAGGACTATTTTATAGCATTGAGTGGAGGCCGCGGGCGTAAGTTATACCTGCTTACTCCGACATTAAGTATAGAGAAAATCCACGTTGAGAGTGTATTACACCAGCTGGCTTGGGAACTCGAAGAACCTCAGCGCCAGCGTATCAGTCAGTTATTGGATAGTGCAAAAATTAAAGGGCGCCGGCGTAAGGGAGCCATGGCAGCGTTGTTGCGTGAAAACCTTGCAAATGTGCGGCTGGATGATTGCTGGTTGTTGCGCCAACCGTCTCATCGCTCCTTGTGGTCGCAGCTTCGCCACCATGGGCTTTACTGGCGATTTGCCGCCATGCTTGCCTGCCACAGTATACAAATGGTTCTTTTCTTATGTGGTTGGTGGGTGATTGGTAGAGCGGTACTTGAGGGCCACATCAGTTCTGGTTGGTTGGCTGCCTGGATATTATTACTGGTTTCTCAGGTTCCCCTATCGCTGCTTACAGCCCGATTGCGCGGTGTGATTTCCGTCGAGGCAGGCGCACTTCTCAAACAGCGATTGCTCGCCAGTGCGTTGCGTGTCAGCCCCAGTCGAATTCGCCATATGGGCTCGGGTCAGGTTCTGGGTAGAGTTTACGATGCAGAGAATATTGAAGTCGGTGCATTGCAAGGTGCTTTTTTATGGTTGCTGGGCTGTGTGGAGTTGTTAATAGCAGTCTTAATATTGCTACTGGGAACAAGCGGACTTGTTTATGCTGCGATTTTTCCATTGTTTCTACTAAGTGCGCTTTTTCTGGGAAAAGCGCAATACCAAAGTTGCCGTCAGTGGACAGCACAGCGGTTGTCAATGACTCACCGTTTGATCGAAAAAATGATTGGGCACCGAACTCGACTTGTCCAGCAAGCTTCGAATGAGTGGCATCGGGGCGAAGATAGTGAATTAAATAATTATTTTGAAAGCTCCTTGCGAATGGACAACAGCATGGCACGTCTAGTGGCTCTGTTGCCGCGGCTATGGTTTCTTCTAGGAATAGTGGGATTTGCTCCAATATTTATTACTGGCGACGCTAGCAACTCACAGATTGCAATTACCTTCGGTGGCATATTGATAGGATATCGTGCAGTTTTAAAGTGTATGAGTGGTTTTAACAACGCACTGGGCACAGTAGTTTCCTGGGAAAAAGTAAACGAATTATTTTCTTTGGAGGATTGCAATGCAAAAAAAAGTGTGAGGCCGGTGATGACTGTTCCATCGGGGATGCAAAATTCGTCATTGCCGCTGTGCTATTTACGCGATGTCCGCTTTACCTATGAGGGAAAGGATCAAGCGATACTGGCAGGTTGTAATCTCAGCGTTTATCCCGGAGATCGGATTTTACTACGAGGCGCTTCTGGTTCCGGAAAGTCCACACTTGCCAATGTGTTGACTGGTGTTCAGGTGCCAGATGATGGCCTACTACTGCTTAATGGTTATGACCGAATGAGTATCGGTGCAGAACCTTGGCGTAGAATGGTGGCCTCTGCTCCACAGTTTCATGAAAACCATGTATTGGGGGACTCATTTTTATTCAACTTATTGATGGGGGATCAGTGGCCGCCCAGCCAAGAGGGCCTGATAAGAGCTTATGCTATCTGTGATGAGCTGGGGCTTACCCCATTGCTAGAAAAAATGCCTGCTGGAATTCTACAGACGGTTGGGGAGATGGGGTGGCGTCTGTCCCACGGAGAGATGAGTCGGTTATTTATTGCTCGCGCGCTTTTACAAAATGCTGAGATGGTAGTTTTGGATGAGAGTTTTGCCGCTCTTGACCCGGAAAATCTGCGTATTGGATTAGCTTGTGTTCAAAAGCATGCAAAAACATTAATTGTTATTGCTCATCCATAGCAGAGTACCTATGTGAAAGGCCCTTTCACTTTTAAGCTATTTTAATTGGTTTCACTGTCTCTTAATCGATATATTGGCTATACATTTTGCATGTTGAAATATCAGTGTTCGGCGTTTTATATATTGATGGAAAGATCTAGTTTATAGCTATTCAAGACGAAGGATTAAATAAGGAGGCTTTAATGCTATATGATTATATTTACGTTATTATATGTGTGATTGATTTTTTGTTTTTCCTTTCTTTATGATTTTTATAGCAGGTTAGATTGGAGAGTATGATTCAGGAAATAGCTAAAAGTATTTAAGTTGTTGTTGTGTTATTGAATTAATTATAATTAACAGCTTATTTTTAGCGGGAATGTGATTTTAAATTAAACTTTGTTAAAGAAAGAGAATGTTTCTTGCTATTGGTGGCACCCCCAGTCACTCTCTAGCATCTTTATTTTTGGTTATATGGTACCACTTTGGCTTGATTTGTATTCAATTGTGGCAGTTATTAATTTAATTTTATTGTTGTCTAATCTTTACGTTTTTGTCAGTATCAAGTTTTAGGTAATGTTTTTAGGGGCTGATTGATCTAATAATTTTTAGGCAGCAAAGTATGATTAAAGATAATCTCCTGCTAAATGGTTGTGTCACCTCATTCGTAAGTAATTAGGGTGGCCTACAGGGCTATGATTAATCCTTGGGTTTTATAGAGGGTAAATTTTAAGCGGATTTCTTGACACTAGGTTCCGTAGGTTCCGTAGGTTCCGTAGGTTCCGTAGGTTTATAGGGTCGTATATTTATTCGTGGTAAGCTAATTTAAACACGTTAATTGCCATCATTTGGACAGCTTTTGGTAGTTAAATATAAGGTTTTTGGGGTTTCCATCACGAATTGGATGAGAGTGTGAAAGGTGTGGGCGTCAGTTAGATATTTTTTTGATTAATCGCCCATGAAATTAAACTAGTTATGGCCAAGTTGGTCCTGTTCAGGTTAAGCTTCTAAAGGCTCGGGAGTTTATTGGCTTGAGCTGCAAAAAAAAATGTTTAAATGGAGATATATTATGAATTATGAGACCGATATCACAGCAGGTCCAGAAGCAGTTCGTCCTGATATTTCGCCAACCTAATAGGTTGCGCTAAGCGTGTGGAGTTAGGGTTCAGTCGTAGCCGACTTTATTGTTGGTTGCTGACTTGCTCTGGCTCTACCGATCTAAAGTTTAAGTTTTTCTATCTTAGTACTAAAAAGCATATTACGGTTTTGCATGATTTATCTGGTACGCTCGTATCAACTGCCGGTGTTTATTCTTATTTTGAATGTTTTCTATAATTGTGTTTAGGTTAAATGTTGATTTTGATGTTTTTTTGTGTGAGTGGCTGGGTTGCTTATTTCTGGTTCCGTATAAGTTATATATTTAATTGGTTTAAAAAGTGTGACCGAATGAATTTATGGCTGTCTTTTTCTTTTATAGAAAAATGATATCCGCTAGAGAATAGTCAATGATTTTTCTTAAGGATTGTATTGGGTTGAGAGTCTCATTTGGCGGAAGTGGTTTTTAAATTATCTTTTACTATGGTTTAAAGTTTTTACTCAAATATATTTTTTGCAAGCGACAATATAGCTCTTCTTATAAAAAGTATTTGGAAGCAGGTGCTTAGGCGAGGGTTTCGTTTATTCACAATGAAATGGTTTGTTATTATTTTCAAGATGGATCTGATTCAGAGTGGCGTTTAAGCACTAGAGCAACTTGGTATTGGGGGCAAAGTTGTTTGATAAGGCAATTTACTTACCTATATCATAATGAGCATTTTTAGGCTCAATAAAAAAGCGAGCCAATGACTCGCTTTTTATAAGGGATAAATAGCCAGTAGGCTATATAGATATCAGATGATCAAGTCTTAAGCTTCTTATAATGCATGCGATGGGGTGTTGCATCCTCACCTTTGCGCTGTACAAAGTCCTCGTGGTACTCGGTGTAGTTACCCTCGAAGAATACCGCTTCACTCTCACCCTCATAGGCGAGGATATGGGTGGCAACGCGGTCCAGGAACCAGCGATCGTGCGAGATTACCAGGGCACAGCCGGGGAAGTTGAGCAGGGCTTCTTCCAGGGCGCGCAGGGTTTCGATATCCAGATCGTTGGAGGGTTCATCCAGCAGCAGTACGTTGGCACCCTGCTTGAGGGTATAGGCCAGGTGCAGGCGTCCGCGTTCACCGCCGGAGAGTTCGCCTACGCGCTTCTGCTGGTCACTGCCCTTGAAGTTAAAGCGGCCAACATAGTTGCGCGAGCCCACTTCGTAGTTGTTGATCTTGAGCATATCGTGGCCGTCTGAGATGGCTTCCCATACGGTCTTGCTGTCATCCAGATTTTCACGGCCCTGTTCAACGTAGGCGACCTTAACGGTTTCACCCATCTTGATCTCGCCGGAGTCCGGCTGCTCGGTGCCGCTGATCATACGGAACAGGGTGGACTTACCGGCACCGTTGCCGCCGACGATACCTACAATTGCGCCCTTGGGCACGCGGAAAGACAGGTTGTCGATCAGCAGGCGCTCGCCGAAGCCTTTGCTCACATCTTTAAACTCAATCACATTGTCGCCGAGACGCTCGCCGGGCGGAATGTAGATTTCGTTGGTCTCGTTGCGGGCCTGGAAGTCCTGGGACTGCATTTCTTCCAGGCGGGACAAACGGGCCTTGTTTTTGGACTGACGGCCCTTAGGATTTTGGCGGGCCCACTCGAGTTCCTTTTGCATGGCTTTGGCGCGGGCCTGTTCGCCGCGCTGCTCTTGCTCCAGGCGTTTTTCTTTCTGTTCCAGCCAAGTGGTGTAGTTACCTTCCCAGGGGATGCCGTGGCCGCGGTCCAGTTCCAGAATCCAGCCGGCAACATTGTCGAGGAAGTAGCGATCGTGGGTGATGGCAACCACAGTGCCAGTGAAATCGTGCAGGAAGCGCTCCAGCCAGAATACGGATTCCGCATCCAGGTGGTTGGTGGGTTCGTCGAGAAGCAGCATATCCGGGCGGGACAGCAGCAGGCGGCAAAGGGCCACACGGCGCTTTTCACCGCCGGACAGATTGTTTACGTCCGCATCCCAGGGGGGCAGGCGCAGTGCGTCTGCGGCAACTTCCAGGCGGTGCTCCAGGTTGTGGGCGTCCCAGGCCTGGATAATGTCTTCGAACTGTTGCTGTTTCTTGGCCAGGGCATCGAAGTCTGCGTCGGGCTCGGCGTAATCGGCGTAGACCTGTTCCAGGCCGGCGAGGGCGTCGATGGCTTCGCGTACACCGTCCTCTACGTTGCCGCGCACGGTCTTGCTGGCATCGAGTTGCGGTTCCTGGGGCAGGTAGCCGACCTTGATGCCGGGCATTGCGCGGGCTTCGCCGTTAAAGTCCTGGTCGACCCCGGCCATGATGCGCAGCAGGGTGGATTTACCTGCGCCGTTGAGGCCGAGTACGCCGATCTTGGCGCCGGGGAAGAAGGAGAGGGAGATGTCCTTGAGGATCTCGCGCTTGGGGGGCACTACTTTGCCCACCCGGTTCATGGTGTATACGTATTCGGCCATTTGGGGTTCCGTAATGGGTGTTGGAATCGGTCAGATTTTGCGCGCAACTTATCAGTTTGCGTAAAAAGTGCAACCGGGCATGTCTGTGGTAGCCCGCTGTACTCGCGTGTGGCTGACGTCAAATGTGATCTGTGTTTAACTGCGACACTATCTAGTACAAGAGCTATAAGACGAATAAAAATGGATCAGGATTCCCCGGTGTTGTTTTCCCGGCGCGGCGCCCTGGCGATCGCGACACTAAACCTCCCCAAGGCTCTCAATGCCTTAAATTCATCCATGATCGATCTGTTGTCGGCCCAGCTAGACCGCTGGGCTGAAGACACTGAAGTCGCAGCAGTCTGGATCGATGGCAGTGGCGACAAGGCGCTGTGCGCTGGCGGCGATGTGGTGGCGCTGTATCGGGAGTCCGCCGCCTATGGTGAGACACCGGACTACGGCTTCACCACCGACTTCTTCTCCCGCGAATATCGCCTGGACTACCAGATTCACACTTACGCCAAGCCCGTCGTGGTGTGGGGCGGTGGCTTCGTGATGGGAGGCGGTATCGGCATTATGGCGGGAGCCAGCCACCGGATTGTGACCGAAACCACTCGTATGGCAATGCCGGAGATTACGATTGGTTTGTTTCCCGATGTGGGGGGCAGCTGGTTCCTGAATCGTATGCCCGGGCGCCTTGGACTTTTCCTGGGGCTGACCGGTGCGCAGTTTAATGGCGCCGATGCCCTGTTTGCCGGTATGGCGGACCGCATGATAGGCCAGGACCAGCGGGAGTCAGTCTTGTCTGCGTTAGCGGGGCTCAGTTTTGGTGAAAACCTGGAAGCCAATCACCAGTTAATTAGCAATTGCCTTAAATCCCAGGAGCTGCCCCTTCTGGAGCGGCCTGAGTCTGCTCTACGAGAGCATTATGACCAAATCCAGCAGCTTACCGATTTTGCCACCTTGCCAGAGGTTTGTGCCGCCATCAGTGCATACCAGGGTGTGGATAAGTGGTTGCAGCGGGCAGCTGCCACTTTGGCAGGTGGCTCTCCGCTGACCCCCTGGATTGTGTGGGAGCAATTACAGCGGGCTCGACACCTGTCCCTGGCGGATATCTACCGCATGGAGTTGGCACTCGCGGTAAACCTCTGTGCCAGTGGCCACTTCAAGGAAGGGGTGCGCGCGCTGTTGATTGATAAAGACCGCGAACCCCAGTGGCAACCTGACAGCTTGGAACAGATTACACCTGCGCAGGTGGAGAGCTGCTTTGAGGGACCCTGGGGCGGTGAGCACCCGCTGGCCGACCTGTAGATATCGTATTTACCGAGCGTCCCGGGCTGTTAATCGCCAGGGATACCAACAACAAAATAGGGAGTGGCTTTTATGGAAAAGATAGCCTTTTTTGGTTTGGGTAATATGGGTGGCCCCATGGCTGCCAACTTGGCGAAGGCCGGCTATACCGTAGCGGCATTTGATTTGAGCCCTGTTGCTCTGGAACAGGCACAGCGAGACGGCTGCCTGCCCTGTGACAGCGCCCAACAGGCTGTTGAGGGCGCGGATATCGTAATTTCCATGTTGCCCAGTGGCGACGCGGTGAAAGGGCTCTACCTGGGAGAGGCTGGGTTGTTGCAGCAACTCCCGGCCGATACCCTGATTATCGACTGTTCGACTATCTCCGCAGAGGATGCCTGCCTGGTCAGCCAGGCTGCCGGGGAGCATGGGTTGAGAGCGATAGATGCCCCGGTATCCGGAGGTACAGCTGCGGCACAGGCGGGGACGCTTTGCTTTATGTGCGGCGGGGATGAAGCGGCATTCGATGCAGCGCGGGCCCCGCTGCAGGTGATGGGCAGCAAGATATTTCTCGCCGGTGCTGCCGGTGCTGGGCAGGTGGCAAAGATTTGCAACAATCTGTTGCTTGCGATCCATATGACCGGTACCGCAGAAGCTTTACAGCTGGGAGTGGATAAGGGGCTGGATGCCAAGGTACTGAGCGATATTATGCGGGAAAGTTCGGGTAATAATTGGTCCCTGGCTAACTACAATCCCTACCCGGGCACTATGGAGAGCGTGCCTTCGGCAAAGGGTTATGCCGGCGGTTTCAGTGTGGCATTGATGCTCAAGGACCTGGGACTGGCTATGGATGCCGCCTCAACCAGTGCATCCTCTACTCCGATGGGAGCCCTGGCGAAAAATCTTTTCCAACTGCATGGCGCCAGTGAGGAAAACCAGCAACTGGATTTCTCCAGTATTCAGAATATGTTCCGGCGCCCGGCGGGCAGCCTTACTTAGCGCCTGTTTAAAGGCCTTGCACCACAGTCTGGCAATGTCGGCAGTGGTGCAGTTTTGGCCCGGTTTGTTTGCCCTTAACCCTGTCATCTAAAGGAAAAATTTGCGGTAGTTCTCAATTTGGCAAGATCGTATCAAATACAGTTGAGAGCTCGGTTCCCTCGGACTTTCTGAGCCGCTATCTTCCCCGCCCCTTCCCGGAAACGGGTCTCCCTTAAACAGCGCAATTATCTTGCTGCTGCACATTCCAATGGATTTTTTTCCAGGTAATTCGGCAGCTTGATTTGGATCAAGCAGCCTCAGGCAGTCAGCGAGTAACCTGTCCGCGACTTGTGATTGTGCCTGGAGGGGGGCCCTTCCTGAGTCGGGAAAAATGCCTAATCGCTTTATGGAGAAGTTAATGAATCGTATAACTGCTTGTGCGACAGCCGCTTTGACCGCCGTACTTTCTGCACCCGCACTGGCCTATGAACAAGGCAGTTTAATTCTGCGCGGTGGCATGGCCACTGTAGCACCCGATGCTAATTCCAGCGTACTTTCCTTGAATGGAACCGGCATCAACCAAACCGGTGTTGATGTGGATAACGGTTCCGCACTGGGCCTGACCGGCGTCTACATGTTCCGCGATCACTGGGGTTTGGAACTGGTTGCCGCAACGCCGTTCAGCCACGATATCGAAGTTGTTGGCGAGGGCCTGGGCAGTTTCAACCTGGGGGAAACCAAGCACTTGCCGCCGACTCTGTTGGTTCAATGGTATCCGATGGAGCCACAGTCCAACATTCAGCCGTATGTTGGCCTGGGTGTGAACTACACCGCTTTCTTTGATGAAGAAATCAGCAGCACCGCCGATAGCGCTTTCGAAAGCCTTGGCGCCACTGGTGATGCAGAACTGTCCCTGGACAATTCATTTGGCCTGGCAGCAGAAGCCGGTATCGATTTTACCTTCGGTGCCGATCAACGCTGGTTGTTCAATATGTCTGTGTTCTGGATGGACATCGAGACCGACGCCAAAGTCAAAGTACCTGGCCTGGGTGAAGTGACTGCCAATGTGGATATTGATCCGCTGGTTTACATGGCTGGTCTGGGCTACCGCTTCTAAAAGGTAGCAATAAATAGGTCTGGGGTAGAGCAGTCACTGTGGTTTTCTGGTCGAAGACCCGGTGGCTGCTTTTTTGTTTGTGTCGGATTTCCAAGCAAACTACCGAACGAGGTGTGAATGAATATGAAGCAAGAGATTAAAAGCCCCGTGGGAGGGTTGTCTGAAGAACTCTTATCCCGTTATAGCGGACCCTGCCCGCGCTACACCTCGTATCCTACCGCCGATCGTTTTCACACATTAAATGGAATTGAGCCCTGGGCAGCGCTGCAGGATATTCGCAGCTTGTCCCTTTATGTTCATATTCCTTTTTGCCGTTCTCTCTGTTACTTCTGTGCCTGTAATAAAGTAATTACTCACCAGTATGGATTGGCTTCCAGTTATCTGGATCACTTGCTGCAGGAAGCCCAGTGGTACCGGGATAAGGTGGCTGATGTCCCCGTTACCCAATTGCACTTGGGCGGTGGTACGCCGACATTCTTGAGTGATAGTGATATGCGTCGCTTAATGGGAGGGCTGGCTGAAGTTTTTGATTTGCGCCCAGGCGACGGGGTTGAATACAGTATTGAGGCCGATCCACGTACCCTTGAGTTAGAGACCCTGGATACCCTGCGAGAACTGGGTTTTAACCGCTTGAGCCTGGGGGTGCAGGATTTCGATATCGAAGTTCAGCGTTCAATCAATCGTATCTGCAGTGCCGACCAAGTTACGGAGTTGACCGTAGCGGCGCGTGAGCGCGGGTTTGAGTCCATTTCCTACGACCTGATTTACGGACTACCCAAGCAGGGGCTGAGCAGCCTGCACCGTACCTTGGATAAAGTGCTGGAGCTGCAACCGGACCGCATCGCTCTCTATCACTATGCACACCTGCCACACCGATTTAAGGCCCAGCGCCTGATTGATACGGATTTAATCCCTTCTGCCGCAGAAAAAGTGGCGATGCAGCTGGCGGCTGTAGAGCACCTGGGTAAGGCGGGGTATGAATTTTTGGGGATGGATCACTTTGCCCGTCCTGGGGATGAACTGGCTAAGGCAGCCCATGCCGGTATGCTGCAGCGCAATTTCCAGGGTTACACCCTAATGCCGGCAGATGCTTTGGTCGGTCTGGGGGCATCGGCGATCAGCTACAGTCGCGATGGCTACTGGCAAAATTTACATCGCCTAAAAGAATATACTCAGGCGATTGGAGAAGGGAAATCTGCAGCCTGCCGCGGCTGGTTAATGGATGATGAAGATCGTTTGCGCCAGTGGATTATTAGTGAATTAATGTGTCGTTTGCGCCTGGATAAAAACCTTGTTGAACAGCGTATAGGTGCTTCCTTTGAGGAGTATTTCTCTGAGGAATTAGCGCGCTTACAGCCTATGTTTGACGATGGTCTAATTTATCAGGATAACGAAAATATTATTGTTACCGAGGAAGGCCGCTGGTTCGTTAGAAATGTTGCCGCTGCATTTGATATGTATTTGCACAGTCAAGAAACAGATGCGAAATATTCACGTGTTCTATAGCTACCGGCAGGAGACTAACGGCTCGACAGCCGTTACAATTGCGGCAAATTAGTTTACCGACCGGTTTAGTATGATGGATTCCTCTACAGCTGTTAGTTGCGGCAACTGTTCAGTCAGGCGTTTGTGCTTGCCAGCTGGTTTGTGTCAGTCTGATATTGATCGGCTAGAGCATATCACGCGTCGAAAGAAAATAATTAAAGCGGGGGAGACCCTTTACCGAGCTGGCGATCCATTTGCCAATCTCTATGCAATTCGCTCAGGCAGTTTTAAAACTGTGGTGATTGCTGCAGATGGTGACACTCAGGTCACCCACTTCGCTTTACCTGGGGAACTGCTCGGTCTGGATGCCTACAGTACTCGGGTACATCCGAGTTATGCGGAAGCATTGGAAGACAGCAGTGTTTGCCTGCTGCCTTTTACTCAACTGGAAATTTTGGCCCAGCAGGTGACAGCACTGCAGCAGCAGATTTACAGCATTTTTTCTGAAGAGTTGCGCCAGGAAAACGATATTTTAATGTTGTTGGGCAAGCGCTCTGCCGATACTCGTTTGGCGGCTCTTCTGATTAATATTTCCAGCCGTTACGCTCGCCGTGGATACTCTCACAGTGCGTTTGTTTTATCGATGCCGCGCACTGATATCGCCAATTATTTGGGTTTGACAGCGGAAACTGTCAGCCGGCTTTTCTCGCGTTTTCAGCGAGAAAAATTAATTAAGGTGAGTGGCCGATCAGTTGAGATTATTAATTTAATTGAACTCAGTGAGCTAGCGGGTACTCACTGCGGATATGATGAAGACTGAATTTTGAAATAGTGTCCTGGCTTTATGATCAGTCAGGACACTACCCAATCCACTAAACTTCAGCAACCGTTTCGATTGCTGATATTGCCTCCGCCCACTTTTCTTTATCTGCCTCTGGAATGTAGCTCGCTTTAAAACTATTCAGGGCCAGTTTTTTCGCCTGCTCTTTGGTCATGCCCAGACTTTCGCTAAGGGCCAGATAATTTTTATTAACGTAACCGCCAAAGTAAGCTGGATCATCTGCATTAACAGTGACACACAGGCCGCGCTCGAGGAGTGACAAAATGGGGTGTTGGTTCATATTGTCGTAAACACAGAGTGCGGTATTGGAGAGCGGGCAAACGGTCAGGGGGATATGTTCCTCTTTCAGGCGCTCAATTAGTGCTTCGTCCTCAACGCAGCGAACCCCATGGTCGATTCGGCTCACGTCCAGAAGATCGAGAGCCTCTACGATATAATCGGCAGGCCCCTCTTCACCAGCGTGGGCAACTCTCTCAAGCCCTAGCTCTTTGGCCATAGCAAATACTTTCTGAAATTTGCTGGGTGGATGACCCAGCTCAGAAGAGTCCAACCCTACACCTTTTATTAAGTTCAGGTATGGTTTTGCCACTTCCAAGGTGGCAATTGCTTCCTCTTCACTCAGGTGGCGTAAGAAGCACAAAATAAGGTGACTACTTATTCCCCACTCATTTCTTGCATCATCAAGAGCGCTGTTAATACCCTTGATAACCACACCGATATCAATGCTCCTCTCTGTATGGGTTTGGGGGTCAAAGAAGATCTCTGTGTGGACAACATTATCTTCACGACAGCGCTTGAGATAAGCCATGGTCAGGTCATAAAAATCCCGCTCATGGATCAGGACGGAAGCGCCTTGATAATAAATATCTAGGAACGACTGTAAATTATGAAATTTATAGGCTGCTTTAATTTCCTCAATACTGGAAAAGGGAATTTCAATATTGTTGCGCTTGCTCAACTCGAACATTAGCTCCGGTTCCAGTGAACCCTCGATATGGAGGTGAAGCTCGGCTTTTGGCAGTGCTTTCAAAAAGTTCAAATCGGCAATGGACATAGAAATACCTTGTTGCGGGGCTGCCTGTGAACCTGAATGCGCCGGAGGCTATCCAACATTCCGACTCACAGAAACTGTCTGGGCTATAAAAGGGCGCTAATGGTATCAGGTTACGCCCTCTGAGAATAAAGCTGGCGGAGCTTATTTTACGGCTTACTCTGACTCGCCAGCCCTATTGTTCAGCTGCAGCCAGATTCATTGCCAAAAATACACCGATCGGTTTACTTGATGCTATTCATGTGTATACTGCACTGAGTAGTTTACATTTTGAGATTGATTAACGAATACTGAGGAGAGAGCAATGAGTAAGGTTGCCTTGATTACCGGGACTTCCACAGGGCTGGGGCAGAGTCTGGCGCTGCAAATGGCTAAGCAGGGGTTTAGGGTCTATGCCACCATGAGAGATCTCTCCAAGGCCGACCAGCTGATAAATGCGGCTCCTCAGGGGGCGGCTCTCGAAGTGATGGAATTGGATGTAACAGATTCTGACAGTATCCAGAAATGCGTCGATACCATTATCCGGGATGCTGGGCGTATCGATTTATTGATCAACAATGCTGGCGCTGGTTTTGTAAAGACCACTGAACACGCCAGCGAAGAAGAGATACGCTGGGTGACGGATGTGAACTACCTCGGTGTAGTTCGCTGCACTAAAGCAGTCTTACCCCATATGCGCGAAGCTCGTAGTGGACACGTTATCAATATTTCATCAGTGGGTGGGCTAGTTGGGCAGCCGTTCAATGAGCTGTATTGTGCGGCAAAGTTTGCTGTTGAGGGTTATACAGAGGCCCTGGCAAGTTATATTACCCCTGCCTTTAATATTAATTTTACCGCTGTCGAGCCCGGTGGAATCCACTCAGAGTTTGCCAATAATGTGCTTTCGCAGTTGGAGCGGAGCCAGGGGTATCCCGAAGATGAATACCAGGGGGTCTTCAATCAGTATATTGGTGGTATGAGGTCGCGAAGCCCAGAGCAGACAGCTGAGATATACCAGACATCTGACCAAGTAGCCGAGGTGGTTTTACAAGTGGTACAGGCTGAGGAGCCACCTATTCGGGTCAGAACATCCAAGTGGGCCAATGAACTTTGCAATTTTAAGAGCGGTATGGATCAGGATGGCAAAAAACAGCAACGAATGGTGATCGAAAGCTTTTTACCTGAGTTTTAATCTTTTAACTTTTAAAGAAATATAAAAGTTGCTTTTAATGTGAAACTATCTTTTAACTTTACGAATTTAGCACATAGGGCAAGTTACTAACTACCATGTGTGTCGCTTAGTATTATGGAGTGTGTTTACCAGGACAAGCCGGTTACGAAAGAGTCAAAAAGCTGATTCATGGCCGGTAATAGTATTACTGTCAGTAAAAGAATTTGGTTGCCTAGCTATGACCAAGTCAGCGCAGGCCGTAAGTTGTAGTAACTGTTCAGTCAGGCGTTTGTGCTTGCCTGCAGGGCTGGTGCAGGCAGATATTGACCGGCTTGAACGGGTTACCCGCAAGAAAAAGGTAATTAAAGCGGGTGAAACCTTGTATCGAGCAGGTGATCCATTCCAAAATCTCTATGCGATTCGCTCTGGAAGTGTCAAAACGGTAGTCATTGGTGCAGATGGGAATATCCAGGTAACACATTTCGCCCTTCCTGGTGAGCTGTTGGGGCTCGATGCTTATAGTAGTCGGGTTCACCCCAGTTATGCGGAGGCGCTGGAAGATAGCAGTGTGTGCTTGTTGCCATTTGACCAACTGGAAACCTTAGCTCAGGAAGTTCCAGCACTGCAGCAGCAAATCTATAGCATTTTTTCCGAAGAGTTGCGGCAGGAAAATGAAATCTTAATGTTGCTGGGAAAGCGTGCTGCTGATGCTCGCTTAGCGGCATTGTTGATTAATATTTCCAGTCGCTATGCATGTCGTGGTTACTCCCCCCGTGAATTTGTACTCTCTATGCCGAGAACGGACATCGCCAATTACTTGGGGTTAACAGCGGAGACGGTGAGCCGTTTATTTTCGCGTTTTCAGCGAGATGGACTGGTGAATGTTAGTGGTCGAATGGTTGAAATCCTTGACTTGCTGGCGTTGAGTGAATTGGCTGGAACCCATTGCGGCTACGACTGATAGCCGTACAGGTTTTTCACTTTTCCAATTGATTTTCTGGAACCTAACGCTTCTTTTTTATATCGGCTATTGAGCACGTTGGCGCATAAAGCCTCCTAATTTTAATTTTTATTCCTTGTCTATTTCGGCAGTATCTGGGTCATTTTGGCCAGAATAGCTGCGAATACTGCCGCCTCAAAAGGGTACGATGGTTCTAATTGAGTGCCGCTATTTTGGAAGTGTTTTCTTTTCTCCTTTGTTTAAGAGGGTTTGACTGTATAGCCTGGATATTTGTAGTTCTCTTGCCTGGTATTTTTTGTATTTCACACCTCTAGCAAATATCCAATAAGCCATAGTAGCCTTTGTCACAGAGCGCTAGTCAGTAAGCCTCAAAAAAATAAGAAGTGAGAAGAAGGGAAGTATGCCTGTCAGAGAATTTGATCTAGTTAAGATTTTTGCAGCGGAAGGAACACAAGTGGGAGATGCTCCCAACCTGGTAATTTCTGCTCACGGTGCAACAACCAAGCAAATTTTTTATCCCAAAGGGCACGGAGGGGATAACCTCTTTTTCTTTTCTCCCCATGGTTATTCTCTAAATGATCCAGGTATTGGTAGCGTCTTGAGTGGCAATGCCAAATATCATGAGTGGGTTGGTAAGGGAAAAGTTTGTCATAACTATACCCTGAGCAAATATCAGGGGTATCACGGGTCAACAACCGGTCAGATTCTAGGCCGCGTTACTCGCCATTTTATTAAAGGTGAGAGCTATGCTGATGTGCAAAAGGCTGTAGATAATGCCCATGAGCACAATGAGAGGGTGCGAAATCTGGATCCCAATAATCCCATGCATCAACCTTATATTAAGAAAGGGGTTAAGCCGGTAATGTCGGCGGACTTATTGACTATTCGCAATAGAGTAAAAATGGATAACCCCACCTTAGTGGATGTTCTAAACATTCTGCATAGAAATAATCTTCACTATGAAAATATCTATTGTTCTTTTTGTCGAAGCGAAGTGAGTTTTAGCAATATCCTTATTGGAACTCCATCCTGGGACAGCAAAATGCAGCGACCAACCACCTAAACGGTGTCTTCTAACTTCGTATTCAATTCTTAAGTAGAGAGAAGATGGTGCCCGTTAAGCTAGAAATGTGAATGCATTTTTATTATGGGTCACCATCTACCAATTTGTTACAGCTCACTTCCTTGAGCTTGCCGGGCCTAAACTGTTTTCCTCAATTCCTCCTTATTTTTGTCATATTTATTTCATACCTCACTTATTTGACTAATACTTAGTCCAAAAAATTTTCCTCTTCGTGACTAATGTCAAAAATCATGCAATAAAACTTGAGTATGGATGATTGGTCATAGTAGGTTGTTAGTACGGTTGTTTTGTTTGGAGGGGTGACCCTCTTATTTCTGTACTCGACGTTAGATAGGTGTCATATGCCTGTTCGTGAATTGGATTTAGTCAAAATTTTTGCACCGGAAGGTACCAATGTTGGGGATGCGCCGTCCCTGGTGATTTCTGCCCACGGTGCCGCAACCAAGCAGGTTTTTTATAATAAAGGCCACGGTGGCGACAACCTGCTTTTCTTTGCACCTCACGGTTACACGTTGGAAGATCCTGGCCTACAAGATGTTGTAGATGGGAAAGCAAAAGTTCATGAGCATATTGGCAAGGGTAAGATATGCCGTAACTATATGTTGAAAAAATTCCAGGGGTACCACGGCAGTACAGCCGGACAGATTTTTGGTCGCCTATCGCGCCGATTTATTAATGATGGTGAGAGTTACGCTCAGATTCAGAATGTTGTGGATGAAGCCCATAATCACAATGTGAAAGCTATTCGGAATCAGGTAAGACTGCAGCAATATGACTTAAATGATCCCTTTCAAAAGTCTCTGTATGACGCAAAAGTTGGTGCTTCTTTGTACACCACAAAGATGGAAGCTAACTTCTTGACGATTCGAAATAGGCACAATCAAAAGAGTCCAACCCTGGCTGATGTGCTCAATATTCTGCATCGGAACAACTTACACTATGAGAATATTTACTGTTCTTTTTGCCGTAACGAGTTGAGCGTAGGTAATCTTATATTGGGAACGCCTTCCTGGGACAGTAAAAAGAGGAAGGTGAATACTTAGAAATAAGTAACTGAGTAATTTACGGGTAAAAAAAGGGGGGCGTAAACGCCCCCTTAATCCACTACTTATCAGGAGTGTGTGGAGAAAGCTAATTCCTTTTCAGATTCCTTGTGACCAATACCCGTCTTCCTTGTTTCCTGTAGCCAATCCATGGCCTCTTGTTGCTGTTTGAAATAGCGGACTTCACCGCTAACAAACCAGCTCCCGACTTTTGTGGCTATTTGCTGCCACTCCTCATCCCCAAGTACAGCGACATGCGAGAATTCATTGCCGTGCTTTAAGGCCAGCTTGAACTCATCCCAGATCGCGTGCATCCCCCAGCCCTCGAAATCCCGAAGATCAATCAGCAATTGAACCTGAGGTTTTTTTACCCCTTCCAGAGCATATTCTAATAGTGGTGTTATATGCTCATAATCCTCATGGGTTAACTCACCAATTGCCTTTATGTAAAGGAAAAACTCATCATTTATGCGTTCCATGCCAATGGATATGCCGTGGCGTTTAAACTGCATTAACATTTCCTCCCTGCTGTTTTGGTGACCTAAGCTAATGCCTGCGCGGGCATTTGATGTTGTGTCAGATCTTCGTGCAGGGACTCGTAAATTTTTCTGGTTGCCCTGTCGAAATATCTGCAGCTTAATTCACTGACCTGTTTCTGAATATAAATCCAGTCGGTAGTCCCCAGGTACTGTTCGATCTGTGGGAAAATAGATTTATTTTCCAAGTCCATATGCTTGCGTTGCAGCTTCAGGTAGGTGTTGCAAGCTCCTTGCAGCACTCTCCGTTCAACGGTCGCATCATTGGCAATAGCATAAAATAAAGCGCACATGTGTTTTGTCGCTGCGGCTATATTTTCATGCTGCATTTGCGCTTCGTAAATTGATTCCCTGTCATGTACTGGCTTAGTCAACAGCCGGGAAAATATTAAGTCCTCAACTGGGTGGTGATATCTATCCGGGTACGCCGATAAATAATCCAAAGCATCAAGGATCAGTGACAAGGTGTTTGGATCGCGGTCGCCGCAGCCAAAAAGATCCAGGAGTAATTGCTCAAAGGCGTTGAGCAACTCTTGCATATGTTTATGGTCACAGCACAGTTGTCGGTAGATGGCATTCATCCCAGACCTCCGCGATTTGTCGATGGGTCTATTGTTGCCATATGTACCAATCCAAAGTTGATTTGGATCAAGTGAGGGGGACTTAGTGGGACTCAAGGTGGAATTTACCGCTACCTACTCAGGGGAGGACTGGGGTTATCAATAGGTATGAGGCTGACCATGCCGCTGAATTCCTTGGTTCAACTCTTATCTGTACCTCGTTGTATTTGACCACAAGATAAATTAAACCTATTTTCGAGTAGCCCTTTCTTCAGTTTTTTCCACAAGTACGCTCTTCTGTCGGACCTAGATAAGGGTGTGTTTTATCCTTCATATTTTAATAATTTCTAATGACGTGTTGTTGCACATTTAAGCATGCTGCGATGTTTCCCGTTGTTCAATAAATTTATTGGTGTTGAAGTCGTAGGTTGTCATCGAATTATTCCGCAGCGCCCTATTTGTGTGTCACGACAAAGTTAATGCAACAGGATGGGAGTGTTAATGAAAATAGTTAAGGCTGGTATAGGTGTGCTGGCACTCGTTGTTTCAGCGGGCGCAATTGCCGAGGGCGTTTACTGGGGGGGTGTGGCCGGAATAGCTGATTTTGATTTCAAGGGGGTCGATAATCCACTGAATTTGGGACTGCGAGCAGGTTATGTGCGGGCCTCGGGTTTTGGGGTGGAAGGTGAATATACCAGTTCACTATTAAGTGGTGAGACTGAGGCTTATGGTCGGAATGTGGATGTAGACATACGTACTCTTGCTACTTATGCGACTTACAGAACAGAGGGGGACTGGTACCTGAAAGGACGCCTGGGCCTTCTCTATGAAGACGTTTCTGTTGGCAGCGAAAGTAGTGATGACTTGGGTGTCAGCTTAGGGGCTGGAATTGGTTATAGCCTGAATGAAATTTATCACCTGGAGCTTGAGTACACCGTATTAGAGAAGGATGTCAGTTATTGGTCAGGCGGGTTTAGCCTGAGATTTTAATTGTCCCTTTCCTAAATTTAACTAATGGAGACATCTCTTTTTAGAAGCTCCTAGGTTACATTCTGACTTGTCTAAGTGAACACTTGTGCCAATTGATCATGTCCCTATAATCCCTGCCCTTTGATCAGACTTCGAGATTTAAGGGGAAGATGGTGGGCTTTAATCTCAAGGCAATGGCTGCAGTTACCGCTCTGTTGTGTTCCGCTACCGCTTATGGGCAGGGTGCGTATATCGGTGGCGTTTTCGGTGTTTTGGATGTTGATGCCAGGGGGGAGAGTCCTTTAAATGGGGGGATTCGAGCCGGTTATACCTGGGGTTCTGGCTGGGGATTCGAGGCAGAAGTCACCGACTCTGTCATTGATGGTGAGTTCGACTACTACTGGTACGATTACAACTACTCCCTGGCAACACAAGCTGTTTATGCCACCTACCGCAGCCCGGGCAACATTTATCTGAAAGGTCGTATCGGCTACCTCCATGAGGAGTTGGAGATAGATAATTGGGAGAAAGAGTACTCGGATAACGGGGCATCTGCCGGGCTCGGGGCTGGTTTCAAACTGACCGACGAGGCGACCCTGGAACTGGATTACACCATCATTGAGTCCGACGTGAATTACTGGTCTGGCTCTGTGGTGTACAAATTCTGACCGTCTTTTCAAGGTGGACGGGTTGGTCCCGCCACGTCTCTGCATTTGCGCATTCATGCTGCCCTTGGTGTACAATGCGCGCCTTTCTAAAATGCCCAGAATGCATTGAGCAGTAGGGCCATCCCACGCTGGGAGCCTTTGGTCCTACTCATAAGTCTGGGCGCTGTGGTATCGAGTTTTACAAGCCTCTACTCAAGCCCGCTTTACCGAGGGAACACCATGTTTGATTCATCTGTCACTTTAGCTTCTTACGACCCGGAAATTTGGGAAGCCATCCAGGAGGAAGACTCTCGTCAGGAAGACCATATCGAGTTAATCGCCTCTGAGAACTACACCAGCCCAATGGTAATGGAAGCTCAGGGCAGCAGCCTGACTAACAAGTATGCCGAGGGCTATCCAGGCAAGCGTTATTACGGCGGTTGTGAGTACGTGGACAAAGTGGAAACCCTGGCCATTGAGCGCGCCAAGGAGCTGTTTGGTGCTGACTACGCCAATGTGCAGCCGCACTCAGGATCACAGGCTAATGCGGCTGTTTACCAGGCGCTCTGCGCCCCAGGTGACACTGTACTGGGCATGAGTCTGGCCCACGGTGGCCACCTTACCCACGGTGCCCGCGTTAACTTTTCCGGCAAGATCTACAATGCAGTGCAGTACGGTCTGAACCCGGAAACTGGCGAAGTGGATTACGAGGAAGTTGAGCGCCTGGCGCTTGAGCACAAGCCGAAGATGATCGTGGCTGGTTTCTCTGCCTATAGCCGAGTGATGGATTGGGCGCGTTTCCGCGAGATCGCTGACAAAGTGGGTGCTTACCTGTTTGTGGATATGGCTCACATTGCAGGTCTGGTTGCCGCTGGTGAGTATCCCTCCCCAATCTCCCACGCCGATGTTGTGACTTCTACTACTCACAAAACCCTGCGCGGCCCCCGCGGCGGTATCATCCTGGCGCGCGCCAACGAAGAAATTGAGAAGAAGCTCAACTCCGCCGTATTCCCCGGTGGCCAGGGTGGCCCGCTGATGCATGTGATCGCGGCGAAAGCGGTTTCTTTCAAAGAGGCCATGACCCCCGAATACAAGGCCTACCAGAAGAAGGTTGTGGAAAATGCCCGCGCAATGGCGGAGACCTTCCTCGATCGCGGTATCAACATTGTATCCGGTGGGACCGATGATCACCTGATGCTGGTTGACCTGATTGGTAAAGAGTACACCGGTAAAGATGCGGATGAAGCCCTGGGTAATGCCAACATCACCGTTAATAAGAACGCGGTACCTAACGACCCGCGCTCTCCTTTCATTACCAGCGGCCTGCGTGTTGGTACCCCGGCAATTACCACTCGCGGCTTTGGTGTAAAGGAAACCCAGCAGCTTACTCACTGGATCTGCGACGTGCTGGACGCACTGGAGAAAGGTGATGTTGAAGCCACTATCGCCGATGTGAAGCAGAAGGTTCTGGGTATTTGCGCAGAGTTTCCTGTGTATAAAAAAGGCTGATCAGCATTGCTGACAAAAAAGCGGCTCATAGAGCCGCTTTTTTTATGTGTCCCTGTTGAATTTGCGATGCACTGTGTCTGTGCGTGCCGCGGTCACACAGTGCAACGGCTGTGGTAAACTGCGGCCCATTTTCCATTCCGGGGATAATCCCACATGCACTGTCCGTTCTGCAGCGCAGAAGAAACAAAAGTAGTCGATTCCCGATTGGTGGCTGAGGGCGACCAAGTACGCCGCCGGCGCGAGTGCCTGGAGTGCCACGAGAGGTTTACCACATTTGAAACTGCGGAGCTGCTGCTGCCGCGAGTGATCAAGCAAAACGGCCAGCGCGAGCCGTTTAATGAAGACAAGTTGCGCGCGGGTATTCAGCGCGCTGTGGAAAAGCGCCCGGTGAGTATCGAGCGGGTGGAGTCGGCGGTATCTCAAATAAAACACGCCCTGCAGGCGACCGGAGAACGGGAGTTGCCGGCGCGTGCTATTGGTGAATTGGTGATGGAGCAACTGCGTGAGCTGGACCAGGTGGCCTATGTGCGCTTTGCTTCTGTCTATCGCCGCTTTGAGGATGTCAGCGAGTTTAGAGAAGAGATTGAACGCCTGACCAGTAAGGGATCGAAGACAGAATGAGTCAAACGGTTGTACACAGTGCGGAAGCACTGATGGCCCGCGCTATTCAGTTAGCAGAGCGCGGTCTCTACACCACTATGCCGAATCCGCGAGTGGGCTGTGTGATTACTGACGGGGATGGCAATATTGTCGGCGAAGGCTGGCACAAGCGGGCCGGCGAACCCCACGCTGAGATCGAAGCCCTGAGTGATGCCGGCGACCTGGCTCAGGGGGCTACGGTTTATGTCACTCTTGAGCCCTGCAGCCATACCGGCCGCACAGGTCCCTGTGCCGAGGCGCTGGTAAAGGCCGGCGTGGCCCGGGTTATTTACGGGATGCAGGACCCGAATCCGAATGTCAGCGGTGCCGGATTGCAAATATTGCGCGATGCTGGGATTGAAGTGGAAGGTCCCATCCTGGAAGAGAGGTGTCGCGCTCTAAACCCTGGCTTTATCAAGCGTATGACCCTGGGACTGCCCCTGGTGCGAAGCAAATCCGCCATGAGCCTGGATGGGCGCACCGCTATGGCCAGTGGGGAGTCAAAGTGGGTATCGGGCCCTGCGGCTCGCGCCGATGTACAGCGCCTGCGCGCTCGCAGTTGTGCAGTGATTACCGGGGTTGAGACGGTGCGCTTCGACAATCCCAATCTCAATGTGCGCGCCGATGAAATGGCACTGGAAATGCTGGCCGCAGAGCGAGCCGCCGAAGTGCAGCCGCTGCGAGTAATTGTTGACAGCCAGCTGCGTACCCCAGCGAGAGCCTTTATTTTGCAGGGGGATGCCCCCACATTGGTGTGCACGACAGAGCGCGCGGAGGCCGAGCGCCGCGAGCGTATTGAGAAAACGGGTGCGGAAGTCGTGGTTTTACCCCACGACAAAGAGGGCCGCGTAGACCTGCTCGCCCTGCTCAAGGAGTTGGCGCGACGCCAGTGCAATGAAGTTTTGGTAGAGAGCGGTGCGACCCTCTCTGGTGAATTCCTCTACCGGGGCCATGTCGACGAAATAATTGTTTATATGGCGCCAAAACTGCTGGGTAGCACCGGGCGACCGCTGTTTGAACTGCCTATCGAGCGTATGGGCTCGATGCTGCCGATTACGATTACCGATATGCGCGCAGTTGGTCACGACTGGCGCATTACTGCAACAACCGATATCGAGCGCTGATGTTTACCGGAATTATTGAAGCCTTAGGCGAGATTGCAGAGTTAAAACCCCAGGGCGGCGACCTGCGTGTGCGTGTGCGCAGCGGTAAGCTGGATCTGGGTGATGTGCAACTGGGGGACAGTATTGCCACCAATGGTGTTTGTCTCACGGTTGTTGACCTGCCCGGTGATGGTTACTGGGCGGATGTCTCTGCGGAAACCCTGGATGTGACAACGGTGGGCCGCTGGAAAAAAGGCGACCGGGTCAATCTGGAAAAAGCACTAACACCCCAGACCCGCCTGGGTGGACACATTGTCAGCGGCCATGTGGATGGTATTGGCGAGGTGGTATGGCGCAAGTCCGAGGCTCGCGCCGAGCGATTCCGCCTGCGCGCACCGGAAAACCTGGCTCGCTATATTGCCCATAAAGGGTCTATCACCGTCGACGGCACCAGCCTCACGGTCAATGCCGTGGATGGGGCTGAGTTTGAACTCACCATAGTGCCACACACGTTGCAGGAAACGATTATGGCCGGCTATACCGCCGGTACTCGGGTCAACCTGGAAGTGGACCTGATTGCGCGCTACTTGGAGCGGCTACTCCTCGGTGATGAGGCAGCCAAGCCTAGTGGTGGGGGTATGACCCTCGAATTTTTGGCCCAGAACGGGTTTTACAAGCGCTAAAGATGGGCCGTGCACCACGGCGAAAACAGCAGCGATAGCCGCTCTATTTGCAATTGATAAATTTATCCAGAGTTAACCATGGAACTAAATACGGTTGAAGAACTGATCGACGATATCCGCCAGGGCAAAATGGTAATCCTGATGGATGATGAAGATCGCGAGAACGAGGGCGACCTGGTGATGGCTGCGGAGCAGATTCGCGCTGAAGACATCAACTTTATGGCCACTCATGCCCGTGGCCTGATTTGTATGCCCATGTCCAAAGAGCGCTGTGAGCAGTTGGACCTGCCGCTGATGTCGCGGGACAACGGAGCCCAGTTCAGCACCAACTTCACCGTATCCATTGAGGCGGCAGAGGGTGTCACCACCGGTATTTCCGCCGCCGATCGCGCGCGCACGGTTCGCGCCGCTGTGGCCAGAAATGCCAAGCCCAGCGATATTGTACAGCCCGGCCATATCTTCCCCATTATGGCCCAGCCCGGCGGTGTATTAAGCCGCGCAGGCCACACCGAAGCCGGTTGCGACCTGGCCCGCCTGGCGGGTTTTGAGGCGGCTGCGGTGATTGTTGAGATCATGAATGAAGACGGCACCATGTCCCGCCGCCCGGACCTGGAAAAGTTCGCGAAAGAGCACAACCTGAAAATCGGCACTATCGCCGATCTGATTACCTATCGCGCCCTGAATGAGAAAACCGTCGAGTGCGTTAATGAGCGCAAGGTGCGCACCGAGTTCGGTGAGTTCAAGCTGCGCACCTATCTCGATAAGGCTCGCCGCGAACGCCACTTTGCCTTTGTTAAAGGCGACCCCACCCCAGAAGAGCCGACCCTGGTTCGTGTGCATGTGGGAAATACTCTGCGCGATGTGCTTACGATTCAGCGCGGCGATGAAAAATTCACCCCGTGGACCTTCCGCCGCGCGATGCAGCGTATTGAAGAAGAGGGCAAGGGTGTTGTGGTACTGATCTGCCACAACGAAACCACCGAAGAAATCGAAGAGAGCATTGATTGGCTGATCAGCGGCAAGCAACAGCGCCCCAGCCAGGACCTGGTGTACAAGCAGGTAGGTACCGGTTCGCAAATTCTGCGGGATCTCAAGGTGCGCAAAATGCGCCTGATGAGCGCACCGTTCAAGTTCAGTGCTATTTCCGGGTTTGACCTGGAGGTAGAGGAATACCTGAACGTGGAAGCGCCGCAACCCTAGTAAAAGAGTAACAATACTGAAGCGCCGCTACTGTCCTGATAGCGGCGGCGATGGACAAGAAATACGGATTGAAAATTATGAGTAATATTCAAGTGATCGAAGGGGACTTTGTCGGCAGTACGGGCAAATACGCACTGTTGGTGAGCCGCTGGAACAGCTTTGTGGTTGAAAGCCTAAAGGATGGTGCACTGGACACCCTGCGCCGCAAGGGTATCAAGGATGAAGATATCACTATCTACTACGCCCCGGGCGCATTCGAATTTCCCCTGGCGGCACAGAAGTTGGCTGAGACTAAAAAGTTCGATGCCATTATTGCCCTGGGCGCGGTTATCCGTGGTGGCACCCCGCACTTTGAGTATGTGGCTGGCGAGTGCACCAAAGGCCTGGCTCAGGTATCCATGAATACTGGCATTCCCGTCACCTTTGGCGTGCTGACTGTGGACTCCATTGAGCAGGCTATCGAGCGCTCAGGCACCAAGGCTGGCAACAAAGGTTGTGAAGCCGCCGAAACCGCCCTGGAAATGGTTTCCCTACTCGGCAAGATTTAATTGCCGGCGCGCCGGCACAAAAGGTGTGTCGGTGCAGCCCATTCTGTGAAGTATCTACCGGAAAAGACAATGACCGTAACTGCATCCGCCCGCCGTAAGGCACGTCACTACGCCATGCAGGCGCTCTATCAGTGGCAGATGGCCGGCGCCAGCCTTAATTCCATTGAGGCCGAGTTTCACGCCGATAATGATATGAGCAAAACCGACGTGGAATATTTTCGTGATATTTTCCACGGCGTAGCGAAAAACCTTGATGAGGTAGAGGGCGCTTACACGTCGCACCTGGATCGCAAAGTGGAAGACCTGGACCCTGTATCCCGCGCGCTGTTGCGCATGGCCACTTACGAGCTGAAAAACCGTATCGATGTGCCTTACAAGGTTGTCATTAATGAGGCGGTGGCCCTGGCGAAAAAATTTGGTCCCACCGATGCCTTCAAGTTTATCAATGGCATTTTGGATAAGACCGCTGCGGACCTGCGCTCGGCAGAGGTAGCCGCAGACAAGAAGGGCTGAGCCAGCAATTATGTCTAAAGCGCCGGGGGAGTTTGAGATCATCCGCGATTACTTCGCCCGCGCTCCCCAGGGCGAAGGTGTAGCCCTGGGGATTGGCGATGACTGCGCGCTATTGCAAGCACCTGTCAGCGGGCAGCTGGCCACTTCTATGGACACCCTGGTAGCAGGCCGTCACTTCCCCGCAGGTGCTGACCCATTCATGGTTGCGAGCCGTGCACTGCGTGTGAATATCAGTGATCTGGCGGCAATGAATGCCCGCCCCCTCTGGTTTACCCTTGCCCTGACCTTACCCGATAGCGACTCCGTTTGGCTGGAGAAATTCGCCAGTGGCCTGCTGGAAACTGCCGGCAAGTTTGGGGTTTCCCTTGTGGGTGGCGACACTACCGCTGGCCCCTTGTCCATTACGATTCAGGTGATCGGCCATACCGAAAAGCCCCTCCGGCGGGACGGCGCTTCTGTCGGCGACAATATTTATGTGAGCGGCCCACTGGGCGCTGCCGCAGCAGCCCTGCCCGTTATTTTGGCAGAGCGGAATGTGACTGAGTCAGTGCGGCGGGAGGCGGAGCAGGCTTTCTATTTTCCCGAGCCGCAATTAGAAACCGCCAGCGCGATTGCAGGCATTGCTACCAGTGCGTTGGATATTTCCGACGGATTATTAGGGGATCTGGGACATATCTGCAAAGCGAGCGGTGTGGCAGCAGAAATAAACCTGGAATCTCTGCCCATAGCACCCCTGGCCAATCGATTGGCAGCTGATACTGCCGTAGAGCTGGCGGCCTGTGGAGGGGATGACTATCAGCTCTGTTTTACTGCACCGGCAGCCGCTGTTGATCAAGTTCGTCAGCTGGGTTTCACACCCATAGGGAAACTCGTTGAGGGGGGGGCGCAGGTACGCTGCTCCTATCACGGGAACCCCTGGGTTGCTCAATCGCCAGGCTATAGGCACTTTTAAGTCATTGTGTAGACCATAGTGCCTTTGTGAGAATTCAATAACATGAGCATTAACAACCCGACATTTTCTCAGCTGTTGCGCGATCCCACTCTTCTGTTGGCATTTGGGTTCGGCTCCGGGCTGGCACCCAAAGCGCCGGGTACGTTTGGTACCCTGGCAGCGATTCCTTTTTGGTGGTTGATGAAGGATTTGCCTCCATTCTGGTATCTGGCCATTGTGTTTGTTACCGGTGTGGTAGGTTGCTATCTATGTGGTGCAGCTGCCAAGAAAATGGGAGTTCACGATCACGGCGGTATTGTTTGGGATGAAATGGTGGGCTACTGGCTCACCATGTTTATGGCTCCTGCAGGTTGGGCTTGGGCGCTATACGGTTTTGTCCTCTTCCGGATATTTGATATTGCCAAGCCCCCGCCCATTGGTTGGGCTGATCGCAAGGTGCAAGGTGGCGTTGGAATTATGCTCGACGATATACTGGCCGCCGTTTACGCGTCACTGGTGCTGCAATTAACCGCATGGGTACTGGGTGTCTAGGTTGGATAGGGAAGATCAATGCGCAGCTATTTTGTATTTATAGTTAGCTTTTTATTTGCACTGAATGTCAATGCACAGCAGGTGCAGCTAAAAGGCCTGTTTGGCGATAGCGCCATGCTGGAGATTGATGGCCGCCAGAAAATCCTTAAGGCGGGACAAAAATCCCCAGAGGGCGTCACCCTACTGGAGGCAACTACTCGTTATGCGCGGATCAGTGTTGCTGGGCAGGAGCAAAAGCTGACCTTGGCGGCTCCTATCGCAACCAGTTTTGCCAAGGCGGCAAAAGCTGAAGTACGGCTTTCCGCTGATAGCCGGGGTCATTACATGACGGATGCCTGGGTTAATGGCATGAGAGTGCCGATGATGGTGGATACCGGTGCTACCAGCATTGCCTTCAATTATCCCTCCGCTCGCCGTCTCGGTTTGAATTTGGATACTGCACAAGAAATACGGGTTTCCACTGCCAATGGAGTTACCAGGGCTTACAAAGTGAGCTTGAACAGTGTAACCATTGGCGGAATCAAGCTTCACAATGTTGATGCGACTGTACACTCCGATGATTTTCCCAGCGTAGTGCTTCTCGGCAATAGTTTTCTCAGTCGGGTTGATATGGAGCAGCAGGGCGGTGTGCTGCTACTGCGCGCCCGACACTGATTTAAAGAGGTATTAAGTTGACCATTCGTTTTGTGGAATCCTCAAAACTGCCCACCTCTTGGGGTATGTTTGAGATGCACGGTTTCGAGGAAGTGGAAACCGGAAAAGAGCACGTAGTGCTCACCATGGGTGACTTCGATACCGAAGAGCCTCTGTTGGCCCGTATTCATTCTGAGTGCCTGACCGGGGATGCACTTTTCTCCCTGCGCTGTGATTGTGGTGCCCAGCTACAACATGCGATGCATCGCATAGCGATGGAGGGGCGTGGAGCTATTTTCTATCTCCGCCAGGAGGGCCGCGGTATCGGTCTGTTAAATAAGATTCGCGCTTACCACTTGCAGGATTGTGGTGCGGATACAGTGGAAGCCAATGAGCAGTTGGGCTTTGGCGCCGATATGCGGGATTACTCAATTCTGAAAGCAATGATCGAACACCTGGGTATTCATGCCATTCGCTTGATGACCAATAACCCGCGTAAGGTAAAAGCGCTGGAGGACTTGGGCATCAATGTGACTGAGCGTCTGCCGCACCAGTCCGGACGTAATCCCCACAATGCCAAGTATTTGTCCACCAAAAAAGGCAAACTTGGTCACTTGATCGAAAATGAGGATGAAGAAGGAAAAGAGGAAAACTAACTTTCACTTTTCTTTAAGCACCCCAATAAAAAAGGCCGGAGTTATCCGGCCTTTTTTATTTTGTAGAAATTAATTAAAACTGGGTTCGAATATTTTAATTTCGCTATTAAACTTTTCAGAGGCTTTTAATTCTTAAAGACCTTGCCCCCTTTCATCACAAAATCCACATCTAAAAGTTCATCGATATTATCCAGTGGCGAGCCATCGGTGGCGATAATATCGGCGTACTTACCGGACTCAATGGTGCCCAGTGAATCGCTCATATCGATCAGGTCGGCGGCGTTAACGGTAGCGGATTGCAGGATGGCCATATTGTCCATACCGGCTTCACTCATCAGTACCGCCTCGCGGGCATTGATGCCGTGCTTGGATACACCTGAGTCGGTACCGAAAGCAATTTTTACTCCGGCATTGACCGCTTTACGGAAATTGCCGCGCATGTCTGTGCCAACACGAATGGCTTTTTCCTTCTGAGCCTCAGATAAGACATCGGTATTTTTTGCCAGCTGTACCACAGTATCGCCGGCGAGAAGTGTCGGAACCAGATAAGCGCCGGTTTCTTTAAATAACTTATGGGCGCGGGGACCTGCGTAGGTGCCGTGCTCAATACTGTCTACACCAGCCTCCAGTGCGGCGATAATGCCTTCTTCCTGATGCGCATGACTGGCCACCTTGCGGCCCATACGTTTGGCTGCAAGGACCACCTCTTTTAACTCATCCATTTCCATCTGCTGACCAGTTCCGGTAGCGCGATCGGTGAGCACACCACCGGTAGAGGTAATCTTGATAAAGTCAGCACCATATTTGATCGCATGGCGGGTCGCGCGTCGGCACTCGTAGGGGCCGTCGCATACAGTTTTGGTCTTGTCATCATGCAGCTCCATTAGCTCTGGACTGACCCCGCTGATATCTGCGTGGCCACCAGTTATTCCCAACCTGCCGGCTGCAACAATTCGCGGGCCATCTACCCAACCTTTATTGATCGCATCGCGCATCGCATACATTTCTTCACCACTGTTACCAGCATCGCGCACAGTGGTAAAACCAGACTCCAGGGTTCGCATGGCAAACATTTGCGAGCGCATCTGGGTCAGCGGCATGGACATCTTGAGAGCCTCGGTATCATTTTTAGGGCCCAGCTCACCTTGTAAATGCACGTGCATATCCATTAAGCCCGGCATTACGAAACTATTCTTAAGATCAATGACTTCAGCGTTATCCGGGCTTACATAACCGGATCTGACAGCACTGATCTTGCCGTCCTCGATAATTACACTTTGCTCTTGCAAAGGTTTCTCACCGGGAACGGCGAGGAGTGTGCCTGCATGGATAACAGTAGTTTTTGCCAGTGTCGCGGATGAGAGAAGAGTTGCGATGCCGCAGAGAAGGAGACGCTTCATGATTTGTACACCTATTTATTATTTAGGTACACGCTAAATCAATCTGCGGAATATGACAATTGCGAGCTGATTACTTGGTGAGAGCCGGGAAATTAGTTTCTAAAAAATGAAAAAAAGGCCGGAAAATCCGGCCTTTCAAAATTTATAAAGAATTAATATCTACGGCGTGGCTGCACAAATACTGTGGTAGTTCGGCCGGGCAGAGTAAAGGTGCCGCTGCTCCTATCAAATTTTACTTTGTGCAGGCGTGAGTCTACTGATCGGCGCTGACGTGGGTGCTTGAATAGGTACTCACCAATAAGGTTTTCGCTGGTAAATTCCAATGATTCGTCATCGCCATTAAACAGCACCACAATTCGTTCAAAGCGGCGATCGATGTTGCCATTGGAATCGGATAACTCCATCACAATCAGCCCAGGAATCTGGTCGGGTCCGGTGTTGAGGAAATTAAGGTGTGCCTCTACGGACTCTGCATCAGACAAGCGGAACAGGGGAGAGCTGTTGCGAATCGCCAGTTGCTCGCGGAATAGAGCAGAACTCCACAAGCGGTGCCGGCGCTCGGGAGCCAGTTCCGGGTTTGCCAGTAAAGGTTGCATCAGGGACCAGTTATCTTCATTTTTATCTGCGATAGGTAAACCCGCAGCCCAATTATCGGTGGCGAGGCTGAAGTCCAGTGCATTAAACCAGTCACCGGAGTTGTAACTGTCCCGATCCATCGACTTTGAGCGCAGGAAATCCTGGCCTGCGTGGATAAACGGCACTCCCTGGGCGAACAGAACCAGGGAATTACTGAATGCCTGGATACGCACTCGTTCAGCCAAGTCGGCGCTGTCGCTGGCTTTGATCTGTACTCCGTCGAACAACGTCTCGTTGTCGTGGGCGGCAATATAATTAATGGATTCCTGCGGGTCGGCGGTATAGCCGGTGGGCTGGCCGTTATAGACTAGCTCGCTGCCGATAATGATATTGCCGTTGGCATCTTCAAAAGGATAATCCGCCAGGTTGCCGGCGAGGGAAACGCGGACTTTATCTGCAAGGGTTAGCAGTGTGGCACGCTCATCTTCTCCCTCAAACTTACCGTTGCTGTCGGTGAACAGACCGGTACCAAAGCCCTGCTCCTCAAAGCCTCCGAAGGGGTTGCCACCACGCACGGAATCGCGCAGGCGATCGTTAAAGGTGCCGATACCGCTGCCGGCCATATTGCCCTGGCGGGCCTGTACAAAGCGAGCATCGTCGGCCACCTCGCCAAAATTCCAGCCCTCGCCGTACAGATAGATAGCGTTGCCATCGACACCATCGGCTGCCGGGGTCAGTGATTGCAATGCCGCTTGCGCCTTGAGGATATTGTCGAGGCTATGGTGTCCCATCAGATCGAAACGGAAGCTGTCCACCTTGTAGGACCGGGCCCAGGTGACCAGGGAATCGATCATCAGCTTTTCCATCATGGCGTGCTCACTGGCGGTATTTGCGCAGCAGCTGCTCATCTCCACTCCGCCCTCCAGATTGCGGCGGTGGTAATAGCCGGGGACGATTTTATCGAGTACGGAGTTGTCGTATTGGCCATAGGAGCTGGTGTGGTTGTAAACCACGTCCATCACCAGTCGCAGGCCGGAGTGGGATAACCCTTGCACCATTTGACGGAATTCGTGAATGCGCGCAGGTCCATCGGGAGCGCTGCTATAGCTGCCTTCGGGGACCGTGTAGTGCAATGGATCGTAGCCCCAGTTAAAGCCATCGGTATCGCGAATTGCATCTACCTGGGCCTGCTGCTCGCTGCTGTCCGATGCGTAGTCTGAGAGGTCAGGTGTTTGCTGCTGCTGCGTGCGATCCTCATTGACTGTGGCAAAGTCAAAGGCCGGCAGCAGGTGGATATGGGTGAGGCCGGCGCGGGCCAGTTTATTGAGGTGGCGCATGCCGTCGCTGTGCTTGCGGGTGAAAGCCTTGAAGGTGCCGCGCTCTGTTTCGGGGACAGTTTGATCCACAATACTGAAATCGCGTACGTGCAGCTCGTAGACACTGATATCTTCCGGCTGGGTTAACCTGGGCTTGCGCAGGCGATCCCAACCGCGCGGCTTCAGGTCCCGGTCATTCAGGTTAATGATCTGGCTTTTGCCGCTATTGATGGAGAGACTCAGGGAGTAGGGGTCGGTGACCAGGTTGGTTTCAATCTGGCGGCTGAAGTAGGAATACACCTCGACCTCGTAGAGGTAAAAGCTGCGGTCCCACTGCTTGTCGATATCGGCACTCCAAACCCCGGTAGATTCATCGCGCAGCATGGATACCACCTGATCGGCGCTATCGCTGCTGGAGTCTGTAAACAGGTGCAGCTTTACTGCCCGTGCGGTGGGAGCCCAAAGATCGAGCTGGATATTCTCCTCGCCGACACGGGCACCGAGTTCACCGTCGTAGTAGAAGCGATCATCGAGCGCGCCTGCCGTCTGCACACCAGTCGCATCCAGTAACGTGCCCTCCGCATCGTAAGCGGAGAGGGCGAGTTGCTGGGTTACCAGATCACTAGTGGAAGCCTGCCCCGGCAATTGCCAGGCACTGAAACTGGCCAGGTGCGGGAATTTTTGTTGGGCGCTGTCGGGCAGGGTGGCGAGAGGGGTGAGATCGATGGTGCCATCGGAACGGATATCACCGTCCTCCAGTTTTAGCTCGGCGCTGTTGCTGTAGTGCAATTTAACCTCGATGCCTTCCTGTACCTGGATATCCCAGGCAAAGCTGCTGGTATCCACCCAGTGAGCTTTATCGCTGCTCAGGTCACCCTTGGCGAAGCCGTCACTGCTGACGGTGACTTCTTTACTATTCGAGTCAAAAGCAAAGTAGATTTCGTCGTAATCGGCGACCACGGTAAAGCTGACGTTGGCTCCATTGTTGCCGTAGCTCTCCTCCCAGCCTTCGTGAAGTGCTACTTTGAATTCATAGGAACCGGCAGGCAGCGCTGAGGTGATAAAGGTGTAGGTGCCATCTCCATCGGCATCCTGCATCCAGCTGCGCAGGCAACTGGGTTGCCAGTCTCCCGGACACCCCAGCAGGGATTGGAAGTTGCCGGCTACAGTGGCGACCACGCTATTGTGGTTGTCGGTGATCCAGTGACTCTCGTGGTCGTAGATAAATTTAACTTCGCGGGCCTCATCCAGGCTAAGGGGAATATTACCGCCGTCCCTCTGGCCGCCCCAGCCATAATTTTCATCCCAGCTGTTGTTGAGAGCGGCTTTGTACTCCCAGTTGCCGGCGGGTATCCAAAAGTTGCCTTGCCATTTGTCGTCTTCGCTGTCATAGCTGAGCAGGGTGGCGACACAACCTGGTTGCCAGTCGCCATCGCAGCCCAGTTGGCTTTGTAGGTTGCCGGGAATATTGACCTCTGTGGGGTCTGGTGTGTCAGATGCCCACACCGGTATTTGGATGGAGCAGAAGATTGCCCCCAGAATCAGCCCGGCCTTTGTGCCGGGCCCTGTAAATTTTGTTGTTGGCATAGCGCTTCCCATTTTTTTTGTACTTGTTGCGGTTCTCTCAATTGGTATTGAATCGCAGTCACGCATTGACGGCCTCCCACCCCGAGGAGGTGGAGGTCTGGGGGAGGTGGTTGGGGGTGTCATAAAACCTTTATAAATTCGTCACTTGGTGGAAACACCCGCAGGAGAAGATGCTTCTCGAGTAAACGCGATGGCGAAAGAAAAAGCCGGATCTATACTCAACTGATCGGGTTATGGTGAGTCGAGAAAGGTGATGCACTCGCTGTAATCGGATTCGAAGGCCGGCTTTTGCCGGCTTTGCTTTTTGTGGCGGGGCAATTACTAAGAGGCTTCCCGGGATTATCCTTGCTCCTATCCCCGGGTAGTGCTAATTTGCCCATAGTCCGCCAGGTACTTTGGCGGAATCCAGAACTCAATGACTGCGGAGGATGATTGATGATTGTTGCAACCCTCCGTCGGGTCCAGTAGCAGCCTCCAGCTGCCCACGCCCGGCGATAGATTCCTAGACGTCGGGCTTTCCCTGAGAAAGCTCTGTTGGCCGCGTATCTGCGGTCGCTTGGTGCTTTATTGCGCCCAGAGGGTTTCAATCTTGAGTAAATCTCACTTTACCCGCCGGTCTGTTAATAGATTCGGCACTAAATCCCCATCTATCAAAATTGAGCGGGAAGCTTCTCCGCTACAAAAACTCGGTTGGAAGTCTTTTTTCCAACAGCAGCTGACGCTCGAAGAACTCGAGCAGTGTTTGCCGCTGCGGATTATGGCTGTACACCGCAGTCGCCTGGAATTGGCCGGCGAGCAGGGGGCTGTGTCCCTTCCGCTAACCGGGAGTCTTGTGGCTAATTTGCCCGCGGTGGGGGATTGGCTGTTGTTAGAGAAGAGCAGTGGATATTTCGTGCGTTTGTTGAGCCGCAGCAGCCAGTTTGAGCGCATGGCACCTGGGGGGCATCAGGTGCAGATGATCGCCGCCAATGTCGATAGTGTTTTTATTGTCTCCTCCCTGAATGATGACTTTAACCTCTCACGTATTGAGCGATATTTGGCTCTGGCTCGGGAGTCTGGTTGCAGCCCACACCTGATACTGAATAAGGCCGACCTGTGTGAAGATACAGCCCCTTTTCTTCAGGCATTGCGTCCATTCGGCGAATTACCCGCTGCAATGGTAAATAGCCTGGATCGAGAAAGCGTGGCACAGCTGCGCCAGTGGTGCTTACCTGGGGAAACTATCGCGCTGTTAGGTTCCTCTGGAGTGGGTAAATCCACTTTGCTAAATGCGCTGTCTGGCGAATCCCTGGCTGAGACTGGGACCATTCGCGAAGCCGATAGTAAAGGGCGTCACACTACACGGAAACGCTCTCTTCACTCCCTGAGTTGGGGAGCGCTGTTACTCGATAGCCCTGGAATGCGGGAGCTGGGATTGGTGCATGTTGAAGATGGCGTGGCGGAGACTTTTTCTGATATTGAGGCCTTGTCCAGAGAGTGTCGCTTCTCTGACTGCCAGCACCAGTCAGAACCAGGCTGTGCGGTACAAGAGGCAATAACGGGTGGTTCGTTGGATGATCGGCGCTTGCGCAATTGGCAAAAACTGCAACATGAACTAAGCCGTAACGGTCAAACTCTCGCGCAGAAGCGGGCAGGGGAGAGAGCGCTATCCCAGATGTATCGATCTGTGCAAAACCAGGCGCGTAAACACAAATATTCAGAGGATTAATAGAGCTGGCGCCCGGGAGTTTTCCCGGGTGCTTCTCCATTAATGAGAGAGTTTTAAAGTGACAACGCCTAAGATAATGAGCAAAACTCCCAGATAGCGTCCAAGGCTGGTTGGATCACCAAAAAATATCGCGCCTACAATAAAGGCACCGGCGGCACCAATTCCAGTCCAGACCGCATAGGAAGTACCAATAGGTATCTCTCGCTGCGCCAGCCACAGAAGAAATCCACTGATCCCGATAAATACTACGGCCATACCTATACCTAACAGGCGGGTATTGCTTTCCTGTGAAAATTTTAGCCCCAGCACCCAGCCAATTTCGCATAGTCCAGCGAGTATTAAGTAGAACCAAGCCATGATATTCCTTTAAAAAGACTCAACGATTTGCTTTTAGCGGAGAAATCAATGTTGACATGTCAGTAAATAAGTCCTTCCCGTATTAGAGCAGATATAGTTGAGAATAGCTGAGATGGCTTTATTGAAAGTCAGGTGGAGAGCTGTGCCTCGCTCCCATCCAGTAATTAATCTCAAAGTGCAGCCGGACCTGTTTGAGCTCTTAAAACGCTAGCTATTAGTTACATTGCCAAGTGCATTGTTTCGGAGGAAGTTGGAGCATGCTAAATAAATAAAATCTTTACTGAGAGGGCTTTGCATTGTTTTCCAGATGAAATCTGGAAAACGATAAAATTGTGCGAAAGTCTATTTAAATCAGAGCCCGAACTTGCGCGAAGTGTATTTTTCTATATCATTGTAATGATAATTATTATCATTTGGTGTTGGTTCAATACCCCTGTAAATTTAAAATAACTATCAGATAAAGTAATTAACACTTATGTCAAATAGATTGCCACCTGAATGGGCAAAGCAAGATGCAATAATGCTCACTTGGCCCCATGCGGATACTGATTGGAAACCGATACTAAGCGAAGTAGAAGCAGTTTATGTTTCTATTTGCGAAGCTATAACTGCTCGGCAAAAACTGGTAGTCGTTTGTCATGATGAGGTTTTAAAAATATATATTAGCCAGTTATTACATGGGGCTGATGTAATAATTCAGAATATTCAGTTTGTTATTGTTGCCACAAATGATAGTTGGGCGAGAGATCATGGCCCAATTTCAGTAGTGAACAGCCAAGGAGAAGTTGTTGCTCTCGATTTTACGTTTAATGGATGGGGAAGCAAATACCCGGCTGATTTAGATAATCAGATTAACCAGGAAATGTTTAAGCAATTGGGTATCTGTAATTGGCGAAAAATTGACGTCGTTCTTGAAGGTGGAGCAATAGATATTGATGAAAAGGGTAACCTTTTAACGACTGAGCGCTGTCTGCTAAATAAAAATCGTAACCACCGCATGACAAGAGCGGATATCGAGGGACTACTAAAAACTGAGTTAGGTGCAAAGAATATTCTATGGCTGGATCATGGCGCATTAGAGGGCGATGATACAGATAGTCATATCGACACTCTTGCACGGTTCGCACCTGGCCAAACTATTGTCTATCAGGGCTGTAATGAAAGTGGTTATCATTTTTTTGATGAACTTGAGAAAATGAAGCAGAGTTTAGTACAAATGCGCTCGCTTGATGGGAAACCATTTAATTTGCTGGAATTACCATGGCCTAGCGGACAAGCAAATGCAAGTGGCGAGCGTTTACCTGCCACTTATGCCAACTTTCTAATTATCAATGATGCGGTACTAGCTCCTGTATATGATGTTGAAGAAGATACTGAGGCGTTACAAACTCTCCAGATGGCATTTCCGGAGCATCAGATAGTTGCGGTTAATTGCCGGCCCATTATCGAACAGTTCGGTAGTTTGCATTGTTTAACTATGCAGCTGCCGAAAAACCTCTTGGCTAATTAGGCGTTAAAAAAATTTTTTGCATCTAATCTAAAATTAAACAATCTAGCGAATTTATTAATGAGTAACATAGTTAAAGTGGCACTTGTTCAGCAAGATAACACTGTTGATTGCCAACAAAATATTGATAGGTCAACTCAGGGAATACGTGCCGCAGCGAGTGAAGGTGCTGATTTGGTAGTGCTGCAGGAGTTGCATCGTAGCCTGTATTTTTGTCAGTCAGAAGATGTGAGTTTATTCGATTTAGCTGAGACGATCCCTGGACCCAGTACGGATTATTTTGGAAGGCTTGCAAAAGAACTCGGCGTGGTCATAGTGACCTCTCTATTTGAAAAGCGTGCTGCAGGTATTTATCACAATACTGCAGTAGTATTGGAGAAAAATGGCTCTATTGCCGGAAAGTATCGAAAAATGCATATTCCGGACGATCCGGGATTTTACGAAAAATTTTATTTCACGCCTGGTGATTTGGGCTTTGAAGTTATAGAGACGAGTATTGGCAAGTTGGGCATATTGGTTTGTTGGGATCAATGGTTTCCTGAAGCCGCCCGACTGATGGCAATGGCTGGAGCAGAATTACTGATTTACCCAACCGCAATTGGATGGGACCCGCGCGATGATGCGGCTGAGCAACAACGACAACTTGAAGCCTGGAAAATTGTACAAAGGTCTCACGCGGTAGCGAATGGCGTACCAGTTATTAGTTGTAATCGTGTGGGCCATGAAAGTGATCCCAGTGGAAGTTCTGCCGGCATTGATTTTTGGGGTAATAGCTTTATCTGTGGCCCACAGGGCGAGCTACTTGCCTGTGCAAGTGAAAGTGATGGTGAGATACTAATTGCGAATATAGATATGGAGAAAAGTGAACAAGTACGTCGTATTTGGCCATACTTGCGAGATAGACGTGTCGATCATTACCAAGACTTAACGAAAATTTACCGTGATTAAGAGTTGATAGCTTGGGTCTGCCAGATTTCCTAGAAATTAGCAGACCCAATTTACTAAATGGCTAGTGGTTCGCGACACTGCTGAAGTTGTTGAATTAGGTATCTATCTCTAGCTAGTGTTTCTTTACAGTCATCACCAAACCATTCCAGTGAAGCTTCAATGTTGCGGACTCTCTTGTCTGGATGTTGACTAATATGACTTATGAATTCCTGATAATTAACAGCGCCATCAAACAGCGGGACAATACCTTCCCGCGAGCCAGAAGCAGAATATACATTAGCAGGCGAGAACACATTCAGGAATTCTGCAGAACTTACATTCTTTAAGTGGATATGATTAATATTATCTTTTAAAGCCTCAAAAGCTGGGATCACTTCAGTTTTTGATTCCCAGACATGGAGTACGTCAAAATTGATTTGAAGATTGTCACAAGCAACGCTCTGTAATAAATGCTTTGTTGCTGGGACGGAATCCGCATATGTATTGGGATGTGTTTCAATAATCAAATTGAGGTCATGTCGGGACATCCAATGACAGACCTTGCGCAACGTCTTTGTTAATCGTGCAAAGCCATGCTCAGATATGTTTGCGCTTGCTTCGGAGCCGGCAAAAGTCCTAATTTTCTTAGCGCCCCAATGTTTTGCTAAGTAACATAAATGTTCTACTTGTTTATGTAACTCTGCTTCAGTGGCATATAGCGCTAAATAATCACTTAACATCGTGATTTTTAGGCCGTAGTCCGCCAACCAATCTTTATTATATTCTGGTTGAGAGGCGAGATTTTTTGCGTGAGTTCCCCACAATTCTATACCCTGAAAATGATTATGCTTCGCCCACTTTGCCAAATGATCAATTGAAACCAGTTGATGGCGAAAAGAGATTGTACAGATAGATAAAATCATATGCACACCTCATTGGAACGTTCTTTATTAGTAATAGCTACATGGTTTTGCCATTGCTGAAATAATGTATGTAGCTGACGTTTGATTTTAAATTCTCGCTGATCTTGTTGATCCAGTAGCTGCATGATTTCTGTTTTAATATCTGTCGATGATTCGGATGGATAGTTTCCTTCAGTAGCGTAATTCGCAATTTTCATAGAGCGAAATTGAATCTGCTTATAGGTGGAAACTAACTCTTCAATAATGTCGCACCATGTCTCAAATTCATCAAAATCCAAATTCAGCTGCAACATAAAATATGCTAAGCCATGTTCGTAGGCATACTTTCGAATAGCCAATACGGGAAGCTGAGTGAGAGCATGGCTTAAATTAGAGGGGCAGAGCTGACTTTCAGGAGCCAAATGTGCCTTGACAATTTTTCGCACAGCATCCGTCATCGGATTATTGTTTAAGTTCAAACAGGCAGTAAAATAGTCATGGATTGCCTGATTGGAGCTTGGTTTAATTTGGCTGCTATCAAAGATATAACCGCCAGCAACAGCATCCGACTCAATTGCGTGTAATACTTGTTTTTTATTTTGCTCTCCTTCCCAGCGAAAATCAGGATCCCACATAAATAACATTTCTGGATTTTGGCTATTCTCCAGCATTACGTAGTGAGGGAATGGATTCTGGTTAAACTTATTTTCGCGTTCTGGCAACCTATACATATCTAGCATTACCATTATGTTCTGACTGGCAGATTTATTGTCTAGTAATGTTAGTAAGGTATTAATATTGTCGCTTTTGGATAAGCCTTGGTTGTACCAGGACTTTACCTCGACACCATAAATTTTCTCGAACCAGTTTCGAAAGAAGTCATGGTTCAAATTCTCAGCGTGATAGTTGATACAATAATCAGTATCAACTACAACATCGGCGTCCCATACACCAAAATAAAATGGTCTATGGTCAACATGATCATTTGCTTTGATACACTCGCATAGACAACTCACAAAACAATGTACTTTGATATCCTCAAACTCTTCTGTCTGCTCTTCAGCTTGTTCTGCTGGAGCTATTTCGACTCCTGATTTCTCTTGAGGATCGGTATATTTGGGAGAAGCGCCATTCTCGCTCTTATAGTTAACCCGGCCTAATATAAACTCACTAAAGCTATCGACTGTATCAAAATCCTTCAAGTTCAAGGCTTCATCGGGTATATCAATTCCCAGCTTTAATTCCAAGCTAATAAGTACTTGCAGGATCAGTACGGAATCAAGGTATAAATCTTCATTTAGCTTGGAGTGAAGCTGAACATCTTCTATATGTGTTAGATTCAACTCATTAGTAAGTATGCTCTGAATCGAATCTACTATTTCAGTCTTTTGCATAATTAATATATTGTTTGTTTGCTCAATAGATAGCCCCTACTTACTAGTTGGCTCTTTCAGCTTGTTTTCCTTCATTACATTTATTTGTTCTGGTTAGTATGTTCTGTTGATAGTTCAGCGCAATCTGCTTACGGTTCACTTTACTGTTAGCCATTCGCATTATCTCATCGACCGGCTGTAATATTTGCGGTACTTGAAATAGTGCTAAGTGTTGACTGCACCATTGGCGTAGTTCGGAGGGGTCTATTGCTGGGGAAGCGACATACTGTAGGCAAACTCGTTGGCCCGCAAATTTATCATCTATCTTAAATACCACTACATCATTAACTTGCGGGTGTTCAAGTATGATATCTTCTACTTCTGCAGGATATACATTTAGCCCTGATACGATGATTGTGTCATCCATTCGTGCAAGAAAATGCAGTCGACCATTTTCACTCAAATAGCCGACATCCTGTGTTTTAACAGTTTTAATTCCTGATGCAGTTTTTACATAAGCAACTATCTCTTGCTGTTTATTGTCGAGATTACCACAGGTAATTTCGACATGAGGTAATGGCTTTCCTTGATCGTTAGCAGCAGATAAATCCTGTCCTATACTAATACAGCCCGCTTCAGAGCATCCATACTGTTGATATAAGTTTTCTACACGTGCCTGAATCTGCTCAAATACCTGTTGTGGCATAGTGGAACCTGAAGTCATAGCAGCAAATAGTTTGCTATTGGCCGGCCATAAACGTAATAATCCCTGCAACATTACCGGAGAAGAATACAAAAGCGGACGCTGACAACTCTGCAGCTTCTTGATAAGGTATTTAGGATTGATATTACTAATTATCAGTGGTGACTGACCTCGATTCAGAGCAACCATTACGCCACAAATTAATCCATATGAATGGGTAACGGGACAAGCGACAACTGGAGTCATGCTGTCCGGGTCGCTGAAAGCCTGGCAATAACTCTTTACCTCAATATCAATATCCGCCCAGCTTCGCAATATGCATTTTGGCTCACCTGTGGTGCCGGAGCTCATTTGAATAATACCTGCTTCTGATTTATTCAAATTAGTTGCCGATAGCTCAATTAATCCTGCTAAGTCGCCATAAATCAGCAATTCGCAGCCAGCCTTTTCTGCCATACGCTTTGCAGTATCCTTTGGAACACTGGGGTGGATAGGCATGGCAGATATTTTCTTTGACTTTAAGTAATAACATAGAGTCAACCAAATAAAATTATCTTCAACACATACCGCAACAGCGTTACTCTCGTTAATAGTATTTATTGAGACATAGGACTGCTGTTGCTCGTTAAAGTCTTCTTTACTATAAAACTTATCATTTATTGTAAGCATAGGATTTTCCTGGTACTGCTGGCACTGATATTGATGTCTTGGAGGTTTCCTTTTGGGCATCATGTAAAGCAGCGTCTGCTAACGGATTTCTTATCTGATGATGAAATTCTGTTTCACGATTCCCGCGAAATTTCTTATCCAATAGTGATTCGGTTTTAATTTCCGGCTGGAATAAATCGATTTGGACTATGCGTTTTTGATCAGTTAAGTTTGATTGCTGATATTTTCTAAAGCTCTGATAAACTGATTTCCAGAATTCACTTTCTGGAAATTGGTAGTAATCTTCAAGTAATACGGCCAGGTCAGATAAATTAAAAACTAATAAGGTATCTACTAAAAGTTCGCGCAAAGCTTCGACACTTTCCATCCAATAATATTGGTTTGGCCCGCCAAAACTATATTCTTCCTCGAAGTCAGTAAAAGTAGGAGCTAATTCCGGTTGTGCTAAGTAATTGTGAACGTACTCCATGCTTTCATGAAAATCGCGCACTATAACTTTTTCAGGCCAACCATCTTTATGTTGCAATAAGATATTTTGCCCGTGTGCCTCAATTGCAATACCGTGATGAACTAGTAAGTGCCATATGGGAATAACCACCTTTTCGAGCAGGTTCTCCAGCCAGCTATGACAACCATATTCGGCAATCCAGGGCTCGATAAAAGGGCTGCCATCTTGTTCTATTATACTTAGGGCTACAAAAGGTATTACATTTTTCTCATCACAGTATGAGAGGAGGCTCTGTCGAAAGATTACACCCAATTGACCATCAAGATTCTCAATCCATGCCTGATGTTCAGTGCCATCATTTGTAGGCCTTATTCCGGCGTACTCCGCCAGCAAAATCATATTTTGCTTCAGGTAGTTATCCGACTCCAGAATTTGTATTAACCAGTTTGATATAGCTGGTGCAGTACAAATAGTATGACTTTCTATAGTGCGTAGTGAAGAAGTGTTAATTATATTCAAAGGTAGTTTTATATTAGCTTTTTCAGGATGGCTAATATTTAATAATGTACGAATAGAAATGCTGGCTTGATATTGATCGCCAGCCTCTCCAAGGTAAAATACTTGTCCATCAGCAATAGCGGGCTCAAGTTTATCTTTTAAAAACTTCCACTGCCATGGATGGATGGGCATCAATGAAAATGCAGTACTATCGGAAGTTAGATTTTTAACTTGTGTATTTAACTGCTGGTAACATTGTTTGCCAAGCTCAGTTTCCCAAAATATTTTTTCAGTTACAGAGTTAAATCGACGCTTCAAATAGCATCGTCTAATCGCCAACCAATGTAGTTGAAAATTATTGCCAAACTCTGGACCATAAAGTTTATGATCAAGCTCACTAAACCCAGTTCGTGCCTTGAAGCATGGATGATAAGGGTGCCCTTCATCAATTGCAGACTCTAACTGGGTATATGTTAATTCACGACGGCTTATATGGCGGTTTAAATGCTTATTGTTCCACTGGCAAAGTTTAACAGTTTGTTCAAGCTCAATTGCCAGCTTTTTCTTTACTACTACTGAAGTAGGCAAGTCCTCAACAAGGGCATTTAGTGTTATTGGTTGCCAATCAATGCTTTGAGATATGTTTTTTATCCATTGTGCCTGAAGTTTTGTATCTACATGCTTTTCATCTCTTTGAGAAAAAAACATTTCTTCTGCATTGATTCTAATTCGACTAAAACCAGAAATTCTTCCTGAAGCACGATAAAAAGATCTTCCTAATGTAAAATAGAAAAAACCATCGTGATAAGAGTAATCACAAAGGTGCTCGAACAACAATGCTTCCAAGAGCTGGCGAATCACTCTTTTTTCTTCAGCTAAGTGGCTGTCAGAATTTTTATAAGGAGAGATTTCTAAGTCTTGTTGAGATAAATACTGCTGTGGGTTAACTGTGAGCAAGAGTCACCTCGTTAACTTGCTTATGGATAGTCAAGCTTTCTTGATGCAGGTCGAAGAAAGGATTTCGTATATTAGTGTAAACAGCTAATTCTTTTTCCGCTTCCAGCTCATCAACATCTTCAACGCGAGTTAGAAGGTTTCCCTTGCAGGGAATACTAGAATTATTAAATAATCTATCTGTAAAGTTTTTGCCGACGCTTGTCAGTACCCTAGAATTTAGAAGGTTAAGCTTGCTGTAACTTAATTGTAATAGTTTATTCTCATCAATAAGGCCATCTTGTCCCATACGGCCAATAATTGAGAATAACTGATTGACAAAAAGATAGTATCCAAACCGGTCTGCAATCATATTGTCAGGATAAAATAAGTCAGGATTATTCCTCAACTCAGGTACAGCTTCGAGCAACTCATCCTGCATTTTTTCTGACAAGTAGAAACCTTGATTGTCTCGATAGTAGTATCTAATTGGACAGTCATCATAAATAGTTAATAGAGAATTTTGTTGGTGAGCCTCTAAACCAATACCCTGACTATCGTAAAGTCTAATTGTTGGTTCAATTGCACATTGCCAATAACAATTAAACCATTTTAACGCTGCTTCTTCTACGCTAATGCCCTGTTTGGAAGCCAAGCTTAAAACTTGCTGCGCTAATTTAGACTGAGTTCCGGATAAGATAGGATCTTGTACCAATGCAGCGATTGAAACAGTGGGTAGTTCTAGACTGTTTGTATCTTTACTGAATGGATTTTGCCGTATAATAGTTTCAAAGCCTGTTTCCTGCATATTAGGTAATTTAACAGTAATAAAGGCAGGATCTTCAATTAAAACAAACTGTGGAAATTTTTGCTTGAAGTTGCTTAATGAGAACAACTTTCCAACATTTAATCCCGGATCTAATTCGTGAGCCATATTTTTTCTTAGCGAATTAGTTATTTTTACAGGGATCGAGAGCTTAATCATATAATTCAGCTCACTGCAGTACAAAGTGCGGACAGAAGAAGTGGGCGTAAACATCTTACCCATAAGACCTAAGTCGACAATTAATCCGTCACGTTGTAAATGCTGAACATAGTCCTGGTGTAACAGCCACTGTGCTTGTAGGGGATGTACAGGTATTAGTTGTTTATCGATATCAATATCAATATCGATATCGGCCCCTAATATATTATTGATAATTTCCTCAACGCTCTCGTCGAGTAAAGAATCTTGCTCCAGAAGATCTTTCGACACGGCAAAAAAGTGTAATTGAAATTTAGATTTCAATTCCGGCGTATACTTTTCATGTTGCCAAGAGTGAATGCCTTGGCGTGACTTGGGTGTTGGATGAAGCCAATGTCCAAATAACAGAGACTGTTCAGAACAAATATAATCGGAGCTATTAAGTGTAGGATCATCTAGTCGCTTAGTAAGATAATCCTGCATGATTTGAAGACTTTCTAAAGTGCGATTTAATAGTTCTATTTTGTTGGCTGGAGTATTTGGCTTATTGTTTTGATTATTATCTTTTGCATAAATGTTATCTATTAACATCATAATCGCAGAAGTAAAATCTATGGGTTGCCAATTCCATTGATTTGCTAATTTGCGATAGCTTTTAGTAAATACATGTCGGCCGACAATTGAACGATAAGAAGCCTCCAAAGCAAGTGTAACTCCAGTTCCGTTCAAATAAAGCTCTAGTGCATAACCATTTTCTTCTTCAAGGGCCACACCAGTTTGTAATTGCCAATCAGAGCTTGTATGCCAAACACCGGGGTCAACTTCTCTTATATATGCATTAGCAAATGCTTGAAAAGAAGCCTTTTCCGCCAGCTCTTTTGCGGTGAATGGCATGACGATATTCTCCTGGAGATACTAAGTAAAAGAACTTACCCAGATGATAATGATACACATTCTCACCAGCAAGTAAGTTTACAATTGTTACTATTGTTTTAGAGCTGTATCTCACTTGGCGTTACTTAGACTGAAGTTTGATTCACTTTCAGCTTCGTAGGCCTGTATTGGTAGCAAAAATAGGCGGCCAACAAAAAGGTGCACCATTCTGCTAATGGCAGTGCAACAATAAATGATAAATCACTTATTGCTGCTGGTAATAAGTGCCAGCTGGGCAACATATAATAAAAGGCAATCAAAAATACGGCGGGGAATAATAAGCTGCGGTTAATAGCAATTAAAGCTGAAGGTTTTGGTTTGTGTATTGCTGTTAAGTAACAGGTTAAGACGATGTTAGTCCCATTAATTAAAAATAGTGGAAGCAACAATGGTAGCAATTGCATGCTGACTCGGGATATTTTCTGATCTTGTTCATTGGTAAACCAACTCAGAACAGTTTCTGGCCAAAAAACGAGCAGTGCAACGATTATGATACCCAGGCAGATGGTACTTAATATTGCAATTGACAAAAAAGATTTCACTCTATTTAAGTGCCGAGCGCCAAAATTTTGACTGACAACGATATGAAGTGCATCAGCTAAACCATAACTAAGCATGACACTTAAGAAAATGAAGTAATTGACCAGAGTAAATGCCGCTACACCATCTACGCCTAGCCGCATTATCATTAAAGTATTTAGAATGAAAAAAATAATACCAACAGATATCTCGTTTATAAACTCTGATATACCGTTATAAGCTGAGTTAAGAAGTAGTTTCCAGTTTCTTTGTTGTAATTCGAACTTAAGTGTTCTTTTCTTGCTAAAAAAATAACGGCTCAATACCAAGAATTGTATAACTTGTGCTATTGCAGTTGCATAAGCAGCCCCAGCTAATCCGAATTCCAAGTACACGATAAACCAGGCATCGAGAATAATATTGAGAACAGCGCCGATTACTAATGCACATGTGGCTAATATCGGATGGCCATCAGCACGTACAAAATAATACAGCACCATTGTGGTTAACTGTAAAATGAACACCCAGCGAATGACGTCGAAATATTCCCTTGCTAATATAGCAACCTGTGCTGAAATATTAAGTATTTCAAAAAGTAGATCGTTGAAGGCTAAGCTGCCCAGCGCTAACAGAGTGTTAATAACCACAGCGGCAATAAGGGATTGGCTGAAGATCGCGTTTGCTGTTTTCGGATCTTTCTCACCTATGGCTTTACCTACGCTCACAGCCCCGCCTATTGCCAGCATGATGGCAATAGCTATCAACAAGGTGAAGTACGGGATCATTAGAGTGATTGCAGCGAGAGCGTCTGTACCTATGGTGTTGCCGACAAAAAAGCCATCAATCAGGTTGGCGCTTGTTATTGCAACTAAGCCGACTATTGAAGGTAGCACATAGTAAAAAAAAGTCTTGACGATACGACCGGAAAGCGCTGGATTTTGGGCTGACATTAAAGTGTCTCAAATCATGAGAAAATAGGTTCTGAGGCAGTATTATATATTCCACTTGTTGCAAATGATAGTGATTATCATTAATATCGGTGAATTTAGGTTGATACATAAAGCTGCATTGTGAAGTTTTGATGTTCTAAATGTGAATAGATTTTTGTTTGAGTCAATGCAATATTGTGTTGGGCACTAAGCGTGTTGGTGGCGTGTCCCGTGCAATGGTTGTACAGGAAGTGCGCAGCAGTATTGATGTTTTGCAGTGCTAAATGTCCTGGTAAGTCATATGTGTATCCATTGAAAATAGTTTAGAAAATGTACTATTAAAATTACTGTCAGACGTCAAAAGTAAGAGCTATGTGTAGGTTCCAGTCGGGTTCCCCCATATTAAGGTCGTCGGCGGGCGAGAGTATTTTTGCGCTATGAATAATTTTGGATTCAAAAAATTCAAGTTTTAATTTGGTTGTGGATAAGAGGCTGTTGTGGCAACTGCGCATATTTTATTATTGGAAAGTGATACTAAAATAAGCAGACAATTGAGCGGCACTTTGCAAAAGCAAGGATTTAATGTCACTCAATGTCAAGATGTTAGTGAAGGGTTGATGGTAATGCCCGCAGACTATTTTGATCTTATTTTAGTTAATGCGTTTTTGCCCACCAATGATGATTTATCACCTTTACAGGCTATACGTAGCTGGGGGCAAACGCCTGTAATTGTTCTCTCTTCAATTAATACAACGGCAAAAAGGATAGAGAGCTTTCGGCAAGGGGCTGATGATTTTATATCCAAACCGATTGATCCCACCGAGATAGTGCTGCGTGTAAACGCAATACTGCGTAGAACTCACAAGGGGGAAAGTAACATTGAGGGTGAGATTGATATCGATCATTTAAGGTTATTAAAATCAAGGCAGCAGGTTTTTTATAGGGGAGATAATTTAGCGTTTACACCTATTCAGTTTCGATTACTTTGGATACTCGCTGAGAACCGATTCAAGGTAGTTAGTAAGCAATTTTTATATCGTGCGGTACTCAACAGGCAATTTTCCCGTTATGATCGAAGCCTTGAGATGCATCTTAGTCGTATCAGGAAAAAGTTTATTGAAGTTGGTATATCGGCTGACCGCTTTGCTACGATTCATGGCAAAGGTTATAGATTTTCATAATAAAAGACTAGCTTAAGTTAAACGGTAAATTTAGGTGTACTAAGTATCGGCTTAGGCATTATTCAAGTATTTTCTCCTTTCTAAAATTCTAATCAGGCTTGTTTAACATTAGCAAGCTTAAAGCTGTCTTTGAGTTCAAAACGTTTTAATTATCGACAGTTTTTATTAGCTATTATGCTGCCGTAACAATTGTAAAAGTGGTTTTTTTCGGCCATGAAAGCAACTAACATATTTGATAATGATTATCATTACCAAATATGTTAGTTGCTGAATACATCTTTTCGTTTAAAAGTTGGCTCGGCATAAAGTGATTTAATTAAGAAGTGGGGATATGAGCACTATTAATAAATTTGAGGCTGAGCATGATAGCCAATTTTTAGCTTTTTCAACGGTAATTCACATTGACAGCGAGAGGATGATTAGGCGTTTATGTAAGCACTTCGCTCACAAAGTTAATGCCCGCTGGAGCAGCGATAGCGGCTATATTGAGTTTGATATGGGTTTCTGTGATATGAACGGAAGTGGAGATCAATTGGATTTGCGTTGTGGTGCTAACTCTGATGCGGAGTTAAAAGAGATCATAGATTGCATTGATTCCCATTTCTTACGATTTGCGCAAGGTGTGGAATGTTCACTTCAGTGGAATCTAATGAATTCTTAATGGTAAAAAGATGTTAGAGAAAGATAAATTCAAGAGTGAAGTTAATACTCAGTGGAATATAGCTGAGGCAAGGAATATTTATGGTGTTAACCAGTGGGGCAATGGTTATTTCGATATAGATTCACAGGGTAATGTTGTCATAAAAAATCCTAGTGATGATGAGGCAGACGCTGTTCCCTTGATTCAAATTATAGAGGGTATGCAGGACCGCGGTTTACACATGCCTATTTTGCTGCGTGTCGAGAATATTCTTGATAAAAGTATTAGCTCACTTAATGAAACATTCCGTCAGATAATCGAAAAACTGGATTACCAGAATAAATACCAAGGTGTTTATCCAATTAAAGTAAACCAGCAGGCCCAAATTGTCGATGAAGTAGCTCAATTTGGTTCTCGCTATCAACATGGATTTGAAGTTGGTAGTAAAGCTGAAATGATTGCAGCTTTATCCACCATCGAAGAACTTGATAGCCTAATTATTTGTAATGGCTATAAGGACCAAGAATTTATAGAATTGGGGTTAGAGGCAACAAAACTTGGATTGAAATGTATCTTTGTTATTGAAACCTTAACCGAATTGCCGATTATTGTAAAGCGAAGTCAAGCGTTAGATATTTTTCCTCATATTGGGGTGCGCGTTAAAATGACGACTCAAGTGAGCGGGCATTGGAGTGCTACCAGTGGTGAGAGAAGTGTATTCGGACTGTCATCAAGCCAACTTATACATGTGGTTGATTACTTAAAAGAGCATCAAATGCTCAATTGCCTTGAGTTACTACATTGCCATTTGGGCTCTCAGATTCCGAATATCCGTGATATCCGCGGTGGTGTATTAGAAGCCTGTCGCTATTACTCCGATTTATGTAAAGAGGGCGCGGCATTAAAGTATATTGATTTAGGTGGTGGTTTAGCAGTTGACTACACTGGTAGACAGTCAAGTACCGGGCAAAGCCGCAATTACTCACTTGAGGAATACTGCGAAGATATTATTGATACTATTAAGAGTACATTAGATAGCAAGAACTTACCCCACCCGATAATTGTTACGGAGTCTGGTCGTGCTACTGTAGCCTACACATCAATTTTGCTCTTTAATATCCTTGATGTTGTAAGTTTCGACTCAGAAGAGCTAAAAGAAGCTGAGGAAGATGAGCATCAATTGCTTCAAAATATGCGTGAAATTCTGACTTATTTGAAGCCTCAAAGATTGCAAGAGTGCTTCAATGATGCGCAGTTTTATCGGGACGAAGTTCGCGAATTATTCAAGCGTGGCCAAATAGATCTTCGTGTTCGTTCTGTATCAGAGACAATTTATTACAATGTTTTGCATCGTATAAAAGAGACTCTTTCAGAAATGGAGCGAATACCTGAAGATCTGGAAGGCTTGGCAGATTCACTAGCTGATATCTATTATGGTAATTTTAGTTTATTTCAGTCCTTACCTGATAGCTGGGCTATTGATCAGTTATTTCCTGTTATGCCTATTCATCGACTAAATGAGACTCCAAGTCGGCGTGCTATCTTGGCCGACATTACCTGTGATTGTGATGGAAAAATTGAGCGATTCGTAGTCAACCAGGAAGTCGAAAAAACCTTACCTCTGCATTCAATAAAGCACGGCGAGGAGTATTACCTCGGTGTTTTCCTAGTGGGCGCTTATCAGGAAACTCTAGGTGATCTGCATAATTTATTTGGTGATACGAATGTTGTCAGTGTGAGACTGAATTCAGATGCCAGCTTTGAGTTTGTGAAAGAGGTTCATGGGGATACTATTGAGGATGTTTTAAGTTATGTCGAGTATCAGCCGCATGAAGTAAAGACGCGTTTTCGTAATAAGGTTGAAGCGGCTGTTCGCAGTGGGCGTATTAGTGCTCGTGAACGCCAGCAAATAATTAAGACCTTCAATGCAAGTATGCAAGGTTATACCTATTATGAAAGAGATTAGAATAGAGTAGAAAACAGTGAGAGACATGACCTGTTTAAATCTTTATCTGTATATATGAAGGCTTAAATCTAAGTATGTCGACGATGCCAGATCTTCGATCTGGCTAAAATATTTAAGCCCTACTCTGTGAAGCTAGCTCCTGACCACGTTAATAAATTCTTTGTTTTTATATGGTTATGCTGTTAGCACCTATCCTGATTTAGTGTTTTAGGTTTATATTGGTTACTTTAGCGCCAACTAATTTTCTATAGTGATAGTATATACAATTATACAGAATCTATTCTTCTTTATGACTAGTGCAGAACTCTGAATATACTTACTTTTATACTTTAGTGTGCTTGTACTCGAAAGATAATCTCTCTGTAAAAATTGTTAAGAGTTTTGATCTTTTTTGTTTCTTTGTCTGATTGTTACTTGCATTTTTTATTGCGTAAAGAGTAACGAGAAGTAAAATATTAAATTCTACGCCATTTAGTAAGGAAGCTAGAGCTAGCTAATATTTATAAGGATTATGAATATGATTTTCTGATATTATCTGGTCACAACATAAGATATTCTATCTTTTAAAGAATAGGGATGTGGACTTGAGGATCATAAATAAGATCACTTTGGGTTATATTGCACTGGCTCTGCTTCCGATCAGTTTTTCACATAGCAGTGAAACTCAGATTGAAACTATCGTTGTGACTGCGGGTGGATATGAACAGGACATTTCACAGCGGATGGAGAGTATTTCTGTTGTAGATAACGATGTACTCAGAAAAAGTGGTAATACCCATATTCAACAAAGCTTGGTGAGTGTACCTGGAGCAAATCTAGCAAGAGGGAATGGACAGGAATACCTGCCAGCCATACGTTCTCCAGTACTGACTGGTGCAGGAGCCTGTGGTGGTTTGTTGACAGCAGAAGATGGGATTCCACTGAGAGCAAATGGATTTTGTAATATCAATGAGTTATTTGAATCCTTCAGCGAGACAGCTCGGCATGTCGAAGTTGTTAGAGGGCCTGCTGGTACCCTCTATGGCTCTAATGCAATGCATGGATTGATCAATGTTATCAGCCGCGATCCTGTAGAAGGAAAGAATGGATCTCTCAATACTGAAGCGGGGCCCCACGATTACTATCGACTGGGTGTATCAGCAGATCATCGCCTCAGTAGTGAAGGTGATGTGATCAGTGCAGATTTGTATTTGATGACTGATGGAGGATATAGGGATCAGTCAGGATTGGACCAGCAAAAGGCTAGCATCCAGTATACCCACCAGGTCGGTGATAGCAGAGTTCGAACTCGTCTAGTAGCGACAAGCTTAAAGCAGGAGACGGCTGGTTACCTCGAGGGTGACGGAGTTTACCGCAATCGTCGATTGAGTCGTATCAACCCTAATCCAGAGGCGTTTCGAGATGCCAATTCTCTCAGATTTTACTCTCTGATTGATATACCTGTGAATCAAACTAGTCAATTACATTTGGCTCCTTACCTCCGTAAAACTGACATGCGTTTTCTGCAGCATTATTTACCGGGGCAACCAATGGAGGAAAATGGCCAGGAGAGTGTTGGGATAAGAAGCGGATATTATCTGGAACTGGGTGAAAAGCTTAATCTGCTAACCGGTATTGATACTGAATTAAGTAAAGGATATCTCCTGGAAGCCCAAGAGAGTGTTACTGAGGGCTCTGAATTTCTGCAGGCAACCATACCAGTGGGAAAGCACTACGATTATGAAGTCGTAGCCTGGAATCTCGCCCCCTATGCATCGGCAACCTGGAAGGTTAATGATCAATTAGAAGTCACTGGTGGAGTCAGGATTGAATCTGCACACTATGACTACGACAATCAAATGCTTTCCGGGCGCACAGATGAAAATGGATTACCCTGTGACTTTGGAGGCTGTCGGTTTAGTCGGCCAAATGACCGAAAAGATAGTTTTAACAATATATCCCCCAAGTTGGGAGCGCTATTATGGTTAAGTAATGAACTACAACTCTTTACTCAATTGGCCCAGGGTTATCGTGTACCCCAAGCGACAGAGTTATATCGATTACAGCGAGAGCAGACGGTAGCAGAGCTGGATCCAGAGGAAATTAATAGCTTTGAAGTAGGGCTGAGGAAAATAGGCGACTCTTTGTCATATGAGTGGGTGGCTTATACGATGAAAAAGGAGAATGTAATATTCCGTGATGCCGACTATTTTAACCAGTCCAATGGCAAAACCCGGCACTGGGGAGTTGAGTTGGCTGTAGATTATGAATTTACTGAAAGCTTACGGCTAGAGGTGAGTACCAGCTATGCAGAACATCGCTATGCAGATCAAAGGGAGTTGCAAGGTGTAGAACTGGATGGAAAGCTTGTAGATTCTGCGCCAAAGACCTTTGGTAATTATCGACTTCACTGGTCTCCGAATTCTTTGGTATCAGCGGAGCTTGAATGGTTACATCAGGGTAGCTATTTTACAGATCCTCAAAATGCTCATCGGTATCCAGGACATGACTTACTGAACCTCCATTTGGCCTGGCAGTGGAAACAATATCAAATTTCTACTCGAATACTGAATATTACCGATAAAGCCTATGCTGAGCGCGCGGATTACAGTAGTTTTAGTGGTAGCCGCTATTTCCCTGGAGAGCCTCGTTCAATTTACTTTGGAATCAATTTTGATTGGTAGTGTAATAAGGCCTTACTTTTTGCTTTCGGATTTCATTTGAGCGTCCCGAATCAACGCTGCCATGCGATAAAAACCATGAGCCATTTTAGTGTAGGGCGTGAGTAAAAAAAATGCGAGAACTGCACCCAAGTGTAAATCCAATAGTAGGGGGAGTGCGGCTGTCCCCCCGAGGGAAAAAAGTAATAGACCGCTGAGTGCGATGAATAACAGTAGGCCAACAAACCCCATCTCCCCGCTCCAAACCCTTGCTGAGCCAAGTTCTGGATCAGCCTTGAGCTTTAGCTGAATAAGCTTGCTACACCCCACTAATATGAGTAATCCACCGGGGATACCAAGTAATTTGGGTACAGAAAAAATCGAGTATGGCCCTGGCATGTTCAGAAAGTAATACATTACTGTGCCCGAACAGGTGGCTGCAAAGCACAATAAAAAGCCGTATAGAACAGCTTGGTGTGCGTATCGTCGCTGGTTGCTGAATCGGTCTTCCTCTTCGAAGTTACATCCATCTCCGTGGCCCCCGGATAGATTCTTTAGTTTTCCTGCTGAAATTAATGCACTTCTAAATTGACCCCAGGTAATTTTTTCCCCGCCGACTTTCCTCCAGTAGCGACGTAAACTTATCCCCAGGCTAAACAGCGGATAAAGAAAGGCCGGTAAAAAAATACTGGTCATAGTGGCGTGAGAAACAATTGCGTAGAAGCCCTCACCACCACTGGGTTTCAATACTCTTATTACATAAAAGATGATGGCAAATCCGATGATAGTAGCCAGGGCGATCAGACTGCCGCGTTTTTGGAACATTCTAGCAATACCTCCCGGCCAGGCAAAAGTTTCCCAGCTTTTCTGTCGCGCTTCGGCCATGACTTGGGGAATATTAATATTGAATTCGTGGGGATCGGTATACTGGCAGGCGTAGTAACAACCTCGGCAGTTGTGGCAGAGATTGGCCAACTGGGTGATGGTTCCCTCTGAGAAAGAGCGGTGTAGTTGAAGTGCTGGAAAAACGGCGCAGTAGCCCTCGCAATAGCGACAGGCATTACAGATTTCTGCTTGCCGCCGTGCCTCTTCCAAATTATCCATTTGCATAGTTAGCGGCTTCCCTTCCAGCAATACGCCCAAAAACGGTGCCGATCATCATACCCAACCCAGCCAAATATCCCTGACTAAGGATTGACCCGGCCATGGTTTCCCCTGCAGCCCACAAGTTTTTTACCGGCCCTGTGGCAGTGCTGCACTGGGCATTCTCATCAATCTTGAGCGCCAGATAAGTGAAGGTAACCCCGGTGCGCAAGCTATAGCAGTAAAATGGTGGCTCGCTGATGGGGCGGGCCCAATTAGTTTTTTCTGGTGTCAGGCCGGTAGTGGCGACACTATCCAGCTCGGTGGGGTGAAAAGCGTCACTACTGCCACAAGCAGCATTGAAGGTTGCTATGGTATCGATCAGTTTTTCAGAGGGTAAACCGGTTTTTTCCGCGAGTTCCTCCAAGGTATTCGCCTCGGTAGGAGGGAATGCTGACGGCATAAACATTTTTAAAGACTTGGAGTCGATAATTGCAAAAGCCACCTGGTCTGGCTGTTGTGCGACAAGGCGGCCCCAGATGGCATAGCGTTTGGGCCAAATATCTTCTCCCTCGTCATAAAAGCGCTGGGCATCCTTGTTAACGACGATGGAAAAGGGGACACAATCCAGGCGGGTTACTATGCCCCCATCAAACTTCGGCGCTCGCCCGTCAATTGCCACTGCATGGCACTGGGTGGGATCTCCGACGGACTGCACGCCTTGCTCCAGTAAATCTTCCAAGACCACACCCCGGTTATAAGGTGTTCCGCGTATCAGGAAATTTTCAGCAGCTGGGCCCCAGGCTTTTTCCAACCACTCAAGATTGGCTTCGAATCCGCCGGAGGCTGCTACAACTGACCTGGGTTCAATTTGGTATTGCTGTCCCTCGTAAACATAGTCGACACGAGTAATATGATTGCCCTCTAGCTGCAGGTGCTTAACGTGTGCCCGATACAGCACATCAACACCTAATTTGCCTGCAGTTCGGTAATAGGCGTTAACCAGGGACTTACCGCCGCCAAGGAAAAAAGCATTTGTGCGCGTGAGGGATAGTGTGCCGGACAGAGGCGGCTGGAAATGAACGCCGTGCTTTTGCATCCAGGGAAGCGCTTTTTCTGATGAGCGTATAACCAGCCGAGCTAACTGCTCATTGGTTTTACCCCCGGTAACTTTTAGCAGGTCTTCATAGTACTCGTCTTCACTGTAATCACCTTCCAGTGGACCCAGGGGGCCTCGGTGCATACAGCGTATATCCCTGGTGTGGCGGGAATTGCCGCCTCGATAGGGCTTGGGGGCAGTTTCCAGGATAATCACCTTGGCCCCAAGTTCGGCAGCAGTTATCGCTGCGCACAGAGCGGCATTGCCACCCCCAATTACGGCGAGGTCGTAGTGAGTGTTCACCGATAGAAAACCCTTTTGCAATGGATCAGTGTTCCATTGCAAAAGGTAGGTGAAAATTGAGAATAAATAGGCGGGCAGGCAATCCCTGCCGCAAAAAATCGTTAGCTGGTGGCGGGTTGTTCAGCTTGCTGCATGTCGATGTGAACAGATACAGAGGCCTGGCTTTCCAGCCAGTTGTCCATGCGCTCTTCAAGAATATTCAGTGGCAGTGCTCCAGATCCCAACAGAGCGTCATGGAAACTGCGAATGTCGAAATTGCTATCCAGGGTTTCCTCCGCCTCTTTGCGCAGCTCTTTAATTTTGAGCTGCCCTAGCTTGTAGGCCAGGGCCTGGCCGGGCCAAATTAAGTAGCGGTCTATCTCGACGGTTACATCGTGGAGCGGTTTGGCACTGTTTTCCATAAAGTATTCGATCGCTTCCTCGCGGCTCCAGCCCAGCTGATGCATACCGGTGTCCACAACCAAACGCACTGCACGCCACATATCGTAAGAGAGTGCACCGAATTCGCTGTAGGGGTTTTTATACAGGCCCAGGTCGTAACCGAGACTTTCGGAGTAAAGGCCCCAACCCTCTACAAATGCGGTATAGAGAGCCATACGGCGCAGTGGGTGAATATCAGTTTGCTCTTGTGCCAAGGCAATTTGCAGGTGGTGACCCGGCATCGCCTCGTGCACTGTGAGCGCCTCCATTTCCCATTTTGGGCGGCTGGGCAGGTTGTAGGTATTGGCAAAGAAGATACCTGCACGGCCAGCTTCGTTGGAGCCGGGCAGATAATAAGCTGTGGTTTGGGATTGTTCTGAATAACTGGGTATAGGTTTCACGCCATAGGGCAGGCGTGGCAAGGTGCCGAACAGAGCGGGCAGCTCTGCATCAATGCGCTTGGCAATATCGCGGTAATCCCGCAGTAACCCCTCCCGGCTGGTGTGGTAAAAGCGCGGGTCGGTACGCAGAAACTCGGTGAATGCTTTGAAGTCTCCCTGGAAGCCTGTCTTCTGGATAACTCTATCCATCTCCCCGCGAATTCGCTTCACTTCCGCAAGCCCAATGCGGTGGATCTCCTCGGGGCTGAGGTCGGTGGTGGTATTCTCTTCCACTTTATGGGCGTACCAGCGCAGACCATCAGGGCGGCTGGTTAAAGCGGTATCTATCTGGGCCTCGGGAATATATTTGCGCTCAACAAATTCAGCCATACCCTGCCAGGCCGGTACCAGTTGTTTGCTGTAAATGGCATAGGCGCGTTGCTGCAGGCTTTTCCGCTTAGTTGCTGGAATGGCCTCAGGCATTTGATTAAATGCAGTCAGCAATGGACTATGCTCCGGCGCGGCAGGTACCAGTGCGCGTATTTGACGCGGTAGGTCGCGCAGGGTGATTTGTGGTGGTGTGACTCCTTTGCGCAGGCCCCGGCGCATCAGCCCCTGGGTTTGTTCAATCAGAATTGGCAACCTTTCCAGACGGCTGATTATCGTCTCATAATCGGTTGCAGTGCGCTTGGGCATGCTGTTGATCACTTCCGGTATACTGCGTTGGATGCCGCTCATATGGGTAAGCGGTTGCAGGTGGTCCGGGAACTGGAAGCCTTTCACTTCTCCCAACAAGTCCTGGTAGAGCAGCTGGTAATCCAATTGCTGTTCGGCTGGCAGATCGCTTTGATCGATATTACGTGCAGCCCCTAAAAGGATTCTGGTCTGCTTTTGACGCAGTTCCACAGACTTAAGAGAGTTATCCACCCAGCGATGATTTTGCCCGGGATAGCCCTCGTAGGTTGCCTGGCTGGGATAACTCTCCATGATCCAGCGATAGCGTAAATCCTGCAGGGCAATGAGGCGCTCGGAGGCGCTGCTCTCAGGAAGGGATTTGTAAGCTTTTCGGAAGGTGTCCTGGTCCATCGCTGAGGCATTGAGGCTCACAACAAGTCCCAGGGATGTAAATAGGGCTTTTCTGATAAACGACATAATCCCCTCAAGTGAAAACGTGTGGCCCCAATAGTGGCCGGATTTAGTCAATGGGTGGTTTGTTACCACTGCCGGCAATTTATTGCCGGGCATTTGAAGAGCAGCCAGCCGCATTAGCTGGCTGCCAAAGGCGGGCTGGGTCAGTTGGCTGCCGCTGTGCGACTGCCAAACTCCTGGTGATTGATCAGTTGCAAGCGCCTGCGAATCTGTTCCTCAATACCGGAGGCATTGAGGCCGATGGCCGCCAGCAGGTCTTTGTGCTTGCCGTGCTCAATAATTTGATCTGGAAGCCCCAGTTGCAACACCGGTACCGACCGCGCAGTGCTATTGAGGTATTCGAGTACGGCACTGCCAGCACCACCAGCAATGGTGTTCTCTTCGATGGTAACTAAGAGTTGGTGACTCTCGGCAAGTTCATCGATCATTGTCTCGTCCAGGGGTTTTACCCAGCGCATATCGGCTACGGAGGCCCCCAGCTGCTCTGCAGCGGCCATAGCGGGGCCGAGTAAGGTTCCGAAGCTGAGGATGGCTACACCACTGCCCTGGCGCAACAAGCGCCCCTTGCCGATCGGTAGCTCTGTCATTTCCTTGTTGATGGCGGTACCCATACCGGTTCCGCGCGGATAGCGCACAGCAGTGGGGCCGCTGTGTTTGTAGGCGGTATAGAGCAGCTGGCGGCATTCGTTTTCGTCACTGGGCGCGGCGATAGCCAGGTAGGGCAGGCAGCGCATAAATGTGAGGTCAAAACTACCCGCGTGCGTGGGGCCGTCTTCCCCAACCAGGCCGGCGCGGTCGATGGCGAAAGTGACATCCAGGTTTTGGATTGCCACATCGTGCACCATTTGGTCGTAGCCGCGCTGTAAAAATGTCGAATATATAGCAACTACCGGCTTCTGGTCTTCACAGGCGAGGCCCGCAGCGAGAGTGACGGCGTGCTGTTCGGCAATGGCTACGTCGTGGAAGCGGTCCGGGAAGCGCTTGGAGAACTCCACCATACCGGAGCCCTCACACATGGCCGGGGTAATAGCGACCAGGCGCTCGTCCTGTTCTGCGGCATCGCACAGCCACTGGCCAAAAATATCCTGGTACTTGGGCAGTTTCTTCTTGCCGGGTACGGCCACTTGCACCTTGGCTTCCGGCTCCAGCTTGTTCAGCGCGTGGTAGCCCACCGGGTCTTCTTCAGCGGGGCCGAAGCCTTTGCCCTTGGTGGTGGCAATATGCAGGAGTTGCGGGCCCGGCTGGCTGCGCAAGTTGCGCAGGGTGTGGACCAGGTCGTGCATGTTGTGGCCATCCAGGGGACCCACGTAGTTAAAGCCCAGTTCTTCGAACAGGGTGCCCGGCGTGATCATACCTTTGACATGCTCTTCGGTGCGTCGCGCCAATTGCCAGGCTTTGGGGATGGCAGACAGTATCTTACGGCTGCCCTCGCGCATGTTCAGGTAGGTTTTACTGGCCAGGATTTTGGCGAAATAGGTAGCCAGGCCGCCGACATTTTTTGAGATAGACATACTGTTGTCATTGAGAACAACCAACATGTCCTTGCCGGTATGGGAGGCGTGGTTCAGGGCTTCGAAAGCCATTCCCGCCGTCATGGCGCCATCGCCAATCACCGCCACTACCTTGCGATCGTCAGGGGAGCCCAGGGCCATACCCAGGGCGGCGCTGATCGAAGTGCTGGAGTGGCCGACTCCAAAGGTATCGTAGGGGCTCTCACTGCGTTTGGGGAAGCCGGACAGGCCCCCTTGCTGGCGCATGGACAGCATCTGTTCGCGGCGACCGGTGAGGATTTTATGGGGGTAGGTCTGGTGGCCCACATCCCAAACCAGCCGGTCCTCCGGGGTATTGAATATGTAATGCAGGGCGATGGTCAGTTCCACCACACCGAGACCGGCACCAAAGTGCCCGCCGGTCTGGCCGACACAATACAGCAGGTACTCACGCAATTGGCTGGCGAGTTCCGGCAATTGGCGTTCATCGAGGGCGCGCAGCTGCGCCGGGTCGTCGATCGAGTCGAGTAGCGGTGTCTGCGGGCGTGTGCGTGGAATTTCTTCGAGCATCAAATGTATCAGTTGCAACAGATGGTGATATTGAGGGGGATTGTATGCCCGTGGCGGGCATATTGCATCCCAAACCCCACAGGCAAGGCTGTGACTTAGTGTCCGCGCTGCACGATATAGTCTGCGAGCTGCTGCAGTAGCAGGGTATCGCCATCGAGACTTTGCAGTGCCTGGGAGGCCTGGGCGTGCAGTTTTGCCAGCTTGTCCCGGGCGCCGTCGACGCCGAGCAGAGAGACATAAGTGGGTTTGTTGCGCAGGGCATCGGCGCCCTGGGTTTTGCCCAGAACCGCGGTTTCAGCAGTGATATCGAGAATATCGTCCTGAACCTGAAATGCCAGGCCAATAGCTTGGGCGTAGCCGGTAATAACCTCCAGCTCCCTCTCGCTGGCACCCCCCAGCAGTGCGCCCATACGTGCGCTGGCACAAATCAGAGCCCCGGTCTTCAGGCGGTGCATGGGCTCCAGCTGATCCAGGGTCAGGGTTTGGTCAACGGAGTCCAGGTCGATAGCCTGGCCGGCGACCATACCTCGGGCCCCCGCCGCAGTGGCGAGCTCACGCATTAACTGTAACTGCAATTGAGGCGCGAGCGGTTCTGCGAGAAGCAACTCGAAAGCCTGGGTTTGCAGTGCGTCGCCGGCGAGAATGGCTGTGGCTTCGTCAAAGGCGATATGACAGGTGGGGCGACCTCGACGAAGGTCGTCGTCATCCATTGCCGGCAGGTCGTCGTGGACCAGGGAGTAGGCGTGAATGCACTCCAGGGCCGCCGCTGTGCTATCGCAATAGGCCAGGTCAAAATCGACACCCCGAAAAACCTGGGCACAAGCGTAGATGAGAGCGGGGCGCAGGCGTTTGCCGGGGCCCAGTGCGGCATAGCGCATTGCTTCGAACAGCTTTTCTGAGCCGTCGATCGGGGTGTTGAGCGCCTGCTGGATTCGGCTTTCGACGCGTGTGGAGGAGGCCTGTAGAAAGGCTTTCAGCTCCTCTGGCAGGTTTGCGGAACTCACTTAAACTGGGTCCCCGGAGTTGTCGTCGGCATCAAAGGGGAGCTCGCGGATATTGCCGCTCTCTTCAATTAACAGCTTCACTTTCTGCTCGGCTTTGGCAAGCTTCTGTTGGCACTCCCGGGTGAGTTTCACTCCCTTTTCGAAATCAGCGAGAGCCTCCTCCAATGGGAGATCTCCGCCTTCGAGTCGCTCAACCAGCTGTTCCAACGCCTCGAGACTCTCTTCAAAAGTTGCTGTTTTTTTCTTTGCCGCCATAGCATCGCCTCTTAATTGCGGGGCAACCTTAGCGGCTGGCGCTGCGGGGGTCAATTCCATGGCCCCCTCATCCGGGAGCCTCTTCTCAGTGTCGTTTAGGCGTGCAATTCCTAGAGGCTCGACTCCCGGGATAAAAGATAGTGCGCCAGGGCTTTTTTCTGCACCGCCGTAAAGTTGTAATTAGGCATTGGTGGTGTTGGGGCATCGAAGTAGTCAGCCAGGGTCTGCGCTGTGTATTTAGCGGACAGGTTGCGCAGGGGAAACTGGGCCTGATGGCAGTGGGCACAATCGTTAGACCGATAGAGCTGCGCGCCCAGTTGCACCACCTCGGCATCTATTGAAAGCGCGTTGGCCGTGGATGTTTTTTGCAGTTGTGGCTGCTGTGTTGTCAATACAGCTTGGCGAGGGCTCCCTTGGCTCACACGATAAACTGCACCGGCGTAGTCATCGGAAATATAGATGTTGCCCAGTTTATCCTCGGCGATGGCGACAGGGCGGCCGTAAACCGTTTGGCGGTCATTACTGAGAAATCCCCACAGGAAATCCCTCTGTTGAATTTCCCCGTCGTCACTCCAGTGTAGGGAGACAACTTTATAGCCATCTTTCACGCTGCGGTTCCACGAGCCGTGCAGGGCGACCAGCGCTGCATGGCGATAATCCTTAGGCTGTTCCACACTGCGCAAAAATTTAATCCCGAGCGGCGCGTTGTGAGCGCGCAATTCGTAAACGGGGGGAATTGAGTCGGCAATCTTTTGCAGGATTTCAGGGCTTGCATCCACCCCAAGATCCGGATCGGGAACCCGGTCACCGTAGGCGTAGGGCCATCCGTAGAATTGGTCTTTGCGAATCAGGTTGAGCTCATCTGGCGGTAGGTTGTCGCCGAGCCAATCGCGGCCATTATCTGTTGCGTAAAGTCCGCCATCTTTTGGAGACCAATCGAACCCCACACTATTACGCAGGCCGGTGGCGTATACTTCAAAATTATGTCCATTTGGTTTCATTTTTATGATGGTTGCGCGGCGAGGATCCTTTTCAATACAAACGTTGCAGCTGGAACCACTGCTGAGAAAAAGCCATCCATCGGGACTTATATCAATAGTTTTTGTCCAGTGTCCATCGTCCTCAAGATTTTCAATAATTCTCTGGTAGCGCCCAGCGAGTCGCCCGTCGGAATGATCAAAGGGAACCCGTCCAACTGCGTCGCTTTCGGCAATATATAACCAGCCGTCGTGTAGCAATAATCCGTGGGGCCGTTGAAGATTATCAATTAGGGTCTTCTGCCCGTCACTGCGGCCGTCGCCGTCTTTATCTTGTAATAAAAGTGAAACTTTGCCATGTTTGGGCTGAGAGACGATGATGTCTCCATTGCGGGTCACTGTGAGCCAGCGTGCGCCGGGAACATCCCCTGCGAATAACTGGACCGAGTATCCATCTGCTGCGGTCAGCCGGCCTGTCACTTCTTTTTCTGTTGTTTTGACACCACCGACCAGTTGGCGCCAAGGCACACTGACGCTGGATTTAAAGGTGGCTAAGGCGGTAGAAAGCACCGCGCCGAGGGCGATAAAAAATATTAGCGTATATTTCAACGTTTTCTTCATGGTATCGATTGAACTTGAAATAAAGATGTTTATAGTTGCCGCGCTTATCTATTTACCCCTATAGTTAACACGGGATTAATTTCCTGTCTTCCCTCCCTTTTGTAACAGGTAACTCAGTTTGTGAGATATCTCTTACACAAAATTCAGCAGATTTCCCCTACTTTTTTCTCCCTTGATGTCCATAATTAACTTGCAAGGACGCGAAAGGGACTGCACTACTGCGGCAATGGATAAATGGATTGCGCCGCTCGCCCTAGGGATATGGGCACCATCCTGTGAGACGCACCGCCCGGGCCGGATTGCCTGGGCGGTGTTTTACATTCTGCTTTAACCTGCCTGCAACGCTTCCACAATTTACACCTTTCTTCTGTAATTTGCTGTTATTCCATCAGCGGTATGTCGCTGTCTGGAATTTGTAATAGTTATCCGCTTTAATGTTGATAGGCCGGCCAAATTACCCATGGGCCGGCGGAGGGTGGCGCATTCAGTAATCTACCAGCAGAAGTGCCCGTATTACCCAAGGCAAAACTACGCCTGTGGGCATCTGTATTTTCGTTGGTAAAAAAGCTTTCAGACTCCTCCATCTTGTCTGGGAGCAAGCTTTTACTTTCGAAGGTGGCAGTTTTTTCTAATGCTGCGAATTGCGCCAGCCTCTGTCATCGTCATCCAGTCCCTTCGATCTGTCACTCCAAAACTTCTTTTTTCTTCTTTATAAAAACCATTGTGATTACACGGAAACAGTTCCGGGGCTGCCTTGTTCTATTCGACTGTGGGGAGGCGAGGTTATGCACGCGAGAATATTGCGTTTAAATCTGGCGGGACAACCGCTGGAGTGGCTGAGTTGGCAAGAGGCATCCTGTCTGTACGTGCGGGAGCTGGTTACATGGTCGCTGGGAGGTGTTGTCCAGCGGGTGAGAGGAGGCTTTAATCGCAATGGCGATCGTTCCAGCCTCGATCTGGCCGCTATTATCGCCTGTGGCGGTGCACGTATGGCCCGTCCGCGCCGGCGCCCACCTCTAACAAATCGAGCACTGTTTTTTCGCGATTCCCATACTTGTCTTTATTGCGGTAATTTCTTTAAAAGTGTGGATTTGACACGGGACCATGTTATTCCTGTTTCCAAAGGCGGAGTTGATTCCTGGGAAAATGTGGTCGCGGCCTGCAGGCGCTGTAACCAGCATAAGGGCAATCAACTATTGGAAAATATCGACATGGAGCTGTTGGCCTTGCCCTTCTGTCCCAATGCAGCCGAATACCTAGCCTTGATTAACAGTGAGCGGATTCGAGGCGATCAGATGGAGTTTCTGCGCGGTCAGTTTTCACGGCGGCGTCAACAGGGGTGGTTGTTGCACTAGACCGTAGGATCGAAATGAGCAAAAAAGAAAAGGGGCCAACAGGCCCCTTTTAATTATGTCTTGTCGTTAGGTGAAGATACCGCAGAGCGGATCAGGCCGGCCAGGTATTCGGTGAAATTGTGTCCGTGGTTTTCCATCATTTTGGGGAACATGGAGTTAGGTGTCATACCGGGAAAAGTATTGACCTCATTGAGGTAGAGTTCGCCGGTCTCTGTCAGGAAAAAGTCTATGCGGGACAAATCCTTCAGCTTTAGGGCTTTAAAAGTGCGCAGGGATACTTCGGCTATCCATTGAAGCTGTTCTTCGTGAAGATCAGCAGCTTCGATAAAGGTGACCGCGCGGCTGCCCTCGGCATACTTTTCTTTATAAGTGTAAAAAGTATCTGTTGGGGCGCGTACTTCTCCCGGGCGGGTTGCGATGACATCATCGTTGTAGTGGTAAACCGCAACTTCCAGCTCTCTGGCTTTCAATGCTTTTTCTATCAGCACATAAGGGGAGAGCTTAAAGGCGTCCTCGATCGCGGCCTCTAACTCCTCTTTGTCACGGACCTTAAAGCAACCTACGGAAGATCCCTGATTGGAGGCTTTTACAAATACCTCACCCCAGTTCTCCAGGGCATCGTGAGCTTTTTGTAATTCCTCGACTTCAGTGCTGTGCAAAAACTCGTAAGGTGTGTTTTCAATACCCAGGGCACTGAGCCACATCTTGGTTTTAATTTTGTTAAAGCAGATTTTGCTGGGTTCAGGTGCAGAGCCAAAATAGGGGATGCCGAACATATCCAGTTGCGACTGCAAATCGCCGGTTTCTCCCGGGTAGCCGTGAATTGCAGGAATTACGTAGTCCACATCCCAGGAGTTACCTTCTTCATCGCGAATTTTCCGATCGTAAAAGATATGGTAAACCCGGCCCTGGCTGTCGGTAAGGCAGCCACTGCTATCCATTTCCACCCGCAATAGGGCGATGTCCTCTGCCGCTGACAACTTGTCCTCGATAAAATCAGCAGTTCTGAGGGATACGTCGTGCTCGCTGCCGCCACCGCCGCAGATAAGCAAGGTGTTAATCATAAAATTATTCCGTCGTAGTGCCTGCCGAAGGTGCGGTTAATACCTGTTCGCACTGTTGGGGCAAGGTCTTTGGTTTCGGCTTTTTCTGTTTCGGCTGGGGTTTAGTGCCATTGAGAATTGCATAGAAGTCATCGCTAAACCACCAATCCAGGTCACTGCCACAGGCTGCAGTGGTCACTGGTGCCTGGGGCTTACAGTTGGTGCTTCCCTCTGGGCACGCCAGGCGCACATGAAAATGGTAATTGTGCCCCCACCAGGGGCGCACTTTGCGCAGCCACTCGTTATCTTCGCCGGATATTTCGCACAGATGGCGCTTGATGGTCGGGTGTACAAAAATTCGTTCGACCCGCTGGTCCTCTGCGGCCAAGCGCAGGATTTTGGGAACCCGGTTGTCCCAATTTTCAGGGATTAGCCGGTGTTTGCGCTCATCAGCCAAGGCAACAGCAGAGATATTATCACGCTCCCACGGGGTGAGGGGACGCTCTGCGGCCCGCCGATCCTGGGAATACCAGATGTCTACGTCCAGGCCGGTTTGGTGGCTGTTGTGCCCACCACTGCCGAAAGGGCCCCCTCGAGCCATAGACATGTCACCGATCTGGATTCTGCCCAGATCTTTCTGCGCCACGCTCTGGGAAAACTGCTTCAGGAAGTTAATGGTCTGGGGGTGGGCAAAATGTCGATCGCGGCCAGTCCTCACCAACTGATAGCCCTCTCCCCTCAATGGCAGGGTCTCCCCGCCACTCAGGCAGCCATTGGTGTAGGTGCCAATACTCGATGGTGTCTGTGCACTGGGCCCTTCGACCTTACCCCAGTCGTTGGCACTTGCGGCGCCGCTCGCCAGGGCCGAGGCGAGAATCAGGGTGTGGGTTATTTGCCGTAAAAATCCCGCTTTAAAGGGGCTAACGGCCTCGGTAGTGGATACTGAATTTTGAGCTTTCGGGTGCATAGGTCCCTGGATACCAATAAGTCACAGTTGTCGGGCCACCTCAAGTGGCGCCCGACGAGTATAGACAGACAGAGTGCTAGCTCTGTGACGCAAGTATCTCTTTGCAGTTCCGTATCAGCTGCTCCATTTCCTCATCGGTGCCAATAGAGATACGCAAGTACTCACTGATCCGGGGCTTGTTGAAGTAGCGTACGAGAATATTACGCTCCCGCAGTGCCAAGTACAGGGCTTCTGCGCCGGGTTCCGGTGGTTTGGCCAGAAGGAAATTGGCTTGGGAGGGAATCACTTCGAACCCCAGGTCTGTAAGCGCCCGCTCACAGCGCTCGCGGGTGGCGATGACCTTGCCGCAATTGTCGCTGTGCCAAGCGGTATCGCGGATCGCTGCGGTGGCCACACGCTGGGCAATGGCATCAATGGGGTAGGAGTTAAAGGAGTTCTTGGCCCTTAGCAGTCCTTCAATCAGGTGCTTCTGCCCCATGGCAAAGCCGAGGCGAAGCCCTGCGAGGGCATAGGACTTTGACAGTGTGTGTATCACCAACAGGTTGGGGTAGCGATCGATGAGTGTTGCTGCGCTCTGGCCGCCAAAATCGATATAGGCCTCATCAATAACCACCACTCTCTCAGGCTGTGAGCGCAATAGCTGCTCAATCTGCTCTAGCGGCAGGTACCGTCCCGTGGGTGCATTGGGGTTGGGAATAATTACACCGGCTGCAGGAGCGGCATAGTCCTCAAGCTGGATAGAGAAATCACTGTGCAGGGGAACAGTGCGGCTTTTGATATTGAAGAGCTGGCAATAAACCGGGTAGAAACTGTAGGTGATATCCGGAAATAGCAGGGGCTCGCTGCGGCGGAAAAAACTGTAAAAACTCAGAGCCAGCACTTCATCGGAGCCATTGCCCACAAATACTTGCTCAGCAGAGAGATTGTGCTTATCGGCAATAGCGCGGCGCAATTCACAGGACTCCGGGTCGGGATAGCGGCGCAATGCATCGGCAAAGTCGTGTTGCTCCAAGAGCTTTAAAGCTTCGGGAGAGGCAGGGTAGGGGTTCTCATTGGTATTGAGCTTTATCAGGGTTTCACTCTTGGGCTGCTCCCCGGGGGTATAGGGTTCCAGCTGGTCGAGCCCTGGGCTCCAATAAATCTTGCTCATGATTCTACCTCTGCGGTACTACTTTGATTGTCGCTGGAGGAGCCTTCAGCGCCTTCTTTAGTTTCTTTTTTCTTAATGGGGATATCAAACAGGTCGGCCGAATTTCCAATAAATTCCTGCATGGGAACAGGGTTGCGGAACAGCATATTATCGTATTTCAACTCTGTGGATATCGGCGGAACCTCGCTGAATTCGTCCATATTGTTAACGCTTTCAGCTAAGCCCAGGCCGAGGAATGCCAGTGGCAGTGTCAGTGCCACTGTCCAGCGCCAGCCCCTGGCGAGGTTGGTGGCCAGATAGCAGGCGGACCAGAGCATTGCCGGTAATATGATGGCGAGAACCAGGAAGTCCAGGACCTGAATAGTGGTGCCGATGGCAAAATTGAAATTGATCAGCCCCCTCAGCCATTCCCAAAAGGTGTAAGTAAGTGCACCTATGGCGGCGATGGATAGATGGGTGAAAAAGTGCGTTTCATGCCTGACTACTCTGCCGATAAATGCCCAGACTCCGGCGTAAATCACCATGCCAATAATGGCCGTGGCAAGAATGTTGACGGCAATAGTCCATTGATAGTTTCGGGCGTAACCGAGGTAGCTCATCAGTACGCTGGCGAAGCCAAAACACAACAGCAGCAGTATTGCTCCCAGGGGGTGGGACAAGCTGGAAAACAGATTTTCCAGTGAATGGAGAGGGGTAGCTTCAGGTACCGGGTCATCCGTATGGAAAACCCGGAAGCGTGACTTCCCACACTGCAGCAAGTCACCGGAGGAAATCCTGTGTTGAGCGATGGTATCGGGTTTAACGGATTTGTCTTTCAGGTTTCCCAAAAGCTGGCAGCCGTTGATCGAATTGAGGTCGTGTAAGACGTACTGGCCGTCCTCTCCCCGCTTGATTTCGGCATGGTGGGCATCGGAGTGGATGTCCTCCAGAATTGCATCGTTGTCGTAAGCGCGGCCCAGGGTAAATTTATCCCCGTCCATTCGGTAGCGCAGCTGCACCCGGTGGGCGCGATTGAGTTCTTCAATAATCAGGGCCATTGGATCTCGCTCGTAAACTTCTGGGTAAAGGCGTCGGCGGACTCCTGGGTAAAGCCGGACAAGGTAAAGTGGCTGACCAGTGCGCGATTTTTCTGATCCACACTTAGGCTCAGGAAGAAAATATCGTAGAGGTCAGGAAAGTCCTTGTAGCGCCTGACACAGTAGCTGGTGCGCGCGATCAGGGGGTCGCGATTGCGATCCGGCTTCGACACCGAGGTTTCATTGCCGCGCTCCTGAGAGGTAAATCCTTGCTGGCAGCGAAAATTGGTTACATCTTCTTCTCCAGCGCTATTGCCTGGGTAAAAGGAGTCCATCTGCCCTTCGTACTCGGCATAAAAGCGCGCGGGCAGAAGATCCTCGGCCTGCAGCCAGAAAAATTCGTACTCTACCCGCCCGGTGTTGAAGTCGTCGGACAGGAAAATAACATCTTGTCCTGTGCAGCCTTTATCAATTCGCTTGATCGGGTTAGTTTCGCTCTCTTGGGTGTTTCCCCAGCATTTAATGGCTGGAATTATTTCACCGACAACCTGTGCCTCACCGAGGGCGCGACGCTGCCAGTCGGCCCTCAGTATTGAGTCGATAATTTTTTGCTGGTTATCCAAAAGCTGTTGATAAGTTACTTGCTTCAGGTTGAGAGTGCCGCCTTCAGAGCGGTAGTGTTTTAAAAGTGACGACAGCTTATCCACTGGCACGAGGAAGCTAACCTGGTTGCCTGCAGTCGCCACATTAATGCCCACTACCTGCCCTTGGGTATTGATCGCTGGCCCGCCGCTCATTCCCGGATTAATAGATCCGGCAAAGTGAATACGATCGTAGAAGCTACCGCCGGCAATACCGTTATAGGTCCCGGGAATCAAGGTCATGCCCAGGTCCAATGGGTTGCCCAGGGAGACAATGGTTTCCCCTTTTTTGGGAGTGTCTGTCGCCAATTCCAGGTATTCGTCTCCCGGTTTCTCCTGGCGCAGCAGCGCCAGGTCATTGACTACATCAATATCCAGTAGTGTTAATTTTCCCCGGGTGCCATTAACTGCAAGATATTCCAGGGAATATTCGTCCGGCTCGCTAACCGCTTGAGCCACTACGTGGTAATTGGTGGCGATCAATCCATCGGGAGAGATTTGAAAGCCTGACCCCAGGCCGGCTTTTGAATTGGAGGATTTTTCGATAAGTCGAATTTGATAGAGGCTGCCGCGATAATCACTGTAGAGCTTTTCATAGCCTTGCGCCATTGCAACAGTGGATAAGCAGCACAGAATCCAGGCGAAGAGCCACGTGGAAAGTTTCGGCATTTTGAATTGATTAAATTGTGGACAGGAAGCGTGATACTACGGGATATAGGATAGTGCAACAAGCGCCCATCACCGGCGCTATCTACCAGTGATGGGTTTGTTTTGGATGGTTAGAGATAGTCTACAATTTTTGGCTGTGTCTCTATCACTTTCTGGTGCGACTCGAGATAAAAGCGACTGAAGAGTTTGTCGGCTTCTTCCGGGGCGATAAAGCCCTCACTAAAACCAGGGCTAACTGGATCGAGATGCAGGCGCGCGCAGTTGATCACATGGGCGGCCATCTGCGCCATATTTTCATCCCCAACAGAAATTCGGATGGTGGTTGGGAATATACCCGCCGCTTCCATCGCTTCAGGTGATAGCTCTGAGTGAGATGTCAGGGCAGGGCAGAGCACCATGGTATTTGTCTGGCCCAAGCTCACCATCTGCCCGAAAGCGGGCTCCAGCGCGTCAAAGAAACTTTTAAAGGCTTCGGTGGGAATTTGCGCAGCTTCCATGTCGATGCTGAATAATGGTGTGGGGAACTGGTAGCGCATCAGCGATTCTCGCAGCCCGGAATTGGGGTGGGTTTCCACTGCATGGCTGTTGACACGAATCTTGCTATGACTGGCGAAAAAATGGCTGAGGCTCAAAGTATTAATACACTTGGTGAGCATACGCATTTCCAGGGTGCGCATACCGCAATGCACTTCCCAGGCCTTGTCTGCATCCAGGAAAGCCCCCTTGATGTAATAAACATCCCAGAACATGCACTGATCCCAATTAAGGCCTTTTGCGCTGTCGCCTTTAGGGATAAACATGCGGTGGTTTTCGCCGATAACCACACCGGCAGTGGCGGCACCGGTGCCGCCGATATCCTTGGTGTAGGAGTGAACAACAAAATCCGGTCTCTCTTCCCTATCTTTGCGGCGCAGTGGCTGATATAGGAAGGGGGTTGCCAGAGTGGCATCCAGGCTTACCAGGATATTTTCCCGGTGAGCGGTTTTACAAATAGCCGGTACATCCAGCATGATCCCGTGAGGATTGCATGGAGACTCAATATAGACGTGTATTTTTGCTCCGGCACTGATTGCGTCTGCGTATGCTTGCTGGGTATCGGCCAGTAGCTTTTCGAACTCCTCACCGGTAGTGCCATCAAACCAGGCCAGATTGATAGACAGTTTATCTTTGCGGGCGTAGAAATCCTGTAACAGCTGGTGAGTGCCGCCATAGATATTCCTGGAAACAATTAAAATATCCCCGTGGCGCAATTGATTTGACAGGAGTGCATCGATTGCAGCCATACCGGAATTAAAATTCCAGGCCATATACTCACTGGCTTCAGGTCCGCATTCCAAATCCACAATAGCATTGGCCAGGGAAATGGAAGTGGGGTTGAGTAAACGTGAATAAATATCGTGGCTCGGTTCGCGCCCACGGAAAGCATCGTCCACCCACTCGGTGCAGGCATAAATGTAAGTTGCCGTGCGGGCAATTACCGGGGTTGCAGAAAAAATAGCAGGAATATTATCGAACAGGGGGTAACCACCCCGTGTGGTGATATTAAAGTCGTCCCCCTGTAGGCTTTGAAAGCTGGCTCGCAATGGGTTTTGTAAGGTGTCCAATAATTTCGCCAGCTGGAAACTCATAAATCGCTTGGCATTGAAATAGGCAATCTTGTCAGACTTGTCCAAGCGCTGGAGTGTGTCCGTTACCTGGCTCCACAGCTGGCTCAGATTTCCCTGTGCCTGGTAGAGCAGGGTTGCGGTCTGTTCTAACAGTTTTCCATGTTCTGATTCACTATCAATGCAAAAGTGCTGCAATTGCTCTTTTGCCAGCTCATCAATATTTTTTGCCTCGGTGCTGTTGCGGCGGGGAGAGAGAATTTTTACATCTTCTAGGTTCGCTTCCATTGTGTCCTCACTACGTGATGCTTTTTGTTATATGGCGACTCTAACAGTCCTGTGCGGCGCATAAAACACTTGGCGGGCAATTAGTATGTAATTTGCTGTGTTTTGGCGTGATCGATCTGTAATTTGGAAATCTGTACAGTAGCTTCCAGTTGAGGGGGTAGGTGGCTGTGGTAATGGTTGCCGGCCATGGAAAGGCAGCCCCCACAACATTTAAACAGGATTTAATTTCCTCGCAGCCTTAGGTGGTGCGATGAAATAAAGGGATTCAGCGCAAGCTGAACGGTCAAGCTGGAATCGACAGGTGTAGAGTCTTAGTCGATTCTCTTGGATGAGCTTGTCCGGGCATGGATGCCAAATTTTGCTCTTGATAGTGTTGTTGTAACCGTCGATGGTTGGGACCATCATTTCGGGCCGGCAGTTTTGCGACTGCCGGCTTTTTTTTAATTTGGGCTCCATTTTGAGAGCTATTACCCATACAATATTTTCCAGTCTTCAAGCCTGCCGTGTAGACCCCAATAAATTTCCGTGACGCAATTCAAATTGGATTGAATTGGCGAAAGGGATCATCGATTGATTTCAACAAGCTCCAAGAATAGTTTTATATTTATTTTAAAAAATATGGCCTTATTTTGGTCTCGGTGTCGCCATAGTGGAAAAGGAATAATCCTTCCACTCTTGGTTCTGCTTAAATTAAGCGTTTATCAAATGTTATTTTTGGCGTACGGCGACTCCGTGTGTCTATTTTAATTATTTGGTGTGTGATTGCCTGTAATGAGGTGTGATCGACCTGTAGTCCTTAAGTCTGTACATTGAGGTCCAGTTGAGGGAGTACAGGTGACTGTGCGAACAGCTACCTCGTTATGGAAGGGCAGTTCCCACAATAAAATTTCGGATGAATTTAATTCCCCTATCGACCCAGTGTGCGTTAGGGGCTAAAGGGATTCAGCGCGAGCTGAGTGGTCAAGCTGGAATCGGCAGGTGCAGAGCCTTGGTCGATTCAACTGGATATGCTTATCCGGGCACGGATGCCGAATTTTGCTCTTGATAGTGTTGTTGTAACCGTTGATGGTTGGGATCATCAATTCGGGCCGGCAATTTCAGTACCGCCGGCTTTTTTTGGGGGCTGAGCGGGTTATGATGACGCAGTCACGGACGTATTTTACATTAAATAAAACGTTCTTAGATGACGCCAAATAACATATTTTTATAGGGGAATGAAAAGATGGTCAATTGCGCTGATTTACCAAAGCTTGAGTGTGAAGTGCCCAAAGAGGGGCTGACACTCGATTTGGTTTTACGGCCCAAAGAGCAGGTGGGTGGGCAAACTCAGTACTGGCCGTTGTTTAATGCTGATAATCCTGAAGAGCACTTCGGAAACATGCACTTTAAGTTAGATAAAGGTGCGGTTCTTACCTTGAAGGTCTCCCTGGATTTGTCCGATGTGAAGGGTCGGGAGCTGGAATTTGTTCGCTACAGCCAGAATCATAAGTTGGATGGACTTATTGCCCTGAGCCCGGATTTCCGCCACCAATTCCGTGCACGTGCAAAAGAAGTGGACGGCGAATTCACCAAATTGGTGATTAAGATCAAGGACAAGGCCGAGATTCCTGATCGGTTCAACTTCTTGTGGATGTGTGTCGATCAGGAAACCGGTATGCATTTTGTTTCTGGTGACCCGGAAGCAGTTATTGATCCAGGTCAGGGAAGTGGCTCGGGCAGTGGTGGTGGAAAATAATTAAGAGCTGGTGAGTTCTTTAGGACTAGTTCTCCGATTGCATAGTTTTTCTAGTACCACTTGAGAAACCTGGGGCTGATTGCATATTTGCTGAAAGGCGGGCAAGGCAAACCATTCGATGCTCATCTTTTGCTCTAGCAGCTGCTCCAGGTAATAGCTGGCAGATTGCCACTCGCCCGCAAGGGCATAAACTTGGGTAGCAGTATGCTTAACATAGGTATCATCAGGAGATTTCCGCAAAAGCTCCATGATAAGTGCTATCGAATCTGAAGTTTTACCTAAATAGGCAAAAGCTCCAGCTCTGTAGCGCTTCGGTCTAAGTTCAGAACTATCATTTGTAAGGCGGATTATTTGGGTGAAGATCTCTCTTGCTTTGCTTCTATCAGATAGCATCAGATAGGTTTCTGCTATCTGGTTTAGTATTAATAGGTTTTCAGGAGACGTCTCAAGTTCTTTTAGATAAATATCCAGGGACTTACTATATTTACCTTGTAGAAAAAAAATTGTTCCTAGGTTCACTTGTGAGCCCCAGGTTCGCGATTCTTCTGGAATAGATGAAATGGCGATTTCTGCAGCTGAAAGATTTCCTGTCTCTAGTTCAATCACACCGAGTAAAGCATAGGCGACCCAATAACCAGGTGATAACTCAACAATCTTCTTTAAGGTATCTCTAGCATCTACATAGTTTCCAGCTGCCACTTGATTCATAGCAAGAACATAATGAGAGTGGGCTGAAGAAGGATTTAGATCTATTGCTTGTTGCCCATAGATTGCCCCTTGTGTGTAATCGCCCTGAATATATAGAAACCTAGAAAATTGCGTATATAGATTTGCAGAGGGGTATCCTATTGATTGGAGTTCATGGATAGTTTTTTTGAACCCCTCTATATCATTCCCTACTGACTTTATGACAAGTCTAGCCTCTAATATCGCTGTTTTATCTAAACCATTCTCTTCTGCATTTGCAAGAACTCCCAATGCGTAGGTTAGAAATTTTTTATTATTGGTTCCTACCCATCTTGCCAAGGCTACATCAGCATATGAGCGATACAGGTTCGCGTTTTGAGGGTATTTACTAATTAATTCTTCAAGTAAGTCCAGGTCACTGTCGTCAGTGCTCACTTGTATTTCAGGGGTTGCAAGTTTTGAGATAGTGCTGAGATACATAGCATAATCAGCGGGGGCCATTTTAATATCTGAAAACTCTCCCTCTTTGTAGTTGCTTGGAAACAAGTCTATGGCTGAAGTACCAATAGAATACTGGGCTTCTTGTGGCCTGTTGGTAAGGAAAGTGAAGCTTGTTTGGCCTGTTATCCGGCTGTCTTGGGGGTTGATTCTTTGAAGTTCAATATTGCAGCGCTGCTCGATACAGTCAAGTCGAGCAAATAGGACATCGGTGGTTCCTAGAATTTGTAACTCTTTTAGTTGCTTATCGAAATTATCGTTTTCTTCATGGTCAAAGCTAATCAAGGCAGATGATTTAAGCTTTGCTGGTGTACTGACAAGGGCTTGACGCACCAAAGCTTTTATCAGCGCTTTATTATTTTCCCCACCAGGAATATTGCCGTTAATCTCAATTGGGAGAACAGCAATATACTGAGGCGGAAGTTGCATAAGGGTATGCCAAGCCCAGTAAGCCGATAGGCTAAGCGCGGCAAACCCTCCTAAGATTAAGCTTAGGCGCCCACGTTTTTTTCGCGGTTTAATCAGAAGTTGCGTAACAGTTTCAGAATACTGCAGGGTACTATCATCGATACCATGTTTGCGTACCAATTCCAGCGCCTCGAATACTTGCTGGGCATTATCAGGGCGCTGTTCTGGGTGCTTTCCGAGCAGACGATCTAACAGTGCGGATAGCGGTTTAGGGATTTCCGGCCAGGCCTGGTGCGCAGGAATGTGGGGTTTGCTGGTAATATGGTGGGCGAATGCCAGCGCATTCATGTCATCACGTTTGAATGGTTTGGCTCCACACAGTATCTCATAGGCGATACTGCCTAAACTGAACAAGTCACTGCGGGCATCGAGTTTAGTTCCTTGCAATTGCTCTGGAGACATCGCCTGAACACTGCCAGCGATATGATCTTCGCGAGTGAGTTGTTCATCACAATCGAGAGCTTTGGCGATGCCGAAATCTGTGATCTTGGCCACGCCATCAATGGTAACAAGGATATTTTCCGGCTTTAGGTCGCGATGAATTATGCCCAAGCAATGGGCCTTGCCCAGACCCTGGCAAATTTGCATCAAAAGATCTAACTTCTCAACAAGGGTTGGGGAGTTTTCCCGCATCCACTCTTTAAGTGTTACCCCTTCAACCAGTTCCATCACAAGGGCAATACTGTGCTTTTCTTCGAGTACATCGTATAAACGGACAATGTTGGGGTGGTTGAGCCTGGCCAGAAGCTGGGCCTCACTGCGAAAGCGCGCTTCAGCGGAGTTGCCGGTTAAATCAGACCGGAGCTGCTTAATTGCAACTTTACGCCCCAGCTTGATATCTTCAGCGAGGTAAACGACCCCCATGCCGCCGGCACCCAGGGTGCGTTCAACCCTGTAACGGCCTTGATATTCCTCGGTTTTTTCCAACGCAACTACGTCCATTGTATTGAATTCTTCTCGGATGGATGGGGGATTTTACCTGATAGTACAATTTCGTGAAGGCATCTGTCGCCTCTTAAAGGGAAATGGTTCACGTTATTCCATTCTGTTCGACTTGCTTATGACTGTTTAGCTGTCAATCCTGTCAGAACATAGTGTTGGATAATTGGTGCGTAAATCATCAAAATTTGCCAAAGTGCAAATAGGCTGAAAGCCAATGGTTGTGAACCACACTGGAGCCATGCCTAACTCCAAAGTTTTTCGTATATAGGCTTTGGCGGAAAGCATATCGCCGCTGGCCATGTAAACCTGGGCGCGGCTGTAATTGACAAATAGGCCGTCTGGAGCGGTGTTATCCATCTTTAATAGTGTCTCAATAGCTTGCTCACCCTGGCCCAGTTCAGAGTAGGCCCTTGCTCGCAGTAGCAATCCGAGCCAGTCCTCCTGCTCTTGTGCCAAGGTCAGAGCGCGCTGGGCAAACTCTTGTGATTGCAGCTGTCTATTTTCCAGGCGGGCAAGCTCTGCCAACAGCAGATATACATGGGGATCGTTAGGGGCTCGTTCAGCAACATGACTCAGGCAGGTTCTCGTATCCTGCAGCTGCTGTTCGATGTAATAGGACAAGCAAAGGTTGAAGGTATCCCGGTCCCCTAAATGCTTTAAGCCCACCTCACTAAGGAGCCGGATAGACTCTTTGGGGCGGCCTGAATCCAATTCATTGGCTGCAAGCAAGGAGATAGCATCAATATATTGATTGTTGAGACGGATAGCCTGTAAAAGGTAAGGCCTCGCTTTTTCCATTTGCCCCATCAGGGTCAAGGTCAGAGCCTTTTGGCGAAGATAAAGAGGGCTGGTACGAATGTTGAGTGCTTGGTTAATGACTTCCAGCGCACGGTTGTAATTCCCCCCTCGCTGGTGGGCTTTCGCGCGCAGGAAGTAGTAGAGAGCCTGATCAGGTAGTTGCAGCTTTAGTTTTGCAAGTAAGGACTCTGTAAGCTCTGTATCTGCCAGGAAGATGGCAATACGCAACTTAGTGATCAACACCGTTGGGTGGTTGGAAATCTTTGTTGGTATGTTGTTGAGAAGCCCTGTGAGTCGGCCGCGTATTTTGGTATCCCGCGAGTGATATAGGTGGGTGGCTAATAGATCCGCTAACAGTTCATAGTAGGAGGGGAAGTAGGGATTCCTTTTTAGCAGAGCCTCAACTTTGGTAATTGCCCCGGCAACATTAGCTTCATTATTGCGCTGTTCAAATATTTCGAGGTACTGCTGGTAATCTTCAGGGCTAAGGTTGAACTGAGCTCCTAGGCTTCCTGTAGGGTAGTTGGGGAGTAGATAGTGCAGCTGTTGCAAGACGCGTGCGCGGCTCTCCAGCGGTGCATCCAGGTTCAGCATGGCACTACGGTTGGCGACTTCAGCAAACCCCTCGGTTTCTATAAGGGCAAATGAAGCTTCACAGGCGGTGGCTTCACAGTTTAGGGCAAATTGGAGCAGCAGCTGTGCGTTGAGCGCTTGTGCCTGCTCCCGCAAAGGCTTGCCTTTTAGTTGCTGGGATTCCGAATAGGGCACCAGTAGTAGCGCTGGTTGATCGGAAAGCCCCTGTTTGATGGAGCTGAGAAGGTTATTGGCCAGTAGCTTTTCCTCTCGGCTGCGCAGGTTTGATAAGTCTGGCTCAATAATCGCAATGTACTTTGCCGAGGGTTCTTTACTTCCCCATAGAGAAAGTTCAGGAAAAACAGCGGCGGTTAAGCCTAGTAACATCGCACCGGATGCCAGGAGTATGTCGGCTAGAAGTTTGTGTCCTTTGTTTGTACGTCGATGTTGTACATGAAAGTCTTCCGTGGTGATCGTGATGTCATGGTCATCGGCGGTTTCATGATCCGATGTTAATTGGCTCAGTATCACATCCAAATCGGTGGCTACAACGGCAGCACTGACGGGGCGTTTGTCCGGGTTTTTGGCCAGCAGCTTATCTAGTAACTTGCACAGCTCCGTAGGAAGTCCGGGGTTTATGGCCCCTGCGGCTGGGTGCGGGTTGTTGATGATCCGATCGATAATAACGTATGGGCTTCCATGCTTGCCGAAGGGAGGCTGATCACACAGTAGGTGATAGGCGAGCATCCCCAGGGCAAATAAGTCACAGCGGTTATCCAGTTTCTCGCCGAGGGCCTGCTCGGGAGACATTGCGCACCAGCTGCCAGCGATATGCTGCTCGCGGGTAATTTCTTTCGTATCCTGCCAGCTCCGCGCAATTCCAAAATCAGCGATTTTTGCGATGTTATTGCTGTCAATAAGGATGTTGTCAGCTTTCAAGTCGCGGTGAATAATTCCAGCCGCATGGGCACGCGCAAGACCGGTAGTGATTTGCTTGAGTAGCTGGATTTTCTGGCAGAGGCTGGGGTTAAACTCCCGTGCCCAATAGGTTAGTGGGCGGCCATCAACATACTCCATAACCAGGGCTACATCGTTCTGCTCCTCCACAACATCATAAATTTGTACAATATGGTTGTGGTTTAGTTGTGCGAGCAGTAATGCTTCCTGGCGAATTCGCTGTGAGGCAGATTCGTCTTCAGGGTTGTTGAGCAATCGCTTTATAGCGACCTCTCGGTTCAGTCGCTCATCTTTGGCGAGGTACACAACTCCCATTCCCCCGGCACCAAGCTGCCTGATGATCTTGTACCGGCCGATATAAGAGGGTGGTTGCGCTGACATTGTAATTCTTGCCGAGGGATAAGAGATTCAGCTCCGCCACCCTGGCAAGTAATTACTGAATAGGTAATGAAGGGGCTTAGCCTTAAGCCCCCTTTCTGGAGATGAAGCTATACCGCTTCCGGCTCTGTTTTTGCCTCGAGTTGGTTGCCTTTATAAATTTCGAATTGTGGACAACCAATACGGATTTCCCAGGATCGACGCTCTACCAGGCTCGAAGTATCCACTGCATCAGGTAGGGATTCAGAGATTTGTTTGCGGGCGCGGAAAATTTGGGTGTTCAAGTGGTTAACAGTGATACCCAGCTCGTGAGTGGCTACCTGAATAGAAACCCAGCCCTGGGAGTCAGTGTCCATGCCGCTCTGCATATCTTTGTGGCGGGCACGAGCAAGGTACAACAAGAGATAGTTGTGGATTCTTGCTGGTAAGGATTGCTTCATGCCTTCCCGCTGAAGTTGTAACTGCACATGCTCTTCGTGGGAGCTCACAGAGAACTTCAGCTCAAAGTCGACAATAGACAGCTGCTGCAGTGACAACTCTTTCGTTGCCCCTTGGTTGTCCGCCAGGAATAGCTGCCAGCTATGCAGGCCGCAATCGATACGATCGCCATGATTTACCAGGATCTTATCGCCGTCTTCAGCGGATGGGCCTGTGAACTCGTACAACCACTGCCCTGTTAGGGGGCTGTATTGAAGGCTGGCGAGAGGCTCATTTTCGTCGGGCAGCAGGTGGTATTGTTCCAGTGGTTGTGCCTCGCCGGAGTGAATATCGATCAGCAAGTTCTCGGGAGCGTCGAGGTTTTCGACGATCCAGGCTGGGTTATTAGCCCGCCCAAAAGCGATCTTATCACCGGTCTGGAGTGGGTAGCTCTTAGCAGGCACCAGCTGCTGGCCATTTAGCCAAGTGCCATTGCGACTTAGGTCGCGGATATTCCAATGAGTACCGGTCCACTGCACTGCGGCATGGATGCCCGATATCTCAGCACTTGTGATTCTTGTGTCTACTGCACCCTGCCGGCGCCCAATGGTGTGGTGTGCCATTAAGTAAACTGGTTGTTCCCTATCTGGATGCTGTAAGCAAGCCATATTCCTACCCTTCTGCCGTGGCCAACTCAATCTGTGGCCTGATTGCGACAAAGTTCATTCATACTGGTGGATGCCCGCTGTGCTTGTCCTGCGAATACCTCAGCAGTACTGAGTCTTGGCTTACCATCTGCGGCGATTATTTCCCTTGAGCTGAGACACTACGTGTTGTGATGGGCGCTGTTCTGCGCCGCTATCCCACTGCTAGTCTCGGAGAGGACTGCCCCAGTTCTGAATGATTTAGTCACTACGATTTTTGGAAATTGTTCTATTTTTGCGCTCCCTTGATAACTGTCTCTAGAGGGAGTGCAATAATTGTCAGTAATTGCTTCCATTTTCGCTGAAAAGTTGTGCCGCCGTCAAAAATCTTAAAGACCTTTTCGTACTTTTACTTGTGACTTGGTTAATGTTCTCCAAATACACGGCTGCACACTAGTTTAATGGATACTTGCTTGTATCTTTGTCGATCGCATCTTCTTTAATCGATGGCTACACAATATATTTCACAGTTGTGCGCCAGTGCTAGCGGCATTACTGCTAATTTGGTAAATGGATACCACTTTTGCTGTTATTGAAAATAAGTCTCAATTGTAAAAGAGAATATATATTATTAACCGTTAAATTTGGCACTTTCGACGGCTTGTATGTCATTGTTGAAAAGGCTGATTTGAAGTAGCTGCTTTGGCGCGCTATTTATCAGATGCACTTAGGTGACACTTTGCAGCTAAAGAATGAAAATTTAGCGGTGGTGAAGCCCGCAGCTAAACGCTGGGGCACTCTGACGATATTTAACCTTTGGGCCAACGCTGCACAAAGTCTCGCTGGCTATACCCTGGCGGCAACCCTATTCCTCGGCCCTAATACGAATGCTTGGCTGGTTCTCGCTGGGATCGCTATTGCAGCAATTTTAATTATCACCTTGTTAAATTTAATCGGTGAACCGAGTGTTAAATGCGGTATACCGTTTCCCGTATTAGCCAGGGCTAGTATGGGGATCCGAGGTGCTAACGTCCCTGCGCTGCTTCGGGGGAGCGTGGCAATATTTTGGTACGGTGCGCAGACCTGGTTTGCTGCCCATGCCATGTCTTTATTACTGAGAGAATGGTGGCCTCAAGCTGTCGGAGGGCAGTGGCTGGCAATGGACCGGATCGATTGGGCTTCCCTCGTACTTGTCTCATTATTTCAAGCTCTTCTATTTTTCAAAGGTATCAATACGATCCGTTGGTTTATCAACCTGGCTGCACCCTGTGTCTATGGAGTGATGCTAGCGCTGTTGTGGATGCTAGTGGTTCGCAGTGACGGACAGTTTTCATTTGCTGTTGCTACTTTCTTTGATCGGTCTATAGCATCCTGGGGCGATGGCTTGGTCCAGCTCATCAAAGTCACAGGTACTATGTTGGCTCTCTATGCGCCGATAATCCTAAGTTATGGAGATTTTGCTCGCTTCTGTAAGAACGTGTCTGTTATGCGAAGGGGAAATTGGCTGGGAATCACTATAAATATGACTGGCTTTGCGATAATTGTTCTGTTCACCACTATCGCCGCCCAGTCAGTTTTCCACCAGAACCTGGCAAATCCCACTGATATTGTGCAGAAGCTTGGGAATCTGGAACTGTCATTGATCGCCGCGGTTGTTTTTTTTACAGCAACGGCCGGCATCAATGTGGTGGCGAACTTTGTGGCTCCAGTTAACGATATTTCAAATCTTCTGCCAAAGTACCTGGGGTTTCGCAGGGCGGCATTGATAACGCTGTTTCTGGCCTTTCTGATTAGTGCTTTGTGGCCCGCTGTTATCAAACAAATCGGTTTAGTGGCGTTCGTAAACTGGATGGGGGTTTTTCTGGCGCCTGCCTATGGTGTCATATTGTCTCACTACTACTTAGTAGAGAAGCGCCAGATGGATGTAGGGCAGTTGTATTACAGCGAAAGTGATGGGCGTTATTACTATTTCTGTGGCTGGAACCCGCGAGCACTGCTGACTTTATTGGGGACATGTATTGTCATCACAATGCTAGCTTTTTTCTTACCGAGAGGGTTGATGGCAGGCGTCGACTGGCTATTGGCTGCAGCTGCTGCTTGCGTTGTTTATTGGAGTGTTGCGAAGCGCAGTTAGGGGGGAGCCCGGAGGTATTTCCGGGCTCAGGGGGTGTACTTTTTTGTTGTTAGATACGGATACCTTCAATATCCAGGATCATCTCAACTTTCTGTGAGGCTGGGCCTAGGGATTTGATACCGAATTCTTTCAGCTCGAACTCAGTGGTTCCACTGAAGCCCTGGCGGTAGCCGCCCCAAGGGTCTTTACCGCCACCGATATTGGTAACGTCAATTGTGATTGGCTTAGTGATACCGCGCAGGGTCAGTTCGCCATTTAGACGGGCTTTGCCGTCTTCCAGAGGTTCAAAGCTAGTGCTCTTGAAAGTAGCAGTGGGGAATTTTGCGGTATCGAGGAAGTCATCACTGCGCAGGTGCTTGTCTCGCTCAGCGTGATTGCTGTTGAGGCTGGTTACATCGATGTCGACATTGATAGAAGATTTTTCTGGCTGCTTTTCATCGTAAAAGAAGGAGCCGTTGAAGTCATCGAAACGGCCGTACAGCCAGCTGTATCCAAGGTGCTTGATACGAAACTGCACAAAAGCGTGAGCCCCTTTGGTGTCGATTTTGTATTCCGCTGCTTGGGCTACAGTCCCCATCAGAGCTGCAATAAGAAATACAGAGAGCTTCTTCATGTCATTTTTTCCTTATTTGGTGGTTGAGAGTGTTGTTTGTACGTGTGAGTGATCGTCTGTAGAGCCCTTTACACGGATGCCAAGGATTCTGCGCAGTGTGCCGTCACGGTCAATAAAGTGACGCTTGAGGGCTGCCAAGATATGTGCTGTTACGAGTCCAATCAGGCCCCAGGCAAGGATTTCGTGGATAGATCCCGCAATGTCTTCCTGATTGGGAATTCCTTGTAAGGTTGCAGGGATGCTCACTATGCTGAAGACATCGATAGGGCGGCCATCGGCGGTAGAAATCAGATAGCCGGAAACCATGATTGCCAGTAGTAACAGGTAAATCAGTCCATGAGTGGCAGTGGCGGCGAACTTCTGCCAGCTGGGCGTTAGGGGGTTGCTCGCCGGAGATGGGTTGGCAAAGCGCCAAACCAGCCTGAAGAGTAGAAACACAAGCAGGATGATGCCCACCCCTTTGTGAATTTCAGGGGCTCGTTGATACCAGGGATCGTAGTAGGATAGCTGGCGCATCCACCAACCGAGAATAAAAGTCCCTATGATCGCAGGGGCCATTATCCAGTGGAGGGCGATGGCTACCCAGCCGTAGCTGGAGGAGCTGTTTTTGGCCTGCACTTCTCTCTCCTATTGGTAGTACGTCACACTTAGATTTGCTAAGTGCCACTAGGGTACAGCCTTTGGGCTCTACCACCAATGGGGAGTTCCTGAGTATGGGAAAGGAGTCAAAGGTGTTAGCAGGAAATGCCGCGCTATATCGATCGTCCCGGAGAGCTTTCGCGCTCGGCCGCCTGAAGGATGCGCTCACAAGATAGCCGATCCAGTGCGGAAGAGCGCTGTGCCAGTTGGTCTGCCAGCCAGCTGGTGGAGTGCTCTTCATCCCCAAGGGCTAGTTGTTCCAGCTGCCAGATAACATTCAATAGGGTCTCGCGCTCAAACCCCGTCTCAACTGCCTGGCTGGTAAACAGGTGGGGTTCCAGTTGTTCCAAATCGTTGCGCTTGAGCACTAACTCCGCATAGGTAGGGTACCAGCGGCTGCTAAACGGTTCTGGTCGCTGGTGGTAGTCGAAGGTGATTCGCAGCCGGTTTCCGTCGGCATCTTCCAGAAGCGGGGTGTCATGTTCGTAGGCGGGCAGCGCTGGATTGTTCCGCAAAATATCCACGATGGCGTGCCAGTCACTGGGATTTTCGTAACAGAGCCTGACAGGCTCTACCAGTTCACGGGTCCCCTTGTGATCTTCCAAGGACAGTTTTTGGCCTGGACGGTACCAGTACAGGTTAAGAAGCTGCTCATCGGCCAGGTCTGCAAGATGTGCACTGGTTAGTGGCTCTTCAGACAATGCACTCAGGTGGTCAACGGCCTGCTGTACGCTGAGCCATTGCTTGCGGTGGAAGTGTTGCTTATTACCTGTAATTCCCATTCTATTCTCCCGGCGCAATTCTACGACCTGGAGCCTCAAGTTTAGCAGGGTGCAACGCTGCTCCAGTCACTATCGTGCCTTTGCGGCGTGGGAAGATAAAAGTTGCTAATCCATGATTATAGAAAGGGTACAATGGCGCCTTTTCATATCCAGGGCATGCTGAAAAAATGAGGCCGCTCACTGGGCTGCTGTCACTGGTTTTATCCGTGCAGTTTGCGCTGATGTATCGCCGATAGATTCAGACTATTCAGTCAATAAATATGGGGTTGAAATGCGTGTTACTCTCCCAGAGTTGCTGCGGTTTGATATTGCCTCTGGCACGGCTAAAGCCTAGGCGCTCGGCGCATGAATTTATTGCAGTGAAGCAGTTTCCCATGAGCCATAAATATACACAGCCATGTTGATTGCGATAGGCAGCCTGTAGCCCGGATTATGTAAATACACTGATGAGAGCAGAGTCCGCTTAGTTTGTGATAAGTGGATTTCAAGATATTAAAAAAGAAACGGGTAACCTGTGAATATGGCGTGACAGCCTGACCTGTAAGCCCGGAAAATTAAAAGAGCCTTTAGATGTTTAACTTTCTCCCTTCGTTTTTGCTGTTGGTCATATCTTCGGTGTTGCTGGCCGTTAGCACATTGGTTTGTGCAGCCCCCATACTTTTGTTTTCAGTTTTTAGATTTATTCTCCCTTTTGCCTTTCTGCAAAAAATTTTCATGGGTTTTTTTATTTCTTGGGCAGAAATGTGGATAACCCTAAATAAAGGATGGATGAAGCTGACCCAGAGAACCCAGGTGGATGTACAGGGGATAGAGCATCTCGATAAACATGGATGGTATCTGGTCACAGCGAACCATCAAAGCTGGGTTGATATTTTTATTATGCAGTCGATTTTTAATCGAAGAATTCCATTCCTGAAATTTTTTGTGAAGCAAGAGTTGATCAAAGTTCCTGTGATTGGAATGTGCTGGTGGGCACTCGACTTTCCATTTATGAAGCGTTACAGCAAAGAATTTTTGAAAAAACATCCAGAGATGCGCGGTAAGGATCTTGAAGCGACGAAAAAATCTTGTGAAAAATTTAAGCTAATACCCACCAGTATTATGAACTTCCTTGAAGGAACAAGGTTTAGCAAAGAGAAGCATCAAAGACAGCAATCGCCTTTCAAACATCTTCTAAAGCCCAAGTCCGGAGGGATTGCTTTTGCAATGCACTGTATGGGTGAGCAGCTGAACCAGTTACTGAATGTCACCATTGTTTACCCTGATGGTATACCTACTTTTAAAGATTTCCTTTCCGGTAAGTTAAAGAAAGTGATTGTTCGCATTGAGAAAGTCCAGTTGCCGAGCCGGTTTTTTGAGAGAGACTACGCAACCGATCAGGAGTTTCGGGTGGAGTTTAATCAGTGGGTAAATGAGTTATGGACTGAAAAGGATGCCCTGATTGATAAGCTTTTAATGGAAAGCAGGGCTTGAGCGGGGTTCGTAGAGAGGTTCACTCGTGACCCTCTCTACTGGCCGAAAGTCACTATAGCCAAATAGGAAGCTGAGCCCGGATCTCCTCAGGTTCACAAGCCACCAGATTTTTTCCTGTTTCTCCCGCTATTGTTGCGCGGGTTGGAGTTTTCAAGGCATCCCTCAAGCTGCCAACCATGTAGGGTTCTGCAACAATATACAGTTTTTCGTACTGGCCCTCCTGTCTTCCCCTCTCCAGGGTATGTGCAATTTCTCTGGCAAAATTCTCACCTTCACGGCGATGTAATCCTGCAGAATTACCTACTGAGTGCCTTCCTTGACCATAGCTGTCGAAAGTGCGTCCGGGTGCATCACTCTCTTGGTCTCTGCCAGAGAGCCGCGATTCTGGATGGAGAAGTGCCTGGATTTCATTGAGATTTCCCGCGCGTTTGTTGGCTTCAAAAATTCGCGCTTGGGACTGGTTAGCCACAAGGACCCATGCTAAGGCCATGAACATATCCTCGTTTAACTGCCTTATTTAATCCTAGTAAATAGCCATATTGGCCACGAGCCCTGGTTGCTTATTGATGGATATGGAGGTGGAAATTCTCTTTAGGTGCAATTGGAAAGGAAGTTTTTAATATTTATATGTACAAAAGAAATATACGACAGCTCTCATATTCAATTTGTAATGGCTTTTATCGGCACTTAATCCCTTCGTTTGTCGCAGTATTTCCTAGACTGTACTCAAGATGTAACAGGCGCAAGACGGACTCTTGAGTTTTCTGGCGCCTTTTGCGGCTTAGCGTAAAAAGAGGTTGTAGATATGAGTCTGATCCCCAGAGGGTCCCTATTGGACCTTGATAATATGTTTGAACAAATGCTCTCACCGACCCGTGCAATCGGCTCTGAACGCGAGGGATTTTTTTCTCCGCGTATCGATGTGAGTGAGCGCAAGAATATGTATGAAATTAGCGCTGAGCTGCCGGGAGTGGGTAAGGACGATATCAGTGTAACCCTAGAAAATGGGGTTTTGACCCTTGAAGCTGAGGTGCACCGCGAGGTTAAGGAGAAGAAGGATGGCCGCGTGCTTCGTCAGGAGCGGCGTTACGGCAAGTTCTTGCGCAGTTTCAATCTTGGTGAAGATGTTCGCGAAAGTGAGATTGATGCAAATTTCAAAGATGGGATTCTCACGCTCACGGTACCAAAACATGAGGGGCATCCCCCGCAAAGAAAGCGGATTGAAGTGCACTGATCTATAGGGGTTAAGGGTGATGGGTTTTACCCGTCACTCTCTTTGGCATTTGTCTAAAGAGCTTTGAGGTACCTATGAAAGTTAAACACGCAATGCATGAGGGGGCTACCTGGTGCACCCCGGATACTCCATTACAGGAGTTGGCAAAAATTTTACGAGATGAAGATATTGGTGCAGTGCCGATCGGAGAAAATGACAGGCTTGTAGGAATAGTGACTGATAGAGATATTGTATGTCGCGGTGTGGTTCAGGGGGGTAATCTCAGCTCTCTGTCCGCCCGAGATGTTATGACAGAGGGGATTGAATGGTGCTGGGAAGAGGATGATCTGCTGTCTGCTGTCCACAAAATGGAGCAACAGTTGTTACGACGAATGCCGGTACTCAATAGTGAAAAGCGTATGGTCGGTATTCTCAGTTTAGGGGATATTACCAGTGCCATCGCCAGCAAGCAGGGTGGGCAGTTCGCGGCAGCGGTCTCCTCGCACCACTGAGTGTGGGACTTAACGCATAATGCTCTTTACAGTCGTCAATCTATATTGGCGGCTGTTGGAAGTTTTAGTGCTCTAGAGTGTCTTGTCTGAAGCCTGTGAATCCCTCGGCAACCTGATGGCTCCATCTACTACTGGGCTGTTGATAGTCTTATTTACTTCCTGTCTAAGCTTGATCATGTTCACGGTCGACCCCGATGTCCGTTAAATGTGATTATTTGGGAAGCGTGAAGGAAGAATCAGTCGTATAATCCCTACTTTTTTTGAGGTTACTTATGGCTGTGACTCAGGAACAGTTGGCACAACGCAGTGGAAATCAGTGCGAGCTCTGTAAAGCAGAAAATGGCTTGGCGGTTTATGACGTACCCCAGTCAGAGGGCTATCCAGATGCGGCAGTATTATTGTGTCAAACCTGTAGGGACCAGCTGGAAAATCCTGCACAGCTGGAAAGTGCGCACTGGCAGTGTCTGTCGGAGTCTATGTGGAGTACCGAGCCGGCAATTCAAGTGTTGGCATGGCGTATTCTAAAGCGCTTATCTGGCGAGACCTGGGCCCAAGACTTGTTTGACATGTTGTATTTGGATGGCGATTTGCTGGCCTGGGCAGAGGCCGGGGCAATACCAGAGGCTGGTGAGTTGGTGATTCATCGGGATAGTAATGGTGCCCAGTTACAAGCTGGAGATAATGTAGTTATTATCAAAGACTTGGATGTAAAAGGAAGCAGTTTGGTTGCAAAACGGGGAACGGCAGTTCGCGGTATCAGCTTAAGCGATAATCCTGAGCATATCGAAGGACGGGTCGAGGGTCAGAGAATTGTTATTCTGACAAAGTTTGTGAAAAAGAGTGGCTGATAAATATTTCAGAAATAACTTCATTTTCTGAAAAGGGTATCTGCCGGCGGACCCGAAATACTCCCCTATCCGTCTTAATTATGAAAATAAGAAAGGTATAGTTTACCTTTCTTATTTTTTTGCAAAATATTTCCGCTTTTATCAATTAACTGATAATTTTTAGAGCAAAATACGGTGTAATATTGAAGACGATAATAGCAATTTTGTATTGTGCTAGATATTGAAAATATGCACGGCCTAAATCTTGTTCATTAAGCTCAAATATTCGTGCGTGAATCCTGATGATCGACTTCCTCAGGCAGACAAGTCCAAGAGTTGATAGCAGTAGTATCAATATGTTTATAATCGAAGCCCAGCCTAAAAATAGTGTTAGATTTTCAGTTTCCATGTGAAATTTCCTTGCAGTTCTTTCTTGTATAAACCGATAGTTTTATGAGTAGATAGTGGAAAGTGCCACAATAGTCAGGCACTAGCCTTCAAATAAGTTGTGTTTGTGGATAGGGGTAGTCCCAGTTAGTTGAAGAGCTATGTTATATGATATAGCTATTGTCCGATGCTCATTATTCCTAGACACTGTGTGATAGTGCAAATGAGAGGTTGGCAATATGGTAGCTATAAAACATGAAGCCTATCTATGAAATTCGCAGTGGTGCGCTGGCTGGGTTTAATCTATTGGTGCCACAGCTCGGTGGTCAGTCATCAGATTTTTTAGCGCAAGTGGGGCTTCCTGCGGATTGTACACGTCGTCCAAATATCTTGATCCCCATTGCAACGCTGGTGGACCTCCTTAATTTGTGTTCACGGGACTTGTCCTGTAGTGACTTTGGCTTGCGATTGGCGGGGAAGCAAGGGCTGCGTATGCTGGGCGTCCTTGGTAAGCTGATACTGGAAAGTGAGAATCTATCCAGTGCTTTGACAGTAACTCATCGGTATATGGTGTTACACAACCAGGCGGACCACTGGAAAATTTACCAAACCGATGACTGCTTGATTGCAGAGAGAGTTAATCACTTCCCCGACGCAATTCCCGCGCAACAGTATACTGAACTTTCAGTAGGCGCTGCCTATCGCCTGATACAGGAGATGGTTGGCTCTAAAGTATCTCCCCGCTCTGTTTCATTTCGGCATAAGCCCCAATCTCCGCTGAGTAGTTACCAAAATTTTTTTGGCATTGAGGCTAGTTTTGAGCAAGATCGAGATCGCTTGGTTTTTGATGGATCATTGATGAACTATCCCCTCGCTAAACCCAGCAGCGGTCTTATGAGATATTTTGAGGAGTTTTCCAAGTGCTTATTGGCAGAGCACAAGGGTGATATCAGCCGACAGGTTCAAGTCTTAATCCTTCAAACTCTCGGGGCCCAGCAGCACTCCCTGGAGCAAATTTCTCGCTTACTCGGTATGCCAATGAGAACGCTTCAGCGCCGTTTAAATGAAGCGGGAACCTCCTTTAAGCAGTTGGTACAGGGGGCGCGAATGAAGACTGCTCGCTGGCATCTACGGGCCTCAAGTATTGATGTGGGATTACTATCAGCAAGTTTGGGCTACACCGATATCAGTGCTTTCTCAAAAGCATTTCGAGCCATTCATGGAAGCTCCCCACTGCAGTGGAGGAAGCGACAAGCTATTAATTGTTAATCAATTAAAGGAATTATTTTGAATAATTGTTCGGCGCTACCAATTATTACTATAAGGGTGAGCTTTTAGATTTTTCCTGATTTTACTTCAGCAGCGGCGCTTGGCTTTGCACCAATAATCTTAGGGGACTATGCTGGGCGCCACTGGAACGAATGATGAAAGGCAGAATTGAAAATGAGTGCAGAGACAATCCGTTGTAAAGCAGCTGTAGCTTGGGGGCCTGGGGAGCGTTTGGTTATTGAGGATGTCGATGTTATGCCTCCCCAACGGGGTGAAGTTCGCGTGAAATTACACGCCACCGGCGTTTGTCACACAGATGCGTTCACTTTGTCAGGAGATGATCCTGAAGGGGTATTCCCGGCAATCCTCGGTCACGAAGGTGCGGGTGTTGTTGAATCCGTTGGTGAGGGGGTGACCAGTGTCTCTGTCGGGGATCATGTAATTCCTTTGTATACCCCTGAATGTGGCGAATGTAAGTTTTGTCTCTCTGGAAAGACCAATTTGTGCCAAAAAATCAGGGGCACCCAGGGCAAAGGGTTAATGCCTGATGGTTCGACACGCTTTTCGGTGAATGGGAAACCCATTTTCCATTATATGGGATGCTCTACTTTTTCTGAGTACACAGTCCTTCCTGAGATATCTGTGGCCAAAATTAATCCCGAAGCCCCCTCAAATGAGGTTTGTCTGCTGGGCTGTGGTGTTACTACGGGAATGGGAGCCGTTACCAATACCGCCAAGGTTGAGCCGGGCTCCTGTGTGGCAATTTTTGGTTTGGGTGGAATTGGTTTATCCGCAGTGATCGGAGCCAAGATGGCTGGCGCCTCACGAATTATTGGTGTCGATATTAATGAGGACAAATTTGCGCTGGCGAAGAAACTGGGAGCCACTGAGTGTATTAACCCCAAGGCTTACGATAAGCCTATTCAAGAGGTTATCGTAGAGCTTACCGATGGCGGAGTGGATTATTCTTTTGAGTGTGTGGGCAATGTTAACCTGATGAGAGCTGCCTTGGAGTCTTGCCACAAAGGATGGGGGGAATCCATTATTATTGGAGTGGCAGGTGCGGGACAGGAAATCAGCACCCGCCCATTCCAGTTGGTTACAGGGCGGGTTTGGAAGGGATCAGCATTCGGCGGTGTAAAGGGGCGCTCTGAATTGCCTTCTTTCGTAGAGCGTTACCTGGCTGGAGAATTTAAATTGAATGACTTTATTACTCACTCAATGCCCCTTGAGCAAATAAATGATGCCTTCGATTTAATGCATGAAGGTAAAAGTATTCGCAGTGTTATTCATTTCCAGCAGGCTTGATAGGACCACTTAAAATGTCGATTGAATTGGTTAGCAGTACTAAATCTTTTGACGGTTTTCAGCAGCGTTACCGACATAAATCCAGCACGCTCAACTGTTCTATGGTTTTCTCCATTTTTTTACCACAGGATGCAGAGGGGAATACACAGAGGAAATATCCTGTTGTTTATTGGCTTTCGGGCTTGACGTGCACGGATGAAAACTTCAGTCAAAAGGCTGGTGCTCAGAGAGTCGCTGCAGAGTTAGGGATTATCTTAGTGATACCCGATACGAGCCCCAGAGGAGACGATGTGGCGGATGACCCGGGTTATGATCTGGGGCAGGGGGCTGGTTTTTATGTGAACGCGACCCAAGAACCCTGGAAACAGCATTATCAAATGTATGACTACATCGTGGATGAACTTCCAAGCCTGGTAGAACTTCATTTCCCCACCAATGGTCGACGCGGGATTTGCGGGCACTCCATGGGCGGCCATGGTGCCCTGGTAATCGGCCTGCGAAACCCCAAGCGATATCAATCAATTTCTGCTTTTAGTCCAATTTGCAATCCTATTGCTTGCCCTTGGGGAGAAAAGGCGTTGGGAACATACTTGGGAGCTGATCCCAAGAGCTGGGAGCCATATGACGCAACAGTGCTAATGGGGCGCGCTGTAGAGAAAACGCCGATTTTGGTTTCTCAGGGAGAACAGGATGAGTTTCTTGAGGAGCAGCTGAGACCACATTCCCTGCAAACAGCTGCCGAAGCCAGTGATTATCCTCTTCGGATAGAGCACCATGCAGGCTACGATCACAGTTACTATTTCATCGCTTCATTTATTGAGGAGCACTTAAGGTTCCATGCAGACTCATTGTTGAGCAGACATAGGTATTAGGCAGTGTAAATTGCGGACTAGTGAAGTTAGCCCCTCAGTTGAGGGGCTGTTTGGGTAAAGGGTTTCGCGCTTGCTATGTATAAAGCGATACGAGCAGAATACATAGAGCCAAAGTGAGAGGCGTAAGCTTATCGTGCAACCGCCCGACACTCGCCAATAATTTCAGCTCTGTTCTGGTCAAAAGTTTGTTCGATCAGGAACCAGCCATTGGGACAGAAGCCACTTTCAGCTAGCAAGAGTTCCATTCTCTGCCGGGCAACTTTCTTCACATCTCCAGAATTGGCGCCGCCGGGACCGCCACCTCCTGGGCCACCACTACCCTTACCACCGCCGCCGGGACCACCACCACCGGGACCACCGCCACCGGGACCACCGCCACCTGGACCTCCACCACCCGGACCACCACGCTTACCGCCTTGGCCCTTGGGGCCAGCTCCAATGGTTGCCTTGTAGGTAAAGCGACGATGGCCCAGTTCGGTGATGTCAGTGACAAACGATTCAGTGGTGGGGATCTCTGGTGTAGAGCTACAGCCAGCAGCGATCAAAATCACAGCTGCAGATGCAAAGAGATGAACCTTCATTATTGTTACCCCATATTTTGATAAAAGCTTTAGTCCGACATTAGCTAACCACAAATGTTGGTTAAGCAGAGTAAACATTTGTAAAGGGGGGCTATTGCAGCAGGATTGTTTGTGCGCAAACCCAAAACTATAAGGTACTGCATGTCCCGGAAGGTTCCGTTGTAGAATCCTTCACCGGTTTGCTCTATCCACAATATAGCTGCATTTTTTAGAGGGTTTCCGATAAATTTGAGATACTTCTGGTGATCAGAACAAGTCCCAAAGAGAAGCTATGGCTTACCTGGATGTCATTTAGGCCGGCTCCTAAGGAAGCCGGAGATAACATGGAATTAATCAGAATTTTCTAAATAATACCCCTGCTAGCAAAGTGGTACGTGAATTGCCAACAATACTTAATATAAAGAGTTTTCCTATGAAACAAGCACTGCTTGCATTACTTGGATGTACTTTTGCAGGAATATGTTCTGCAGAGTCACTCAGCATTGAACGGTTATTCTCCGACCCGGCTCTGAGTGGTACCGCTCCCCGAGCGCTGGAATATTCACCTGATGGGCAGCGCGTAACTTTCCTCAAAGGTAGAGTTGAAGATTACAACCGTTACGATCTTTGGGAGTACAACCTGAAAGACGGTCAGTCCCGAATTTTGGTCAATTCCGATAGTCTGCACAGCGGTAGTGAAACTCTTTCGGATGAGGAAAAGGCAAGACGGGAGCGCCAGCGAATTTATGGTAGTGGGATAATGGAGTACAGCTGGTCAGAGGATGGTCGGTCTCTGTTGTTCCCTTTGGCCGGCGATATTTACTATTACGATCTCAAGGACCGTTCTTCGCGTCGACTGACTGAAACGGAAACCTTTGAAACCGATGTAAAGGTTTCTCCCGAGGGGCACTTTGTTTCGTTTATTCGCGACCAAAATATCTATATTGTCGATCTGAAAACCGGTAGGGAAAAGCAGCTAACCAGCGACGGCAAAGATCATATTAAAAATGGAATGGCTGAGTTTGTTGCCCAGGAGGAAATGGACCGGATGACCGGTTATTGGTGGTCTCCAGATGATCAGCATATTGCTTTCCTCCAAGTTGATGAGTCGCCAGTTGATCAGGTAACCCGTAGCGAAATCTATGCGGATCGTATCGAAATGATACAGCAACGTTACCCCGCTGCTGGGCGTGCGAACGCAAAAATCCGACTTGGCCTTATAGATATTGATTCGGGGGATATCCGTTGGGTCAACCTGGGAGATAATCAGGATATTTATATTCCCCGAGTAAAATGGGCCCGTGATCACCTGCTAACTTTCCAGTGGCAATCTCGAGACCAGCAAAAGTTAGAGCTTCGTGCTTACAATCTCAATACGGGAAAAACCCGAACGCTCCTTACCGAGTCCAGCGATACCTGGGTTAACCTGAGCCATGATCTCCACTTTTTGGAAGATAGCGATGCTTTTATTTGGTCATCGGAGAGGGATGGCTTCAAACACCTGTATAAATATGATTTTGGCGGCAGATTACAGGCACAATTGACTAAGGGAGATTGGGTGGTTGACGAGTTAGAGGCTGTTGATGAGCAGGCTAACCGTCTGTATTTTACCGCACGAAAAGATACTCCAATCGAGAGGCATCTCTATGCAGTCTCCCTGCAAGGGGAGAGCGACATTAAGAGAATTTCACAGCGTAGTGGTATGCACTCTATCGAATTTTCTGAGGATGCCTCTGGATATATTGATAAATTTTCCAGCGTTACCACGCCGCCTCAAGTGAGCCTGCACAGCAGCTCAGGGGCCAGAATCACCTGGCTTGAGCAGAACGCTGTAAATCGTGTTCACCCTCTCTATCCTTATAAAGATCAATGGATCACTCCGGAATTTGGCAGTATTGAGGCGCCCCATGGCCAGGAGCTTTTCTACCGCTTGTACAAACCTGCTAATTTTGATGCGAAGAAAAGTTACCCGGTAATGGTGTTTGTCTATGGTGGTCCACACGCTCAGGTGGTTACCAATAGCTGGGATAAGCTATTCAACCAGTATATGGCCCAACAGGGTTATATTGTTTTTTCCCTAGATAATCGTGGTTCAGCAAACCGCGGTACCACTTTTGAGAATCCTATCTTTAAGAATATGGGATCTCCTGAAGTGGAAGATCAAATTACCGGCGTTGAATTCCTGCGTACCTTGCCTTACGTTGATAAAAATAAAGTAGGTATCTTCGGTCACAGCTACGGTGGTTACATGGCACTGATGAGTATGTTCAAAGCCGGAGACTACTTTAAGGCGGGGGTATCGGGTGCGCCGGTTACGGACTGGACGCTGTATGATACCCATTACACTGAGCGTTATATGGGCAATCCAACCAAGGATATGGATGCCTATGAGGCATCTTCTGTGTTTCCCTATGCGAAGGGCTTACAAGGTGATCTGCTGATTTATCATGGCATGGCGGATGACAATGTGTTGTTTACCAATACCACTAAACTCATAAAACAGATGCAGGACAACGGCCAACAATTTGAGCTGATGACTTATCCAGGCAAGAAGCATAGCTTGCGCGGTAAACAGACTCGCATCCACCAATACAGCATGATCAAGCGATTTTTTGATCGGCATTTAAAGGGGCAGGATTAATACTTAAATAATCTCCCAGAAGAAAAAACCGAGGCTAGCCTCGGTTTTTTCTTTATTGAGGTATATGATTCTTAAGACTGAGGCTGATCAACCCGATCCAAATTCATTACCTTGGTCCAGGCCTGCACAAAATCATTTACAAACTTGTCAGCGCCATCACTAGAAGCATAAACCTCTGCGACTGCCCTTAATTCAGAGTTTGAACCAAAAATCAGATCTACAGGTGTGGCTGTCCACCTTGCCTGGCCACTTTTGCGATCTTTTCCTTCATAGATACCCTCTGATTTTGCCGACTTGGACCAGACAGTAGACATATCGAGCAGGTTCACAAAGAAATCATTCGTCAGTGTGCCGGGGCGCTGAGTAAGTACACCATTCTGTGAGGAGTCGGTATTTGCGTTAAGTGCGCGCATTCCACCAACCAGAACAGTCATTTCAGGCACACTCAGGGTTAACAGACTGGCTTTATCAACTAATAACTCTGTAGGGGTTCTTCCATAACCATCGCCAAAGTAGTTGCGGAAGCCATCGGCCAGAGGTTGTAGTACTGCAAAAGAATTAATATCTGTTTGTTCCTGGGAAGCATCGGTGCGTCCAGGTTTGAATGGGACCTGAATTTTATGTCCGCCTTGCTCTGCTGCTTTTTCAATGGCTGCTGCGCCTCCAAGTACAATGATATCTGCCATTGAGATTTTTTTGCCCCCGGATTGGGAACTGTTAAATTCCTGCTGGACTTTTTCCAGCGATGCCAGGACTTGTGATAGTTCAGAGGGATCATTTACCGACCAGTCCTTTTGGGGTTCCAGGCGAAGACGGCCACCATTGGCGCCACCGCGAAAATCTGAACCACGGAAGGTAGAAGCAGAGGCCCAGGCAGTCCTCACCAGATCGGGAACGCTAATGCCTGCCGCCAGAATTTTTGCTTTGAGAGAACTTATATCCCGGCTGTCAATCAGAGGGTGATCAACTTTGGGGATAGGGTCTTGCCAAATTAAATCTTCTTCGGGCACCTCCGCTCCCAAATAGCGCGCGCGAGGGCCCATATCCCGATGAGTCAACTTGAACCAGGCTTTGGCAAAGGCGCGTTGAAATTCTTCCGGATTTTCCTGAAACCGCTTGGCAATTTCTTTGTAGCTGGGATCGAACTTAAGGGATAAATCCGTGGTAAACATGATGGGGGCATGGCGCTTGTTCTTGTCGAATGCATCGGGCACCAGATTTGCCGCGCTCTGATCATCGGGAATCCACTGAACGGCACCAGCTGGACTTTTTGTTTTGACCCAATTGAATTTAAACAGGTTGTCCAGATACTGCTGACTCCAATTGATCGGGGCGGCAGACCAGGCCCCTTCCAGGCCGGATGTCATTGTGTCGTCGGCATTTCCTTTCCCACACTTATTTTTCCAGCCAAGTCCCTGCTGCTCAATTGGGGCGGCGGCGGGCTCTGGGCCGAGGCAATCAGCTTTCACTGCACCGTGAGCCTTACCAAAAGTATGGCCTCCGGCAATCAAGGCCACTGTCTCTTCGTCATTCATCGCCATGCGGGCAAAGGTTTCGCGGATATCTGTGGCGGCAGCCACCGGATCGGGATTGCCATTGGGGCCCTCCGGGTTGACATAAATAAGCCCCATTTGCACAGCGCCCAGGGGCTTGTCCAACTCTCGGTTGCCGGTGTAACGCTCATCTGCGAGCATCTTGGTTTCGGGCCCCCAATAAACCAGGTCGGGCTCCCAGTCATCCTGTCGCCCCCCGGCAAATCCGTAAGTGGGGAATCCCATGGACTCCAGGGCTACATTGCCGGTTAGCACCATAAGATCAGCCCAGGACAATTTGCGCCCATATTTTTGTTTGATGGGCCAGAGTAGACGGCGGGCTTTATCCAGGTTGGCATTATCAGGCCAGCTGTTGAGGGGATCGAAACGCTGTTGGCCGCCACGGGCACCACCACGACCATCACCGATCCGGTAGGTGCCAGCGCTGTGCCAGGCCATTCGGATCATAAATGGGCCGTAATGACCGTAGTCTGCGGGCCACCAGTCCTGTGAAGTTTTGAGCTGAGTTTCGATGTCCTGTTTTACCGCTTTAAGGTCCAGGGTTTGGAATTCGGTAGCGTAATCAAAGCTGTCACCCATTGGATTGGATCTTGGAGAGTGCTGCCTGAGGGGACGCAGATCCAGCTGATCAGGCCACCAAAACCGATTGGACTTTGGCTGTCCTTCTACTGCACCCTCAAGAATTACTGGATCAGTGACGACTTCCTCATGGGTATCTGCGACACTAAATGGCGCGACTATAAATATTGAGATTAATAAAGCGACATAACTACGATTATATTTCATTAACATTTACAGTATCTCCGTACGATCGTTGGTACATCCTTTGGCTCATTATTTATTTGATGATGAAATACCTGACTCTATTCCTTACCGCTGATTTCTTTTGCCCTTTGGCTGAAGCGTAGTCTTGGATATGGGGTTAATAGTATATAAATTTTATAGCGTCAGGTTTAAAAGGAATTAATAAGGTAGATTGGTAAACTTAATTACTGGTTCTTTTATTTAAAGGAATTATGGTTTTGGGGTAGGGCGACGTTGATATTTTTATATTTTGAAGAAGTTCGTGCCAAAAAATTTGGATTGTAAATCTAAACCACTGTTGGAGAAATAAGATACACAGAACGGGATAAATAAGGCTCTCCGGACAGAGAGCCCTGAAGGCAATTAATTGCAGAGTGTCTGTAAGGTAAGAAGAGGGCTCTGCCCGCTCTCTTTGGAGCTTAAATCCAGACCGTTAATGCCCCGTTCCGATGCGATGACCAGGCCGTTATTATTATCGTTTAACCAGCTGTCGACGATTCCTGAGGCTCCCAGGTCAATGAGATGTCGGCCGGTATAGGAGGGGATAAAGCTGCCCACTTGAAGTCCGAGAATAGAACTACCTCCGACAGAATCCCAAGTGGCCGACTCTTCCCGCCAACTTTGTGTTGCCATGTAAATGCCGTAGCTATTGCTGGAAGTATTGGTTACATTCAATTCGAGTGTCGCATCAATATACTGGCGACAGCTTAAATCTGATAAGTCAAAGCGAATGAGGCTATAGAGAGTTCCATAGGTTAGATCGCTGCCGTCGGCGAGGAGTCCATCGCTATCACCATCGAAATTATCATCCTCTTTTCTGGATGAAATAAACACATCGTCTGAAGCAACTTGAGATACCTCTTCACTAATAGAATCGCTGCAATCGGCGGTTACCCTGAGGGCTGGGGCAATACCGGTTTCTTGTGAAGAGATATCTACCCCATCACTGCCACTCAGTGAGGCAATGACCAAGCCAGTATTTTCATTGTTCAGCCAACTATCCAGAAGACCTGATGAACTCAAGTTCACCACTTGGGTACCAGTAGACGACGGGGTAAAGCTGGCGAACAACTGTGAAAGCACCGTTGATCCACCGACAGAATCCCAGGTGGCTGATTCCTCACTCCAGTTGGATTCAGCCAAGTAAATACCGTAACTATTACTGGACCGGTTGGTGATATTAAATTCGATTTCAACTGAATTTATCGTCGAGCAGTGAGATAAATTGGAGAGATCAAATTTAATCAGTGAGTAAAGCGTTCCATAGGTGCTATCACTGCCATCTGCGAGAAGTCCATCTGAGTCATTGTCAAAATTACTGGAAGAGTAGCGCGATGAAATAAATGTGTCATCAGTCACTGGTAGTGACAGTTCGCCATTACCAGTGTCGTCCTCAAGCATAACGCTCCTGCCAACGTTATTTTGTGCGAGAACCATAGCTTCACCAATTCGGTTGGCGCTCCACCAATTGATATTTTCCGGTAATACAAGAGGATTATTGGCTCGATCTTCTCGTGTTAGAGTACTTGCGCTGTTATCGAACTGTGCTGTGCGTACAGTGAGTTGGTCAAAGCTGACCTGGATAACTTTGAACTGCTGTATGCTGGCCATATCTATGGTCCAAAACTTGGCATCATTTGCTGAGCGAGCTGGTGCTCCCCAGCTTCCCTCACCAACGTAAACGGTGCCGCCGGTTTCGTTGGTTGAAAAATCGCTATTACTGGGGGCAACGACTTCGGTGACTTTGGTGAGATGGGTATCTGATTCGACCACCATATTCATGGCGTAGTCATAAAAGGGTTGTGCCCACCAATTAAATAATGTGGGGTTGTCAGATTTACCGCTGTAGTGGGGGAACATGGGTTTGTGGTACTGGGCAAAGCGCCAGTGACTGTAGGCGCCAGTCCCTGCTAAATCACTCTCAAGCCAATTGTTCATGGCGGTAGCATAAGATGACCAGCCGCTTTCTTGAAACTGGCTGTTTAGTGTGTAGACACGCAATAGGGGGGAAATTTGTACTGCGCCGTAGGTATCACTGGGGCTACAACTACCATCCGCATTGAAGTCCACACCAAAGACCTGGCAGGTGGTTGAATAGTTGTCATCCTCATGATTTCCATGGGTAGGTATTAGAGGGTAAATACGTTGATAGCTATAGCCATTAATTTCGTCGTTGGAGTAGGTCAGCGTCCAGTCTTGTAAAAAGTCATCCATTTCCGATGCACTGTTGGCGTTGGTAAAATCACCGCCATGCATAACAGCCAGCGGACGGATCTTAGCCAGCAGTGCATTGCCCTCGCGCCGTGTTGTATGCCCCGTGCGGGTATCTCCCCCAGCGACTATGACGAAGGGAGATTCCTCCGCAGGAGCCGTTTTAAACCAGAACCGGTCGCCACAGCCGTCCTGATCACACACACGATAGTAAACTGCTGAATCCGGTGTTAGGTTTTCCAATCTGACAAAGTAGCTATCTAAGCTGCCATCGAAGGTAGATGTAGAATCAACCCCTTGACTGCTCCAGCTATTTTCATTGGTTGAATAGCCAAAATTAATGTAAGGGTTACTACTGTGGCCATCTGGCGAAAAACCGATAACGGCACTGGTGGATGCATCACCATCCCAGGCCAATCTGTGGTGTTTAGTTGCTGAACTGGCATCAATTGCCAAACATAGAGCCGAGATAGCAAAAGCAGTGCTTAAGAACCGTCTCATTGGGGGTTTCCTGTAAGTAGTGGTTATTCTTTTCAGGCGCAGCAGCTTTAGAGATTAGTTGCAAAAGACTTGTGCGGCGCGCCGGAATTATTGTGGATCTTTATTACAGGCCGTTGAATGATTGGAGACTAAACGAACGAAAGCGGCGTTTCGATAGGGAATTGTGATGGTTTTTGCATTCATAAAATTGATTGCGCCAGCACCTGTTCCCAGATATTGGTAGATGCCATATAAAGGCCTGTCAAAATTACGGGTCCAATAATCTCCCCTTTGAGTTTTCGGGAAATATTCAGTCGCAATTAGAGGTCTGCCAGATTTACTTTCCTGCAGGATAATGGATCGTAACTCTGTAATATCGGGGAGCCGCCAGTTTTGCGTTGCACACAATTTCTGTTGATTGGTATTGCGAATCAGATCCTCGGTATCACACCGCTCTTCTTCAAAATAACAATCTCCATTATTTTCTATACCTTCTTCATATTGATACCACGAGTAGGTCCACCTTCCATCGTGAATTCCTTCGTCGTCAGTTTTTACTTCCCAAAGAAGCCCTGTATCGGTGTCGCAGATACAGGACCAGGGGCCTGCCCAAGCCTCGATAGGCTCCCCATTTTTATCAATTTTAACTAAGTGATATTCCCTTGGCAGAGGTTGTGATGGTTGGTGCAGTATGACTGTACAGACCGTGATTGCAGGAAAAATGAATACCCAAAATATGCGCACAAACATTATTGATCTGCCAACTTGATTTTGACGGGGAGGGCGTGGCGAGTGTGGGCGATTTGCGAGTGATCAAAGGCAGAAACCCAGAGGCAAATACCATCTTTTATTGCTACATCTAACGCTGACCCAGTATTTAATTTTCGCACCATCTCCATAGACCATTGGCCTTCCTGCCAAACAGCATAGGCCCTGACATCGGCACGATCTCCCTCAAAGCGATTTGAGGTATAGAGGACTGAAGGCATAATCGTATTGATAGGATAATTGTCATCTTCAGCCGTGTATGGCTGGTAATCAAACCAGGAAATAGACCAATCTCTCTTTGTATCCTCGTTTTGATATGGAGTCAGGCTGGAGGGACTTTTGGGTAGTCGTTTTGGTGTAACGTTTTTTGAGGAGTACCACTTCCAGTTCATTAAGTATGCCCCGGACTCTTTGCCATCCTGGAGATATCCTGCGGTATAGCGGCGAGCTCCTGGCCTTACAATATCAGGCTTGCCAATATAATTGTCATCTGCCAAGTGCATTTTATTGGTTCTTACTGCTTTCCAGTGCCAGAGATCGTGTATTTCATCGGATGAGCTGTAGTGGTAGCCCTTGCCATGCCAATTTGCGGGCAACTGTGCTGATGGTTTGCGACCCAGGTGAGAAGTTCCCGAAGCACCGAAATCACAGGAATTGGAAAGCAGGATGGCAAACTTATCTTCATAGTGACGGGTTTCATTAAAATTTTGAAAACCTTGCTGCTGTATTTCCCAGCCAGAATCTACTTTTTTCAGTGGTAGGTGTTTCAGGCTTTCAGTGGGATCTTCCCAAGTGATATGAAAAAATATTTCCTGTTGGTTATGCAAGGCTCTCAAGTTGACGGTTGAGCTACCATCAATAAAGTTAGCACCTCCGTCAGTATGGATTTTAAGTGATATGGCTGAGGACCATGCGGATTCTTGGGGTATTCCATCTATGTTTATAAAGGTTTCCGGACTTATTTTCTCAACTGTAAGATCGTGGTAACTGTTATTTGTAACAATAACCCAAAGTAATAAAGTGACACAGCCGACAGATAAGTAGGTAAAAATTGAAGTTCGATAGCCCGATCGAGTATTGGGAAGTAAGTAACTCAAAGTCTTCAGGCCATAGGTTGTTAGATAAACGCCAGCATGAAGAAATATATAAAGTAAGATCGCAAAAGCACTATAAAAGTGTGCCTGACGAAAGATAGAAGGATTGCCGGAACCAATAAATAAAATCCAGCCACTTAAGATCATGAGTGTTAAAAAAAATGAGCCAATGCGTGTTACTACTCTATGGTAGCTAATTGATGTTTTATTAGGTTCACTGGATGAGTTTGTACTTTTTAATTTAATTGTTACTTTATAGAATAAGTAACAGAGAAGGATGGCTGAAGTAACAATTGCGACAAAGAAGTGAATATCATGAATCTGTCCCTGGGGTAAAAGTTCTTCGATATTTCCAATACTTGGCTTAGTCAAGGTGGAGATACGGAGCCCCGTTAGCAGACTACATAAAACTGCAACAATGGCCACGCTGTGCAGAATTATCCAAAGAGTACTCTTCGGTTGTTTGGCCATGGGAGTATTCCAAAAGGGTTTAGGCTAGTAAAAAAGTGTGGCATTTATATTAATTAAAATAGACTACATTCTGTGGATGGAGTCACAGCGCCTAAAAAATGAGGAATGCGCTGCGCTGTAGTAACGCATAAAGAATGAATGCCGATTCCGAGCTTACCGAGATATAATCACAGCGAGTCTCAGTTGTAGAGTCTCCTTTCCGCCTGACCCAATAGTGTACTACTCAGTATTTTGACCTGTTCAGAACAAATAGCGGGATAACTTATTCTTGTTGGTATTCGGCATTCTGTAACTACTCATGCAGCTGACACTTACTCAGGCTTTCACTTTTCTCCAAATCTTCCGATATGGCCATAAGTTTCGGGTGGTCACTTCTCCAGTCAAAATCTTCATGGCGAAAATCAAGATAGGATAGTGCTGAGCACAAGTTAATATGTGGCAAGCTAAGACTGGCGGGTAATCGATCCAGGTGCTTTTCCAGGTAATCTAGAGATCTCTCAATAGCACTGAAGTAGCGCTGCCACCAAAAATCAGACCTAAGTTCTTCCCGTGCGCGCAGCTTTTCCATTTGCAGATGCACTGCTGCGTCCATTAATCCAGAGCTGACACTGTGAAAAGTATACAGATCCCAATTGTTGTCTAGTGGTGTAGATAAGTGACCATCCCCTAAGCTTTTATCAAGAAATGCACAGATGACTTCGCTGTCAATGATCGAGGAGCCATTATCCAGGGTTAGGCAGGGGACTTTTCCCAAGGGGTTGCTGGAAATAAGTTCGTCGTCATTGTGAAAGGGGTGAGAGAAATGCTCTGTTACCACAGAGTGCAGACGCTGTTCTTGCACAACAATGCGCGCCTTGCGCGCAAAGGGGGAGGAAAAGGTCAGGTACAGTTGCATAGGCCAAGCTCTTTTTAGCTGCGTGCCCTTTCAGCAACTGCAGTGACCGCCAGTGCTGCTACGAGCAACTGTTAACGCGTACTTTAGTGATGGGTAATCACTGAAGTAATGCGGTTATAGAGGTGCTGTTTTAAGTAGGCTCTCTGTTTTTTGAGGCTGGAATAGTGATCGTCGTCGGTGCCAATACCACTATCCTGAAGGCCTCTTATTTGTTTATCCAGTTTGCTGTAGATGTCGTTTTCAAGTTTGAATTGAATATCGTCTTCGATGAGCTGCTTGATTGTGTCTGCATATTCTGGGAAATCCACCGAGAGCTCGTGTGAAGCAATGGGCATAAGGGACCTCCACAATCGATATTAGTTAATGAAGTGTAGGTTCAGTCTTGCCAGTCACAAAAATGCAATTCTAGCGCTGCTTCCCTTAATCAACATAGTTATAAAGTGAAGTTAATATAAGTCTGTATATAGCCATTTGATATATATAAAAGTTGAAGCTATTTTATTAGCAAATATTTTTTACCCTCTTTTTTTTGATTATCGGTAATTGTTAGTCAGGTGAGGCTTAAACAGAGGGCTGGGTGGAAGTGACGGGCACAAAAAAGCCCGACAATTACTTGTCGGGCTTTTTTGTTGCGGTTCTGCTACTGGGCTTAGGCCGAAGCCTCCAGTGGTGCAAAGCGCAATTGGCGCCTCTGCAAAAGCTCACCGAGATAGAGCTTTAAGTAGGCTGCAGCGGCCCGTTTCCCCTCTGCTGCAGAGTCTTCTGTTATTTTCCCAAAGCGGGAATAAGACTGGGAGCAGAAAGAGTCGTTAATGTTGATGGCACACATAAACCGGTCTCGCCAATCCTGAGAGGGCGGTAACTCAAACTCCCGAGACAGGTTTTTGATCAGAGTATCTGCCAGGCGCCAATTGTTTTCCATTTGTAGTTGGCGTAATGCCCAACTGGACTGAGGTCCAAAATGTACTTTTAGTGCCGCGAGATTCTCTTCATAGTAGCCGCGCACAAGGTCGCACAGCTGATTAAGCATATCCTGCCAGCTTTCTGACGGAGAAAAATCCGAATGGCCCAATACTACGTCACCGAAAGACTTATAGTGACGCTCGGCCAGGGCGGTTAAGCTGGCATCTACACTTGGGAAGAAATGATAAACAGACGCTGCTGGAACACCTGCAACCTGACTAAGGTTTGCGAGGCTAATATCCGTAGAGTCTTGTTCAGTAATTAATACTTCAAGGGCGTCAAGAAGCTTTTCATACTTCTCCCGACCATTTTTGCGTTGTGGTTTGCGCGGACTGGCGGTGTCGCGCCGGCTGATTGCTCGTCGATCGATTTGGTTCAAACTACCTCCCCCTTTAGACAAGCGGTACTGGCCATGGGCTAGCATACGCTTTACTTCCATGTAAAAAATTGTCTTTTGGAATTGATTATTATAATCGTACCAAATTCGGGCGAGCAAGAAGAACTTGTTTGATTTGTGGGGTAGTTCCACCTTAATTAATTAAATTCGGCTAGCAGGTATTTCTGCCAGCCGAATGGAAATGCAGCTAGTGATAATGTAGCTCTGTCGCCTTTCCTCGGAAGACGTAATAAGAGAAAACGGTATAGGCGAGGATGACGGGAACTACTATTACCGCACCCACAAGAATAAATTTTAATGAGGCGGTGGCACTGGCTGCCTGCCAAATATTTAGTTGGCCGGGAACAATATCAGGGAAAAAGCTGAAGGCCAGGCCGACAAAGCACATCAGAAAAATAACAACGACGGTAAAAAAAGGAACCGCTTTATGTCTGTCCGCAGGCTTAGGCATTCTCGCCAGCAGAACATCATTGGAGACAAAGGCGATAAAGCACAGGGTGGGGACGAGTAGTACAAACATAACCAGAGGGTAGGTAAACCATCGGTCGAATACGGTTGGGTTTACCAGTGGATTGATGGCCGATACTGCAATCACCCCAAGCAGGGTGGCCCGCCCTGCGTAACGGGTCCACGTAGTCGCTCGTTTTTGCAGCTCCGACTCGGTTTTAAGAACCAGCCAGGCGCCGCCAATATAGGCATATGCGGCGGTAACTCCCAGAGCGCTGAGCGCTGAAAAAAGCTGTGCAGACCAGTCGGGCTTAAAGCCAATCACGTACTGCCCCAGCATGTACCCCTGCGCAAGGCTGGTAATAATAGACCCCGCTTTAAAGGTTCGATCCCAGGTTAGCTTTTTGTCGATGGCAGCCTTGGCACGAAAGTCGAATGCCACTCCTCGCATGATTAGCCCGACTAGCATAATCGCAGCTGGTATATATAGATGCATTAACACCAGGTTGTGTGCGATTGGGAATGCAATCAGGAGCAAACCGATTGCCAGCACCAGCCAGGTTTCGTTGGCATCCCAAAAGGGGCCAATGGATGCGATCATGGTATCCCGCTGCGATTCCTCCTCTTCTCCCATGGGGAGCAAAATGCCCACACCAAGATCGTAGCCATCCAGAATTGCGTAGACTATTACCGCCAGGCCCATAAGGGCGACAAAGGCGACAGGCAGCCAATAGGCCGCTGCAGAAGCGCTACCGGTCATTTGCCCTCTCCCTTGTCATTTTTCTCGGTATCTTTTGGACGGTTGGTTAAGCTAGTGCCGGCGAATAGTTCCTGAGTTTCAAGCTCCTCGACTTTTACAGACTTCAGGGCCATCACTTTCAGGGTTCTTATGTACGCATAGAGCAATATCACATAGACAACCAGATAAAGGGTTAGGGAAAAACCGACATGAGAAGGTGGTACTGGAGTAACAGCGTCGGCGGTTTTCAGTACTCCTGTTACGAGCCAGGGTTGGCGTCCAATTTCTGTGACATACCAACCGGCCAAAGTGGCTATCCAGCCGGAGAATGTCATCGCGACCAGGGTTTTGAGCATCCAGCGAGGCAGCTCACCTTTACGCAATAGATAGACCCCTCCCCAAGCGGTTAGCAGCATCAATATTCCTATGCCGACCATAATGCGGAAGGCGAAAAATACGGGGGCTACCGGTGGGTGATTATCGGGGAATTCATTTATTCCCTTGATCTCACCATCCCACTCATGGGTTAGGATAAGGCTGGCCATCTTGGGAATGCCGATCGCCAAATGGTTGGTTTTTTCTTCTCCATCGGGTATCGCAAATAACAGCAGGGGCGCACCGCGCTCTGTTTCCCAGATTCCCTCCATTGCGGCGACTTTTTGCGGTTGGTGCTCAAAAGTGTTGAGTCCGTGTAAGTCACCCACATAGATTTGAATCGGAATAAAGATGGCAGCGAGAATCAGTCCTGTTTTAAGGGCGAGCCGGGGCGCGCGTTTGGGGTCTCCTTTAAGAATCCGATAAGCGGAAATCCCCGCAACAAAGAAAGATGCCGTCAAACCCGAAGCCAGCAGCATATGTGTAAGTCGGTAGGGGAAAGAGGCGTTAAAGATAATTTCCATCCAGCTTGCCGGGTAGGCGACTCCATCCCGTAAATCGAATCCGGCAGGTGTTTGCATCCAGGAGTTGAGAGCAATAATCCAAAAAGCGGATAGAGTGGTTCCTGTTGCCACAATAAAGGCAGATAAAGTATGTATTTTGCTTGGCACCTTATTAATGCCAAACAACATAATGCCGAGAAAGGTTGCTTCGAGAAAGAATGCAGTAAGTACTTCGTATCCGAGAAGCGGGCCGGCGATATTGCCGACCTGGGCCATAAAGCCGGGCCAGTTTGTTCCGAACTGGAATGACATGGTGATGCCACTCACTACGCCGAGAGCAAATGTCAGGGCAAAGACTTTTACCCAAAAACGATATGCGCGCATCCAGACCGGATTATTAGTTTGGTCGTAGCGTAATTTAAAAAAGAAAACGATCCACGCGAGTGCGATGGTGATTGTTGGAAATAGAATATGAAAGCTGATATTTGCGGCAAACTGTATCCTGGAAAGGATCAGGGTATCTAGCATGAGAGCCTCTGCTGGTCTGAGATCTTTGAACCAGTGAGCCGATTAGCACCTCCTGTGCTAATCGGCACTGCAAGAAAATATAGAGGCAGGTGTGTGTTCCCGCGTATACAATCCTGCAGGAGCCGACTTTGGATCGGCAGCGGCACGGCCTTGTGCCGTTTTTAATCCAACACTATGGGCTGCCGGATTAAAAATATGCCGGGGCTTTTAGCCATGGATTTGGCCCTATGGGTTTCTCCCCGGAATAAGTGCTTCAGATGAAGGTGTTATTTCGCTTTGAGTGCAGCGGTATATTCCTCGTACTAGCGTTTTTTTCGCTAGTTTGAGGTGTTCTGTCCACCTGTCATCTTACTTTTGAGTTCCAGTAGCTTGACGATACCGGAGCCTAGCTTCATCAATTTAAGCAGGTCCTGGTGTTCTAGCTTGCTGAGTGTGTTGGCAAATTCTTCGAGCAGCTCCAGCAAGCTGTAAACTTCCTGGATTTTTTCCTGTGCCTGGGCATCCAGCTCATCTTGGGGTTCATTGAGCAGCAGCTGGCGAAGCAGACTTAATGTAGGGTCGAGCTCTCGCTTGCGGCGCTCCTCGAAGACAGTGCGAGCGAGGTCCCAGATTGACCCAGCTGCAGTGAAATAATCTTTGCGATCGCCCGGTTGATGATGCAGCTCAACCAAGCGCCAGGCCTGTAGCTCTTTGAGCCCCATACTGACATTGCCACGACTGATCTTCAGGGCCTGGGCCAATTGCTCGGCATTGAGTGGCGTGGGATGAATGGTGAGTAGGGCAAACATTTGCCCGACCGTGCGATTGAATCCCCAGCGGCTACCCATTTCACCAAAGTGCAGTACGAATGCCTGGGCTTGACTCGATAGTTTCATTTACTTCTTAAGTTTCAGAAATTTCTGAAAATTGTAAATGTAAATTGATCTATGTCAATCACCAATTTAGAAAATAATGTGAGGCCAGCGAAAGGCTCCCTGATTCTGATCTGGGGAGAGGCTGGTTATATGCTTAAGCTACTTTTGGCTCTTTGGTACCAGTTGTCGGGCACGATAAAGCCTCTGCAGGCTTCGCCATTTTTATCGACGGCGGCGATGCACAGGGGGTGGGTAAAACTTTCGGGCAGCAGTGCCTCTAGCAATTGATCGGCAGTCATGCCGGTGGTGCTGCTCTGAGGCGCCAGCCAGGCTTGCTTGGGGAGTGCCAGCCACTCGAGAGCACTGCGGTTTGCCTGGCTCAAGGAGAATGACCGAAACTCAGATAACGATACCCACCAAAGATCATGACTGGAGGGCCGGTGAAGTGTATCCAGCGGTTTGAATAGTCTCCCGGGCATTAGCGCCCACTGGCGATCTATCTCTAGGCCGTGCTCTTTCAGCATTGATTGAACTGCCGGCATTTCAATCAGTGGCAGTTGATGATCTGCCATTCTTGCCAGTTTGATATCCAGTCGGTCCTTGATTCCAGGCCCCACCCAATGGATATCGGTAACCTGGAGATAAATTTTTACGGCAATTTCCCAGTGTTCACACTGGTTGCTGGGCAGGTGTTGCACGACGAAGTCGAGTTCCCCCAGTGTCTTGCCCCCGGACCTTAGAGGGAGGTTTTGGTAGAGCAGCTGGTAGTCGGGATGTTTGTCAAAGGCAAATGACCAGAGCCTTTCAAAGTAAGTGCCCAAGCGGTTGTTGGGTTTGTTGAGGTTGAGTTCGTGCAGGTAATTATCCAGTTCAGGGGAAAGTGCATTTTTTACTTTCGGGCAGGAAAAGTATTCCAATAGGGACTTTCGTCGCGTGGGTAGAAGCCAGGGGAGTTGGTTAGCTGCACTAAAAGCTGTAACGGAGCCCTCGCTAGTGGGAATATCCGAACTTCCCACGGACCACATTAAGTTGTCCCAATTATCTACCTGTCCGCTTTTCAGGGAGGAAATCATGGCCTTCTGTATCGTTTCCTGAATCATTAAACTTCTGTATATTGCTAAAATACAAGACAGATTGGTGAAATCATCTATGATTGCTTTACCATCTGAACTAAAAATAATAATTACACTTATAAGAATCGATCCGAGCACCAAAAAAATCAGCGAATTACCGATGTCGAAATAAGTCCCCTGGCAGTGAAGTTTCTGCCTTGATTTCGTTATCCATCTCCAGTGCCAGCTTTATTCTGGGAGTTGATTTTGGTCGGGTATTTTTCTTACAGTGACTGATACTGGAGAAAATCATGGAATCAGGTCCCCTTATTTCGATCGGCTTGCCTATCTCGCTGTTTATCATCATGGTGGGAATAGGGATGACCCTAACTGCCAGGGATTTCCATCAGGTAACGGTAAAGCCCATTGGCCTTATTATCGGAACTTTTACCCAAATTCTCCTGATGCCAGCTATAGCAATTGGCCTCTGCTGGGGCTTAAATCTACCACCGGCCATTGCTGTTGGCCTAGTCATTATTGCCGCCTGTCCGGGAGGCACAACATCGAACCTGTTTACCTTGATGGCTCGCGGCAATGTGGCGCTTTCTATTGTATTAACAGTTTCTGCCAGCCTGATTACTATTGCCAGTTTACCGCTTTTCGCAAATTATGCGCTTCGAACTTATTTCGGTGCTGACCAGACTGTAACTCTGCCATTCGCCAGTACAGTGGTGATGTTATCCAGTATTGTCCTCTTGCCTGTTGTGATAGGGATGCTATTTCGCGCCTGGAGACCGCACCTGGCTCGCCGCGCAGAGGGAATAGTCAGTATTTTTGGCGGGGTTGTATTGCTTGCACTGGTAGCAGGCCTTATCTGGGGAATTCGCGATCGCCTTGCAGACTTGATGGTTCAAGCTGGACCCTCGGTCATTCTATTGAATCTCTGTGGTGTGCTATTGGGGCTTCTTATCAGCCGGGTTGCTGGCCTGCCAAAGCGGGAAGGGGTTGCGGTTGCAACGGAACTCGGTATTAAGAACAGTACCATCGGAATGATGGTAACCCTCACGCTCTTACACTCGAGTGACATGTCCGTGCCCTCAGCAGTTTACGGTGTATTGATGTTCCCATCTGGCGTTCTTTTGGCGTTATATGGTCGCCGTGGTGCAACGAAAAAACTGGCTTCTGAGACGGAAGGAGCAGGTGAAGTAGGGTAGTAAATGTTGCATTTACCGAAAACTAGACCATACCTTTACTATTGAGGGTGTGGTCGATCTTGGAAAATTGAGCTCGCCTATACCAATTTCTGTTACTGCACTATGAATTTCAATAATTCTAATGTGCGGCCACGGATTACTGAATATCTTTTTTAGGTATATGTCTAAAACCAGGCATTGAGTTGTCTCAACCCCAGATTGTAAAGTCAATATGTTCAAGGGTTTTACGGCGAAGCGCAGCAAGAAAAATACAATCAACAACAACCTAAAATTAGATGCTCTGGTCTGGAAGAGAATATTGGAGCAGTCGACCCTCAGTGGTAATGATTCTGGGGTAGGTAATGCGGCTAAACACAGTATTGTTATTTCTCTGACTAGCTATGGAAAGCGAATCCATGATATCCATTTGTGTATCGAGAGTTTATTTCAGCAGTCGCTAAAGGCGGATTTAATTGTACTTTGGCTGTCGACCAAAGAATTTCCAGATTATATGTTGCCCAATATTTTAATGAGGCAGGTGGATCGTGGGTTGAGAATTGAATTTGTTGATGAAGATCTAGGACCTTACACAAAGTATTATTACGCGCTTCAAAAATTTCCTGATAGCCTGATAGTCACGGTGGATGACGATATCCTCTACCCGATGGATACCATCGATATGCTGTATCAGTCATATTTAAAGTTCCCGTCACATATTTTCTGTCATCGAGCTCACAGGATAGGTGTTGATAAAAAAGGCAATATATTGCCTTACAATAAATGGAGGACAACGCGGGAAACTTGGAAGTGCAATATGAATATCAAACCTTCTTATCGCGTTTTTCCTACTGGAGTTGGGGGTGTTTTATATTATCCCGGCTCTTTACATCCCGATGTTCTGAATAAAGATAAGTTTTTGGAGTTATGCCCTAATGCGGATGATATCTGGCTTAAAGCCATGAGTATGAGGCAAGGAGTCCGTTGTGCAAGAGTGCCAGATGTTCGTTTCTGGAGGGATAGGTTTTTAACAATCCCTGGGTGTCAGGCTAGCGGCTTGAAGAAACAAAATTTAAAGGGAAAGTGTGGTAACGATAAGAAAATACGCAGAGTATTCTCTGAATATAATTTATCTCAGTTACTGTTAGAGTGAATAGGCGCTGCTTAATCTAGAGGTAATGTAGTTGTCGCACTCTAAGGTTAATATTTGGCTTTCAGTTTAATCTCAAATTGCTACCACTTATAACGAAATCCTAATTCCAAGCCTCCGGAAAAACTATTCCCCAGGTTTTCCAAACTGCTACTGTAATAAATTTCTGAATAGATAGAACAGTGATCACCGCACTCATCGTAGCTCGCGCCCAAGCGCAATTCACCGTACCAGGTATCAGGTTTTTGACTGAGTCGGGTTTCCGATACGAGTAAATTGGTCCTCTGGTCGATATTGTAAATAAGGCTCGGAGTTGCGAATAGAGAGAACCTTTCCAGGGGAATTGAGCCATACATATTGCGACTACTCTTACGTTGACTCTTGCGCTTTTCAAAGATGGTTCCCAAGCGTAAGAGGAAGCCATTGTTATTGATATCTGTAGCTTGTACGGCATAGATATCCTGCAAGTTATTGGCTTCCTCCGAGGTGTAAATCAATTGCGCATGGGGTGTCCAGGAATAGTAATCATGCAGTTTAAAACTCTTTCCGCCCTCGATAGACAAGGCGTAACCAAATGCTTCATCGCTATTATTGAGTTCGCGTAGTGACCTGGCATCCATTTCAAAGTCAAACCAATTTAGCTTAAGTTGACTATCAATAAAAATGCCATCCAATCCATACCAGGTGACAAATGCGCTGACGCCGTAGTTACTCGCATCGATTGAGCCATCACCAAAAAATGAACTCACATCGTTATTTGAATCGCCGTAGTGCAAAGCGGCGCTGCCAATAAGTTGGCTTCCAAACACGGAGACTTGTATTGGTAAATCAAAGCCCACTTGTACTTGATAGTAAGTCTGTTTCCAGTTTGCACGGGTACTGGACTCATTAGGGTCAAGGGTAATATGCCGGGCAGAGTTCCTGATCCAAAGTCCACGATTATCAATTGCCTGCTCTTGGGCATCGCTATACTCGCTACTGGCCAAGTCCAAATAGCTTGTACCTACCCAATAGCGATTGCCCAGGCGGCTGCGCAGTGAAGCGGGAATATTGAGTGTTCTGAGAATTTGCGGGAGGGCTTCGTAGAGTACTGCAGTAGGTTGCCAGCGGATCATTCCGCCTTCAGGAAATACTGAAGAGTTATCCACAGTTGAACGCAAATACCAGCTGCCATCATCACTTCCTCCTGCGCCGTTCTGGTGCAATGTGTAAGCATAGGCTCCACCTATCACTGCCTGCTGATCATCTTTACTGACAAAGTCCCCTGCCAGAGTGAATTGTGCATTTGATTCGCCTTTGACGGAAACCACCTTAATACCATTGCCCTCTGTCCGCTTTCCTTTACCTGAGCGGTTAAAGACAGAGATAGTGGTGGTGCCAGAGCTGTCTCCTTCCACAATTAGTTGATCGCTCTGTGAAAAATCATCTTCAAGGACGGCGTCTACCCATAGGCGCCCATTATTAGAGCGGTATTGCCCATAATTTCCATTATCGTCTTTGGCTATGGTGAGGGTGTTGAACCTATTGTTGGATAGATCAATGGTTCCACTATTGGAGACATCTCCTGAAATTACATAATTGTCGCTATCAAAAAATGCCTGCCCACCCCAGCGAATATCCAGGCCGAGGGAATTTCCTTCCGAATCGAGACCTCCTCCGACAGCTAAACTCCCAGTGAATGTCATTTTGGAGCTACCCCAGATAACGACTCTTTCCCAGTTGTTTAGAAGAGTCCCATCAACGGAGTAATCCAATTTAAATATTAAATTGTCGACTTCACCATCATCTGCACTGAGATCATCACCACCATCCAGTATGACATCTCCATCGAAAGAGTGTGAATCTATCAGTAGGGTGTCTGATCCGGAGCCGCCTCGAATTTCGTTACTGATACCCTCATCCCAATAGATATAGTCATCGCCGTTTCCGCCATCCAGGTAGTTAAAAATGAACCCTCCATCCAAGGTGATGGTATCGTTTCCTTCTCCTCCCCAGACGTGAAAGGACAGCCCATCGAGTAGAATCAGGGTGTCATCTCCATCGCCTCCATGAATGCCTCCTCCCCCGAGATAATTCCCTACATCACTGGATCGCTCGTCGAGAGTTATCGTATCGTTGCCAGCGCCACCGTCGGCAAATAAGGTAACAATTCCTCCCGTGATAGTAATTTCGTCATCTCCCTCTCCCGCAAGTACATTTTCCGCCGTTCCACCGTTAAGAATGATGGTATCGTTGCCGGCATAAGTTTCTATGTCCGCACCATCGGGGTCATTGTCTTCGTCACAGGTGATTTCATCTGCGGCAGTGGTGCCACTATTGCCGGGGGTACATTGTGCTAGAGAGTGGCGGCTAAAAATAAGCAGTGCAGAAACCGTCATAATGAGTAGGAATATTTTTACGAATCCTACAGGAGAAAGCTGGAAACCAGTTTTTTGGGGAGACACAGTTATTCCTTTATATTGTGCCAGATAGTTGCAATACCGATTAGGTTTTTAGCGGCAAAGTTATAGTTGGGGACAACGCAGCTCGTGTGTGAAATAACTTCAAATTTTAAGCGTATTCGCTGTCGCCCAACTGTATGAAATCGCTCCGATAACTAAAATTTAATACCCACCCCGAAATTTATGATCCAGGGGTTGTAGTCAAAATGGGCATAGAGGCGATCCCTTCCCAATTCAGTGGGGAAGTTGATAGTGGCATCGGTGTCTGCCAGGTAATAAATCGCGGATGCGTTAAGTAGTAGAGGATATCTCCAGTCGCGGAAATCAAAGATATAATCCAGGCCGGCCTGCAGCCCCCAATCCCACGAGTGCCCCATATTAAATGATCCCGGTGCGACCGAGAGCTCTGAATCTATCAGGTATTCGTTAAACTGGCGGCTGATTTCAACGGTGTGGAAATTGGTGTAATTGATTCCTGCACCGATATAGGGGCGAGCGCGATAGGATGGGTCTAAGAAATACCAGTTGCCGAAGACCATTGTCGTTGTAGTGCTAAAGTCGCCGAGCTGGATTTGGTTTCGCCCAGGGTTGCCGGTGAAATTATCCAGTTTTGTACCATAGCTGGCGCCATTAATATGCATTAATTCTATGCCCCAGCGATCGCTGGGCCGCCACACTCCCGATATTTGCCATGCATGGGTCGAGTCGATTTGCCAACTGCTGTTGTATAAATCCCATTGCTGTAAAACTCTGTATTTAAGCGCTGTGCCCTCATCGTTTGGCTGGACATAAGTCAGGCCAAAACGAACAATAAATTCACCCCATTCGATATCACGCCAATCATCCTGGGCATGGGTCGATAGTGCTGAGAGAGTGAAAAGTAGAGTAATAATTCCTTTATTAATTCCTTTTGCGGTCATCTCGATATCCATCTCTGAAAATCCGGACACAGGCAAAACAGCTTATCTGCCATAGGTGGCTTTGGTTGATAATTATTGGCAGTGCATGGGCCAAGTACCCCAAAAAGTAGCAGGACTGAAAAAGGCCGCAGGGAATTTTTCAAAATTTGAGGCCTAAATTATCTAGCCCGGTTTACAGGGAGAAGGGAATTTATAAGGAGAGAAAGAATAATGCGCTTGGTGCCTTTGGGGGTATAGGTGTCTATTCGGGTTTACAGGGAAATTTCCACTGTGAGTCTTGGGTGCAGTGTATTCTTTCCCTCTTTTCCAATGATAAGGCTGGGCTACGGGAGATTACCCAGGGGCACTTTTTCCAGATTGCGGGCGTACTCCAGGAACTTCTGTGCTGCTGGTGATAGTGGGCGTGATTTGCGTCGAGCCAAATACCAGTGGGTGACAATAGGAAGCTCTTCGACATCGAGAATTGACAAGCCTGCCCGTCCGCCAAACGCCAGGGTATGCTCCGACAATATAGAGACCCCCAGACCGGACATAACTGCATGCTTAATGGCTTCATTGCTCTCTATGGTCATACGGAGCTTGAGGTCTACATTGCGTTTGCGCAGGAACTGTTCAATGGCATGGCGTGTACCGGAGCCCTCTTCCCGATGCAGGAACTGACAGCCTGCAAATTCTTGCAGGGAGATTTTCTTGCGGGAGGCCAGTGGGTGCTTCTCAGGCGCTATCGCCAGTAAGCGGTTGGGTAGAAACTCCACCAGCTCCAGGTCCTGGCTCTTTGGAGGATGGCTGAATACGTAGAAGTCATCTTCATCCTCACCGGTGTAATCAATGATCTGTTGGCGGTTGCCCACCCTGAAGTGGATATCCAGTCGCGGATGCTGCTGATAAAACTCCCCGATCAGGTGGGGGATAAAGTATTTGGCGGTGGTCACTACTGCCAGTTGTAAGCTGCCGGTATCCAACCCTCGCAATTGGGCCAGTTTCAGGTCCAGGTACTCGTAACTCTTCAGGATTTCCCGGGCACTTTCTACCAGGGTTTGCCCGGCCTCCGTAAATTGCAGTTGCCTGCCCACCGAGTAATACAGAGGTAAACCCACCGCATCGGAGAGTTTGGCCAGCTGCATCGATACGCTCGGCTGGGTTAGGTGCAGCTTTCTGGCTGCGGCGCTGATATTGCCCAACTCATAGACACAAAGCAGGATCTCCAGTTGTCGAACGGTTCCAATGCGGGCATGGGCACGAGTTAAGGGCACAAAATCACCTATATAGGTTTTGGTTTATAGTTTACATAATAAATATCTATTTTTATCTATCAATAGCAATTCCGATAATGCGTCAATTTCAATAACCAGTGGGGGCATTATCAATGCAGAGATCACAACTCTTCTTTGGCGTGGTTGTCGGCTTGTTAGTTTTAAGCACAGGCTTATCAGTAAATCTTGCCGGTATGAACGGGGTTCCCTTGATGGCTGTAGGCCTAGTGGTGGTTCTGGCCAATGCTGCTTACTGGCTGATGGCGCAGCAAACCCCAAAACGCATACGGATCTCCAATAATCGCTCCAGACAGCGCCGGGGACAGCGATAGAGATGCAGTTGGATATTGTTGTTGGTTTCTTTCTGCTGGGCGCCTTTGCCCAGCTGGTTCGCAGTGACCTGCGTTTACCCAAAGGTCTTTACCAGAGCTGCGTTATCTTCCTGCTAATCGCCATCGGCCTAAAAGGTGGTGCTGCTTTAAGTGCGTATTCCGCTGCCACCCTGGTTCCCCAGTCCCTGGCGGTGGTGGCTTTTGGTGCCCTGTTACCCCTGGTGGCTTTCCCTATCTTGCGCTGGATTGGCAAGTGGTCACGTGTGGATGCGGCGGCAACCGCGGCGCACTATGGGTCTGTCAGTGTTGCCACCTACGCGGTGGCTGTGGCCCTGCTACAGTCACAGAATATTGAATACGAAGCGTATTTCCCTCTGTTTGTAGCACTTCTTGAAGTCCCGGCAATCATTGTCGGCATGCTGTTGGCGCGGCAATCGATGGGCAGTTCGAGCAAGCGCCGGGTATTTCACGAGGTCACCTGCAACCAGGGAGTACTGTTGCTCCTGGGGGGAATCGTTATCGGAGCATGGGCTGGAGAGCGCACCGCTTCAGTAATGCCTTTGTTTGGGGCCCTGTTTCATGGCATATTGGCGCTCTTTCTGCTGGAAATGGGGCGTGTCGCTGCGGCGCGGTTGGCTGATGTAAGAGGGCAGGGGGCTTTCCTGCTCAGCTTCGGTATTTTTATGCCGCTGATTGGCGGTGCCGCTGGCGGTATCTTGGGGAGTTTGTTGGGTTTGTCGCCTGGTGGTATCTTTCTGCTCGCGGTGCTCGGTAGCAGTGCCTCTTATATCGCTGTGCCTGCGGCTATGTCCGTTGCCCTGCCGCAGGCCAATGCTAGTGTGTCCATCACTTTGTCCCTGGCAGTTACCTTTCCTTTCAATGTGCTGGTGGCGATTCCCGTCTATCTGGCGCTCGTTCAATATTGGAGTTAATCGCAAGTGAAGCCGATTCCCTTTGAAAAAGTCACTATCGTAATGGGTTCCCGCTCAGATTGGGCCACCATGAGCAACGCGACTAAGCCTCTGGAAGAGCTCGAAGTTCCCTTTGCTACTGCTGTGGTTTCGGCCCACAGAACTCCCCAGCGTATGGTTGAATTTGCCAGCCGTGCCCACGAATCCGGTACCGAAGTGATTATTGCTGGCGCCGGCGGCTCCGCCCACCTGCCGGGTATGATCGCTGCTTTGACTCCCCTGCCTGTGATCGCAGTGCCGGTTGAGAGCCGCTTTATGACGGGTATGGACAGCTTGTTATCCATTGTGCAGATGCCTCGCGGTGTGGCGGTAGCAACCCAGGCGGTCGGTGCTTCCGGTGCCTACAATGCAGGTTTAATGGCTGCGCAGATGTTGTCTTTGGCTGATGCGGAATTGCAGAAGCGCCTGATCGCCTGGCGTGAGCGCCAGACCGAGCAAGTCCCGATCACGGTTGAGTGATAGGAGATCGTTGTGAGTAAGAGACGAGTTGCCATTATTGGCTGTGGGCAGTTGGCACAGATGATGGCTCAAGAGGGGCAGCCCCTCGGAGTGGAGTTCAGTTTCCTGGCTGAGACCGGTGAAAATACCGACTGTGTGAAGGGACTGGGGACTATCGTGGAGATGGAACCGGGACAGGACCCTGAGGCCTTGTATCAGGCATTGGGACGCCCGGAAGTGATCACCAGTGAGAGAGAGCAAGTGAGTGTGGACTTGCTGCGCTCATTTCAGCCCTTCTGTCCGGTATATCCGGACCCGCATATTACAGAGAAGGCCCAGCACCGCTTGCGTGAGAAGCGAGCACTCACAGACGCTGGACTGCCTGTTGCACCTTTCGCAGCAGCACAGGGTGAAAAAGAGCTGCGGGAAGCGGTCGACCAACTGGGATATCCGGCGTTTATTAAGAGCTGTGAAAATGGCTACGACGGCAAGAACCAATGGTGTGTGAAGAGTGCTGCAGACTTGGATGCTGCCATTCCCCAAGCTGGTGATCAGGAGTGTGTGGTTGAGGCTGGGGTGAATTTCGCCTGTGAAGTCTCCATTATCGGTGCTCGTTCGGCATCCGGTGAAATCAAAGCTTATCCGCTGACGGAAAACCGCCACCGCAACGGCACCTTACTGCTGTCCACCGCTCCCTACGACAACCCGGAGCTGCTCAAGGCCGCAGAGGGTTACCTGGCGACCCTGCTGAAGGACTGGGACTATGTGGGTGTATTGGCCGTTGAGTGTTTTGTCAGTGAGAGCGGCCTGATTGTCAACGAAGTGGCACCGCGAGTTCACAACAGCGGTCATTGGACCTTTGTCGGCCCTGAGGCCAGCCAATTTGCCAATCATATCCGCGCGATACTGGATATGCCCCTGGGCGATACTGCCTGCCCGGTGCCGGTTGCGATGGTCAATATGTTGGGGGTTGATGTAGCTCCGAAGCAGGATAACGATGGTGTTTGGCTGTACGGCAAAGCACTTCGCCCTGGGCGCAAAATGGGTCATGTCATTTTACAGGACCCGGATATGGAGCACCTGCGTCAGCGCAGCGAAAGTATGATTGAAGAACTTTACGGCGAAAAGATTTAGTGCTTACTGAATATTGCGCATCGGGTTCTTGAACTTGAGTTTGTAGCCGGTACCCCGCCACATGGGAGTGCCGGCTCGATAAGCCGCCCGGGCAATCATATGGACACCAATTGGCACTGTAAGTAATAAGAATAAAATAGCGGCTATGGCCCTGGCTGTTACCTGAGCGTCGCTAAAAAGAATTGCTACGCCCGCCAGCAATAATCCGCAACACACCGTAGCCCCTTTTCCCGATGTACTCATTCGAGTGTAAAAGTCCGGCATTCGCAGCAAGCCCAAAGCGGCGCTGAACCCAAAAAAACTGCCCACCAGAATTATCAAAGCGATAAAAATTTCATCAAATGTCATCATGATCCCTATGGCTGTGGGTGACTGTGCGCGAGCCGCTTTTTTCAATAAAACGGGCAAAGGCCACACTCACTAAAAATGCGACCAGGGCCAGGGCGATGGCAGCGTCCAGATACACGGGTTGTCCCGAGGCGATTGCCAGTAGTGCACAGTAGGCTACCGCCAAAATATTGAGAACATCCAGGGCGACAACCCTGTCTGCTAAGGTGGGGCCCAAAGCGATACGCAGGAAGCACATCACCAGGGCGAGTAACAATAGAAAGGAAGCAATATTGATTGCTACTGTGACCAGTGGCGAATGAATATCGATAATTGTGAGAAACATCAGGAAACAGCCTCCTTAACCCGTTTCTCAAATCCCTCCCTAATCTCCTCGCGAAAGGTTTCTGGATCACTGACAAACATAGTATGTACGATTAAGGCATCATTGTTGGGGGTGACATCCAATACCATCGTACCCGGTGTCAGCGAAATTAAGTTAGTGAGAATAAAAATCTGGTTTCTATCGAGCCTCTCCATGGGTAGTCGTACTACCAGCGGCCGGCTTTGCAAGCGGGGCGAAAAAACTTCGTAGGCGGCACGCAGGCTGGATAAAACAAGCTCCTCGATAAAGAAAAAGAATAAATGAGCCAAACGGGGCAAGCGGGTAAAGTAAGTCTGTGCCCCGGGTAATATAGGTGAGACTCGAAGTGCCAGAAATCCGATCAGAAAACCAAAGAAAAAATTTGCCATGGAAGCATTGCCGGTCAGGGCCGACCAACTGATCGCGAGCAATAAATTTAATAGAAAAATACGCATTTCTATTTATCCATTCCAAAGTTAATGAGTGGTACCTGGTAACACGGCATTCAGGTAATCATCAGGCTCCAATAACTCTCCGGCAGCCCCCAGGGAGTATTCGATAAAAGGCTCGGGAACCAATCCCAAAGCCAAAGTGATTAATGCCAATAACGCGACTGGCAACAGTCGCTGGAAGCGCTCTGCGCCGCTGAGGCTATATAAATTTTTGCAGTGCTCCTGGGGGTGTGGCTTCCAGAATGCCTCTGCCCATATTTTACTCATTGAAAACAGGGTGAGCGCCCCGGTAATCAGTGCGACGGCAGCGACGATATAGGCGGCCTGATCGAGGCTTGCTTTGACTAATAGCAATTTTGCCCAGAACCCAGATAATGGTGGGAACCCCGCCAAGCTAAATGCGGCGATAAAAAAGAAAGTAGAGAGAAGTGGGCTGGCGCGATATAAACCACCAATTTCATTGAGCTCATAACTGCCAGTAAGGCGCTGGGCAGTACCGCTAATCAGGAATAAATTTGTCTTTGCCACAATATTGTGAACCATGTAGAACACAGATCCGGCCAATGCTAAAGGACTGTTCAGTGCTAATCCCAATACCAGGAATCCAATCTGGCTGATGATATGGAATGCGAGTATTTTGCGGAATTCGTACTGTGCTGCTGCGCCCAAAACACCCGTCAGCATGGTGAGTAATGCAGCTCCCAATAAAATATCCCGGGTGAATTCCAAATCATTGGGAAATATTAAAGTAAAGGTGCGAATTAGCGCATAGACGCCGACTTTGGTCAGAAGACCGGCAAATACAGCGGTTACAGCGACCGGTGGAACATGGTATGAAGCGGGCAACCAGAAAAAGAGTGGAAATATTGCCGCCTTAATTCCAAAAGCGCAGATAAAAATAACTGCCAATGTTGAAATCGCGACGGGATTTTGTACCTCGGCCAAAGAAATATGCAGCTGCGCCATATTAAGGGTGCCGGTGAGTCCATAAAGCAACCCGATAGAGGTCAGCATCAACAGCGTGGATACAAGGTTTAATGCTACATACTTGATGCCACCGTCCAGCTGTATTTTTTCACCCCCCAGTACCAGTAGCGCGAAAGAGGCAATCAGCATCACCTCAAACCACACATACAAATTAAATAAGTCACCGGTGATAAAGCTACCGCTAACACCGGCCAATAACAGTTGAAAGAAACTGTGAAACCCAAGTTTTACCCGTTTCTCACTGATATCTGAAATGGCAAATAGAGAGACACATAAACCCACGATGGCACTGATCAACAGCATTACCGCGCTGAGCCGATCGGCGATCAATGTGATTCCGAAGGGAGCCTGCCAGTCTCCCATTTGCCCAGCCTGAGGGCCGTGGCTTTCTACCAGGACAAGGATATAAAGGTTAATGCAAAGGGCGGTAAGACATCCCAATATCGAAATACCAGAGCAAAGGTATCTACGGCCTCGAGCGGGAAATGTGATTAACGCCGTGGCGATAGGGATTAGGAATGGCAGGGCCAATAACCAACTCAAGTGGTCTTCTTCCTCTTGGGTTTCACAGGCTCGGCAATACGCATGCTATCCACATCTAATGTACCCAGCTCACGGTAAGCCTGGGCGATCAGAGCTAGGGCAAAGGCCAGCAGGCCAAAGCCAATTACGATCGCAGTTAGGATCAGGGCCTGGGGTAGGGGGTTGGCAACGATAATTTGTGGGGCTTCCTGGCCCTCGGGTACCAGGGGTGGTGAGGCGCGAGTCAACCGCCCGGCGATAAAAATTGCCAGGTTGGCGGCATTGCTAATTAGTACCAAGCCAAATAGATAGTGCAACAGGTGGCGGGCAAGCATCAAATATACGCCGGTAGCAATCAGAATACCGACGACAACGGCGAGGGGAGACTCCATATCAACTGGCCTCTTCCAAGGCAAAAATGAGTGTGAGAACGGCTCCGAGTACCGTCAGATAGACCCCAATATCAAAAAATAAAAGATTGCTGATAATGATTCCGCCATTTTCTTTGCTACCTACAATGGCAAACCACTGTCCAGAAAAGGGGCCGTCTCCCCAAAATAGAGCCATCAATCCAGATAACCCGGCGATGACAACTCCCCAGGCAGCGAGGGTCCCTGGAGGTATGCGCAGAGCACTTTGTGCCGCCTCCATACCCCAAGCCATGGCAAATAAGGCAAAAGCAGAAGCGGCAATTAATCCAGCAATAAATCCGCCTCCGGGATAATTGTGTCCACGCAACAGCATATAAATGGAGAAGACCAAGATCAGGGCTACCAACACACGGGTCGCTGTCTGTAGGATAATAGAATTCACTGCTTGCCCCGTCTTAAATGATGACCGAGTAAGGTCACCGCAGCGACAGCCGCGGTAAACACCACAATAATCTCCCCGAAAGTATCCAGGGCCCGGAAGTCCACCAGAATGACATTGACGATATTGCGCCCATGAGCCTCGGGTACAGCAGCTTCCTTGTAAAATTCACTCACTGGGCTCTCGAATGGGGTTTGCAGAACCACCAGAATGCTAATGGTAAACAAAAGGCCAACTGTGGCACCGAGCAATGCATCCCTGGGACGAAAGCCTTCCTTCTTGCCGGGAGTAAATACGGGCAGGCGTGGAAGAATCGCAGCAATTAATACCAAGTAGAGTGTTTCCACCAGAATCTGTGTAATGGCCACATCCGGTGCACCAAAGAAGAGATAAATTAGAGCGATACCCACACCGAGAGCGCCGAGAGCGCAAATGGCAGTCAGAGGTTTACGCGCAAAACCCGCAGTAAACGTACCTCCTACCGTCAGCAGTATGGCTGCCCACTCTTTTAAATTAAGTCGTGGCGCAGTGTATTCCAGTGAGAAGTGGCCGGTATGAACAAAGGCATAAAAAAGGGCCATCGAGAGCGTAACAAAAATGACTGTGAGATAACGACGCATAATTCCATTTTGCAATATGCGTGTTTGCAGTGCGGCAAAAGCTTTTAATAGTTCTAAGGATTTATCCCACAGTAGATCGGCGCTAGTTGGCGCATGGGTAAAGTCCCAGTTTAACCAAGCTCGCATACGTTTGAGATTGACATACATAATCACCCCGAGCACAAAAGTAAGAATGCTCATCAGGAGAGGAATGTTAATACCGTGCCAGAGTTTCAGGTCGATGGTTTCCGGAAGGCCAAGTATTGCTGTCAGTGCCGGTTCCACCAGTCCGCCACCGACTAAGTCCGGGGCCAAACCAAATGTGAGGCCGAAGGCGCTTAAAACCAGTGGGCTTATCCACAAACCAGGAGGTGCCCAGCGAATACGACTGGCATCTTTGGGGGGAGGGCCAAAGAAAGGTTTGATGGCCACCATGCCGGCTACTGTCACCGTTACCGCATTGGCAAAAATTGCTGCTGTGCCCACCAGTGCGGGCTCTGAAGCTACCGCCAACGCACCTTCATATTTTAGTTCTTTACCAATAAACCCAAGGAACGGCGGGAATCCGGCCATGGATAGGGCTGAAGCCAGTGCAGCTATAAAAGCAAAGGGCAATAATTTTGCCAGACCGTGCAGCCTGGTTAAATCCCGGGTACCTGTCTGCCGATCGATAATGCCCACCACCATAAACAGTGCGGCTTTATAAAAAGAGTGAACCAGCAAGAAAGTAATTGCAGCGGCGACGGCAGCTGAAGCATCAGAACCCAGAAACATGGTGATAGTGCCGAGGGCAATAACGGTGGTATAAGCGAGGGCCAGTTTCAGGTCTGTTTGACGCAGGGCGGCCAATGCCGCTACTGCGGCAGTGGCAATACCGGTGCAGGTTAAAATCCACTCCCAGTATTCAGTGTGAGCCAGTACCGGATGTAGGCGCGCAAGAAGGTAAATACCGGCTTTGACCATAGTGGCGGAATGTAGATATGCGCTCACCGGTGTTGGCGCCGCCATGGCATTGGGCAACCAAAAATGGAAGGGCAGCTGTGCCGACTTTGAGAATGCTCCGATAAGTACCAGTATCAAGATAGGAAGATACAGTGAACTGGATTTAATCTGTTCCCCTTTAATTAACAATTCTTCAAGATCATAGCTATCGATAATCTCTCCCATTAATAGGAAAGCAGTTAGTAAGCAAAGTCCCCCTAAGGCAGTTACCAGTAAGGCTTGCAAAGCTGAGCGTCGTGCAACAGCACTGGAGTGGTTAAAGCCAATCAGGAGGTAGCTTGCGACTGTCGTCACTTCCCAAAACACAAATAAAGTAATGAGATCGGATGCCAATACCAACCCCAGCATTCCGACCATAAAGAGATAGAGATAGAGAAAGAAGCGCCGCAATAGTGGATTGCCGCGTAAATACTCAGCGGCGTAAATGGTGATAAAAAAGCCGATACCGCTGATTAATAAGGCAAATAAAAAGCTGAGGCCATCGATATAGAAGCGTAGGGATACGCCCAGTTCTGGAACCCAGCTAATGCCAAAAGAAAACTCTCTACCAGCGGAAATATCGGGCAGATGAAAAAGCAATGACAAGGCGATAATGGCCGGAGGAATCGGAGAAAGCAGGGAGATCCATCTTCCCGGCGTTTTTTTATCGCCATTGCGACTTTCCATGTCGCCTTCTGATCCCATTATTTTATCCCTGGTGACTCGATGCCTGTATACAGCAGTGATTCATTGCCAAGTTAATAGTTTAGGTGTAAACCAGAGATTGTCGCTTTTAGGGTGAGTAGTCTTGTGCTTGTGAATATGAACATGCCGGTTAGATAGAGTTTAATGCCTATTACGAGAAACGGTATCTTAGAGCAGGTTTACAGCCCAAAAAGAATTAGTCTGTTGATAGATCACCTATTATCGAGGCAAGTCGAACCATAGTGCGATAAGATCATTTTCTGAAGCGGTTAATTCTATTTTTTCCCGATAAACTCCCAAGCCATCTCCCGCCACTAGCAGGTGGCTGCCATTGAGTTCGGCATTACCAGTGATGATATGCAGATACCCTGGTCGCTTTAGAGTATCCAATTTTAAACGTTCACCAGCGCGTAATTGGAGACGAAATAAGCTGGCATTCTGATGAATAGTTAGTGAATTATCGCGTCCATTGGGCGTTACCAATGGAGTTAATGCCCCAGTTTGAGTGATTGCCTTTTGTTCATAGATGGGCTGAATATTTTTCCGGTTAGGTTGAATCCAGATTTGTAGGAATTTAAGGTTTTTAGTCTTTGAGTGGTTATATTCTGAATGAGTAATACCTTTACCCGCACTCATTCTTTGAATTTCGCCAGCGGGAACGACAAAGTGATTACCTTCACTATCCCGATGCTCGATAGCACCTTCCAAAATATAGGAAATAATTTCCATATCCCGATGTCCATGGGCGTCAAACCCGGATCCTGCTTTTACTGTGTCATCGTTGATAACGCGCAGTGCAGAAAAACCCATGTGTTTTGGGTCGTAATAGTGTCCGAATGAAAAGGTATGTTTGCTGTCCAGCCAGCCAAAGCGGGCTTGACCGCGTTCATGTGATGGTCTGAAGTAATACATAGCAAGCCCCTATTAGTGCAGTAAGTAGAATGTTAGGGCTATGATAGTCTTCTGCGATATAAAGGAATATTGGATAAAAAGAAGCTTATTATTCGTATCAATAGAATACTCAGCCTTCCTCAGAGGTGGGCATATCTAAAGTAAGTAATCGAAGCTCGCCAATAAACTCCCTCGCCACGGGGCCTAATTTATCCTGGTCTTTAAAGTTCAGGTAAAAACTGCTGGAGCGCACTCCGCCATTTTTCAAGGGGAGTCGATTTAGAGTGCCATTCTCGAGTAGCTTTGAGACCATTGGCAGTGGCAGCCAGGCGAACCCCAGCCCCTGTACAATTAAATCCACGGATGCCCGTAAACTGCCCACTTTCCAGCGTTGCTCTGCCCCCAGCCAGCCGGAATCCCTATTGGTCTGTAGTGCGGAGTCCCGCACAATAATCTGGCGATAGGACTTCAAGTCTTCATAGCTCAGCTCGTATCCCAGCTGATGCAGTGGATGGTTCTTATGGGCTACAGCCACAAATTCGATGCGACAAATCTCATCGTTGAGGGCATTCTTCATGCGGAAGGCGGAAAGTCCCAGATCTACCAGCCCCTCCTGGATCAACTCATTAGTGCCGGATAGTACGGTATCAACGATATCAATATTCACTTGTGGATAAATTGCGGAAACTCTCTCCAGAGCCTGAAAAACGACACTTTGGGGAAAGGCGCCATCTACGGCAATGCGCAGCTCGGATTCCACTCCCCGGTTAAGGGAGCCGGCAACATCCTCAATACGTGAGACTTCATCCAGCAGGTATTGGCCCCGGCGTAGCATTAAATTACCGGCTTCAGTAATTACTACTTTTCTACCCGAGACTTCAAACAATTTCACGCCGAGAGCAGCTTCCAGATTGCTAACTGCATTGTGAATACTGGACTGGCTTTTGTGAACGTGGGAAGAGGCCTGATTAAAGCCGCCGGCATCTGCGACAGCTTTAAACATTCGCCACTGTTCCAGAGTGGTTTTTTGCATCTGGGTACTCTTTGAAGGCTGCGAAGGGCTGTTCCAAGATTTAAGGAGCCTGGGGCAGCCCTGAATATCCTGACTGGCCCAGGCTGGATAGGCAAGGGTTTTTAGCTGCGGTTGTGAGAGCTGTTGTAATCGATTTCCGGCCCTACAGGTACAACCTGGGTTGGGTTGATCGATGTATGGCTAAAGTAGTAATGACGTTTAATATGGTGGAAATTTACTGTTTCAGCAACTTTCGGCCACTGGTATAGCTCGCGTACATAGTTACGCAGATTAGGAAAGTCCTCCAGTCGCTGGCGGTTGCATTTGAAGTGTCCATGATAGACAGCATCAAAGCGAATAAGGGTAGTGAACAGTCGCCAATCTGCCTCGGTAATTTCTGTTCCGACCAGAAAGCGCTGTTCCCCTAAAATTTTCTCAACCTGGTCTAAAGCAGAGAATAAATTATAGTAAGCACTCTCGTAGGCTTCTTGGGTTGTGGCAAAGCCGCAGCGATAAACTCCGTTGTTTATGTTCTCATAGACCAGTTGATTAATGGTATCTATATCCTGCTGCTTCTCTTCGGGAAAAAAGTCCTGTGTATCGCCGGTAATGGTATTAAACGCGCTGTTGAACATGCGGATAATTTCAGAGGACTCATTGCTAACGATACAGTTTTTTTGTTTATCCCAGAGTACTGGTACCGTCACCCGGCCCGAGTAGTCAGACTTGTTACGAGTGTATACTTGGTGCATAAACTGATAGCTAAACAGAGTGTCCCCGCTGCTACCTTCGTCGACGTTAAAGCTCCATCCCTGATCGAGCATATCGGGGCTTACTACCGAAACATCGATATGCTCTTCCAGTTTCTTCAGCTTGCGGAAAATAAGGGTGCGATGGGCCCAAGGGCAAGCCAGTGAAACATATAGGTGATAGCGGCCGGACTCCGCCTTAAAGCCGCTGTCACCACTGGGACCTGAACTGCCATCAGCAGTTACCCAATTGCGCAGTTGCGCCGCTTCACGCTTGAAGCTCCCACCGGATTTCTCGGTGTCGTACCACTGGTCGTGCCACTGGCCATTGACTAACAGTCCCATTTTCTACTCCACAATCGGTATTTTCTGGTCCAGAGGAATTTATTGCTTGGTGCTTTTGCGGTGATCCAAGCTGAAACGCCCGGCGCCATGGGCTGCCACTACCAAAAAGCCGCCGGCAATCGCCAGGTTTTTGAAGAACATCAAAAACTGCATCTGATCGCCCAGATTGTTATGGAACAAGACAGCAGTAACTAAGCTAAAGCCAGCAAACGCCAAGGCGGTCAGGCGAACCTGGAAGCCAGCGACTAGTGCGAGCGCACCACCTATTTCAAATAGAATAACAAGGGGCAGCAGAAATTCTGGCAGACCGCCATAGGCTAGGTACTGTGCACTGCCTTCATAATTTTGGATCTTGTTCATTCCCGCCAACAGGAAGATCGCCGCCAAGCTGATACGGCCAGCCAAGTCAGCACTTGCGGAAAACAGGGAGCTGCCGTCGATATTGGCGCTTGTGGATAAAGTGGATGTGCTCATGGTATCGCTCCTAAAACTGTGAATTTTGCGCTACTCAGTAGTCGCTGCTGTGAGTAAGAGGCAGTTTACAGAGGATCGATAGAATGAAAATTGGTTAAATTCGACCAAAACATTCGAAAAAATAGAATGGTTGTTGAGCCTATCTTATCATTAGGTGCAATAGGGCCTTAGTTCAGAAATGGTAACCGATGCCCACTGAGTAAACCCAAGGGTCGATATCCACATCGACATTGATGCGGTCGTAGTCGTTATCTTCTGTACGGAAGCGAATTTTGGCCTTGGTATCGATGCTCAAGTACCAGATGGCCGCATTAAACAGCCAGTTACCCTCTCGTCCAAAGGCAATATCTATGCCCACTTCCCCTGCCAGGCCCCAGGAATTGCTCAGGTTCAGGGATGCTCTTGAGTCTGCACCCAGGGCTGTATCGAAGTAGTTTTGTGCCGTGCGGCTGATATCTTCATCGAAGAAATGGGTGTAGTTAATTCCCACACCAATATAAGGCTGTACCCAGGACTCGGTGCATACCGGATACCACTGTAAGCTGAGGGTTGGTGGAAGGTGCTTGATGTCACCCAGGGATACCCGCCCCAGTGGATCACCGGTATCCGGGTCCGGTAAACCGCGAACATCAAGATCGTGTCGGAAAGGTACAGCTGCCAGTAATTCCAGCCCCCAATGGTTTGCAAATAACCAGGTACCAGTGATGCTAGCGGAGTAGCCTGTATCCACGTAGACCCGGGTGTAGTCCAAGGGGGTGCCATTTAGGCGGAGTCTGCCAGAGTCGTCGTTTGGATCGACCGCAGCAGCGCCAACGCGAACGATAAAATCTCCCTTTTGATAGTCCGCCACGGAATGGCCGTTGAGCAATAGTGCCATGCAAAAAACTATTGTCAGATTGATTCCTTTCATGTCCAACTTTCCAGAGATTCGATGGAATATAAGTAGGAGAACTGATAGGGGTAGGAGAACCCTAATCTACTGCCAGATTATTAGTGTAGATGTCTTGGGGGACTGGGCATGTAGATAACAAAAGCGGTGGCGCAGTATTTTATTGATATAACTCTAAAGATCTATTCTGGGAAAAACTTCCTATTTCGTTAGGAAAATATTTCAGAAGAAGAGTAATCATCGAATCGGTTAATCTGTTGGATGAAATTGCCCTGTATTATTGAATGTTTTTAGGTTGAAATCTCATCAGAGACCATTGATCAGTGTAATTTTCCTATTGCGTATTAAACACCATCAATGATCATATAAAACGGGATATCAGAGATTTAATAATATGCTTAAGATAATACAGGGAATAATGCAACTCACAGGGCGACTATCCCCCAAATTATCAGCAAATATAGCGATGTATATAGCCTCCCGGCCCAGGCGCTATCCAGATTCGGAACGCGAGAAAGCGCAGTTAGCCCAAGCCAGGAAGATTACCTACCGGGGTGCTTTAGGTACAGAAAATACGGCCTGGTCCTGGGGTGAGGGCCCGGTAGTGATTCTTTGCCACGGCTGGGAGGCCAAAGCCGCAAAAATGGCCACTATGGCGATGGCAATTGCCGAGCAAGGCTTCCAAGCGGTGGCCATAGATGCTACTGCTCATGGTCACTCCGAGGGAAAGGTTTGTAATTTCGATATTATGGCGAAAGATATTTATTCTCTGGCCAGTCAGTTTTCGGAAATATTTGCCGTCGTCGGCCACTCGATGGGTGGAATGATGACAATGAGAGCACGGGAATTTGGGCTTAAAGCTCAATGTTATGCTGTACTCGGCTCACCGAGTGCACCTCTGCCGATTCTTGAAATTATGACAAATTTGTTGAAGGTAAGCTCTGAAACTACAGAGATATGCCAAGACAAGATTGCCGACCAGATAGGATACTCTTGGCAGGAATTGTTACAGTGTAAAATGTATACCCCGGAAGAGACTCCGCTTCTGATGATTTACGATACTGAAGATGATGAAGTGCCGATCTTTCACGGAGAGAGAATTCACAAAACCTGGCCAGCAGCGGAGATGATCAAAATTAGTGGTGTGGGACACCGGAAAATAGTCTGGGATACCTCGGTAGTAGAGTCTGTGACGGATTTTTTGGACTACGAGAAGAGTAAAGAAAGCACAAAAGAAGCTGGTTTAGCCAAACTTGTAAGCTAGCGAATTTACTGTAAATTAGTAGGCATAGCGGAATTAGGTTGCCCTAATTCCGCTTGAATATTTTTTTCAAAGCTGCTGTAGGCTACCCTATTGTGAGGGCTGGTTATAAATAAGCTTATGGAAGCCGACAATAAAACCGAAATTATATGACTGATGGGGTTCTATCTACGACATACCTTGCCACTCATTTTTTTATCGCGTAAATCAGCCCTCAAACAATGATAACCATTGCTCTGAATCCATAGTTATATCTTTCCCATCTTTACTGTAAATCGCATCAGCCAGGGCTTGCTTGTGCGCCTGCATATCGACTATTTTTTCTTCTACGGTATTCTCACAGATAAATTTATATACAAAGACTGGCTTGTCTTGGCCGATTCGGTATGCGCGGTCGGTAGCCTGGTTTTCTACTGCAGGGTTCCACCAGGGATCGTAGTGAATGACCGTATCGGCAGCGGTAAGGTTTAGGCCTACACCGCCGGCTTTTAGGCTAATCAGGAATACAGGAACATCGCCATTCTGGAAAGCGTCAATCGCTTCCTGACGTTTGCGCGTGCGCCCGGTCAGTTTTACATAGGGTATTGCCTGTTCTTCAAGGGCGGTTTCAATCTTGCCCAGCATTTCGGTAAATTGGGAGAATAAAAGTATCTTGCGGCCTTCCTCCACCATCTCCGGGAGCATATCCATCAGCGCTTCCAGCTTGGCCGATTGTTTAACCTTTTTTGCCTTGTCCAGTTTGACCAGTGCGGGGTCGCAGCAGATTTGTCGCAGCTTTAATAGGGCATCCAAGATTTCAATATGAGAGCGATTTAGACCTTTCTTCTTCATCAGGTCCCTAACCCGCTTCTCCATCACTGAACGCACTGTCTCGTAAAGCGCGGCTTGGGCGGTATCGAAAGTCACCCGTTGGATAATTTCTGTTTTTGGGGGAAGTTCTGTGGCTACTTCCTGTTTAGTGCGGCGTAAAATAAATGGTGAGATCCTCTGGTTCAGAACTTCCTGCTTGTACTCATTAGTCTGCTTCTCAATGGGGTTCCGATAAAGGCTATTGAACCTTTTCTGGCTGTGTAGAAAACCGGGCATCAGGTAGTCAAACAGTGCCCACAACTCGCCCAAGTGGTTTTCAAGTGGTGTACCTGTCATGCACATTTTGTGCTTTGCACTTAGGGTACGGAGTAATTGTGCCGCTTTCGATTTGGGGTTTTTTATAACCTGAGCTTCATCAAGGATCAATAAATGAAAGTCATGTTCTTTTAATATTTCGCTATCCCGCACAATAAGGGGGTAGGTGGTTATAACCAGATCTGATTCGGGAATTAGGGGGAAATCCTCATGCCGGTTACTGCCGTGAAGTAGTAGTGGCTTTAAGGTTGGGGCAAAGCGATGGGCCTCGTTAAGCCAGTTACCTACCAAGCTGGTGGGTACAACCACCAGGGCAGGCTTGGCCAGGCGCCGGCTCTCTTTCTCTTTGAGGATATGGGCCAGTCCCTGCAAAGTTTTTCCCAGGCCCATGTCATCGGCCAGGATGCCATTCATATTGAGTTTACGCAGGTATTGCAGCCACTCAAAACCCGTTTGTTGATAGGGGCGTAATTGTGCCTTTAGGGCCCTGGGTGGTTTTACGCTTTGCGGGCCTTTTTGCAGGTTTTTAGCCAGCGATTTTAAGTCTTTATTGCCCTGCCAGGCTGAAGTTGCATTAGGCAGTTCCGGAACAGCAAACCTGGGCACTTTGAGGCTTTGGGACTCGCTGTCATACCACTCCTCTAAAACTGCGAATAAGTTGTGAAATAGTGCACTGGGTAGACGGATATACTGGTCTGAGCCGAGGGGAACCAATATGTCTTCTTCGTCTGTAGCCACATACCCCGATTCCAAATATTGCAATAATAATGGTGCTAAATGAATAGACTGCCCTTCAATATCTACAGTTGCACTAAGGGAAAACCAGTCGTTGGAAGATTGCTCTGTTTGCCATTCCCAATCTTCAATCTCGTGTACTTTTAAAGAAAAGTTATCCTCGAATTCAACTATCCAGCCAGATTCCTCAAGTCTTGGGATACCCTCATTGAGGAATTCATGCCAGCGCTCAATAGGAGTTTGGCCTGGCCCACTATCGGAGAAGAATAAAACGGGTTCACCAGTTTCGTCCGCCCCCAAGCTAAATTGCCACTGCAAGAGATCCTTCAGTACGGCGGCTTCATGTTTGAAGTCTCGCTCTACTTTATATAGTTTATCTTTTTGGGGGTAGATATTAGTCTCAGGACGATTCTCTGTAAGAATTTCTTCCGCGCGGATTACTACCGGACCATATTTAATAAGAAAACTTGCTGTATGGAGACTTTCAGCCCCTTCTCGAATAGAAATTGAGTTAAGGGTTAATACCGGCCGTAACAAATCATCTACAGGTATGATGGGCACCGACTTTGGCGTGGGTAATTGTTCACTGCCATATTGTTTATTGAGGAAAGTAATAGCATTGCCTATTTCATCTTTAGAAATGGCGGGCATGGTTGTAAAGTCATTGAGCGCTTCCCCATCCACCGGGCTGATGATGGGACCAATGATGTCTTCCTGTGGTGAATAATAGCAAGGTGGTTCGGTAGGTATGAGCTTCCAATCATCGGGGAGGTCAGGTACATCTAATTGCAACTGTGCACTACTCTTACTTTCCTTCCAACTTAGTTCCAATTTAACTGCCTCTCCCCAATGAATCGGGGTTAGGGAATCGATATCGTTGAAGAAACGTTGACTAGCGAGTAGGTTTCTCAACAGCATTGCTCCTTCTTCTCCTGAAATGCTCTTTTTGAACGAGGACTGGGAAAGCAGTTGTTGGAGGCCGAATATTTTTTGGTCGACTTTTGAAGTGGCGAGGCTACTGTTGATATGGAAGTATTCGCGCTGAGGCGCTCCATAGCCGCCTTTCTTGAGGCGTCGAGCTGAATATACGCTAATTCGGGCATGAGCTGGGGTATATTGATCACTCCAGTCCAAGGTGTATAGCAGGTCGCGATTAGATGATGTGTCCTGCTCGGAGTCACGATATTTTTCTTTTACACCTTGTTGCCAGTTGTCCCAAGTACGACTGACTGATGGTTCCCCTAATGGACGTTTATGCTCAGCAATTACCGCTATTAGCACTGCAGCTACATGTTTACAGTTGTACCCTACTGGACAGGAGCATTCTCCATCAATTTCAAAGGTTCCCGAAATTGGATTTTCAGTTAGCGATATATACTGATGGTAGTGACTAGAGTAGGAGCCTTTCACTTTCCCGGTGATCGTTTTACCATCCTGAGAAATATTGAATCTTTCGACAAAACCATTCCGGAAGTAATTTTTCCCTCTAGACAGGCTATTAGTGGGAAGTTGATTGGAAATACTACTGAAATCGATAGGGTTGTTCATTTTTGGGTTGTGTAATGACTACTGGCTGGCGGTTGAGGTTTGAAGAATATTCTTTGCTCTAATAATACCCTCTTTTAAGGAGCTTAATTCACTAATAGCTAAGGGATTTCTGAATAAATTTATGTCGATAAGGAAAAAAGGCTGCCTATTGAGGCAGCCTTTTATTTGGTAGGAATCTCTGGTATTGATAGGCCGCCCCCAGCATACACAGCCCCACTAACATACAAACGACTATTTTTTGTATTAGTGAGAAGTCCTGCATATCCCAGAGCACAATCTTCAGTGCAGCTATACCATAGATAATTAGTGACAACTTAAGTAACTTCTGGGTTTCGGGCTTTAATGTTTGGAACAATAGTAGGGTTGCATGGACAACGAGAGCGAAAGAAACTGCCGGTAGCCACATGGCATCAAATAGCTGTGCTAATAGAGTTACGTAAACAATAATCGCGGAAACATGCACCAGCCACATATTTGCCATTCGGTGACCAGACCATACGGCTCTCGTAGGCAGGGTTTTGTGGTAAACCAGCAGGACAGCGATGCAAAGAGAGACTAGGTTATAGGCTCCAATCCACTCTGCATTGTGCGATTTCACAATGACAGCTCCGACTTGAATCAGTGTGATTAATTCAAAAATACCCAGTGTCAGCATGTAGAAGGGCGTAAGCTGGTTGCGTACTGGTGCCAGCTTGGGTTGGCTGAAAAAGAGGCTTCCAAAATAGAGCTGGGTGAGTAGTAATGACAGGACAAAGTCATGAGTTAAAGTGTAACTGACAGCTATCAGCACTGCCGCAAAATAGTAGAAAGCCAGCGGGAATACAGGCTTCAGCGCCCAGTGAATAGCATGCTGCCACTCCCTACCTGCGGGATATCGTTTTAAGCCCTGGCCAAGCCATATGAGCCCTATGAAGCTGGCGACTCCCAGTAATAGCCCCTCCATCGCCTTGCCCTGCCAGCCGACAAACTCTTGTAGGAGACAACCGCCGATAGTGATAAGACTTGCAGCAGAAATCAAAATGCGAACTTCTTGTTTTAGATGTTCCATCCGCAGCCATGTGTAGAGGAATAGGGCAATACCACACGAGAACCACATAGCAACAGTGAAGTAGTCACTGGCCTTATACAGTATGGTAGGTAAGGCAATAATGGGCAGTAAAGCGTAAAATAGTTTACGCAGTGCCAATGCCAGCTTCTGCCCTGGTGATTGTATATTCAGCTGGTGATAAAGCTCCGCAAGCAACCAAAGTCCCAGGAAAGCTTCAATACTGGCGATTTTGCCGTAGGGGATTTGATCGTAGAAATGAAGGTTGCCTACAACCGATGCACTGGCTAACAGTGGGACAAACAACAGAAGGTAATGCCAGAGACCGAGCCACTCGCTAAATGCTGAATTCATGCGCTGGCTACGCCAGATCAGGAAAGTCATTGGCAGTGGTGCCAGCAACCACATCCCTTGCGGCCAGATAATACCCACCGATAGCAGGAAGCTCGCAGATAAAAGCAGTCCGAAAGCATTATCTGCGATATAAGTGAAACGTTGTTCTGCGGGAGTGATTTTACCGGTACTACGGCATAATAGCTGGGTGAGCGCAAAGGCCCCAGCACTGAGGGTCAGCCAGTTAGTCCAGCCTGCACTCACCTCTAAGGATAATAGTAGTGGAGCAGGAACCAAGCTCTCAGCCACCCATATGAGAGCTTGCAAGAATAAGGTTACGCCGGCGAGGGCTAGAGCGATATAGCCTTCAGTTCGCACGCTGACAAAACCAAAATGTATTCCAAGGTAAATCAGCAGGAGGCCTTCCAGGCACCACACAATGCCCAAAAATTCAGGGCTGCAAAGTGCCAGAATTGCCAGGCCTGTTAACAAGCCCCCATGGAGTAAAGCTATTGCGAGGATACTGCGGGCTGAGGCACTATTAACATCGTAGCCGAACAGGTGGCGTGAGTAGATGGCGAGCGCGGCCCAGGGTATTAGATTGAGTAACCAAACCACACCTAGTGCATTAGCAGTGGGTGCTAGAGACCAGCTAATATGAATAAATAGCACCAGGTTTGCTACCAGCAAACCGAGGCGCCTCCTATCCATTTCCTTGCCACTAAGCCCACCCAGTATGTAATGGGCAAACCCATAGAAGAAACCATGCAGTATCAGTAACAGGCCCCAGTTTGAGCTAGACTCGCCCAGGTTTGCGACTGAAAACTCGAACATCCCTGCGCTGAGTGCCATGGTGACCACTGCCAGCTGAGGCCATTGAATCAACTTGGACAAACGCAGCATTGCGAGCGCGAGTACCAACAAGTAACTGAGATAAATAACTGCGGATGGATCAAAATGATTGGCCACCAAGGGCATCGTGGCTCCACCCAGCAGAGTCACCATGGAAACAACCCGGGTCTCGAATAGTAGGGCGAGTAAATAAGCAACTCCGGTAGTTACTACAAGCAGCCCCACGCCGATGGGAATCGGAACCAACTGATAGTAAGGCCCAGCAAAGTAACCACATAAGTAAAGCAGTATGACCCCGAGAGCGATCAGTCCTGAGCCGTAATCCGCCATGTTGGGCATGCGCCGCCTGAACATTACTCCACCAGTAGTAGTCGCCGCTGCTACCAGGAAGCCTAAAGTCACTTTACCTACAGGCCCCAAATAGGCATTGAAGGAAAACTGCAACAGGTAAGCAAAGCCAAACACCAGCGCCAGGATGCCGGCAGCGGTCATAAAGAAGACAGGAGCCTTCCCTTGGCTTTGGTAGTGCTGGTAGAAACTCATCAGGGAGCACCATACTCGGCTAATGGGTTCCAGAGCAGGTTCCAATAGACTCGGTAGCTCTTCAGATAGCCATTTGGCCTGTCTACTAGGCTTTCTGGCTATATTAGGAGCAGTGGTGATAGTGCTTACCGGCTGGGTTGGAGTTTCAGGAAGAGGGGGAGTAGCCTGCTCTGTCGACGGGGATCTGGAGGGATGAGTACCCATTAATTGGGATAGCTCATCTTCAGGCTCATCCACTGTCGGGAGCTGACTTGCCAACTGATCCCTAGTATCTTGCTGTATCTGCGCTTCTAGAGCCGATAACCGCTGTTCGAATATCTCAATGCGACGGCGATTGTCCCGCTCCAGCAGGGCTAATTCTGCGCGAAGTGATTGCAGTTCACTTTCCATATATCTTTCACTATTGTTTTTAGTGAGATTATCTCTCGTTACGCTCGGCTACAAGTATATGTAATCAAGGTTTTTGAAAGACCTTTTGCCAGAGGTTAATCGCACAGCTATCTAGTTTCAGGGAGTTGTTCACGCAATATGCCCGAATAGCCAAATGAGAACCCTATAATGGGTAACGAAATCGATACCTCAAAGTGATATTGATTGTTAATGATTGATTTGCCCGCGGTGATCCTGGGTCTCAAGGCAGAGGGAATTGGGATATGAAGAATAGAAACTGACTGTGGGGCCCAAAACCAGTTTCCTTCCTCTATGGAAACGCCAAGTCGGATATTAATTATCCCTGTTTTTTCAATCCAATAACCAGCTTTTCCTCTTGTCCCTATAGGTACAAATTCTGAGGTCATCGAATGGCTATTTGAGAAAGTACGAGACCAGATTAATTTATGCTGTGTGTGCTGAATATTTACTGAAAAAGGAGATTCCTTTGTATTTTGTGGGACACCCAGCTTTCCAGCAATTCGTTTGCCTATAATTCCAGCTAGTCCAGAGCCGAACTGAACTTTAACCTCCCCGGAGAGCTTTGCCCCTGTTGTATGTAGGCGTTGTAGTAGCGGGTTTAGCTTGTTGAAGTCGGAGCCAAACCAACTGGTGACAGCATTTACCATGCTATTTTGATTGCATTGCTAGTTTCTCAATTAGCATTGGATCTTAGCTGTGTCGTTTCACGGTAGCGTGCTAATTCGTTCAGAAGCCACCTTTGGGATTCTTCTTTAGGCTTTTCGGCACACTTAATATGGTAGGGCTTGCCACTAAAGGTGCTCTTGGTTGCACTTAGCCTAATAAAATCCTCCGCGCTATCAATTTTGTTGGAGAAATACTTATATTTCTTCTCCATATGCTCCACTGCTTCCTGGCTGGTGTGCTCACTATCGTTGCGGATAAAGGTACACTCTGAAGCAGAGACAAACTCCATTAGGTGGTTTATTTCGTTGATAGGAGTATCTGCCTGAGCCAGGATGGAGGACATACTTAGCGAGATAATAGTAAGTAAAGTTGAGAGACTTTTAATCATTCTCCCATTACTTGGCTGTGGAGTATCAGGGGAGTTCATTAGCGGGCCAAGAACTGGCATAGGGTCAAGAGGGGCTCTATGCCAGAACTATATATCAAGGCCAGCAGCTCGGCGCTTTAAGCGTTCTTAGTGACTACCACTTTTGCAGCGCACTGTACGCTCTTGCTATCTTCCTCTCCAATAACTTCAGAAGATTCAGTCAAAATTTGTGAGACGGTAAGTTCAGAGGCAGAAATCACCTCCATCATTTCCTTCTTGCAGTTGGTGATGTTGATTGCATTAGAGGCAGTCGGGTCGTAGCTGATTTTGTGAGAAAAGTCTCTCTCTTCTTCACCATTACGGCTTCTCTTGATGCTTTGGAACGCCTCTTTACCCGCATCTACAGTGTCCCCGATAACGTTGCCGGGCTGAACCTCGAGTTTCATACAAGAAGTGGTAGCAAGGGCTAGTGTAATAATGCTCAAGAGATTCTTCATTTCTTTTTGGGCTCTGGAAATTGTAGTTTTCTTTAAAACAGTACAGTGTACTTGGTTAAGGTATTTTACATGAGGAATAACAACGAGTCCTACAAGTGGCCTTTATAACAATAAGAGTAAGTGGTTGCCTGCCTGTTTAATGGTCTTTTTGGTTGAAAAACAGTCTATCAATTGAATTATTGCCGCTGAAAATACCTCTCTGATTGAGGTTGATAGTTTTCAAAAGTGTTAACTGCAGGATATCAGCTACTTTTTCCATACGCTGGATTTTGAATAATAATACAGGTTAAGTTATATCGTGTTGATATATGGGCTAATATTTTGAACTATTTGTTTTTATTAGTATCTGATGATCTCTGAAATATAAATATACTAAAAATAAATGGCACTATTGTTATGTTTCGACTTTTATTCTTAGCTTTAGTAATTTCCGCTCTGTCTTGTTCTGTTCTTGCTGAGATGCCAGTTGTCAATGGAGTGAAAAATTGGCATTCGGTTAAATTTAAAAATGAGCTGTTACTAAATTTACACCTCTATTTATATGAATTAGCTAGAGATAAAGATTTACATAATGATTTAAAAGAGGGGCGAACTCTTTCTGTTGAGGAGCAAGAGATTTTTGACCTTGTAATTGGCGAGTATAGGAAATATGGCGCTGGCAAAAACATACATATCATCAGGTCTAATTCTGAGATTTCAGATTTAACTGCGCTCTTGTTATCACATCACGCCGTTAAGCAAGGTTCTGTGGAAAATATTCTATATACACATTTAAATAACCTCACAACTATTTATAAAGCCAAGTTGTGGCCGGTTCATGAAGCGAGAAATCTTAATTGGTACCAGAATTTGAAAAGTAAACTTGATGTTTATGGAGATAGGGTTTCTAGTAGCTTGGAAAAGCTATTTGATGAAAAGCTGGTTCTTGATGAGCATACGGTAAATATTGTTTACAAACCTGGAATGCGCCAGGGCGCTACCACTTCTGGGAGAAGTTTTCAAACGATTATTAATAGTACCTATTCAGAATATACTGACTGGTATGCGTTTGAGATGTTTTTCCATGAAATTTCTCATGCTAATGGAGTAGGTCGAAATAGTAAGTTGCAGCGAGTCATTAATAAAGAATTTAGTCGGTTGGGGCTGGACAATCATAAAGGAATTTGGCATCCGATACAGTTCTATACCGTTGGAGAAATAGTTAAGAAAGCGATATTCGAGGATGACTCTGAGTATGTACCTTATGCTGAAATACGTGGCCTGTATAGCGGGCATTGTGACTACAAAGTACTTCTTGATAAGTATTGGAAGCCTTACTTGGATGGAAAAGTTTCTATGGAGGTTGCGATAAGTAATATTGCGGTAGCTTTATCAAAGAAGGCTGCTTGATCTTATACTAATATAACTAATTAGTAATATTGATGCATTTGCGGTGCCTCAAGATACTTGTAAACTTGAGGCTTATTAAATTCTCAGGTTTCACCTTTTACCTAAGGATAGTTCGGTCTACTCATCATCCTGATGATATAAGCCTATTTTTTTCCAGGGTAATTAGTGTTTGCATAAGATAAAGGTATAGCTTTAAGGCTTAAAAATATTATCTCTTATGAGTAGTCTGGAAAAAGAACCCCAGAGAATAGAGTTCTCTGAGGTTACCTATTCCTAATCAATAAGCGCTTATGTCTTTTGAGTAGTGCTGATAGACTTTAGAAATATTTATAGAAATACCACTTACAGCTAGCAATTCATAATGAACGAGCCCAATCTACAACAGATCACGGCTGGTAGAGGGGGTAGTCCGTATATCCTACTTCGGTGCCGCCATACATAGTTTCCGGGTCAACCTGATTGAGTGGCCATTCATTGCGAATACGTGTGGGAAGATCCGGGTTGGCAATAAAAGGTCGGCCAAAGCCAAAGATATCTCCATTACCTGCGTCAAGTACACGCATAGCTTTTTCGGGGGAATACTTTCCTGCATACATGATACGTCCGCTAAAGATTTCACGTACTTCTCGATAGAAGTTCTCAGGCAAATCCGGTGCATTATCCCAATCCGCCTCAGCCAGTGACAGATAGGCAATTCCAGCTTCATTTAGCAGCTTAATAGCTTCGATATAGGTCTTATGGGGATCACTCTCTACCAGACCAAGGTAGACTCTGTCCTCATCGGTACTTTCGAAAAGCGGTGCAAATCGAACACCGAGCCGTTCGCCGCCAACTTCTTTTGATACCGCTGCAACAATTTCTTTAAGGAAACGCAGACGATTTTCTAAACTACCACCATACTCATCATCGCGATGATTGGTATGTTCTGAAATAAACTGGTTCACAAGGTAACCGTTGGCACAGTGTAGCTCAACACCATCAAAACCAGCTTCCATCGCATTGCGCGCGGCTTGGGCATAGAGTTGAACCAGTTCTTTAACTTCCTCTGTTGTCAGCGCACGAGGCTCACTGGGTTCAGCCAGGGCGCCTTGTCCTGGACCTGTCTCGATAAATACCTTAACTGCGTCTGCACGGATAGCAGATGGCGCAACGGGCGCTGCATCGCCAGGCTGTAGTGAAGTGTGGGATACACGCCCAACATGCCAGAGCTGGGCAAAGATGATACCGCCTTGATCGTGCACGGCTTTGGTCACTTTTTTCCAGCCTTCGATCTGTTCCTTTGAATAGATCCCGGGTGTCCAAGCGTAGCCCTGGCCTCTCGGTTCTATTTGCGTGCCCTCTGTCACCATAAACCCAGCACCAGCACGCTGTGAGTAATAGTTAGCCATCAAGTCATTGGCAATATTACCTGGCTGGCTACTGCGTGACCGGGTCAGCGGCGGCAGAACAATGCGGTTTTTCAGGGTGTAAGGGCCCAGGTTGATCTCACTGAATAGTGACTCGTTTTTCATAATGACCTTCCTGTTAAAAACTGACTGCAGCGAGTGTTTGAAAAGACACAGGTAAAAAGCAGCGGTGATAAGGGCAACTGAATAGCCCCAGCGAGTTTTGGCTGTGCCTTGTATGGTGGGAATACTAGAGGTGCAAGGATACAATTTGAAACAACTACTCTTTGTCTTGGTTACAATTATGAATGGTATAAGTCGGCTGGATCTGAAACAGCTCCGCATATTGGAAGCGCTGCTACAAGAGAGGAACCTATCGCGGGTGGCTGAGAAGATGGGGCTGACTCAGCAAGCGATCAGTGAACAGCTGCGGAAGTTAAGGGAAGTATTTGATGATCGGCTGTTTATTCGCCAAGGTAACGGCATGGTACCTACCCCGCTTACTGAGCAGCTGGAAAGCCGGATCAGCAGCATATTGAAGGAGGTAGAGTCTTTACTAACGCCTATCACCTTTGATCCGGCAACCCATAAAGGGGTTTTTAGTATCAGCGCGACGGATTATGCCATTCAATCGGTATTACCCCAGCTGCTAGAAGTCGTGCGTAAATCGGCACCGGAACTTAAGGTGATTGTCAGGGATTTTGAAACAGATAACCTGAATCAGCTAATGGTGGCTGGTGAGATCGACTTAGCGCTCACATTTCCTGATTTCATTCCGGATGATCTGCCATACAAACTGTTATTTGAGGAGCAACATGTCTGTATAGCGGGAAAAAAGTCTCCGCTGAAGGGTAAGTCATTAACATTGGCTGATGTAGCCGAGCTTCCGCAACTGATCATTTCACCATCACGGGCAAACCTCAAAGGATCACACGATGAATGGTTTGCGATGCAGGGGCTAAAACGCAATATTGTTATGTCGATACCCAGCTTTTCCGCCGCCCCAGATATTATTGCCGCGACAGACACCATTGCATTCTACCCTTCAAGATTACTGCCCAACAAAAAAGTTGTCCCCCTTAAGTTGGACACGCAAACACCAAAATTTGAAGTTATTGCAGCATGGCATAGCCGATCTAACCATAGCCAGCTTCATATGTGGATGGTTGAACAGCTGATGAGATTATTTAAGAGTGAAACCTTTTAATAAGTGGTGATATTCTGGAATCTTCGACTCCAGAAAAAGGTGTCGATTTCTCGGCCCAGTGAGCAGCCCTACGGGGTGGAGAGCTGCTCACTGTGATAGTAGACAAAGCCCTGACTCTCAGTTGGCTCCAGCAGGTCTTCTACAGCTATGCGTAGGACTAGCTACTCTCAAACAGAATTATCTGATTCCTTAAGCTCTGTCTGACTCTTTTGGGTCTTCTTTTTTTGGCCAATCAAGCTGCGGCGTTTGAACCAGAAAATTATTGCACCTAATGGGAATCCTGCGGTAAGAATTAGTGGAGCATGCTCACTTGCAGATACCGCTCCGCCACCAAAAAGCTGAAAGCTGAAGAGCTTTATATGGTAAGCCCCAGTAGTCCAGTTAAGCTTGATAGCTCCGACACTAAATAGAATGAATAGTATCCATAACCATTTTCGCTTCTGAACCGGTGTTCTAATGCAGGTAACCAGGGTTACAAGGATAAAAACTGGGAAAATGATAGCCATCGTTAGTACTAAATAATGACCAAGCGGTTTATTCGATAACGAGAAACGATTTAGTTCTTTTTGTGAGTCAGGTGTGTTGTAAACACTGAATCCGGCAATAGAAATTTTTCCTTCGGTGCGTATCATGTATGCACTGGCCAGAGCCCAACCATCTTCAAAGTGATATTCGAAGGTGAAGCTCCCCTCCCAATTATCATTGATAACCTTCACCTGTGAACCGATAAGTTCAGTGGAGAGTAGCTTGCCAGAGGGAAGATAACCGTGCATCTCCTCAAGTTTTTCTGGGGAAATAGTACCAGCAACTTCAGTATCTATAAGGCTCATTACATAGTCAAAATCTCTCTGCATAAACCGGTCCAGATAATTCTGGGCAAAATTTGCCTCTTTTTGAGGCGCCAGGCTATTTTCTGAAATGTCAGCGTTAGCTGCGGTGGTAAAAATTAGAGCTGTGAAAGCTAATAAGTTGAAAAGTAGTTTCAAATCTAAATCCAGTCTATTTTCTAGTATCTAGTGCATATTATTTTGTAAATAAAAGCAATGACTTTAAGGTTTTGTGTTGGGTTGTAATTGTACTGTCAGTGCCCTAATTTATCTATGTAGTAATGTTAGAAGCTTTATATCTGTATTTCAATGTGCTCAAAATTAATAAAAGTTAAGGTTAAGAAGGCCCATTAAATTTACTGAATTGAAACGATTCAATCGGTAATAAATCACTTGAGTATGCTAAAAGAGGCTGCTTTTATCTATATATCAAGAGCGTATAAGTAATAGAGCTATTCTCTTAAAAAAAGCTCAGCAACTTCTTTTTTAGCGGCAACAACATAGGTAATCATTAGGTTTTCCTGATTAATATCAGTTATATAATCGATATCTCTATGCACTGCTCTCAAAATAGAAAAGTTACCGGTGTCGAGGTCGTAGGACCATAACTGATCATCTCGATTGATTGAGTAAATCACATTCCCTTTGATTACAAACCTTTTCTCACTGCCTTGATGAACCAGCTCTTCGATTAGCTGATCTTCTGCAGGGCCGGGCTGCCAGAAGCGGTTCATGTGATCCATATAGATCAGCTGGCCATCTTCGCTTCGTTGGGCCCAGTTAACTTGGGTATCGTTGATAATGCTTACTTCAAGATTATCCAAGTTTACTTCCGCAAACTTTGTAACGCCTTTAACCGTTAAAGTTAACAGCGCGAGGTTACTCACACTATCCCACTGGAATAGTCGGTCAACTGGATGCGCTAGTGAGAAGTCTCCTCTGCTACCGCCCAGGGAGATTTTAGTAAGTATCTGATTGGCACTCGCTAGTATGCTTTGGCCGTCGGTAGACCAGCTAATGCCGTAGATATTGGTATCCATTGGAAACTGGCTGACTTGCCGTAAATCGCTGCCATCAGTTATCCACACCTGATCTTCACCAGAGCGCCTGGATGTAAATGCAATCAAGTTGCCATTGGGTTGGAAAATGCCATCATCTTCTCCCAAAATCGACCGTGTTGTGCTTGGGTAGAGTTCGCTGACATCTTCGTCCGAAGGTGTATCGATTGACTCAGGTTGGTTAAGCGGTATTGATGCAATGTCACTATCGTATCGGCCCTTAATCAGAAGTGCCCTCTGCCCATTTGGGTGGAATTCCGGCGAGCTGGCAGACTGATCCAGGGGTAAATCAAGCTTACTGACCTTTCCATCATAAGTGAGAGAGAAGAGTCGCCGCCCTGTGCTAAAGATTAACTCATCTGTAAGCGGTGAAAAGTTAGGGGATATGGTCCTGCGCTGGGGGATTTCATCCGGATAGTCTATCGGGTGGCTGGATAAAAGCGCCCCCTTGGAATCCAGTATATCTATATAAAGCTGGCCATCTTGATGATGGCTGGTTACGGCTATTAACCCTTCACTTATTGAGTAATCAAAATAGGCCAGGTTTCCATTCTCCAGGTCATAAAGAACCCGACTGGCATTATCCCTGACTGAATAGTTGATCAACCGCCAACGGTCAGTCTCTTTGTGCAAAATAGCGAGATCATTATTATTTAGCCATACCGGGTTCTTAATCGCGGAATTTCTACAGCGCATTAATACATTTGGCTGCTGTGGGCTGGCTAATGCCTTTTGAAAATCCAGGCTTACCAGGTTGTAACAAGTATTTTGGGTTAGCGGTATGGTGCAGTCTTCTTCAGAAATAAATACCAGTTTCTTGCCATCCGGTGATAGTGTATGGCGGCCATAAGTACCCCATTCTGGAGTTAATTCCGTCTCCTTCTGGGTATGTATATTCCTGGCCCAGATTTTATTAACGCAGAGCTTATCTAAGTAACGATTAAATATAATATATTCACCGTCAGGCGAATAAGAGGGGCTAAACTCTTTACGGTCAGTTGCAGTTACCGCCTGTAATCGATCAAATACAAGCTGAGAGCTTTGCTCGGGCGGAGAGTGTTTAAATATAACAAATACTAATAATACCAACCCGACAAGTGCAAAGATTGGAAATCGATTTGGTTTGATCGTCTGGGTTTGGTGGTTTGGATTAACCGGTGTTATATCTATTTCATGCTCAGGGGGAGTAGGGGAGGGAGCTTCCTCTTCCGGTGCTGTCTTACCCTGTGGAATAGAATCACCATCTTGCCAAAAAATATCGCATTCCAGGCTATAACCCTGTTTCGCATGGGTCCTAATATAAGACTGCTGCTTCCGATCTTCCCCAAAGGCTTTTCTAAGTTGCGCAATACTTCTTTGCAGCGTATTGGGTGTGACTATTGTATCCGGCCAGACCTCAGACAGTAGCTCATCCTGGCTCACGACTTTTCGCTGATGTCTTGCTAAGTGGGTTAAGACAGCAAGGGCTTTAGGGGGGACAGTTTGCGAGTGCTCATGTCGGGTGATCTGGTTTCTGGATAAATCAACAAAGAAGTCACCCACCCAATATTGTGAAGCCATTGATGTATCTACCTGAACAAAATATGAGCTAAATTTTGGCAATGGATACTAGCATAAACCCTGATTACAGCTAAAGCAGACTTTGTAAGCTTTTGATAAATAAGCACTTTATAGTAACAGAACAAAGTCATTCAAAAGTCAGGAGCACTTCAGGTGTTTCATAGGCTCCTTGTTTAGATTGAACGCTTCTTCGATCACATGTAACGGTATAAATACTGATATGAAAAAGCGTTTACTAGTCGCCTTTCTCCTGTTGCTACCTATCGCTGCCCTTGAAGCAGGTGAGCATAAAGCCCTGGAGTTATCCACAATCCAAGTGATACCCATTCAGGACTCCGGCAATAACAGGGAATACGAGCTGTATATCAAGCTGCCTGAGAAATATGAGGAGAGTGACACCAAAAAGCATCCGGTCATTTATTATACAGATGCTTTGTGGGCGGTTGAAATACTATCGGCCACCACAGAGTATGCACTGGAAGATGCAATTTTGGTGGGCATTGGCTGGCGGAAAGGTATGCCAGCTGATGAAAATGAATGGTCGAGTCGATATCGGGACTTTAAACCAGCACTACCCTTAGATGATAAAGCTAACGATAAAGAATCCTTTAAAGGAGAGGCCCATCAGCATCTCGCCTTTATCAGAAATGACGTTATAAAGTATATCGAAAGCAATTACCGCGCGAATCCAGATAATCGGACATATTTCGGTTACTCATTTGGTGGTCTCTTTGGAGTCTATGCCTTAATAAGTCAACCGGATACTTTTCAGAACTACATTATCGGTAGTCCATCAAGATTGATAGGCACTTATATGGATTCTCGTCTTGAATTAGAGCCTAACAAACCATTGATAGAACTACCAAAACAAACCAATGTATTTATTGCCTACGGCGCTTTAGAAAAGGAGCTGGGTGCGACGGTAGAAAGGTTTGTTAGTGAGTTAAAGAGCCAAAAGCTGGCTAACTTATCCATAGAGCCGGTGGTTATTGAATCGGCTAATCACACAACGGCGTTTCCAAAGACTTCAGTGCGCAGTATTTATTGGCTTGCGGATAAAGTGAAACACTAATCAATAGTATATCGATCCATATTAATAAACCGTTAAAAATTAAATATAGGATATAAAATGCTTATCAAGAAGCTAATCACAATCGGGCTAACGTACGGGATATTTACTACTGTAAGCGCAGGAGACCTACAGGCACCAGAAGTCAATATGGCCGACTATAGTAGCGACCTCACAGGCCTGGAGAGATCAATACCCAAGCTTAAAAAAGCATTTATTGATACAGCCCCAGCGGATAGAAAAGACGGTATTCCTGTTGGTGAAATCGATACCATCAAAGAGAGCTTGGAAAAACTGGCACGGGAAATAGCAGACAACCAACATACACCCTACGATAGCCTACTAATTGCTCAAAACAACAAACTGGTTTTTGAATCCTACTACTCCCTTGGTCGTGTTAATTTTCCGCACCCACAAGCCTCTGCCAGCAAGGCCTATACAGCCCTGGCGATTGGGCGGGCGATACAGTTGGGCTATTTAACCATGGAAGACTTAGACAAGCCTGTCACTTCCCTCCTGAAAGGGCTGGATAGGACAAAGCTTGTTAAAGGCGCAGACCTTGTGACATTGAACCATGCCATGAGTATGCAATCTGGAATTCGTATTGATGAAGAAAAACGGGATGCCTTACTGGAAAATCCAGAGCATTTGACAGGAAAAAAGCTGGCCCAAATCTATTTAAGCCATAGCAAACCGATAACCTCAGAATCGCAAACCTACTTATACCAAGGCTCAGACCCAATGATTGCAATGTTGGTACTGGACGCCGTTGTCCCCGGTTCCGCAAGCGACTTTATTAAAGAAGAGCTACTGGAGAAGATGGGAATCGACAACTACCACTGGAAGGAAGCCGTCAGCGGCGTGCCCCAGGCAGGGTCAAGGGCCATGATGACATCTCGCAGTATGGTTAAGTGGGGCACCTTGGTACTTAATAAGGGAAAATGGAACGGCCACCAGTTAATACCAGAGGCGTATATTGCTAAGGCTACTGATAAAGTGGCTGTTCCCACAGATGATGAGTTTGACTATACCAATTTTGCATACGGCTACTTCTTTTGGCGAACGCCTCTGAAGGTTGGCAACAAAAAATATATCGCGAAGTTTGGCTGGGGCGGTGGTGGCCAGTATGTGATCTCCATTGAAGATCTTGATTTGGTGATTGCGATCACCGGCCACAGAGATGATGACAAAACCCTGGACTTGATAGAACAACGTATTTTACCGGCTTTTGTATCTTCTGCATTAAGTGGTACAACTGGCTAAATTGTTACATTAATTGACCTTGCCTAGGCACTGTTAAAGGTTTCTGTCCAGCATTTAGAGTCTTTTGAATAAGGAAGCGCTAAATGCTGGACAGAATTTTCGATTATACAAGGGCTGCGGTAGTTATAGTTTTTGGAGTAGTAGGGCCAAAGCAAGATTGTTAGGGCTCACTCTACTGGGAAAATTTGCTTTTTATCCCCATTGTCTTGCCTCTGTTGTCTTTTGATTCTCCTATAAATCTCTTCGCGGTGAACCGCCAAGGTCTTGGGGGCGATTATGCCTACCCGTACCTGATTACCTTTAACTTCCAGTATTGTGATTGAGACGTTTTCCCCAATCCTGAGGTTCTCGCCTGTACGGCGGTTTAAAATCAACATATTGGTTTCCTAATGAGACGCAAAGCATTGGCAAACCTCCCGTAACGGGAAGGCCAAGAAAGTAAGAACGGTTGCAGGTATTAGGAGGGGCGCGAGAACGGTAGGCGTAAAAGAAGAAAAGGCGGGCGCTAGATTCCCAGAGCTTGGGGAATCGCCTCAGGTTACTGAATTTGCAACCTTTTATTGAAGACGAGTGGGTTTCTAGCGTACCATTCATGGAGCCACTTTGATAATTAGCCTATCAATTTGGTTAGCTGGCCCCGGGTGTTGCCGCACCTTGGGTCAGCGCCTTTTACTGTCTCTTACGTCACGCTACCGTTCTCCTTTGGGAATGGGGCTTTTAGAAAATTCTCGGTGTTCTTGTTTTATCTTGGGCTACTGGCTTGTAGAAGCCGGTTTGATCACTGCCCAGAATCTTGATAAATATCTTTCGATTCTACGCAGCTTTGACGCTGAAGAAAACTTAATAAAATCCAATAAGATTATTTGGGCGCCTATATTTTATTGGTTGTCTGGTTCTATATCTCACAGGTGATTGGTATATTGGTCTGTAGATTTTTTTCTAGTTGATGTAATTTGTATTTTTAACTTGCTAGAATTTCTTGCGTCTTTGATGAGGTGGGACGGTTTTATCAAAAGAGCTGAAAGGTGGATGATGAAAAGTGGAATTTTAATGTTGCTGCTAGCCTCTTTTTCTATGATTGCGCAGGCAGGAATTCCTGACGTATTAAAAGCGGATAAAGCAGATTTTATGTATTCTCTACCGGAAACATTTGGTGATACGAAAGTGTCTTTCCATGTGTCCAGCAACCAGCTTGCAGGTTTGACTGTTGCTTACAAGGACCATAATGTGCGTGCCCAAAAAGAGTTACTTAAGGGTATATCTTCGCCTTCATGGGACTCTCTTACTGTGGCTTATGAAGATGTAGACGGTGATGAGGTTATTCAACACTTTTCCTTCTGTTTTTATGAAGAGTCAAAGTTAGGCACTGGTAAGCAGCCGAGATTTATTGTCTATTATGTCTATGAAGAAAAAATAGATAGAAGAGTTATTGATGATTTTAGTTCACTGATGGCAGGAAACTGTTGGCCAGTTTTATTGAGTCGCCGAGAATAATAGCGCTAGAGAAACGGATAGATGAAATGCCGGTAATAGCTGGCATTGGACTCGATGGTGAAAAAAACTTTAAGTGCTGTTAATCCTATTGGATTCTTCAATCCATTGTTGGTTAAAGCCTACTTTTTTGGTATAGCCGATGAAAATATTCATTAGCTTTTCCATGCAGGCCTCAATATCGACATCAATATCTGGTTGACCGTCGTTTTGATAATCTTCAGCTGCCTGATCTGCCATTTGCCAGAAAAACTGAGTCAGTAGTTTAGTTTCTTCAGTTGAAGTGATATCTCTCTTGCCCAGTAGAATGTCTTCGGCCAGTTGGTTTTTTAGCTTGTGGGAGTAGTGAATTGCTATATCTTTGATGTTGAGTTCATGTTCGTTAAATTTCATCACTGTGTGTAAGCCTCAATATATATTCTACTTTTTAAAGAGTTTTCGAGGTGTAGAGGAAGTTGAGAATTTTCGCCAGGCATTATGTCAGAAGGCTTAGGTAGGGTGCTGCTAGTATTTTCAGGGACCATAAAAGTTTTAAAAGCAGCTTTTCATTATTATATGGTTCTGAAGTTGAAGTTCAGGCATTATCAATTTCATCATCCCACTGCTGCTCATAACCTTTTTCGAAAAGGTATCCGCCAAAGCTGTTGTACAGCTTTTCTAGCCAGTATTCAGAGCTGGCCTCGCAAGGTAGCTCTGGCTCTTGAGCGGATTTATCAACCATGGCCCAGAAGAACTTACTGAGATGAGTGGCTTCTTCTGAAGTGGTTACATATCCACGTTCTAAAATATCCATTGCCACTGTATCTTGCAGTAATTCAGCAAAAAACAGGGCAACGGTTTTCTCTTCTGGATAGCGATATTCGATCACGGTACTAGCCCGCCTGTCTTAATCCACCGGCCAGTAAATACGCACCAGAGGCATTAGTGCCCTGCCTTCCAAATCGAAGCTTTCATAGTGGCTGACGATAAGATCGGCCAGATCATCGAGATCCACCAGGGTGAGGGGGAAGGTGGAGCGGTCGGCTTCGTAGCGGGCTTCGCGGGTGAAGCCGCCGGTGCTGACGAATAGGCCGGAATCCCCTTCCCGCAGGGCGCCGATAAAGCCGCGTATGGCGGGGGCACCTATGGAGCCATCGCGATGTTTCACTTCGGCTTTAATGCGCGGCTGGGTAAGGCCCAGGCCGTCCGGAGAGGCGATCACATCCACACCGCGATCCGGGCCCTTGGGGGATACCTTGGCCTTAAAGCCCATCGCGCGCAGTATCGCAGCAACCAGCTCTTCCATTTCCTCGGGCAACAGTGCGGCGATCTTGTCTTTGATTAGTTCGTGGCTCTGGGCTACGGTTTCGTCTTTGAGCTGTGCGCTATCAGTTTCTGCGGCTTCGTCTTCCTGCGGCGTTATCGTACGGCCTTCAAATATGGTTAAGAAGGCCTCTATGGTTTCCTGGCTTAGGGAGAAGAGGGTGAGGGTGGAGCCGAGGGAGTTCTTAGCTTTCTGGGGCAGCTGGTCACGGCTGACTTTGCCGAGCCATTCCACCTCACGAAGGTTGGCGTAGTCCCCGATAATATCAGGCTGATAGAGGTATTCCCCTTTATCGACGCCCAGTAGGTAATTTCGGGTCTCCGGGTTGTAGCTCACAATATAATCGCCAGCGGCAATCTGATCGCGAAACTTCAGGATCATGGCTAGGGCGTTGGCTGTGGCCGAGGGCTTGTCATTGCCGTAAATCTTGATGTATTCGTCCCGCAAGCGCTCGGTGCTTGAATACTGGCTAAGGTCTCCCAGCTGCGACCAACCCACTGCGGCAAAGCCTTTCTCGAAGTCTTCACTGTAAATACCACCGCGCCCGGCGCGGATCATCCAGCTATTGGGCATTATCTACTTCCTTGTTTTGGAAGATCTGATTGATAAACTCCGACACCATTTCGAAGGTGGTTAGCACATCTTTATATAGGCAATTGGAGCCATGAGCGTATTCATTGCGTACTCGATTAATGGTATTCACAAGAATATCAATGTAATCATGATTCGGGTCAGGCTTTAACTTTTCTATATTTATATCTGCTAGGGAGATCTGATCTTGGCCCGTACGCCCCAGCTTTGAGATTGCCCAGTCTGCCTGTGCAGTTTTAGCCTGATTATATGATTTCATGGTAGCTTGTCGCTGCCAAGCGCTAAAATCTTGGTTGCGGATTAACTGTTTATCTCGGCAGTATTCTATTAAGCCTTTAAGGCCGTTAGAGATACTTAATTTTTTTCCCTCTCTTTCCCAGTATTTCTGTTTGCGAATTTTACAATAATTTCTAAAGTCAGAGTCAGATACACGCTGCTTGATTGCAAGTTCAAGCACTGTTAGTGCTTTAAATTCTGCGATGTTATAAAAGTTATATTCGAACCAGGCATAGAGGTATAGGTTTCTAGCTGTTTCATATTGATCCGTTACTTTTTGGGGCACGTAAGTATCGAGACTATAAGGTTGTATGTCTGCGTAATGATTTTCTAGAGTGCAATCGTGTTGCTCGCTAGTTTTCGGGTTTATGCGAGTAAAGAATGTGTTTCTAATATCAACTATGGTGAGTTCGTTAATACTTTTCACTAATTATTATCTTTAATTCCAAATTAAATCAGGGTTCAAAAATCAAGTCTTCAATCCATATTCTATCTCTAAATCCACGCAAATAGCATTTTGCCGCTGAGCTATATGGTGCGCTTGGAGATATTTTTGAGCGAATTTCACCTTTTACGAGGTTTAGATCAAGTCCATTATCTCCTCTGATAACCCATTTTTTAATTTCATTATATATTTCTTCTCGTCCACTGTTGAAAGTTGGGTAATCAAGGTTTAATCGAAGCTTGCTGACTTCCACTCTCATTTTAGATGTCTCTTCATTTTGACAATGGACTGCTAGTGTGGGCCTGCCGTCTGGTAAAAACTGAACTAATTTAGTATCGGATTCAACGCACGGGTCTAGTAAAACAGGTTCTTCGCTGCTGATGCCATCTATGTCACTCGCGCGAGGGCTACCAGGTAAGAGTTCAAAATGATTTCCTTTTCCTCCAGTTTTCCCTGTCTCTGGGTTCTTTTTAAGTGAGTTTGCTATCCTACAGCTCAACCTATAGTTTTTAAGTTCGAAGGCTAGAAACCAGTACCAATAGATTAGAGTGTCCCCATTAAATACTGCGGACTTAGGACGAAAGTGATCAATATCATATAGTGATCCGTCATTTTTTGATTCTGTATACCAGCACTTTCTGTGTGAGGCACTTTCTAAGTAATCTTTAATTTTCCCCCAGTGGGCGCCGCCTGAATCTATAATAGCCTTCCTTTCTTCGGCATTTTTTGTTGTTAGGCTGTTATTTAGATTGTGTAATTTTTCTATTTCATTATCTGGAATTGATGCTATAACATCTTCTATATTTATATACTTCATGCCTGCATATTACTACCGTATTTTTTTTCTAGGAATTTTATGTAGTCACTATCTCTTTCTGAAATTCCTAGCCCTAGAATTTCTAGTTCTTCATTGATTGATTTTAGTTGGGTTCTTTCAGAATCAGTTAGTCGAGTAGTCTTAAAGGATAGTTCAAGCCTGCGATCCATAAGCTTTTGAGTGTCAATGTCAAGGCTTGATGGTAAGCCAAAAAATTCGCTGGTTAATATATTTGCGATGCCTTGTCCCTTGGGGTCTCTAAGTGGCTGAGCGAAAGAAATTCCGCCACTTCCATTTTTATGGGAAATAATCACTTGCTCTTTTGATAATCCAGAAATCAGAATTGGATCATGAGTTGCAAGTAGAATAGAAGATGATTCTGACTGGTTTCCTGTTAATGCTTGGCGTAATAAGGGGCAATATTTCCAGGTCCACTCAGGGTTTAAGTGCGTGTCGGGTTCATCTAGCAGGAGGATGCTTTCATTCTGATCGGTCAGCGTTGCCCCACCTATAACAGCTAGAATTTGTTTTTCACCTTCACTTAAAAAGTCAAAAGAAAATTGGTTTCCCTGAGACTCAATTTCGAATGAGACTTTTTTTAATATTTTATTTGCGCTTAGTGCCAGAATTATACTGTAGAGGTTGGTTTCTCTACGTGTTAAGTGTGATCCGAGCGAATATAGATCCTCTGCTTCAATATAGTAGGTTCTGCTAGTTGTTATCTCGCCATCATTAATTGGTTTACGTGTATCGTTGCTTTCTCTAGAGTATCTATCCAGGGCCAGTAGAAAATCTCTAATAGCGCCAGAAGATGACCAGCAAGTCGGGTCGTGGACTTCTGGGTCGTAGTCTTTTGGAGGTGTTAATATAAATTTAATAGTGTCTCTGCTAGCAAGTGAAATCTCGGGTAGTATTTGGTTTTTTTGGTGGCATAGGAGGGCTAGAAAAATCCACTCTGCATGGATGATGGTTGTGAATACAAACTGTCTGTTTAGGTCATGATCCTGCTGTCTTAGTTTGGCTGAATAGCTTTTTTCATATCTATTAAGCTGCTTTTCTAGACGTTTGCAAGATCCAGAGTAGTATGAAAAAACTAATGATGGAAAAGGTGCATCAAGAGACCTTCTGATCTTCGATTTAAATTTATTTTGGCTCCATTTTATATTATCTACAAATATCTCAACCCCTGTGTTGTTATTGTTTTTGATGAATACTTGTTGGTTGTTGGCTAAATATTCTATTTGATAATCAAACTCTTGATTATCCCCATAGTAAAGTCCCATAAATATATGGGTTAGTGCTTCGATGATATTTGATTTTCCTGTGCCATTATTGCCTATCAATGCGATAGGTAATTGGTTTTTGGAAAACTGTAGCTCTGCGTTTGAAAGGTTTTTGTAGTTGTTGACCCAAAGCTTTATTAGCTTCATATCAGAGTGCTCTTTCTATGACTGAATCAGAAAGTTGGAGTTTGGAGGATTGTGCGTTGTCCAAGTAAATTTTGAGCTTATGACAAAGCTTGATAAGGTCATTTACTTGGCTAATTATTCTCCGTTGTTCCTCAAGAGGGGGTATGCAAACTATTGTTTCCCATATTTTATCTGAAGCAAGTTTACAAGTTCCATGTGAAGAATGATCGACTTGACTCAATATGTATGGCTTTAGAGCTTTCATCGTCAGCAGAAGGAAGTTTTCATCAATATGCGTAAAAACTAAAGCCTTAATATCCTGATTAATGACTAGTGGGGTTTTGGTAATGGCAACAGGAAATGAGTGAGATAATATCATTCCGCGTACGACCATTAATAAGCTTCCAATAGGAATTTCTTTTGCGGTTGTTTCTTTTAATGCTAATTCAGAAACTGAATCTTGAGCTTTATATATATAGTCAAGCTTCATATCTTTAGGAGATACCCATGGGATGCTACCATTCCAGTATTCTTTGTTTGACTTCGATGGAGTACCACCACCTAGATCATATCCAAGGTTTCCTAATCTGCATAAACTCCAGCCCGTTGGTAGCTCAAATTGCTGATCCTTATCGCTAATCCCCGGCAAAGGCTTTTGCTTCTTAATCTTTTTTTCTTTAACCAGCTGTTCCTTCTCTGCTGCAATCCGCTCTAGCAACGCACTCGCCGGTTCGTCGTTAGGATCTTGGGGTACCAGTTTGCCCATAACGGCCAGTTGCAGGATGGTTTGCTTGAGTTGTTCTACGGCGTAGTCGGTGGTGATTAGGCTGTCGAAGTGTTCGCTTAGGCGGGCCCAGTTTTGCTTGAGTTCTTCGGCGTCTTGGGCGCTGGTTAGGGTTGCCAGCAGGGTATCCACCAGCTGTTGATGGGCGTCCAGACTGGCTTCGGTTTGCTGTTCCAGTTGGTCGCAGAGGGCCATTAGTTCGTCGACTTTAACCACGATCCGATTTTGCTCAGAGAGTGGAGGAAAGCCGAGTATTGCGTTATTTAAAGTGCCTTTTGTGACATGTTTCAGACCGACAGCACCCTGAGCCATGTCAATAAAATGATTCATGCAACCATTTACTGCAAGTTTCATGTATTGCAAATTGGTTTCATTGGAATGAAAAATACAATTATTTATGTGTTGATTTAGAGCTGCTTCATCGCCTTCCCAGATGAATGCGCCAAATGATGTGCCTGGAGTGCCAGACCAGCTAATTAAAAATGAGCCATTTTTAATTCTATGTTGAGGTGCAAGTTCGCCATTAAAATAATTGAATTCGGCTTGTTTATTATTCAAGTTTTGAATTCTAACGATTGGCAGTCCTGATGAATCCCATTCCGATGATTTAAAGGCTCTACCATTATACATTTCTACGAGTTCACCGAGTTTAACCCACTGCCAGCCTTGGGGTAGAAAGAAGGGTTCCTCCTCTTTGTTCATTTCTGGTAAGGGGTTTTGTTTCTTGATCGTTTTGCTTTTTATTAGTTTCGATTTCTCAGTAGCAATCCGCTCCAATAGCACACTAGCCGGCTCATCATTTGGATCTTGCAGCACCAACTTACCGCGTACGGCTAGCTCCAGAATCAGCTCGCGCAGTTTCTTAATACCGTACAGCTCTCTTTTGCTGTTGCTGCCTCGGCCCTGGGTTTTCTTGGCTTTAACGGCTGAGGTCCAGAGTTCCAGATTCTCAGTAATTAATTGTTCCGCACTCATTGCTGTTAACCCTCGCTCTTGCCGGTAAGGGCTTCGGATAAGATGCCTTTCAGTTGATCGCGCAACTTCTGGATCTCTGCCTGCTGCTTGCTGTACTGGGCCAGTAGGGCATCGGGGTCGTGGCTGATTGCCTCTTCCTGATGCGGGTTTTTAATATCCAGGTTGTAATTGCGCTCGATAATCTCATCGATACTCACCTGCCAGGCGCGCTCGTTGGACTGGCGGTTTTTGCGCTTGAGCTTGGTTTTCTGTCGTTTGCCTTCGCCCCACCAGTCGGCACACTCATCGAAATGAGCCAGCTGCATGGGTTTGGTTTTATTAAAGGCTTTTACCCCTTCGGGCAGGGGTACTTCGTAATACCAAATATCTTTGGTGGGTGTGCCTTTCTCAAAAAACAGGATATTGGTCTTGATACTGGTGTAGGGGGCAAATACCGATTTGGGCAGGCGCACAATGGTGTGCAGGTTGCACTCTTCCAGCAGCATTTTTTTGATTTTGGTTTTTACGCCCTCGCCAAACAGGGTACCGTCTGGCAATACTACGGCGGCACGGCCCTTGTTTTTCAATACCTCGACAATCAGCTGCAAAAACAGGTCGGCGGTTTCACGGGTCTGCATTTCGGCGGGAAAGTTTTTCTCGATACCATCTTCCTCGGTACCGCCGAAGGGTGGGTTGGAGACCACCACATCGATATCTTCCTCCCAGCTGGACAGGGGCTTGCTGAGGGTATTGCCGTGCTTGATTTGCACCGGCACTTCTATGCCGTGCAGCAACATATTAGTGGTACACAGCAGGTGCGGTAGCTGCTTTTTCTCTACGCCCCGGATTTGCTCTTGCAGGGCCAGCTGGTCTTCGGCGGTTTTTACGTAGTTGCTTTCTACGTGGTCGACGGAGCAGGCGAGGAAGCCGCCGGTGCCACAGGCGGGGTCGAAAATGGTTTCCCCCAGTTGTGGGTCGATCATCTGCACAATAAAGCGGGTCACGGCGCGGGGGGTGTAGAACTCTCCGGCGTTGCCGGCGCTCTGCAAGTCTTTCAGGATCTGCTCGTAGATATCGCCAAACAGGTGGCGTTCGCTGGAGTCGGTAAAGTCGATTTCGTTGAGCTTGTTGATCACTTGGCGCAGCAGGGTGCCGTTCTTCATATAGTTGAAGGCGTCATTGAACGCCTCCTTGACGACAAAGCCCCGGGGGTTACTGCTGATCGGCGCCGATAGGCCCTTGAGCTTGGGGAATAACTGTTCGTTGACGAACTCCAGCAGTTCATCGCCGGTAATCCCCTGGCTGTCGGCAGCCCAGCTGCGCCACAGGTATTTTTTGGGGATAGGGGCCCGGTAGTCTTCCTCCTGTTCAAACTCTAGTTGCACTTCCTGGGCATCAAAGATTTTCAGGAACAGCAGCCAGGACATCTGCCCGAGGCGCTGGGCGTCACCATCGACGCCGGCGTCTTTGCGCATGATATCTTGGATGGATTTGATGACAGAACTGACGGACATAGTACTTCTCAATCGTAAAAGGCTGCGCTCGTTGGCTGAGCGCAGCTGGGGTATTTGGGTGTTTGCTGGTCGGCCTTAGTGGCTAGGCGCTGAGGTCGTCGTCGCAGTAGAGCTGGTCTTCCAGCTCATGCAGCGCCTGGTGGTATTCGCTTTTGCCGCCGAACTCTTTTTGGACAATGGTCATAGGATTACCCAGGGGTTTAATCTGCGGCACCTTGAGTTCGGCAAAGCCCGATTGTTCCAGCTGTTTGATACCGGCATCGGCATATTGCTCGATCAACATATCGAGCACTTTTTGCGCAACGTCTGAGTATTTACTGAAGTAGTTGCGCTTCTTGACGTTCTCGGCCCGTTCGCGCCGGGTCAGTGGCGGCTGATCGTATACGATGTGGCAGATAAGGTCGAACGGGTCCATATCCCGGCCTACTTCTTCCTCCAGTACTTCCCAGATCACGCCCTCTGTGGCGAGTTGGTCAATCACGGCTTGTTTGCGCTCGCTGTCTTTCCACTTGCGGGTGAAGTCGTCCAGGGAGGCAAAGCATTTGCTGACGGCTTTGCGGGTGTAGTCCTTAAAGGACTCGGTAACCAGTTTGCCGTCGGTATCGTAGTACTGCACGCGCTCGGCGATCTTTTTTACCGCGACACCGTTGACCCGGTATTTGATAAAGGGCTCGTCTTCCTCCTGCAAATTCGGGTATTGGATGGAGCTAGTGGAGACACCGCCGATGGTTGTGTTTTCTTCGCACTCCGTATTGGATTCGTCCGCTTGTGGCTGGTCTTCGATTTGGTTGAGTTCGTTATCGAAGGTGGGGTTGTCTTGGTCGATAATCTCCGCTGGGTTAGCGGCTAAGACCTTTTCCGGGATGCCGTCGAAGCGCTCGTCCGCAAATAGTTCGGTGGCTTTCTTGAAATCGAGGATGGTAAACCAGAGCTTGTTGAATTTTTCATCGATACGGGTGCCGCGCCCGATAATCTGTTTGAACTTGGTCATGGACTGGATGTTTTGATCCAGCACCACCAGCTTGCAGGTTTTGGCATTGATGCCGGTGGTCAACAGTTCGGAGGTGGTGGCGATTACCGGGTAGGGTTTTTTGGCATTGGTAAAGTTATCCAGCTGTTCTTTACCGATTTTGTCGTCACCGGTGATTTTCATCACGTACTTATCATTCTTGGCGACCTGATCTTTGTTCAGGTTCACCAGGGCACGGCGCATGCGCTCGGCGTGGTCTATGTCGTTGCAGAAGACAATGGTCTTGGCCATGGGGTCGGTGCGCTTTAAATAGGCGGTGATCGTCTCTGCCACCAGTTGAGTGCGCTCGTCGATCACCATCACACGGTCGAAGTCTTTTTGGTTGTAGATGCGGTCTTTAATCACTTCGCCATTCTGGTCCAGCTGGCCTTTGGTGGGGCGCCAGCCTTGCAGGTCTACATCCAGGTCTACCCGCACCACTTTGTAAGGGGCGAGGAAGCCGTCTTCAATGCCCTCTTTGAGGGAGTAGCTGTAAATGGGAGCGTTGAAGTAATCGATATTCGAAACTTCGTCAGTTTCTTTGGGTGTGGCGGTTAAGCCGATTTGTGTGGAGGAGCTGAAGTATTCGAGAATCTCGCGCCAAGCGCTGTCCTCGGCGGCGCTGCCACGGTGGCATTCGTCGATCACGATTAGATCGAAGAAGTCGGGGTCTACCTGCTTATAGGCTTTCTGGTGCTCCTCTGGCCCGGTGAGGGCTTGGTAGAGGGCCAGGTGGATCTCATAGGCTGGATCGACAGTGCGCTTGCTGACTTTGGTCATGGCCGTGTCGAACGGCTGGAAGTCATCGTTATAGGTTTGATCCACTAGAGCATTGCGATCGGCCAGAAATAAGATGCGTTTTTTCTTCTTCGCCTTCCACAGCCGCCAGATAATCTGAAATGCGGTATAGGTTTTGCCGGTGCCGGTGGCCATCACCAGCAGTATGCGATCTTGCCCAGCTGCAATAGCTTCTACGGTTTTGTTGATGGCCTGCAACTGGTAGTAGCGCGGCGTTTTGCCGCTGCCATCATCGTAGTAATCCTGGGTGATAACCGGCAGTTGCTCATCGGTATAGCCCTTCCAGTCACGGTATTTCTGCCATAGGGTCTCGGGGCGGGGGAAGTCTTGCAGGGGGATTTGCCGCTCAAGTGGGCCGCCATTGTCTAGCGCGGTCTTATCATGAAACACAAAGCCATCGCCATTACTGGCAAATACAAAGGGCACATCCAGTAATTTGGCGTAGTCGAGGGCCTGTTGCATGCCTTTGCCGACTTCGTGCTTATTGGCTTTGGCCTCAATTACGGCCAGCGGTATACCGGGTTTGAGGTAGAGGACGATATCGGCGGATTTAACGGTTTTACGCGCACCGACTTGCCCGCGCACAATCACCTTGCCATCTCGCAGCTTGACCTCTTGGCGCAGCTGGTTGTGCCGGTCCCAGCCGGCTTGCTCAATGGCGGGGAGGATACATTTAGTGATGATATCCGCTTCAGAAAACTGCTTCTTGTCCATGTGATGCAGGCCTACAGCTGGGCCATGGGGGCCCATTACGATTTTTGAATGATTATTACGACTAAATCTATCACAGGATGGGCTTTAGGGGGATGTGGTGGGGGAGTTAGTTTGGGGGATGGTTGTTTAGCAGAATCATTTACACCCTCCAGCCGGGTTTGTCCTACTCATTTGAGACGATATTCATAGCCTTTACCCGATACCATACAGGACCCCTCTTCGTACACTCTGACAGGTGCAGTGGCCTCTAATGAGATTTGAGCACTGCGAGGAAGAGGCATTGGCTATCTTTCAGCGGACCGGCTACTTATATAGCATTTGATTCGGTATCAATATGGGTGGCGCTTTAATCTACTACTTTTGTGAGTGTTCAGAATTTTTGGGATGAAAGCTTATGATGGTAGCAATAGTAGTCAGCTCAACTCTAAGCCGATTTGTAAAGCTACCATTTAAATTCTTGAATAATTAGTATGGGCACTACTTAAGCCTGTTCACTCACTCTACGCCATACGTCATAGAAGCCTACTGATCGCATATAACCTGATATTTCATATTCGAGATCAGGTAACATTTCAAGATTGCTTGTGCTGCCCATTACTTCTATTTCGTTTTCCTGATCATCATGAATAGAATCAACAACCTGCCAAATAAAGAGAGAAAACTCTTCTGCTTTACCAGCGCTACTTACCCCTTCTTCTAGAATTTTAATTATTGAATCATCTTTGTATGATTTTGCATAGTGAAGTAGCAAGTCTTCAATATGAGGATATCTTTTAAATTCAATCATAAATAAGCGCCCCCTTCTTTAATAACTGATAGGCGGTCTGAAATCCATTTAAGGTTGAAGACTAAATCTTCAATCCTAATTCTCTTAGTAACTGTTAGGAAATAATGTCCATCCCGTTCTTTATCTTTTTCAAATTTCATATGCTTTGGGAGGTCTGCTTCAGAAAGTACCCAGAAAATGTCTACCGGTTTTTTCTTTCTCGAGGCCATCTTATGAGAAAACTGTAAATTTTCCCATGTTCCAGAAAAGGAAAGCCCCATTTGGTCGTCTGCTAATACCCATTTTTCATCGGCTGAGAATTTATAGTCACAAATTCTTACACCCATAACCGTTCTATACCTACCCTCAGATCTTTCAGGATATATTATGGGGTCACTCCCACGGGGTGTCGGGCGTATTCTTACAGATTCTACTGATTCAATAATATCCTTCAAATCTGTTAAACATTTGTACTGCTTAACCTCGTTAATCATATTTATTCCAATAATACTTGATGTTTAAACAGTTGTCATTCAGGGCGCTATTATTGTTACTCTGCCTAATGATGTAAACTCGTAAGTTATTCACTATTTCCTCGTTGAAACTATTTAGGTGCAAGAAAATAGAGTCATAGTGCCAACTTTAAATCCAATCAGCTGATAGCTATCGTGGCTTAGTGGCAAATATCGCGGATATCTTAGGCCTAGATTCCCACAATGACCGACACACTTGGCGATAGCTAAGGGCGCCAGCTGGATAAGTACCGAGTGCAGCTGCAATTATCCAAATGTCTTTGGATTTGATGCTAGTAAGGACTAAATTTTTTACTGAATAGTTCTGCCAAGTTTTCTTCAATGCCCTTTAGGTTCTCTGCATCGTTGAGTAAATCAGCCAGTCTGTCTTCATCAATTGAATTTTTATCAAGGGTTTCAATGTGATTTAGGTAGTGACGTATAGAGTCGAGAATTAGGGTTATGTCGGAATAGGGGAGTTTTAGGTTTAGGGTTCCCATAATTGTTTTCGTTTGTTGTTATTTATTTAGGGGTGTTGCTTTATAGCTCTTGGGATTTCCAAATCATCTACGATACCTTCTTTCAGGTTGTCTGGTTCATCAGGGCTGTTCTGGGTTGATTCGTTGTGACGCTTTTCTATATCAGGCAATAGCTCATCCAGTCGTTTTTCAGCATCCTTAAGCGCTTTTGTTATCCGGTCGTTCATAAATTTACCTTAATTTAAAAGCACAGTAATCCTGCAAGGAAGGTTTGTGCGTAGTACTGATATATTGGTACCTCTGTACTTCGTAGTGGGTGCGATTTTTCTTGAGGTGGGCCTTATGTTCTGATTTCGTCAGCTCCTAATATAGTGGCATGTACTTGTGCTATTTTACGGCCTATAAAAATATTGCATGAAATTCTCGAATGCTGGGTTCCGAACTCTATCGATAGCTTTAAATGTTGTACTCAAATCTAACAGAACACCTCTAGTGATATCTTGGTCAGCTTTGGAGAATCAACTTCAGATTTTTCAGACCTCTAAAAAGTACCCTTTTTATTGTTATATATCTAGGGTATTACCCCCTTTACCAGCAAAACTAATTGATAATTCTAAAATTTGTTATTATTAAAATCATAAAATGCTTGAAAAAGCTCTTCCTTTGTATTCATTACGAAAGGGCCGCCCCTAACTACCGGCTCATTTAGAGGTTTCCCCGCAACCAGTATGAAGCGGCTACCTTTACCACCGGCTTCGATTAAAACTTGGCTTCCTTTTGTTAAAGTGCCTAGTTGACGCTCAACCAACTTTGACTTCTTTGATCCCGTATTTAGAGAACCTTCAATTACATAAATAAATGCATTATGTGTTTCTTCAAGATTCTGTACAAATTTATGGTCTTGCGCCAAGGTTACATCAATATAGGTGGGGTAAACGTATCTATTTTCCACAACACCTTCTGTGCCTAAATTAGTTGTCCCAGCAATGACTTTGATGTTTTGGCCTTTTGTAGTTGCTTCAGACGAAATTTGACTTTCTTCAAACTCCTGGTAGTCAGGATCAATCATTTTCTTATCTTTAGGCAAATTAACCCACAGTTGAAGGCCCCTTAACAATCCATCTTTTTGCTCAGGCATTTCCGAATGTATGACACCTTTACCTGCAGTCATCCATTGCACGCCATTTGGCTCTATAACACCTTCATTTCCCATATTGTCTTTATGTCTAATTTTTCCATTTATCATGTAAGTTACAGTTTCAAAACCTCTATGCGGATGGTTGGGAAAGCCTCCAATATATTCATTGGGGTTGTCGCTTTCAAATGAATCCAATAGAAGAAAGGGGTCCAGCATTTCCAGGTTTTGTGTCCCAATCAAGCGAGTTAGCTTTACTCCGGCTCCATCAGAACCCTGTTCACCAGATGTTGAGAACTTTAATTCTCTAATACCGTTTGACATAGTAAATTCCTTGAATTAATCGGCTTCGTTGTTGATGGGTAGGATCAAAGGCTTCATCAGATTGATTGTGTCTATTCATGCTCCACTTTTAAATTTCAAAGGAAGACTATTGACGAACATAGTTCAGATAAAGACCCATGTGGGGAAGTTTAAAGCCATATCGACAGTGGTAAAATATGAATATATAGATGTATTCGTTCGATTTATCAGAATAATCAGAGGAAGCTGGCTGGGTTAAGTGGATTACAGTCATTGTTAGATATGTTGATATAAAAATAATAGAGTGGAACATTATATTTTGAGGTGATGTTAAAATGAGGTGCCGGTTTACAGTGTCTTATCTGTTTTATTGTTCCAGTAAATGGGCTTATATTAGTTTTTAGTTGTCTTTCCGGGAAGTCTAGATCAGATAATAGGTACAAAGCTAATATGTATTAGACTCAACTATTCTTACAATAAATACTATAGTGAGTTGCTTGTCTTTAGGTTCTTTGGCGGTTGTGGATTAGAGTTTTATGGTATTTATGAGTATTTTGTCTTAATCGGGATTAAAAGCTTGTATCCCTTCCATGGGTGCTTTCTGTGCCTTTGAGAATAGCTATTATGGGTTTACTTTTTTCAAGCTTAATGATAGTTGATTTTTCAAGGCTATAGTGGGAGCTCCTTATTGGTATCATAAGTTATTAAAATAAGAGTTTTAGGTCTACTCTGCTAGGGGATATTCAAGGCCTCCTGGTCTGCAGGGCCTACAAGCTGATTTCTTACAAATACTGTTGCGACAAGCAAAAAACATGAAGCAATTAGCAGCGTATTTGATATTCCTGCGTAGGAAGCTATTTTTCCCCAGAGCATACCTCCTATAGCCATAGCGCCCATATATGTTGCCATAAAAAATGACATTCCTCTTGCCCTTATCCAATTTGGCAGCATTTCCTGAGTGGCCAGAATAAGCGGAGATAAAAAGAGTAACCAGCAAAATCCCGCAGTGAACATTGCTACTGATACATGGATATAGCTGGTTAGAAATGACAGTAATAACATGGATGTAGCATAGCCAATAGATGCGATACACAGTAAATTATCTACTTTAAAGATTGTGCGGAGCTTATTGGTGAAAAACACAGCACTTACCGCACCGAGCCCTAAAAAAGACATTAATAAACTGTATGCTTTTGGATCGTCTGTATATAATTGAGATGAAAAGGTGGGAAGTGACGCCCATAGAGCACTAGCAAAAATAAAAAACGACAACGCTCGAACCAGTGCGTGTTGAAGTTTTGATTCTCGCTTTATGTATTTCAGGCTATTTTTTATTGCTGATACGAAATTCTCACTATGTTGATTTGTTGCGCCATTTCTATTCGGTGTCCAATAGCTAAGAGCCATTATGACACATAAGAAAGAAATGGCGTTTAAAGCGAAAAGTACCTCCAGGTTAAAATAGATCAAAAGCACTCCGCCGAGTATTGGACCAATCACTCTTGCCAGATTAATTCCCATGCTATTTAGGGCTATGGATTGGGGTAAGTCTGCTTTGGTTACTATTAGTGGTGTTATAGAAGACCAGACTGGCACCATTAATGCGGTTCCGATACCAATTAAAAAAGTTAATATGAGTAACGATAAAATAGATGTCGATCCGATTGCTGTAAGAAGGCATAATATGGAGGTAAGCAGGAACATCCATATTTGTAATATTATTAAATATCTTTTCTTGTCGACAATATCTGCGAAGGCACCAGCTGGAATCGCAAGAAATAGTGTAGGTAAGGATGCTGCAGATTGAACCATAGCGATCCAAAATGGTGATGAGGTTAGTGAAATCATTAGCCAATTTGCACCAATCTCATGAATCCATGTTCCTGTATTTGAGATTAATGTTGCAGTCCAAATGATCAAAAACAGTTTATTTTTGAATGGGGCAAGGGAAGTCAAGGCTTAACTCTCTTTATAAAGGCCACTAGTTAAAGTGGCCTTTCTGTGGAAGCTATTTATGGCCAGTAGCTGCCATAGAATTTTACAGGTGACCAACTAGGCAGAAGGGGCTCTAGTTCTGGTGATAAAGACTGATAATCCTCATCTCCATATACAACCTCTCCATTTACAACAGTTAGTACAGATCGGATTGACTTGATTTCTTTCAGGGGGACTTCCATGTAATCTTTCGATAAAATTGCAAAATCTGCTAATTGACCTTTAGACAACCTTCCTTTGATATGCTCTTCTCCTGAGAACCAGGCACTGCCAACTGTATAAAGTCTGAGTGCCTCTTCTCGCGTTAAAAGATTTGATGAGTCATAGAGCTTGCGGCCACTGACGGTTTCACCGGTGACTAAATAGTGTAGGCCTACCCAAGGGTTAAAGGTTGAGCCCCGTGTGGCATCAGTACCCATACCAATAGGGATACCTTTATCGACAAGCATTCTCAATGGAGGTGTAGCTTTTGTCTTTTCAGCTCCATACCGTTCAGAAAAGTCATCACCAAGGAATACCATACGACTTTGAATGGCAACGCCGCCACCAAGTGACTTTATACGCTCTATATTATTCAGGCCTATCGTTTCGGCATGTTCAATCGACCATCGAAGTCCGCGTAGCGGTTTATAGCTATTTACGTCTTCAATAACGTCTAAAATCCTGGTAATTGATTCATCATAGGTTGCATGAATCCTAAATGGCCATCTACGCTCTACCAGTAACTCAATAATTGGTGTTAGATCTTTTTCCATACCGGCATCCAACACTGGTCTGTCGGATCTAAAATTTTCAAAGTCTCCAGCTTTCCATAGTAGATACTCACCTCCTCCATCAATTTCAAAGCCGTGCTCTTTAGTACTGTCAGTGTTTGTCCCCGCTTTATTTCCCCTTGTCCAATTGTGGTAGTCTTCCAGCTCTTTCCCTGGATTCTGTGCAAATAAATAGAAGGATGTTCTCAGTGGTAGTTTTCCTTCTGTGGCCAGTTTTTCTGCGACACTATATCCATCGGGATAACCGAACCCGCCACCTCCAGCGTCAATAACAGACGTTAAACCAAATTTTGCCAGTTCGTGAAATAAGTGAATTGTTGAATTTACTTTTACTTCTTCTGAAGTGTCTGGCAGAGCTGCGATCTTGCCGTAAAAAATTCCAGGATGTGGCTGTGCTAGCATTAACCCTGTGGGTGTTCCATGTGAGTCACGTACAAATTTTCCGCCCTTTGGATCTTCCGTATTACTGTTGATTCCAAGTTTATCCATGCCCATTTGGTTAAGCATTCCAACACTATAGAAGTATTGGATATATACTGGGGTGTCGGGAGCTGCCTTATTAATTTCAGCAATAGTTGGCAACCGTTTTTCCTTGAATTGCCATGGAGACCAGCCACCTATAATTCTTACCCATTCACCTTTTGGTGTTCTACTTGCTTGCTCCGATAACATGTTTAATGCTGTCTTTAGATCGGGCACACCGTCCCAACGTAACTCCCTCGTATAAGCTAATCCGCTACGCAAGAAGTGTGAATGAGAGTCGATCAAGCCCGGTATAACTCGTCTATTCTTCGCATCAATAACTTCAGTCGTTTCACCTCTGTACTGATGTATTATTTCATCGGTGTCTACATCCAGAATCTTTCCGTCTCTAACCGCTATGGCCTGGGCAACTGGCTTGTTCTTATCTTGGGTCGTTACCTTTGCATTTATAATGATCATATCCGCATAAACGGCGCTGTCGAAATTTTCTATCACCCCCTCATTTGCGATGGTTGCGTTTTTACATGCAGCCAAAACCGTGGCGGCACCCATTAAGATTAGGCGTTTTCGCCATACATATTTTGAATATGACATACTAGATTTCTTAGATTTGAAAGCGCTTACCTACCTACTCAGGAGGTATAGTAAGCGCTTATGGAGGAATGAGATCAGAGGGTTATTTAACTTTAGAAGAGGAAAGCTCTTTATATGCTGCGGGGACATTCAATCCAGAGTGAACCCACCCGTGAAGGGCATACCCTTGGTATTTTGGCAGTTGAACTTTCTCAACCGTCTCCTCAAGGGATAGTCCTCTTGCAATTGCCTTTTCCACTTTATTTTTAAGTGCAGTCAAGTAATCAATATGCCATTTTATTGCTGAACGGTTTGTAATTGGGCCATGACCAGGGATAACTAATGTAGATTCATTTATTGCTCCATATACATATTTCATGGTCGCTAATGTTTCTAATAGATGGCCATCAAGCAGCCAAGGTAAGGCAGGCTTGGTAGAGACTACGGGGTTACCTGTCCAAAGTACGTTCTCTCCTTTAACGGAGACGAATAGATCGCCGCCAGTTTGAGCAAAACCAAAATCATCTACGTCTACAGTTTTGCCTCCTAAATCAATAGAAATACTTCCATTTTTGGGGACTAAGATGTCGCCGGTTTTGGGTATTACATCCTCAATTCCCCTGCCTTCACCGAAGTTACTAATCATGAATGCAGTATCTTGCTCGAAATAGTTATCTACATAATCTTTTGCACTTTCATGCTGGATAATAGATACACTGCTTGGAAAAACATAGTTTCCATATGAGTGATCACCGTGATAACTTGTATTAACTAAATACTTGATGGGTTTATCTGTTTCAGCCTTGACCAACGATATCATTTGTTCGGCAAGGCGCTCATTTATCATTGACTCTATCACCAGAACAGATTTTTCGCCGATAACAAATCCGCCACTTGTTGCAATAGGATAGCCACTGCCAGCTTTTTCAGAGGCGTCTGAAGGTATTACAGCATATATGCCATCTGAAACCTTTTGAGATTCAAGGATGACTGTATTGCCATCCCACACGGGCTCTTGGGCAATCGCATTCACAGTAAAAGCTACACCAGCCAGCAGTGTAGTAATGGATTTAAGCATTGTAGACATTTCCGGTAATTATTAAAACGCGAGAAATCCTACATCATGTTTGCTTAGTAGTTACGGCAAAGATAATATGGATCGAATCTATCGATATATGGTGTACTTCCGTGAAAACCACGCTCGAACAGTTAGAAGCTTTGGATGCTTTAAGGAAGGAAGGCTCAGTATCAAAAGCTGCTGATCAACTTGGCAAGAGTCAATCCACAATTAGTTATACGCTACAAGAACTTCAAGATACCCTAGGTTTAATTCTGGTTGAAAAAGATGGAAGGAAAACCAAATTAAATCATGCCGGTTTGCTTTTGAGTGAGCAAGTTGAGGTGTTACTGAGACAACATTATGACATTGAGAATCTAGCTGGCCAGCTAAAACAGGGGGCGGCAGCTACGTTGAGTATTGCAGTAGATACTTCATTTCCAAAGAGTATTCTCGATGCTACTTTGAAATTGTTTCACAGCCAGCAAAAAAATGTCCGCTTGTCTATCAAGGAGCAAGCGATGTCTGGAACTAATGCGTTACTTCTTAATAATGCGGTGGATTTATGTATCGGTATGACTCCGCCCCCCGGTTTCTTAAGCGATAAATTACTAGATGTTGAATTTATCTTAGTGTGTAGCCCAGAACATAGCTTATCTAACCAAAAAAATGTTTCTTATTATGAACTGAAGAGAGAGACTCAAGTTCTAGTAGCAGACTCCGGCTCGATGGATGTTTCTTTCGGTTGGCTTTCACCAAATGTGAAATGCTCCGTTTCCAACTTGAACGATGCATATCGCCTTGTAAAGGGAGGACTAGGTTATGGCAGGTTGCCGGTGCACATGGTTGCCGAGGATGTTCAGTCAAATGAGCTATGTAAAATTGATATGATTCATGGATTTTCCTATACAGTGTCTCTTTATTTAACTGTAGGTAATAAAGCACAGAATAATTCAGTCAAGCTATTTTCAAAAATTTTGTTCGATATGGTAAAAAAATATCAAATTAAAAGTTGCTGATTTTAATTCGATCTTATAGTCGACCAGAAGTCCTTTAGCAGTTCGCATATAAATGTAAAAGCATTATCAATTATTTACCATCCTTAAATTTAGAATGATTAATAAAGAAGCTATAGATAAATGTGGATTGCTTTCGCAATGTCACTGAGGATAGCGATGATCAAAAACTTTATTATGCGGGGGAGCCTAATCAGTTATCCGGTAGAAAGTGGTAAATTATTGTGTAAATTTAGGCTGATACTCCAACCTGAATAGATAGCTGCTACTGATACGAGTAAACCTTCCTCTTGAGAATGTCTAGGGAGCCTCTGAATAACTCTGCAAGCTCCGAAGGGCTGGCCTTGAAGACTCGCAGAGGCATTACGGAGTTATTCAGAGGCTCCCTAGCAGTCGAGTGCCACCAAATACCAGCCTAGCGGTCGCCAGGTATCGCATGGGTTGCCCGGGCGTGCAATGGCCACCCGAGCAACCGCGCGATTTACTCCGGTACTGCGATAATTAGGAACGACACGTGCGATTCGCTGTTTTCTTGAGTGTGCTTGCTGTTTCCCGAGTCGCCGTCACCGATGAGTGCGTGTGGATTGTGCAGTATGACCTGCGAGCCTGATGTGGAGTAGGTTTCCGAACCTCCGCCGACTTGCCGGATGTCGTGGTCACTGCTGTCGTAGTGGACGCGATAGCCAGACAGAAATACTGCCGCGTCGCTTATGGGTTGGCCCATCTCGACATACACGTCATCACTCGTGTTTTGGAGGTTTGTGACGTACTTTGCGATCAGAGGGGGGCTCTTGCTCAGCTCAATGAGATTGCCATCAATCGATGCGATGGCATTGTTGCCCGAGTCATCATGCATCTGTGCAGTCGATTGGATACCCACTTCGTAGTTGTTCGGAACTGCGGTGGTTACATCGAGCTCAATGGTGCGAACGTGGTGTGACTTTGGGGGTTCGCTCGGATCGTTGTCCTTGTGATACTCGCACGCCCAGCCTCCAAGGGCAGCATAAGCCTCTGGCTCATCGAGGGGGATGTATGGGCTGGTTGATTCATTGGGGATATCGGTGATGGTTCTCGGTAGGATCACACCGTCTTTGGGGCCGTCGACCACTGCGATGCAAGACAATGTCAATTGGGAGTCTGAGGGGCTTAAACCTTTCTTCTGGCCGAACAAGGTGGCGTCAGGAGTGACGGTGAGGACGGCATTCTTGTTGTGGACCTGGGTGAGCGACAGGCCCAGCGTTTGCGTCTGGTGGTCCGTACCTCCTTCGTACTTGAAGAACCAGTAGGTGGCGGCAACGATGAAGCTCGTCACTTCTGAGCCGTATTTGCTGAAGTCAAACCGGAACCTTCCGCCGTTTTCATCCAGCTGCTGATTGATGTGCATCATCTGAATATTCGGAGGCGCGATTGGGGTGGAATGAAGCTTGATTGGCATATAGGCCCAGTCACCGCCAACCTGGAGATAAGCGGGCGAATTCGTGTTCTTGACCTGGAAGCCGGGAATCGCGATGTCGACACTCCCTTTCTTCGAACTCAGAATCGAGATGATCAGTTGAAGGACCCAGCCAAGCGGTACGAACGCCCACCAGAAAGGGAGCTTCGCTTTTGTTTTCACCTGAATGTTGAGCACATCGTCGTAGGCGTTGAAGCTTATCGTCGCAGAGAGCTTTAGGGTCTGGTAGACCCACAGGGTCATGGCCCCACGCTTCACTCTGATGTCGGCACTGATAACAAGATCGCCGTCGTTGTTGAACGCCGCTTGGAGGTTATTCTCTTTGATTTTGATATGCGCACCCTCAATCACATCCTCGACGTCGGTGTTGAGGTACATTTTTTCGGGGTAGGTATCGGTCACCGTCAGCTGTGAAGAGGTCAGTGGCGTTGCTTCAGCAATCGCTGCGGCCACCGAAGTCAAAATGATGTCGTTGGATACGATGAGTGCGGATGTACAGTTGCTAGGGATAGTCTGTGGTAGAAGCGCGTCTATTGGCTGGCGATTCCCACGGCATATCCCAAGTCCGAACAGGTTTGAGTCGGAGCCGCCATCAAAGGCTGTATACATCACCCCGATGTCCAGGTTCCCGGCGGGCAGGGGGGTGTGTTGAGCAACCGTGTACTTGATGGGCCAATCAAAACTTGAGATGAGTTGGTCGACTGCTCCTTTCATCGCGTCGGTAATGTCGAGGCCCTTGATCGACTTTGAAAGTTGAATATCGCTGAGGTCAAGTTCCATCATGTCCCAGTTGGGCTTTTTGATGGTTACGGTGACTTGCCCATAGTGGTTGATGCTGGCGCTGGCTTGCATTTTGTCGAGGTCAAGAACGAGCCGGGCGTGACCGGGGCTTTGGCCCTGTGCATCTTCGATGTTGCTTGTGATACCTGGGAATTTGATGAACCCTGTGATGGGCAGGTCGAGCGTCGCCTTTTGGTCTTCGGGAGCGATGAAGGCGGGACAATCAAATGCGAACTCGTAGCGAACCTTGGCGGGGCCCTTGCCGACACTTCCGCTGAAGGACCATTGGCCGGAGTCGCCTTCGAAGAGCTCGCTAATCCAATTGTTGACCGCTCCTTGGGTCGAGGCACTGATCAAATCCCAGCCTTGCGAAAGGTCTGGATCTGGCGAGGATTCAACTTCTTGAAGACCTTGCTGCTCTTCAATTTCTTCTTCAATTAAGTCGCTTGGCTCTTCTCGGTCAAATAGGCCGCGCAGCTCCTCGACCAGCTCGGGGCTTGGGTCGCATACCCGCTGAAAGGTCGAAATTGGGTCGAGCGCGAATTGGCGTGCATTGCCCTCAGATTCACCGAGCCACTCGAGCATGCGAGCTTCATATTGCAATAGGTTGCTCAGGGTGGGATCGCGTCGCAGTGGGTCTGTTTGAGGTGTTGGCGTGAATTCGAAAGAGAGAGGTCGAACTATCTAATTGTGTGGCTTGCTTGCCTAGCAGGCGCTGCAGGTCGTCAGGAGAAAGTGTGAGGGACGCGCTTTGCTTTTTAAGTCGGCGCTGCAGGCTGTCGGGAGAGAGTGTGAGAGTCTCTTCCATGATGATGCTCCGTAATCTTCATTAGTTTGATTTTTTGAAAAGGCGAGTGGCCGGGTAATACCACGAGCCTTCTTTGATGCGGCAATCGAACATCAGGCCTACAAGAAAATTGCCACCCGCCCTAAGTTACTCTTCAAAAGGGCACCAGCCAACAAGGTCGAAGGCATTATCAGGGAAAATGTTGATGTCTTTTGTTTAATAGTATTTTTTGCGCCGTTATTGGGATGTTCTAAATGGAGCCTTTCGGTGAAAAGTTACGAGACTATTAAGCTGGGAAGGGCTTTAGCGATAGCATTCGTAGTGATTACTGGGCACATAAAAAGGGCGCGCAAAAGATCTGTTATCAAATCTCGGAGAAGTGGAGCCGATAGGGGTTTTGAATGGGAGAAAGATGCAATGTGCGACTATAATCCTGATGGGAAGCCGGGCACATCCGTGATCTAAATGATAAAAGAAAAAATCTAATCCCTGTCTGGTAGAAGATCGCCAACATATAGAGCTAATGCATTTCGACTCTGCGTTAGCTGGGTTATCTTTTCATCAAGCTTTTCTAACTCACACTGTAGCGAGGCTTTAACTGCGGGGCACCCATAAAATCTAGGAACTGAATGTTCATCTTCTATGCAAGGTAATAATTCTTTTATTGTTTTTAATTTAATTCCATTTTCGTTTAATGTTTTTATATTTTGTATCAGCCTTATATCTTCCTTTGAGTATTCACGATACCCGGCTTGAGATCGGGTTGGAATGATAAGTTCTTCAGCTTCGTAAAATCTCAGCATTCTCTGACTTACACCAGTGAGTTTTGATAGTTCGCCAATACGCATTTTTTCTCTTTAGATAGTTGACTCTGACAGTGCTGTCAAGGTTTATAGTGTAACTTAAACCTTGACAGAGGAAAATAAAATGAGATCTAAATATTTTAAAAGTATTTCAGTGTTCTTATTTGCTCGGATCGTAATTGCCACAATATTCATCTCAGCATCCACTAATGCGCAATCGGGCCCAATCACCGAGGACTTAAATATTGCTGTTGTTCATGGTTACATGAGTTCACCAGATGATCATTGGTTTCCCTGGCTTAAAAATGAGCTTCAAGATCGTGGTATCTCTACTAAAGTTTTGTCTCTACCAAATCCATCGTTTCCGGACCCCGAGGAGTGGCAGGAGGCCCTTTCAGTCAAATTAGGTGAGATCGATAGTAATAGTATCGTTGTCGCCCATAGCCTTGGCTGTATTGCGACACTGAACTACCTTAACTCTCTTAAAAAAGAGAAGCAAATTGCTGGGCTTATACTCGTGTCAGGTTTTGTTTCTGATATTCCAAACCTACCGCAACTTGGAGATTTTACTCAAACGAATTTAGATTTCAGTAAATTAAGATTGATGGTAGATAAGATAATCGTTCTTGGTTCTCCACAAGATTCCATAGTCCCGTTTTATTTAACAGAAGAGTTGGCTAATAAGCTTCAGACAACAATTGTATCGATTCCTAATTCAGGACATTTCTTAGCGTCAGACGGATATAAAAGATTTCCGCAGGTGCTGACAGCCATTGATGAGGTTCTAGGGACTAGGGGAGTGAACTAATCGAAAAGTGTAATTATGGGTTTGAGATGCATATTACTTAGCTTGTTTTGCCTTTAATTCTGCTAAAACCCATCTGTAAAGGTCAACTGGTAAGCTAAAGCCATTCTTTAAGACGCCAGATCTACTCTTGGGGAGTTGCCCATGTAGCCCCGACAAAAGGTTCCAGCTTAGGACTCACTATTAAGTTGCAACTGCAAATTGGGTAAAGAAGGTTTGGTGTGGCTTGGTCTAAAGGGCGGGGGTATCTGAATATGGGCCGAACGAGAAACAAAAAAGGCCAACTTTGCAGTTGGCCTTTTTCGATTTGGTGGAGATGGCGGGAGTTAAATAGTTGGCTGTAGCTACCGTGTTTACTCGGTTTCTATTTGGCTTAATCAAAAAAACACAGATAACCCCACTGCTAGAGCAAAGTAACCCCCAATGTGGAGCGTGATTTATCTAGCTCAATCGTGCCCTAGGCTCTCTCTGTGCGTCATGGCTCAGCAGGCATTCCGGGGCTCTTACTGATGTGAAAAAAACCTTTATCTCGTGAGTATTGCAAGGAGTGCATCACATGATCGATGGATAAGGCTTTGTTCTTTTTGAATTGAGTGGCTAAGTAGGTTCTTTAAGGTATTTTTTAAGCAGGTTAATGGGTAGAAATATGGGTATTCCTAACACAATATTGATCTGCCCCGCTTATTTAGAAGATTCTGACAGGCATTGAGCCTGTCAGATGAAAAACGTCCAGCGCCTAGCGAGCTGCCAAAAGGGAAATCGAGATTATCTATTGCTATTCACTCTTTTAGAGCCGACGTACATTGCAAATAAACGAAGGCCGATGGAAATTAAGACAAGCATACTTGGCGCTGTATGAGCGGGTATTGCCTTTAATTGCGTGATTTCTCTTTGAAGGGTCATCGTTTGGTGTGTATTGGTCTGGTGCTTTGGAACTTTGATGACGTTTTTTTTAAGTAATTTATCGAACGACTCGATTTCTCCCGCAAGCATATCCAGGAGTTCCAATTCGGTCTTGCCTTCCCATGGTAGCTGTGTCCTATATGCGTCAACTGCTTTACCAAGCTTTTTCCACTCTTCTGCGAGGAAGGCTTCAAGTGATGAAAGGGTTCTCAGCTTTGAGTTCATGGATTGATTGACTCGGTAGGCGTTTTGTCCATGAGCGCCGCTCGCCATCATTCCACCAAAGTGCTGTACGTTATGTTTGGCGGTATTCAGGTTCCGGCTGATTAAGTTGAGTTGATCCAGAGTGCGAACCAGAGTCTGATCAAATCTCGGATCTTTATCCTTAATCGCTGTCAGAGCGGTGTTAACCAGTCGACTCACCTGTATCTTGGTTGCATGTTCGTTGATGGACATATCCCTTTATCCTCGTAAATCCATTGAAGAATGTGTTTCATCTCTCTGATTTGAGATGAATGTGCCACATTCAGGTTTTTGCTTGATGAAAACGCGAATTCTAAATTAAATCTGCCGAGTGTCGCGGTCTAATAGAGTACGGGCCATTGCACGGAAGCCGTGGGCGGTCATGGTTTCATTGTCATAGCCCAGTGACCAGGGCTAGAGCCTGCTCAGCAAGAGGGGGAATGTGTGACTGGCCCATTTTCATTTTTTCGTTGGGCAGTTTTATGTGCTTGGCATTCCAATTGATTTCTGTCCACTCAAGTTTTTGCAATTCTCTAGCGGGCAGAGTAGGAGAGGGGGTAGTTTTAGGGCTGCTCTTACTATTGGGGTCGTCTATGGCAGTTAGTAGGCGCCCGATTTCAGTAGGGTCTGCAATTGCTGCCAAGTGCTTTTTCTTGGTGGGGCAGTGGCGCAAACCTGCTCACCCCCGCAATTAACCCCACTAAAAATGGCTGGATTTGGATTAGATTAATTGGGATGGCCCAGATAACAAAAGCCCCGGAAACACTAGGTTTGCGGGGCTTTCGTGGGCTGTCTGAGACAGCAATTTGGTGGAGATGGCGGGAGTCGAACCCGCGTCCGTCAGCACTCTGCCAGAGGCTCTACATGCTTAGCTCCGTCTATTGATTTAACCCATTACAGCCCGGCGGTCAGGACGTATAGGGCGATCCCGTAAGTTGTTTAACCGCTTACCCACGAGTATGGCTTGCGGCGATCCAGTTCTGTATAACAGTCTACAGCGCGATACTGGAACCTTGCTGAAGACTGCTAAGGGACGAACCCTTAGTTAGCGCTTCACAAGCTGCTTACGCAGCGAGTTGGGCACCGTAGTTGTCGTCGTTGGCAACTAATAAAATACAGCTTTGGATTAACGAGATTCGCTGCCATCTCGGCATGCACCCAAGGTTTCGTAACCGGCGTCGAATCCAAGTCATCCCCGATAAGAAACACTCATGTGTGTCACCTAAGTATACCTCAAAATTTACGTTAGCAATAAATTTTATGTAAATGGCATTTGAGCGATCAGAGTCGCTTTAGTCAGGCGCTTTGAGGGAGGGCTTAGGTGGGAAGGGGGTTCCCGGCGGTGAGGTACCGCCGGGAGGGAGATCAGCTTAGCGAATGGACTGCACGAAAGCGGTCAGGATTAGCAGTGGGCAGACGATGCGCACGTACCAGGGCCAGATCTTCCAGAACAGGGTGTGTTCAATATCTTCATGGCCTTTCTTGAGCTCACTCAGCAGCTGGTCGCGGCGCCAGATCCAGCCGGCAAAGATACAAAGTGCAATACCGAGCAGGGGCTGGCCGTATTCAGTACTGATACTGACTGCCAGTCCGAAGAGGGCGTCGAAGTTGTAGATGATGCCGCAGCTCACGCCGAAGATGATCAGGCCAACGATCGGGGTGGCGATGCGGCGGGGGATATTCAGGTTCTCGATAGAGAATGCCACCGGCACTTCCAGCATGGAAATGGAGGAGGTGAGGGAGGCGATAACCATCAGTGCGAAGAAGGCGATGGCGACGAATATCCCGGCTTCCCCCATGGTGTCGAACAGCGCGGGCAGCACTTGCAGAATCAAGCTCGGGCCGGCGATCAGGGAACCGTCGGCAGAGAAGATCTGGGTACCGGCCTCCTGGGCTACGTACATGGCGGGCAGGATTAGCAAGCCCGCGGTGAAGGCGATGCCCACATCAATCAGGGTTACCAGGGCGCCGAGGCGCGGCAGGCTTTCCTGCTGGCTCAGGTAGGAACCGTAAATCAGCATGGTGCCTACACCCAGGGATAGAGAGAAGAAGGCCTGGCCCATGGCGGAGATCAGCAGATCCGGGGTGAAGTGGTTGAAGTTGGGCATCAGGTACACTTCCAGGCCGGTCAGGGCGCCGGGCTGGGTGAGTACGTAGCAGATCAACAGCAATAACAGGATGATCAGCGATGGCATCAACAGGGTGGACCAGCGCTCGATCCCTTTCTCAACACCACTGGCGATAATCAGCATGGTGAGGCCACTGAAAATGGCGGTCATGATCATATTGCGATCGGTGCTGTTACCGGCCAACCACTGGGCCGCTTCCTGGGCGCCGAACAGGCTGGCGAAAGGTTGGGCCAGGTGGGCCACCATCCAGCCCGCCACAATGGCGTAGAAGCTCAGGATTAGGGAGGCCACCAGGATACCGCCGAAGCCGGTCAGGCCCCCGAAAAAGCGGCTGATGGGCCCGTTGGAAATGGAGCGCAGCGCCTGCACCATATTGCGGCGCGCGTGGCGGCCGATGGTGAGTTCGGCCATCAGGGCCGGATAGGCGAGCGCAAAGGCTAGAAATAAGTAGGCGACTACAAAGGCGGCGCCGCCGTTGCTGGCGGCCTTGGTTGGAAAGCCCCAAATATTGCCGAGACCAACGGCGGAACCCGCCGCGGCCATCAAAAAGCCAATATTCGAGCTGAACTGTCCTCGCGGTGCACTCATGGTAAATCCCGTAATTATTCTTCTAATAGTTCACTGTGCACTATTTGTGCGCCGAGCGCATTAGGCGCTGCTTTTCGCGGTTCCAATCGCGCTTCTTCTCAGTCTCGCGTTTGTCATGGCTCGCCTTACCTTTAGCAAGGCAGACTTCGCACTTCACCAGATGCCCTTTCCAGTACATGGCTGTGGCAACCACGGTGTGGCCCTTCTGCTCAACAGCGGCGATTAGCTTGGAAAGTTCGCGCTTGGTGAGCAGCAGGCGACGGGTGCGGTCGGGCTCGGTAACAAAGTGGGTGGAGGCACTGGGCAGCGGCTGGATGTTGGCACCCAGCAGCCAGGCTTCACCGTTTTTGAAAATGACATAGCTGTCGGTCAGTTGGGCTTTGCCCTCCCGACAGCTTTTGACTTCCCAGCCTTTCATCTCAACGCCCGCCTCAAACTTTTCTTCAATGAAATAGTCGTGGCGGGCCTTCTTGTTGAGGGCGATGGTATTGGATGTTTGTGCTTTCTTTTTCTTGGCCATGAAAACTACGAGTGACTATATAAAACTGTGTCCAAAAAACTTCAGGGCCACGGTATTGATAAAGATAAGCAGCAGTATCAATGGGATAAAAGTGCCCAGGGAGAAGTTAACGTATTTTTGCGAAAACGAGCCTGCAAAGTTGCTGTCACCTTCTTGCAGCTCTTTATCAAAATTGGATTTCTTCCATTTGTAGATCACGAACAGACATACCAGCAGACCGTTTAAAGGCAGGATGGTGTCGTAGAAGATGATCTCCACCAAATCGAAGAACGACTTGTTTGCGCCGGCCAGTTGTACAAACTCTGTAAACCAAGTGGCCATACCGAATGATACGGCGCAAGCGATGGCCAGTACAAATTGAACTGCCGCAACGATGTAGATGGCCTTCTTACGCTCCATGTTGCGCTCGTCGCGCAGGGTGGCGATAGGCACCTCGATAATGGAAACCAGGGAGGTAATGGCGGCAACCAGTACCAGGAAGAAGAAGATGGCCGCTACGGCGCTGGCGCCCATGTAGCCGATTCCGTCTTGCAAAGCGAGGAAAATCTTCGGCAGGAACAGGAAGATCATACCGGCGGACGAGTCGCTCAGCTCTGTCGGATCAATCTGCGGGTTAAAGTGGAAAATACTCGGCAAAATCAGCAGGCCAGCAGTAAAGGCTACCAAAGTGTCAGTAATCGCTACGGCGCGGGAAGAGCCGGGAATGGAGTCCTTCTTCTTCATATAGGAGCCGTAGGTAATCATGATGCCCATTCCCAGAGACAGGGAGAAGAAGGCCTGGGCCATGGCTTTACTGATTACGTTGCCATCAATTTTGCTGAAGTCGGGTACCAGGTAGTACTGCAAACCGAGGGCGGCGTTATCCAGAGTCAGTACAAAGAACACCAGTCCCAATAACATGACAAACAGCATGGGCATCAGGGTTTTTGCGGCACGCTCGATACCGTCTTTAACGCCCATAGCGAGAATGGCATTGATGATCAGCATCAGGACAACCAGGTAAATAAATACCGTGGGTGTATTGATAAAGTGGATAAAGAAATCCGGGGTGGCGAGCTTATCCAGGTTGCCGGAGAAGATCTCTACCAGGTATCCCATTACCCATACGGTGACCACCAGATAAAAAACCGCGATCATAAATGGCGTGATCAGGGCCAGCCAACCGGGAATACTCCACAGCGTGGAGCCTTTGGATATCTGCCGATAGGCCCCGACGGGGTCTTTATCTGAACGGCGTCCCATAGCGAGTTCGGCCATCATCACCGGCAGACAGATCAGAAATACGAAGAGAGCGTAGACCAGTAAGAAGGCGCCGCCCCCGCTCTTGGTGGCTGCTACAGGGAATGCGACCAGGTTGCCAATACCGACTGCGGAACCTGCTGCGGCCAGGATAAAGCCCAGCCTTGACCCAAAATGCTCTCTCACTGCGGTCATAAGTACTCTCGCTATTATTTTTTGAATGCTTGTAGTTTTTGTTACTGCGGCTGGGGCTAAGTGTGGCCCACCGGTAAAAAATGCGATTGTTGCAGGAATTGTCTTGCTTGAGTAGCGCCGACTGGCAAAATTAGCCGTTCAACGGTAATCCCAGGTAATTTTGCCTGATGGACTGGATTAGACAGTAGGAATGACTGAAATAGAACGCAGTGCGCTGGTGATGTACAGCGCGGAACAAATGTTTGATCTGGTCAACGATGTGGCCAGTTACCCGCAATTTTTACCCGGCTGTCGCGCTGCGGAGATTATCCACAGCGATGACACCACTTTAGAGGCGCGCCTGGATTTGTCGCGCGCGGGTATAAAGCAGAGCTTTGTGACTCGAAATCAGTTAGTGCGTCCCAAGTCGATGACGCTCAAGCTGGTGGATGGTCCTTTCGAGCAGTTCGAGGGACTGTGGGAATTTACTCCGCTGGCTGAAAATGCCTGTAAGGTGAGTTTTACCCTTACATTTTCGATGAAAAATCGATTGATCGCGGCGGCTGCGGGAAAAATTTTCAGTGACCTGGCCAACCAGATGGTCGCGGTTATGTGTGAGCGCGCGGAAGAAGTTTACGGGAAACCCCAATGACAGAAGAGAAAACAATCTCGGTGGAGGTGGTGTACGCGCTGCCCCACGAACAGCGATTAATGCGTTTGTTGGTGTCTGAGGGTACCACTGCGCGGGAGGCGCTAATTCGTTCGGGAATTCCCAAGGAGTATCCTGAAGTCGATCCGGATACGGCAAAGATGGGTATTTTTGCCCAGGTGCTGGGGAGTAAGGGGCTGCCGCCGGCGGAAAGTTATGTCCTGCAACCCGGGGACCGGGTTGAGGTGTATCGCCCATTGATCGCCGATCCCAAAGAGGCGCGCAAGCAGCGCGCCGAGAAAGCCAAGCGTATGGCTGAGAAGAAGAAAGGCGCCGAGGGGACTTCAGCTTAGGGCCAGCCTGTGGGCTGCCAGTCGCCGCTGGTGGCTACCAGGGAGTCTTCATCAAAATAAACGCTAAAGGTCTTTTGGGTGATATTGCCTTTCTTGTCGCGAAGGCGATTGACGTAATCCCAGCGGTTGGGGTTGTAAGTATCTTCCAGCAGCGGAGTGCCCAGAACAAACTGTACCTGGCGTCGCGTCATCCCTGGCTTTAGCTGATCCACCATCTCCTGGGTAATGATATTGCCCTGCTGCACCTCAATACGGTGTACACCGGGGAATTTTACGAGTGTGCAAGCTCCCAGCAAGCTGCACAGGAAGGCGATAGTGAGAAATCTCAGACTAGGCGGCATTCATTGCTCCATTATTCGGTTTCAAACGGCAGCGCTCACGCTGATTTCTTACAAACAGTCAGTTTAGTCTCAAGTGGAGAAAAAAAGTTCCTCCTCTTACCAGTTCTGCCCTAAGTGAGCAGTACGGGGTTTCTCTGACTCCGTAGGGCATGGGATAATACCTGAAGAGTTGGCTCGCTGACAGACGGGACTCCAGGGTCGGAATCCTTTATAAATGGCCGCTGTGGGTTTGGGCAACTTCGGATAACTTTTAAAATCCTGCCGGGAAATATTGATACATGTCGAACGAAAACCAGGAATTGCGCAAGGCTGGCCTCAAGGTCACTCTGCCGCGGGTGAAGATTCTGCAATTGCTCGAAAGCACTAGTGAGCAGCATTTGAGTGCTGAGGATGTCTATAAGCTGTTGCTGGAGGCGGGAGAGGATGTCGGCCTAGCTACTGTGTACCGGGTATTGACCCAGTTTGAGAGCGCGGGCCTGGTAGTGCGCCACAACTTCGATGGCGGCCACTCCGTATTCGAGCTGGACCGTGGCGATCACCACGATCACATGGTGTGTACCGATACCGGTAAGGTTATCGAGTTCCACAATGAAGAGATTGAGGAGCTACAGCGCCAGATCGCTGAAGAGCACGGCTATGAGCTGACTGGCCACAGCCTGGTTCTGTATGTGACAGAAAAAGAGAAGTGATTCTTCCGGGTGCGGTATTCACCGCACCCTTCAAATGCTTACGCTGAGTGTTACGACTGGCAGGGTGGGGTGTAAAGCTCTGGGAACTTGCCAATTTTATCAGCGTAAAATTCCTTGAGCTTCAACAGCTCGGCTTCCAGGTTTTCACTGAATTGCGCTATCGGGCCTATGCCCACTTCTTTTTTGGGGAAGCTGATATAGCCCAGCACTACCGGAACCCTGGCGTTGCGGGCGATATGGTAAAAGCCGGTCTTCCAGCGTTCCGCCAAACCGCGAGTGCCCTCGGGGGGAATAGCGATAACCAGTTCTTTGCGCAGTTTGAACTGCCTGGCGGTGGCATCCACCAGGTTGTTGGCTTTGCTGCGGTCTACGGCGATACCTCCGAACCAGCGCATGGGGCCACCCAGCGGGAAGGTAAACAGCTTGTCTTTGCCCATCCACTGAGGGGTCATCTTCAGTTTGAGTGCGGCGAGAATAAAGTAATAGCCATCCCAGTTAGTGGTATGGGGGGCGCCGATCAATACGTACTGCTTTAGTTTGAGAGACTGCTCGTCAGCTTTGACACGCCAGCCGTGCAACTTCAGTAGCACCCGTGCAACCAAGCGGAGGATTGGGGTGACAATAGGGGTGTTGAAAATCGTTCTCTGCATAACCTCGGCCGGGACTACTCATACATCGAAAAATAAGCCGCCAAGTATATGGTGACTTTAGCCGCCGCTCCCAGTCATATTTGTGCGTTTGTCCTAAATCGGCACATATATCCGACGAAAGGGGTGGTATACCGGATTGTGTGGCGGTCATTTATTGATCTACGGTATAAGATTGCTTACCAAAATGCACCATTTTTGCCCTTTGGTGACATTTGGCCCCGGAATCGTATGGAGGAGGTAGGGCTGACTCTATAGCCAGCCTGATAGAAGGGTTGGAAAGTTAAATTCTCTCCAGCATTTCCTCGGCATGAGCCAGGGATTGGGCGGTGGGGGCGCCGCCGAGCATGCGCGCCACTTCTTCGCGGCGCTCGCCGTTGGTGAGTTCGCGCAGTGCCACAAAAACACTTTCGCCATCGCTGTGCTTCTCCACCAGGTATTGGCGGTGGGCTCGCGCCGCTACCTGGGCCAGGTGGGTCACACAGATCACCTGGCCGCTGCGGCCATTGCGGGTTTCTCCCAGTTGACGCAGCAGGCGGCCCACCACATCACCGGTGGCACCGCCGATACCCACATCCACCTCGTCGAATACCAGGGTGGGGGTGCGGGAGGTTTGCGCAGTTACCACCTGGATTGCCAGACTGACCCGGGAGAGTTCACCGCCGGAGGCAATCTTGCCCAGGGGACGAGGCGGTTGGCCCGGGTTGGTGGAAATTAATATTTCCGCTTCTTCCAGTCCCTGGCTATTGGGCGTATCCAGCTCTTGTAGTGATAGCTCTACTCGAGCGTGAGGCATGGCCAGGTCGGCCAGCTGGCCGTTTACGGCCTCCGCCAGCGAAGTTGCCGCTTTACTGCGCAGCTTGCTGAGCTTGCCGGCAACTTTTCTATATTGCTTTTCCAGTTGTTCACAATCTGCGGCAAGGCGCTCCAGGGCATCTGGGCTGCCGATATCGTCCAGCTCTGCCTGTAACTGTTGCTGTAGTGCCGGCAGCTCCTGTGGTTGGACTCGGTGTTTGCGCGCCGCCTGGTAGATGGCGCTGAGCCTGTCTTCAACTTCGGAGAGCCGTTCAGGGTCCATCTCGAAGCGATCGATATGTCGGGAGAGGGTGGCTGCGGCCTCATCCACCTGGATGCGCGCACTGTCGAGCATCTGTGCCACTTCCACTAAGGCCGGAGCCTGCCCGGGCATGGAGGACAGCAGTTGCAGGGCGCGGTGCAGCTGTTCGGCGATATCGCCCTCACCGCCGGACAAGAAAGCGGCCAACTGGTAGCTGCCACTGAGGATTTCCCCCGCATTGGCCAGCTGTTGCTGTTCGCTCTCGAGGGACTCTATTTCCCCTTCGCTCAAGCCCAGCTGATCCAGTTCCTTAAGCTGGTATTCCAGCAAGTGGCGGCGGGCTTCGGCTTCCTCGGCGCTGTCGGCCAGTGTGCGATAACGGCGATAGTGATCCCGCCAGGTTTTGAAGCGGCTGCGAGTCTCTGCGGCGAGTTCCTGGGCCTGGGCGTATTCATCCAGCAGGCGCAGGTGCGTTTCTTTCTTCAGCAGGGATTGGTGTTCGTGCTGGCTGTGGATATCGATTAGCTGCTCGCCCAGGGCGCGTAGCTGCAGGAGGGTGACCGGTTGGCCGTTGATATAGGCGCGGGAGCGGCCGTCGGCGCCGATAGTGCGGCGCAGAATGACCTCCTGCCCGGCGTCCAGCTCCTGGGACTCGAGCCAGCTGGCGGCGCTGGGGTGCTCGGCGATATCAAAGGTGGCGCTGATATCGGCGCGATTGGCGCCGGTGCGCACAAGTTCAGCGCTGCCGCGACCGCCCAGCGCCAGGCCGAGGGCATCCAGGGTGATTGACTTACCCGCGCCGGTCTCGCCGGTCAGGGTGCTGGTACCGGGACCAAACTCCAACTCCAGTTGGTCCACCAGGGTGAATTGGCTGATAGACAGATGCAGCAGCATAGAGATCGCTTGTGTCCTTGCTAATCGGCGGGCGCCCGGCCCAATTAGTGGTTATTTATACAGTATTCGTTCCCGGTTAGCTATAGGGGCGGGGCCACATTACTCTGAGGATGTGCGCTAGCGCGAAAAACCACTTGAACTGTGCGGGGATGTCCCCATATAGGCTCCAGTGCCCGAGAGACGGGCTCAACTCACATTACTGACAGAGTCGACGCGACGGAGAAAGCAGTGGCCAGAGAGCGCAGCGAAGAAGATCAGATTAAAGAGGGGGCGGAGCACGCACCAGCTACAGACGAGGGCGTTTCAGCAGAGATTGAAGACCCTTCCTCTATAGAAAGCGAACTTGCCGAGGAAGCCCTGCGGGAAGAGGCCGAAGGTGCCGATGCCCTGCACGAGGAAATTATCAAGTTGCAGGAGCAGCTGGCAGCGCACAAGGATATGGCCCTGCGCGCCCAGGCGGAAGAGCAGAACGCCCGTCGCCGCGCGCAACAGGATATCGAGCGCGCGCGCAAATTTGCGGTAGAGAAGTTGCTACAGGACTTGCTGCCTGTAGTGGACAACCTCGAGCGCGCACTGGCGACGATCGATACGGCCGACGAAGCCAACAAGGCCTTGGTAGAAGGAATCGAGCTGACCCACAAATCTTTCGTTGAAACCCTGACGAAAAATGCTGTGGAAGTTGTCGATCCGGCCGGTGAGCCCTTCGACCCAGAACTGCATCAGGCTATGACCCAGGTGCCCAACGGCGAGGTGGAGCCGAACACGGTTCTGGATGTGTTTCAAAAAGGTTATCGCCTCAATGGCCGCCTGGTTCGCCCGGCCATGGTGGTGGTCAGCAAAGCGCCGTAAAGGCAGAAGTGTAAAGCGGCCTTGAAATTTAGCGGCCGGCACCAATATAGCTGACATCAAGAATTATTCGCGCGGTGTAAACAGAACATAGCTGGCAGCGCGCATCAAAAGAGGATTTTACAGATGGGAAAAATTATCGGCATCGACCTGGGTACCACTAACAGCTGTGTAGCGGTACTGGATGGTGACAAAGCGCGTGTAATCGAAAACGCCGAAGGCGATCGCACTACACCTTCTATTGTTGCCTTCACTGACGACAACGAAATCCTGGTAGGTCAGTCTGCCAAGCGTCAGGCGGTGACCAATCCCCAAAATACTCTGTTTGCGGTTAAGCGTTTGATCGGCCGTAAATTCAAAGACGACGTTGTCCAGAAAGATATCAAGATGGTTCCTTACACCATCACTGAAGCTGACAACGGCGACGCTTGGGTAGAAGTGAAAGGCGATAAAAAAGCTCCGCCGCAGATCTCTGCCGAAGTCCTGAAGAAAATGAAAAAGACTGCGGAAGACTTCCTCGGCGAGAAAGTAGAAGCTGCAGTAATTACCGTACCGGCTTACTTCAACGACTCCCAGCGTCAGGCCACCAAAGACGCCGGCCGCATCGCGGGCCTGGACGTTAAGCGTATTATCAACGAGCCGACTGCCGCTGCACTGGCTTACGGCCTGGACAAGCAGGGCGGTGACCGCACTGTAGCGGTATACGACCTGGGTGGTGGTACCTTTGATATCTCCATCATCGAAATTGCCGACGTAGACGGCGAGAAGCAGTTCGAAGTACTGTCCACCAACGGTGACACCTTCCTCGGTGGTGAAGACTTCGACCTGCGCCTGATCGAATACCTCGCAGACGAGTTCAAGAAAGACCAGGGCATCGACCTGAAAGGTGACCCCCTGGCAATGCAGCGCCTGAAAGAAGCTGCGGAAAAAGCCAAGATCGAGCTGTCCTCCAGCCAGCAGACCGAAGTCAACCTGCCGTACATCACTGCAGATGCCACTGGTCCCAAGCACTTGGTGGTTAAACTGACCCGCGCCAAGCTGGAAAGCCTGGTAGAAGAGCTGGTTACCCGCTCCCTGGAGCCGGTAAAAATCGCTCTGCAAGACGCCGACCTGTCCGCTTCCGGTGTAGACGAAGTGATCCTGGTAGGCGGTCAGACCCGTATGCCAATGGTTCAGCAGAAAGTAACCGAGTTCTTCGGCAAAGAGCCGCGCAAAGACGTTAACCCCGACGAAGCCGTTGCCATGGGTGCTGCTATCCAGGGCGCCGTACTGTCCGGTGACGTTAAAGACGTACTGCTGCTGGACGTAACCCCGCTGACCCTGGGTATCGAAACCATGGGTGGTGTTGCGACTCCGCTGATCGACAAGAACACCACTATCCCCACCAAGAAGTCCCAGGTTTTCTCCACTGCGGATGACAACCAGACTGCGGTAACCATTCACGTGGTTCAGGGTGAGCGCAAGCAGGCAGCACAGAACAAATCCCTGGGTCGTTTCGACCTGGCCGATATCCCACCGGCACCACGCGGCATGCCGCAGATCGAAGTAACCTTCGACATCGATGCCAACGGTATCCTGCACGTACACGCGAAGGACAAGGCCACTGGCAAAGAGCAGTCCATCGTGATTCAGGCTTCCTCTGGTCTGTCCGAGGACGAGATCGATAAGATGGTTCAGGACGCTGAGGCCAATGCCGAAGCGGACAAGCAGTTCGAAGAGCTGGTGCAGACTCGCAACACGCTCGATGGCCTGATTTCTGCGACTAAGAAGACTCTGGAAGAAGCTGGCGACAAAGCTACCGCTGAAGAGAAGGCAGCTATTGAAGCGGCTGTTACCGAAGCGGAAGAAGCAGTTAAAGGCAATGACAAGGCCGCTATGGAAGCTGCAACTACCAAGCTGACAGAAGCTTCTGGTCCGGTTGCCCAGAAGATGTACGCCGAGCAGGCTCAAGCCGCTGGTGCTGAAGGTGCCGCTGGTGCTGGCGCCCAGGGCGAGCAGCAGTCCTCCGCTGGCGACGACGCGGTAGACGCAGAGTTCGAAGAAGTTAAGGACGACAAAAAAGAAGCTAAGTAAGCGTTCGCTTGCAATTCCGGCGGCAGCTTTTAAAGTGGCCGCCGGAGAACTTCAGGGGCGCGGCGCCTTACTTTCAGAGGCCCGCGCCCTGTGTTGTTTCAGGTATCCGCCAATATTTGCCGAGTTTTCGCAGTTTTGGTGGTGCTCCGTTCGCGGAGCTTAGTTAGAAACCGAGAAGTAGAAAGAGAGTTTGGCCGTTCTTGATGCCGGACCAGAGAACATAGTTTTATGTCGAAACGCGATTATTACGAAGTCCTCGGCGTCGAGCGCGGCGCTTCGGATGCAGAGCTGAAAAAAGCCTACCGCCGGGTGGCAATGAAGTTTCACCCGGACCGTAACCCCGATGACAAGGAATCTGAGAACAAATTCAAGGAGGCCAATGAGGCCTACGAGGTTTTGTCGGATTCCGAGAAGCGCGCAGCTTATGACCAGTTTGGCCACGCCGGTGTGGAAGGCCAGATGGGCGGTGGCGGCGCTGGTGGATTCGGTGGCTTCTCCGATATTTTTGGCGATGTGTTCGGCGATATCTTCGGTGGTGGCGGCGGTGGCCGTCGCGGCGGCCCTGCTCGCGGTTCCGATCTGCGCTATGACCTGGAATTGGACCTGGAAGACGCGGTGCGCGGCACCACGGTCAAGATTCGCGTTCCGACTCTGGCAGCCTGTGGTACCTGTAGCGGTTCCGGGGCCAAGCCCGGTTCCTCTCCGCAAACCTGTGGCACCTGTGGTGGTGCTGGCCAGGTGCGTATGCAGCAGGGTTTCTTCTCTGTTCAGCAAACCTGCCCCAACTGTCGCGGTCGCGGTACCACTATCTCCGATCCCTGTGGCAGCTGTCACGGTCGCGGTCGCGTAGAGGAAACCAAAACCCTGTCCGTTAAGGTACCGCCCGGTGTGGATACCGGCGATCGCATTCGCCTGTCTGGTGAAGGTGAAGCCGGGCCCGATGGCGGCCCCGCTGGTGACCTCTATGTACAGGTAGTGGTAAAAGAGCACGATCTGTTCCAGCGTGATGGCAAGAACCTCTACTGCGAAGTGCCGATTAGTTTCGTTTCCGCTGCCCTCGGTGGTGAGCTGGAAGTGCCGACTCTCGACGGTAAAGTGAAGCTGAAGATTCCTGCGGAAAGCCAGACCGGCAAGCTGTTCCGCCTGCGTGGCAAGGGTGTTTCCCCGGTTCGCGGTGGTGCAACCGGCGACCTGCTGTGTCGCGTTGTGGTAGAAACACCGGTGAACCTGTCCGGCAAGCAAAAAGACTTGTTGCAAGAGTTCTCTAATACCCTCAGCGAAAAGAAAAATTCACCGCGTCAGACCGGTTGGTTTGAAGGAGTGAAAAACTTCTTTGGTGATATGAAGCTTTAATCGCTGTTAGCACCGGCAAAACCTTAAATTGTTTTGCGGGTTGCCTATTTAAAAAGGCTCGAGAGCATTAGCTTTCGGGCCTTTTTTATTTCCGGGTGAGTTTTATCCCCCCAATGGAATGCCTTCTATTGGGACGTTTTGGTTCTCAAGCGGGCTGCGAATTCACTCAGGAATTCCTGTTGGATTTTTTGCGCTTTGCGCAGTTGCTCCTTATTTAAAATACCTTCCAATTCTTTGTGTGTTTCCAGGCTGATAGCTGCGAATTGAGCGCCAATTTCGCCGCGTTGCTTGGGGGTTAGAGCGACCTTTTCACCACTGAGTAATCCGTATTTTTCCAGCACCGCTTTTTTCTCTGCGAAGCTTTTTTGCATAATGGGTAATACGGTTTTTTCCTGTCCCGGGGTGAGCTGCAAACGCAGCGTCACCCAATCGGTAATATCATCATACTTCTCCCAAAAGTCTGGATTGGCATTTTGCTGCTGGGCAGATGCCGGCGTGCTGCCAAAAGCCAGGCTCAGAGAGATCACTACCACCATGATGTGTGGTAGATGGTTGGACAGGATCATCAGTCGCATGTTGGCGCTCCATTTACCCCTCACAGTAAAGCGTAGCAGTGGCCGCTGATATCGCTTTTTGCGCAAGTATCCTCTTGGTAATTTAAAAATATGTGGATATTTCTTTTTGTTTTACTTTTGCGGAGTGACTAGCGATTTTTGGACTCGCTAATACTGGCTTACTGGTATCTATGCGCTCTACCGGGTGCGTTGTAGAATCCAGAACCTTAAAGATTTGGACTGGAGTGCTGTGATGGCGGTAAAAGTGGCGGTGACGGGATTTGGTGGTCGAATGGGACGAGCGTTGGCGGAGGCTTTGTCCCTGTCTGATAAGGCCGAACTGTCAGCGGCTATAGTGCGGCCTGGCTCCAGCTTGGTCGGCGCCGATGCCGGTGAAGTTGCCGGTCTAGGCCGCAGCGGTCTCGCTATTGTGGACAGCCTCGATAAGGCGGACTTTGACGTACTTATTGATTTCACTGCCCCTAAAGCAACTGTGGAAAATACTGCCTATTGTGCGGAGAAAAACCTCCCCATTGTAATCGGCACCACGGGCTTTGATAGCGAGCAAAAAAATAAAGTATTGGCTTATGCGGGTCAGGTGCCGCTGTGCCTCGCCAGTAATTTTTCCACCGGGGTAAACCTGTGCTTTAAATTGTTGGAAACTGCTGCGCGGGTAATGGCGGAAGAGGCCGATATCGAGATTGTCGAAGCCCATCATCGCCACAAAGTGGATGCACCTTCCGGCACGGCACTGAGTATGGGAGAAGTGATTGCGGAAACTCTGGGGCGCGACCTGGATAAAGTGGCAGTTTACGGTCGCGAAGGTCAAACCGGTGCCCGCGATAGGGATACTATCGGTTTTGCCACAGTGCGCGGTGGTGACGTAGTGGGTGAGCATTCGGTGATGTTTCTGGCGGAAGGTGAGCGGGTCGAAATTAGCCACCGCGCCAGCAGCAGGCTCTCTTTTGCTCGCGGTGCTGTGCGCGCGGCACTGTGGATGATGGGAGAGGAAGGGAGTGCGCGGGCGCCTGGGCATTACGATATGCGCGATGTGCTCGGCCTTAACTAATCTTACAAAGAGTAAATAAATTCAGCGCCTGCAGGGGCGCTGTGAAAGAAATTTTCGATTTTCATTTGCCCGCCATTTTTGCGGGTAAAACTAAAAGGCCGGCGACATTCGTTCGACCGGTCACCCTGTAACCTTCCTTTGAGGAACCTCGATTGGAAAGAAAGCTGATTGTCGGCAGCGAAGAGTGGTGCGGGCTTCCCGCACTCGGCGTCCCGGCGATTAAGGTGCGTGTGGACTCCGGGGCTAAAACTTCCTGTTTGCACGCTTATAACATCCATACCTTCAAGCGCGATGGCGAACCCTGGGTGAGTTTTGAGGCGCATCCACTGCAGCACCAGCGCCGCCCTTCAGTGCGCTGTGAGGCGAGGCTTTTGGATAAAAGGCTGGTGCGCAGCTCCTCCGGTGAAAGTGAAAAGCGCCCGGTAATTCGTACCTCTATTTCCATTGGTGGCAGTGTCTGGGATATCGAACTGACCCTGACCAATCGGGACAGCATGGGCTATCGCATGTTGTTGGGGCGCGAAGCCATGATTGGGCGAATGCTGGTAGATCCGGCTGAGAGCTTCTGTATTGGCGATATCCCGAAAAGCCAGCTGGATGAATATTATCGGGATGAGCACCATATTGCCGGTACCGGCCTGCGCATCGGGCTGCTGGCATCGAACCCGGATCTCTACAGTAACCGGCGCATTATGGAAGCGGGAGCCGAACGCGGACATCGCATGAGTTTTCTCGATATCCGCCAGTGCTACATGAAGCTCGACCCTGATGAGCCGGAAGTGCACTACCGGGATGGCCGCATACTCAATAGCCTGGATGCAGTTATTCCCCGCATTCGCCCCAGCCAGACCTTTTACGGTTGTGCGCTGACGCGGCACTTTGAGAGCCTGGATATTTTTGCCCTGAATGGCTCTGCCGCTATCAGTCAGTCCCGGGATAAATTATTTTCCCTGCAGTTGCTGCAACAAAGTGGATTAAATATCCCCACCTCCGGGTTTGCCAATTCCCCAGTGGATACCAACGAGCTGATCGAAATGGTGGGCGGTGCGCCACTGGTGGTGAAGTTGCTAGAGGGAACCCAGGGGCGCGGTGTGGTCCTGGCAGAAACCCGCAAGGCCGGGGAATCGGTGATTAATGCGTTTAAGTCCCTCAAGGCCAATCTCCTGGTGCAGGAGTTTATTCGCGAAGCGGAGGGAAAGGATCTTCGTTTGTTTGTTATCGATGGTCGTGTGGTGGCCTCGATTCAGCGCGAGGCGGCACCGGGGGAGTTTCGTGCCAATATTCACCAGGGCGGTACGGCTTCGGTAGTTAAGGTCACCGCAGAGGAGAAGCGCCTGGCGGTCAAGGCTGCCAAGGTGTTGGGGCTGAAGGTGGCGGGTGTGGATATTATTCGCTCCCGCAAGGGGCCGCTGCTATTGGAGGTCAATTCCTCACCGGGACTTGAGGGCATCGAGAGCGCTACGCGCAAGGATGTTGCTGGGGCCATGATCATATCTATCGAAAAGGCGTTGAAGTGGCGCCCGATTTTGCCGGGGGAGGATCTTTAGGCGCTGTAACTCTGGTCCCGGCGGGGGCCTTTGCGTTGGGCTAACCTGAGTAGGTGGCCGGGCTTTTCGCTGGCGCGCAAATAGAGCCGCAGCGAGCTTTGGCCGCTGCGGGTAACAGCCCACCGCAGCTTCCTTTCGGGAGATGCAAACCACAGGGTTTGAGCTTCTATGACGATATCCAGCCCAGGTTCACTCCGCACTATTCCCGCCCTGATACTTTTCCTGACAGTACTTTTCACCGGTGTGGGTGCCCAGGCTGCGGTGCAGCTCTCCGATACGCCTTTGGGGCGGCGGGTAATGGTGGATTACATAGTGCACTTCGCCTACCACCTACAGTGGCCGGTCAATGCCTTTGCCAACAGTAGTGCCCCGTTCAAGGTGTGCCTAATGGGTGGGGATTCTCTCGGTGAGCCACTGGCGGCCCGATTCAAGAATCAGCGTATTGATGGGCGGGATGTGGAGCTTGAGAAAATTGAGGTCAAGGAGATGCTGCGGGCGCGCAAGTGCCAGATTGTGGTGCTGAGTACCCTGGATCGCCCCACACTGCTCAAGGCGTTGGTGGCACTGGAGTTTTTCCCGGTACTGACGGTTAGCGATGCCGAGCGCTTTGCCGCCACTGGCGGTATGATCGAGTTTGCCGACAGCGGCCGGGAGGTGGCCCTGCGTATGAATAAGACCATGCTGGAGAAGGCGGAGCTGAAAATGGGCAGCAGTCTTTTCCGGTTGGGACGCAAGCCGGAGTGAGATTTTCAGGGAAAGTAGCCTGGCGTATTTTTGCACTAGCGTCCAGAGGTGAATTCGCGTAGAATCTGCGCCCGATTTGGGCCGGTGCCGCGAAGCTGAATCGCGCAGCGTGAGCCTACTAAAAAGCTGGCGGCAACCGTCGGCCACTTTGTGAGAATCACGCGTGAACAGATTTTTAAAGCGAGATGAAGCTGCGATGTTTCATCTCGCTTTTTTATGCGCGCACCAGTCAGGAGCCCGCGTGCTCCGAAGCCCGCAAACCCCGCCCGGAAGCAGTTCTGAAGATTGGAGTTCAATTTGACTAAAGCTGTCCCTACGTCGGAGGCTTTCATGCCCCACAACTTTATGCAGAGTACAACTCCCGCGCTGCTGGTGCTCGCAGATGGTAGTGTCTTTGAAGGACGCGCAATCGGTGCCCATGGCAGTTCTGTTGGCGAGGTCGTGTTCAACACATCCATGACCGGCTACCAGGAGATCCTCACCGATCCCTCTTACGCCCGCCAGATTGTGACTCTGACCTACCCGCACATCGGCAACACTGGCACCAACCAGGAAGACGAAGAGTGCGCTGATATCTGGGCCGCCGGCCTGGTAATCCGCGACCTGCCGCTGCTGGCCAGCAGCTTCCGCAACGAGCAGTCCCTGGAGGACTACCTGCGCGAGCGCAATATCGTCGGTATCGCGGATATCGATACCCGCCGCCTGACTCGCCTGCTGCGCGACAAGGGCGCACAGAGCGGTTGCATCGTTGCCGGTGACAATATTGACCGCGAAGAAGCCCTGGCCAAGGCCAAGGAATTTGCCGGTCTGAAAGGGATGGACCTGGCCAAGGTAGTGAGCACTAAGGAAGCCTACCCCTTTAGCGAAGGTACCTGGGAACTGGGCGAAGGCCACAAGGCCGCGCCGGAACAGCCCTTCAAAGTAGTGGCTTACGACTTCGGTGTGAAGCGCAATATCCTGCGTATGCTGGTGGATCGCGGCTGTGACATCACCGTAGTACCGGCGGAGACTCCGGCTTCCGAAGTACTGGCGATGAATCCCAACGGTGTATTCCTGTCCAATGGCCCCGGCGACCCCGAGCCCTGTGAATACGCGATCACCGCTATTCGCGAAATCCTGGACGCTGGCATCCCCACCTACGGCATCTGCCTGGGCCACCAGTTGTTGGGCCTGGCGGTGGGCGGTAAAACTGCCAAGATGAAGTTCGGTCACCACGGTGGTAACCACCCGGTACAAGACCTGAACAGCACCAAGGTGATGATCACCGCGCAGAACCACGGTTTCGAAGTGGACGCCGATAGCCTGCCGGACAATGTGGAAGTTACCCACAAGTCCCTGTTCGACGGTACCTTGCAGGGTATTCACCTGAAGGACAAGCCGGCCTTCAGCTTTCAGGGACACCCGGAAGCGAGCCCGGGCCCACACGATGTGGCGCCGTTGTTCGACCACTTTATCGATTTGATGAAAGAGCGCGCCTAAGGGCGTAGCCGCCCAGGGTAGGGCAATTAACCGCCGCTTTTGCGGCGGTTTTAAGGAGACTCTGAATAACGCCGTAATACCTCTGCGGGTCCTTGAAGGCTGCAGATGTTAGGCGCAGCTCGCCGCGAATGGCCATAGCCCTTGGCAAGAGCTGCAACGCAGCAGCTGTAGCCTTCAAGGACCGCCCTTCGGGGCTTGCAGAGCGATTCACACTCCGCGTTGCGACTTCTTGAAAGGTCTAGACATTCCTGCGAAGCCGCGCCTTGATTGTGAACCGCTCTGCAAGCCAGAGGCATCACGGAGTTGTTTAGAGTCTCCTTAACAAGAAACGAATGAAATTTAGCGCAGCCGGCCTTTGCCGGTAGTAGAACGGAAGAAAGATGCCAAAACGCACAGATATCCAAAGCATTCTGATTATCGGCGCAGGCCCCATCGTGATCGGCCAGGCGTGCGAATTTGACTACTCCGGCGCCCAGGCCTGTAAGGCGCTGCGTGAAGAGGGTTACCGGGTGATCCTGGTGAACTCCAACCCGGCCACCATCATGACCGACCCGGCCATGGCCGATGCCACCTACATCGAGCCGGTGGAGTGGCGCACCGTTGCCAAGATTATTGAGCAGGAGCGCCCCGACGCTATCCTGCCCACCATGGGTGGCCAGACAGCACTGAACTGCGCCCTGGACCTGGATAAGCACGGTGTCCTGAAGGAGTTCAATGTCGAGCTGATCGGTGCGGACAAAGACGCTATCGAGAAAGCGGAAGACCGCGACCTGTTCGACAAGGCGATGAAGGCCATCGGCCTGGAAACTCCGCGCGCCAAGATTGTCCACTCCATGGAAGAGGCGAAGAAAGTGCCGGAAGAGTTCGGCTTCCCGGTGATTATCCGTCCGTCCTTCACCATGGGTGGTTCCGGTGGCGGTGTGGCCTACAACTGGCCGGAGTTTGAAGAGATCTGTAAGCGCGGTCTCGACCTCTCCCCCACCAACGAATTGCTGATCGACGAATCCCTGCTCGGCTGGAAAGAGTACGAGATGGAAGTGGTTCGCGATAAGAACGACAACTGCATCATCGTATGTTCCATCGAGAACTTCGACCCGATGGGCGTACACACCGGTGACTCCATCACCGTTGCCCCGGCGCAGACGCTGACCGACAAGGAATACCAGCTGATGCGTAACGCCTCTATCGCGGTATTGCGCGAGATCGGCGTTGAAACCGGCGGCTCCAACGTACAGTTCGGCGTTTGCCCGAAGACTGGCCGCGTAGTTGTGATCGAGATGAACCCCCGAGTATCCCGCTCCTCCGCACTGGCCTCCAAGGCCACCGGCTTCCCGATCGCCAAGGTCGCGGCCAAGCTGGCAGTGGGTTACACCCTGGACGAGTTGCAGAACGATATCACTGGCGGTGCTACCCCGGCGTCCTTCGAGCCGTCTATCGATTACGTTGTCACCAAGATCCCGCGCTTCACCTTTGAGAAATTCGGTGAAGCTGATGCGCGCCTGACCACCCAGATGAAGTCTGTGGGTGAAGTGATGGCAATTGGCCGTACCTTCCAGGAGTCCATGCAGAAAGCCCTGCGCGGTCTGGAAGTGGGCAGCTTCGGCCTGGAAAGCAAGATTGACCCGAGCAAAGACGGCGCTGAGACCCGCCTGCGCAGCGAACTCTCCGTTCCGGGTGCCGAGCGCATCTGGTACGTTGGCGACGCCTTCCGTATGGGCATGAGCGTCGGCGAAGTTTACGACTTGTCGGGTATCGATCCCTGGTTCCTGGTACAGATCGAAGAACTGATCAAAATCGAAGAGCCGCTCAAGTCACTGCCGACCTCGGCGCTGACCACTGAGCAAATGCGCTTCCTCAAGCGCAAAGGCTTCTCCGATCGCCGCCTGGCGGACCTGCTGGGGGTGAGCCAGAAGACTGTGCGCGAATTCCGCCACAAGCTGGGTGTATTCCCGTCTTACAAGCGCGTGGATACCTGTGCTGCTGAGTTCAGTACCTCCACTGCTTACATGTACTCCACCTACGATGAGGAGTGCGAAGCGCAGCCGTCCGACAAGAAGAAAATCATGGTACTCGGCGGTGGCCCCAACCGTATTGGCCAGGGCATCGAGTTCGACTACTGCTGTGTACACGCCGCTCTGGCGATGCGCGAAGACGGTTACGAGACCATCATGGTCAACTGTAACCCGGAGACCGTTTCCACCGACTATGACACTTCCGACCGCCTCTACTTCGAGCCGGTAACCCTGGAAGACGTGCTGGAAATTGTTGCCAAAGAGAAGCCGGAAGGCGTGATCGTACAGTTCGGCGGCCAGACTCCGCTGAACCTGGCGCGCTACCTGGCCAACGAAGGTGTGCCGATTATCGGTACCACACCAGAGCAGATCGACCGCGCCGAAGACCGCGAGCGCTTCCAGCAGATGATCATGCGTCTCGGCCTCAAGCAGCCGAAGAACGCTATCGTGCGCTCTGTCTCCGAAGCCATTCAGGCGGCGAAAGACGTGGGCTACCCGCTGGTTGTGCGCCCATCTTACGTACTGGGCGGCCGCGCCATGGAGATCGTCTACAAAGAAGACGAGCTGCTCACTTATATGAAAGAAGCGGTACAGGTTTCCGACGAAGCGCCGGTACTGCTGGACCACTTCCTCAACGCCGCTATTGAGGTGGATATCGATGCGGTATCCGATGGCAAGGACGTTGTGATCGGCGCCATCATGCAGCACATTGAACAGTGTGGTGTTCACTCCGGTGACTCCGCTTGCTCCCTGCCGCCTTATAGCCTGCCGGCGGATGTGCAGGACCGTATGCGCGAAGAAGTGAAAGCCATGGCTCGCGAGCTGGGCGTAGTTGGCTTGATGAATACCCAGCTGGCCTACCAGGACGGCGAGATCTACGTGATCGAGGTGAACCCGCGCGCTTCCCGTACTGTACCTTTCGTCTCCAAGTGCATCGGCACTTCACTGGCGAAAGTGGCTGCGCGCTGTCAGGCGGGTATCAGCCTGCAGGAGCAGGGCTTTACCGAAGAAATCGTGCCGGACTACTACTCCGTTAAAGAGTCTGTATTCCCGTTCAATAAGTTCCCGAAAGTGGACCCGATTCTCGGCCCCGAGATGAAATCCACCGGCGAAGTAATGGGCGTAGGCGCTACCTTCGCAGAAGCCTTCGACAAGGGCCTGGTTGCCGCTGGCGACCGCCTGCCGGAGTCCGGACGCGCATTTATCTCTGTGCGTGACTTCGACAAGGCCGACGCAGTGGGCGTAGCTCGCGATCTGGTGGAGCTTGGCTTCGAAGTAATTGCCAGCCGCGGCACCGCCAAGGTCTTGCAAGAAAACAATATTCCCGTTACAACCGTCAACAAGATGAGTGAAGGTCGCCCGCATATCGTCGATATGATTAAGAACGACGAGATTGCGCTGGTAGTGAACACTACCGAAGGTCGCCAGGCGATTCGCGACTCTGCGGATATCCGTCGCAGTGCCGAGAACCACCAGGTGTGTTACACCACCACCCTGGCAGCGGCCCAGGCCATGGCGATGGCCATGCGCCAGGAGCAGCCGCTACAGGTTCGCCGCCTGCAAGACCTTCACCAGCGTGTCGTAAAGCTGTCTTAATAGCTTTAAAACCAACTTGTGAAATCCAACCGGGCCCCGTGATCTCACTGGGCCCGGTTTCGTCGTAACAATAATGGAGGTCCCACATTGAACCGGGTACCAATGACCGTTGAAGGCGCAGAAGCGCTGCGCTCAGAGCTGGACAATCTGAAAAAAGTTGAACGCCCTACCGTTGTACAGGCGATTGCTGAAGCGCGCGAACACGGTGATTTGAAGGAAAATGCCGAATACCACGCGGCGCGGGAAAAGCAGGGCTTTATCGAAGGCCGTATCCAGGAAATTGAAAGCAAGCTTTCCCACTCTCTGGTCATTGATGTGAAAAGCATTGAGCCCAGTGACAAGGTAATTTTCGGTACTACGGTAACGATTATTCACCTGGATGATGAGAAGGAAGTCACATACAAAATTGTGGGTGACGACGAAGCCGATGTGAAAAAGCACAAGATCTCGGTGAACTCCCCGATTGCCCGTGCGTTGATTGGCAAGGAAGTGGGTGATGTGGTGGTGGTCCAAACACCTTCCGGTGCGGTGGAGTACGAAATCGATGCGGTTGAACATCTGTAAATTACAGGCGATAAAAAAAGGGCGGCCATGGGCCGCCCTTTTTTGTTGTTGCCAGCTCTACTGGGAAATGTAGCTCTGGTTAGCATGGCCAGACTGCATTACTGTAGCAGTTTCATATTGGCCGAACTGACTTACAAGACTGTTGTTGTTGTGTCCGGATTGGCGTGCCATAGCCACATGCCCTTCACCAATCTGCCCCAGGTATACATCATTGTGGTGGCCTCTCTGCCTGGATCTTGCGTTATTGCCGAATCCAGCCTGGGAGATATCTGCCTCGTGATTGTGGCCCCGCTGGCGCATACGGGCATAGTGGCCTTCACCAATCTGGCGGATATCACCGTCGTTAGATTCTCCAGATTGGCGCATACCGGCATCGTGGCTGGCACCGGTTTGGAATGTGTCTCCATTGTTTAGCTCACCCCGCTGCCTTAATGCCGACTGGGAACCAAAGCTTAAAACCTGAGTGACGGTTGCGGTGTTGTGGCTGTCGTGCTGGGTAATCTCAGCCATATTACCTGCCCCTTCCAGCTGAAAGGTCAGGGCAAAGTGATTGCTGCCGAACTGCTGATGCATGGAATAGCTGCCGGTCTGCGAGACCTGAATAGTCTCTGAAACATTGTAGGTTCCCGACTGCAGGCTAAATGCTTCGTTCTCAAGTCCACCAGTTTGCAGTATTTCGGCTGTGTGGTGATCACCTTCCTGGTACTGGCTCGCATAGCTCCTTTGTTCACCAGAATGAACTATATCTGCGCTGTTGTGGTCCCCATTCTGCTCCTGCATGGCGGAGTTGTGTGAGGTGTTTGGACCTACCTGGGTGATAGTTCCGAGGTTGTGGCCTCCATCCTGATCTTGGGTGGCGGTGTTAAAGTCGGCATAAGCGGTTCCGCTTACAGCCAAAGTTAAGGCTATGGCGATTGGTGTCAAGGTTTTCATGAATGTCTCCATTACTGCAAACTTCAATGCGCATTACATGGTGGAATAGCAGCCAAAAAGGCTGAAAAATCTGGCAAGTGATCCAGTGCCAGGGGTTTTACAGGAGGTATACCTCACCGGAGGAAAAGGCATATCTGTAAATAGGTAGGACAGCGCTGCTACAAAGGCATGGTCGCCAGTGCAAGAGCAGAGGAAGAGAGTAGGGATGATGCATTTTGGTGGCTTCCCTGATACTGCTTAGGAGTCCAAAATTTTGTTCCGCCTTCATCAGTTTTGCTGAAATCGGAGTGAGTCGCTATAGGAAAGAAGTTGTAAATTCCTGAGAAGAAAGTTCTATTTTCTGATCTTGAACCTCCCTTTTCTTAGTATTGCTATTAACTCTCTAATCCTGGAAGAGAGGAGAACTCATGTTGGGCAGAAATGCATAAAAAATCCGGAATCCTTGCTAGGAGTTCCGGATTTTTCTAGCTTAATCAGAAAGCAGAAGTGCTTAATTGACTAGCGCTGAGCTATTGGTTGCCCTTTTTAATTACAGCCAGGGCTACTGGAAAACGAGGCTTTGGTTAGCGTGGCCGTGCTGCATTACCGTAGCGGTTTCGTAGAGGCCAAACTGTCCCACCAGGCTATTGTTGTTGTGCCCTGATTGGCGCGCCGAAGCGGTGTGTCCAGAACCGATCTGTCCCAGGTACACATCATTGTGGTGGCCTCTCTGGCGGGCGCGTGCACTGTGGTCATACCCAGCCTGGGAGATATCCGCTTCCTGGTTGTGGCCACGCTGACGCATACGGGCGTAGTGATCACCACCTACCTGACGAATATCACCATCATTGGATTCACCGGACTGGCGCATGCCGGCATCGTGGCCAAAGCCGCTCTGGAAGGTATCTGCGTTGTGCAGTTCTCCTCTCTGGCGAATAACGGTCTCAGAACCAACGCTAACAACCTGGGTGGCGGTTGCCGTGTTGTGGCTGTCCATCTGGCTAATCATCACCATGTTGCCAGCACCTGCAAACTGATAGGTGAGGGCGTAGTGGTTGTCCCCAGATTGCTGATGGGCGGAGTAACTGCCCAGCTGTCCAATCTGATAGGTCTCAGACACGTTGGTGTTGCCGGACTGGAAGCTGAACGACTCGTTGCCGGCACCGCCGCTTTGCAGCAACTCCGCTGAATGGTGATCACCTTCCTGGTACTGGTACCCATAGCTGCCGAGTTCAATGCTATGAGTGATCTCTGCATCATTGCTATGGCCATGCTGTTCCTGCATAGCGTTGTTATCCCAGGTCAGCGGCCCGGTCTGATCGATAGTGGCATTGTTGTGGCCGCCATTCTGGTCCTGAGTGGCAGTGTTGCCGCCCGCATAAGCGGTTCCACTGATGGCCAGGGTCAGGGCTACAGCGATAGGGGTCAATGTCTTCATGAGTGTCTCCATTACTACAAACTTCAATGAGCATCACATGGTGAAATACCAGCCTAAATGGCTGAAAGGGGGTGGCACGTCATCCTGCGCCGAGGGTTTTACAGCAGGTGCACCTAGCCGGAGGGGTAGGTATCACTGTAAAGAGGGGGAGCAGCGTTGCCGCAAAGGCATTGCCGCCAGTCAAACAGGTAAGCGGGAGAGTAGGACTGATACATTTTGATGGCTTCCCTGATACTGCTTAGGAGTCCAAAATTTCGTTCCGTCTCCAATATTCTTGCTGGAAATTTGGGGGGGGGCTATAGGAGAAAAGTTGTAAATCCTTGAGTAGAAAGTGCTATTGCACAGTACCGAGTTTAACTTCTCTCTCTATAGCTTTTGCCTGTTGCTATCAATAGCGCATGAATTTAGATCGACCTTTTCTACTGGGAAATATGACTACTGTTGGAAATGCCGATCTGTAGGGTGTTGCTGGATGCTCCCGCTCTCATCTGATTGGCTTGGACTTGGTTAAATAGGCCAATCTGGGTGCTACTGGCCATTTGATTTAGACCTAGTTGAGAAAATGAAACGTTATTTTCCAGCCCAATTTGGCTTGATTGATTGGTATTGCCAACACCAGCTTGCAAAGAATTTGCTGAATTTAACAACCCTTCCTGTGAAGCTGACGATGAATTCCCCGTGCCCAGCTGCTCCATTTCGGAAAAGTTAAGTGCGCCTGCCTGGGTAATTGAAGATTCATGAGCGATGCCGGTTTGCTCACTGACACCTAAATTAAGCAAACCCGCCTGTGAGATTGAGGCATTACCCGTAAAATTGAATACTTGTGCCACGGCGGCTACATTGGCTCTGTCTGTCTGCTCAATGTTGACGCTGTTATTGGCTCCGGAAATCTGTACCGTGGTGGCAACCTGTCCCTGGCCATCCTGAGTGTGCAGGGAGAAACCGTTTATTTGGTTAACCTGTCGGGTGAGCGATCTGCTATTAGAGCCAATCTGTACGCTCTGTCCCGCATTGTCGCTCCCTGTAGATTGGGAAACTCTGGAAAAATGATTACGGCCAGTTTGAAATTGGGAAATTGTGCTGTTGATTTCTATGGATTGAATGCCGGTGGCGTCATTAAAAAAGCCAATTTGCTCTTGCAGGATTAAGTTGCCCTCATTAAGCGGAAACCTCTGGTTGGCAACGGCATTGTTGCCAATACCAATTTGTATCTGCTCTACGGTTTGGTCATTCCCAAAGGCGGAATTGACGGAAAGAAATGCGATAAATGTGACTACCGGCGAATAAATAACTTTTTTCACGAATACCTCCACGACTACATAACAAGGAGCATGAAAATTACGGCTTTAAAGTGCGGTGTTGGCAAGCAAACATAGGGAAATTACTACTGGAAATTAAATTCCGGACAGTAATTATTAAGAACGTTAAAAGCGAATTGACCCAACTACCGCTATTTTCATTGTTGATGGCGGTATAGTAAGTTTCTATAGGGCTTTAGTCTCAATTTAATGAGAAATAAGTATCAAGAAATGAATGCTTTTACCTCAGGAATCCAGTCGGAATAAGTTGACCTTACTCCGACTGGTAATAACTTCGTTACTGTAAAACCACTGCCGTATTACCGGTACCGGTTTGGGTAATATTGGCAGATTGGGAGAAACCACTTTGAATCACAGTTGCATCATTCATACTGCCAGACTGATTGACGATCACCATATGGCCACCGCCTAATCCACCATTGCCGGCCTGCATAATATTGGCGGAATTCAAGAAGCCGTCCTGAGTGACATAGGCACTGTTATACCAGGACACTTGCACGATGGTGGCCATGTTGCCCTCGCCGTCCTGATAGAGGTCCAATTCGTTGTACATATCGGACTGGGCGACATCTGCGTTGTTGGCGGCGCCGATCTGTTGGATACTGGCGTAGTGCCCGGTGCCTTCCTGGCTGATTATGGCCTCATGGCTTGAGCCTTGCTGGAATATCAACGCATCGGAATTAAAACTCGCGTATTGACCAATCAAGGCACCATGCATCTCACCCATTTGCTCTATAACAGAGACATTATCGCTACCGAGATGTTGTTGGATTTCTGCTTCATTACCCGATCCCACCTGCCGTATTGTTGATTGCCCATGCTGTGTGGCCAATTGGTAACTACTGGCACGATTATTAGAGCCCGACTGGAATATTTCTACGCTATTTGCGATCCCATCCATTTGCAGGCTATAGGCGTCGTTGAGACTGCCTTCTTGTATTTGGATAATTGAGCTTTCAATTTCGTTTTGCTGTACGGCCTCTGCAATATGAGCAGAGCCGTCTTGACTGATCTCCAGGTGATTGTCGATAGCGCTTGGATCAGTTTGATCTGCTACAGCTGAGTTACTGGAGCCGCTTTGGGTGATTAATGTAGTATTTTCTGCAGCATAACCCAAACTGGTGGCAGATATCGCCAATACCAGTGGAATTACGGTAATCTTCTGCACGGCTAACTCCTGTGTATTACCGTCTAGTGGTAAATCCGGTCGTTAAAACTTTTGCCTGTGTTACCTGTGAAGTGAGTAACGTCAAAATGTGAGAAATCGTTTACATGGAAAACTGTAGACGAAGAATTTTGAAACCTCTGCTACGTAAGAAAATATTGATGCAGTATTTTTATCAGGTAAGGAAAGAATGCCATTCTTTGGGTAGCTTTGTGAGTGACTCATAAATTAAAGCTGGCATTGAAAAATGCATTCTTTCCTCTATCTATATTGAAAATATAATAACTTTCAGCCGGAACGAATATGCCGCTACTGCATGATAAATCCTTGGTTTAACACGCCATTCTGAGTGCCAATAGCCGTTTGATTGTCGACGCTTTGGGTAATAGTGTGAAGGTTAGTTGTTCCTATCTGGGTGCTACTTGCAGTTTGCATTGCTCCAGCTTGATCCACGATGGACATATTGCCAATACCGTCTTGTAGCGTAGAAACCAACAAAATATCTCCAGTCTGGGTCTGGGTACTAATGTTACCATCTCCTATCTGGGTACTTGTTGCTACCAGGATGTCACCCGTTTGTATAGAAAAATAAGTATTCAAGTTGCCCGTTTGCGAGGAGGTTAACAGATTATCAAACCCTGTTTGTTCAGCATCTGCGCTATTTTGATCACCCGTTTGAGACACATTTAGGCTGTTAAACGTAGTGGTAGTTTGAGTCACTAACATCTGGTTATCAAAGCCAGACTGATAGAGGTTGACTGTATCGAAACTACTATCTGTTTGGGAGAAAATGATGTCATTTGCAGAATTGAACTGAGAAATGTCAACAAAGCTAGAAGATGTACTGTCCTGTAAAGTAGAGGCGAAATTTCCAGCGCCCTCCTGATAGATATTTACCTCTGCATCATCTGAAAAATTAGTTTGAGTCGAGTCAGCTTCATTCCCCAGTGTTACCTGTTCATGCCTGATGATACTCAAGTTGGTTGAAGTGTCTTGCAGGCTATTGCTAACCTGTGCTTCATCTGCCTGAATAACCTCAATAAGGTTGTTAGTTGTTGTTGGGTCTACTTGGTTTGCAGTCACCTGGTGATTGTTACCCGTTTGTTCCACGGTAGTTGTATTTCCATCCGCATAAGTAATTGACCCGACAAGGCATAGACTGATGCCCACGGAAATTGGTGTATGGATTCGCATCGATATCTCCGATTGAAGGTAAGGTGGATTTTTCTTATCCCCATGATTTCAGTTGCGGTGAAGCATCAAGCCTAGGAAGGACAAAAGACTCCATAGATAGGGTATGGCATTTATTGCGCAAGGAGTTTGGCACACCTTGTTTTATTGCTATCCCTAATAGGTATTATCTCTGGAGTACCTGACAATACCCTGATGCTGGTATGAGTTTTATCGTAAGCCTCAAATATTGCTATGGGAAGTTAGTGCCTAAAAAATAGGAATATTTTCTTTGTTGTTGTTTTTTACGCTAGAGCACTAAGGTTGCTGGATAAGTGGACTTAAATGAAATTCAGTTAGGGGCTCGATAGGGCGACCCTTGTTTAAAGCCCTAATCAGGGTTGCTTAAAAATAAATCCCATATTATTACTGTTTTGGGTAGTATTAAATGTGTAGGGGTCTCCAATTTTAATTTTGGCAGCTGGATTTTTCGCAGCAATGAGATCGCCCTGGTCTACTGTAGCGTGCCATTTTTGGTAAGCTGAGTCGGGAGAGGTTTGGATTTTGTGGGGCTGATTCTACGTGTATATAGAGGTTAATACTTGTTTAGCACAATATAAACCGATAAATTTTTTCAGATAAAAAGGCCGGCTTTAAAAGTCGGCCTTAATTTTGGCTACTGAATAATAATTGCCATGTTGAAATCACCTACTTGAGCAGGCGCTGCTGCATTAAGATCCGTAGACTGAGTAACGGTAATTGTATTGAAGTTGCCAAGTTGTGATGCCGTAGTGGTGTTAAAGTCACCAGGCTGCGTCACAGTTAAGTTATTGAACGTGCCGTCCTGGGCTGCTGATGAAAAGTTATCGAAACCTACCTGCGTAACAACAGCTACGTTAGACGTCCCTACCTGTGCGGTGACAGCCCAGTGATCACCACCACTTTGATTGTGTACCAAAGTCTGGCCAGTACCGCTCTGGAAACCTTCACTATAATTGCCGTCGTCAGATTGGCTGAAGAAGATGGTGTTGAAAGAGCCATCCTGGAAGGAGAGTGTTGTACTGTTACTGGCCAAGACTTGCTGATGGGCGACTACATTGGTGTCTCCCGCTTGAATCATCGTCATGCTACTTGATGTGGTGCCACTTTGTGTCGCTGAAGCAGTGCCATTAGTACCTGTTTGACTAATAACCGCTGAGTTTAATGATGTAGCGGTTTGTATGCCTGCAGCAACATTACCATCACCGGACTGATTAATGACTAGAGTATCATTTGCACTAGTGGTCTGAGCGGTAGTTGCAAGTTGTGATCCACCACTTTGGGTAATAGTTGCAACACTGGTGTCTACAAAACTCTGGACCGTTGTAGCAATCTGTCCATCATCTATTTGAGTGATGGTAGCGACAGGAACGTTGGAATCATTCTGAAAAGATTCCGCAAAATTCAAATCTCCCACTTGGGTTTGGGTAATTACCCCCAAATTGTTACTACTGGTTTGCTCCGCGTAAACCTCATTGTTGTCACCAGTTTGAGTCTGGGTGATCAGGTTATTAGTTACCGTCGGATCACTCTGATCAGCGGTTGCCATGTTACCAGTACCGTTCTGATTGAGAATGGCGGTATTGTTCGATGCGAAGGCTCCGGTGCTGGCGATCGCCAGAAGAACACTGGCGGCAATAGGTGTGTACTTGGTCATCTGTAACTCCATATAGATGTCAAATATCGCTGTACAGCTTTTACAAACAAAAAGAAAACAGCATCATTTGATATTGGAAGAGTCTCATCCTCAGGCATATTACAACCGTGCCAGAAGTATGTGAGGAAACTGGGATGAACCCGACTGCTTAATAACCTTCACATTCCTTGTGAAACCTAGCAATACCATTTAAACAGCAGCTTGATGCTGATTAGAGTTTTGTCGTCTTCTGGAGTTACAGCCATAGGACGGAAGTGCCGAAACCTTAGGAATAAAGTTCTTTTTTGAACTAGCTATGGCAAATAATGCCAGCTGATTTGGGGGGTGGCATTAAATGCATGAAATGGTTGTTTCATGGGAATTTAGGGCTAGTAATAATAATTGAAGCTTGCACTTAGCCCACCAAGTTGAAAATAGGCCGGCCAATTAAGCCGGCCTACCCCCTTTACTATTGAATGATAATTGCCATGTTGAAATCACCTACCTGTGTAGGTGTAGCCATGTTGGTATCGGTTGCCTGAGTTACGGCAATAACGTTGTTATTACCGGTCTGCGAGGCGACAGTGGTATTGAAATCTCCTGGCTGGGTAACGGTCAAGCTATTGAACGTTCCATCCTGGTAGCCTTCAGAATAGTTATCAAAGCCTGTCTGGGAGATCACGCCAATATTGGTGGTGCCCACTTGCTCAGTATAAGCCCAGTGATCATCTCCAACTTGAATGTGAGTCAAGCCCTGAGTAGTACCATTTTGGAAGCCCTCGCTGTAGTTCCCATCACCTGCTGTCTGTGATGTAGTGAATGTGTTGGAAGTGCCATCCTGGAAGGAAACAGAGGTACTGTTGGTGGCCAAAGTTTGAATGTGTATTACAGAGTTTGTGGTACCTGCCTGGGTAGCGTTAACAGTGCTCGAGGTACTGGAAGTTTGAGTAGAAGTTGCAGTATTGGTGGTTCCTGTTTGGGTTAAGAGTGCGGTGTTAAATGAACCGTTAGTTTGGATAACATTACCTACATTGCCGTCGCCAGACTGAGTCACTACAGCATTATCATTTGTACTGGAAACTTGAGTTACTGCTGCTACTTGCGGACTACCACTTTGGGTGACAGTAGCAACGCTGGTATCTACAAAACTTTGTGTAGTTGTTGCAAAGTGACCGTCGTTGATTTGGGTGATAGTAACAATCGCAGTGCTGGAATCATTCTGGAAGGACTCTGCGTCATTCATATCTCCGACTTGAGTTTGGGTAATTACACCGGAATCATTAAAGCTGGTTTGCTCTGCATAAACTACGTTGTTGTCACCAGTTTGGTTTTGTGTGATCAGGTTGTTGGATACAGTGGCATCACTCTGATCAGCCGTGGCCATATTGCCAGTGCCATTTTGGTTGAGAATGGCGGTATTGTTGGTAGCTAAGGCTCCGGTACTGGCGATCGCCAGAAGAACACTGGCGGCAATAGGTGTGTACTTAGTCATCAGTAACTCCATAGGGATGTCAAATATAGCTGTACAGCTTTTTACAAATAAAAGAATTCAGCACCATTAGATATTGGGAGTGTTTTGTCTCAGGACACGATACGGCTGTGTCAGGCGTATGTGAGTTATCTGGAGTGAAACCGACTGCTTCTAACCTTCACATTCCTTGTGAAACATCTAGCAATATCATTTTTAACAGCAGCTTGATGCTGAATAGAGTTTTGTCGTCTTTGGAGGTTGTGGCTATAGGGCAGAAGTCTTGAAACTTTAGGAAGAAAGTTCTTTTTTTCAGGTGGGGTGATAAAGCTTGTCAGAAAATTCTTTTATACGGCGCGAGGTTCAAATAATCACATTTCTGATAAATTTTCTAAGTTGCTGTAATCATTATTGTCACTTAATAAGCTTACATGAATTGAAGTAAAGAAGTCCAATCAGATGAAGGGAAACCAGAGAAGTATTATTAGTTATTAGTCATATTGGCTAATATACGTTGTTGTAGCGGTTCCGGTAACAGTGACCGAGGTGTGAAGGCCATTCCCACTTTGGTAAATATTGACGTTATGAAAGCTGCCAATCTCTTCCACATGGGCACTATTTTGTATTCCAAATTGGGATATGCCCGCGGTATTGCCAACTCCATACTGGTCGATATCTATAAAATTATCAAAACCTATTTGTATCAATATTGAATAGTTGTAATCCCCGACCTGGCTCGATGTGACAATATTGTCTTCACCAGATTGGGTGACGGACAAGCCGTTTCTATTGCCGTCCTGGTGAGCAGAAGTGTAGTTGTTACTGCCTGATTGGCGGGTACGTACGTTATTGTTTCCACCTTCCTGGTTGATTACGGTTAAATTTGTGACGGAGTAAAGATTGGCTGCGCTTAATTCGCTCGCAACAGCCAATTCACTGCTGGAATCCAAGTCTGAACAATGGCCTAAACCTGGAAGATTAACAGCAGCCATTGCTAGGGTGGCAGAAAAAATAATTCTGAATTTATGGTACATCTTTCCAAGTATCCCAATTTTAAGCCGGGCTTAAAAAATAATTTGTCAGTCATTGATTCTACATAATGACAGTGCTGTCATTGAGGTAGTACTGCAATATCGGATTTTCGATTTCATCCGGATTGGCAAGTGCCCAGGAGTTGTGCACTATGCCTTCACTGATCAAGTGAATCACAGCGGATTCCATCGCTGAAAGCATAGCAAGCTGTGCGGGTTCGTTATAAGTAGTACCAGCTTCCAATTCCAACAGGCGCCGATATTTTACGTAGCGAAATACATCGGCACTGATTGCCTTGGAGTAGACGGTTTTAGATGTCAATACAGAGTGGAGTACCCGCCCGGAACGAATGTCTATTGCCCGCAAGTTCACTGTTACCTGATCCACGCGATACTGCTCGTCTGCGCCAATACCAAAATAGCGCGCACCTGCGCCACCGGTTTGAATATTTTGGTCGTAGGCAACAATGCCGCCTTCCAATAGGACATTCGCAGCTACGAGTGTGGGAAGTGGCACGCTGTTATTGACGGGAATGTCCGGCTTGGTTAATCCTGCACGGATAATCTTCCGCTCTGTCAGCAGATTTTGCAGCCCTTCACGTTCCAACGGGATAAACCAGCCGGACTCATTGAGTACGTCCATGAGCATGGCCGCGCCACCTTGGGTGACTGCGGTAGAGAAACTGCTGTTTGGTGCCGGCTTATACTGGCCGGTCTGATCGCGGAAACCGTATACCGCCACCAATATTTTACCCTTCGGTTGCGGAAGGTTGATCAGGTCCCGATAGGTGTTTTTCCTCGGGGTGAGCATTGCATCTGTGATGCCCGGACCAAAAAGTGCATCGCCCACATCTTTGACGGCGGAACAACTACTTAGCGTCATTAATGTCGCTACGATGGGCAAAGCTATCACTTTTTTTATTGCATTACGCATTGCCAAAGAATCCTTTGAAATTTAAACGTTCGTTAGTTTGTCGGGTTTAGCCCGCTTACAACGATTTCGCTTTTATCTCCGGTACTGCGGTCGGTGATAAGTACTGTCAGGACACCATCGTTATCAACGATTTGTACGATAAAGTCGTCTGTAATCAGTTCTCCACTATTACCATCACCAACATCGGTTAGAAGTTGGTTTAGCAGGCGGGTTTCCAGCGAGTCGCTGAACCTATCCAGAGCACTGGGTTGTTCATAGAGGCTGTCTGGTTTATCCGGATCTTCGTGAGTATCTTGTGACTGCGCATTTTGCAGAAGGTAAGTACCATTGAGTGGGTTACCACCAAAATTGGGGTTTACCGGTTCATAGATTAATTCGGTGGCCGAGACGTGATGATATGAAAACGCCGCCAGAGAAAAAAAAGCGGTACCCAGTAATGATTTGATCTTCATTAGAATTCATCCTTACCCAAATCAAAGGTGTCTGTGAGTGAGCTGCGAACACGCGCTTGCAGTACTTCCTGGTGAATATATTGCGCGGCCTCATCGGCCAAGCGATGAATATTATTGGTGCTTGGACTGATAAAACGCCTGAAAACAATTTTGTCGTTATAGGTAACCCAGATGAGATTTCCCCAACGTGCTGAGGGTCTTTCGTAAATAGTTAAGTTGTAAGTGGCATCTGGATAATTAAGGTTTCTGTATTCGCTCATGTAGCGGGCAAAATCGTGCCCGGTACGGGTTATTGTTCGATCAATATTGAATCCACTGATTTCGTCTTCGAGTTTTCCAGAATCGGTATCTGCTGGAGGGACCTCTGTGTCATCCTGGCCAAAGGCCAGGGATGCACACAGTGTCAACATCAACAGGGTTAATCTCATATCCTCTCTTCCTGGAGATTGAGCTTGGCCCAATTACTGGCCTGCAGCCGGTTTTTAACTCCAATTTTTCGGAAAATGTTATACATGTGATTTTTCACAGTGTGTTCGCTAAGGTGCAATTTTGTTGCGATCACACTGTTGGGTTCACCGGTAGTGAGTTGTCCGAGTATTTCCTGTTCCCTGCGGGTAAGAGGGAGGGAGTTTTGTGGGCTGATATGTTGTCGCCCCTCGGCACTGTGAATCGCGGTATCCAATTTGTGAATAAGGTTTTCCTGACTGGTATTGCTATCACAAAGTAGGTGAAAACCTTTCTGGCGTAACTTTTCCGATATATGAATGGGTAGGTTGGCTGGGAGATTAATCAGTAAAGCTTTTGCATGACTAATCTTCTTTAGATCTGAAAGAAACTGCTTTGAGTCAGAGCTCACACCAATTTGCCAGCAATCTATCACGATAGCCTGATAATGCTGCAGGCAGTTTTTTTGTTTTCCAATGCTAGATTTTTCCCAGGGTATGGGAATAGCTTGTGAAAACAGTGAAAATAATAGATCGCCTTGAAGGCCGGAGTTGCTAAAAAAAAGAACCGGCATATACCTCGTACCTCTCCTTGATACAGATAGATCTCTCTTAAAATAAGAGTTTGACCTTCCATCGACTCCTGTCGTTTAGGTTCCCAAAATTACCCCACGTTATCTGCCATGACGACGTGGGAGTCAGCGTAAAATTGTTTCTGCCGTGTTAGGGAAAAACACTCACTCAATGAGAATTTAGTTTGGAGTGTAGACCTAGGAGGGGTAAGGCTTAGGAAAAAATGTGCCTTATTTATGGGGTTTGAATATTTTTGGTTTGGTTTGGCTGTGGTTTTTAAGCTTGGAAATGTATTGTTTTTCTCAGTCAAAGTTTTGAAAGGTATGCGTGCAATTTATTTTTTTGGCATTTTGTGTCTCGCATATGGTGCTGTTTTTTTTCTTTGGCAACTATTGTGCTTTATTGTTGATTTTCTCTACTCGATGCAGACGTTTATTTTTTTAATTTTTAACGGGATAAACTTAAATTGATGTAAAAGAACATCTGTTTTCAGGTAACTTTACTGATGTCACCTGTATGGTTTCGTATTGTTGGGTTGTTTTAACGGCCCTGCGTCTATATCAGCTTTCCCTGTGTTTCCAATATTAGGGACTGATCCCAAGGGCAAAGCTGTCGTCATACTCCTGTACAAATTGTGAACTTTTGGGCGAATGTACTGTCCGCAGCTGTTAGGATAGAGGCCAATTGGGCTGATAATGAAGGGGGGAGAGATGAGTCAACTAATGCAAAGTTTACCACTTTGGCTTTGGGGTATCCTGGGATTGATTGTTTTGTTCCTGGCCCGTGAGCCTGTGCATCGCGCCGTATATGCTATAGCGCGTCTGGGCCATCGGGCGTTGCGCTTTGTGGCGAGTAATATTGATTCCGCAGAACAAAGACTGGTAGAGCGCAATCGAGAAGTACTTTTTGCCGAAGGCAGGGACACGGCAGAGCGCCAGATTGAAAGAGAATTTGAACGTATTGAGCAAACCGTACAGCGGGATTTGGCACTGTATCCAACCTTGCATCGAAAACTCTGCGAACAACTCAGTAGCTTGGATGAAGACTATGTACGCAGCGCTGAAATAGCACCGGAACCGTCAAACTGGGCCAGGGCTATTCGAGCTGTTTCGGAAATTCCTGGCAAAGAGGACCCTGTGGTAGCAGATGTTCTCGATACTATTAATCAGTCTATGCGCAAGGCCGAGTCCAAAGCTCTGGAGTCCTATCGTGAGTCCACCCGGGAGAGGCATCAATTACTAAAACGTATGCTGCCCAGTTGGCGTGCAATGCTTTCGACATTGGGACGTATTAACAAAAATGTAGAATCGGTTATTCGGCGGGCCAAAGCGCTGGATGGCCATATGGAGCGCTACGAAGAGATTTTGCAGGAAACGGATAAAAGCCTTCACTTGCTGTCTTCATCCTCTTTCAGCCGCTTTCTGACAGCTTCTCTGGTATTAGTGGTTGCTTTAGCTGGCGCTATGGTGAATTTCCAGTTACTGGCACAGCCTATGGCGGCAGTACTGGGCGCTGAAGCTTCACTTGGCAGTTATAGTCTCGCCAGTATTTCAGCCGCAGTGGTTATCTTTTTGCAGATCACTGTCGGATTGTTGATTATGGAATGCTTGCAGGTTACTCGAATGTTTCCTGCGGTAGGTTCCCTCGGTGAGAGTACGCGCAGGTTATTGCTGGGAGTGGCTTTGGCACTCTTATTAGTTTTGGCTGTAGTCGGTGGAAACCTGGCTTTCTCCCGTGAGTTGATTCTGCAACAGCAGTTATTAGGTTCTGAGCAGCTTTGGCCAATTCCTCTGGCACAGATGGGACTTGGGTTTGTGCTTCCCTTGATTCTGGCTTTTCTGGCAATTCCTTTGGAGCAGTTTATCCGTTCAGCGCGAACGGTAATTGGTATTGGTGTGGGCTTATCCCTGCGGGGAATGACCATAATACTTCGGTTTTTGGCGATGGCTTCACTGCACTTAGGTGTTTTGGCTAATCGTTTTTACGACATCGTTATTTTTGTTCCCCTCTGGTTACAGGCTTTATATGTGCGTCAGAAACAGGGAATTGGCAGTGAGGCTAAAGAACCGGCGGGGAAAGAAGAGCCCCAAAAGAATACCGTGCTTGCTGACACTGATTCTGTTGCCAAATTAGCGGAAGAGGCGTAATCGAAGCTAACACTATCCAGCTTGAAAACTGACAAAATAATAAGTGTGGTGAAGCATGTTTTGGTTGTCGTTCTTTTTAATTGCCCTAGTCGTCTTATTTCTTTATGCCCGGTCTGCACCGGGCAAACCTTGCCCCCTGTGGTTTCCTCAGGGAGAGGGGCCGATGGTGATCGCACATGGTAATGACTGCGGCAATGGCCTCTACCCAGGAAACACGGCGATTTACCTTGAAAAAATGGTGCAACTGGGCGTGGATGCTATTGAAGTGGATCTGTGGCTCACTGCCGACGGCCATTTAGTGTTGATTCACGACAGGGAGCTGGAAATGTTCTCTGATGGTGCGGGGTTTATAGAGGATAAAACCTTAGAGCAGCTGCGCCAGTTAAATGTTGCCTATCTCTGGACTCGGGATGGAGAGTATTACCCCTATAGAGAAAAGCCCCTGCGAGTGTTGACTCTGGAAGAGGCGCTGGCAATGGTGGGGGATATGCCAATGATACTGGAGATTAAAAGCCGTCAGTATCGCGCTGCAAAAGTGTTGAAGGATGTGTTGGCACAGTGTGGAAAAGGCGAGCAGGTCGTCGTTTCCTCATTTCACCAAGGGGTGATTAATGAGTTTCGTCGACTCTGTCCGCAAGTGGCGACGGGCACGCCTACCGTAGAGGCGGTGGTATTTTATATTGCACAGTTACTTCGAGCAGAGAAACTGCTGCGTCCAAGCTATAGCGCGATGCAGCTACCGATGGAGCAAAAAGGTATTCCCGTAGTTACTGAAAGTATGGTGCGCGCCGCTAATAAGAAGAAAGTCCACTTGGCGGTATGGACCGTGAATGGCATGGATAATTACCGGCGCTATATTGATCTGGGCGTACACGGCATTGTGACTGACCGACCGGATCTGCTGTTGGAGATGTTGGCACAGCAGCGAGATACTTTATTGAAGCAGGCAGCCTGACTCGATTGATATAAGGAATAAGTCAACTGATGGAGATCGTAGTTTTTCTATTTACGACTATTTGTATTATTGGCTTCATTTCAGGTCTTACTGCTGCCATTAGTATCTCTGTTTTGAGCAAGTATGCTGTTGGCGCGCCACGACTTCTTAAGTTGTCAGGGGTTTCGTTACTCTTTAAAAAGTACTATCCAAACCACAATAAACAGAGAAAAGTGACTCTCGCTCTAGAGGTTATTTGCGTGGCTTGTATCTTGCTTGCGTTTTTGGTGCTAATTATTTGTATTCCAGAGATGAGAGATCTGGTTTTTAAACCCATTGGTAGCCACAGTACTTTATAGGAGTAGGCAAGAACGTCTAGCCTTTCGGTTTGATTGGAGGGCGGACCAAAATATTTGGCATACTAAAAGCAACAGGCGCATTTTATGTTGTCAGATCAACTTCTGATAATTTTCGGAAAGAAATAATAACAACTGGGAGTTTTTATGAAGAACGTAGTAGGTTCCGTCGCCCTGGCGGTTTCTGTATTGGCTGCATCTTTTACCTCTGCACAGGATCGGTTTGCCAATGTGGAAATTAGTAGTGAAGCTGTGTCTGGCAATGTTTATATGCTCAAAGGGGCTGGGGGCAATATTGCAGTACTGGTGGGAGAGGACGGTACCTTTATGGTGGATGACCAATACGCGCCTTTGACCGCAAAAATTCAACAGGCAGTAGCTGAGTTAGCCAAGCAACCTTTGCGCTTCGTCATTAATACCCACTGGCATGGAGATCATACAGGCGGTAACGAAAACCTGGGCAAAAGCGGCGCCCTGATTGTGGCTCACGAGAATGTGCGCAAACGGGTAAGTACCGAGCAGTTTATTGAGGCGTTTAAGCGCAAGGTTGAGCCGTCTCCTCCAGAAGCATTACCGGTGATTACCTTTACCGACGCCACTACCTTTTACTGGAATGGCGATAGGGTAAAGGTCCAGCATGTGGGGCCCGCCCACACGGATGGTGACTCCATTGTGCATTTTGCCGAAGCTGATGTGATTCATATGGGGGATATTTATTTTAACGGTAACTATCCCTTTATCGATCTCTCTTCCGGCGGCTCGGTGGATGGCATGATCGCAGCTATGGACACCGCTTTGGCGATGGCGGGGGAAGATACCAAAATTATTCCCGGTCACGGTCCTCTCAGTAATCGGGCAGAACTGCAACAGCAGCGCAATATACTGGCAGGGCTTAGGGACAAAGTAAAAGCGATGGTGGATGAGGGTAAAACGCGGCAGGAAGTGATTTCTGCAAAGCCCACAGCGGAATTTGATGCGCAGTATGGCCAGGGTTTTATGACACCGGATATTTGGACCGGGATTGTTTACGACTCCCTGACACAATCTTAGAAAATAAAAAAAGGCGGCGCAGTGAAAACCTGCGCCGCCTTTTTGTTGGATTACCCCGTGATTTTAATCTGTAGTGGCATTCGGGGTCATGGGCCCGTCAAATTCAGGGCTATTTTCCACCGCCTCTTCATTGTGTTCTTCTCGCACTCGGAACCAAGCGGCATAGAGTGCTGGCAGGAACAGTAGGGTGAGTCCGGTTGCGACAATCAATCCGCCCATAATGGCGACCGCCATAGGGCCAAAGAAGTCACTGCGGGACAGTGGAATCATCGCCAATACTGCAGTTAGCGCTGTCAAAACAATCGGCCTGAAGCGTCTTACCGTCGACTCGACAATTGCATCCCAGGGGCTGAGGCCCTGGCTGATATCCTGCTGTATCTGGTCCACCAAAATCACCGAGTTACGCATAATCATTCCCGCCAGGGCGATGGTGCCCAGCATGGCGACAAAACCAAAGGGCTTGCCAAACAACAGCAGGAACAGTGTAACGCCGATCAGGCCCAGGGGAGCCGTGAGGAATACCATGGTGGATAGGGACATACTGCGCAATTGCAGCATCAGTAGGGTAAAGACCACCAGCACAAATAGCGGCATACCGGCATTGACCGATTTTTGCCCCCGCGCAGATTCTTCCACGGTACCACCCACTTCCAGCAAATAGCCCGGCGGTAATTTATCGCGAATGGATTGAAGCTGAGGCCACACGGCATTGACTACGGTCGCCGGTAACTCTTCCCCATAAATATCAGCGCGCACGGTAACGGTGGGCAGGCGATCCCGGTGCCAGATAATACCTTCCTCAAAACCGTATTCCAGGGTGGCAATCTGGTTCAGCGGTACACTGCGGCCGCTGTCGGTTTGTACCGCGAGGTTACCCAACTGGCGCAGGGCATAGCGATCGTCTTCATTACCGCGCACACGCACGTCGATCAGCTCGTTATCCTCCCGGTATTGGCTCACAGTGATACCGGTTAAGGAGCTTTGCAGAGCCTGGGACAAGGTTGCACTGTTGACGCCCATTGCGCGAGCGCGGTCCTGGTCGATATTGAGGTTGATGGATTTACTGGGTTCTTCCCAGTCCAAGTGCACGTTGGTCACTTGTGGATTGTCCCGCAGGCGCTCGGCCACTTCCCGGGCCAGCCCGCGCACTTCACGAATATGTTCGCCGGACAAGCGAAACTGCACCGGGTAGCCCACGGGTGGGCCGTTCTCCAGGCGGGACACACGGCTGCGCAGGGTGGGGAATTCCTCATTCATCGTATTGATCAGCCAGCTGCGCACTTGCTCGCGCTCTTCGACACTGCGGGTCATTACAACAAACTGGGCGAAGCTGGCAGCGGGCAGTTGCTGGTCCAAAGGCAGGTAGAAGCGCGGGGAGCCGGTGCCCACATAGGCCACGTAATTTTCTACCTGATCGTTTTGCGCCAGCAGGGTTTCCAGCCTTTTGGCCTGGTTCTCGGTGGATTTCAGCGAGGCACCCTCAGCCAGCTTCAGGTCCACCATCAATTCGAGGCGTCCGGAAGAGGGGAAGAACTGTTGCGGAACCAGTTTGAACAGAGCGAGCGAGCCGACAAAAATCGCCAGGGTAGCCGCGATCACTGTTTTGCGATTGCGCAGGCACCAGGTAATAAAGCGGCGGAAGCGCTGGTAAAAGGGTTTCTGGTAGGGGTCTGCCACTTCACCGCCGTGGCCGTGTCGCGCCAGGTTTGGCAGCAGGTAGTGGCCCAGATAGGGTACGAAGACCACGGCGGCAATCCAGGAAACGATTAGCGACAGGGTCACCACCTGGAAAATAGATCGGGTGTATTCACCGGTACCGGATTGGGCGGTGGCAATCGGTAAAAAACCGGCGGCGGTAATCAGTGTACCGGTGAGCATGGGAAAAGCGGTACTGGTCCAGGCGAAGCCGGCGGCTTTTAGCCGGCTGAGCCCCTGCTCCATTTTTATCGCCATCATCTCCACCGCGATAATGGCGTCGTCCACCATCAAGCCCAGGGCGAGTACCAGTGCCCCCAGCGAAATCTTGTGCAGTCCGATATTGAAGTAGTGCATCAGCGCGAAGGTCATTGCCAATACCAATGGGATCGACAGCGCCACAATTAATCCCGGGCGGCTGCCGAGGGAGAAAAAACTCACCAGCAGTACGATACCCAGGGCTTCAGCCAGCACTTGCAGGAATTCGCCAACGCCGCGTTTTACTGCTGCCGGTTGGTCGGAGACCTTGCGCAGTTCCATACCTATGGGCAGATCTTCCTGTAGTCGGGCAAAGGTTTCGTCGAGGGCTTTACCCAACTTTAAAATATCTCCCCCTTCCTTCATGGACACGGCGAGGCCGATGGCATCCTCTCCCATAAAGCGCATGCGGGGCTGGGCCGGATCGCTAAAGCCGCGGTGGACCTGGGCGATATCTCCCAGGCGCTGGGTGCGGCCATCTGCGGTAATAGGAAACTGGCGTATTTCATTGACGGAGGTGAATTGTCCGCTCACACGGATGCGCACCCGGTCGCTGACGGTATCCACAAAGCCGCCATCGGTGACCTGGTTTTGCGCTTGCAGGGCGTTTTGAACCGCAGACAGTGGAATGCCCATGGAGGCCAATTTGGTGTTGGATATTTCCACCCAAATTTTTTCGTCCTGCAGTCCCAGTAACTCGACCTTGCCTACATCCTTAACTCGCTGAAGGGCCAGTTGCAGCCGCTCAGCGTAGTCCTTCATCAGTGCGTAATCGAAGCCACTGCCGGTGAGGGCATAAATATTGCCGAAGGTGGTGCCAAACTCGTCGTTAAAAAATGGGCCCTGGATATCCGGCGGGAGGGTGTGGCGAATATCCCCCACCTTTTTGCGCACTTCATACCAGAGATCGGGAATGTCACGGGAGTGCATATCGTCCCGGGCAACAAACAATACCTGGGATTGCCCCGGACGGGAAAAAGAGGAAATACGCTGGTAATCACCGGTCTCCAGTAATTTCTTTTCTACCCGTTCGGTAATCTGGCGGGACACATCTTCGGCGCTGGCGCCGGGCCAGACGGTGTTGATCACCATCACCTTAAAGGTAAAGGGGGGATCTTCACTTTGCCCCAATTGGGTATAGGAAAAGGTTCCCAGCAGTCCCAGGACGATCATTGCGTAAAGCACCAGCGGGCGGTTTTTTAAGGCCCACTCGGAGAGGTTAAAACCCATGGCAGTTTCTCTGTTTCAAGGGCGGCTCTGCTGTTCGCGGCCGCACTTTGGAAATTGTTATCGAGGCTTTATTGGGAATTAATTTGCGCGGGCAGGTATTATTGTTCCCGCACCTGTAATTTATTCCTGATGGGCGAGAGATGGCCCCTGTTCGATGGGGCGGTTCATACGGTCCACAGGGCGCACCACCATACCTTCCTGTAACAAATGGGTACCTGCGGCGACGATCCAATCGTTGCGTTCCAGTCCGGAAAATACCGAGACAAACTCCTCACCGTAGGGGCCCAGGCTGACCGGGGTTTTATGCAGTGTTTTTGTCTCTGGATTTAATACCCATACAAATGCGGCGCCATCGTCGGCACTGACTGCTGACATCGGAACTTGCAGTACATCAGTTGTTTCCGCCCTGGGGACAAATGCCCGTGCACTCTGGCCGATTTCTACACCGCTCACTTTATTTTCGAAAGCGACCCTGGCTTCAAAGGTGCGGGATATGGGATCGGCTGCCGGCGATAGTTCGCGGATGCGTGCGGGGAAAGATTGGCCCGGTTGGGACCAGAGTTCGACAGTTAGCGGTTGGCCCACTTTAAAGCGGCTGATGGATTGTTCCGGCAGGTCGATACGCACTTCCCGTTCACCATCGGCTGCCAGTTCAAAAATGCCTTGCCCTGCGGCAACGACCTGCCCAGCCTCGGCCATGCGGCGGGCGATCACGCCACTTTCCGGCGCCTTGAGTACGGCGTAGGCAGCCTGGTTGCGGGCAACATCCAGCTGTGCCTTGGCCTGCTGTAGTCGCGCTTCGCTGGCTTCGAATTGGGTTTCTACGGTATCGAATTGGGAGAGGCTCACCAGCTGCTTTTCCAATAGCTTGCGGTGGCGCGAGAGTTCACTGCTAGCCAGGCGCTGGTCTGCCTCGGCGGAAGTATGGCTGGCGCGAGCTGAATCCAGTTGTAGTAGCAGGTCTTCAGTGTCCAGTTCCGCCAGGGGCTGGCCCTGTTCCACACGGTCGCCGACATTTACCAGGCGCCGCTGGATTTTCCCGCCGATACGGAAGGCCAGTGCCGGCTCGAAGCGGGCTCTTACCTCACCGGGATACACATCGGTTTGGGCGCTGGCCAGCGTGGGGCGCACCATTACAGCGGGGCGCGGTTTGGTTTCTTGTTCCTGGGATTCAGAGGGGGCACAAGCGCTCAGCAAAAGGCTGAGTGAGAGCGCAGCGAGGATTAGCATTCGGTACATATTGGCTTCCTTCCCCGGCGCTGGCGCGTCGAGGCAGATCCGTGACTGGGTCAAGCATGGCCGGGCGGCCATCAATGTTATACTGGCGAGTATAGTATATTTAATGAACTAACGAGTCTAGTATATGGAGAGCTATGTCTGAGCAGACCCAGACGGCCGCCCAGCGCGGTCGCCCCAAGGATCCGGTGAAACGCCAAGCCATTCTGGATGCCGCCCGGGACCTGTTTTTATCCCACGGCTTTGCCGCTACCAGCGTGGATGCGGTGGCCTCGGCTGCGGGAGTATCCAAACTTACGGTCTACAGCCACTTCTCCGATAAGGAGACGCTCTTTAGCGCCGCTATTGCCTCTCGCTGCGAAATGATGATGCCCCTGCCCATCTTTGCTTTAGAAGAGGGGGAATCGGTAGAGCAGGTCCTGGAGCGTATTGGCGACGCTTTTATGGGGATGGTGGAGAGCGAGGATAGCGTGCGTCTGTTACGCCTTTTGTGTGCTCTGGCATCCCAGGAGTCGGAAATGGCTCAGCTATTTTTTGACGCCGGCCCACAGCGGATTTTGGGGGAGATAGAGCAGCTATTGCGCAGAGCCAATCATTTGAAGATGTTGAAGGTGGATAATCCCGCCGTAGCGGCGGAAGATTTTATCGGTTTGTTGCTGGGTTGCCACCATATGCAGGTCTTGATCGGTTGCCGACAAATGTCGACACAGGAAGAGCGCCGTGAGCGCGTACAAAAGGCGGTGAGAACCTTTATGTGTGCCCACCACTAGCGCCAGATTCGGTGTTGTCGCCAGTATTTCTGGGTGGCCCCGCCATCGCGGGGCACAGGACAATATCACTGGCGACCTGGAGCCACTCCGGTTTGTTGCGGCTGTAAACATAACGCTCGGGATAAATAAATTCCGGTGCATCAAAGGCGCCGCCGCCAAAGCCCCGATATTCGGGTAGGAACTCCAGTGTCCAGGTGAGCGTGCTGCCGCAATCGGGGCAGAACTGGCTCTTTATCCAGCGACCGGCATCGGAGTAAAGAATGTGAGTTTTCAAATGGCCCTGAAGAAAGGCTATTTGTTTCTTTTTGAAGTAGACCGATAAGCCGATGGGACTACCGCTGCGCTTTCTGCACCACTGACAAGAGCACAGGCTGACCCGGCGAGGGGAGCCGAGGGCGCGAAAGCGCAGTTGCCCGCAAACGCAGCCCCCTTCGTGATATTCCTCCACCATGCTAAGTCCACCGCTGTACCGCCTTTACTAAGGTTGGCACAGCGGCGTGGGGGAGGAATCAGGTTTTGATGCGGTATCCGGTGCGGAAAATCCACCAGACGGTGGTGAGACACAGCACCAGAAAGAGCAAAGTCATGCCGATACTCAGCCCCAGGTTAACATCGGCTACGCCGTAAAAAGCCCAGCGGAAGCCGCTGATCAAATAAACTACCGGGTTGAACAAGGTAATTTTTTGCCACATTTCCGGCAGCATACTGATCGAATAAAATGCACCGCCGAGAAAAGTGAGCGGCGTAATAATCATCAGCGGAATAACTTGCAGCTTCTGAAAGTCATCGGCCCAAACTCCGATAATAAATCCGAACAGGCTAAAAGTGACGGCGGTCAGCGCGAGGAATGTTAGCATCCACCAGGGGTGTACAATTTCGTAATCCACAAAAAAGCGAGCGGTCAGCAATATCAACAGCCCCAATAAAATGGACTTTGTCGCTGCGGCACCCACGTATCCGGTAACGATTTCGAATGAGGATATGGGTGCGGACAGTACTTCATAAATGGTGCCGGAAAATTTAGGGAAAAATATTCCGAAAGAGGCGTTGGAAATACTCTCGCTGAGCAGTGCCAGCATTACCAATCCTGGAATAATAAAGGCCCCATAGCTGACCCCGTCGATATCCCCCATACGCGATCCAATCGCCGCACCAAAGACAATAAAATAGAGAGATGTGGAGAGCACCGGTGAGGCGATACTCTGCATCAGGGTGCGCCAGGTGCGGGCCATCTCAAACTTGTAGATGGCGCCTATTCCATACCAATTCATGCCTGTGCCTCCTTACTGAGCTGCTCTTCCCGTTCAAGGCGGGCACCGTGAACCAAGTTGACGAAAATTTCCTCCAGGGAGCTTTCCCGGGTGTGTAAATCGCGGAATTCAATATCGGCGGCATTTAAACGGCGCAGAAATTCCGCAAGACCAGTGTCTTCGCTTTTGATATCAAAGCGATAAACCAGCTGGCTGCCATCGCTGCTGAGACTGAGTGGTAAATCAGCAAGACTCTCTGGAATTTGTTGCAGTGGTGTGGGCAGTTGCAGGCTGAGTTCTTTTTCCCCCATTTTTTTCATCAGTGCATTTTTCTCCTCAACCAGAACCAGTTGGCCGTGATTGATAACACCGACGCGATCGGCCATTTCCTCGGCCTCTTCGATATAGTGGGTGGTGAGGATAACGGTTACCCCCGACTCCTTCAGTTCGCGCACCATTTGCCACATATCCTGGCGTAGCTCTACGTCGACCCCAGCGGTAGGTTCGTCGAGGAAGAGCACATTGGGCTCGTGGGATAGCGCCTTGGCGATCATCAGGCGGCGCTTCATTCCTCCTGAAAGCGTAATGATTTTGTTGTCTTTCTTCTCCCATAGGGATAGCTGCCGCAGAATTTTCTCAAGGTAAGCGGGATTGGGAGCCTTGCCGAATAGGCCACGGCTGAATTTCACTGCAGCCCAAACGGTTTCAAAGGCATCGGTGGATATCTCCTGGGGCACCAGGCCGATCTCATTGCGGGCTTTGCGATAGTCCCGCTGAATATTGTAACCATTGACAGTGACTTCACCGCAGCTGGGATTTACGATGCCACAGATAATACTGATCATGGTTGTCTTGCCCGCGCCATTGGGGCCGAGCAAGGCAAAGAGTTCTCCCCGCTGAATTTCCAGGTCGATATTCTTCAGGGCGGTAAACCCCTCGGCATAGGTTTTTCCCAAGCCTTTGATGGAAATAATCGATTCCACTTTTTCTCCTTGCCAAAATTACCGTACGGCTTTGGCTGTGTGTTGTCAGGTGGATTTATCGGGCAGAAAGGAGGAATACCTTTCCTGTCGGATCAGTTTCCCGATCCCAGCCCGGAAGTATATGCCAATGAGAATTCTTTTTTAATTTTAATGATGTATATCAAAGCCGCGCTGGAGGCGGTGAACATCAAAATTAAAGCCATGGATGAGAATGCACTGGAATATCCCATTTTATCTATCCAGGGCTGGCTGATGAAAGGCGAAATAAATTGCCCAAGAAAAATTCCAGTCGTCAGAAATCCCGCAGTTTTCCCTCTTTTTGACTCCGGAGCAGACTCGAGAGCCGTAGAAAAGATATGTGGTATCAGGGTACCCATTCCAAGTCCGTAGAGGGCAATAAAAGCAACTATTTCCGTCAGGTTTTGAGCACCGGCGAGCAGCCCAAAGCTGGCGGCCATAATAGTAAAGCTTGCGATAAAAACGCCGAGCACTCCCAGTTGATTCCGGGCTCGCCGGTAAATCAGTAATGAGGCGATGGCTCCCATAATATTACTGGAGGCGATAGCCATAGCAATAAGGCTGGGTGAGGAGATTTCTATCTCGCGCAAGTAAAACGGGATCTGAGTTGGAATCAGGGTAAAAGCCAGGCTATTTAAAGTTGCCGCCGCCAGTAGTGCATAAAATGCAAGCGGGTTAGCCTGCTTTTCTTTTTTTGGGTCTCTGTGCTTGAAAGGCCTTATTCGCACGGGCTCCCAAAGGAAAATTTTAACTGCTGGAACTAGTAGTAAGGCCAACAAGTAAATTGCGAAGGGGGCGCGCCAATGTAAGCTGGCCAGTAGTCCGCCCAGGGTTAGAAATACGACCCCACCGATACTGATAAAAGTACTCTGCTGGCTCAAATAAGTTAGGCGTTGCTCCCGGCTGAAATAATCCCCCACCAGGGCTGTTACCGAGGTCATTGTTCCGGCCACGGCAACTCCCAATAGTAGGCGGCTAGTCAGGATACCTGCGAGATTATCCTGAAATAGGGCTAGTAGACCGGATAGTCCATAGAGTACCAGGGCTGCTTTCAATAATTGCAGACGGCCATGGCGATCAGCTATCCAGCCTGCTAATGGAGCGCAGAGGGCGATGCTCAAAGCGGGCAGGGTCACTACCAGTCGGCTCCACAAATCACTATTGGGTGTCCCTGAGAAATACTGCTGCAGTGCAGGTAGTGACGGGGCTACAGTGGCCCCCGACATGATAGTGAGTGCTGCCAGGCACAGTAATGTGATACGGCTCTGAGACGGTATCCCGCTGGTCGTGTGCTTCATGATTATTAGTCGCTGCTTCTAGGTCCCAGGGTTTCTCTTCGCGGTATCTCCAGACTCGCGTATTTCAGTAGCAAATTTGGGGTTCAGGCTTGCAGCTGCCACTAGTAGTAAGAACAGGTTTAGGGTGGCTTGACCGGCTGGTTGCACAACGCCGTTTGCTTGGTGCTTTTCCATCACTTTTCTCCCTCGCTTGCATTAGGTTGCGCAGCAGTGTAAAACCTCAACTAATGTTTAGGTCAATGGTTGGTGGGCATTTTTATGGCAGCTGAAGAATCGGCTGAAAAAGGAGCGGTAAAGTCAAAGCAGATCAAGCGGGAGCTGACTGTTGGCGAGGTGGCCGAGCGCAGCGGCGTGGCAGTCAGTGCCCTGCATTTCTATGAAAGCAAAGGCCTGATTGCCAGCTGGCGGACCTCCGGAAATCAAAGGCGTTACTCGCGGGATGTGTTGCGCCGAGTGGCCATTATCAAGGTGGCCCAGAGTACCGGGATTCCACTGTCGGAAATACGCGAGGCTTTCGGGGAGCTTCCCAATAAACGCACGCCCAATGCGGGGGATTGGTCATCACTCTCTTCTCACTGGCGTGAAGAGTTGGATCAGCGTATCCAGCAGTTGACCAAGTTGCGCGATGACCTTGAGGGATGTATTGGCTGCGGTTGTTTGTCTATGCAGAAATGCCCTTTACGGAATCCCGGGGATGAAGCTGCGGAGCAGGGAGGGGGAGCTCGATATTTGGATTTGACCGAGTAGGAAAGTGGTAGCAATACACGAGTACTGCTACCAACCCCCAAGGCGTACTTTTATCGCGCTAAAAGGTTGCTAGCAGTTTTCCGGCGCTCACCTCAGGAGAAAATCTTCTCGTAAAACGCCAGTGTTCCCCGCCAAGCGTCCTCAGCGGCTTCACGGTTATAGGCCAGCGGCAGGCCGAACTTTTCTCCCCGGTCTGTTGCACAGGGGTTGGTAAATCCGTGTAGGACCCCCGGGTAACTGACCAGAGTTAATTTGGCTTCGGATTCCTGCATCTCAGTAACAAACTGGCCGACCTGGTCCGGTGGAACCATCACATCGGCGCCGCCGGTGTAGACCTGTATTTCAGCATTAATAGGTTTGTTTTGTGCGGGCGTACTTCTTGCCAGTGCCCCGTGGTAACTGACTACGCCGCGCAAGTCCACGCCGACTCGAGCCATAGCGAGTACGACTCCGCCGCCAAAACAATAGCCCTGTGCTGCGACCTGGTCCGGGTCTACTTGGGGCCGCTGCTGGAGCAGTGATAATGCTGTGCGGAAGCGCGCTTCAAGGGCCACCGGGTCCTTCAGGGCTTCATCCCTGAACTGTTGTGCCTCTTGTGGATCATCGGTCTGTTTGCCTGCGCCAAACATATCCACTGCAAAAGCGAGGTAGCCGCAGTTGGCCAGTTTCTCCGCCTGCTCGCGCACAAAGGCATTGTGACCCCACCATTCGTGTACCAGTAAAACCCCCGGCCGTTTGTCACTGATATTTTCATCCCATGCGAGATATCCGCAAAAAGTATCCCCGTTTACGGTGTAGTCAATTACTTCCGCTTCCATAGTGAGTCGCCTGGCTGATCGAGAAAGAGTCGTTGGGAAACCGGTAAGGGCCCGGCTACTCCGCAAGCGTGGCACAAACTTCAGTTGTTGCCAGTGGGTGGCCCTTTCAGCTCAATCACATTGTCTTCGGGATCTGAGATGTAAATTGACAGGCCAATTCCATCGGCGCCAAAGCGCTCTTCTGCTGGCGAAAACTTTACCTGTTCCTGCGCTAAAAAGGCCTGAATGCTCTCCGGATTAAAGGGTTCAACCCGGAAGCAAAAATGATCCAGGTTCCGCCCTTCCTTTCCTGGTGCTGCTCCCCCTCTCTGGCCTATAGGTTTATCAACTGGCACTAAATCTATCATGCAAGTGCCTGCTCGGAGTTGGTAGAGGCCAATATCATCCCGTTGGCGCACAATGCTGCATCCAAGAATATTTTGGTAAAAGTCGAGCATGGGTTTTAGAGATTGGACACGCAATACAATATGGTCAATATGGTGGAGCTTAATCATAGGCGGCCCAAGCTTAGTTTTTACTAAGACTAGGTGGACCCTAAGGTAGTTGTCGAGTGAATTAAATGTTAGAGACTTTTTAGTTAATCTGTAAAAGCCTGGCTGCAGAGAAGGTAGGTAGCGCAAATAATCAGAAGGCTGCCCATGGATCTGTTAAATATTTTGCGCCGGTATTGACTCTTTAATAGTAAGCGAGCTCGATCCCCGGCAATAGCCCAAGTACTTAATGATATGTAGCAAACCAGAAAGTAAACCAGGGTAAATGTGAGTAAATTGCTGTGGTTATCGCTGCTGGAGAAAATAGCCACTCCAGAAAGGCAGGCGATCCAGGCCTTTGGGTTAAGCCATTGCAATAAAAATCCTTGGTAGAAACGTGGCTCCTGAATCCGCTCAATACCCGCATGATCAGTAGGTGCAGCCGCTGTTTGGTAGCCGATATAGGCCACATAAATTGATCCTGTTATCGCAACATATCGTAGTAACTGGGGATAAATTTCTATTACCTGATAGAGCCAGAGGCCTATAGCTGCAAGTAACAGTGTAAAGCCTATTGTGGCTCCTGTTACAAAGGGCAAAGTGCGGACAAATCCATAATTCACCCCGGAGGAAATGATAACCATATTCACCGGCCCCGGTGTAATGGACATAGCCAGGGAAAACCCAAACATAGCAAGAAGTAGTGACATTCGCTGCTCCTGGCATTTATCAATTGCTTGGATAGTTTAATGGCCTGGTAAGAAAATGATTAGATACTTAAAACTGAAGTATATTGTTTATAAAAATTTACTTACTAAAAAGGGAGAAGGAAAGAATACACTGCGCTCGGGGCCCTATGAGGCATGGATGCCGATTAGGAGCTTACAGGGATGTATTCACTGCGTGTCTCGAGTGCAGTGTATTCTTTCTTTCCACCCCAGTAGTAAGTATGGATGAGTGTGCTGCATGAGACTGGGTGCCGATTACGTGCTAACAGCAATATATTCACAGATCTTCGCGAGAGCGGTGTATCCTTTCCTGTTGACCCAGAAGTACCTTTAGAGAATTCATAGGGAGTTGCTATTGTGCTAAAGGATATTCGCTATTTACTGGTGTTTGCCAAGGTTGTGGAAAGCGGCTCTTTTAGAGGCGCTTCTTCGGAACTGGATATTTCTGTCGCCAGCGTTAGTTCCTATGTGGCGAGGTTGGAGGAAAGTCTTGGCGTTGCGCTCTTGTATCGCAATACCCGCAAGTTGTCCCTGACCGAAGATGGGGAAAAGATTTATAAAACGGCACAGAATATATTGGATTTGTACGCCGATGGTCTCGGAGAATACAAAGCGCGAGAGGAATGCAGTATCAGTCGGCTTAAAATTGCAATCCCCGCCGTTTTGATCCACAGCCGCTTGCTGAGCAAAATAGTGGGCTTTGTCCGGCGGGATCTGGGTATTCATTTACAACTTCAATGCAGCGACCAGCACGAGGATGTAATTGGCGGTGGTTTTGACTTGGCAATTCGCCTGGGTAATATGCCTGACAGCAATTTGAAAGCGCGTAAGATATTTGAATTAGAGCGGGTGTTAATTGCCAGTGGCGATATGCTGGATCGCTATGGTTTTCCGGGTCATCCTCGCGACCTTGCAGTCTGGCCCTGGATTGGGCTGACAATGCGGCCCAATCACAGGCAATTTCTACATCGGCAGCAGGGCGAATATGAAGTTAGCTACACCCCGGTAGCGACTGTCGACAGCGTTGAAGCGGCTTATCGACTGACGAGCTGCGGCCTGGGACTATCGGCACCACCTCGATTTTTAATAAGCGCACAGGATGATGTACAAGAGTTATTGCCAGACTGGCAGCTTCCGAATTTACCCGCCTATGCAGTTAGGCCTTCAAACGGAGTCTCCGAAGGTCCTATACAGAAACTGATTGATTATTTGGCCGATAGTGATACCCAGCTTGCTGCTTGCCATCCTCGCGATGTAACGCAAAAGCTAGCTGCAGAAGCGGTTGATTGATTGTCCAGGAAGGTTCTCAATAGCTCGGTAGAGGCCTCTGCCGTCAAGGTTGGTCACTTGCGGGCAGAGGTTCTTTTATTCATGGGGGAATTTAAAACCTTACTGCGGAATAAATTCCTGAACCATATTTATTGGGGCATTTCTGCTTATTTCGGCCGGATCTTGCTTTGCCGGAGTTGACTCCATGGATGTGTCTTCAGAGGCGTTAACTGTGCGAATAATACTGGCGATTTCTGGTTTGCAGGAACCGCAGCTGGTACCGCAGCCAAGGGTTTCTCCCAGTGCTTCGACGGTGTTAATGCCTTGAGCAATGGCCTCCTCTATCTGTGGCCTGGATATCTGGAGGCAGGTACAAATCATCTTCACACCGGGCTTTATGGGATGAAGCAGTTGCCCCGGTGATTCCGGCAAGGGAGTGGCCAGGTAGTTTTCCAGGTGCTGTCGGCTGGGTAATTGATGCCAGTCTCTGCCAGAGAAAATCAGCAGTTTTAAGTTATCGTCGTAGGCGATCCAGCGCTGACTTTTAGGGGTAACCAATTCCTGCCAGAATAATTGGGGCTGGTCGACCATTATCTTGGATGCCAGTTCCCGCCCGTGGATAAGTTGGTTCGCGGCAATTTCATAGCGAAAGCCACTTTCCAAGGGGACTCGATACCAGTGCAGGATACTGCTGTCGTTGGGCTGCTGTAACCAATCCCATACTCTATCGGCAGTCTCTTCGGCACAGATCATTGTGGCAAAGTATTCAGCTGCCAGAGGACTGACACTAACGGGAACCTGTTTGAATTCTGGTTGGCCGGAATAGGGATCAATACTGGAGTCCGCCAGGGCGCTGGGCTTGGAATCCTGTGAGAAGGTTTCGCTCCAGTGAATGGGGGCAAAGATCTCCCCGCTTTTTTGTCCTCCGTTGAGGGCGGCGCGGCCGACCATTTTAGATGAGGCGCTGTTTAACCGAACTAATTCCCCATCTTTAACCTGGAAGCGAGCGGCATCCTTGGGGTTTATTTGTATTTCCGGCAGTTCGCTGTGATCGAGTAATTTTCTTACCCGCCCGGTTCGGGTCATGGTATGCCACTGGTCGCGCATACGGCCGGTATTGAGCCATATAGGATACTCGCCACTGATCTGCTGTTCCGGAGGCTGCGGCGCTATGGGGATAAAGCGAGCACGCTTGTCCGGGGTAAAAAACTGTCCACTGGTGAATAAGCGTTTGCACCCGGCTGGATGCTCCTGGTTGACCGGCCACTGTACCGGGGCCAGTGCATCGTATTCACTGCGATTGATATTGGCGAGTGCGGAGATATCAAAAGCCCTGGAGCCGTGGTTTTCGAAGCCGGAAAGCTGGGCGTGCTCACGAAAAATATCGGCGGGGTGTGAATAATTAAACTGATCTCCATAACCCAGATGCTGGGCCAGTTCGCACAGGGCTTGCCAGTCGTGGCGAGCTTCTCCCGCTGGGGATAAAAATCCACGTTGCCGAGAGATACGTCGTTCTGCATTGGTGACAGTGCCGTTTTTTTCTCCCCAGCCCGTTGCGGGAAGTAGCAAATCGGCACAGCGAGCGGTATCGGTATTGGCAATGCAGTCGGAGACAATAACCAACGGGCATTTCTGTAGTGCGGCTTTGACTCTATCGGCTTCGGGCATACTGACGGCGGGGTTGGTAGCCATAATCCAAATGGCTTTAATTTTTCCGCTTTCTACCGCGCGGAACATATCCACAGCCTTCATTCCCGGCTTGGTAGCAATTTGATCGGAATTCCAGAATCGTGATACCCGGTCAATATCCTGCTCGTTAAACTCCATATGCGCGGCGAGGGTATTGGCAAGTCCGCCCACCTCGCGGCCACCCATCGCGTTGGGTTGGCCGGTAATAGAAAATGGTCCTGCACCAATTTTGCCCACGCGTCCGGTGGCTAAATGGCAGTTTATGATTGCGTTGTTTTTATCAGTGCCGCTGCTGGACTGATTGATTCCCATGGAATAAAAACTAATGGTCTTTTCTGTTGCTGCAAATGCCTGAAAAAATTCCAATAGTTTTTCGATAGATATGCCACAGGTGGCCGCAGTTAATTCTGGTGACCAGTCTTGAGCCGCAGCTAAGGTATCGGCAAATCCCTGTGTATGATTTTTTATGTAGTCGGTATCTAGATAATAGTGCCGGCTGAGAAAACGCAGAAGTCCATTGAATAGTGCCGCATCAGTGCCGGGTTTAATTGCCAGGTGCAGATCTGCCATTTCACTGGTAGCGCTGCCACGGGGGTCGATAACGACAAGCTTTGCAGCACCTGCCTGCATTCGCTGGAATAAGATCGGATGTGTCCAGGCTGCATTGGAACCGATAAGCACGATAAGTTCAGCCTGTTCCAGATCCTCATAGGAACAGGGTACCGCATCGGCACCAAATGCGCGTTTATATCCCACCACCGCAGAGGCCATACAAAGTCGGGAATTGGTATCAATATTGGCAGAGCCAATAAATCCCTTCATTAACTTGTTGGCCACATAGTAGTCTTCGGTGAGAAGCTGACCGGACAGATAAAAAGCTACAGAGTCAGGGCCATGGTCGCGAATTGTCTGTTTAAAGGCATCGGCCATATAAGAGAGCGCAGTATCCCAGTCACAATCTTTTCCGTGCAGGCGAGGGTGTAGGAGACGGCCGTGTTCGCCCAGCGTTTCGCCGAGCGCAGAACCTTTAACGCACAATTTGCCGAAATTTGAAGGGTGCTGGGAATCGCCACTAACAGTAATCGCTGTAGTATTTGCGCGCTCTTCCCTGTTAACCGAAACCCCACAACCGACACCACAATAGGGGCAGGTAGTGCAGGAGCGGTGCGCGCTCAGAAATTCCTGTACTGCCATTACTGTAGCTTATTGTTGCCGATGTAAACCGTGTTCCCACTAAATGCCAGCGGGTAGGTGGCAAGCTTGATATCGCTGTCTTCCATGCAGACTCCATCGCTAAGGCGGAAATGGTTTTTATACATTGGGGAAGCAATGGTTAATTCCCCTTCCAATTCCGCAATAATTCCTCTTGCAATCACACCAGCTTGTGCGATTGGGTCCCAGTTGTCAACGGCATAAAGCTGTTGTTCCTGGTCGGGTAAAAAAAACAGGGCGATGCTTCTTTGATAGACAGTTTTAGTCACTGTATTCAAAGCCTTCGTTGGGTATACGGAGGTATCGCCCCAAAGCGCACATACCCCAGAGTTGGTGACCAAATCTGATCGCTGACAGATTGGAGACCATTGGGGGTGGGTTATGGCAACTGAATTTGAGGGAGTTTCTTGCAGGGCAGCCAGGCTCATAATAATTTCCTCACAATGGATGGAAAGGATTCAAAAGCAATTTATTAATAAAGGTATAACTGGCGGCTTGCGCCGCCGGGAGAAGCTTTAGGCGGATTCGGCTGTTTCCACTAGCTCGTCAGTGGTCGCCGGACGCGGTTGCCCGCGCTCTTTAACGAAAACAATCTTTTCGTCGGTTTCGTTGCTATTAACGAATTGACGGAAGCGCTTGAGTTTTTCCGGATCGTTAATGGCTGTTTTCCATTCGCATTGGTAGGTGTCTACTACTCGGGCCATCTGGGCTTCCAGCTCGGCACAAATCCCCAGCTTGTCATCGATAATGACTTCGCGCAGGTAATCCAGGCCGCCGTCAAGATTTTCCAGCCACACAGATGTGCGCTGTAATTTATCGGCGGTGCGCACATAGAACATCAGGAAACGGTCGATATAGCGGATAAGAGTTTCGTCATCCAGGTCAGTGGCGAACAAATCTGCATGGCGGGGGCGCATGCCGCCGTTGCCACAAACAAATAGATTCCAACCTTTTTCAGTGGCGATAACCCCGACATCTTTGCTTTGAGCCTCAGCGCATTCACGGGTACAGCCGGAGACAGCCATTTTTATTTTGTGTGGAGAGCGCAATCCCTTGTAGCGGTTCTCTACTTGAAGGGCCATTGAAACGCTGTCCTGAACCCCAAAGCGACACCAGGTGCTACCAACACAGGACTTAACCGTGCGCAGGGATTTGCCGTAGGCATGGCCGGTTTCAAATCCGGCATCAATCAGCTCTCGCCAAATTTCCGGTAGCTGCTCCAGGCGCGCGCCAAACAAGTCGATACGCTGGCCGCCAGTAATTTTTGTATAAAGGTCGTAGCGTTTGGCCACTTCGCCGATCACTATTAATTTTTCCGGTGTGATCTCGCCGCCGGGAATACGCGGAACTACAGAATAGCTGCCGTTTTTCTGCATATTCGCCATAAAAGTATCGTTGGTGTCCTGTAAGCCGACATGAGTCTGCTCCAGAATATGTTCATTCCACAGGGAGGCAAATATGGATGCGGCCGCAGGTTTACAAATTTCACAGCCGCGCCCTGAACCGTGTTTACTTAATAATTCACTAAAGGTTTTTATTTCTTCCACCTGGATAATGTGGAATAACTCCTGGCGGGAGAAGGGGAAGTGCACGCATAAGTGATTGTTCACTTCCATGCCGAGCGCCGCTAGCTCTTCATCGACAATATTTTTCAGTAACCCAGCACAACCACCGCAACCTGTAGATGCTTTTGTTGCATCCTTAACATCAGCCAGTGAGTGGCAGCCTCCGGCAACGGCGTCGATAATTTGGCCTTTGCTTACATTGTGGCAGGAACACACGGTAGCCGAAGCGGGAAGTGCAGCAGCACCCAGCCCGGGAGCGGCGCCATCGGTTGCCGGTAAAATTAATTGTTCCGGGTGTTCGGGCAGATCAATATCGTTGAGGTGATATTGCAGCAGGGTATCGTAGTCATCCGTATCTCCTACCATTACCGCGCCCAGGAGCTTTTTTCCCTCGCTATCGGTGATCATACGTTTGTAAACGCCGCTTTGCTCGTCTACAAAAGTAATAGCGGCAGCGCCGTCGGTGCGACCATGGGCGTCGCCAATAGAACCGACCTGTACGCCCAGGAGTTTCAGTTTGGTGCTCATGTCAGCACCGTTAAAGCTTTCCTCTCCACCGGTCAGTTGAGCGACAGCAGTACGCGCCATGCTGTAACCGGGAGCGACCAGGCCAAAAATTTTCTGATCGTAAAGCGCGCATTCGCCGATAGCGAAAATATTCGGGTCTGAAGTACGGCAGTTGCTGTCAATTACGATCCCGCCGCGTTCGCCAACTTCCAGCCCGCTGGATTTTGCCAGTTCATCCTGGGGGCGAATGCCTGCGGAGAAAACAATCATATCGGTAAGCAGTTCTTTATCTCCCTTGAACTGCATACGCAGGCGGCCGTCTACTTCTTCAATCAATTCCGTGGCGGTACTGGTGTGTACCTGAACCCCGAGTGCTTCAATTTTTGTTCTTAATAGGGCTGAACCACCTTCATCCAACTGAGTGGCCATAAGGCCTGGGGCGAACTCGACAACGTGGGCTTCAAGTCCCAGTGCTTTCAGGGCATTGGCAGCTTCCAGGCCCAGTAGGCCACCGCCGACAACTACACCACTTTTTGCACTGGCGGCAATCGAGCGAATGGAATCGAGATCTTCCAGGGTTCGATATACAAAGCAGCGCTGGTGTTGATGACCGGGTATTGGCGGAACAAAAGGGTAGGAGCCGGTGGCAAGTATTAATTGGTCGTAAGAGTGGCTGGCTCCACTTGCCGCAGTAATTGTTTTATTGTCCCGATCAATTTGCACCACCTTGTCATTGAGCAGGATATTAAAACCCCACTGCTGATACTGCTCCAGGTCTCCCATGGATAGGTCTTCAGCTGTGCGCCCGGCAAAGTATTCGGAAAGGTGGACCCGGTCATAAGCGGGACGGGGCTCTGCACAGAATATGGTGATATCAAACTGGTTGGCATGTTGATGGTTGGCGAGCTGTTCCAGGAAATGGTGCCCGACCATACCGTTGCCAATCACAATCAGCTTTTGAGGTTTAACATTTGCCTTCATTTACAATCCTGCCGTCTCAATTCGTTTTACTCGGCAGGAAGAGGGCCCATCTGAAATGGCAAGGGCGTCTCCTCTTCTGCCGAAGAGTACAGGCGCCGTTGCCTCGTAATGGGGGGATAAATTGTTGGTAATTAAATACATTCAATCTCTATGCCAATTTTATTTTTAGTAATAAAGAGGGTTTGGCCTGATTGTCCACAATTTTTGCGACAAAGTGGTGCATTTAATTAATTTTCTGCGCTGTAAATGTGCTTATTCAAATCTTATGTATTAGCGCCAAAAGAAGTAGAGCAGATGAGAGAGCAGTAGAATTAAAGTTAGTAGCTGCCAGACAAGAACCGGATTTCTTTCTAGCAGGGGGCGGCTTTGGGGGGCTTTAAAATCTGGGCTGGGAGATTGCAGATCCTGGATAAATTCTGACAATGCGTTGTAGCGCTTTTTAGGATCAGGAGCACAAGCCTTTTGTAGGGCGCTATCAATCCAGTAGGGAATATCTTTGCGGTGTGCGGATGCGCGAGTAAAGCGCATTTGGCTATAGCTCTTTAAACGGTAGTGGTAGCTGCCAAAGCGCTCGGGATAGGGATATTTGCCCGTGAGCAACTCATAAGCAATGACTCCCAGGGAAAAGATGTCTGATCGATGGCTGGCGCTATCCCCAAAAAAGAATTCCGGGGCTGCGTAATTTTTACTACCGGGTGCAGTTTCACCAGAGAGATGTAATTGCTCTCGGAGCCCTGGGCCATCGGCACCACCGAGATCAATGATTACCAAGCGCCCGTCATTGCGCATCATAATATTCTCCGGCTTGAGATCGCCGTGAACGATCTCCAACCGCTGTAAACTTCGCAACGCACTAACCAGTTGTCCCATTAGCTCCCGCACTTGGGGAATTTGAGGTTGTGGATGTAATTGCATCCACTGACGTAAAGTCTGTCCTTCGATGTATTCGAGAATATGATAGAGGCAGTGCCTTTCAGAGGTCGGAGCGAAAACCCTAATAATTCCTGGGTGGGAGATTCGTCGCCCGGTCCACTCCTCAGCAACAAATCGTTCGATGTAGTGGGGGTCATCACAGAAATTAACCGAGGGAGTTTTTATCACTCGCAATGCTTCGGTATTGAGGTCTCGGGCCAGATAGAGATGGCTGCGACTGCTGGCATGTAATTCCTGTAAAACAAGAAAGTTGTCGAGCTTTTGACCTGGGCGGAGATCAGGTGCGAACGGGAGTTCGCGATTGCGCATGGCCAATTCATCGCACTGGGGCAGCCCTACATAATTTATTCGGCAAGTGACAGCAGTCAGGTTATCGGTGGAGCCTGCTTTCAGAGCTGCATCAATAAGCCCCTGTGGTGTTGAGCTGGAAAAGTTAAGCAATCGCTCAATCAACTCTGTCTCAGGCAGAAAATCGTGAATACCATCGCTACTCACCAGGAAAATATCCCCGGGCTGTAATTCCTCACTGCGGTAGTCCACCTCAATATGGGCATCCATTCCCAGGGCGCGACTCAAAAACGTGCGTCCAGGTCCGAGGCTGTGGCTGTGATCGCTACTCAGGCACTCTAATTTCCTGTCGCGGAGTCGGTAGATCCGGGAATCGCCGATGTGAACCAGATGTGCGCTGGTGCCTTTGAAAATAACGGCAGAAAATGTGGTCAACCAACCCCGTTTAATTTCGGCACTGCCGCCACTTTGTCGAAACAGCCAGCTATTGAGCGAGTGCAAAACCCGCGCAACAGCGTGCTTTGTCGACCAGGTTTGCGGGGTGCTGTAATAATCGGAAAAGAATCCATTGATGGCTGCGCGGGCTGCTTCACCGCCGGCTTCCGCATTGGCAACACCGTCGGCTACTGCGGCAAGGCTGCCGTGGCGCTGTAATTCAGCGCCTTCGGGAAGCCGCACTGCGCAGGCGTCGTCATTGTGTTGGCGAAGTCCGGTGCAGGAGGCAGTGAACAGTTGCAGGGCATCTTTTTTATTGCCCTGCGAACTGTCACTGGCAGCGAGCCCGGATTCTTTGGTGCTCGCTGCAGTGGGTAGATCGTTATTAGGCAACATCGATCATGGATACGCTGCCATCGGGGTGTACTTCTGCCATTTGTCCCTCCGGTTCTTCCAGTAGAAGCAGGGCGGCAAAGCCGAGCAATGCGGTAGCGCAGATTACCAGGAAAAAGGTCTGGTAAGACACCATGCTGAGAACGGTGAGATAGAAAACGGCTCCGACATTGCCGTAGGCACCGGTCATACCGGCAATCTGTCCGGTAAGGCGGCGTTTGATCAATGGCACCACTGCGAATACAGCGCCCTCACCGGCTTGCACAAAGAAGGAGCAGGCCATGGCAGCGGCGACCGCCAGGTACAGGGGCCACTCGGCATCGATCATGCTCATAGTGAAGTAACCCAGAGCCAGGCCAGCGGTGAGAATCAGCAGGGTAGGTTTGCGCCCCCAGCGGTCGCTAATCAATCCGCCGGCAGGGCGTGACATCAGGTTCATAAAGGCATAGGCGGAGGCCAGCAAGCCAGCTTTTACCGGGTCCAGTGTAAAAGTCTCAGAGAAAAAGAGGGGTAGCATGGAAACCACAGCCAATTCGGAACCGAAAGTTGCGAAGTAGAGCAGGTTCAAGACTGCTACTTGCTTAAATTTATAGCGGTGTACTGGTGCGGGTGGGTTGCTGAGCACTTCGCGGTTAATACTGTAGGTTTTATACGCGTCCAGAAGGTACAGTAGTACCAGGCCTGCATAGATCAGGTTGGCGGTAAGGTTGGATATTAATGCAACGCCGCTGGATAATTTCCAGGTTAGCAGAGCCAGTGCCGCATACATGGGCACTTTCATCACCAGAAGCAGGATAAAATCCCCGGGGCTGGTGACTTCCATAGCGCCAATTTTTTTGGGTTTGAAATAGGTTGATCCCTTGGGCGTATCAGTCACAGAGAAGTAATAAACTACGCTGTAAACCAGTGCAATTGCGCCGGTGAGGCCAATGGCATAGCGCCAGCCGTCGTCACCGCCAAAAAACAGGGCGATAGTGGGCAGGGACATGGCTGCTGCGGCTGAGCCAAAATTTCCCCATCCCCCGTAAATACCCTCTGCGGTACCCAACTGTCGAGCTGGGAACCATTCGGACACCATTCGGATACCTACAACAAAACCTGCACCAATAAAGCCCAATAGGAATCGGCCAATGGCTGCCTGCACAAAATTGTCTGCCAGGGCAAAAATAAAGCAAGGCACACTGCCGATTGCCAGTAATAGCGAGTATGTGAGTCTGGGGCCATATTTATCAGTGAGCATCCCGATCACAATGCGCGCGGGAATTGTCAGGGCCACGTTTAAAATAAGTAGGGTTTTGACCTGGTCCGGGGTTAATGAAAGGCTTTTCGCAATTGCCATTAGCAATGGTGCGTGGTTAAACCAGGCAAAGAAAGTGATAAAGAAGGCCACCCAGGTTAGGTGGAGCACTTTTATCTTCCCGCGGAACGAGAATAGATTGAGTGAGTCACTGGACATGCGCATTTCCTTTGTTTGCTAATTCCGCAGGCACAAAAAAAGCCCAAAGCTGCAGCCGCTTGACTGCAGACGATGGACTTCGTTGCCCGTTATATTCGGCGAACAACCGCTTCACCGCGCTGATGCGCCTGAGGGAAGGCAATTGCATCATCGAATTATTTCCATTCAATTAATGTGCCACTATTTTTTTGCGAGCAGGAAATCCACCGTTTGCCGGTAGAGGTCTGGACGATAGGCTTCTGCTGCACGAAGTGTTGAGCTCCCCAGATCTGAATACATCTCCAGCAGTTGCCGTGCTTTTTCCTGAGTTGGACGCCCACAGTCGTTATCAATATGGGCAAAGAGGTGCCAGCCGGGATTGGCGAGGATTTCCCGGTCACGGTGGTAGAGAATCTGGTCATTGAGGGAGCGTTGAATCAGCTCCTCAGGCAGGTTGAGGTATTGCCCCAGGGACAAGAGCTTGGCAGCCTCGGCTCTGTTTGTGCGTGCGGCAAGCCAGGTACAGGCTTTGAGAAGAGCGGCCCTTAGGGCCAAGTGGGTTGCAGGGTTGGCTTGGTGCCAGCTTTCAGTGACTGTCAGCACTTTTTCCGGCATAGCTGGCAGCAGTGTATTACAGGCTGCAATGACTACTCCGGACCCTTTGTGGGCGGCCAGGGAGTTCCAGGGTTCGCCTACACAATAGCCATCGATAACGCCGCTGTGGAGGTTTTCCAGCATTTGTTCAGGTGGTAATACCACCAGTTTTATATCCCGGTCCGGGTCGATATCGGCAGAGCGTAACCAGTATCTTAATTGCAAGCTATGACTGGAGAATGGATAAACCGTGGCGAGCCTGACAGTAGGTGGGTATTTATTGTCGTGAAGGTAGCGCTTTAGCGCCAAGGCGATATCACTTTGTGAGTCACCTTCACAGTAATTTTGCAGGCGTTCGAATAATTCTGCGGAAAGGGTAATAGCGTTACCATTGCAGCTGAGAATTAATCCACTTAACAAGCGTTCGTGGCAATTGGGTAGTGCTTGTTCAAGTGTCAGGGGCATAGGAGCGAGCATTGCTGCAGCATCGGCTTTGCGCGCAATTAACTTGTCTCGCAGGGTGGCCCAGCTTGTTTCTTTTTGCAGCTGTACCTTTAATCCATATTCTTGGAAGTAGCCTAGCTCCTTGGCGACAATTAGCGGTGCGCTGTCGGTCAGGCGCAGGTAAAGCAGTTTGATGGTCTTTTTTTCCGGGCACAGAAGGGCTGACATCGGTAATCTAATGCTCTTTCTGAAAATATTGGATTACTTGCTCGGCAACTGTATGGATGGTCGAGTTGCTGTTCATCGCGAGATTGCGCAAGGTCTTATGGGCATCCTCTTCACTGAGGTTCTTCTTGGCCATTAATAGCCCTTTGGCCCGCTCGATTGCTTTTCGCTCTGTGAGTTGCTGCTGGGTGCGCTCGAGAGACTGACGCAATTGCTGGAAATGTTTAAATTGTGCCATAGCGATTTCTATCGCCGGTGCCACGCGCTCAGGAGTCATTCCCTCGGCCATATAAGCGCTTACCCCGGAGTCGACCGCGCGACTAATAAAGTCTGCGTTTCCGTTACCTGAAAACATAGCCACAGGGGTTGGCGCCTCACGATTGACTATGGCCAGGCTTTCCAGGATATCCCTGTCCGGGGATTCGATGTCTATCAGCACAATATCTGGACGGTATTTTTCCACCTGGAAGAGGAGCCCCTCGGCACTATTGATCTGGGCGAGAATGCTGTAGCCAGCAGCACGTAATCGCTCACAAACCAAGTGGGCGCGCTCGGGATTGTCATCGACCAGCATGATTCCAGGGCTTGGATTAGTCACAATTTACTGCGGCACTCATCTAATAATTTTTATTGGGCTTTACCAACTTTTAATCAATAGTTGTGCCAAATACGCAGAGGTGGGGGAGTGGATGTATGTCTCTAATTCCATGAGATAAATCTGATGTTACTGCTTTTTCCTGGTGCGACATTCTGCGGATATTGTTTTTTTTGCACAAGTAGGGGGCTACTACATATTTTTCAGGCAGAAAAGTGTGACTTGGTACTATGGAAGCAAAATTATCTGCACATTTGTGGTTTGCGTGAATAGACTGTCACATGGCGCGTTATTTTTTATTATAGGTGTAATGTGATGGTCGCCTTTATCGACAATATTTAACTAACACGGTGTGTTTGGTGATCTATTTGCGGTTATTAAAAATAGTCAGTTACCCCTAAATTTTTATAGTTTTTTGTTTGTTTGTAGGTGGTCACTCCACTGTGGGGATTTTCTTGGGTTGAAAATTCATAGTGAATTGAGCGGTAAGGCCATTTAAAAAGGAAAACTCCTTATATTTTGGATAAACAAATAGCAATTTAACTTCAGGGAAAAGGTTTCGCGCAAGACTAATTTTTGCTTATTTCTCTCAGGTCTATATAGCCAATTCAGGATATATAGTCTTATTAATTTCACCAATTACGGCTATCAGGTTATCCCCCTTTTCATCCCCTTTGACGACGTTTACACTCGATCTGTTTATAAATTGGGCAATCCAATACTTTTTGAGGTAGATGTAGCTGTAAGTTCATAAAATCAACTAAGAGGGGCACGGCGGTGATTATAGCCATACCTAGAGAGACCGCAGAGGGAGAAGCACGTGTTGCAGCGACTCCCGATAGCGTAAGACGATTACGCGATTTGGGTTTTTCCGTAGCGGTGGAGAAGGGGGCTGGTAACAGGGCCAGTTTTACTGATGAAGCTTATGCTGAAGCCGGTGCAGAAATCCGTGAGGATATGCAACAGTGTCTGGCTGATGCGGGCATAGTATTAAAAGTACAAGCACCAACTGATCAAGAGTTGGCCCTGATTCCCAAAGGGGCTACGCTGATCGCCTTTCTGAAGCCGGCACAAAATGCCGAGTTCCTACAGAAGCTTGCCGAGCGCGATATCAATGCGCTAGCGGTCGAGTCGATTCCAAGAATTTCCCGCGCGCAAAAAATGGATGCGCTCAGCTCCATGGCAAATATTGCCGGCTATCGTGCGGTTGTGGAGGCTGCCCACAATTTCGGTCGCTTCTTTACCGGGCAGATCACGGCAGCAGGAAAAATTCCCCCGGCAAAAGTACTTGTTATTGGTGCTGGTGTAGCGGGGCTCTCTGCAATAGGTACGGCAAAAAGCATGGGAGCTATAGTGCGGGCCTTCGATACCCGCGCTGAAGTACGTGAGCAAGTGGAGTCCATGGGGGCTGAATTCCTCACCGTAGAAATTGAGGAGGAAGGCTCGGGCTCCGGTGGTTACGCCAAGGTGATGTCGAAGGAATTTATTGATGCTGAAATGGCCCTGTTCCGCGAGCAGGCCAAAGAAGTGGATATTGTGATCACCACTGCCCTAATTCCGGGGAAACCCGCTCCAAAATTGTGGCTTGCAGATATGGTCGACAGTATGCCTAAGGGTTCTGTCGTCGTGGATTTAGCGGCAGAAATGGGCGGTAACTGTGACTATACAGTGCCCCATGAAAAAGTGGAGCAGAACGGCGTCACTATTCTTGGTTATACCAACCTGCCCAGTCGAGCAGCGGCACAATCCTCGCGCCTGTATTCAACCAATCTCGCTCACCTGCTTGGGGAGCTGACTCCAGAGAAAGATGGTGAGATTAATCTCAATTTTGAGGATGAAGTGATTCGTGGAGCCACGGTGGTTAAATCCGGTGAGATTACCTGGCCTCCACCCGCACCAAAAATTTCTGCCCAGCCCAAGCCATCGGCGAAAGCTACTGAAGAAGTGAAAATTGTTGAGGAGAAAGCTGAGAAACGAAAATCTCCCGTATCTATTTTTGCATTTTGGGCGGTCGCGGCCATCTTATTGTTGTGGTTGGGGCGCGTGGCACCTCCTGATTTCGTCTCGCACTTTACCGTATTTGTCCTGGCAATATTTGTTGGCTGGCAAGTGATTTGGAATGTTACCCATGCGCTACACACTCCGTTAATGAGTGTTACTAATGCAATTTCCGGCATTGTGGTTGTTGGTGCATTAGTGCAGCTTGGGATTGCCAATTCGGGTTTGGTGAGCCTGCTTGCTTTCATCGGCGTGTTGGTGGCCAGTATTAATATATTCGGTGGTTTCTTTGTGACCTACCGTATGTTGAAAATGTTTCGCCGGTAACGGGAGGAGGGAGTGATGAACGGTATGATTGCAATGGCTTATCTCTTCTCGGCAGTGATGTTTATCTTGAGTCTGGGAGGTTTATCCAGTCACGAAACTGCGCGCAGGGGAAATATTTACGGCATGGTGGGAATGGCAGTTGCCATTATCGCCACTATTGCTGGAGTGGCCGCCGGGGCTTACTGGATGGTCGCCATCGCCATGATCGTCGGCGCGGTGATTGGTTTGGCACTGGCCAAGCGTGTGGCTATGACTCAAATGCCACAAATGGTTGCTTTGCTACACAGCTTCGTCGGCTTGGCTGCGGTATTAATTGGTTGGGGCGGTTTCCTCGATCCGGTTGTGGAGTTACACGGAGCTGCTCATGTTGTCCACAGCACTGAGATATACCTGGGTGTATTTATTGGAGCAATTACCCTGACCGGTTCTTTGGTTGCTTTTTGTAAGTTGCAGGGATTGGTTTCCGGGAAACCATTAATGCTACCGGCCCGGCACTGGCTTAACTTGATTGCCATTTTGGCTTGTATTGTTCTGGGTGTGTTGTTTGTACCGGCAGATGTGCATGCGGGTACGGTTATTAACTTGCTGTTAATGACCTCAATTGCATTGCTGTTAGGTATTCACCTTGTGGCAGCTATTGGCGGCGCTGATATGCCGGTGGTGATATCCATGCTGAACAGCTATTCCGGTTGGGCCGCTGCCGCTACCGGATTTATGCTGGGCAATGATCTGTTAATTGTAGTGGGCGCCCTGGTGGGTTCTTCCGGTGCCATCCTGAGTTACATCATGTGCCGGGGAATGAATCGCTCTTTTATCAGCGTTATTCTCGGTGGGTTTGGTTCTGATGGTGGTGAAGTCTCCGATGAGGAAGTCGATGGTGAAGTAATTGCCATTGATCAACAGGAGCTTGCGGATGAACTGGATGCGGCGGACAGTATCATTATTGTTCCCGGATTCGGAATGGCGGTAGCCCATGCACAGCAGGCGGTTAGTGACTTGACCGATCGTTTGAGAAAAGCGGGCAAAACAGTGCGCTTTGGTATTCACCCGGTAGCTGGACGTCTTCCCGGACATATGAATGTGCTCTTGGCTGAGGCTAATGTGCCTTATGATATCGTTCTGGAAATGGATGAGATTAATCCAGACTTTCCTGCTACAGATTTGGTTTTGGTGATCGGTGCTAACGACACGGTAAACCCGGATGCAGTGGAAAAACCGGGCTCGCCAATCGCCGGTATGCCGGTATTGGAAGTTTGGAAGGCCGGTAAGGTTGTTATCCTCAAACGCTCTATGGCTTCAGGGTATGCGGGAGTTGCTAACCCGCTGTTTTACAAAGAAAACTCACGCATGCTGTTCGGTGATGCAAAAGATAGTTTGCAGGGGGTTTTGGGTAAAGTCGGCAATTAGTTGCTGACTCGGGTTATTAATAGTAATTAACCTCTTTTGTACTGAAAGGCCTGGTGGGGTACAAATTGTGATGTGCCTCTTCAGGCCTTTCTGTATTTTGGTTTAGCAATTTCTTTTGATGAAAAACTTGGTTATCGAACCCTTTTTCAAATAGTGGTAGGCTCCACTGCTTTACATATCTTTACTAATAAAAAGGTTAATAGGAGTTTGGGGATGGAAATCCGTCTACGTAAGCTAGCTTTAGCAGGGGTTGTTACTCTGGGAGCTTTGGGCTTGGCGGCCTGCGGAGGTGGTGGCAGTTCCGATTCTGATAGTGGCAATGAGTCATCCTCGCCGACTCCGGTTGGCGGCTCCTGGGAAGTGGATAACTTTCTGCCATCCACAACTTATACAAACCGATGTGTTTCTCCCCGCAGCGGCACAGATCCCTCAACAGGTTCTGCATATGCGGACGTGGCGGGCACCCGCGAGGATGAAAATAACTGGTTGCGCTCAATGAGTAATGAGCTTTACCTATGGTACGACGAGATTGAAGACAAGGATCCAGCGAGCTTCGATGATTCCTTAGCTTACTTCGAAGAGCTGAAAACATTCGCCTTAACCCCCTCGGGTCAGGAAAAGGATCGCTTCCATTATACGGTTCCATCAGACGAGTGGTATTCACAAACCGAGTCAGGGGTTTACGTTGGTTATGGTATTCAGTGGGCTTTACTCTCCAGTACGCCGCCACGTAAAGCGGTAGTTGCTTACCTGGATGAAGAAAATGGTGGCAATCTGTCGGATATTATCACCCGCGGTGCAGAAGTTATCAGTGTGGACGGTGTGGATCTCGCCTACGGTGATGATGTCGATACTTTAAATTACGGTATGTGGCCGGAAAACGCTGGTGAGTCCCATGTATTTAAAATAAGACCTTTGGGTTCTTCAACGATTGAGACTGTCAATTTGGTTGCATCCCCAGTGCAATCGGACCCTGTTCAATATGTTAAAACGGTGGATACAAATTCGGGCCGCAAAGTCGGATATATGTTATTCAATGATCATATTGCGACAGCCGAAGCGGAATTGATTGATGCTGTCAGCGAGCTTGAGTCTGAGTCTGTTGACGATTTAGTGCTAGACCTTCGTTATAACGGTGGTGGTTACCTCGATATCGCTGCAGAGTTAGCTTATATGATCGCAGGTGATAATACTGCCGGGCAGGTATTTGAAATTGCCCAGTTTAACGACCAGCATCCGGAAACTAATCCAATTACCGGAGCGCCATTGGATGGGACTCCATTCTACTCGACCGGTCTGGGCTTTATTGATGAGTCTTTATACGGAAAAGAATTGCCGACTTTAAACCTCTCTCGGCTATTTGTCCTAACCAGTGAAAATACCTGCTCAGCCAGTGAGGCCATTATCAATGGCTTGCGCGGAATTGATGTAGAAGTTATTCAGATCGGTGAGACTACTTGCGGTAAGCCCTATGGTTTTTATCCTTTGGATAATTGTGGCACCACTTATTTCACAATTCAGTTCTCCGGTGTGAATGCAAAAGGCTTTGGTGATTACTCCGATGGCTTTATGCCCAATGGTGATTACGGAACTGATGCCGATTTGCCTGGGTGTGTGATCGGTGACGATTTTGAGAATCTCTTGGGGGATGTCGATGAAGCGCGCTTTGCTACCGCACTGAATTACATCGAGACCGGAGAGTGTGGAGATATTTCCACCAGTGCATTCTCCATATCAGGTGAAAGTGAAGATGCTCCCGTTTTCAATGCGAGAGTGACCAAGGAAGTTTCCCGCAGTAACCGCATAATGGTGAAGTAAAATGAGAATGGCAGCTCTGGCTAAACTTTGTGTTTTTGCATTAATGTGCCTTGGCTGCTCCTCTCAGCAAAGTGTTGAAACTGCAACACCGGCGCTGTTACGGGAAACAAGCCCGGAGATTCAAAGCAAGTTGCAAGCTGCAGTTTCGCAAGCGCTGGGCGGGGTTAATGTGACCCTGGGCCCGAGGGTGTTTGTGGACGATACTACTTTGGTGATTGAGAATGATCCCAAAAAGATGGCTCTGATTGGCCGGGATATGGGGCGGCCGATCAAGTTTCAATTAGTCGGCAATGGTGAGAAGTGCTGGTTGAGGCGACTGTCCAATGGAGAATCCTGGGAGTTGCCTGTGATGTGTAAGCCTGTTTCCACTGGTTGAGAAAAGAAAGGGGAGCATTAGCTCCCCTTTTTGTTTAACGCAGCAGGTTGGACTTGCGAATATCCGGCTTCTGCGCCGCACGGAAAATCAGGGCAATCTTGCCGATTTCCTGTACCAGCTCGGATGAGGATTTTTCGCAAAGCTCACCAACGATTTGGTGGCGTACTTCCCGGTCGGCGATCATCAGTTTGACCTTGATCAGCTCGTGGTCTTCGAGTGCACGGTTCAGTTCTTCCATCACCCCCTCGCTCAGCCCATTGCCGGCTACGGTCACGACAGGTTTCAGGTTGTGACCTAGAGAGCGAAGAGCTTTTTTGCGGTCGGCGGTTAAAGGCATACAATACTCCATTACCACTTTGTGGAATTCGATGTGGGAGCGGCCACAGACCGCGATCGTCGCCAGCGTTTGTTCGGCGGACCCGATCGCGGCCAGTGGCCGCTCTTATAATTAAGCTGTAGTGATTGTAGGCATTGTACCCGATGGGCCGATCTAAGAGCAGCCACCGTTGGCTGCGTGAACATTTTAATGACCATTACGTCAAACAGTCCCAAAAAGAGGGCTATCGCTCCCGTGCCAGCTACAAGCTGCAGGAGCTACAAAATAAGGACCGCTTATTCAAGCCAGGAATGACTGTTGTCGACCTGGGTGCGGCTCCAGGGGGCTGGTCCCAGGTAGCGATGGAGTTGGTAGGGCACAAAGGCAAGGTTTTGGCGTCAGATATATTGCCGATGGACCCGCTGGCCGGTGTGGACTTTGTCCAGGGGGACTTTACAGAGGAGTCGGTGCTCAGTGAACTGTTACAGCGCATGGGCGATGAACTGGCAGACCTTGTGATTTCCGATATGGCCCCCAATATGAGTGGGATACGCGATGTTGATCAGCCCGCCTCCATGTATTTGGTGGAACTGGCGGTCGATATGGCCCGGCAGGTACTTAAGCCCGGTGGTGCATTTGTTGCAAAGGTATTCCAGGGAGAGGGTTTCGACGAGTTGATCCGCGACTTGCGTGGGAGCTACAACAGTGTCGTAACTCGCAAACCTGGTGCTTCCCGCCCCCGTTCACGTGAAGTATACGTGGTGGCGCGAGGATTTAAGGGCTGAGAGCGACTGAGGACATCGGCGTATTTCTAGTCTGACTCCCCATATGGTATAAGCGATACCTGTATCGGGGGCGAAGGCTGTTGACCCCCCGCACCTATACTGGTTTTATCCGGTATTGATGTGGCCGGCATTGCCGGAATGAACGGATTTTGATTGCGAAAGCGAGAGGGCTATCCCTTTGAATGATATGGCAAAGAACCTAGTACTGTGGTTGATCATCGCAGCGGTACTGCTGATGGTTTTTCAAAACTTTAAACCGCAGTCACGGGATGAGGCTCTCAGTTACTCCGACTTTGTTCAGGATGTGCAGTCGGGCCAAGTTAAGAACGTGATCGTAGACGGTCTGGTAATCACCGGCGAAAAAGCCGATGGCAGCCGCTTCAAGACTATCCAGCCACAGATTATCGACGATGAACTCACCAATGAGCTGGTTCGCAGCAATGTGCAATTCGTTGGTCGCGAGCCTGAGTCTCCGAGTATCTGGCAGCAGCTTCTGGTAGCCAGCTTCCCGATCCTGATTATTATCGCTGTATTTATGTTCTTTATGCGCCAAATGCAGGGCGGAGCCGGCGGTCGCTCAGGTCCTATGGCATTTGGTAAGAGCAAGGCGCGCCTGCTGGGCGAAGACCAGATCAAGACAACTTTTTCCGATGTTGCCGGAGTAGATGAAGCTAAGGAAGAGGTACAGGAGCTGGTCGAGTTCCTGCGCGATCCCACCAAGTTCCAGCGCCTGGGTGGCAATATCCCCCGTGGCGTATTGATGTGTGGCCCTCCCGGTACCGGTAAGACCCTGCTTGCCAAAGCAATTGCCGGCGAAGCAAAAGTACCTTTCTTCTCCATCTCCGGTTCTGACTTTGTTGAGATGTTTGTTGGTGTGGGCGCTTCCCGGGTGCGGGATATGTTTGACCAGGCCAAGAAGCAGGCTCCCTGCATCATCTTTATCGACGAGATTGACGCTGTTGGCCGTCACCGTGGAGCCGGTGTTGGCGGTGGTCACGATGAGCGCGAGCAGACCCTGAACCAGTTGCTGGTTGAGATGGATGGGTTCGAAGGTAATGAGGGCGTGATCGTTATTGCCGCGACTAACCGCCCGGATGTACTGGACCATGCCTTGCTGCGCCCAGGTCGCTTTGACCGCCAGGTATTTGTTGGACTCCCGGATATTCGTGGCCGCGAACAGATCCTCAAAGTTCATATGCGCAAGGTGCCTATGGACGACAAGGTGAACCCACAGACGATTGCCCGTGGAACCCCTGGTTTCTCCGGTGCCGATCTGGCCAACCTGGTCAACGAAGCCGCCCTGTTTGCTGCGCGGGCCAATAGACGCACCGTGACCATGGAAGAGTTTGAGCGCGCCCGTGACAAGATCATGATGGGCGCCGAGCGCAAGTCCATGGTGATGAATGAAAAGGAGAAGGTGAATACCGCCTATCACGAGGCCGGTCACGCCATTATTGGTCGACTGGTACCGGAGCATGACCCGGTACACAAAGTAACTATTATCCCCCGTGGCCGCGCTCTGGGTGTGACCCAGTTCCTGCCAGAGGAAGACAAGTACAGCCTGTCAAAGCGCGCGATTGAATCGCAATTGTGCTCCCTGTTTGGCGGCCGTATTGCTGAGGAAATGACCCTGGGTATCGACGGCGTTACTACCGGCGCTTCCAATGACATCGAGCGGGCCACCGACTTGGCGCGCAGTATGGTGACCAAGTGGGGCTTGTCTGAAAAGCTCGGCCCATTGCATTACGGCGAAGATGAAAGCGGTCAGCCCGGCCAGGGTAATCCGGTTTCCGGCAAGACCACTTATGAAATCGAAGCCGAAGTACGCCGTATTATTGACGGCTGTTACGACCGCGCGCAGAAACTGCTGGAAGACAATCGAGATATTCTTGAAGCTATGAAAGATGCGCTGATGGAATATGAAACCCTGGATGCGGAGCAGGTGGACGATCTTATGGCTCGCCGCAAAGTTCGCGCACCTAGGGATTGGGAAGATAATAACTTCGGTTCTGGTGGAAACAGCCCGACCCAGGATACTGAAACCACAGAGGCCTCAACTGAGGCGGATAAGAGCAATACCGTCGGCGGCCCATTAAACGGCCACTGATTCTCCGAAGCGACTAACTGGACAAAACCAAATGCCGGGTTGGGGATAGGGCGATAGCCTGTTCCGATCTGGCATTTTTTTATTTCAGCCAATGAAAATTATCTGTGGTAACCACACCTTAGACCTCTCCCAACCGGTGGTTATGGGGGTTCTGAATACAACGCCAGACTCCTTTTCCGACGGTGGCAATTACTATGCCTCCGGTAGCCTGGACTTGACCCTGGCTCTGCAGAGAGCGGAACAGATGCTCTCTGAGGGAGCGACAATCCTGGATATTGGCGGAGAATCGACACGCCCTGGCGCATCGCCGGTCACCGAGCAGCAGGAGCTGGATCGGGTAGTGCCGGTGGTGGAGGCAATCAAAGCGAACTTTGACGCGATTATCTCTGTCGATACCAGTACCCCGGCAGTGATGCGTGAGTCAGCTGCGGTAGGGGCGGGACTGATCAATGATGTTCGCGCCCTGGAGCGCCCGGGTGCACTGGAAGCAGCCGTCGAAAGTGGCTTGGCGATCTGCCTGATGCATATGCAGGGTCAGCCCGGCACTATGCAGGATGATCCGTCTTACACTGATGTTGTAGAGGATGTCGCCAGGTATCTGCAGAAACGGGTCGATCTCTGTATCGATCTGGGGGTGACACGGGACCGGCTCATTCTCGACCCGGGTTTTGGCTTTGGCAAAACCGATGAGCACAATTTGACGTTGTTGCGTAATTTGTCGCAGCTGGCGCCGGCGGATATGCCCATACTGGCAGGCTTGTCGCGTAAGTCGATGATCGGCCGCCTGCTCGATCGAGATGTAGATGGCCGACTCCCCGGTAGCTTGGCCCTGGCCATGTTGGCTGCGCAAAAAGGCGCAAGAATTTTACGTGTCCACGATGTTGCGGAAACCGTGGATGTGTTGCGCATGCAGCAATTGGTTTGCAGCGAAATTTGATGAGTGATGTCTTACAGAGACCTTAAGCCGCAGGGTCCTGTTGTGGTTTTCCGACAGAACAGAAAAGCGGCGAAGTACACAATTGAGAAGCGTTATGGAAAGAAAGTATTTTGGCACTGATGGTATTCGTGGTCGCGTTGGCGAGGGAGCAATTACTCCCGATTTTATGCTGCGCCTGGGATATGCAGCGGGCAAGGTACTGGGAAGAATTTCCAAAGCTAAACACCACAGGCGCCCCCGCATCCTTATCGGTAAGGACACTCGGGTCTCCGGCTACATGTTTGAGGCAGCGCTGCAGGCGGGCCTGATTAATGCTGGCGTGGATGTCGCCCTGTTGGGGCCAATGCCGACTCCGGCGATCGCCTACCTGACCCGGACTTTCCATGCCGGTGCAGGCATTGTTATCAGCGCCTCCCATAATCCTTACCACGACAATGGCATTAAGTTTTTCAGCGCTGAAGGCTCCAAGTTACCGGATGAGGTTGAATTGGAGATTGAAGCCGCTCTCGAGCTACCGATGGAAACTTCCGACGATCTCGGTCGCGCCTATCGAGTTGATGATGCAGCCGCGCGTTACATTGAGTTCTGCAAGGCTTCTACGCCCTGGGGTTTCTCCTTGGAGGGTTTGAAGATTGTTCTCGACTGCGCCAATGGTGCCACTTATCACGTAGCGCCGATGGTGTTTCGTGAGCAGGGAGCAGAAGTCAGCGTAATTGGAGCGGGCCCTGATGGACTCAATATCAATCTAGATTGCGGCTCCACTAAACCTCAGCAGTTGCAACGGGCCGTGGTTAAGCGCGGTGCGGACCTGGGCATAGCCTTTGATGGTGACGGGGACAGGGTGTTGTTCGTCGATGCCAATGGGGAATTGGTCGATGGCGATCAGCTGTTGTATATCATCGCTATGCACCAGCATAAATTCCTGGGCGGTTGTAGTGGTGTTGTCGGCACCTTGATGAGCAATTACGGTTTTGAGCTTGCATTGCGCGAAAACAAAATCCCGTTTGAGAGAGCCAAAGTGGGCGACCGCCATGTGCTTGAGAAAATGTCAGCTAATCAGTGGAAGCTGGGAGGCGAGTCGTCAGGCCACATTATCTGTGCCGATGCTTCTACCACCGGCGACGGTATCATTGCCGCACTGCAGGTACTGCGTGGCCTGTGTGAATTTGATGAGCCCTTGCATCAGCTTAAATCCCGTATGACAATGCTCCCCCAGCACATGATTAATGTGCAACTGGCTCATCGCGATGGTGTTCTCGATCACACAGACGTTAAGGCCATTGTTGTCGATGCAGAACGTCAGCTCGCAGATAGCGGGCGTGTGCTGCTGCGGCCATCTGGCACAGAGCCTCTGATCCGGGTAATGGTTGAAGGTCGCGACAGCGCCCTGGTGGAGCAGCTGGCCAAAGATATTTCCTCCGTGGTGGAGCGAATTGGAAATAACTGATCTGCTGCGATTTAACCCGTAGTAAATCGGTCCTCTTGGGGCGTAGAAGAAACTCGTATAATTTTGGTTGTATGTTGGCGTCAATGTCGCTAAGATTTGCGCCCCTTGAAGGAGCACACATGCGAACACCGCTAGTAGCAGCAAACTGGAAAATGAACGGCAGCCGCGAGTTTGCCGAACGTTTTTTCACCGAACTCAACCTCGAAGGTGTGAAGTCCGGTGTTGTTGTTTGCCCATCTTTTCCATATCTCGGCCTAGTGGCTGATGCGGCGGAAAAGAGCGGAGGTTTTAGTCTGGGTGCCCAGGACCTTAGCCAGGAGCCCAAAGGGGCGTTTACTGGTGAGGTTTCCGCTAGCATGTTACTGGATTGGAATACCCGTTACGTTATTGTCGGGCATTCTGAGCGCCGTAGTCTCTACGGAGAAACCAGTGAGTTAGTGGCGAAAAAATTTGTTGCGGCCCAAGAGGCGGGACTGACTCCAATACTTTGCGTCGGGGAAACCCTTGAAGAACGCGAGCAGGAGCGCACTCTCGAAGTGGTTGCAGAACAACTTCAAGCGGTTGCCGATATCATTGATTCGGCTGGCTGGAAGCAGTCCGTGATTGCCTATGAGCCGGTATGGGCCATTGGCACGGGGAAAACTGCGACACCTGATGAAGCCCAAGCTGTACATGCGTTTATTCGCTCGCAGTTGGGAGATTTGGGCGCTGAAGTACAGATTTTATATGGCGGTAGTGTAAAATCCGCAAATGCCAGGGAGCTTTTTGCCCAGGCAGATATTGATGGCGCCCTGGTGGGTGGAGCCTCGCTGGATGCCGGCGAGTTTGCTGAGATTTGTCGCGCTGCTGTTTAAATTAACAGCACGCGGGTTGGCGAATACTGAATAACGGGTTGTTTAGACCCTGGTAGAGAGTTTCCAGAAAATGGAAAAATTGGTATTAGTTGTACACGTTTTGACCGCATTAGGCATTATTGGCCTGATTTTGTTGCAGCAAGGTAAAGGTGCCGAAGCCGGTGCATCCTTTGGTGCGGGCGCGTCCCAGACAGTTTTTGGCAGTCAAGGTAGTGGAAATTTCTTTTCCCGCTTGACAGCAATTTTTGCGACGGTATTCTTCGTCACCAGTTTCGGCCTGGCCATCCTGGCTAAGCAAGGTGCAGGCGCCAACGTTGATGCGGACCTCCCGCAAATTCCAGCAATGGAGCAGCAAATTGGCCCAGCCGAAGAACTGCCGGCTATCGACAGCGATATCCCGCAGCTCGAAACAGATTTGGAAACTGGCGATATCCCACAGATTCCTGCAGACAGCACCGGCTCAGAAGAGCCTGCTAACCAGGAAGGTGAGGAACAGCAGTAAAAGATTTTTGCCCAGGTGGTGGAATTGGTAGACACGCTATCTTGAGGGGGTAGTGAGCTATGCTCGTGCGGGTTCAAGTCCCGCCCTGGGCACCACATCAAGATCCGAAGAAGTTCGGAATCATCCAAAAAGCCCGGTAAGTCCGGGCTTTTTGCTATCTGTAGGGTACGCAGCCCTCCGCTCTCGTTCGTTGTCACCCGGTGCTACCTGGTGCTACATTTGGTGCTACCTAGTTCAATTTAGAAACTGGTAGTACCACCATGGCTCTGACAGGTACTTAAATCAAACATAGCCAAACCAAGTGACAAGGATTAGTGGCTTACGGATATCTGGTAGCCCTGCATGTGGCTCTTCCGCTCAGTGCTCAATACGCAAAGTAATGTAATCAATATAACTTGAGCTTTGGGATCAGCTTTAGATCTCAACTTTGGCCAAGTAGGGAACTAGTCATTTCAGCAAGAAACGATATGGACTACTAGCTATTTGACTAAGCCAGGGAATAATTATGCCTACCCTACGCAGTTGCTTGTTTATAAGTTTTAGTATATTCGTCCTAATTTATGTCCTGCACTGGCTTCTTGCCTTTCCATGGCTGTGGGTGATTGGCTATCTTGTAGTTGGTGCAATATTCGTCGGTTTCTCAACGTGGCTTTACTCTGGTATGTATAGCGAAGACGAATGAAAATTTTTACAAGCGCGCATATGCATAGCTGAATAGTGCGGCCTTGGTGGTCCATACTGTTTGAAGTCCTGGACCTTGCCAACCACCAAGGGTTGTAAGGGGGGCGATTCTGGACTCCCTTTGGGGTCTTTTGATAACCACTTTTGCTAAAGCCGGCTTGCCTGTTCAGTATTAGGTAAACTCGCACTTTGTCGATTTGGAGTAGGTGAAGCCACGCTTGAATTTCAGTATCACGCTCAGTCGTTGAGACGCCTCAGTAGAGGGAGGATTCAAAGTGGTGTTACTTTTTTGTTGTGCTTTCCTATACGTCCCGTAACCACTAGCTAGAAATTATTTTTCAAGTCCCGCACTGATCAAGAAACGAAGAAGCTCAGAATCACCCAAAAAGCCCGGCTGGTCCGGGCTTTTTACTATTTAAAAAATAAAAATATTAACCTTTCACTTTGTCAGGAGTTGCCCTGCATAGCCTTGAATATCCCTTCCTGGCTCACTCATTTAAGACCAGGTGCCTCTCCAATAATTTATAAGTCATCTGCAGAGCTCACCGGTGGTTGATGTGATTTTGTAGGCAGGAAACATTCACTAGTAGACCTGTAATTCTATGTAATAGCTTTTCCGGGAGGTTCGGTTGCGGGTTTATTTGGGGGGATGGATACTGGATTACTCCAGTTGCTCGGTATCAAGTTAGTAACTATTTTGCTTCCCTTTCGCGATCCCTATTCTCGGCACGAGTTCTGAAAGTGAATTAAAAATCGGCTGAGATTTTTGGTAAAAATAGAAAAAGGAGTTTTCGATTGAAGTCTTATACCACTAAATACAAAAAGCTTTTGACACTTCGGGGGCTAGTAATATTTGTCGGGCTACTGTCCATGGAAGGTGTATCAGCTGACGCCTCTCTTTCTGATCTTGATATTGATAATGATGGTCTGATTGAGATTCGCAGTTTCAAAGACCTTAATGAGATTCGTAACAACCTAGACGGATCAACTTTATACAATAGTAACTATGGTTGCCCAGAAAGTGGCTGTTATGGCTTTGAGCTGACCAAAGACCTGAATTTTGATACCAATGGCGATAGTTATGTTGATGCGAATGATGAGTACTGGAACGAGGGCTTGGGCTGGGAGCCAATCGGTACGAGTGAAAACCCGTTTACTTCGACCTTTGAAGGTAATGGCTATTCCATCAGTAATTTATATATAAACTTCTATGGAGGGGAATTTACAATTCTAAATGAACACTCAGGCCTTCTGGGACACGCTCAATCGGCGGAAATACATAACCTTACTACAATTGATACCGTTGTTTCTTTCATGGGTGTTATGCCCGCAGGAGAAGACTCGGCAAACCCTAGTGAGGGATGCTCGGGCGAAGCGGTTGACTCTAGTACAATTTCCAATGGAGACTTCGATACGACATGTGTATTCAGTTCGGTAGTGATGACCTTGGATTTAACAGGTGCTGAGATAGAATTACCCTATATTAATTTCGAATCTCCAGTAGAAGGTAATGAAGTATCTGTTATTGATTTATCTAATTTCCCTTTAGTTGATAACGGGTGCGGTGCTAGTGATTTCTCCGAGGACAGTGATAGCTTTTGTGTTATTGAGTCAACGATTAGTTTCCAAGATTGGGCTGATGGTGACAGTTTAGTTGCTATTTCAAGTATTCCACTTATACCTAGCGCTACATTTAACTTTTACCCCAAAGTTACGGCAAAGCTATTTCAAGCTGGCCAGTTCAGGGCTGTAATTTATGAGGATCAGGGACCGGCAGAGATTCAAGCCTGGGTCACAGATGAGTATGAGCTGGACCCATTTACCTATAGTTGGAATAGCCCAAAGCTAGTTCAGCTCAACGACTCTGGTGAAAGCGTATTTACCTTTGATCCAGCAGGTTTGTCGGGAGCTTTCGAAGTTACTGTTACTGTTACAGATTCTGGTGGTTTGTCAGATACTGCGAAGCTGATATTGCGAGTGGATGGTAGTGCCCCTGTATTGTCCGATAATGAGGATGCTGATCAGGATGGGCTGAGTGACAGCGTTGAGGGATTCTTAGATTTAGATGGTGATCGAATACCGGACTATCTAGATAGGGTAGCGGTTCGTTCCCAGCTGCCGGTAAATAGAACTGGTGCAGTGATGCAAAGCTCTGAAGGGACAAGCTTGAGACTTGGTGATAGTGCCTATATTGCCGGTCAACAAGTGGGCCAGGTTACGTTGGAGGATATAGATAATCTCTTTGAGGATAATTTGGCAGGACAGAATAGCTATAAATTCCTGCATGGTATTTTTGACTTTGTTATTTACGATACAGATTTTGGAGAAAGCGCTAACATTGTTGTCCCTTTAAATGCCGCTTTACTCGAAGGTGCTCGTTATCTGAAATATCGCCAAAGTGTTGGATGGGTGGATTTTATTGAGGATGAATTTAACCGTGTATCTTCTGCACTGGGGCAATTGGGTGATTGTCCTGAGCCGGGTAGTGAGAAGTACCAGCCTGGGCTCCATGAGGGCCATTTTTGCATCCAGCTTAGCTTGGTAGATGGTGGCCTCAATGATGATGACGGAGAGATGAATGGTATTATTGTCGATCCTGGTGCTGTCGCGACCCTCAATGTTAAAGAACCTATTGTAAATATAAAATCCTATGCACTTGAGAATTCACAGTTTCAGTTAGAGGAGGAGGCACCGGTGTTGGCTTTCTCCCTACAGAGTGACTCTGCTGATGCGATGCTGAAGTCACTCACACTCAAGGCCGATGGTGAGTTGGATGAAGTATCGGACATACAGAGGGTGCGTCTGTATTTGGATATGGATAACAATGGAATTGCCAGTAATTCGGAGTTAATCGGCGATGGTCTCTTTTCAATTGATAATGGCTATCTGAAGTTAGATTTATTCAAAAAGTTTCAGTTGCCCGTTGGTGAGGCCCAGTTTTTGGTGACGTATGAATTTTAAAACCTCAGAGAGTTTTTCGGAATTACTGCTATTAATTGGTGGATATATGAAACCTTTAAAATCCAATGTGCGTTTTTATTTTGTTTTAGTTATCGCTGCTTTTGTTGGTGGTTGTGCTGATTCTTCGAATAGCATAGTTGAGCCAGAAGAAAAGCCCGTAAGTAAGGCCTTTTCGATTACCCTAGAGTCAGTTGAGGTTGAGAGGCTAAGTAATGGTGAGACTGTCTCTGTGGATGCAGGTGAGATAAAAAATGAAGCTCTTATTTTGGTGCCAAATTTCGATTAAATAATTCTTAGTAAGTAAGCGTAAAGCCCCTATTTAGGGGCTTTTTTAATGTTTAAATGCAGGAGTGCTAAAAGTAATTAGCTAATATTTGTTTCTAATAACTTTGCACTAAAGGGTTTAAGTATCAAAATAATAACCGAAGTTGATGCAATTACCTTGAATATTTTACAGTTTATATAATAGCAGTCGATTTTTGGCTGATAACCAACCGTACATACACTTCCTTAGTGAGCTGGAAAAGATACCCAGACTTGGGTAAGGTATTTTTTCTAATCAGGGTGACATGCGGTAATAAAGTTAGTGCCCCTAAAGTGACGCTGAGAGACTTAGTTCTCAAAAACGGAGCTGGTTCCTGATATTGCTTTCTCTTTAGGATGGTAGGTCACCAGATTTCGACTCTGAAGGGTATCAGCTGATCATAAGGAAAAGAGTGGATAGTTGGAGTCAATATCTGCTACTTCTTCTCCACCAGTAGATCAAGTGGTGGCAGAAAATTGATTGAAGAGTATTGATGCTAGATTCAGTAATAAAGAAAAGTGGTTGGAGTGAGTGAAATCAACTTAACCAGTTTGAGATAACCCAGGAGCTAGCTTGTAATCGAGGTGATGTACTTTAAGTAAAATAAAAGAGTGCTTAAGCTGTAATTAGATCGAGAATAAGCTTTAGGCTAGCTGAGTTGATATTTTATTACTTCGTTTGTTTTAGCTTTTTAATATCATTCGGGTCTTAAACATGTTGTCGATGTCTGCGATGTGATAGATGTTTCCTTTGCTTTGTTAATTATTGCTTTTTAATCGCGGGGCAATATTCAAATAAAAGCTAAGTTTTTCTTTAAGTGGTTTCCTGTCGTTTGGTTGGGATGTTGTGATCTGTTATTTTGTAGCGAGAAAAGATAAATGGAAATTAAATAATCGGTTAATTTAAGTTTTGATTTATATTTTTTGAGATTTTTGTAAGGCATACTGAGTGTGAATGCAGCCTGAATATATAGTTTTTTTGCTGTAATTGCTGAAGTATTTATAAGTTTAATTTTTTGTTTGGATCTTCTTGTTAGTTAATATTTGGGTATTTATACTGCCTGCTCGATTATTTTTTAAGGGTGAAAAATGAAGTTTTTGAAGTCTGTGTTGTCGGTGTTTACCTTGTTGTTAGCGAGTCAGTCTTTTGCAGAAATGACTTTTATTAGCGGCGTTAAGCACAATGTTACTGAGTACTCTTATACTTCGGATACTCGGCGAATTGCTGAGATTGATATCTTGGGTGATAGTGCGCAAGAAATCAGTTTCGATATTACTGCGATTGTATCTGGTTTGGGAGGGTTGAGGCCAGATGTAGTTTGTCGTTATTCCCATAGGGAAGAGCGTTGCTACACTATAAATCATCCTAGAATTTTTGACTATGTGTATGACGTTTCGATCACGGCAAGTTGTGTTGCCAAAGATGGTACTCAAACTGCAATAGGGGTTGATAGGGGCGATAAAAATATTTATACGAATGTGCCCATTTCAGATTTTCGCAATGAAGTAGTCTTAACGATAGATAATGGTTCAATTGCCGCGGATATGTGCGATACCTTGACAGTTGATATTCAGGGTGATTTAGAGGCTATTGAAGATGTAAATTTAAAAGTTTTCACCTACGAAATTTTCTAGTTAATAGTATGAATGTGTCGGTAATAATTGCCGGCACTTTCGCAGTTGAACTCCAATCTAGTATATCCATACAACCAAAAGTAGTGGATCACCGCATATCTAATAGAAATGATGTCAGCTCTGTATCAGAGTCAGAAGCAGTTAATAAAGTCTTTTCTTTTATCTGAAGTCGGTAAGGGTTGAACGGCTTAGTAGTGGCGATTCAGTGCCGATAGCTACCGGCCGGTTAAAAGTGATGAGCTTATATTGAGCTGAATACCGATTCGTTAAATTTCCTTCACAATAGAATCTGTCGCTAGTTTTGAGCCCCATCAAGGGGCTTTTTTGTATCTGTTGATTGACAATTGATATCAATAGCTGATGCTGGCTAAAAGGGCGGGAGAACTGTCTGTACAGGAATACTCTCATATAGAGAGGCGAATGGGATTAATACCCTTATCTTGTGTGTGGTCTATGCGATAACTGAGTACTTTTCTTTGTGTGAGGTAGTAGGCGCTACCCTGATTTCCGGTGCGGAAAGTGAGAAAGATGCCCAGACTTGAGCCAGATCATTTTTCCCCAGTCAGAGTGGCATAAGGTAACGGAATTAGTGTCCCGGCAGTGACGCTGAGAGATTGAGCACTCAAAAATGAGGCAGAGGCGCTCGCACTGCTCTGAGTGTAACTGTTCCCTCTAGCTCTTGAAAAAAGCATGGCTATAACGGAGTAAGAGGGCGGAGACTGGATCAGGGAGGATCGTGGTGAATTTGGTTGAAGATTCCTGGCTGCCAATTATCCGGCGATGCGGTATGCAGGAAAGAATTGCTCCTTGGCAAATTGTCGAGGTGGATAATCCTGTCGTAGATATTTGTACGGTACGACCGGATTTTCGCGGGGCGCTGTTCCAATTTTTAATCGGCCTGTTGCAAACAGCTTTTGCACCTGAAAGTGTGGATGATTGGGGAGTCTACTGGAAAAAGGCGCCTACAGAGGAAACACTAAAATCACGGCTGCAAAGCTACGTTCCCAATTTTGAATTATTTCAAGAGCCCGGGCCTGCATTTATGCAGGACTTGGAGCTGAGAGATGGGGAATCAAAGTCGATTGCTGCCCTACTGATTGAGGCGCCGGGCAGTAAAACCTGTAGAGATAATCAGGATCTATTTATTAAGGGCGGTAGGGTGCAGGGTGTATGTCCCAGCTGTGCCGCTAGTGCCTTGTTTACTTTGCAAATTAACGCCCCCTCCGGAGGAGTGGGGCATAGAACCAGTTTGCGTGGTGGTGGTCCTCTGACCACATTGATAATACCAGAGGCAGATGATGCCAACCTTTGGCAGAAATTGTGGCTCAATATCCTGCCACAAGAGGAATTTGGGTCAAGGTCTGAAAGCTCTGATAGTTGCATCTTCCCCTGGCTCGCTCCCTCCCGCCTCTCTGACAAACAAGGTTCCTCTACGTCTCCCAATGATACCCATCCCCTGCAAATGTACTGGGGTATGCCGCGCAGGATACGTTTCCATATCCCGAGAGAAGGCAAGGGTTACTGCGATCTTTGTGGAGAGCAGACGAGTCAATTAATTCGGGAATATACCACTAAGAATTATGGCATTAATTACGAGGGTCCCTGGATTCACCCCCTAACGCCCTATCGACGTGACCCCAAGAAAAAAGCCCCACCCTTGAGTTTGAAAGGTCAACAGAGTGGTCTCGGTTATCGGCATTGGTTGGGGCTTATGTGGAATGACCATTCAAATGGCGATGAAGCGAGCCGTGCGGTGCGCTTGTTCCATGAGGAATATGCGGAAATTCTCGAAGAACTTGATTTGAATGTCGATGTACGCCTGTGGGGATTTGGCTATGACATGGACAATATGAAAGCGCGTTGCTGGTATGAACAGGAAATGCCAGTACTACCTATTTCCCCCGAGTACCGGTCGCTATTTATTCAGCTAGCAGGGCAGCTTTTAACGGCTGCAAAAGATACTTTGAAAGAGCTGCGCTTTAGGGTCAAGGCTGCCTGGTTTAATAACCCTAATGAGGCTAAAGGGGATTTTTCATTTGTCGATCAGGCGTTTTGGCAGGCGACGGAAAGCCAGTTTTATCACTCGCTCAAGCAATTATTTCTCGAATCCAAGAAATCCCAATTTACACCTGCACCGGTGGCTATTGCCTGGGCACACACACTGAGAAAAACGGCTTTAGCGCAGTTTGACCATTGGTCAATGGAGGGCTCTGCGGAAGACCTGAAATTGCAGCGAGTGACTCGGGCGCGACGTCTTTTAAGGAATAAGCTCGCCAGTCTGGCAAGTTTAAAGACTCTGGATAATACAGCCAAAGTTGAGCAACAACAGGAGGAATTGTGATGGCCGGATATCAATATCTTAGCGATACAGATGTGAGCCGACTGCGCGAGTGGCACCGCTGGCTCAATGACAAAGCTGGCCGGGCCGACCGAGCGCGTTTGCGCCGTGCGGTAGAGCCTATGGATGTAATGCCTACTCCCGCCTTTATCCGTTTTTTAAAGGATATGCCCGAGCGCTGGCAGAAAGATGAGCAAATTCGTATCGAAGATGCGGCTCTGGTAGCCACAGTAATTGCACACGTAAAAGCTGATAACACGAGCAAAACAATTGATATTGATAGCAGCGAGGCTATGGATGTCAGCTTTGCCCGATCCCTGGCTATGCCCCGGGAGAGAGGCGGGCGCCCCCCTTTAAGTGAGCTGCGCTTTTTTCAGTTACAAAAAAGTCGCGATACGGCCGAGTTTTATCGCCGCATAGTACGGGCCCTGGCCCTGCTGGATGGCAGAGCCAATATAGCTTCTCTTGCCAATGATTTGCTGCACTGGCAAAGAGAGATGCGCACGATTCCAGCACGGCATCCACAGGAACGCCTGACTGTGCGTTGGGCAACTGATTACTACGCCGTATTACCAGACTGAGAAGTATTTAGAGAATTACAAATTAAAGGGGTCTTAGGGGCCTAAAGAATTTTTAAATGCTATTCCCATAACAACACTAAGCACAGAGCAAAGCCAGACCGATTGACAGTGACTGTTGATCAGATACCTGAGAAATGAATCGAAGTAATGTGATGGCCTGACGGTCGCAACAAGGAGAGATTTATGAGCCGCTTTATTCAATTGCATGTATTGACCGCCTATCCCCCTGCGAACCTGAACCGGGATGACTTGGGGCGGCCAAAAACAGCGAAGATGGGAGGTTGTGATCGCCTGCGAATCTCTTCCCAGAGCCTTAAGCGTCACTGGCGAACGTCAGAGTTGTTCCAGCAGGTATTGGCTACGGAGCAGGGGGATAGCCTAATTGGCACCAGAACCAAGCGTCAAGGGGTACTGGCCTATGAGACTTTATTGGATCTGGGTGTCTCTGAAAAAAAGGCCAAATTGTGGGCACAGAAAATTGCCGAGCAATTCGGTAAGTTAAAAAAGCCGGAAAAAGATAACCCTCTGGCCGATTTGGAAATCGAGCAATTGGTTCACCTCAGTAGTGCTGAGCAAAACGGGATCAATGCATTACTGAAAACCTTGGCAGAAGAGGGGCGGGAGCCGGAGAAGGCGGAGTTGGATTTATTGCGTAAGGAAAACATGGCGGTGGATATCGCCTTGTTTGGCCGTATGCTCGCTTCCAAGCCCACCTATAACGTTGAAGCGGCGTGCCAGGTGGCCCATGCACTCTCGGCTCACTCTGTAGTGATTGAAGATGATTATTTTACTGCGGTAGACGACCTGAATGATCGCAGCGAGGATGCCGGTGCCGCTCACTTGGGAGAGGCGGGTTTTGCTGCGGGATTATTTTATTCTTATATCTGCATTAACAAAGAGCTGCTAATTGAAAACCTGGGCGGGAATAAACCCCTGGCCAATCGAGCTGTAGCTGCGCTGACTGAGACAATCCTTAAAGTTTCTCCCAGCGGTAAACAAAACAGCTATGCCAGCCGTGCCTATGCCTCATATGTCGTGGCCGAAGCCGGTGGCCAGCAACCGCGCTCTCTCTCTGCGGCCTACCTGAAGCCGGTTGATCGCTATAGCGAGGATTACGCCCATGACGCTATTGATGCACTGCAAAAGCAATTGCAGAGTTTCGATAAGGTGTACGGGGATTGTGCTGATAGCCGCTATATTCTCAATGCCGTAACTGGCGAAGGTAATATCGAGGAACTTTTGGCCTTTGTCAGCGAATAGGTGGCGCTATGGAATACCTAGTATTTCGTCTTTACGGTGCCTTGGCTTCCTGGGGGGAAGTGGCTGTGGGGGAATCCCGCCACAGCGCACACTATCCGGGTAAATCCGCTATTGCGGGACTATTTGGTGCGGCACTGGGGATACCCCGGGAGCGAGAGGATTTACATCAGAACCTGGCCCGGCAATATCGCCAGGCGGTAAAGGTGCTGAATGTCGGTACTTTGCTTAAGGATTTCCACACGGTACAGGTCCCAGATTCCGCTGGCAAGCGCCGCTACCATACGCGCCGGGATGAGCTGGTTGTAGGGAAAGCGCGTCTGGGAACCCTGTTATCTCGCAGGGAGTATCTGGTGGATGCGCAGGCGATAGTGGCCCTTAGATCCTGTGAAGAGGCTAACTGGTCTCTGGCGGAGCTGTGTGAAGCCCTGGCCCGGCCAAAGTATCACCTCTACCTGGGGCGCAAGGCATTTCCCCTTTCAGCCCCCACTGCCGCACGGGTGATTGGTGCGGATAATTTCCGCAGCGCCCTGGATCATTATGAATCCCCGGAGTTGCTGGATTACCAACCGGAATGGGCCCGGCAGGAGCGCTGGTTGCCCACTGAAGAGAGTTGTCGTTACTACTGGGAGGGTAGCTTGGATGATTTCTCTGCGGAAGATGGAGTGTTTTCAGCAGGATCTGTACAGCGGCTTAGCCGTCTCGATCAGCCCCTATCTCGCAAGCGCTGGCAGTTCCAGCCGCGTATTGAAAATCTCTGGCAGTCATAAGGGAGCGGCTATGTATTTATCCAGAGTTCAACTATCTCCCTCGCTGGCGGTGCAGAAGCAGCTGGCACGGTTGCTCAGCGAAAACAGCTACGGTATTCATCAAATCTTGTGGGATCTTTTTGATGGTGATGAGCGTTTTTTATTTCGTGAGGAATCCTCGCGGGAACAGCTGCTTAGCAAACGCAATCTACCGGTGTATTACCTGCTGTCTAAAGTCCGGCCTGCGCAGGACAATCCGATATTTTTGGTAGAGACTAAAATCTTCGAGCCCCGCTTAAACCCCGGCGATCGGCTGGCCTTCCGCCTGCGGGCGAACCCTACAGTTGCTCGTAAAACTGAAGGGCAAAAGCGCGGCAAGCGGCACGATGTGCTGATGGATGCCCAATACCATTGGTTGAGGGAGCAGTGCGAATTGCATGGTTTACCTGTTGAAGGTGGCAAAGGGCAGCTGAAGCAGAGCTTGGTGCAGGAAAAGCCGGAGCAGTTTGACCAGGGGCAGATTGAAACCCGGTTACAGGATATCAGCCAAACTGCCGCCCGCAGCTGGTTAATTCACCGGGGGGCACGCCTCGGATTTGATATTTACCCACCAAAGCTACACTGCAATGGCTATCGCTGGAATTTGTTACATAAAAAGCAGCGCGGTGCAGGTTTCAGCTCCGTGGATTACCGGGGAGAGCTTTTGGTTACTGAACCCGAATTATTTATAAGAAATATTTTTGCGGGTATGGGACCGGCCAAAGCGTTTGGCTGTGGATTGATGTTAATCCGCCGAATCTGATTGGGATAAATAGAGTTGTTATACAGCTGGAAGTGTTTGAGAGCGAGGGCTGGAATTCAAAAGTGCCGGCAACACTACTAAGGCTTTAGCGGATAGCAAATAGGCAGACTTAGAGAGTTCCCCGCATCAGCGGAGATAAATCGACCGGTGAGATGATGGTCAAGCCAGCTTCAAACTGTTCCCCGTATATACGGGGCTAAACCGGAGGGTATCCTGTTATACACTCCTTTCCGAATAGGTTCTCCGCATAAGCGGAGTTGCACCGGTAATTGCGCAATAAGGCGATCTTAACTGAGGCTGTTCCCCGCCCAGGCGGGGTTAAACCGTGGAAAATCGTCAAAGCTGCACGGTAATTATTCCGGCTATTCCCCGCTGCTGCGGGGGTAAACCGAGTGTGGGGTTGGGTTGTGCCGACGCCTGAGTTTGTTCCCCCGCTGGGCGGGGCTGGACCGTAGCCGATAGCGTACGAAGATTAGCTCTGAAAATGTTTCCCCGAAAGCTCGGGGATGCAATGGGGGTGTGCTATGATCGCGCTCCTTTTGCGCGACTGTTCCCTGTTTGTACAGGGGTAAACCGGATAAGGCATGGCCTTTGTGCTCTGCGCAAGGTGTTCCCTGAATGCTCGGGGATAAACCGACGATGGAGAAGTTGTCGGAGTGCATCCTAGTTGTTCCCCGCTCTCGCGGGGCTGCACAACGACTTTTCCCTTCTTCTTTTTCCTGTAGCGACCGCAATCGAAAGCCCCGCGGTGTATTACCGGGGGCTTCTGAATTTTGGCTAAAATTATTGGATGATTACGCCGGTATTACTCTCACCGCCGATCTGGAAGTTAAAAGCGCGACCATTAGAACCTGTCTGGGTAATTTCCTTGGTGTGATTGTTACCAATTTGCAGGCTAAAGGCTGAGTTGGAGTCACCGCTCTGGGTGATGGTGATGTTATTACTATCGCCAAATTGTCGGGAGCTTATTGAAAGAGACTCACCAGCCTGTTCGAACGTTGCCCGGTTATCGAAACCCAACTGACGGGTGAATATATCTACCTCTGTTCCTGCCTGCTCGATATTGGCAACATTCTGCAACCCGGTTTGTTCATTGGTCGCGCTGATCAGGAAGCCGCCTTGATTAATAACAACCACATTATCAATCAGGAACTGTTCGCTGTTCATGGAGTTGAATTCGGCACCCAGCTGGGAACCCGTAATCTGGTTGGTGGTACCGGTCTGGCGTATATCGATACTGCTACTCAGTGCGGATTGTTCTAAAGCCGCGTTGTTGCCCCCACCATTTTGGCGCAACTCAAGGGTATTAAAGGCACCGGTTTGGGTAATCGAGGTGATATTGGCATCGCCGAGCCTTTGGATAATCAGAAGGTCATTGAACAGACTGTCTACTTGGGTCGCAAAGGCGAAGTGGCGATTGTTTGTTTGCCGTAAGGTCATACTGCTGCTGACACTGGCAAATTGTGCGAGCCCGCCATAGATATCGCTGCCATCCTGCAGTATGTCCAAGGTGCCATCGATTGTGGCAACCAGGCTGGCGGTGGCGAAGTCGTCCCGATCAAACTGAAAGATTAAAACGGAACTGCCTATATTGCCTGCGGTTTCCTCTACCACGGCACTTTGCCTTTCGCCGTCCTGGAATACAAAAATGCTGCCGTTAGCACTGGCTTCCTGGCGACCAATAAAAAAGTGACTGTCTCCGTCCTGGATATTGGTAATGGTATTACCGCTGCCAAAGCGCTGTTCGATAGTGGAAGCGTTGGAGGTACCGAGTTGCAGAATAGAGACCTGGCTGTCGAGAGAGAGTTCTTGGGTGATCTCGGAAGTATTTTGCGATCCGATTTGTGTATTGGTTGCGCTTAGAGAAGCACCACCGGATTGAGATATCGTGGTCTCGTTTTGACTGCCGATCTGGGAACTCTGAATACTACTGTTAATAACACCGCCACTTTGAGTGGCGGTAGCGGTATTAGTATCACCTATTTGGCGTTTGATAATAGTATTGCCGAAACCCGCTTCAGTTTGATCGGAATTTGCTGTGTTACCTGAACCGATTTGTTCCAAGTCAGTAGAGTTGGTGCCCAGCGCATTGCCGCTAAAGGCAACCAGTGCGAGTGTCGCAATACTGGCGCATAACTTCATGAGTAACTCCTTTACTACAAAACTTCCAAGGAGCCCATTCGGGGCTGCTAATGGATATCGTCCACTCGCACTTCACAAGTAGACATCAAAAACTACGAGCCGAATACATCAGTATGGGATCTTAGCTACTGCTAGCCGTCTATCTAAGCGCCAAATTATCCCTATGGGATAAACGGATGCCAGGTAGCTTTTACTTTCAGTAGCTATTTCCCGCCGAATAGAAAAATTATTGCTGGCATCGAAGGGGTAGGATATGAGAAATAAGTATTGAAAATGTAGGAAGAAAGTCCCAGGGGTGTGACTGGGAAATGGCGGCGATAACTGCCTTTCATTTTCTCGAGAATTATCGTGGGGACTTTCGACACTCGCGGTCCACGCGTTTCAATAAAGTGGGGATACGGTGGTCTCCATGCATCTTTTTCACCAATTTTTTGGCTTCCGGCAAAGGGAGACCGAGGCTGCTGATATACAGCGGTTTTACACTTTTTCCCCGCAGCAGTTCCGCCTCAACAGGGGTGTCCTTAAACGGTTTCTTGGCGACACCGATGATGGGAACTTCCTGCTGGAGAGCAGAGTAGAGATGGGCACCCAGACCCGGTTTTTGTTCCCCTCCGAGAAATACATAACCATCGATAACAATCAGTTCTGCTTCTATCCTGTGCTCCTCGATTAGGGTGAGGATACAGGGGAGTTCTCGCTTGTAGAAAGCACCGGGCTCATAGGCCAAGGTACTCTCTATTTGACTGAGATATAGTTGCTCGGGGTCAGGAGCTGACCAATCCTCAAAGCCGACCCCGGCTACCATTGCTCCGGGGTCCCGGTAATCTACATCTACCGCCAAAATCATATTGGGAGCCTTTTTACCATTGAGCCGAATGTTGCGATTGGTTCAGGATACTTCCAGTTTTGCCTGCTTTAACAGCTGCTTATGAGTCGCTTTGTAGTGCTTGCCCAGTGTTTTGGATTTATCGAGGATTTCATTGAACAAGACATTGGCCTTTTCCACCTGGGATTGATCTTTCAAGAATAAGGCAAAGTAAAAAGTCGCTTCTGGTCCGCTGTAGTATTGGTACAGCGTTTCATACTCGTGGTAGGCCTCTTTGACTTGCTTCAATGCCGCCAGTGTACGAGCGTAAAGCAAGTGAGCATCCTGATTTTTAAATTCGGGGTTCTTTTCGATTAATTGATCCAGTGTCTCTTTGGTCGATTCAAACAGATTGAGAGCAAACTGACAGCGAGCCAACCCAAACATCAGCTCAGGGTCATCCTGATGAATCCCCTGAAGGCACTTTTCATAGAGAGTTTTTGCCTCGTGATAAAGGCCGCGCTTCACGCATTCATCGGCCATGCGCATAGAGTTTTCCACATTATTGGAACGGGACAACTCTTGTGCAGCCTGATGGATATCCCGATTGGGATTTAGTGTTTCCCGTACCGTCCTGCGCGCATTTTTGGCACTGCGTGACTGGTTTAATTCCGGCAGGATTTCCAGGACCAGGTAAGCAATAACTCCGGCCATGGGCAGCATCACTAGAACCCAAATCCAAGTGGTGTTGCGCCCGGTTTTGAGCACGTGAATTACAAAAGCTGCCTGAATAAGGATGGATAGAATAAGAAACGGCATAGGGATTACTCTTCTTATTTTCGCTACTAACTTTTCGTGGGCAAGGTTAACCGAGTTCGCTTAGAACACAAGAGCTGTGGATCACGGAGTTGTGCACCGGGGTACCACTCTGTATTGAGTGCACAGTTGTCGCAATATACTACTGGGCCATGGGAATAAGCCGTCTAAGATTTCTGGGGATAAAAATGACCAGTGCCCTAGACACTTGAAACTATGGCGCATAGGGAGGTGAGCCAATGGCTCAATTGTCGCGACGGGAATTTTGTTTTGCCACTGGCGCATTGGGGGCGGCCTTGCTAACAGGGGTGTCGACATCCAAAGCTGCCCAGGCACAGAAGGGTCGCCGTCAGGCTTTACCAATTCCCCCGGAGTTGCGTGCAGATAGGCAAGGCCGGATTAAATTGGCAGCGCGCCCGGGCAAGCAGTCTTTCCTACCGGGGGTGACTACACGTACTTATGGGTTCAATGGTCCGTTTTTAGGTCCGGCGATACGGGTGCGCAAGGGCGAGAAAGTAACCGTCAGCGTGGTCAATCATCTGCCGCAAAATGTAACCGCGCATTGGCATGGACTGATCGTACCCGGCAATGCCGATGGTGGCCCCTATATGCCATTGAAGCCTGGAGAAACCTGGACCGTAGATTGGAACATAATCCAGCCCGCCGCCACCTTATGGTTTCATCCCCACCTCTACCCGACAACCGCCGAGTTGGTACTCAAAGGCCTGGCGGGATTGATTATTATCGATGATGAAGAAAGCGATGCACTGCCGATACCTTCGCGGTGGGGTGTGGACGATATTCCGTTAGTGATTCAGGATCGCCGCTTTACCGATGATGGTCAGTTCTTCCATCGCTTTAACGAAGTGACGGTTGCGGCGGGCTATTGTGGGGATCGACTTCTGGTTAATGGCGTTATTAATCCGGTGGTCAGGCCACCTAAAGGCTGGGTGCGCTTTCGTATTTTGGATGGCTCCAACGGACGCAACTATCGGCTTGCCACCAGTGACAAGCGTCCACTCTACGTGATCGCCAGCGATGGCGGTTTTCTCTCGGAACCAGTGAAAGTGGATGTACTGCCTATTGCTGCGGGAGAGCGCTACGAAGTAATGATCGACACCCGCGATGGCAAGCCTTTCGACTTCCAAACACTGCCAGTGCCCCAGCCAATAATGCGCCTGCCGCCATTTGATCAGGCCCACAGTTTTCTCAGTGTGGTGCCTGGAACATCTGAGGGAAAAGGACAGTTGCCGGAGAGCCTGGTATCCCTGCCGACAATTCCCCCAAACCTGCCACCAATCAGTCAGAAGCTGGTGATGCAAATGAACCGACAGAATCAGGCGCAAGCAGTGATTGGTGCAACGGGGCTACCGCAGATGGTTGCCGCCGGTACGACCAACCCCGAAGTGGTGGCTAAGGTATTGAAGCTGATTACTGAGGGGCCGGCATTGCCGTTAAAAGAGCAGCTAACTGCGAATGCGATTAATGGGGTTTCCTTTGCATTTACCGAGCCTGGATTTAAGGTCGCGAGGAATAAGGACCTGCGCTGGGAGATCTCAGAAGGACAGGACCGAATGCTACACCCGGTACATATCCATGGCTGCCAGTTTCGAGTCACGAAATACAATAATGCAGAACCGCCACTCTATATGCGTGGCTGGAAAGATACGATGCCCATATCCGATGGCGGCAAAGCGGAAATATTTGTTCGTTTCCCGCTGCCGGCGATGCCGGATATGCCCTATATGGCGCACTGCCATGTTTTGGAACACGAGGACTCGGGAATGATGACAGAGTTTAGTGTCTCCTGACTTTATTCGCTGCTATTCTGTCAGCGTCGCTTCTGTTTCCTGTCTTCCTTATGCTGTAACTTGGTCGCTTTCCTGATCAGGTTTTGGAAGTTGGGGCACTCCAGCTGATTGACCTCGGGACAGTTGGCCACATGGCGTAGCCCATCGCGCATAGCTTCGAGTCGGCGGATATTCTTTTCCAGATCGTCGGCCCTGGCGAGGAGCTGCTCCCTGTCGATAGCGGGGTTGCCACTAGAGGAAAACATCTCGCCAATTTCATCCAGGGAAAAACCGGCGTAGCGGCCAAGGGAGATAAGGGACAACTGTTCTATCACTGTGGCTTTAAAAATCCGGGTAATTCCCCGACGACCACATGACTTTATCAGGCCTTTTTCCTCATAATACCGAAGTGTGGAAGAGGGGAGTCCCGACAGTTTGGAGACTTCGCGTATATCCAGTTCTTCCCTGTTATTCATCGCTTATTGACCTCAAGCTCACTTGAAGTTGTATGCTAGTTTCACGCGTCATTACTGGCAAGTCAAAGTTCAGCTTATGCACACCGCGAAAAGTTATTCCGAAGATCCAATTTCCCAAGAGGCTGCTCAGGTTTCCAAAAGAGGAGTCCTGGTCACCTTGTGCTTGGCGACCTTGCTCGCAGCCTTGGGAGTCAGCGCAATTAATATGGCGCTGCCTGTATTAATCGAAAGCTTAGGAGCTTCCTTCAGTAATACTCAGTGGATTACCGTGGCCTACATGATGTGTATGACTGCGACCCTGCCTATTGCCGGCAGTCTCAGCGACAAGCTGGGTCGCAGGAAATTGTTCCTAAGTGGCGGATTGATATTCACCTTATCGACATTACTTTGCGCGCTGTCTTTTAATGTTTGGACCCTGGTTTTTTTCCGCGCAATACAAGGGGTCGGTGCCGCGATGTTCGTGGCTGTGTCTATGGCTATTGCCAGCGACGTTTTCGATAAAAGTGAAACGGGAAAGATAATTGGATTACTGGGCAGTCTGTCTGCGGTTGGGACTGGTATGGGCCCTATCGTGGGCGGCTTGATTGTCGAAAATCTGAATTGGCAGGCCATCTTTTGGCTGGTGGTGCCGGTGGGATTGGGGGTGTTTTTCCTGGCATATCGAACTGTGCCGGAAAACATAGTCGGCGAAGTTGTTGATGGCAGAAGTCGATTCAAACGTTACATGGCTGCGGCATTCCTGTTCTTTAGCATTGTTTTTTATACCCTGGCAATTAAACCATTGGGAGAGGGATATTCCGCAGTTAATGGCATTGCTATCGCTCTATCGGTGATATTTGGTGTGGGGTTGTTTTATTTCAGGCAGAAAGTGCAACCCCTGCGTGAAGGATTTACGGAGTCTTCTGGAAAGCAGACATTCTTGGCGAATGTGGCTGGAAACTTTTTGGTGGCTTCATCGGTAATGAGTAGCCTGATTGTAGGGCCTTTTTATTTGACCCTGGCACTGGATCTGGACCTTTTTATCGCAGGGCTGGTGATGACAACCGGTTCATTTATGGTGGCTGCTTGTTCAAATCTTGCCGGTCGAGCCGTGGATCGATTCAATAGTCGGGGTATCGTATTACTGGGTCTGTTAATTTTGCTTTGTGGAGCCATGGGAATGGGGCTGCTCAGGGTGGAGCAGGGCTTGGTAGGCTATCTGGTTTTTTCCGTCACTATGGCAATGGGTTACGGAACTTACCTGTCGACAGTTAATACCATGACCATGAATAGCGCCCGGGCCGAAGTTCGTGGGCGTATTTCCGGGTTTCTCAGCCTTTCACGAGGTTTGGGTTTATTGACCGGAGCTTCAGTGATGAGTGTGATTTTTGTAGGGCTTGTACCCAGCCAGCCCCTGCAAGACATGAGCCCGTCGCAGATAGCGGATGGTCTCAATGCCGTTTATCGCCTGGCATCAGTGTTCTTATTAACCGCATTAACAATACAGATCGTGTCTATTCTTGCCAGCAAGCTTGCTTCCAAAACGCAAAATTAACGATTACCTCCAGAGCTATAAAGTAAACCCATTAGCGAGTGCTTCGTTTTAGTGAGCACTCGCGGGTATTAATAGCTGCTGGAGCTATTAATACCCATCTCTATTTCCTGATTTATTCCTATTTTCCAGGCCAACGCTTTTACACTTCACCCACGACTTAAATAGCTAAAAATACAGGCACAGATCTGGTTGACTTAAAGCTGGCTTCAAGTTGTATCTTGAATTTGTGGATTCGCAGTAATTTTCAACAAGATATCGAGAGAGCTTTAGGAGGACCAATCAGTGACGAATTCTTTGAGACAGTGTGTTGAAGCACTTAAAGCGAATTGGCAGGGACTTGATACTTCATCAATTGTGAGATGTCGAGAAGCCCTGGGAAAATTGGCGGCATCAAATCCTGATGAAGCATGGTTGGCTGATCTACACAGTCGCCAAGAACCCAGTGTAGAGTTATACCGGGATGAAGATAAGGGTTTTATCTTACTGGCTCATGTTGAGCCTCGTGGGCTCTATCGTCCACCACATAATCATGGCAATGGCTGGGTATTTTACGCGGTGCAACATGGTGAAGTGGAGATGTCTACCTATGGTTTGCTCAATCAAGACGACGGTGAACAACTGGTGAGCCGGGGCTGCTATCAAATGAAGCCCGGTGACTGTAGTGCGTTCTTACCAGGGGATATTCACGATACTCATTGCCTTTCCGAATATGTATTGATGTTTAGGTTGACCAGTTGTGACTTTAGCGAGGAGAAGCGTGAGGGTCGACTTAGAGTGTTTTCACCAAGTTTTGAACCTATCAGTGTATAATTTTTGTTGGCCATTAGGTAGCAGGTATGCCAGAGAGGAAGTGTAAAGAAAATAATCTCAGGCACAAAAGCCCTTAAAGTATTTCCCTTTGTATTTGGGGGGGCACATTAAGCTCTCTGTAAGTCAACGGAAAGTGAGTGTTCCCCCGGTTTACTCCTACTATTACTACTGAAATATCATTCCGGTATTCCCGTTACCCGCCTGATTAGCGGTGATATTTCCATTCATCTCATCTTGTGAAATTTCCATAAAATTATCCAGCCCATTTTGCTGAGCTGTAGTAAAACTCAAAGAGCCACCCTGATTTGCTGTAATCTCATTAGTCATACCGATCTGTGTCGTGCTTATATCCATAAACTCTCCCTCTTGTCGGGTATTTAAAATATTGTCTGATCCAATTTGACTTGATTGGGCATAGCTATTTTCAATGAATATCTGTAACACAGTCGCATTATTGCCATCGCCGCTCTGGGTTATCTCATTCATAATGGATTCGCCAAAATTCTGTGCGCTTGTCGCCTCGTTTCCTACACCGTTTTGTGTAACTGTTGCCGTGTAGAAGGCACCACGCAGTTGTATAAGGACACCGTCATTTGAGGTTCCTGTTTGTAATAATGACCCTGTATGGAATTCACCACTGGTGGCGCGAACAAAGCCTATATTGCTTTGTCCTGATTGAAATAGGTAGCCGGTATCATTGAGTGAGTCAGTTTGGAACATCTCAGCATCGTTCAATTGCCCTTCCTGGTAAATCTCCCCGATAGTATTTTCTGCGAGAAAATGGGTGCTCAATGCAATTTGGTTATCACCAACCTGTTGTATCAACATCATTGTGGAGTTGCTTTCCTCCTGGCTGGAAGAGGCATCATTGCTGTTGCCGGTTTGTGTTTGAATTATCGAGCTAAATGAAGAGTTTACAGTTTGTATGGCTTCAGCTGAATTGGTATTACCTGTCTGCGACTGATCTATCAGGTTATTTTCAACGGAGGGGTCGGTTTGATCGGTGACTGCCAGATTTCCATCACCGGTCTGTTCCACATTGGAAGTATTACTGTCGGCGCGAATAGCCATACTTGGCAAAAGAAGTATGACCGCAAAAAGGATATGGTGCTGCTTCACAGAAAACTCCCAATATTGAGCTAATCAAAATACATATTTGTTTGAGGCTTATGGCGATGAGTTGATACTGTCGATAAGGTGAAGGGTTGCTAGTTTCGGCTTATTACTACTGATATTGCCGACTTAAGTGTCGTATGAAGTGGGGGGAATGCCATGGGATATAAGTACTTTAAACTTGAGAATAAAGTCACTTTTTAGAAGGTTGGTACTTATTGAGTTTATTATTTGCTGACTGTGGGTCACAGTGATATTGGGAGATTATTCTCATTTACCCATAAAATAAGTGCATTATTTCAGTAATAATGACGGAGGCGGCTACAGAAGTTCTCAAAGTAACATTGGGTCGCAACTATCTCTTCCCTGTTCATATACTTCCCGGTCGATCGGTTAGGATAATTTGCCAATTAAAGATACATTTTAGGCTTATAAATCCCTTGTGCTGTATTTTTTGTAATTAATTCCTCGTTTAATAATACTTGCCCACTTGCGCACATCATCTATGTCTAGGTGGTCACGAAATATTTTCTGTATGTCTGGAACCATTCCCCCTGGGGTTTATCGAATTTGCTGTGTACGTATGGGGTTATATGAACAGCGTACAAAAATAAAGTAAGTATTTGTAAAGGTTTTTAAGGGGCGCAAAGGCAGCTGCATTTAATCGAGTGAATAATAACGGGAGAGGGGATGTTGCCCTTCGCTGAGTTCAATGACTTTGATCGCATAAACAATTTCATAATTGTCTACTGCTCAAATCGCAAACGCTATCCGTTACAGATCATTCACACGAGCTCTTAATCTCTATTTTTACAAGTAATACCTGGCAGTTCGGTGGTTGCCTCATCGCATAAAACTGCGTTTTTAAATAGAACCCTAAAAACGACAATTGGAGATTCTATGAGCCATATTTTTATTCGCACAGCCATAGCATCGGCGCTGATGCTGGGCGCTCAAGGTTTGAGTGCGGCACAACCCGCCGACGACTACGTTGCGGGGCAGAGTTATTCCGGTGGCAGCCAGGTTTGCTACGGGGGAAACTTGTATAAAGCTCAATGGTGGGCAACAGCTTCTCAAATTCCCTCGGATGCCCTGACAGCAGAAAACCGCTGGGACTCCCCCTGGATCTTGGAAGAGTCAGGTGTATGCGATACCGATGGTGGCGATGACTCCAATTCCGGTGATGGTGATAACACCGATTCTGATGATGATACTGATACCGGTACCGGAAATAACGGAGATACGGATTCTGGTAACAATGATGATACAGGTTCCGGCAGTGGTGGTGGCACTGGTGGCTCCGATGACTCCGATACTTATATTTCCGGTCAAAACTATCGCAAAGGCGAAGAAGTTTGTTACGACGGCGACCTATTTGTTGCCCAGTGGTGGGCTAATGGTGACGACCACCCCACCGATGCATTAACGGCTGAAAATACCTGGGGTTCCCCTTGGCTTCTTAAGGAGGCGGATGGTTGCTCCAGTGATGGCGGCTCCGATGATGACACCGGCACCGGTGGCGATGATAGCGGCAGTGGCAACGACGATAACGACAACAGCGGCGATGGCAACGATAATTCTGACAGCACTCCCATTACGATCAGTGCTTCAGTGTCGCAGTCACAAATTACCGGTGGTGGCACTGTAACACTTGATGCCAGTGCCTCCGGTGGCGACGGCAACTTATCTTACAGCTGGGCCCAATTATCCCCGTCCTCACCTGAAGCAGATATTGCCTCTGCGACCAGCGCATCTACCACTGTTGCCCTACCTTCAAGCACCTTTGATGTGAGCTATGTCTTTAGCCTGATCGTCAGTGATGGTGACACTACTGAAGAAGCACAGATAACCGTGCAAAACCTCGCGGTGGACGATACCGATGAAGACGACGATGATGATAATACCGATGGTTCTGAAAGCTCAGTAACCGCAATTATCTCGGCCTCAAGTATCAATGTAGGCTGTAGTGGAACGGTTAATCTGGATGGCTCAGGCAGTACCGGCGGCAGCGGCATCTCTTATATCTGGAGCCAAACCAGTGGCCCGGTTGTTAAGATGACCAACTATACCGGCAGCGCCACCTCTGTGACCCTGTCTGAGGTATACAGCGATGTAACCTATACCTTCCAGCTGACGGCTTCTGACTCCACTCAAGCCAGTGATGTGGACGAGGTCTCCATTAGCCAGGATGGCTGTGCCGCAGCCGATGGCTATGTGATGGGCATCAGTGAACTGGAAGCTGCGGAAGAGTCGATTACCAGCAGTGATTCCCTGCTTCAGGAAGTAAAGGATACTGTCGAAACCCGGGACAACGCTGTGGTTGAGGCGGTACAACCTGGCCGCAGTGCAAACCCCGAAAATGTCCTCCGCGTTGAGAGTATCCTGTCTGAAGAAGACTGGGATTACCTTTTCGCCCTCAGAGCGGAAGAGTACACCTACACCAATTTCCTCCGAGCCGTAGCCAAGTTCCCAGCTTTCTGTGGTGACTATACCGATGGCCGCGATGCCGAAGCGATCTGTCGCAAGTCGATGGCTGTCATGTTTGCACACTACGCCCAGGAAACCGGTGCCCACGCAACAGGTTGGGAAGTTCCGGAATGGCGCCAAGGCCTATACTGGTTGCGGGAAATTGGCTGGACTGAAGATACTTCCGGTGGCTACGGCGCCTGTGATGCCAGCAGCAGCTGGGCAGCAGAAGCATGGCCCTGTGCGATCAATAGTGATGGTGGCTACAAGAGTTACTTCGGCCGCGGCGCCAAGCAGTTGAGCTGGAACTATAACTACGGTCCCTTCTCCCAAGCGATGTATGGCGATATTTACACCCTGCTGGAAGCCCCGGAATTGGTAGCGGATACCTGGTTGAATCTGGCAAGCTCCATCTTCTTCTTCGTTTATCCACAGCCACCAAAGCCAAGTATCCTGCACATAATCGATGGCACCTGGGAACCGAACAGTGTGGATCTGGCCAATAACCTGACTGCTGGATTCGGTGTTACCACCAATATTATTAATGGTGCGATCGAATGTAGTTCTGGTACTGAAGACTACCGCTCACAGTATCGGATCGAGTACTACCAGAGCACAGCGGAATACTTCGGTGTAGAAATTCCGGCAGATGAAGAACTCGGTTGTGCCAATATGGGGCAGTTCCAGACTGGTGGTGCAGCATCCCTGGATATTTACTGGGATAAAGATTGGGGATGGTCTGCAGATACCCCAAATAATGAGAGCTACGCATGTCAGTTGGTGAATTACCAGACTGCCTACTCAGCACTGGATGAGGGCGACTATGCCAAGTGTGTTGAGGGCAACTTTGATATGACCATCGATTACCAAGACTAAAAACCAGGGGGCCGAATAGCCCCCACCCAAACCCTTTCAGTGACCTGGTTCTCCCCCGCAGCCAGGTCACTTTTTTATTAGTACCAGAGTTAATACTGCCCCTGTTTGAAGCCTCTCAGTGTTAAAACTATTGCATAACACTGACAAAGTTTGAGCTGCCTATTTGAACAGTAAAGGATGACTGGTCTACTCCGGTTTGTGATATTTCCTTATAGTGCCCATCGCCGATTTGTAACAATGTTAGTGTGTTACCTAAACCACTCTGAGCAATTACGGCTTCATTGGTTGTGCCAAATTGTGCTGTTGTCGCATCGAGGAGAGCGCCGTCCTGCTGGAGAGTGACTGAATTGCTAGAGCCGAACTGGGTAACTGTCAGATTTACATCAGCCCCCACCTGATCTGTAGCTGTTGAGTTTTGGTCTCCGGCTTGAATAATAAGTGCGCTGCTAAGATCGGTATTCTGATCTGCTTCGACACTATTTGCCGAACCCGCTTGGGTTACAATTAAAGTACCATTCTCTGAAATATTCTGGTTGGTTGTGGCTGTATTCAGTGTGCCGACCTGAGCGATAAAAACAGTATTAAAATTGCTGATATCTTGTGTCGCCTCTGCTGAGTTTTCTGCTCCAGCCTGAACTATCTGGGCGTTATCTGCTGCGGCATCTATTTGATTGATTTGGGCATCATTATTTTCTCCAATCTGGCTAATGAAGGTAAAAGAATCAGTGACACTCAGTTGGTCAACCCTGGCCGTATTTTGAAGACCTATTTGTAGTAGGGATGCGTTGGGGTTACCACTAGCAAGCTGGAGTATATTCCCAGTATTTAAACTTCCGAATTGCTGTAAAGTACCAGATCCAGAATTTAGGTTTTCCTGGTAGATCACAGCAGAGTTCTGTGTACCTACCTGTGTAGCCAGTGAAAAAATTGCGTCAGCTACCACCTGCTGTGAATTGGCAGTGTTCGATGTGCCAAACTGGTTAACGGCGAGTATGCTGTCGGTAACAGTCCCTTGACCGGCATTAACGCTGTTACTGGCCCCTAGCTGTCGAGAATTTATCTCGCTGCTGGTCGTATTCTCCTGGGCCGTTTCACTATCATTGGCATCCCCAATTTGGAGTTGAATAATAGTACTAAGGAATGTACCGTCAATTTGTAAGGCGTCTGCACTATTATTGAAACCGATTTGGGTTTGAATAATTGTGCTGTTGTTAACATCTGTTTGAGCATTATTGGCTGTGGCAGTATTGCCAATTCCAATCTGATCCTGGATTACAAAATTATTGTCAGCAACTGCAGTACAGCTAATAGCTAATGCAAGGTGAGTTAGCGCTAAACTTGAGATTTTCATAAATACTCCTTAACTGCAAAATCTCTAATGAAGGCACTTCTGGAAGTTATTTGAAGTAGCTCCTTACATAAAAACATAAGGGTACTTGAAAAGGCTTGGTGTAGCCTTTATCCATTGGGAGGAAACTATTGGATAAAGGTCGCACTATTCCCGTCACCTAGTTGGGTAACACTAATTGTGTCATTAAAGCCGGTTTGAGTAACAGAAAGAAAATTACTGCTGCCATCCTGTGATAGGGTGGCGTTATTTTGCATACCACTCTGGGCTAGCTCAACAGTATTTAAATCGCCTGCCTGTAGGACTGACGCAGTTTCCATATCTCCATCTTGAGTGGAAATAATATCGTTCTCGTCACCATCTTGAATGATATCTAGGGAGCCACTAAAGGCTGTTTGGCTGGCTGAAACCATATTCATATTTCCAATTTGTTCAACAGAGGATGTATCCGATGAACCACTTTGTGTGACAGTAGCATTGTTTTGTGTACCGTCCTGGGAAATAATATTGGAGCTATTGTCAGTCGACGCCTGTAAGGCTGTAGCCATATTGGATGAGCCTGACTGATAAATTTCAATGTTGTCACTGGCTCCTGATTGTGTTGCCAAAGCCATATTATTGTCATCACTTTGGCTAATATAAATGTTACTTTCAAAAGCACTACTTTGTGTGGCAACCGCTGATTGATTATCCCCATATTGGTAGATGGATAATATATTGTCTGCAGTATCAAAACTAGTAGCACTGGCAAAATTGGAGTCTCCGGACTGTACTACGATAGCACTATCGGAACTTGAGGTGTTTCTGTTAATTGAGGCATTGTTGAAATCACCAACCTGACTTATCAAGTCCGAATTGGTAAAGGAGTTAAGGTGAGATATCCCAGCAGCATTTTGTTGCCCGAATTGAATTGTGGTAGCGCTGTTACCAGAGCTTGCTGTGTTTTGCAATGTAGTTGAAATATTTAAGTCACCGGATTGGGTAATGACTACAATATTGCTGGAACTCGTATCCTGAGTACTAGTAGCCAGGTTTTGATCGCCATACTGGCTGATTGAAATAGAATCAGAATCTGAGGAGGTTTGTTCAGAGCTGGCAAAGTTAGTGTCACCATTCTGGAGGATTTCACTGCTACCGTTTGAAGCGGTTTCCTGACTGGCTAAAACGATATTGTTATCCCCGACCTGGAGTGCTGATGCCGTAGTGCTGGTTGTGGCATCTTGTGTCGAGGTGACACTATTATTATCTCCCTGCTGTGTTTGATAAATGGCGCCGCTGACATTGCCATTAGTTTGACTGGCATCAGCGTCGTTGTTATCACCAATTTGTGTTTGCACAATAAGGTTATCAAATACGGTCGGATCACTTTGATCAGCTGTCGCGTTATTATCTGTACCCATCTGGTTCTGGATGACAGTATTTTCCGCATAGGAAATCCCACTGATCATAAAGGATAAGGCCGTGGCTATAAGGGAATAGGTCTTCATTGGATAACTCCTTTACCAATTTGGACTTTGGGTGGTAAGCATATACTCTGCCTTTAACATCCATATAAAGGCAGAGTGTTTTTCGTGTTTCTACGAAAAATTATGTGCGGTCAATAATGATTGGGAATCTTAAGTGGAGGCTAGTACATAAAAAATATCACTCTACTACACGATGATATGGTTTAAAGCCATAGGTTGGGTTGTTAGCCATTTGATTTATAGCGTCAGATCAATCAAAGGCTACTTTAATTTTTGTCGATGAATTGGTATGTAGCTATGAGAATTTAGTTTGGCAAAGTTAGGAATAAAGTCGAGTTTGTGTTTTGACTGACTACGTACTGGGCTGATCTATATTTTATAGATTGACAAGAATATAGGGAGGTTGCGCCCTGATGATCACATCAGCTCACTGATCAGCACAGCTTTCGAGACAACCTTGAAAGGGCTAGGTTATTGCTGCTGGTAGTTTGCGCTGTTGTCACCACCTATTCGTAGTATGTCAGCACTGCTATTAACCCCCAGTTTGCATCATTTGTATAAAGTTATTGCTACCAATTGGGGAGAGTTCGACAGTATTTTGTCTCCCACTCTGGGTTAGACTGAGCCCATGATCGCTACCTATTTGGTGAGTGTAGAGGTGAGTCTCTTCTCCACTCTAAGTGACGTTTAAACTATTAATATATCCCTCATGCAGTAGTTGCAGTTCGCTACTTGTGCCGCCCAAATTCACTGTTTTAATATTACTACTGCCGAGTTGATTAATAATGACCTCATTATTAGCTGTAGAGATAAGACTAATATCGATAGTCTGCCTGGCCCCAGCTTGTATAATCTCTACTTTGTCATTATCACTAATACTGTGAATTAGAAAAACCTGGTTGTCCGCACCAACTTTCTTGATATAGTCTATTGCCGAGTTTGTCGTGCTAATAAACACCTGGTTTTGATTGGTATCACCGTTTTGAGCAGAAATTGTACTATTATTAGAGCCACTGTTTAAATCTATTATTGTTGGTTTGTTACTAAGTCCTATCTGATGAAATTGCATTTCTCCATTGATAATATTACCTTGTGAACTAGTGGCAGAATTTTCTGTGCTTTTTTAATAGACAGAAATAGAAGCATTTTCAGAGTCAATTTGAACACTTTGGGCGTTATTTTGATGGCCTAACTGGATATAGTTAAAATGGCTGTTCGTAATGGAGTTTTGTAGTGAACTTCCCTGGTTGCTATCGTCAATCTGGTAGTGAATACTAGTAATATCGCTTTGGTCAGTAGTGGCACTGTTAGCGCTACCCTACTGATACAGTGATGTACTATTTGCTTCAGCCAAAGAATTTGTGGCAACAAATAAAGATAGAGCGACGTAAATACCAGCCTTGGTGTACATGATAACTCCTTTTTATGACCGAACATTAAGTAACAGTTTCCCGGAGTTAGTACTTCTATCATGAGTAAATTTTATATAAATAACCTAAGTTTTTCATAATAAGCTGCATGCACTAGCTGGCGAATAAAATCGTACTTTCCAAAGTTGGATCAGAGTATGGTGTTTAGGGTTAAATGCTAGTAATCATCAGAAAGTAATTGCGCCAGATTAAGATTCTGTATTTAATCGTTGCTATCGATATAGCTGCACTAGTTTCTTCAAAAGAATGACGTAGTTTTTTATACATTCGGACGTCAATTATTTTGGGCAATTTTTCTTATGGTGGAAGTTATTATTGCATCCAAACTTAGGGGACTCAGTATCTCTGTGCTGAGGTATATTATTTTTTTCTGAACTGATAGGAGTTGGATGTGAAAATTAAGCAGTCTGTAGATAAAGTGGCACTATTAGCAATAATAGCTTTTTCGGCGTCTTCATATTCATCAATTACTTTGGCTGAAGTGGCTTGTGGCGATGTAATTACAACTGCAGAAGTTCTCACTGAGGACTTATCTTGTGATCTAACAACCGATGAACCTGATGCACTTACTATTGTCGGCCCAAGTGGCAGCTTAAATATGGGCGACTATTCCCTGACCTGTACTACAGGAGGAGACCTAGGTGGTGCAGGAATTCGAATAGAAGGCAATGGCGCCACCCTCACTGGAGGCGTTATTGATGGCTGTTTTGATGGAGTTTTTTTAGAGGGAGAGGGGTATCACAAAGTACTTGGTACCGAAGTTGTTAATAGTGTTAATGATGGGATAGATATAGATAGTATTTACAATACTATAAATGACTGCGTTATTACTGATAGTGGTAGAGTCGGAGTCGATATGGATGATGACTACAATACTTTTTCTGGCTGTACCGTAACAGGTAGTGTTGCCGACGGAATCCAGGTGGATGATAGTTTTTCACGAGTTTTTAACAACACTTCAAGTGGAAATGGGGGGGCTGGTATTCTAATAGAAGGATCGTCAAATAATGTGATATCACAGAACACAACTACCGACAATGGCAACGGTGATAGCCAAGATGGTGGTATAGTTCTTATTTTTACTAATTCCAACTTCAATATTATTTCTGCGAACTCTTCTTTTAATAATGATCCTTTTGATCTGAGGGATACAGTTGACCCTGATTGCAGTGGTACTAATATTTGGGTAAACAATGAATATCTCACTAAAGATCCAGATTGTCTGGATTAACAAGTTTTTATTAGACAATTTCTTTTCCATGGACTGCTAAATTTGGTGGTAACGTTTTGTGGAATTTTATAGCCCGATTTACTTAATTTTTTTATAAAATTTATCAATCAGTAATCTATTAGGGGCTCGTATGTGAAATATATGAGCTTCCTTTATATAGCATAATATAAATATATTTATATCTATTATAGTGAAATATGGTAGAGGTTTAATTAAAATAAAAATATCTCCAAGGTGAGTATCTTGTAAAGGGCTCTCAGGCGTATATTTTTCACATTAAATGTTATTGTATGAATTAAATAATATTTGCATCTAAATGTTGATATGTTTCCATGTATGAGATTTTGATGTGGAAGATTAGATGAGTATTTTAAATATTAGGCATTAATAGGATGTTGAGTTGAACAGCAGGTATGCGGTTAGTAAGCATGATCTAAATGTTTAATATATATTCCTAAGTTCACCACTTAAAATACGATGGATGTCTGATGGCGTATATGTAGCCAGGTATTTGAGGTTTTCAAGAGGGGACTTTTTTGGAGAGTACTATGTGAGTGCAGCGATGCTGTAGTGTTTCGGTAATTTGGGGGGGCGCAAACAAACCGAAGAGTGTGAGTAAGTGTGGGTGTAATTTTAAATTGCCTCTTTTTGTGGTATTGCCACGATATTCAATGTGCTGATGGTTGGTTCTATAAGAAATAGTAGTTTTGGGAATGCACTGAGACGATAGATATGATAACAAAACAGAATAACATATATTCAATAATTGTATCAGTTCAGTGAATCCCCAATTTATGATCACTAAATATTTTTCTATGAAATTAAAGTGAGCTTGAGGCCAGGCATATTATTGCATTATGTTTCCGCTATTGTTGTCTCCAAACTGTGTCACGGTAGTTGAGGCAGATGGATTCACCTGCATGGCCTGTAGAAAATTATTATTTCCACTTTGTGAGAGTGTGACCAAGCTACTCATACCTGTCTGGTTAAGATCAACTTCGTTGAGCATACCATTTTGGTCTGTATCGGCAGAAATTAAATCACCATCCTGAAAAACAGAGAGCACATTTTGTATGCCTGTTTGCATACTTAGAAGGCTATTTGATGATCCAGTTTGGCTAGCCAAGGCCATATTTTGTTCGCCATTTTGCCAAAGGGTTAATATTGACAAATCACTCATAATTTGGAAAGCAATTGCATCATTGGCAATGCCTATCTGAGTGACCTCTACGATACCGTTGCTACTGGAAAAATGGCCCATACCTCCAATGATATTTTGATCGCCGATTTGGGTCGCAGAGCCGATTACATTGGAACTTGAAAGTGCCTGCACACCACCTACTAAATTATCATTCCCTATTTGCTGGGAAAACGAATGGCTTTGTGTACTGTCAAGTTGGCTTGAGCCCCCAAGGTTTGAGTTCCCGACCTGATTAGTAAAAGTACTACCAAAACTACTGTTTGAATTACTGCTCCCCCCCAAGTTATCAGTGCCATTTTGAATAACAGTGCTTGTCATAAAGTCAGAATTGTCGAACTGTGAAATTCCACCGTTGTTAAGTGATCCAGTTTGTAAAACTACGGAGGTAGTGTTGTCTGTATTAAGGCTTGCAGATGCAGAACCAATATTTTCAGATCCATCCTGGCTAATAAATATGGAGTTGTTATTTGAATTATTGAAATGAGAAGCTGCTGATTGGTTGTCAGTACCAACCTGAACAATGTTTGTACTGTTTAAGCTGGAGTTAAAGTTTACGGTTTCAGCAAAATTGATTTCACCGGTTTGGGAGACAAAGTTGGTGTTATTGGAGTCACCAAGCATACTGGATGTAACTTCGTTAGTATTACCTACCTGTAAGGTTGTCAGCGTTGTGCCTGTACTATCCTCCTGGCTCGCGTTGGCTAAGTTTCCATCTCCAATCTGGGTCTGAATAATCACGCCATCACTGCTATTAATGATCTGTTCCGCCTCTGCTGTATTATTATCCCCATTCTGGGTTTGTACAATCAAATTATTGGTAACGGTGGGATCGCTTTGGTCTCCCATAGCCATGTTGTTATTGCCTGTTTGATTTACAATATATATATTACTAGCCTGTGCCGCAGCGCTGATACTAATTGCTAAAATGCATGGGATTGCTGGAATATACGAAGACATTCTCATTGATAAAACCTCGACTTCTCTAGTGTAGTCATTTTCCTAAAACAAAATTTTAAAAAGGCTTGTTACATATTTAAATTGAGTAGGTACAAGCTTAAATGAATATCATTAATGTCCATTTCTATCTGGAGCTGATAGCAGGTTGGCGCTATAGAGATCAATATTTGCTTGGGGAAGTTTCAGAGCTGCCAAAAGAAATTTTCCGAAACTGACTAATCGGCATTAATACTTAGCTATGCCTGTTATTGATCAAAGCTGAACATGCTTAAGATTTCATCAAGTATGGACTAAAAATTTTGCGATTAATAAATGCATGCTTACTGTCTAATTCTCCTTTAAACCTCCTGAAATCTATTAATGCCGGGTAGAGCTATTTAATCTTCTACCCTACCTATATATGATTACTGCCTTTGGTTTCCCTGAGTAAGTTGAAAGTTTGGTAAAAGTATTGATGAAGCATGAGTCTTTTCAATGAGAGATAAGTGTGTAACTGCTAGTAATAAAGTTTACTTCCAGTGAGTTAGGCCAACTGATATTTTTTGCACTATAATTTTTCTCTTCTAGAATGGATCAAAATTTATCTGGTTGTGAATAATTTTAAATCTAGATAGAGGTTGCAGTCCTAGCTTATGAAAGCTTTAGGCTAACCCTGTTGCCTTGATTTATCCAGGAAGATTATCCGGGGATAAACTTACACCATTTTTTAACAGAAAAAATGACACCAAACAGAAGCATTTGGTATCATCGACTACATATAAAGAAATTCACGTCTTAAGTGGAGTAAATGATATGAGCATTTCTCCTAATGCATGTCCTTTATGAATGGTCATGTATTCCGCTACTTTGTGTACTTTGAGCTAATAGTGGGTGAGTTACTGCATGATATTACCACTATTGTTTTCGCCAAACTGCGTCACAGTGGATGAGGCAGATGGATTTGCCTGCATAGCCTGTAGAAAATTATTGTTACCACTTTGTGTAAGTGTGGCAACACTACTCATGCCGGTCTGATCAAGGTCAATTTCATTAAGTGTGCCACTCTGATTGGTATCGGCAGAAATTGAATCACCATCCTGAATAATAGAAAGTACGTTCTGTATTCCTGTTTGCACGCCAAGAAGGATGTTAGATATCCCTGTTTGCCCCGCCAGGGCCATATTTTGTTCTCCATTTTGAGAAATAGCTAACAATCCCGAGTCGCTCATAATTTGGAAAGCAATTGCATCATTAGCAATACCTATTTGAGTGACCTCTACAGTACCATTGCTACTGGAGGAGTGGCCTGAACCACCAATTATATTTTGGTCGCCTATTTGTGTGATGGAGGCGCTAACATTATTGCTAGAGTTTATCGATATGCTGCCTAAATTGTCAGTACCGGTTTGCTGGATAAATGTATGGCTCTGTGTGCTATCAATTTGGCTTGAACTTCCTAAATTTAAACTTCCCACTTGATTAGAAAAGGTACTGCCGAAGCTACTATTTAAATTACTAGCTCCCCCTAGATTATCATCGCCACTTTGAATGACCGTACTTGTCATAAATTGAGAGCCACTAACTTGCCCAACTCCCCCATTGTTCAACGATCCATCCTGTAAGATGACAATACTGTTGTTCTCCGCATCGAAACTTGCGCCTGGAGAACTCGTATTTTGAGATCCGCTTTGGTTTACAAATATGGAATTGTTACTTGAGTTAAAGCTATGAGCTGTGAAAACTTCATTGTCGGTTCCGGTTTGTAAAACATTAGTACTATTAGATGTAGAGTTGAAATTAACGGTAGAGGTGAAATTCAATTCACCACTTTGAAAAACGAAATTGGTGCTCGCGGTATCATTTTGCATAAAGGAATCGACTTCGTTATTGTTCCCCATCTGTACGACGGTATCGATTGTGTCGGTGCTATTTTCTTGGCTTGCTGTGGCTAAGTTTCCATCTCCAATTTGAGTCTGAGTGATCACTGCATTATTGCTATTTATGATTTGTTCTGCCTCAGCTGTATTATTATCACCATTTTGGGTTTGCACAATTAGGTTGTTGGCAACGGTGGGATCACTTTGATCCCCCATGGCAGTGTTATTGTTACCATTTTGATTGACTATGTAGGTGTTGCTCGCTTGTGCTAGCTGTATCACAGCAACGGTGGATAATCCGGCAATTGTGGCTTTGAATTTCATTGTTGAATTCCTCTTCGAGCTACGCTGTGACTAAGGTTTGGTTTAGTGGGTGACTTAGATTTATAGCTCATCGTTAAAGCTAAATTTAAAATCATCGCTGGTGCTGCCTTTTTGTATTGGCTTCAAACCATATTTTTGGCATTAAAACTTGACTATGCCAGGTGGGGGAACTCTTCGTTTATTTGGGATAAAGCATAGAACTTCCAAACGTACACTGTACTGCTTTGTACTAAATTAAAGCCTATGATGTACTGCACTGATAAAGCAATAGTGACAATTGAAATGTTTGTTGCTGATATCTACCATTAAATTGTCCCAAAAAATTATTGTCAATGAGCGGTGAGATGTATATAGGATAAAAGTACTGAGAAAGTAGTAAGAAAAACTCAAGCCGATAATTTCAAAACTGTCTTGTCAGTATTTGAAAGTCTAATAAGGTCTGATAGGGCCTGCAAAGAGGTTTGCAAGGCCCTTGGTTTTTTTACTGCATATAGGTGGCGCTGTTGTTGTCACCTAGTTGGGTGACACTGATTGTATCGCTAAAACCGGTCTGCGTTACCATTAGGAAATTGCTATTGCCATCCTGAGACAATGTAGCAATATCTGAAGATCCACTCTGAGTTAGATCTATTTCGTTGAGATTGCCGCTCTGGTTAAGGGTGGCTGAAATACTGTCTCCGTCTTGGAGGGAATTAATCAAGTTGTCCTCGCCATCTTGTGAGGCGTAAAGGTCGGCATTGAAGTTGGTTTGCTCCGCATTTATTGTGTTTAATTCACTCATTTGAATTATCTCAGCCGAGTGGTTGGAGCCGGTCTGTGTCAGATCCGCATCATTGCCATTACCAATTTGGCTGATGGAGTAGTTATTATCAGATACAGTTTGCAGGCTAACAGAAATACTATTGTTGTCACCTTGCTGAAGGTTTGAACCTACACTGTTATTGGCATTGTCATCTGTGGAACCAAAGATATTGTCATTTCCATATTGTTCAACTGTAGTAAATTGATCAGAACTTTGGCCTCGTACGGTAAACCCTGAATTGAAATTGCCGATCTGTGTTAATTGGACTGAAGTGTTTGAGCTGCCATCATCATCTACCCCTCCGCCGGTATTATCATCACCCATTTGAAAGACGCTGATACTGCTATTAAAACTATCCCACTGGCCTGATGTACCGATGTTCCTATCACCGATGGATACTACAGTCAAAACTGCCGAATCCATATTCTCCTGTCCTGATGAACCAATATTATCGGTGCCAATCATGGTAAATTGCATCAAGCTATTTGTAGAATCTCTTTGTGGAGAGCTACCAACATTACTTGTACCGCTAATGTTATAGATCATTGAAGTATTGGTCGTATTTTCTTGTAAGGAGCTGCCAATATTGTCGGTTCCCATGATGGTGAAGCTCATTAATGTATTCGTTGTATTTTCCTGAAGGGAGCCACTACCATTATTTGTACCCATAAGGGTATTTATCATAGTTGTACTAGTAGTGCCTTCCTGCCTTGAGCCGCCAAAATTATCGGTACCGATAAATGTCTCTTGCATTACACTATTGCTAGTTGAAATTTGGTCCGTTCCCGTTCCGTTATTGTCTCCTATCAAAGTAATTACTGCTGAAGAATTACTGCTTCCGTCTTGTTCACTATTCGCGAAGTTGTTGTCTCCCTGCTGGGTTTGAATAATGGTTCCATTGCTGGTGGCATTGAATTGTATTGCTTCAGCATCGTTATTGTCGCCAATCTGAGTCTGCGAGATTAAACTATCAGTGGCACCAGTTTGGTCCCCCATGGCCATATTCCCGGTTCCCTCTTGATTAACAATATAAGTATTGTCACCATACGCAATACCGGAAATGGCTAACGCTAAGGTAGTGATTGCAAAGGCTGATGTTTTCATAAATGATTCCTTTCATTTAATGATTTATGGATGGTGTTAAGAGCGATAGATCTCTTGCTTCTATAAAGGTAATTAACGAATGAAACTTCTGTAGCTCAGTTAATTTTTAATGAGCGCTAAGTAAGAAGCTTAAGGGCCCTAAATGGTGAGAGAAGTAGTGATAATGCTTGCTTGTACTGATCCCAAGCCATTTTTTGGCATTAATGCTTGGAGATGCCGAGGCTATATTCATTTTTGCTTCGATTGATGTGAAATATTTATTCCAAATTTTTCACCTGTATTGGTTGATTTTACTATTCATTTAATTTGCTCCTATTTGGTTTGTTGGTCCGCCAAAATGTAGTGAAGTGATAAATGACCCCTACTTACGGTATCGCTTTTAGTATTATTAATAAATAAGATAATTGGTATGAGATAAAAGCACTGAGATGCTAGTAAAAAAGTCTGATTTAATCAGTATTTTCATTGCAGAGTTATATTGATATTTGATAGTGGATAGAATATGTATGGTTAGGTGGAGTCCATATATGGGTATACGGACTCCTATCAACGATTTACTGTGTAAAAGTGGCGCTATTATTGTCACCAAGCTGTGTAACATTAATGCTGTCGTTGAAGCCTGTTTGCGTGACCATCAAGAAATTATTATTGCCATCCTGAGATAAAATAGCGGTATCCTGCTGTCCACTCTGAGTTAAATCTATTTCATTTAAACTTCCTGTTTGGTTCAGAGTAGCTGACTCTGAGTCTCCATCTTGCAAGGAGCTAATTAAGTTGTCTTCACCACTTTGCACCGCGTATAGATATGCATCAAAACTGCTTTGTTCAGCGTCTATAGTATTCAAATCATCGATTTGTATGATTTCTGCATAGTGAGAAGACCCACTTTGAGCAAGTAACGAGTCGTTGCTATCTCCTGTTTGGGTCACTGAGGAATTACTATCAAAGGCTTGACTTAATAATGTATCAGCATTATTACTTGAGCCCTCTTGAATGATTGAGGCAGTGATATTTGCCGAGTCATTATATAGGATAAAGGAGTTATTTTGATCGCCTACCTGTAACAAATAACTTGTACTACCACTGGTGTTATTTGAAGATGACCCAGAAAAGTTGTCGTCTCCATATTGTTCAATTGTATCATTTTGGTTAAAGCTTACATCGTGAACAAAATTGATAGTATTTGAGTTTCCTTGCTGGATATTCACAACGCTATTATCAGCACTTCCGTCATCATCAAAACCACTAACAATATTCGAGTCACCAGTTTGTTGTATTACAATACTGGTATTGGAGCTATCTTCCTGAAAAGTTGATGCAATATTATCGTTACCATTGATATCAACTACCAAAGATACAGAGTCAGAGTTTTGTTGAAAGGAGCTACCAATGTTGTTATCTCCTGTTATCGTGAATTCCATTATGCTGTTTGAAGTTAAAGTTTGAAATGATCCGCCGGTATTATTGGAGCCAGTGATGGTATATTCCATCGTGGTATTACTAGTAGAGGTTTGCTGGGTTGCTCCCTGATTGTTATCCCCAACAATGGTCATGATTCCGCTGGAGTCAGTTGTTCCATCCTGAAAGGCAAAAACATCATTGGTATCGCCCTCTTGATACTGAATGATCACTCCATTAGTATTGCCATTAGATTGTGACGCTTCAGCAATATTATTATCGCCGATCTGGGTTTGCTCAATCAGGTTATTGGTAATAGTGGGATCACTTTGATCCCCCATTGCGGTATTTCCCGTACCCTCTTGATAGAGGATATATTCATTGTCATCTGCATGAATCAGACCACTGATGGCAAGGGATAGGGTGGTAACGGCTATAGGTAAGATCTTCACAAGTAACTCCTTTACTTCAATTCGTTGTGGCGTTTTGATGACGTTCACAGTACTTCCTGTACAACACAGGTGAAATCCATATCCAATCTCGGTGTAAACGAACGGAGACTACATTCCGCCTCTACCGTCCGCTGGGCATTGGGGGGTGATTTGATCGGCCCTAAATGGTGAGTGAAGTAGTGAGACTGCTTATTTGCACTGGCTCCAAGCCATTGTCATTGGCATTAGTACTTGGATATGCCGGGGCTAAGATCATTGGCGGCTTTCTAAAAAAGACTCAATGATTCCAAATTCTGGTGGGCATAAGTGCTCACCGTTTGTCATAGATATTTCTCCTCTGTAATCCGTTTGATTGGGCTCTCCAAAAGTCGAAATCCAGCTCGTTTCAGATATTGGAGCCTTGGAAAAAGTATTGACAATGAGACTCCTTAGGGGAATGAGATAAAAGCACTGAGATACTGGGACTAAAGTCGGAAAATATCTGATATTTTCAGTGTGTTAGGATGTGGCTGCTGGGAGGAGAGTTGGATGATAGATTCTGGGAGATAGCTGTCTGAACATACAAGTTCCTAGAGATTGGCACATGGCTTTACTGCAGAGAAATCGCGGTATTATTACCAAATTAAGTAGTGGTGATGCTATCGTTAATTCCTGCCTGCCTGCCTGCGTGGGCATTATTTAATTGTTGTTGCCGTTAAATTGTGTTGCTTCAACGTTATTATTGTCACCAACCTGAGCTTGATTTATTAAGTTGTTAGTGGTTGTTTTTTCAATTTGATTTTCAGTAGCAGTGTTGCCAGTTCTTACTTGGTTGATGAGTAAGTATTGTTCGCCAGGGCCTGATGGCCATGATTGATCGAGAGAATGGTAATGGCTAAAGATAGCACCTTCATGGGAAAATCCTGTCAGTCTTTGATTTTTGATTTTTGATTTATAAGAATTGGAGAAGGGGCCCCGCTCAAGCCTGTCGATCAATCCTGATTGATCATCGGCTGATAGCTTTAAATACTTCTGCTACCGGATACTGCTTTTGGACTGATTCGATCTGCTAAACATGGAATGAGGATTAGTGAGACTGCGGACTTACACTGACATCAAGCCATTGTTGTTGGCATTAATGCTTGTCTATGCCTGAGCTGGGGCCTAATCAGAGTATTGCGGAAGAAAGTAATTCTGGATATAGGAGAAAAGCACCGAGATTCTAGTAATAAAGTTTATGAGAACCCCATTGGTTCTAGGCTGTTACTTGGTGTTGCCTGATAATTTGCGCTGCAGTTGGTCCTTCATTGGTCCAAGCTTATATATCCATTGCATAACTTGCAAAGTGTGAAGTTTGGCATTTATGGCAGCCTCAAAGACCCCGCTATCGCGATCACAGATTATTGGCTTAACAGCATTGTCGTTGGCAGTCTTTTTGGTGGCCAATGATTTTACGGCCTTCTCCGTCGCTATCCCTGCAATGGAAAAACATTTTAACGCAGATATCTCCACCCTTCAGTGGGTGATTAACGGTTATGCATTGGTGTTCGGGATTTTTATAGTTACTGGCGGGCGCTTGGCGGATATGTTTGGTCGACGCCGGCTATTTTTTGTTGGAACCTCAATCTTCGTCTTTTTTTCAGTTTTGGGTGGTCTGGCCGTCAATGAATGGATGCTGCTGGGAAGCCGGGCATTAATGGGTGTTGGTGGTGCTCTGATGTGGCCCGCTGTGCTCGGCATGACCTATCAGATCATGCCTGATGACCGCGCCGGTCAGGCAGGCGGTTTGATAATGACGGTGTGTGGCTTTGCGAACTCTGTAGGGCCACTGTTGGGTGGTTTCTTTACAGATTTTCTTAGCTGGCGCTGGATTTTTTTTATTAACTTACCCATCGCTTTGGCGGCAATGTTGGTGGGTTGGAAAGTAATTGAGGATGATAAGCCCGATGAGAGCAATGAAAAGGTTGACTATTGGGGGATGGCCTCATTATCAATTGGCCTTTTGGCTTTAATGTTATCTCTGGATTTTGTTATCGATGTAGGATTTAGAAGTCCTTTAGTGATTGGACTTTTAGTAACATCGGTGATTTTCTTTTTGGTATTTGCCTGGGTTGAGCCTCATACTCGCTCTGACCCACTTATTCCCCCGGATGTAGCTACTAATTGGCGCTTTTTTTCTATCTGTGTGGTGACTTTGCTTCTATCGGTCACTTTTGTATCTATGTTGCTTTATATTCCTCAATTTTTAATTAAGGAGTTGAGCTATTCTGCAGTTTGGTCTGGTGCGGGTTTATTGCCGGTGATGATTACCTATGCGGTAGTCTCATATATAGCAGGGTGGTTATATGAATTTTTGGGGGCTCGCCTAATTTTAGCGGGAGCGGCACTCTTTTTAGGTTTGGGAATGTTTTTACTTTCTGGCCTAGTGGTTCGCGATCACTATCTGCACTTGGTACCGGGAATGCTCACTCTCGGTATAGGATTAGGCTTATATTTTCCTACGATAACGACTACTGCGGTTACGGTATTGGGGCCTGCCAGGGCAAGCTTGGCGGCGGCCTTAATTTATATGTTCCAAATTATCGGCGGTGCTATTGGTCTGGCGATGAATACAACGGTTGTTGCGATGGCTCCGGAATTATCTGAAGGTATTGATCGGGCATTTACTGTTAATGCGTGTTTGGCTGCTGCAGCACTGATTGTAAGTTTGCTGTTTGTGAAAGGGGATGTTTCCCAGAAAGAAAAAATCTGAGCAATAAATAATATGGTTTTTCTTAGCCTCTTTCTCTACTGTATGTATATCGCAGAATTGTTACTGCCAATCTGTGAAATGGAGATAGTAGCACCAAAACTCAATTGAATTACCTGGAGAAAGTTGTCTGTACCTAGTTGTAGTAGCTCTGCACTATTAAAGCTGCCGGTTTGAGTGAGATTGATAGTGTTTAGCTCACCCAGTTGAATGATGTCCGCATCATCAATATAACCAGACTGCGTTGAACTTACTTGATTCTGTAGGCCTTGTTGCAGCAACTGTAGTCTTGCACTAAAGCCATCTTGAATGGCTATTAATGTGTTTTGATCAAATTCCTGGTCTATAGCTGCCTCAGAGGCTGATCCACTTTGACTAATATCAGCACTATTATCTGATCCACTTTGTGTGACAACACTACTGGCCCCTTCAATAGCGAGTTGTATTGACGTGGCGCTATTACTTGTTCCTGTTTGTGTTATCTCGGAAAAATTATTGATGTTTATCTGGTTGATTGTGGACCCGTTGTTTGTTCCACTTTGAGATGTAAAGGCCTGGTTGTTTTGAGCAAGATTAACAATTATAGAAGCGCGATTACTCTGTCCTTGCTGGATGGAACTGTTAAATCCCTGAATAGAGTTGCTTGTTTGGATGCTAGTAGCACTGGAATCTGTAAGTTGTACTATTGAGTTGGTATTAAAGGCGCCGTTAGTATTTGTTATCCGGGCAGTGTTGTTATTGCCAAATTGTTGAATTTGATTATTGGTTCCCAGAGACTGTATCAGGATAATTCTAGTATCAATATTCTGGCTTCCACTTTGGATAATACTGGCAGAGTTTGCTATGCCACTTTCTTTATCGATAATCTCAGCTCTATTAAAATTACCTAACTGGCTAATAGAGACATCACTAAGAGCAACATCATCTTGGATAGATTCCGAAAAATTTAGGGTTCCTATCTGCGAGATGTTAGCAGTTGTACCAGTGGAAAGATTTTGTATGCTCGTAATTTGATTTAGGGATTGTTCCTGACTGATGCTTATAGTGCTAAACAGTGTACTTGTCTGTGAGGTTTCGGCCTTGTTGAGAACATTAAGCTGGGAGACTGATGTCGTGCTACCCAGGCTGCTGGATTGGACTGACATTAGCTCGTTTGATACGCCTCTCTGCAACTGGATAATAGATCCTTCAGTATTGCCGTTGGATTGCTGAGCCACCACATTATTAAATTCACCATCTTGTGTTTGCATGATGAGATTGTTAATGATGGTTGGGTCGCTTTGGTCCCCTATAGCCCGATTGCCAATACCCTGTTGTGACAGGATATAAGTGTTGGTTGCGAGGGCCTGGCAGCAGAATAGTAAGGTTGATGCCGCGATAAGATAGCCTGGTATGAGCATAATTCCTCCACTGCACAGGCTGGCGTAAATCTTTAACTTAGGCTGTATCTTGCCGGCACTGGACACCGTGTAATGATTGCCATATAAAATTATGGTGAAAATATAATGGTTTGTATATGAGAGATAAGTACTGAATTACTAGGGAAATAGGTTCAAGCTTTATTCCTGGTTGAGTGTTTGTTTATTGGTGGCTCCGTGTATGTTTCTGTAAATGGAAGTGCTTCCCAATTTGAGTAAACTTGTGAGATACTTCAAGTCCACTTCACCTTTGCCCAGTTTTTCCTGAAAATAGAAATAACCCTATAAAACGTGTGGTTTTTTCAGGTTATCTACACAGAAAAAGATTCTTCACCCCAGTTAGAATAATTCACAGACTACTCATTTTTTTGTTAACTATTTTTGTTAATTGAGTGAGAATAGGGCTCTTTCCCAATCCCTGGAAATGGAATCTCGGGCGATATCCCGCACTGATGCGGATGACTGAAAAGTCGGCGCTTTTGCCTAGGTTGCGGCGCCGCCGGACAGATAAACCCCTGTGTCCTGCTTTTTTTAGGACGCCTTTGATTCTCCAAGCAAAGCAGGCCTGTCGGGGTGGTCTTGTACTGCGAATTATTTGTGTAGGGAGCCTGGTGTTCCCGTAGTTGGTAAGGAGAATGGATTTTGATACCTATCGTTGACCGCGCGCGCGCGGAGTCTATTGCACCTATTTGGCGTATGCCGTTTCGCCCTTTTTTCTGGGGAGCTGCTCTGTGGAGTATGGTTGCCCTGGTTATCTGGCAGGGGCAGTTATTCGGTTGGCAGATGCCGGCTTTTCGAATGGGGGTAGTCTGGCACTCCCATGAGATGCTGTTTGGGTTCGCGGCTACCGTTGTTGTGGGTTTTCTCGGCACGGCCATGCAAACCTGGACTGGTATCCCCTCGCCAAAGGGAACCCAACTTATTGCTTTGGTCGGCCTGTGGCTCTTGGCCCGTTTGGGTTACCTGTTGGCGGCGGTCCCTATTTGGATGCCGGTGATTGCTGAAGTCTCCTTTTTCCTGTTCTCAGCGTTTTTGCTCGGAGCCAGGGTGTTGCGAACCAAGCAGTGGCGAAATATGTTTGTATTGCCTGCGATGCTGATGTTTGCTGCATTGTCCGCTAGCCACTGGTTGCTGCCAGGGGCACAGAGCCGAATCGCCTTGCTGGCTTTGCTGTTGGTGACGGCGATTATTCTGATAATCGGCGGGCGGGTTATACCCTTCTTTACGGCGCGCCGCTTTCACTTGAGCCCAAGAGATAAGATACCGGCTGTAGAGTGGGGTACCCATATTGCTGCGGTGGGCTTGTTGCTATCGGTGGCTGTTGGTTTGCCGCAAATGGTTTGGGCCTTTTTTGCGGTCTCTCTGGGTATTTTGCAGGTGATCCGGGTGGTGCGCTGGCACCCTACAAAAATATGGGCAGAACCGATGGTTTGGTCTCTGCATGTGAGCTACTGGTTGGTTATTTTGGGGTGTTTTCTCGCGGCTCTGGCCTGGAGCCAAATTGCCCCTTCCTGGCAGAGTCCCGCCTTGCACGCATTTGCCGTTGGCGGTATCGGCGGATTGATCTTGTCTATGACCAGTCGCGTCAGTCTCGGCCACACAGGTCGGATATTGAAGGCGCCGCGCTTGATGCCCCTGGCTTTTATGGCCCTGGCGTTATCTGCTCTCGCACGTGTGTTTTGGGCACCCGCCCCGAGTGGTTTGCTCGCAGCAATTATTGCCTGGGTAGTCGGTTACACGCTTTTCTTACTGTATTACACCCCGGTGCTTTTCCAGCCGCGCGTTGACGGTCATCCCGGCTAATTCTCTCTATGTGATCTTCAGTTGCTGCGAGAAACCTTATCATCGCAGCAACTGTGGTCGAGTAAAGCCATCATTAACTGGTCTATTCAGAGTCCGCACTAGCTACCTGGGGTAGTTTGTCTACTTTAGGTACTGTTTCCAGTTCCCGGTCCCACTCGGCTTTACTGGCCATAAAGATATGGGCATTAGGCCTTACATCTATTGGGCGATCCAGACTGCCAGCGGGAACAGCGAGGAGGCCAATTTCAGGATCTTCTCGTGGCACTGCGGAACCGCATTGATTGCAAAAGCTTTTGCTGTGCCTCGTCCCTGCCAGCTTAAAGGTTTTGACTTGTTCTGCACCGGATAGCCATTCAAGTTTCGCTGATGCGAAGAATAGGTTTGCTGCATGGGCTGAACCGGTATCTTTGCGGCAGTAACTACAGTGGCAGAGAAAGAAGCCGCCAAAGTCACCTTCAATTTCGAAGTTAATAGTGCCACATAGGCACGATCCTTTTTGTTCCATTGCTCAATGCTCCTCTGTTTAGTTGTACTTATCGTAATTAGGGGAAACTGTGATTTATTTTGGAAATCCCGGCGTTGGGGTATCAAACCCGTATGGTCCCGCTCAAATAGGGTACTGCTTTGCCTGAGATAATGACCCTGTCCCCGGCGATGGTGCAATTCAGCAGGCCGCCGCGCTTGGAGGCTTGATAGGCGATCAGCTCTTTCTTATCCAGAATTTGTGACCAGTAAGGGGCGAGCCCTGTGTGAATAGAACCGGTCACCGGATCTTCGGCACCACCATTGGATGGCCAGAAATATCGGGAGATAAAATCGTACTTATCGGATTTTGCCGTGACGACCACATCGTAGGGGGCGAGCTTTCGCAGGCTGCTCGCATCCTGCTGTACATCCAATACTTCTCGCTCACTATTGTAGATGGCAAAGTAAGCTTGGTTGTTAAGTAACACCTGACTTGGTGTTATTGAAAGCCCCTCCAGCAATTCCTGCGGTATGCGATCTACGGGTTGTGGCTCCCTTCGTGGGAAGTCCATGGAAATAATTCCATTTTCCCCTCGGCTTATTGCCATTTTGCCCACAGCGGCCGCATGGAGCTGGAGTTGCTCGCATTGAGGGTTTTGAGAAAAAAGAACATGGGCTGACGCCAGGGTGGCATGACCACAAAAATCAATTTCCGTTAACGGTGAAAACCAGCGAATTCCATAATTGGTATCTGGGCGTTTTACCAGGAACGCGGTTTCGGAAAGGTTATTTTCTGCAGCGATGGATCGCATTAAATTTTCATCCAGCCAATCCTCAGTAACAACAACTCCGGCTGAATTTCCGTGAAAGACTTTGTCGGTAAAGGCGTTAATGAAATGAATTTTAAGTTCCATATTTGAACTCCATGGTGCTCCAGCTTTTCAGAAGCGCTGATGGCGGGCGTGATATTTTATACCCCTAAAGTTCACCAATTTATACCTCTGTAGAGCGGCTTGGGATTGGCTTTAACCTGATCTGGATCAGTTTATCCCGGATGTGAGTCACTAGAGTGACTTGTATTTGTTGCGTGCAAATCAGGGGTGTGAAAATGACGGAGTCCGATGTAGCTATCGTAGGTGCTGGACCGGCGGGACTTTCCTTGGCGGTGATGCTCGCCCGCAAAGGGTGTCAGGTGGCAATTATTGAGAGCCAGGATAAGTCGGCACTGTCCGCTCCCGTTGATGATGGCCGCGAGATTGCCCTGACACATAAATCCTACAAGCTGCTGCAAGAACTGGGGGCTTGGCAGAGATTATCCCCGGAAGAGATTAGTCCGCTAAATGCTGCCGAAGTAGTCGACGGCAATTCCCCTTCGACACTCCACTTTAGCCCAGGAGAAAGGGGGCCGCTGGGTTTTATTGTCTCCAACTCTGCAATCCGGCGAATCTTATATGAGGCAGTTTTGGAGACTGAGAATATAACGCTGCTCGATAACTCGACCGTTACCGGGATGACATTGAGTGGCGCTATGCGTCATCTTGAGTTGGCAGAGGGGGAGGGCGTGCGCGCTTCCCTGGTGGTTGCAGCCGACAGCCGTTTTTCTGAAGTGCGACGCATGGCGGGAATTGGCGCCGATATGCGCGACTTTGGCCGAGTGGCGATTGTCGGCCCTGTACGCACCGAATTACCCCACGATGGTATTGCCCGGGAGTGTTTCCGCTACGGCTCGACACTGGCGCTGTTGCCTTTGCCCAAGGCAAATATTTCATCGGCCGTGGTTACTGTTCCCGCCAGTCTCTCTGCCCAGATTATGGCGATGGGTAATGAAGAGTTTGCCGGGCACGTATCCCGCGAAAGCGCGTCCCAGCTCGGCGGTGTCGAAGCTTTTGGTGAGCGCCACTGTTATCCATTGGTTGCGGTCTATGCACATCACTTTTTCACTGAGCGCTTTGCCTTGGTGGGAGATGCTGCTGTGGGGATGCATCCAGTGACCGCACATGGATTTAATTTGGGCTTGGCCGGTGCGGATACTTTGGCTCGTCAACTGGATAGTGTTAGCCGTCTATATAACCCGGCCAAGCTGACTCGGGCCTTGGCCCGTTACCAGATGCTGCACCGGGTTGAATCCAAGCCGATTTACTCTGGAACTAATAGGGTGGTGGATTTGTTTACTGACGATCGCCTGCCGGCCAAGTTGCTGCGCAAAATGGTGTTGCGAGTCAGTGATCGCTTTCCCCCAATTCGAAAAGCAATAGTGCACCAGTTAACTCGCTAGCTTATCCAGAGGCTTGTTAAGAGAGTTTTGCTCTTCGTTCTTTTTATAAAAAGTACTTGTGCAAGAAAGAAGACGGTATATGAAGGTGGCCTGCTTGCGGGATTTTCTTCCTTTTCTATACTGATTTGCGAGATGGTAGAGACGGCTTTAACCCCCCGGTGAAAACAAATGCCAATTACGGCTTGACTCACCGGGTCAGCACCAATAGAATGCGCAGCCTCTTGAGTGGTTGGGCTGGTCCCGCCGCAGGGAAACAAAGATCAACCAGGCTTTGTTTCTTGGAGTTGTTGCGGGGTGGAGCAGCCTGGTAGCTCGTCGGGCTCATAACCCGAAGGTCGTAGGTTCAAATCCTGCCCCCGCTACCAATTTTACCTTCGGGTAAAATATTTGATTGCGCATTTGTTGTTGCGGGGTGGAGCAGCCTGGTAGCTCGTCGGGCTCATAACCCGAAGGTCGTAGGTTCAAATCCTGCCCCCGCTACCAACTTTCCTTAGGGAAACTTTGATTGCGCTTTCGTTGTTGCGGGGTGGAGCAGCCTGGTAGCTCGTCGGGCTCATAACCCGAAGGTCGTAGGTTCAAATCCTGCCCCCGCTACCAAATTTTGCATTCGTGCACACTGACTGCACGAATGTGCGGTCAAAGCCCCGTCAGGGGCTTTTTCGTATCTGCAAGAAAAGTTGCAGATATTTTTCGAAGTGGGCCGTAGGCCCATTTTTTGTATGTGGTGACGAGAATGGCGAGCAAACGCGAATTGCTGGAAGAGCTTCTGGCGCCGGTGGTGGCATCGCTGGGGTGTGAGTTGTGGGGTATTGAGTACCAAACCCACGGTCGCAATGCGCTGCTGCGCATTTATATCGACTCCGAAAACGGTATTTCCGTTGAGGATTGCGAGAAAGTGAGCCGCCAATCCAGTGCTGTACTGGATGTGGAAGATCCCATCAGTAGTAAGTACACACTTGAAGTCTCTTCCCCAGGGCTCGACCGCCCTCTTTATAAGCTGGCCCAGTACGAGCGCTTTATCGGCGCCCAGATTGAAGTTCGCCTGCGTATGCCTCTGGATGGGCAGCGTAAGTGGCGCGGACTGCTGGCCGGTGTAGAGGGTGATGAAGTGGTTCTGCGTGTAGATAGTGAAAACGAATACCTTTTGCCGATCGACAGTATCGAAAAAGCAAATATCATTCCCCAATTTACCAAATAACCTGTAGGAGCCTGAGCTCAGGCGATTTTGAGGCACAGTTGCATGAACAAAGAGATCTTGCTGGTAGCCGAGGCGGTATCCAACGAGAAGGGCGTTGACCAGGAGATTATTTTCCAGGCCATCGAAGCGGCATTGGCAACGGCCACGAAGAAGCGCTACGACGAAGATTCAACCATTGAGGTTATCATTGATCGTCGTTCAGGCGATTACGAGACTTTCCGCAGCTGGGAAGTGGTCGGTGATGAAGTCTTGGCTGAGTTGGGTACCCAGTTCACCCTGGAAGAAGCCCACGAAAAAGATGCTGACCTGAAAGCAGGTGACGTTTTCCGCGAGCAGGTGGAAAATGTAGAATTTGGACGCATCGCCGCACAGACCGCAAAGCAGGTCATCGTACAAAAGGTACGTGAAGCCGAGCGCGCCAAAGTTGTAGACGAGTACCGCGATCGCGTCGGCGAGATGGTTAGCGGCACTGTGAAGAAGGTGACCCGCGACTTTATCGCTGTAGACCTGGGTAATAATGCCGAAGCGCGCCTGCCCCGCGATCAGCTGGTTGGTCGCGAAATTTTCCGACTCGGTGATCGCGTGCGCGCAATCCTTTTGGAAATCCAACCGGAAGCCCGCGGCCCCCAGCTGATGCTGAGCCGCTCCTGCCCGGAAATGATTGTCGAATTGTTCCGCATTGAAGTGCCGGAAATTTCCGAGCAGGTAATCGAAATTAAAGGCGCGGCCCGCGATCCCGGGCTGCGTGCAAAAATCGCTGTAAATACCAACGACGGTCGCATCGACCCGGTGGGTGCTTGTGTGGGCATGCGCGGCGCGCGTGTTCAGGCGGTATCCAACGAGCTGTCTGGTGAGCGTGTAGATATCGTTCTGTGGGACGAAAACCCCGCTCAGTTCGTTATCAATGCGATGGCGCCAGCAGAAATTGAATCCATCGTGGTCGACGAAGACACCGGTTCTATGGACGTAGCCGTGGCAGAGGAAAACCTCGCAATGGCTATCGGCCGCAGCGGCCAGAATGTGCGCTTGGCCTCCGAGCTGACCCAGTGGCAGATCAATGTCATGAGCAGTGACGAGTGGCAGAGCAAGCAGGAAGCCGAGTCCAGCTCCATCATGCAGGTGTTTATGGATCGCCTGGATATCGATGAAGACGTTGCTGGTGTGCTGGTTGAAGAGGGCTTTGCCTCTCTTGAAGAAGTAGCTTATGTACCCATCGAAGAGATGCTCGCAATTGAGGGCTTCGATGAGGATATCGCTGAGGAGCTGCGCGCCCGCGCCAAGGACACCCTGTTGACCCAAGCGCTGGCATCTGAAGAGAAGCTGGATGCATCTGAGCCCCAGGAAGACCTTTTGAATATGGACGGTATGGAGCGCCAGCTGGCATTCCAACTGGCCAGCCGTGGTATTTCCACGATGGAAGACCTGGCAGAGCAGGCTGTCGATGACCTGCTGGATATCGAAGGTCTCGACCAGGAGCGCGCTGCAGCGCTGATTATGAAGGCGCGTGAGCCCTGGTTTGCCGATGACAGCGGCGAAGAAGCTTAAATGCAGCGAAAAATAACTTACGTATAAGTAACCCCCTCCGACCAAGTGACTTTTAGGAGAGAGAATGGCCGAAGTAACAGTTAGTGAACTCGCCAAATCGGTTGGTGCCACCGAAGACCGTCTGCTCAAGCAGATGAAAGAAGCGGGTTTGCCTCACACCTCTGTGGATGCAGTGGTGTCAGACGAGGAAAAGCAGGTCTTGCTCAGTTTCCTGAAAAGCAGTCACGGGGAGCAGGGCGCCGCGCCGCGCAAGATCACCTTGAAGCGCAAAACCACAAGCACGCTGAAGACTGGCTCTGGCACCGGCCGCAAGACTGTGAATGTGGAAGTGCGCAAGAAGCGCACTTATGTGAAGCGCCCTCAAGCTGAGCTTGAAACCGTAGCGGCAGGCGAAGAATCGAGCAGCCCCGAGCAGGAAGCGGCAGTCGATGCCCTGCAAAATGAGCAGGAAAGACTGGAGGCCGAAGCCGAACGCGCTCGCGTAGAAGCCGAGGCAGAAGCTGCACGCCTAGCGGCGGAAGAAGAGGCGCTAGCCAAAGCCGAAGCCGAGGCGAAAGCCAAGGCTGAAGCCGAAGCGAAAGCCAAGGCCGAAGCAGAAGCAAAAGCCAAGGCTGAAGCCGAAGCGAAAGCAAGCAATGAAGTAAAAGCCGATCAAGATGCGGCTAAATCAGAGGATAAGACCGCGGAAAACGTAGTGAAAAAGGCAGAGCCCGCCGCACCAATCCGCTCAAGCTACTCAGACGATATCGAGGCAATGCGAATTGCCGCGATGGAGCGTCGCAAGCAGCAGGCTGAGCAGGAAAAGCGTGAACTTGAAGAGAAGAAAGCTAAAGTAGAAGCTGACCGACGCGCAGCCCAGGAAAAGAAAGAGAAAGCTGCACAGGCTGCACAAGCTGCACAGACAGCCAAGGCTAAGCCAGCACCGGCAAAAGGTGCTGAGAAGACCTCTGAGGTCAAGCCAGCTCTGCGTCGCAAGCTGGAGGCAGCATCCACTGCTCCCGCTGAAGCTGATCGCTCTGAGGACGAGCCGCGTAAGCGTCGCGGTCGCCGCTCCAAGTCCGGCCCGAAAAAATCCAGCAAAACCGCTCTGTACGAACAGGCGCTGGAAGTATTTGAGGAAGACGAAGCATCCAAGCGCAGCACGCGCTCCCTGTCTCGTCCGACCTTGAAGGTTAAACCTACGCACGGCTTTAAAAGGCCCACGGAGAAACAGGTGTACGAAGTACAGTTGGGCGAAACCATCACTGTTGGCGAGCTGGCCAAACAGATGAATGTGAAAGCCGGTGACCTGATCAAGCGCCTGATGAAAATGGGCGAGATGGTTACTATCAACCAGAGCCTGGACCGTGAAACTGCACAGCTGATCATCGAAGAGATGGGCCACAAGGTGGTATTCCGCTCTGAGAGCGAGCTGGAGGAAGCGCTGGTTGCCGAGACCCAGGCCAGTGAAGGCACTGAGGTGTCCCGCGCACCAGTAGTTACCGTTATGGGTCACGTTGACCACGGTAAAACCTCCCTTCTGGACTACATCCGTAAGACCAAGGTGGCTTCCGGTGAGGCCGGTGGTATTACCCAGCACATCGGTGCTTACCGAGTAAAAACCAGCCAGGGCGAGATCGCTTTCCTGGATACCCCCGGACACGCCGCCTTTACTGCGATGCGCGCCCGTGGCGCCCAGGCGACTGACGTGGTTATCCTGGTGGTGGCTGCTGACGACGGTGTGATGCCGCAGACTGAAGAAGCTGTGAACCACGCCCGCGCTGCCGGTGTACCGCTGGTTGTTGCAATCAACAAGTGCGACAAAGAAGCTGCCGATCCCGATCGTGTTAAAAACGAGCTGGCTGCGAAAGATGTAATCCCTGAAGACTGGGGCGGTGATACCCAGTTTATCAATGTGTCTGCACACACTGGTGAAGGCATCGACGACCTGCTGGAAGCGATTTCCCTGCAAGCAGAGATGCTGGAGCTGAAGGCCAAGGTCAAGGTACCGGCAACAGGTGTTGTGATCGAATCCCGCCTGGAAAAAGGTCGCGGTGTTGTGGCCACCCTGCTGGTACAGAACGGCGAGCTGAAGCGCGGCGATATCGTACTGGCAGGTCAGAGCTACGGCCGTGTTCGTGCCATGACCAACGAGCTGGGCAAGCAGGTTAAAGAAGCTGGCCCTTCAACTCCGGTTGAGCTGCTGGGTCTGGACACCACACCCAACGCCGGTGACGAGTTCATGGTGGTTGCGGATGAGCGCAGAGCTCGTGAAGTAGCTGAACAGCGCGGTGATAAAGAGCGTCGCGAGCGCATGCAGCGCCAGCAGGCAGCCAAGCTGGAAAACATGTTTGCGAACATGGAAGCCGGCGAGCGCAAAGTACTGCCGGTTGTTATCAAGGCGGACGTTCGCGGCTCCCTGGAAGCTATCCTGGGCGCATTGGCGGATATCGGCAACGAAGAAGTTTCTGTCAACGTTGTGTCCAGCGGTGTAGGTGGTATCGCCGAGAACGATATCAACCTGGCCCTGACCTCCGGCGCTATCGTACTGGGCTTCAACACCCGTGCTGATGTGGCTGCCCGAAAGGTTGCTGAGACAGAAGGCGTAGAGATTCGTTACTACAGCGTTATCTACAACCTGCTGGATGAAGTAAAACAGGCTCTGTCCGGTATGCTTGATCCGGAAATACGCGAAGAGATCGTGGGTATTGCCCAGGTTCGCGATGTGTTCCGCTCACCGAAGTTTGGCGCCATTGCCGGTTGTATGGTTACTGAAGGTACCGTCTACCGCAACAAGCCGATCCGCGTACTGCGCGACAACGTTGTGATCTACCAGGGCGAACTGGAATCCCTGCGTCGCTTCAAAGACGATGTGCAAGATGTGCGCAACGGCATGGAGTGTGGTATCGGGGTTAAGGACTACAACGACGTTAAGTCCGGTGACCAGATCGAAGTTTACGATATCGTTAAGGTTGCTCGCGAACTCTAAGGAGTTCCGCAGCGGATCGAGGATAAACCCGCGCGGCCTAGCCGTGCGGGTTTTCCTGTCTTTAAACCGCCATTCTCAGTAGGTAAACAATGGCAAGAGAATTTCATCGCGCAGACCGCGTCGCTGACGCCATGCGCCGCGAGCTGGCCCAGCTGATCCAACACGAGATTCGCGATCCTCGCCTGGGTATGATCAACGTCAATGATGTTGAAGTCAGCCGCGACCTAACCGTTGCTAAAGTTTTTGTCACCCTGGTGGGTGAGGATGATCGCAGCAAAATTAATACCTCTATCGAAGTGCTGAATAAAGCCGCCGGCTTTTTGCGCACGCAGCTTGCGCGCGCAATCCAGATTCGCACTATTCCCCGTTTGCACTTCCGCTACGATGAGACCTCGGTGCGCGGCCAGGCGCTGTCTGCCCTGATCGACAAGGCGGTTAAAGAAGATCGCAAACACCAAGACGACGATAGCGACTCCAACGAAGATTAATCCATGGGCCGCAGACCAAAATGGGGCCGGCCGGTTCACGGCGTGCTGTTATTGAACAAGCCCGCCGGGATTACCGCCAACGACGCCCTGCAAAAAGCCAAACGACTCTTTTTCGCCAATCGCGCCGGTCACACCGGAGCGCTGGACCCCCTGGCAACCGGCGTATTGCCGATCTGTTTCGGCGAAGCGACCAAGTTTTCCCAGTACCTGCTCGATGCGGACAAGCGCTATCGAAGTACTTTTGTTTTCGGCATGACCACTGCTAGTGGCGATGCCGATGGCGATGTACTGGAAACTAAAGATGCTTCCGGTTTGACCGAAGAAGCTGTGCTGAAAGCGATGGAAGCCTTTCGCGGTCCCATCAAGCAAGTGCCGTCCATGTACTCGGCCCTCAAGCACAAGGGGCAGCCGCTGTATAAGTTGGCGCGCCAGGGCTTGGAAGTGGAGCGCGAGGCGCGGGAAGTAGAGATTTTTGAATTTGAACTGCTGAGCTTTACACCGGGCGCCCAGCCCCGTGCAGAAGTTGAGGTTCACTGCTCCAAGGGCACTTATATTCGCAGTATTGCCGAAGACCTGGGCCAGGCCCTGGGTGTCGGTGCCTATGTGGAAGAGTTGCACCGCAGCGCAGCCGGTCCCTACGTCGAGGCCGATTCAGTGACTCTGGATGCCCTCACCGCGGAGCGCGGTGAGGGCATGGCGGAGGAGTTGGATCACCACCTGTTATCGGTGGATTCTCCTGCCTCCTCGCTGCCCAAACTCACCCTTCCGGACGAGTCTGGTTACTATGTGCGTCAGGGGCAGCCGGTAATGGATTTGCAGGTCTACCGTATCGGTGAAGAAGGTGATATGGTGCGCCTCTTCCTGGAAAATGGCGATTTTCTGGGCGTAGGAGAAATTACTGACGACGGGTGCGTAGCGCCTCGGCGTCTGGTAAGTAGTACTTAAGCAGAAAACGCTATATTGGTGAGAGCCGATAGCGGTTGATGTGAGAGTATTGCAGTGGACTAAGTCCACAACAGTGAGTAGCTGGTCTGTAAATATGCACGGGCCAGCCGAATCTTTTAAAGCATATTACGACGAGGTTAATCGTTATGGCACTGTCTGCAGTAGAAAAAGCAGCAATCCTGAAAGAGCACGGCCAATCTGAAGGCGACACCGGTTCTCCGGAAGTCCAGGTAGCCCTGCTGACTGCCAACATCAACAAACTGCAGGGTCACTTCTCTGCGCACAAGCAGGATCACCACTCTCGCCGTGGTCTGATCCGCATGGTAAACCAGCGTCGCAAGCTGCTGGACTACCTGAAGCGCAAGGATCTGAACCGTTACGCACAGCTGATCGCTAAGCTCGGCCTGCGTCGCTAAGACCCTGGAATGCCCGCCTCTGGCGGGCATTCTTCTTTAATGCTTGCTGAAAAGTGGCGCTGTTGTCACTTTTCGGCAGTTTCGCAACACAACCCCAGGGGCAAATATCCCGGCGGATGTGCTGCGTTTGCACCGGCCACCCGGGTCGGTAGCGGTACATCCCCGTATCGCTCTGGATTGAAGGTTTGGAACTTCTATCCAGGCAACCACTGTAGGGGTTACTGGAATGGGCCAGTAACCGTAAGGAAATAGGAAAAAAACTAGTGAATCCAGTAAGCAAAACTTTCCAATACGGACAACACCAAGTCACCATCGAGACCGGTCGTATCGCGCGCCAGGCTACCGGTGCTGCCCTGGTTAGCATGGGAGAGACTGTCGTCCTGTGTACTGTTGTCGGCGCTAAAGAAGCTAAGCCAGATCAGGGCTTCTTCCCGTTGTCCGTGCACTATCAAGAAAAAGCCTACGCGGCTGGCAAAATTCCCGGTGGTTTCTTCAAGCGTGAAGGCCGCCCGTCTGAAAAAGAAACCCTGACTTCCCGTCTGATCGATCGCCCGATCCGCCCGCTGTTCCCGAACGGCTTTATGAACGAAGTTCAGGTGATGTGTACGGTTCTTTCCGCTGAGAAGGACATGGACCCGGATATCGCTGCCATGATCGGCACTTCCGCAGCGCTGTCTGTTTCCGGTATTCCTTTCGCAGGCCCAATCGGTGCTGCGCGCGTGGGTTACACCCAGCAAGACGGCTACCTGCTGAACCCGGGCTACGAAGCTCTGAAGACCTCCGAGCTGGACATGGTCGTTGCCGGTACCAAAGACGCCGTACTGATGGTGGAGTCCGAAGCCCAGGAGCTGCCGGAAGACATCATGCTGGGTGCGGTACTCTACGCACACCAGGAAATGCAGGCCATTATCAAGGTTTGTGAAGAGTTGAAAGCGGAAGCGGGCAAGCCCCAGTGGGACTGGCAGGCTCCGGTGGAAAACACCGAGCTGAAAGCTGCCCTGGACGCTCAGTTTGGCGAGAAGGTTGCCGAAGCCTACCGCATCACCAACAAGCAAGAGCGCAGCACCCGCCTGACGGAACTGCGCAGCGAAGCCGCTGAAGCCCTGGCTACTGAAGAAATTAGCGCCGATCTGGTAAAAAGCTACTTCGGCAAGCTGGAGAAGAAGCTGGTGCGTGGCGCTGTAGTGCGTGGCGAGCCCCGTATCGACGGTCGCGACAGCAAAACTGTACGTTCGATCGCTGTGGAAGTTGGCGCTCTGCCCAAGTCCCACGGCTCTGCGCTGTTCACCCGTGGTGAGACCCAGGCTCTGGTAGTGGCTACCCTCGGTTCCACTGGCGATGCACAGATCATCGACGCCCTGGAAGGTGAGCGCAAAGACTACTTTATGCTGCACTACAACTTCCCTCCCTACTCTGTAGGTGAAGCGGGTCGTGTAGGTGCTACCGGTCGTCGCGAAATCGGTCACGGCCGCCTCGCTCGTCGCGGTATCGCTGCAGTTCTGCCGAGCCCGGACAGCTTCCCCTACACCGTGCGTGTAGTTTCCGAGATCACTGAATCCAACGGTTCCAGCTCCATGGCTTCCGTATGTGGTTCCAGCCTGGCGCTGATGGATGCGGGTGTTCCGCTGAAGGCACCGGTAGCCGGTATCGCTATGGGTCTGGTGAAGGAAGAAGAAGGCTACGCGGTTCTGACCGATATCCTCGGTGACGAGGACCACCTCGGCGATATGGACTTCAAAGTAGCGGGTACCGCCTCTGGTGTGACCGCGCTGCAGATGGACATCAAGATCGAAGGTATTACCGAAGAGATCATGGAAACCGCTCTGGAGCAGGCTCTGCACGCGCGTCTGCATATCCTCGCGGAAATGAACAAGGTGATCGACTCTTCCCGTACCACCGTGAATGAGAACGCACCGCGCTACGCGACCCTGAAGATCCATCCGGACAAGATCCGCGACGTGATCGGTAAGGGCGGTGCGACTATCCGTTCCATCACTGAAGAGACTGGCGCCTCCATCGATATCGAAGATGACGGCACTATCAAAGTCTTCGGTGAAGACGGTGAGAGCCTGGAAGCGGCGGTAACCCGCATCGAGGAGATCACTGCGGAAGCTGAGATTGGCGCTATCTACGAAGGTACCGTGGTACGTATCGTAGACTTCGGTGCGTTCGTTAACTTCCTGCCGGGCAAAGACGGTCTGGTGCATATCTCCCAGATCGCTGAAGAGCGCGTAAATGCCGTAACTGATTACCTGAGTGAAGGTGAGAAGATTAAGGTTAAGGTGCTCGACGTTGACCAGCGTGGACGTATCAAGCTTTCTATCAAGGAAGCCAAGGCCGATGCAGCTGCCGCTGAAGAAGCCAAGCAAGCTTCCGACGAAGCTTAAGTCTACGGACTGAAAAAACCCGGCATTTAAGCCGGGTTTTTTTGTATCTGCCGAAGCGGAATTGTCGCTTATTACCGGTTTTCTATTAGAATTCTGGAAAAAAAGGGCAAAACATTGGACAACTTCTGGCTGATCGACATTCTCCTCACCCTCGCCGCACTGCTGATTGCCAATCAGTACTGGCGTCTTACCAATGCTCGCTTTCAATCAGCTGCACTCTTGGTGATGGCGGGTCTTCTATTTATCGCTGTCTCCGCGATTGTCGGTGCCTATCGCTACGGTATTGATCCCGGGGCAACCCAATTACACCGGGCTTTACTGCAACTATCCGGGTTTAGTTCGCTGTTGCTAATTGGAATAGGGTTGGTTTGGGCACGTTTCGAGATAGGTATTGGACAGAGTACCCGGGGACCCGCTTATGTAGTGCTGGTGCTGGTATTGGCCTCGTCTATTGGCGTCTCGGAAAGTGGCAGGTTATCGCCGCAGGAAGTGACAGAGGTATTTTCCGCCCTGGGGCTTCTATTGTGGTTGTGGGTTGCAATGATGGAATTGATGTCACCGCGACGACTATCGCCACCGGGTCCTTTGTTACTGGGGGCAGGGGCAGTAGTCATTGCAATGGATGGATTGTTTGTGGGTACCGGCGCTCCGCGAGTGCTGGGCTTGGCGCGTACAAACTGGTTCCACCTGCTGCTGGGCCTTTCGCTGTTTTCACTGTTGGCTGCCCGCCCGTTATTTGAAAAGGACAATAATTCAAATGAGTAAAGTTACTACTGAACTTCGCGGAGGTTGCCACTGTGGCGCTATTCGCTATCGGGCGCGGCACGAGCGCGACTCAGAGGAGAAACTGGTAGCCCATGCGTGCAATTGCTCGATGTGTGAGAAAGTGGGTTTTCTGCATGTCATTATTCCCGCTGAAAACTTTAAGCTGGAGTCTGGAGAAAAAGACCTGGATTGTTATACGTTTAATACGGGGGTGGCCAAGCACCTGTTTTGTCGCCATTGCGGCGTTAAGTCTTTTTATGTGCCGCGCTCCAACCCGGATGGCTATAGTCTTAATGCGCGCTGTTTTGATGAGAGGCCCGGAGACTTGGAGGTCGAACCTTTCGATGGTCAAAACTGGGAGCAGAACGCCGTAGAGCTGGCCCATCTCAGTAAATAAGTCGCGAAAAGAAAGTGATGCTCCAATCAATATCAGGTGATATGAGAGCCTATGGAAACTGGTCTGGTCTACGCTGTCTTACTCGATCGCAAAGGCTCGGGCCGAGAGCTTTCCTGGGCAGAGGTGAAATCCTGGCAACCTGATCAGGGAATTCTCTGGTTGCATTTTGACTACGACAGCACCAACACCGTCGAGTGGCTGCAACAGGATAGTGGACTCACAGCTACGGCGATAGAGACCCTGTCTGCGAAGACAACGCGCCCCTGTGTAATGACTGTGGATCAGGGGCTGATGTTGGCTATGTACGGCATCGAGCGAAAATCCAAGCCGCGCGCAAAGGATATGATCGCCATTCGCATTTGGGCCGAGGAAAACCGTATTATCAGTACCGGCCGACGGAAGTTGCTTTCAGAGGATGACTTGCTTTCTCGCTTGCGCAGTGGCTTTGGTCCCCGTGGAACTGCGGCTCTTTTGATGTCCCTGGCAGATCTGTTGGTCTTGCGTATGTGTGATCGGGCCGAAGACTTCGAAGAAAAAATCGATGACCTGGAAAACCTGTTATTAGATAAGGGGGGGGCGGAGCTTTCTTCCCTACTGGTTCGGTTGCGCAAGAGAACTATCGTACTGCGACGCTACTTATGCCTGCAGCGGGAGGTACTCGGGCGTTTACAGCAGGAATCCCTATCCTGGTTTGATGAGCACAGCCACGCCCTCTTGGGAGAGGTAAATGATCGGTTACAGCGCCATATCGACGATATCGATGCGGTAAGGGAGCGCGCGGCAATCGCTCAGGAGGAATTGTTGAGTCGCACTTCGGATCAGTTGAATAGTCGTATGTATGTACTATCAGTGGTGGCAGCAGTTTTTCTGCCGCTGAGCTTTCTCACTGGATTGTTTGGGATTAATGTCGGCGGTATTCCCTGGGGACAGTCGTCCTTGGGCTTTATTGCTTTTTGCATCTTGCTGGTGGTGGCATTGGCTGGGCAGATCGCTTTGTTTTACTGGAAAAAGTGGTTGTAGTTATCTTTTGAAGTATCCTAGCTAAATAGGTTATTTCAGTTATCTGGGCTGCCAATCAGCCACGAAACCCTATAGACCTTACGATTCGATCAGCATTCGCCATAATGGTAAAGGTGATGGTTGAGCCTGCAATATTGGGAAAGTTGGCAGAATCCACAATATGGACATTTTTAAAGTGTGCCGGCCTTCCTAAGAGGTCTGAGCGGAATATCTCATGTTTTCCTCCCATCGGGAAACTGCCACCAAGGTGGAAGCTTTTGCCTGGTGGTAGTACGGTGAGAAAGAAGGGGGGGACCATACCAAGCCTTATCAGTGAACGCCTTATTAAAGACTGTGTTCTTTGGGCGATTTCTCGGGCTCTCGTATTTTCAATTCCTCTTATTTCTATTGAAGAGCTATCTGCTTGTTTGTCGGTTAAAGTTAGTTCCAATGAATCAGAATCCTCAGAGGACATAAAACCCTGAATTACGTATAAGCGATCCAAGGCGACTTGCTTTGGGAAAAGGGGGGGAAGTAGAGATGTTAATTGTTCTTCAATAATTTGGCTTCGACCATAAAGTTGGAGGTGTATTTGTTCAGGACTTATGTTTGGATTGTCAACTTCTAGAAAGATTTCTGCGAGGGTAAACTCAATCTCATAACGATACCCTTTGTAGAGAAAGAGGGGGAAGAAAAAATACTGGCTGTTTTTGATTTTGATTGGAGTATTTAATAGATTGAGGGATCTTGCCAGTATTGTAGTGGTGGCAAACTGGCCGGTTGCGAGAAAAACTTTCTGTGCGGTAATTTTTTTTATTTTGCTATTGGTTATATCAACTGCAATCACGTTTACGCCTTGACTTGTTTCATGAATCTCCAGGACAAGAAGACCTTTATGTATGGTGAGTTTGTCTTTTTGTAGTTTTTCAAACAAGTATTTAGGGTTGAAAATAGATTGGTATGGGCATCCGTCAAAGCAGTGGCCGCAATATCTACATCCATGCTCCCCCTTGCTTGCATCTACCGCTAAGCGGGCTCGACCAAATTCAATGCCATTCCTCTGGAGATTACTTTCAATAGCCTTCAATTTTTTCAATAAGAAATCTGTCGGCGCATTTCTTTTGATGGCAGTAAAGTTGTTAGGGAATAGTGGATACTTGTTATTGAGATTGTCTATCTCCGCACTTATAGGCATATAGCGGAGTACATTTTTGTAGGATGGCGTTAGTTCATTTAAGGAGATAGGCCAATTTGCTAGCTGACTTTCACTGTAGGGCATGATAGCTGCACCCCATACGTTCCCAAGCCCACCAAAGCCATGGGAAAATTCTGTATTACAGTTTTTTGTCGTAATGCTGAGAGGTTTTGGTACTCTGTATGGAAAGTCAGACCCAAATAGATATCTTCTTTCCAGGCCTTTTCGGGAGGCTACTGGAGCTGGAAACAGTTTATCTTTGTCCTCCTGAGTCCATGCATCAATGTTTTTTTTGGATAAGATATTAACTTGGTATTTGATATCGTCTTCAAGGTCATATGAAACATCAACGACTTCAACTTCTTGCCCAATATCTTGCAATGCCTTGACTGTAGCGATACTCGCAGGACCACTCCCGACAACTAGGTTCTTAATCCTGTCCACTGAAAGCCCTTCCCGCCAAGCATGCGGTTTATGCGTGGGTTAAAGTTCTCCTCAATAAGCAAAATTGTAGCTGGATTGGGTTTTCAGTCCGGTGTCGTTCACTTTGTCGGTAAATTGGTTAAGCCCCTACCGATCCCCTGCGGAAGAGGCTGTGTGCCGCTCGTTTAGTGTTTAACCCATGAGAAGTCTACAAATACTGGGTCGTGGTCGCTCAGCCCGGTGTACTCCGCGGAGCCAATGTAGTAATTGGTTACGTCCAGCGTGTAATTGGGGTTGTTATTAATAACGACGACATGATCGGTATCGTCCTGAAGTTCATCAGCACAGGCTTCCAAGCTGGTGTCGCTGCCAGATAGCATATATTGGCAGGCATGCTTGCCGCCGGTTTTGGCAAAAAATGCTTTCCAAGTTTGGTAGTTTGTACCGCGCCAGCCGTCGTCATTTTCATCAAACGCCATATTGAAATCACCAGCCAAAATGACTGTGGCATTACTTGAGTGGGCGACGATCATATCGGCAATCTGGTCGAGTTGCTTGGCTTTGGCATTTAGATCATCGTCTTGGTGTCCTGCATCCATATGGGTGTTGTACACATGAACATGGAAGTTTTTGGTCACTTCAACTTTTGCTACGGTAAAGCCTTTTTCGGTATCACAGTCATTACCTGCGCACTTATCAAAAGTTTCCTCCTCATAAGTGGCGAAGGTGTAGTCGTCGTCATCGCGATTATCTCGGTCAAACGGAAACTTGGAAAAGGTCAGCAGGCCATTGCCAAAGCTGGTACCAGTGCCTTTCCAGTGTTTGGAGCGATAGGGGACTGTGTCGTTATCGAGCTTGTCGTCGTCGTCCAGATAATTGGCTTTGGTTTTGCTCCAAGCCTCCTGCATCAACCAGAGGTCTTTGGGGTTATTATCAAAAGTGTTAATAATTTGTTTGAAGTCAGACTTGCTGTTGCCGCCTATACACTCCAAAAATCCATCCATGTTGTAGACGATCATGTCAAAGCTGCCTGAATTGGCATCGGCAAATTCAGTGTCACCGTATTCATAGCCGTCCAGGTCTTTTGAGCCGGTATCGTCGACATCATCAATAAATTCAAACCAGTTACAAGAAGTAATTGCATCCCAAACGTCTTCAAAATCTACTGCTGCGGCGGAATGGCTGAATAGAAGTGTGAGTGAAAAAAATATTCTTTTTATCATTATTACTCTCCAACTTTGTTGTTACCGACGGTTTTGTAGTGGGGTCGAAAATTGGGGCGTTTCTCTGGCGGCCCCTTTGTTTTCGATGGGGGGGATGATGGATAGCGTAGATTACAAATTGGAGTAAAGGAGGTTTTTTTTATTTTATTTTTCTGTAAGGGCGGCGCGATTTATTTTTTTCATAAGAAAATAATAAAAATCACGAAAGTTGTATATTTTTATGCAGGTAATAATTGATTCGTTAGGCGGGTTAAGCAGGATCGGGAAGTATTATTTAGAGCTATCTGAAGGCTGCAGAAAAGTTACAAAATTCTTTAGGACCGTTTAAATGGTTCCATCCGTGGAGCCAAGGCACTCAATGAGTGGCGGTAAAGGGATAGTTGATCGACGAGTGCTGGTTAACCAAAGATAGTGACCATTTGGCGGGAGAGGGCGGTTAAACGTCCATCGGCATCCCACAAGCGGGCCTGTATTACTGCGTAGCCATCCTCAGCCTGTTCCACTTCGGCCTCGTATTGCCACCAGTCAGAAGCGGTGCGCTCTGGGAGTGGCTCCATAAACTCCACTGTCCATGTTAATGAGCTGGCGGGAGCCGGCTCTTTCATCATCGGGAGTGTTGCCGGTGGCCAGGCATCGATCAGTGCGAGTAAGTGGCTGATACCGGTACGGCCTTTACTGCCATCCTTAAATCGTACCCAGCCACCTAAAACTCTCTCTTTCGCGCCGCTGAAAGGGAGGCTCCCACATGCGATACGGTAATCGAACTTCTGTGTGAACTCCGGTACTACACCTTCGATATAGGGCAGGGGCAGGCATTTATCCGGGGTGGGGTACTCCGGTGCTGAGGGACCTTTGGCGAGAACGGATGACTCCCTGCCGCGGCCAAAACTGGCGAGGCCCGCCAGCATAACGGCATCATCCTGATCGAGGTGCCCCTGTACCTGAGTGACAGAGCGGCCTGCGCGAAGGACATCCGCGCGGGTGTTAATCGCCCCTGGGGCAACCGGGCCTACGAATGAGGTGGTAAAAGAGCGCAAGCTGCTGTCAGAAGGCAGCTCTGAAGCCATCTGCTCATACAACATTGCGGCTACAAGGCCGCCAAATGTAGCCCGCCCCTGGGTCCAGCCTTCGGGCACAGAAGTGGCGCCATTGGTCGAGAGCCAATCCTGGATTAGTTGGTCGAAAGTCATAGTGTTACCGCTTGAGAGCGGCAGGTGGGACCTGCCGCAGAAAAATACCGGGTGAGAAGCACCCGGATGAGGGGAGTATTATTTAAATATGTGTTCCTCGCCGGGGAAAACGCCTTGCTTGACGTCCTCGGCGTATTTGCGCAGGGCCCCGGGAATATCCTCGGCCTCTACCAGGAAGTTTTTGGAAAACTTGGGGGGCTGTTGGGTGAGGCCCAGGATGTCATTGATTACCAGTACCTGGGCATCGCAGTCGCGGCCCGCGCCTATGCCGATGGTGGGCATGGATACGGCTTCGGTAATACGCTTTGCCAGGTCGGCGGGTACACATTCCAACACCAGCAGATCAGCTCCGGCTTCGTCGAGTTGTAGAGCGTCTTCGAGGATTTGCTTGGCGTGTTCTTCGTCGCGCCCCTGAACGCGATAGCCTCCCAGTTTGTGTACTGATTGAGGGGTGAGGCCCAGGTGGGCGCAAACGGGAATACCGCGATCAGTAAGAATCTTCACGGTGTCGGCGAGCCAGGCGCCTCCCTCAATCTTCACCATATGTGCACCGGCCTGCATGATCCGGGTTGCATTCTGGAGTGCCTGCTCTGGGGTGGCGTAGGTCATAAACGGCATATCCCCCATAATCAGGGACTTCTTATTGCCGCGCGCGACCGCCTCGACGTGGTAAATCATTTGCTCCATCGTCACTGGCACGGTGCTGTCGTAACCCAGCACGGTCATGCCCAGGGAATCTCCGACGAGCAGTGTCTCAACCCCGGACTTTTGTGCCATCGCAGCCATAGGGGCATCGTAGAGAGCAACGGTAATAAACTTCTCACCATTCGCTTTCATTTTTCGCAGGGTTTGAACGGTTACGAGCTTTTCTAATTCAGAGGGTGCATACATAACGATTAACTTCCTGGGTTGTAATAGTGCCGGCCACTGGTGATCGTGAACAGATATTCGACCAGCTGTTGGTAGTCCTCTGGGCTATCGACAATGTCGATCTCCTCGGTATTGACGATGAGTAGAGGCGCCTCATCGTAAAAATGGAAAAAGCGGGTGTAGGCGTTGTTGAGGGTGGCGAGGTACTCATTGCTTATCGCCTGCTCAGCCGGGATTCCCCGATTGCGGATTCGGACTTGCAGCACATCGAGGGGGGCTTGCAAATAGATCACCAGGTCCGGCTTGGGTGCTTCCAGGGTGAGATGTTTGTACACCTGTTGGTACAGGTGCAGCTCATCCTTATCCAGGGTGACTTCAGCAAACAGCTGGTCCTTTTCGATCAAAAAGTCCGACACCCGCACCGGCTCAAAGATATCGTCCTGCCGGAGTGCCTGGATTTGCTGTGATCGCTGGAGGAGAAAGTGCAGCTGGGTGGGCAGTGCGGCATTTTGGGGGTCCCGGTAGAAACGCTCCAAAAAGGGGTTCTCCTCGGGTAATTCCAACAGCGTGTCGTAATTGAATGTGGAGGCCAGCTTCTTTGCCAGTGTGGTTTTTCCCACACCAATATTGCCTTCCACCGCGATAAATTTAGGCGGTGTTTTATTAGACAGGTTGAGTTCAGCTGTGCTGGTCTCGGGTTTTTCGATAACCACTTGAGCGACTCCTCTTTGTCTGGGGTCTTCCCTGATGAGTTGCAAACGCAAAAGTACTATTGAGAGGGCCGCCCGTCGAGTAGTTGGGGAGCCTCAGTCGATCAAACCTTTTCCAGGCGGTTTTCCGGGCAGCCCTGTAAGAGTGCTGGAAGAGCTCCCAATCCGGGCAGTTCCATCGCGGGAGCCAGCTCAGAAAGGGGTAGCAGTACGAAGTTGCGCTCGGCCATGCGCGGGTGTGGGACCTGTAGGCGGGGCTCATCGATTTGAGATTCCCCAAACAACAGGATATCCAGGTCCAGGGTGCGGGCGCCCCAGCGGATGGAGCGCTCGCGCCCGTGGGACAGCTCGATAGATTGGAGCTGGTCCAGTAGTGCAAGCGGGGACAGTGCTGTTTTCAATGCTGCGACGGCATTGATGTAATCGGGTTGATCGCCGGGGCCGACCGGGGCGCTTCGGTAAAAGCTCGAACACCCCAATAATTCTGTACTGGGGATTCGTTCCATGGCCGATAGGGCGCTGCGCAGTTGTTTGCCGGGCTCTGCCAGGTTACTGCCCAGGCCGATGTATACCGTTTCCATTACTATTCTGCTCTCGGCTTGCGACGGCGGCCGCGAGAGTTGCGGTTGCGGCGCCCACCGCTGCCTGTGCGCTGTAGCTTGCGCACCATTTGCTGGCGCTGCTCATCGTCAGCCTGTTGGAAGTCGGTCCACCATTTGCCCAGGCCCGCTTCAATCTCGCCACTTTCTTCCCGCAGCAACAGGAAGTCGTAGGCGGCGCGGAAACGGGGGTGTTCCTGTAAGCGCTGGGCCCGACTGCCACCGCGCTGGGGCAGGCGCTGTTGCAGGTCCCAGATTTCCCGCATGGGGATTGAGAAGCGCTTGGGAATAGCGGTGTGGGCCAGCTGTGAACTGGTAACTTTTTGTGCTGCTTGGGCCAGCGCTGGCGCTGGCGGGGTGCCCTTGGCAATCAGCTTTTGTTGCTCGGTGCTCACCGCAGGCCAGAGTAGGGCGGCGTAGAGGAACGCTGGGGTAACACGCATATCGGCGCGGATACGCTGGTCCGTATTGCGCAGGGCTTGCTGGGATAGTTTCAGGGCCGCGTTGTTGGCCTCAATTTGTGCGGCGTTATCCGGGAACAGGTGTTGCCAGAGCTGGTACTGGCGCAGCAGCTCAAAGGTGCGCTCTCCGTGGCCACTCATCAGCAGCTTGAGAATCTCATCGAACAGGCGAGCCGGGGCAATATTGCGTAACAGTGGCGCCAGCTCGTGCAGGGGGGCTTCCGTCTTGCCTTCAATAGTGAAATCCAACTTGGCGGCGAAGCGCACTGCGCGCAGCATGCGCACCGGGTCTTCTTTGTAGCGGACCTCTGGGGAGCCGATCATTCGAATCAGGCGCTTTTCAATATCCTCGACACCGCCGGTGTAGTCGTGGATTTCAAACCCTTTGGTGGTGTAGTAGAGCGCGTTGACCGTGAAATCCCGGCGCATGGCATCACTTTCCAGGTCGCCATAGACATTGTCACGCAGCAGCATACCGTGTTCGGACTGCTTGGCCTCGTGGGTCTCGCCATCGCTGTGGTGACCGCGGAAGGTAGTCACTTCGATAACTTCACGGCCTATACGGGCGTGCAGGATGCGAAAGCGGCGACCGACAATGCGGGCGCCGCGAAAAAGCACCTTGGCTTGCTCTGGAGTGGCGTCGGTGGCCACATCAAAGTCCTTGGGGTGACCGCCGAGCATCAGGTCGCGCACGCCTCCACCTACGATATACGCCTGGTATCCGGCATCCTGAAGGCGCTTCATAACTGTTAAGGCCGCGCGGCTAATTTCCCGGCGCGAGATGCTGTGGTCGTTGCGGGCGATAACCCTGGGGCCTTTACTGGCCGGCTTGCGCCAGCGTTTGATACTACTAATCAGGTTGTTGAGCATACGGCTGTCTATGTTGACTGCTGCCATTTAGGGATGGCCGGGAAAGCCCCGCTGTGCTTGGCCACGCATTGGTTGGCGGCCTGTATAAGTGGTGGTCCCTCTGGGGAGATTCACGATGGCACTGCTGGAGCCTCTATACCTGGGCTGCCCCAGGAGCGAGTCCGGAAAGGAGCCTCAGTGGCTGTTTATCCTCAGAGATCGGAGCTCGCGGGCGCGATTCTAACACACGCAAAGGAATGCGCCCGCAATATGCGGGTGCCTGTAAGTTCGGGGGAAAAGAAATATGGGAATTATTATTACCAGTATGAAGGCAGCGGCTTCCTTGCGCTCTCAATTTGCTTTCAAGCAAACACCCTCTCCCAGGTACAGTTCAGTCAGTTTGCAACGCGCTTGTTGTTATTCTTATTCTTCTTGAGTTTTATTGTTATTGTTTATTGTTGTTCTTGCGGTTTTGGCCACTCATTGCTTTTATTGTCGGCCGCCCCATTATTTTTATTATGTTTCGCCCCACTTATTGTTAGTTGTTATAGGGCTTTTAACAGTCATTTATTTTTATTGTTGGCTGTTTTCAATTTTTGTACTAAGAGTAAAGCACTTAGTATGCCAACTTTTAAAAATCCTTATAAATCAATAAGTTACGATCTTTACGAAATTTGACGGAACTTTTCTGAGAGCCATTGCGTTACGGAAGGTGCGAGAGTTGTTACTTCTGGGTGGGTGTGGGTAACACTCTGGTTGGTAACCCTTGTGGGGGTGGGGTAACAAAGTGATCGAAGGAGTTTGACAGGTGAGGGCGGATTGGGAGCAGGGGGCGAAGCCCCCTGAGGATAGCGTTAATTTTAAGCTTCTGCGGCGGCGCTGCGGCGGCTCTTCTTGCGGGGAATGCCCAGCTTTTGGCGTCGTTCCCACAGGCATTTGCGGCTGACGCCGAGCTTCTTGGCCAGGTCTGTCTCACTCATTGTGTCCTGGTGCTCAATAACGAAGCGGGCGAAGTAGTCTTCCAGGGACAGGTCCTCACGGGGGTCGGTGTGCAGACTGCGGGGGCGCGGGATGCCATCGGCCTCTTCGATCGGCACCAGGTCCAGATCGATATCCAGGGTTTTGTGGTCGATCTCGCGGCTGTTCTTATCCGTCAGGATCACAGCGCGCTGGATGGCGTTCTCAAGTTCGCGCACGTTACCGGGCCAAGTGTAGGTGGTAACAGCCTGGATGGCTTCCGGTGACAAGCGCAATAAAGGGCGCTCGATCTTGGTGCAGAACTTTTCCAGCAGGTGCTCTGCCAGTGCTAGGACGTCTCTGCCTCGCTCGCGCAAGGGGGCAAGCGTCATTTGCACCACATTGATGCGGTAATAGAGGTCTTCCCGGAATTTACGCTCCGCTGACAGCTGGCGCAGGTTGCGGTGGGTGGCTGTTACCAGGCGCACATCCACTTTGCGGGATTCGATCGAGCCAATTGGCCGTACTTCGCCTTCTTGCAATACACGCAGCAGGCGGGCCTGTGCCTCCAGGGGCAGCTCACCGATCTCGTCGAGGAACAGGGTTCCTCCATCGGCTGCCGCTACCAGTCCCTCCCGGGAGCTCTGGGCACCGGTAAATGCACCTTTCTCGTAGCCGAACAGCTCAGATTCAATCAGAGTGTCGGGAATCGCGGCACAGTTGACGGAGATCAGGGGTTTGTTGGCCCGGCGGCTCTCCTCGTGAATAGCCCGGGCAACCAGTTCCTTACCGGTACCGGTTTCACCGTGCACCAGGACGGTGGCATCTGTGGGGGCAACTTTATGGATGCGACCATAGAGCTCCCTCATCACTGGGCTGCTGCCAATCATGCCGGCGATAGTGCCGGTATTCTCTTTCTCGTTGACGGGCTGGGCGCGATTCTGCTCTGCTTTGCCTATGACCCGGCGGACGGTTGCGAGCATTTCGTCGTGGTCAAAGGGCTTGGCGATATAGTCTGCGGCGCCCATACGCATGGAGTCCACCGCAGAGCGGAGGCTGGCGTAACTGGTCATGATCAGTACCGGAATATCACCGGCGTGCTTGAGAAGGTCGGTGCCCGGTGCGCCGGGCAGGCGCAAATCGGAAATAACCAGGTCAACTTCATTGAGGCGGTACTTGGTGAGCGCCTCCTTTACCGAACCCGCTTCACTGATTTTGTAGCGGTGCCGCTCTAAAAGCTTGCGCAGCGCCGTTCGGATAATGGCTTCATCTTCGACGATGAGGATGTGGCTCATATGTTACGCCTGGTTACAAAATGCTCAGTAAGCGCCTAGTTTTACCCGGGCGCCGTTTCGATGCAACTCAAAAACGGTTAATCGGGTCATTTTTGCACAAATAATGATCGATATGGTTGTCCAGCCACCTCAGTCTCCCAGGGGGAGTTGCACAATAAAGCGGGCGCCAGTCCCGGTTTCTGGGTTGGCCGGACTGACCAATTCCAGCTGGCCGCCGTGCTCCTCGACAATGCTGTAAACCATTGCCAGCCCCAGTCCCGTGCCTTCCCCGGGCTCTTTCGTTGTGAAGAAGGGCTCCAGAATCCGTTCCCGATGCTGAGCTGAAATTCCCGGCCCGCTGTCGGTGACAGAGACACAGGCGCTGCCGCTCTTGCGATAGCCCTCAATTACAATCTGGCCGCCATCGGGGCTAGCATCGCGGGCATTGCTTAGCAGGTTGATAAACACCTGGATCAGGCGCTGGTTATCTCCCGGAGCGATCAGATCCTCGGGTACCTGATTCTCAAACTGGACCTGGGTTTTATCCCGTTGCAGGGACAGCAGGTTGACCGCTTCCTGCACACAGGCGTAGAGATCTACTGGAGCCCGCTCGCTGCCTTCCTGATTGCCACTGTGGGAGAAGTTGACCAGTGAGTGGACGATACGGCTGATGCGCTGGGTTTGGCTCAGGATTTGATCGGCTGTTTCAAGGACTTCCGGATTGTCACAGTCGTATTGGAGGTTTTGCGCCAGGCAGGCGATTCCTGTGACCGGGTTACCCACTTCGTGGGCTACGCCGGCGGCCAGGCGACCCACAGAGGCCAGGCGCTCGCTGTGGATAAGTTCCTGTTCCAAGACCTGTGTTTCAGTAATGTCCTCCAGTAACAACATTTGTGCATCGCCGCGCTCGTCGCGGGAGCGTTCGCTGCGGCTGCGTTTTTGCCGTGCCTTGTGCAGGTTGAGCCAGTGGCTATTGCCGTCGAGGCTCACCTGTTGCTTAAAGCGGCTGGCATCAGTGGATAGGGCGAACTCCCCCAGCAGGCTGCGCCAGGGTTCCGCCAAGTATTCCAGTTTCGAGCCGATTACCTCGCTGGCACTGATACCGGTGAGGTCCTGCATGGCGTAGTTCCACAGCAGGACTTCTCCGTCGCGCCCCAGGGAGCAAGCGGCCATCGGCAGCTCTTCCAGCATTTGGCGGTGATACAGGCGCAGGTTATTGAGTTCTGCGGCCAAGCCGGTGAGCTGGTGCTTATAACGGCCCAATCGGGTCTCGATCAGGTGAATGTCTTTGTTTGCCGGCTGATCGCTGTTCTGGAACGGGAAGTGTCGATCGATAATTTGCACCGCCAGAACACGCCCCAGCAGGCCGGAGAGATTGGACTCCAGCTTGTTGCGCAGTTGACGCAGGGCGTAGGGGCGGCGCTCGTTGTCCGGCAGATTGAGGGCGGCGAGAGCGCGTTTAACTTCTTTATTCGCAGTAGCGGCCCCGAGGCTTTCAGCCAAGCGCAGGCGAAAATCTGCGGCGGATTCCACATCCAGTCCCAGGCGCAGAGCCTGGGCGATAGTGTCGTCGCTACATAGGTCAGCGGCGTACTGCTCCAGGCTACTGGTGCGGGTGAACAGAGATAGGCCGACAAATAACAGGACATTGACCCCCAGTGACAGGGTGGTGATCTGTGTCCAGATAGACATTCCCAGGGGAATTTGGAGGGAAGTGCCGGGCAAGGTGATGCCGGTAATCCCAAAAATTGACGGAATTAACAGGCCGCCCCCCCAAAGTAACATGCCTGCCAGCAGGCCACCGACAAATCCGCGTCGATTGCCTCGCGGCCAGTGGATTACAGCAAAAATCCCAGGCAGGAACTGGAGTGATCCGATAAATGCCAGCAGGGCCAGATCCGACAGGGAGAGTCGGTTGTTGAGTAACAGGTAAAAGGCAAAGCCGGCAATAAATAGAGCGGCGATCAGAGCGCGGCGCAACCACACCAGCTGCCGGTACATATTGTCCTCAGAGTGCCAGCGGGTGCCGGGTAGCAGCCAGTGGTTCATCACCATGGTGGCGAGGGCCAGGGTGATCATAATCAGTGCGCCAGTGGCTGCCGACAGGCCGCCGATAAAGGCCAGGGTGGTGAGCAGGGCCGAGCCACTGGCGCGGGGAACCGCCAGGGAGAAGTACTGCACCGGGCCGGCCACATCCAGGGCAAAGCCCGCCCACATGATGGGGAAGATGGGCAGGGCCATCAGCAGCAGGAATAGGGGGAAGCCCCAGCTGGCGGTGCGCATTGCCTGTCCGGTGGGGCGCTCGGCAATACTCAGGTAAAAAATATGTGGCATAGCCACGGCAGTGGCGATAAACACCAGTAGCAGGGTATGGGATGAGCCCTGCTTGATGGGGGTGTAGAGCAGCTGGTGCATATCGGGGTTCTCCAGCAGCCACTCATCCAGGCCGGAAAACCCACCGAAGACGCCGTAAATGGCATAGCCGCCCACTGCGGTGAGTGCCACCAGTTTTACCAGGGACTCCAGGGCCATGGCGCTGGCCAGGCCCTCGCCACGCTCGCGGGTAGCGCCGTACATACTGGTGAATACCGCCAGCAGCACGCAGTAGAAAAATGCGATTAAATTTTTGCTCGATACACCGCTGTCCGGCAGTGCCAGGGCAGCCACACTATCCCGCGACAGCAGAGCCAGGGTCTCGGATACCGCCTGTATTTGCAGGGCGATCAGGGGGAGCAGTGCCAACAGCATAAACAGGGTGGCGAGAGTTCCCGCCTGGCGGCTGTGATAGCGGAACACCAGAAGATCTGCGGGGGAGTAAAGCTGGTAGCGCTGTGCCAGGCGCGCCAGTGGTTCCAGGGCTACTGGCGCAAACAGGAACATGGCGCCGGTGCCCAGATAGTAGGCGAGCACTCCGTAACCATACTGCCAGGCCAGGTCGACGATACCGTAGAAGGTCCAGGCCGATAATGATACGCCCAGGGAGAGCACATAAACCAGCGGATGGCGCACCCAGCGGGAAGGCAGCCAGCCCTTGGAGGTGGCGAAGGCGACAAAAAACAGGGTGGCGATATAGGCCACTCCCACCAGGGCAATGTGGGCAATATCAAAGCTCATTCGATTTGCGCCTCCACTGGATAAAAATCGCCAGTAGGATCAGCACGAACCAGAGGATAAAAGGCCGGTACCAGGCGCCGACGGGATTGATCATCCAGGTAAAGATGGTGGGGGAGAATACATAACCCACCAGTACCAGCAGAATTAATAGTGTGCGGTTACTCATAGATCGCCTTGAAAACCCGCTAGAGAAATTTGTTGCCCGCGCACTGTACCGGTGAGAAGTCATCCCTGTGTAATCGTCAACGCGGGTTATCAGCCGGACCCCTAAGGGCGGCTGGCGCGGAAATGGTAAGTGCAGCTTGGAATCAGTGCAATTGGCGGTTGCGCATATCTACCTGGTGGCGGCGCCAGCGTGCGGTAGCCCACTTGAGAATATGCTCGGGGGATTCTGTTAGGGCAGTGTTTGGCAGTTTGAAGCCGAGGAACTGTAAGGCCTTACACAGGTTATCGGAAGCCATGTTGTCGTCGATAGCCGGCGCGTGATTTTGTTTGCTGAGTTTTTGCCTGTCGTCAGGGCCCATCACCAACGGCAGATGGCCGAATTGGGGTGGAGTGGCGCCGAGGATTTTAAACAGGCGCTGTTGTGCACCAGTGGTATCCAGTAGATCTGAGCCGCGCACCACCTGGTTGATCTGTTGATCGATATCGTCGACCACGACTGCCAGTTGGTAGGCATAGAGGCCGTCGCGGCGCTTGAGAATGGTGTCTTCGCGGATGAGCTGCCGCTGCTCTCCGTGCCAAATATCCACAAAGCCTTCCTCGCCGCCTGTGCATTGCAATCGCAGCGCTGAGGGTTCGCTCACATCGTATTTAAGGCGACAGAAGTCGTTCGCATGTCCACCATTTTTCTTAATCTGGCTGCGTGAGCAGTCGCAGGAGTAGATCAGTTGCCGTTGGCGCAGTGTGGACAGGGTTTCCTCGTAGAGTGCGTAGCGTTTGCTCTGCCATTCGACGGGGCCGTGCCAGTGCAGTCCGTGGGCTTCCAGGGATTTCAGAATGCGGGTTGCCGCGCCGGGCTCTTCCCGGGGAGGGTCGAGGTCTTCCATGCGCAGGAGCCAGTGTCCGCCATGGGCAAGGGCGTCGAGGTAGCTGCCGACGGCGCACACCAGTGAGCCGAAGTGGAGCGGTCCACTCGGGGAGGGTGCGAAGCGACCAATATAGGGAGTTGTGCTGTTCAAAATGAATAGGGGCGATACATTGATCGCCCCCTCCGAGCAGGGCGATCGCAAGCGAACGCCGTGCCGCTATCGGTTGTGGATCAGCCGGAGATCTGCCGTTCCTTGATTTCCGCGAGGGTTTTGCAGTCCACGCACAGAGTGGCGGTTGGACGGGCTTCCAGGCGGCGAATGCCGATATCAACACCACAGGCTTCGCAGAAACCGTAGTCATCCTGGTCGATAAGCTCCAGGGTGGCATCGATCTTCTTGATCAGCTTGCGCTCGCGATCGCGGGTGCGCAATTCCAGGCTAAATTCTTCTTCCTGGCTGGCGCGGTCTGCGGGATCGGGGAAGTTTGCGGCCTCGTCTTTCATGTGGGAAACGGTGCGGTCCACTTCCGCCATCAGCTCGGCCTTCCAGGCCAACAGCAAGTTGCGGAAATGCTCCTGCTGCTTCTCATTCATGTACTCTTCGCCCTGCGTCTCCTTGTAGGGCTCAAAGCCGTGCAGAGATTCGGTGCTCGCAGCAGTTTTGGGCATAGTCGTTGCCTCTCTTTCTATACGGGCCCCCCTTTATGGGGGCGATACCACCAAATTCAATCTAGCCTAGACCGGAATCTTTCTAAGTGATGCTTTTTTCACCTATCAAATTCGCTGCGGTGTCAGGCTAATCCTGTTCTCGGTACCGATACCCCTGGCGACCGAGAGCGAGGAAGCTATCAAATCTGCGCGATTCGCGCCACAAATAGTTGTCTGCTATTTTGTGGCGCCTGAAATTACAGCCAAGTGGTCCAGCCCGTGAAATTTACCCCTCAGTTGCAAAAGGCAACACTTTTGCGCCGATACAAGCGCTTTCTCGCCGATGTGGAATCTGCCAGTGGCGAAGTGTTTACCATCCACTGCCCAAATACGGGGTCTATGAAGAATTGTTGGGTGGAGGGGGGAGACTGCTGGTACTCCGATTCTGGCAACCCCAAGCGCAAGTATCGCCACACTCTGGAAATCTGTACGACCCCGGATGGAGCCCTGGCGGGGGTGAACACAGGCCGCGCCAATGCTCTGGTTGAAGAGGCCATTCTGTCTGGCGTAGTCAGCGAGTTACAGGGCTATGAATCCCTGCGCAGGGAAGTGCGCTACGGCGAGGAAAACAGCCGTATCGATCTGTTGTTGTCCGGCGCTGATGGGGACTGCTACGTGGAAGTGAAAAATGTGACCCTGGCAGATGGGGCACGGGGTTACTTCCCCGATGCGGTAAGTACCCGGGGCGCCAAGCACCTGCGCGAACTGCAAAAGCTGGCTGAGAGCGGAGTGCGGGCGGTACTTTTTTACTGCGTTCAACACAGCGGTATCGAGACGGTGCAGGCGGCGCGGGAAATTGATCCCGCTTATGCTGAGGCCCTGGATTCCGCTGTCGATGCTGGTGTGCAAGTGCTCGCATACCGTGCGAAGCTCGGTGCTGAAGGCGTTGAGCTGGTGGAGGCCCTGCCTTTTCACCCGTAAGGGAAAGGCAGGGAGCTGTCAGTCAGCCAGTAATGCGTAGAGACCGTCCTGTGCATATTCCACCGGTACTGGGGTCAGGGCATCACCAGTACAGGGCCCGGCGATACACTCCCCAGATTCAATCAGGAATAGCGCGCCGTGGGAGGCGCACTGAATAAGTGCGCCATCGGGATCGAGGAATTGGTCTTCCTGCCAGTCCAGATTGATGCCCCGGTGAGGGCAGGTGTTTTTGTAGGCGTAGACCTCGCCATCTTTCATCACAGCAAACACATTGTCAGTGCCGGCGGCAGTGTCTCCGAGGGAGAACCCTTTGGATTGACCCTCGCTTAATTCGTCATAGCGACACAGGAAGTACTTCTGCATAGATTATCGGCTCCCGGCCTAATTCTTGTTCAGGGCGCAAGCGCCTGCTTATTCGGGTGCCGCGAGTCTAATGGACGTGTAGCGAATTGTCCCGTCACGCAGTATGCCGATAGTGATTTCGTCACCGGCACTGTGCTTTTCCAGGGCATTGAGCAGATCGTCGTAGCTGCGAATCGGCTGTTGTTCTATTTCTACAATCACATCGCCCAATTCCCAACCTCCACCCCGGGTGCGGTGGATACCGCGCAAGCCAGCTTTCTCTGCGGGAAGCCCGGGAGCGGTACGCAATACAGCGACCCCTTCAAAGCCGTAGCGGCTACTCCACTGGTCCGGGGCGGATTCGATACCAATAATCGGGCGCACCAGGCGGCCGTGATTGATCAGTTCCGGCACAATTTTTTTGACCGTATCCACTGGAATCGCAAAGCCAATACCGACACTGGCGCCACTGGGGCTGTAAATTGCGGTGTTGACCCCGATTAAACGCGCTTGGGAATCCAGCAATGGGCCGCCGGAGTTACCTGGATTAATAGCCGCATCTGTTTGGATAACATTGCGAATGGTGCGGTTGTTGGCGGCTTCAATTTCCCGCCCCAGGGCGCTGACCACACCGGTGGTGAGAGTGGTATCCAGGCCGAACGGGTTGCCGATAGCCAGTACTTTACGGCCTACCGCGAGATTGCTGGAGGTGCCCACAACCAGCGGTTTTAGCAACTCCCTGGGAGCGTTAATTTTCAGAACTGCCAGATCTTTTTCCGGCGCAGATCCCACCAGTTCGGCCGGCCACTCGCTGCGATCCTGCAAAGTAATAGTGATTTGCCGCGCACCCTCAATGACGTGGAAGTTGGTGACAATATGGCCCTGAGTGTCCCAGATAAATCCGCTGCCGGCGCCTTTGGGCACTGAGTGGAGGCGCAGGGTCCTGCGATCCCGTACCAGGGTTTCATTGGTGACATAGACCACTGACGGACTGGCAAAATTGAACACCTGCATGGTGTTGCGTTCGTCGTCGGTGGCAAAGGATTCCGCCTGCGCAGATATTGCTGGCGTAAGCAGCAAAAAGACTGAGATTAAGCTGGCGCGTAGAGTTTTAAGTAGAGTCATTAATACAATCCTCCCTTTGAACTACCGGATTGGAAGAGACGTCTGTAACTGTCGTCTTCCTTTTTGTTTGTTGCTGTTTTAAAAGTGTATCTTGTTTGCAATCGTTATGCGGTATTGGCTGTTTATTGGGGGCTGCTGGCGAAATTTAAAGCTGGGGGCTATGGATCGGAACTCACTTTGGCTGAGTGTCGCCGACTGCTGCTGGAGCAATGAAATTTCTGCGGTGGGATTAATGATGACATATGCGCTAGTTTTGTCGAACAGTACAAAACCTGTTTCGGCCTGTCAGGTTGCCTCGCCATGGGCCTGGAGATTAAAAAACAGCACCAGGTTCCGGGCTGTTGTTACCTTGCCGTAATAGGGATTGCTTTGATAGTCCTCAAGGGTTCGCCCGGTTCTTTGTGCGATCTCCTTACTTAAGTCCAGATCGAGATCATCTCCATCCAGTTTTAGGGTGTTAAAGAAATCATCTGATGCTTGAATTGGGACCAATTGTTTGGTGGGAAGTGCCGCTTGTAGTTGTTCATACACCGTTCGAATAATCCATGTGTCTACAGTTTTGCGGTCAAACTCCCGGGCAAATTCACAAATGGATAATCCTTTGCGGTTGTCACATAGTCGTTGGAAATGCCTGTCAATTTTGGGCTGCTCAATAGTGCCCCAAGTTATTGCCAATAATGCTAAACCGGCTAAAGATAAAAAGAATATTGGTTGGTAAATGAGAAGAGCGAACGCTGCTGCTAGAAAAAAAACAGCGCAGTTTTGCTTGCCTTTTCTGTTTTGTATTTAGGCATAAACCTTGATGCTTTTCTCATATTTTTATTGTTGCTCCAGTTTTGGTAGTTGTAGCTTCTGTTGCATTTGAGCAAAGGTTTTTTCTGTGTAGGGGCCAAAAACAAACTCGGAAGAATCTGCGAATTTGTGGTCTTGAAGTCGATCTATGTAATAGTAAGCACAGGCACCCTCAGGGCAAGCGTAGACTGAGACGAACATCTCGTTTGCACTGATATGATGTGGCTTATCGATACGGCGGATGTAGGCATCGTCACCCAAATTAAAACCAAGGGCTTTTTCGCCATCTATCCAATAAATCTCGTAAGGGCCGTCACTCCATGAAGGAGAACACCCAATTAAAAATATGGCGACGAGTAGTGGGCTGTACTTCAGGACACTTCTTTGCATAAATGCTTTTACTTTGCATCTGCCCACATAGAAAGTGACTACGTTTAAGTGGCAGCTCTGTGAGAATTTGAACCTACAGCTTTGATCACTTATCTATCCAATTAGATACTAATTACGGAAATTTTGCAGGGCGAGGATACGATCATCCAGTGGTGGGTGCGTAGCCATAAGTGCTCCCATACTGCCGAATATACCGAAGGCTTTCATATTGCCGGGCAGGGGTTCCTCGTGGCCGCGATCGGACTCCACCTTGAGCCGTTGCAGCGCGGCAATCATGGATTGGGGGCTGGCCAGTGTGGCGCCGGCATGGTCGGCCCGATATTCACGGCGGCGACTGAACCAGGCGACAATCATCATGGCGAAGAAGCCGAATATGATGTCCATAACAATGGATGTGACAAAATAGCCGATGCCCAATCCCTCTTCGTTGCGCAAGATAACCCGGTCTACGAAGAACCCAACCAAGCGGGCAAGGAACATCACAAAGGTATTTACCACGCCCTGGATCAGTGCCAGCGTCACCATATCGCCATTGGCCACGTGACCAATTTCATGGCCAATAACGGCGCGGGCTTCCTCTCGGCTGAAGCGCTGCAACAGACCGGCACTGACAGAGACCAGGGCGCTGTTGCGATTCCAGCCGGTGGCGAAGGCATTCGCCTGGGGCATTGGAAATATCCCCACATCTGGCATACCGATGCCCGCCTTGCGGGAGAGTTCCCGTACGGTTTCTACCAGCCACTGTTCATCGGCGCTGCGGGGCTGCTCGATAATTTGTGTGCGGGTACTGACCCGTGCGATGGTCTTCGATAAGAGCAGGGAAATAAAAGATCCGCCAAAACCAAAAATCGCGCACATCAGCAACAAGGCGCCGAGGTTGAGATCGACACCGTTTGCCTGAAGAATTCCCCCAATTCCAAAAATATTGAAAATAATGCCAACCAATACAAGGACAGCAAGGTTGGTCAGCAGGAATAGCCCAATGCGCAACATCGGATCTCTCCTTTGAGTGAGTGTCTTTACGGAATTATTCCGCGGCTCCACCGGTAAGTTTAGATAGGGTTGGCGCAACTTGCCTTACTGTAGATCGGCACAGCTTGGCCTGCTGTGCCGAGTCCGTCGAGTGCGCGTGTCTGCGACTCTTTCCGTGGTGCTTGAGGGGAATTACTAGTCAGAGTTTTGGGTGGCAAGGAGGCGGTCGACCTCGCTGGTGAGGTGTTGTTTCAGCTCCGGCTCCAGGTCGTTCCAGTGCACATCCATCAGCGCGCCCTGAAGAGCGTAGAGCATTACTTTGGAGGCGTTAATCCCCCGATTGCGAATGCTGATAAAGGCCTCGACAGGCCCAACCCTGCGCAGGTCATCGTGGGAGCGAATGCCAATAGAGTGGAGAATATTGACCGAGGCCAGGCCCAGGTTTTTTAGTTTTAATAGTTCTGATTGACTCGGGTGCATTCGGTTTTCCCTACCAGTTTGAGCGTCCGTTGTCGCAGCCAACCCCTCGACTGCGGCTTTGAACTTAACATAAATTAACAGGTGGCTAACAAACATTACCGCCAGATTATTGTGCGGCGCGCCTGCTTTTGGTGCCCCTGCTTTGGTGCCATAGTTAAGGGCGATTGTCTGCGCTCTGTTAAAGTAGGCATAGCCTGTTGAATAATTTAGCCTGCCCTTTGGAGTTCGCCTAATAATGAGATGCAAATGTTATCGACACCGCTGAAGCGTATGTTATTTGGACTCGGCGATGAGCATGTCATTGTCGACCCAGCTTCTGACCAGCTTTTACATCCCGAAGCACTGATCGCCTTCCAGCGCTTGAGTCGGGATGCCCGTGAAGAGGGGTTTGCCCCTAAAATCGTTTCCGGTTTTCGCGCCTTTGATCGACAACTGTTGATTTGGAATGCCAAAGCGCAGGGTCACCGCCCGGTTCTCGATAGTCACGGTACTCCCCTGGATATTGAACAGTTAAGCGAGCGGGAGCTGATCTTCGCTATCCTGCGCTGGTCCGCATTGCCGGGAGCATCCCGTCACCACTGGGGTACCGATTTCGATATTATCGATGCGGCGGCAGTCCCCGCTGACTATGCAGTCCAGCTAACCCCCCAGGAGGTGGCGGACGACGGAGTTTTTGGCGCCTTCCACCGCTGGCTGGATAACCAAATCAGCACGGGTAATAGTTATGGGCTGTTCCGGCCCTATGCAGAGGATCGCGGCGGAGTCGCACCGGAACGCTGGCACCTGAGCTATGCCCCCAGGGCCCGAGAGCTTCAGGAACTTCTCAGCGTGGAGCGCCTGTCCGAGTTGCTGCAGGAGTCAGAACTATCCCTGGGCACTGCGGTTTGCGAGCACCTTCAGGACATCTATACGCGCTATATCTGGGTTCCGGATCACTGCTACCCCCCATTTAATGGGCAACTATAGCGGCCTGTTGAGATAGGTTGGTTACAGTTTATTACCACCTCAATGGGGGGTGGCAAGAAAGCTACTTTGCGATGGAGGCTTCCTCTTGAAAGGGGCTAGTGATCCTGCCAAGCTGCGCCGCAGAGAATGCCCTGGGGAATATAAGGGAGATGAATTATGGGTGAGGAAGCGGCCGTTCAAGGGCAGCGGGATATCTGGCAGGCGATGCGGGCTGAAGCCTCAGAGGCGGCTGCTGGCGAACCTATCCTGGCAAGTTATTTCCACAATACCATTTTGCGCCACAAGTCTCTGGGTGATGCTATGGCGGATCACCTGGCTTCGGTGTTGGAGCACAATGCCCTCACGGCAACCGCACTTCAGGAAGTGATTGCCACGGCTCTGGCTAATGATCCGAGTATTTCCCACTGTATGAGCGAGGATATTTGCGCTTGGTATGACCGGGACCCGGCTTGCGACCAGTACCTGACGCCTTTCCTGTATTTTAAGGGTTTTCACGCCCTGCAATCCCACCGGATAGCGCACTGGTTGTGGAATCAAGGCCGCCATACCTTGGCGCTCTATTTCCAGAGCCAGGTATCGGAACAGTTCTCGGTGGATATCCACCCAGCAGCGCGATTTGGCTGCGGGATTATGATCGATCACGCCACTGGATTAGTGGTGGGGGAGACCTGTGTGGTTGAGGACAATGTCTCGATTCTCCACTCGGTGACATTGGGCGGCAGTGGCAGCGGCAGCGGCGATCGCCATCCGAAAATTGGCCCCGGAGTGATGATTGGCGCCGGTGCTAAAGTACTGGGTCCGGTTAAGGTGGGAGAGGACGTCAAAATTGCCGCCGGTAGCCTGGTCTTGCACGATGTGCCCGCTCATACAACCGTCGCCGGTGTTCCCGCCCGCCAGGTAGGAGGGCGTGTTGAAGGGGCCCCGGCTTATACCATGGACCAGACTCTGGATTCGGAAGAGTAACTCAGGGAAATATTATTGATGTCGCAATCCACCTACAGCTTGGTTTTTCGCGGTGATTTGGTGGCGGGTTTTACCGCTGGTGATGTAAAAGCCAGTATGGTGCGCCTGTTTAAAAGTAATCCCCAGGCGATAGAGAAACTATTCAGTGGGCGCCCGCTGGTACTGAAGAAAGGGTTATCTCTGCCCCAGGCACAGCAGTTTCGTGCAAACCTGGCCAAAATAGGCGCACAGGTCAGTATTAAGGATGAGAGCAGCGGAGCAGCTGTTGCCGAGCAAACCAAGCCGAAGGCGGAAACTGCGGCTAGCCCGCAATGGACCTTGGCACCCATGGAGGGAAACCTCGTAAAGGAGCACGAACGCAAGTCGGTGGAACCGGTCAGCGTTGAGGTAGAGCATCTCAGTTTGCGTGCAGCGGAAGGCCAGCTTCTGGATGAGAGTGAGCGCAAGGGGGAGGAGCCGTCTCCTGTCCCTGTTCCCAATTGGGAAGTTAACTGACAGGGTCTCTCCTAACAGGCAATAAAAAAACCGGCACTAGGCCGGTTTTTTTATTGCTCAGAGTCTTCTGAAAGAAGTGAGGCTTAGCCTTCTTCTTTCAGGTAGCGCTCGCGGGAAGCCATAACTTCTTTGCGTGCAGCTTCGGCGTCAGCCCAGCCTTCTACTTTAACCCACTTGCCCGCTTCCAGGGCTTTGTAGTTTTCGAAGTAGTGCTCGATCTGCTTGATCAGCAGCTCGGGCAGGTCGCTGATTTCTTCAACGTGATCGTACAGCTTGGTCAGCTTGGTGTGCGGTACGGCCAGCAGTTTGGCATCAACACCGGATTCGTCGGTCATGTTCAGAACGCCAACAACACGAGAGCGGATTACAGAACCAACCATTACCGGGTAAGGCGCGACAACCAGCACGTCCAGGGGGTCACCGTCTTCAGACAGAGTCTGGGGCACATAGCCGTAGTTTGCTGGGTAGAACATGGGAGTGGCAACGAAACGATCCACAAATACTGCGTCAGAGTCCTTGTCCACTTCGTATTTGATCGGGTCGTGGTTGGCAGGGATCTCGATGATTACGTTGATATCGTTGGGCAGTTCTTTACCTGCCGGGATCTTTTCGAAGCTCATTGCTGGTCCTGAATGAATAGATAACTGAAAATCTGGAGCGCGGATTATATATGCTGAGGGGCTCGGCTGAAAGTCACGCCTGCGCCGGGTTTATGGCGTCGAAGCTCGTCTGGCGGGTCTATCCTGTAACTCGGAGATAACAACAACGGGGCAGGACCAGTCATGGTAAAGGCACGGGAGGTAAAAACCGCTCAGGAGGCCCGCGCAATTGTCGAAGAACGAGGCCTCAGTCATGTCAAAGTGGGCTTATTCGATACCGATGGTGTAATGCGCGGCAAATATATGAGCCGCGCCAAATTCCTCTCATCCCTGGAAAAGGGCTTCTCGTTTTGTGATGTGGTCCTGGGCTGGGATGTTAAGGATCAGCTCTACGACAACACTCGTTATACCGGTTGGCATACCGGATATCCAGACGCCCCGGTACGTATACTCCCCGATAGCTGCCGTGATGTGCCTTTTGAAGGCGATATGTTGTTGTTTCTCGCGGAGTTTGATGGTCGAGCCCAGGCGCTGTGCCCCCGCGCAGTTCTGCGCAGGGTGATTGAACGCTGTCGCTCATTGGGATTTGATCCCTGTGCCGCCCTGGAGTACGAATTTTTCCTGTTTGACGAAACGCCCGATTCAGTGCGGAACAAGGGTTTCCGCAATTTAAAGCCTTTTACTCCCGATGTGTTTGGCTATTCCATACTGCGAAATTCTGTCCACGGAGAGCTGTATCGGGAAATCCTGGAGCTGAGCGAGCGCATGGATTTCCCCTTGGAGGGATTACACACAGAAACTGGCCCGGGAGTTTTAGAGGCGGCTATTGCAGTGGATGGTGCTGAGGCCGCTGGAGACAAAGCTGCCCTGTTTAAAACCTTTATAAAAGTGCTGGCACAGCGGATGGGTTTGATGGCTACTTTTATGTCCCGCTGGTCCAGTGAGTACCCGGGGCAAAGCGGGCATATTCATTTGTCACTGCGCAATAGTGGCAGCGGTGATTCCGCCTTTCTCGATTCGAGCCAGCCAGATGGTATCAGCCAGATAATGCGTCAGTTCATAGCTGGGCAGCAAAGGCTGATGCCGCAATTCCTTGCCCTGATGGCACCGACCGTTAACAGTTATCGCCGCCTGGTACCAGGTTTTTGGGCGCCGACGGGAGCCAATTGGGGGGTGGAAAACCGCACAACGGCACTGCGTGCTATCCCCGGCGGCGACACTTCCCAGCGCGTCGAATACCGCTTGGGGGCCGCCGATGCCAACCCCTATTTAGCACTGGCAGCAGCTTTGGGCTCGGGTCTTTACGGTGTTATGCAGCAGTGGCAGCCCAGTGAGCCTGTTGCCGGTAATGCTTACTCGCTGGAGTTGGAAAACGAACAAGTGCTGCCGGGCACACTGTGGGAATCCACGCAGCAATTTAAGGCGTCAGAAGCAGCACAGGAATTATTTGGCAGCGACTTTGTTGAACACTTTTCTGCCAGTCGCGAGTGGGAGGAGCGGGAATATCGCCGCCATGTGAGTGACTGGGAGTTGGAGCGGTACTTCGAAATTATTTAATTGGGAGTATCGACGCCGATGAAGACTACAAAAATCATGCACCATCTTCAGTGTATTTCTCCTATTGATAACAGTGTTTATGTAGAGCGCGCTCTGGCGGGAGAGGTGGAAATCCGTGTAGTGCTGGATAGGGCCAGTAAAGCACAAAAAGCATGGAGGCGAACTCCCCTCAATGAGCGCATCGCTATTATCGAGCGGGCTGTGGAAATATTTGCCGTTAAGAAAGAGCGTTTGGGGCGGGAGCTGTGTTGGATGATGGGGCGCCCAATCCGTTATGCAGGAGGGGAAATTAGCGGGTTTATGGATCGTGCGCAGACCATGGCACAGCTTGCTACTGAAGCCCTCGCTGACATTCAGTTACCTGAGAAGCCGGGTTTTACCCGGTTTATCCGCCGCGAGCCCTTAGGGGTCTCCCTGGTAATTGCCCCGTGGAATTACCCTTACCTGACGGCGGTTAATGCAGTGGTACCGGCACTGCTATCGGGCAATGCAGTTATTTTAAAACACTCGGCACAGACACCGCTTTGTGCTGAGCGAATGGTGGAGATTTTTCGCGAGGCGGGACTGCCCTACGGTGTTTTTCAGTTTCTTCATTTAAATCATGCTTATACCCAGCGATTAGCTTGTGCGGGGGAAATCCAGCATGTTGCCTTCACCGGCTCGGTTGGCGCTGGCGCGAATCTAGAACGCACAGTTGCCGGTCGATTTATTCAAGTGGGACTTGAACTGGGGGGAAAAGATCCAGCCTATGTTCGCGCCGACGCCGATATTAGCCAAGCTGTGGCAGCGGTAGTCGACGGCGCCTATTTTAATTCCGGGCAGTCCTGTTGCGGTATTGAGCGGGCCTATGTGCATGAAGATATTTTTTCTGAGTTTATTTCCCAAACGGTCGACTTACTGCGTGACTATCGACTGGGGCGCCCGGATCAAGTGGAGACCACTTTGGGGCCTTTGGTGCGTGCGGAAGCTGCAGACCGGGTTCGTGCGCAGGTGGATGAAGCGATAGCGGAGGGCGCGAAGGTCCACTTGGATGTGAGTGAATTCCCAATGGACAAGCGGGGTACCCAATATATGGCACCGCAACTGTTAACCCGGGTGCGACACCACATGCGAGTGATGCGCGAGGAGACTTTTGGGCCGGTGCTGGGGGTGCAGAAAGTGCACGATGATGGCGAAGCTCTAGAATTTATGAATAACAGCCCATTTGGTCTTACTGCGGCTATTTTTACCCGCGATGAAGATGTTGCAATGGAGATGGGAGGGTATTTAGAGGCCGGCACTGTTTTTTTAAATCGTTGTGATTACCTGGATCCGGAATTGGCCTGGACGGGTGTCAAGCAATCTGGTCGTGGATGTACGCTTTCTAAAATTGGATTTGAGAATTTAACCCGCCCCAAGTCATTTCATTTTAAACATGATGGTTAGCGGGAACGATTGCCGGATGCAGAAAGTGAAATTGTCTGCCTGTTTTCCGAAAGGTCACAGCCTATTTTGAATATGCAAAAGTGACAGAACGTCAGAGAGGAAATTGTGGATAAATACCATGTCAATTGGAATTATCCCACGACCGTTTGGGTTGGCCCCGGTCGCATTACTGAATTGGCTGAAGCTTGCCTGGAGCTGAATATTCACAAGCCTCTGTTAGTTACTGATCCTACAGTCGCCGCATTGCCACTGGTCGATAGTGCGATTAACCCATGCCAACAGGTGGGTCTGGAAGTTAGCGTTTTTTCCAAAATCAAAGGTAATCCCAATGAGATAAATATCGCCGATGGGGTGGCCAGGCTGCGTGAACAGAAGTGCGATGGGGTCATTGCCTTGGGCGGGGGCTCGGCCCTGGATGCGGGCAAAGCCATTGCCCTTATGGCGGGACAGCAGCACAGTATTTGGGATTTTGAGGATATTGGCGACAACTACAGGCGTGTGGACCCAGAGGGTATTTTACCGCTGATTGCCATTCCCACGACGGCTGGCACAGGTTCTGAAGTTGGCCGGGTTGCGGTAATTACCGATGAGAAAGCACAGGTTAAGAGGCTGATTTTCCATCCGCGCATGATGCCGGACATTGTTATTCTCGATGCTCAATTGACAATGGGGTTGCCCCCAGACCTCACCGCAGCGACGGGAATGGATGCGCTGTCACACAATCTCGAGTCTTTTTACTCCCCTCAATACCATCCTATGGCCGAGGGAATCGCCCTGGAGGGGATGCGCCTGATCAAGGAGTATTTGCCTCGAGCTTATGCTATAGGCGCAGAACTCGAGGCGCGTCAGCAAATGTTGGTAGCTTCCTGTATGGGGGCTACAGCTTTCCAGCGGGGCTTGGGCGCTATCCACGCCCTGGCACATCCATTGGGGGCCCTGTATGACAAGCACCATGGTTTGTTAAATGCGATATTGATGCCCTACGTTCTGATCGCCAACCGTCCAGCCATCCAGGTGCCTATGGGGCATCTGGCACTTTATCTACAACTGGCCGGTAATGAGATGTTTGATAGCGGATTTGACGCGGTACTCAACTGGTTGCTCGGATTGCGCAAACAGCTGGGGGTTCCCCACAGCCTGTCGGAGATTGGAATTGATGACACTGATGCCGACAGAGTTGGGAAAATGGCATCGGTGGAGCCTTCCGCTAGTACTAACCCGATGCGTTTTAACGGGATAGAGTATCGGGATATTTTCTTGCGCGCCTGTGAAGGTACCGTCACCCTGTAATAAATTCCTGCGAATAGACGACAGAAGAGAATGTGTTCCATCGACAATCGGTAAAGGACTGAATGATGCGCAGTATTATTGCTCTCTTGTTCCTCTCATTGGCCAGTATTTCCCTGGCTCAGGATTCATCGAATATTCGCACGGCTATTTTTGCAGGAGGGTGTTTCTGGTGCATGGAGCCGCCATTTGACAAGGTCGATGGCGTCCTGGAAACCACCTCAGGATACAGCGGTGGCCATGTCAAAAACCCGACCTATGAACAGGTATCTTCCGGTGGTACGGGGCATGCGGAAGTTGTTCAGGTAAAGTACGATGCGAATAAAGTCAGCTATTCCGACTTACTGAATATTTTTTGGCACAACGTTGACCCTTTTGATTCCGGTGGTCAATTTTGCGATCGCGGTGACCAGTACCGAGCCGAGATTTTTTACGGCAGTCAAGAAGAAAAGGTGTTAGCAGAGGAGAGCAAGAAAAAGGTAGAAGCGGAGTTGGGTAAAAAGGTGGTGACACAAATAAAACCCGCTGCAACCTTTTATCCCGCAGAGGCCTACCATCAGGACTATTACCAACGTAATCCTCTGCGTTACAAGTATTATCGCTACCGCTGTGGGCGTGATAAGCGCTTAGAGGAGGTCTGGGGGAAAGCGCCAAGTTAACGGATTGCCTCTCCGCAGGGTGAATATGGCACCGAGTCCCACTTTGTTTGACGGGGAAGTCCTGGAAACAATCAATGATTTTCCAGTGCTTTACCGTTATATTCCGGCGGTTAGTACCAATCCGCTAATGGTATTTATTCCAGGCACAGCACATCTAGCGCGTATTTTCTACGGCTATCCTGGTGGTCGCTCAGATGATTTTATAAGTCACTGGGTCAATCGAGCGGGTTTTCCCTTCCTTGCTATTTCTTACCCTATGGAAAATGCGGTTTTTTGCAGTACTCACCCGGAGTTTACAATTCAAGATTGGGGAGATCAGGCTGCAGAAATTATTGCCAAGATTTTGTCTGAATATAACCTTCCAAATTCGGTAGTGGTGTGCGGCTGGAGTATGGGAGGGAAAATCTCTGGGGCTCTAGCGAGGGCGGCGAAAGCCTTGAATTTTTCGATTGAATGCTTTGTGGCTATGGCCGCAGAACCCGCGTTGCCGGGCTTTCTTCCCGAAGCTAATACCAAGGCCATCGAAATGACAGTTGATGGGATGGCCAGTCGAAAGGGCATATATCCTGCCTTTTTGGCCGCGCTTGATGAGCAGAACACCTTAAACCAACACACAATTATCCCCAAAGATATCTATCTGGAGGCGTTCCTTGGAGCAATTCCCATCGCGCTTATTGGCACTGGATTAATGTATGATGGGCAAGGGTTTAAGGAAGATCTTTCCAGGGCATTGAAAACGGCAAACACCTTTGACTTCTTGGACTATCCAATTCCCGTTGTTATTCAGAGTGATTCAATGGGGGATTTGGAAAATGTGCTGTGCAATATTGATGATTGGGCATTTATTCGCAATCGAGTTCTTGCCAGTAAACTTTTAGGGGGTGCATCTCCAGAGCAGATTCCAAGGGAAAGGTGGGAGCTAGTACAGCTTATAATCCGCTCGTCTTCCGCTTATTTTTCACAGACCGTTACAGGTAACCATTTCTTCTTTGTTGGCGCTATTGGGGCGCGCACTACTGTTAAAAGTATCGAAAAGCTTTTGGCCAGGGTGAGAAGTATCCAGTCCTAATAAAGCACTTTTTAATAGCCTCATGGTGCTCTGGTTAAGTTGTCAGAGATTTTTAAATTAACATTTTGGTTATTTTACGATCCGCTCTACTTGTTTAAGGCTTACTACTGGGGTGGAAGAAAAGAATCACCATAGGGTCCAAGCACGGTGTATTCTTCCCTTCTCCCTTTTTAGTAGGCTATGCGGGTTGTAAGGCTTGTTCATGCTGATATTGGGTGAAATAGAGTTTCTCAGAAAGCTCGGTAATAAAATCGATGTTTTCGACCTTGTCGGCCATACTTTCCATTCGGTCTTCTCCATTTAATGCCCCCCAGATGCTAGCAGCCATGGCACCCAAGGTATCTGTGTCACCACCTAGAGAAAAAATATTAGCTAATACAGACGTTAAAGGAGAGTTTCGATACTTAAGTCCAAAGTAAATGGCGGTGATACAGGACTCTGGCGCGGTAATGCCATTACCCAGCCATTGCTTGATTTGCTGCGGATGTGGGATCTTCTGGTTAAACAGTAGAGTCGCACACTTTTCCAGTTTGCAGCGATATATTTCGGACTTACAGCTTACTTCCAGTTTGTTCAAAATCTCTCTGTTTGAGCGATCTTGCAGGGATTCACAGATGGCGATAGCGATCAAGTATGCTCCCTCGACAGCAACTGGATGGGCGTGGGTGATTTCAGACACCGATTGTACATATTGCTTGAGGCGGTAGTCATTTTGGGGATGGCAGAGGGCAATAATAGGTGCCCTCATGGCGGCCCCATTGCCGATAGAACCGTGCTTAAATTTTTTTCGGTTTAAATCTTGCCAGCGTTTACCATCCCTGACGCCTTTGAGTAGTTTCGCTGCACTGGGACCATACCCTCTGCTCCAGCGATAACTTTGGGAAAATTTTTTGGCTATGTGGTCCTGATCAAGGTAATTATGTTCAAGAAAGGAGGTCGCAATATCAATAGACATTTGCGTGTCATCGGTGTAGCGCTTTTTGCCCTGTTCGGTTTTCCCAATAATTTTCCAGAGTTGTCTTTCTAGAACACCACCCTCGTATGGGGCGCCAAATGAATCGCCGATGGCCATTCCTTTAAAGCAACCTCTGTATTTACTGAGCATTATCATTTTTTAATTTCTATACCTTATTCTCAGGGGAAGTCGCTACTAGCTATAAGGACCACTATTAATTGCTGTTATAAGTAATAATTTTATTCTAGAAAAACATCTATTGGTAGTTAATGGCTCGCGAGTGGAAGGGTTTTGTTTTAGGTGAGAGCGAGCCGATATTTAAAACTAATCGGCTCGCCACTAAAGTCGCTATATCATTTAATTAATACAGGCATCGTTAGCACTGCCAAAAGTGTTTCTAATCCATACATTGCCAGTGCAAGCAGGGTGGTTGTGGTCAGCAAGATCTGCACCGGTATTATTTTCTGCTTTATTACCTATAATTAGATATCCAACTTGACCCAGTCCCAACATCATAATGCCGTTAACGCCGTTATTATCTGATAGATTATTGGCAACAATGCCGCCATCTCCACTATCAATTACAATCCCACTCGACATATTGAGAATCGTTTCATTGAATCTGATGAGAGTATTGTCACCAACGATTTTTATTCCTTGGAGACCGTTACTTGATGCATAAGAGTATCTCACACGATTACCGTCACCCATAACGCGTATGCCCATACCCCCATTGCCGCTAGCATCGGAGGCTTCCACGGTATTACCTGAACTCCAAAGTGCGATTCCTGCAATAGAGTTTGATGAAGCAGTGATATCAAAGATTTGATGGCTGCCATCGCCTTCGGCAGATACGCCATTGTTACAGTTTGTGATAGTGCTTCCACCAACAGTATCCTCAAGGACTCTATCACTGTCTTTCAATTGAATGCCAATTCCGCTGCCATCGCAACTGAGATGGTAACCCGCCATATCGAGTGATCCGCCAGCATCTATCACGAGTGCGGGATGGCTTGCGCAGCCAAGAATATCACCGGTGAGTACTTCTGCTGTTGTAATGGTATCTCCACAGCTGACAGCTGAAGCGGCGGCGGAGAGCGATAGTGCTGCAATACCGGATACAGCGAGCAATGATGCTTTTATAGAATTCATATTTCTATTTTTCATATCAAATTTCCCTAATTATCTGAGTAATTAAAAAAGAGAGTGAACACCCAAAGCCATGGAGATTGTGACCTAGGTTTGGGAAAGAGCCATAGGAAATTTTTCCTAATTTATTGGGTTTTATTTGATATTTTGGTGATAATAGACTGTTTTTATTCTATTAAAATATTTACTTTTTTATTTTAGGTGGAGGTGCTTAATGCTGGTGCGAAAAATGAAGAAACCTGCATTATAAAAATAAGCGTTGTTTGGGTGTGTAATGGCTACTTTTTAAGATTTTTTGCGAAAATCTTTACGCAATCTGCCCTCTGTTCGAATGTTGTATTGGCAAACCCGAGCACCAATCCTGGATCTTCAGTTTTATTGGAATAGAAGAGCGATAGTGGTGTGCTGCCAAATCCGTATTCGCGTAGTTTTTTTGAAAGGGTGATGTCGTCGTGTCCCGGCGTAGATATTACCAAGTGCATACCGGCGCTACTGGCAATTAGTCCGGCTGGAGGTGGTATTTCTTCTCGAATAAGCTGACAGAAATGTTCCCATTTCTTCATATAGTTAGCACGCATTTTGCGAAGATGTCGCACAAAATGCCCCTCATCGAGAAAGTCTGCCACGACAGCTTGTGTGACTAAGGGGGAGTGGCCAGATAACATTTCTTTTGCTTGGGTAAAGGCCTCTACGGTGGAACTAGGCACCACTAAATAGCCTAATCGTAGGCTGGGTAGTAAGGTCTTACTAAAGCCCCCCATGTAGAGCACAGGTGTATTTTCTCCCATGCCCTGAAGTGCTGCGATGGGTTTGTGTTGGAATGAAAATTCACTGTCGTAATCATCTTCAATTATCCAGCAGCTCGCCTGTGTCGCCCAATCCAGCAGTTTGATTCGTTCACCAGCAGGCATAACACCACCCATTGGGTACTGATGTGTTGGCGTGGTAAAAAGTAACTTGGCTTCGGTTGCACTACTGACCAGCTTATCCACATCCAAGTGCTTATCTTTCAGGTTCGCTGGTACGAGCTTTGCTCCAACAGATTGGAAAGCTGCTCGAGCACGGCGATATCCCGGATTTTCTATATAAACCTTGTCTCCCTGGTTAATCGCGACTAGTGCACATAAATTCAGGGCCTCCTGAGTCCCATTGGTAATAATAATTTGTTCAGCGTTACAGCGAACTCCCCGGGAGTTGCGCAAGTATTCCGTAAGTGCCATACGCAAAGGTAAATAACCTTGGCTTTGCCCGTAACCTGCGAGAGCTAACCTGGATTGGTGACGGCGGTATAATTTGTTCCAAATAGTGAATGGAAATGTGTTTAGATCCGGTAGGCCGGGGGTGAAGGGAAGAGATTGATCTTCACTTTTCTTACCCCAAGATAAAGTCTGTGCAAAATCACCATAGTGAGAAAGTGATGGTAAGTACCTATTCCTCTGTGCTTGCCAACCTTGCCTGTGTGTTTTCTTTGTGTAGGCCGGCAATTCGGGAGATACAAATACGCCTTTCCCTGGATGGCTGGTAAGGAAGCCCTCCGCTTTCAGCTGGTCCAGAACTAATGTCACTGTATTACGGCTGATAGAGAGGGATTCTGCCAATCGGCGCGAGGAGGGGAGCTTGGTACCAGCAGCCAGCCGGCCGTTGCAGATCCAATCTACCAATTGTCGATACAACTGTTCCTGTAGTGGCTGGCCTGATTCGAGAGTTAGGTCTGTAAGCTCGGCGGCACTCAAAACTGGCACCATAAAATAGTTAAAACTGGCGCTTATCAGCGTACCAGCAAGATCCTACATTGGCGATATCTATTTCATACCAGAGTGAATTAAAGGAGGTTTTATGAATTTACATTCGCCAATCTCTGATGAATTGCCAACCTCAGCGAAAAGTCGTGTACGTCGTGCCCCCAAGCGTGCCAGTTATCGGCGAGAGGATGTTTATAAGCTTGTCGACGAGCTAAAAATGGGCCATGTCGGTTTTATTGAAGACGGCGAAGTCATCATTATTCCCTTAACCATTTGGCGCCTGGGAGAGTTTTTGTATTTTCACCTGGCTAACAAGAGTCGGCTACAAAAACTATTGGAGGCAGGAGAACAGGTCTGTATTTCATTTGCCCGTTATGATGAGTGGGTACTGGCCAAGTCAGCCTTTCATCACAGTGCTAATTATCGTTCTGCGGTATTGTTTTGCCGAGGTGAGAGGGTCAAAGAGCAGCGGGAATTTGATGCGGTTTTTAAAGCGATTATTGACGATATAGAACCGGGGCGCTGGGATCAGGTGCGCCTCCCCAGCCTACAGGAGCGCAAGGGAACAGCTTTGATGCGCCTGACCATAGAGGAGGGGGCTTTCAAAAGCCGAACTGGCGCGCCATCCGATAATAAAGAGGATTCGGCTCTGCCTGTGTGGAGCGGGGTCAAGCCTGTGTGCCCGTTTCGCTAGTGCTCAATTTAGCAAAGTAAAGGGAGCCTTATAGGGCCTCTGCCACTACTTTTAATGCGATTTGAATGATCTCCTGCTGGCTGGCTTCAATATCGGGGATAACACCCTGTCCTTCCCAGTTGGGGCGGCTGCCGGCAATCGTAGAAACCGGGCGTTTATCTGGGATACCGATTTCAAAGCCATAGGGGAGGGTTTGGGATGACTCCATCATATGTGCCCCACCGGCGCTGGCATTACCGACAATCGTGGCTCGGCCCAGCTGTTGTAGTGCGAAGGCGGTACTCTCAGATGCAGAGAAGGATCTCCCATCAATCAGAATGACCATTGGTCTGTCACTCCCATAGCTGGGCCAGGGTTGAGGTGAAATACGTTTCGGTATTTCTCTCCCCTTGCGGCTTTCAATAACAAAGGGAAAGGGAGAATGGGGATCAATAAATGACTGCAGAACAGCATTGGCGGTTTCTTCGTCTCCGCCGCCATTACTGCGTAAATCGAGTATTAGGCCCTCGCTGTGGCGAAGCAGGGTGAAAGCCGCAGCGAGGGTTTGGCGGGCATTTTTATAGGTGTGGAAAGAAGAGAGAGAAAGGTAGCCAATGTTACCGGGAAGAATCTCAATTTTCTTAACGCCGTAGTTATTGCTGGGCGCTTCAGCCTGCCACTGTTCAATCCAATTGTGGGCTTCTTTTTGGTTATCTATATGCTCTATATAGAAATGCTTATCACCGGAAAGGGTGCGAATTTCTTTGGTAAGTGCGCTGGCTAATTGTTGGTAGTCACTACAAAGATGATTAAAGTGTTTGGATTCTGCCAGGCTATTGAGTTGAGCGGATAGCGCCTGTCCTTTTTCCTCCAATATATAGTGCTTCTGAATAGCTACTGCAGCAGCTTTAATAACCGGGCCTGTCTCAAACTGGCAGGAACTCATTGCGCCGGAACTTGCCGCGAGAGACATGGAAAAAAAACTGATTAATACCGCTAAACTCATCTTGAGTTGGCGTTTCATATTTATGTAGCCTCTATTGATAGATTTTCTTGTATCCGCTCTAAATAAGGACGTTTCTCTAAAGCTTGAATTGCTTGATTGAGCAGCTCTGATAGTTCTGTCGGTAATTCGCTATTGAGGGACTGCTCAGCTTCCAGAGTTGCTATCCACTGCTGTTTTAACTTGGGTATCAACGCACTGCCTTTGCGGGTCAAGCGTATTTTGCGCTGGCGAGCATCCTCTCCAGAAGAGGTCTGTACCAGCCCTTGTTTAATCATGTCTTTTACAGTTTGACTCACTGCGGGCTGGGAAATATGGGTGCTCGCTACCACCTCACTAATGGTGATATCTCTCTTGTGGATAAGTGCACGCATTATCGGGGTGTAGCGGGGTTTGTAATTCTCCAGGCCACAGGCCCTATAGCTCTCTGCTACATCGCCATCCAGTAATTCCAGAAGGTGACGAAGCTGAGTCCCCAGTTGGCTGTATTTCATAAAAGCTGTTCCATAAGCACTTATATAAGTGACTATATAATTTTTGGCGAACTTTTCAAGCTTCTTTGCCGCTATTCATCACCCCGCACAAATTCTTTGGCGCTTTTTTTGCATTGTGTGGCGAGTTTGGCGGGTTTTGTGTGAAATGGATTTTTGAACAAAGAGCTGAAATTTAAATTTCATATTTCATTCATCGAACTTTAGGAATTAACCGCCAATCTTTGCGCCGCGTAATCTGTGTCAGGTACGAGTGAAGAGAACATTATGAAAGAGATTGGCTTGGCTGCCCTTGCAGCCTTGGGGTTACCATTTTGGGCTGAAGAGGTCCAAGCCAGCGACCTCATTATTTCTGAATATATCGAGGGCAGTAGCAATAATAAGGCCCTTGAAATTTACAATGGCACGGGTGCAGCGGTTGACCTCAGTAGCTACAGCATTGAACTTTACTTCAATGGCTCCTCTGCGGCGGCTTCAACCATCGCCCTAAGTGGCAGCTTGGCAGACGGCGATGTTTACGTATTCGCCCACGCCAGTGCTGATTCCTCAATCCTGTCAGTAGCCGATCAGATTTATACCAGCGGCCTGTTTAACGGGGATGATGCGGTTGCCCTGAGTGGCCCCAATGGATATGTGGATGTTATCGGCCAGATCGGTGTTGATCCCGGTAGCCAATGGGGCGATAGCAGTCTGGGTACCCAGAACCAAACCTTAACTCGCAACTGGAGTGTGAGTGAAGGTCGTGTTGATGGCAGCACGGATTTTGACCCTGCTGCGCAGTGGTCCAGCTTGGGCCAGGACGACTTTTCCAACCTCGGTTGGCACAGCGAAGACGGCACTGGTGGCGGAGATGACGGCGGTGATGACGATGTTGTTCTCGGCGATTGCGGAGATATATCTACGTTAATCAGCCAGGTTCAGGGTGATGAGTTTGAAAGCGCTCTGGAGAATGAGCGCCACGAAATTGAAGCGGTTGTTGTTGGTGATTTCCAAGATACCAGCACTGGCCTTTCCGGCTTCTTCCTGCAAGAGGAAGACAGTGACCAGGATGGCCAGATAAATACCTCTGAGGGGCTGTTTGTACACGACAAAGGCTTCGGTGTAGATGTGCAAGTCGGGGACTTGGTTCGCGTCGGTGGTGTGGTTACTGAATACTATGACTTTACCGAATTAGATGAGGTTGATGGCGTTACGGTTTGTGGTAGCGGCTTCAGTGTGACTGCCGAGGAAGTCACACTGCCGTTTAGTTCTGCCGAAGAGCAGGAGCAATACGAGGGGATGTTGGTTGAGTTCCCGCAAGCCCTGATGGTGAATGACCACTATAACCTGGGGCGCTATGGTGAAGTCACCCTGGCCAATGGCCGTCTCTATATTCCCACCCACAACAATGAGCCTGGGGTTGCAGCCGTAGCACAGGAAAGTGCAAACGATCTTAACAGGATTGTGCTGGACGATGGTTCCAGTGTGCAGAACCCGGAAGCTGTGCCTTATCCCGTCTCCGGCCTCAGTGCCAGTAATACCTTACGCAATGGCGATACGGTAGAGGGGTTGCGCGGAGTAATGGGGTATAGCTACAGCGCCTACCGAGTACATCCCGTGGAGGCGCCAGAATTTGTTGCTGCCAACCTGCGTGAAAGCGCTCCACAATTACCGGGTAAGGGCAGTTTAAAGATCGCCAGCTTTAATGTTCTGAATTATTTTAATGGCGATGGTTATGGCGGCGGTTTCCCTACCTCCCGTGGGGCTGATACTGAAGAAGAATTCCTGCGCCAGAGAAATAAAATTATCTCCGCTATTTTAGGCCTGGATGCCGATGTAGTTGGCTTAATGGAAATTGAGAACGATGGCTACGGTTCGGAAAGTGCTATTCAGGATTTAATTAATGGTCTTAACGCGGCTACTGGCAGTGAAAACTATCAATTTATTAATCCAGACCTGGCTCAACTGGGCACCGATGAAATTACTGTGGGGCTGATTTATCGCAGCGATCGGGTAATGCCTGTAGGCGCTGCTGCGACAACTGATAGCTATCCCTTTGATGACGGTAACCGCCAACCACTGCTACAAGCTTTTGCCGAACTATCAAGTGGTGAAGAGCTGGCCGTGGTGGTCAATCACTTTAAATCAAAGGGAAGTTGTCCTGGCGATGGCAGTTTGAACGATGATCTGGGTGATGGACAGGGCTGCTGGAACTCACTGCGCACCGAAGCCGCAGATGCCCTGGTTTCATGGATTGATTCTGACCCGACAGGTAGCGGCACCGACCGTGTTCTGGTGCTCGGTGACCTCAATAGCTATGCCCGCGAAAACCCAATTAGCACTCTAAAGGACGCTGGCTACGCTGATTTGTTGGAGTTTTTCGGTGAAGGAGAAGCCTACTCCTATGTCTACAGCGGTGAGTCCGGCTACTTGGATCACGCTCTCGCCAGTGAATCACTGGCTCCTCTGGTAACAGGTGCGGCCGATTGGCATATCAATGCCGATGAGCCTCGGGTGCTGGATTACAACATCGAGAATAAAACCGATGAGCAGGTGGAGAGTTTCTACTCGACTGAAGCATTCCGCGCTTCAGATCACGATCCGCTTGTGGTTGAACTGGATCTGGGGGCAGATAACCAGGAGCCGGTTGCTGGGTTTGAGTGGGGTGTTGAAGGCTTCGAAGTGAACTACTTCGACAGCAGCGTCGATACCGATGGCACTATCGTTAGCTGGGCCTGGGATTTTGGTGATGGCACTACCAGTAGTGAGCAAAACCCCAGTCATAGCTACGATGCAGCAGGTACCTACTCTGTAATTCTGCAGGTTGAAGACGATCGGGGAGCGATTTCCACAGTTGAGCAGCTTGTACAGGTTGATGAAGTTGTTGAGCTTCAGGCTGACTTTAAAGTGCACAGTTTCCTGCGCTGGGTGTGGGTTGAAGACCGCAGTAGTTACGATGGTGACGGTAGTTTGGGCTATGAGTGGGACTTTGGCGATGGCGCCAGCCGCTCCGGCCCCATGGCACTGCATCGCTATGCCACCGGTGGTAGTTATGAAATTACCCTGACTGTGAAAGACGATTTCGGTAATGAAGATAAAGCCTACCGTGAAATTGAGATTCGCAAGCCGTTTTGGCACTGAGATGGATATCAACAACAATAAATAATTAACTCCACATATTGAACGGTCGGATATTAAGGCAAGAGATATTCGGCCGTTTTCTTTCCTCCCCGCGTTAATTGCGTATTTTTCTTCTTTACCTTCGTGGGTATATGCCCGAGTGTTTCACTTCCTCGTTTTCATATTGGTAGCCCGGCAAGGCTCCATTGCGAGTCATTAAAATCTTTTTTATATGGACCATTGGAGGGGAAAGTGTTTGTGCGTGCCCGATCCCTGAATTGGAAAAAGACTTGAGCAAAGTGCCTAAGATGTCTTTCTGGAGTATTGAGGTATCATTGGGGACTATCGGAGACGTATCAAAATAGATAAATATTTAATGCAAGGAGTGTCGTTTTCAGTCAGCGTGTGTTTTATTGCTTCAGGTAAATCAGTTACTAGTGATCGGCGAAGCTATTAAACCACTGGGGGAGACATAGTTTGCAGGCATTTAAGACATTGGAAGGTTTAAGCCTGGAATGGACCGGCACACACTATTCAAAACAAGGTGATTTCCCCGACCTTTCTACCCACACGGTAACCTATGAAACCGCGACACATTGTTATGTTACGGCGTCGGGAGAGTTAGTTGGGGAGGCTTCATATACCTATGAAGCCATGGACGATAGGATGGCGGCGTTGATTTATCGGCCTGATATATATCAGGGGCGAAAAGGTGTGATCCTTTATGCGATGCTCGATTTTGTACAGATGATGGATCGCGCCATTATTCTCTATCAGGATCGGCCACTAGCGCTGGCAAATGGCAGTTTTCGGGTGGTGAATACCCCTGTGCGACCTACAGTCTGAAAATTGAAAAATAAGGAAAATGGTGAGCTTATGAGAGAGTGCGAGAAAATTAATTATATTGAGTTGCCCTCCAGGGATTTGGGTAAGACAAAAGCATTCTTTACCGAGGCTTTTAATTGGACTTTTACCGATTACGGTCCGGAGTACACCGCTTTTTCAAATGCTGGATTGGATGGTGGCTTTTTCAAGGCAGAGTTGCAGAGCACTACTGAAAATGGATCTGCATTAGTGGTGTTATACAGCCGCGACCTGGAGGGTACCCTGGAGAAGGTCACGCGATGCGGAGCCGAAATAGCCAAGCCAATTTTCCCGTTTCCCGGTGGCAGGCGCTTCCATTTTAGGGAACCTTGCGGCAATGAATTTGCGGTTTGGTCTGATGTGGAGTCTGCGTAGAGGCGTTTACAGAAAAAAGCCCCCGATTTTACTCGGAGGCTTTTGGGAGACTGGCAACCGTTTCTATTAAGCTTCGAAATCAGTACCCAGCTTCTTTTCCACCAGCTGCTTTTTCAGGGTGGCGTACTGGGGAATGCCATTTTTGTAGGGAGGGTAATCCTCGCCTTGAATTAATGGCAGCAGGTACTTGCGTCCCTCTTCAGTAATTCCAAAGCCATCTTCGCTGATATATTCGCGCGGCATAAATTTTTCTACGTTGGCGACTTCAGACAGTGGCGCCTCTGCGATGGACCAGCTGTACTCTTCACCTTCTGCGCGAATAATGGCTGGCATAATGGCATTTTTGCCTGCTACAGCCATTTCCACTGCGGCGCGACCTACGGCGTAGGCTTGCTCAACGTCGGTAGCAGAAGCGATATGGCGGGCGGCGCGCTGGAGGTAATCTGCCAGGGCCCAGTGGTACTTCAGGCCGAGTTCGCTTTTGACCATGTTGGCCAGGGTCGGTGCAACACCGCCCAACTGCTTGTGGCCAAAGGCGTCGGTGGTGCCGGCATCGGCGAGGAAGGTGCCGTCGCCGTACTGGGCGCCTTCGGAGGCGACGATAACGCAGTAGCCTTTCTCGTCTACGGTCTTTTGTACCTTGGCGAGGAACTTCTCTTTATCGAAAGCGATTTCCGGGAACAGGATAATGTGGGGTGCATCGCCTTCCTGTTCTTGGGCCAGAGCGCCGGCAGCGGCAATCCAGCCCGCGTGACGGCCCATCACCTCGAGAATAAATACCTTGGTGGAAGTAGCGCACATGGAGGCCACGTCCATGGCCGCTTCCTTGGTGGAAACGGCAACATATTTGGCAACGGAGCCAAAGCCCGGGCAGTTGTCGGTCAGGGGCAGGTCGTTATCCACAGTTTTGGGAATATGGATGGCCTGGATTGGATAACCCATGGTCTCGGACAGTTGGGATACTTTCAGGCAGGTGTCTGCGGAGTCTCCACCACCGTTGTAAAAGAAGTAGCCAATATTGTGCGCTTTGAAGACTTCGATCAGGCGCTCGTATTCTGCGCGGTTCTCTTCCAGGCTCTTCAGTTTATAGCGGCAGGAACCAAAGGCACCGGAAGGGGTGTGGCGCAGTGCAGCAATATCCTCTGCGCTCTCTTGGCTCACGTCGATCAGCTCCTCGCGCAGCGCGCCGAGAATACCGTTTAGCCCTGCGTAGACATTGCCAATCTGGTCCGGGTTTTCACGCGCAGCTTCAATTACGCCGCAGGCGGATGCGTTGATCACGGCGGTAACGCCACCGGACTGCGCATAAAAGGCGTTCTTTTTCGACATGGTTATCCTGTGCTTATAGAGATATAGAGAAGTATCCCGATCCGGTAGTCCGCCTCGCATCTAGTTTTAAACATTTGTGCCAGTGGGGATAACCGGGAGCTCGTATCGGGTGTCGACCCTTTCGGGAAAATTCCTACCACCGTACCAGGGATGAGGCCGACCAATGCGGGGGCGGAGTCTAATGGAATAGCGAGTAAATTGCATGGTAACTGGGGTATTTGGCAATTACTGGCCCGAATTGCCGTGTTAAGCTTGCGCCGCAACCCGTAGGAGTACATTTTTCCGCTATGCATATTCATATTCTAGGTATTTGCGGCACATTTATGGGCAGTTTGGCCCAACTGGCGGTGGCGGAAGGGCACCGCGTAACCGGCAGTGACGCCAATGTTTATCCACCTATGAGCACCCAGTTGCAACAGGCGGGTATCCAAATTACCGAGGGCTATGATCCCGCACAGCTGGAGCCCGTCCCGGACCTGGTGATTATTGGTAATGCCATGTCCCGGGGAAATCCGGCGGTAGAGGCGGTGTTGGAAAAAGGGTTGGCTTACACCTCTGGCGCCCAGTGGTTGTGCGATCATTTCCTGGGTGGCCGCTGGGTATTGGCGGTTTCCGGAACCCACGGTAAAACCACCACCGCCAGTATGCTGGCCTGGATTTTGGAAGCGGCAGATATGCAGCCCGGCTTCCTGATTGGTGGAGTTCCGGCTAATTTTGGTGTCTCTGCTCGTTTGGGAGAGTCTCCCTTCTTTATTGTCGAGGCGGATGAGTATGACACTGCCTTTTTCGACAAGCGTTCCAAGTTTGTGCACTACCGCCCGCGCACGGTGATTATCAACAATCTCGAATTTGACCACGCAGATATCTTTGAGGACCTGGCGGCAATCCAGAAACAATTCCATCACCTGGTACGAACTGTGCCTGCTAGCGGCCTGATAGTGGCCTCTGCCGAAGAGAATGTAGAGCAGGTGCTTGATAAAGGCTGCTGGAGTGAAGTGCAGCGGGTTGGCAGCGAGTCTGCCGAAGGTGTGCGAGTGGGTGATTGGTGCGCAGTGGATATTGCCGCCGATGGCAGCAGTTTTACGGTTCAGTTCAAAGGCGAAGCTGTGGCGCGGGTCGAGTGGGACCTGACCGGGCAGCACAATGTGCAAAATGGCCTCGCGGCTATGGCTGCGGCGCGGCATGTGGGTGTCACCCCAGATTTGAGTGCGGCAGCTCTGGCACGCTTCCAGGGGGTTAAACGCCGTATGGAGTGCCTGGGAGAAGTGGCCGGCATCCGTGTTTACGATGATTTTGCCCATCACCCTACCGCGATTGAATCCACCCTCAATGGTCTGCGGGCGAAGGTAGGGGAGGATAAAATCATTGCCCTGATTGAACCGCGTTCCAATACCATGCGTATGGGAGTGCACCAGGGCAAGCTGGCCGACTCCTGCTCCGGAGCCGATATGGTGCTCTGGTATCAGCCTGAGGGAGTTAACTGGTCCCTGGAAGACGTCGCCCACCACTCATCGGTGCCGGCCAAAACTTTTGATTCGATTGAAGATGGTGTGGAATCTGTGTTGCAGCTAGCCGATTCCGGTAGCCATATCGTAGTGATGAGCAACGGCGGCTTTGGCGGTATCCACCAGCGCCTTATCGGTGCCCTGGAACAGAAATACGATCTCTAAGTCAGAAGACTAATGTTTCCTGCGCAGTCCTATGCTCGCAGGGCTTAATAAGGTATCGACTTTGCATCAATCCTCTTTCGAAAAGACCGTGACCCTGGCTATGACCGGGGCCTCCGGCGCTCAGTATGGTTTGCGCCTGTTGCAATGCCTGCTGGCATCGAATGTGCGCGTGTGGTTGCTGTTGTCTGAGGCGGCTCAGGTGGTCATCAACACCGAAACTGATATGCAGTTGCCGGAGGGCGATGAGCGCGAGTTGCAGAATTTCCTCGCCGATCGTTTTGCCGCGCAGGAAGGCCAGCTGACCCTTTTCAGCAAGCGCGATTGGTTTTCCCCGGTGGCTTCTGGAACCGGGGCGCCAGCCAGTATGGTGATCTGCCCGGCAAGTGGTGGCACCTTGTCTGCGGTGGCCTGTGGAGCATCGAACAACCTGATTGAGCGGGCTGCGGATGTAGCCCTGAAAGAGCGCCGCCAGCTCATTCTGGTTCCCCGCGAGGCGCCTTACTCCGAGATTCACCTGGAAAATATGCTGAAACTCACCCGCATGGGGGCCATGATCCTGCCGGCTAGCCCTGGCTTTTACCAGAGGCCCAGTTCGGTGGAAGATATTGTGGACTTCGTGGTGGCGCGGTTGCTCGACCAGTTGGGCATCGAGCAGAAGCTGTTGCCCAGCTGGGGAGAGCAGGATGGGCAATGAGATAAAACCGAGTATTACGATTCACTACTGTGTGCAGTGCAACTGGATGTTGCGAGCCACCTGGATGGCCCAGGAATTGCTGCACACTTTCGCCGATGACCTCAATCAGGTTGCATTGCAACCGGGTACTGGGGGAGTATTCGAGATTCGGATTGGCGAAATTTTGATCTGGGAGCGCAAGCGTGACGGCGGCTTTCCCGGTGCTAAGGAGCTCAAACGTCGCGTCAGGGATACCCTGTTTCCCGAACGCGACCTGGGGCATATCGACAATCCCTGAAAAAAGTTCCAATAAAACGGTGCGGTGGCAAATTTTAGGTTTGCTAATTCATCGCATAGGCGAACAATATGCGCGCCGCAATGCGGCCAGTTTTTAGTTTGGAAAGAAGCGGAAATTTATGCTGTCAGCTTTACAGAAGTCTTATGAATACTTGGTGACCAAGCGGCCCGCTGTGGTGTTGGTGGTTATCGGCCTGTTAACCCTGCTGGCAGCCCTCGGATTGTCCCGCCTGAAGATCGACGCCTCTGCCGATTCCCTCACTCTGGAAGCTGATAAATCCCTGGATTATTTCCGCGAGATTTCCGAGCGCTATGCCAGTGGCGACTTCCTGGTTGTCACTTACCGCTCCAAGACTGGGGACCTGTTCAGTGATGAGTCCCTGGAAACCCTGGGCAAGTTGCGGGATGAATTGGCCAAGGTAGATGGTGTGTCCAGTGTGCAGAGCATTCTCGATGTCCCACTGCTGTACAGCCCCAAGCTGGTTCTCACCGATATCAGCGATGAGGTGCGCACGCTCGCCAGGCCCGATGTCGATCGGGATATGGCCCGGCAAGAGTTCCTCTCAAGCCCGATTTATCGGGAGTTGATCCTGAGCCCGGACGGGCAGACGACCGCCATTCTGGCGAACCTGAAACTGGATAGCCGCGGCATCGAGATGGTGCGCGAGCGGGATGCTTTGCGCAGCAAGCGCAATACAGAGGGACTGACTCCAGAAGAGGCCGTTCGCCTGGAGGAGATCAGCGCGGTCTATCTGGCCCATCGTACTGAGCAAGAGAAAATTGCCCACCAGCGAGTCGATACCGTGCGTGCAATTCTGGCTGGCTACAACGGCGAAGCGGAGCTGTTCCTCGGTGGTGTCACCATGATTACCGCCGATATGATCTCGTTTATTAAAAGCGACCTGCTGGTATTCGGTGTGGGGATCCTCGCTTTTATCGTGATTACCCTGTTGCTGATTTTCCGCCAGCCGCGCTGGGTGCTGTTGCCGCTGATGACTTGTGTTACCACTGCGGTGGTGATGCTGGGGCTACTCGGCTGGCTGGATTGGCGACTGACAGTGATCTCGGCCAACTTTGTCGCACTGCTGTTAATTATTACCTTGGCAATTACCATCCACCTGGCGGTGCGCTACCGGGAATATATTGCCCAGAACCCGGATTGGAATCTTGAAAAGCTGGTATTGCAGACAGTGCGCTTTATGGCCAAGCCCTGCCTGTATACCGCACTGACCACCATCGTGGCTTTTGTGTCCCTGGTGGTGAGCGGCATTCGCCCGGTTATCGATTTTGGCTGGATGATGACGATGGGTGTGACTGTGGCTCTGCTGCTGTCGTTCCTTATTATTCCCAGTTTCCTGATGGTGCTGCCGAAGCGTGTGGGCAGTGTGAGTGCAGATAACTCCCACGCATTTACCCTGCAGTTTTCCCACTTTGCTGAGCGCCACAAGTTTGTGGTGCTAGGTATTTCACTGCTGGCAGCCGTCGTGAGTGTGGTGGGTATATCCCAGCTGAAAGTGGAAAACCGCTTTATCGATTACTTCGATGATTCCACGGAAATTTATCAGGGCATGCTGGTGATTGACCGCCGCTTGGGTGGCACTGTGACCTTGGATATTATTCTGGATCAGCCCGAGGAGCAGGAGGCAGCTTTCGAGGGAGAAGAAGATCCGTTTGCGATGGAAGCAGAGGAAGATCCCTTCGCTGTAGAAGAGGACCCCTTTGCCTCCGATGATCCATTTGGCGGTGAAGAGGAGTCAGTGGAGCAGAGCTACTGGTTTACGGTTGCCGGTTTGGCAAAGCTGGAGCAGCTGCATGATTACCTGGAGGAGCAGCCGGAGATAGGCAAGGTTCAATCTCTGGCGACCCTGTATAAAGTTGCCGTGGATCTGAATGGCGGTCCCCTCAATGACTTTGAGCTGGCGGTGGCCAATACCAGCCTGCCGGCCGAAATTCGCTCTGTTCTGGTAGACCCCTATTTATCTGTGGAGAACAACCAGGCTCGTATCACCCTGCGGGTGATGGAGACAGACCCCACCCTGCGTCGCGATGAGCTGATCCAGCGTATCTACAACTACGCTCACAATGAGATGGGCATAGCTCCAGAGAATGTTCATCAGACCGGCCTGTTGGTTCTGTACAACAATATGTTACAGAGCCTGTTTAAATCCCAGATCCTGACCCTGGGTGCCGTCTTTGTCGGAATCCTGCTGATGTTCCTGGTGCTATTCCGCTCTCTGTGGATTGCTCTGATTGCACTGGTGCCAAATATGCTGGCGGCCTGTGTGGTACTTGGTGGTATGGGGCTCGCGGGTATTCCGCTGGATATGATGACCATCACTATCGCCGCGATTACCGTGGGTATCGGGGTGGATCACGCGATTCACTACCTGTATCGCTTCCGCGCGGAGTTTGCCAAAGATGGCAATTACCTGGCGACCATGCACCGTAGCCATGCAACGATTGGCCGTGCCATGTTCTACACGGCGATCACGATTATTGTCGGTTTCTCAATTTTGGCGCTGTCGAAGTTTGTTCCGTCGATCTATTTCGGCCTCCTAACCGCGCTGGCGATGTCCGCCGCACTGTTGGGTTCCCTGACACTTCTGCCCCTGTTGCTGGTGATGTTCAAGCCGCTCGGTCGTCAAAGGCAAGCTGATAAAGTTGAGCCCGAGGCACCGATGCAGGAGGCGCCCAGCGCCTGAATCGAAGAAATTTGAAATATAAAAAAGCCGGGATAACCCCGGCTTTTTTTATGTCTGCTCAACAGTCGGGACTCAGTCCTGGCGGCTGGTAATTTCCAGCAGGTGGTAGCCAAACTGGGTTTTGACTGGGCCATGCACCTTGTGCAGCTCTTCGGAAAATACGACCTTGTCAAATTCGGGAACCATCATTCCCTTGCTGAAAGAGCCCAGGTCACCGCCGGAACGGCTAGAGGGGCACTGGGAGTACTGCTCGGCAATTTTACCGAAGTCAGCGCCGTTCTCGATTTGCTGTTTCAGGTCCTGGCACTGCTGTTCATTTTCAACCAGGATATGGCGAGCGGTTGCTGTAGGCATGAAAAATCTCCGTTTGGTCAATTTACCGCAGCAGCTTAAAGGCTGGGTGTTGGGCTTGCCAGCGACAATTACCGCAAAGTGGAAAAACTTGCTCCCAATCCAACCGGTTGGCGGTAAAAAGTCTCTTAACCTGCCGCAGAGTTCCCTAGGGCGATGTTATCTTTAGGGTACACAAAAAATAATGAGTGATGACTTTGCAACAGATACCCCTTTTTCCCCTGAGTGTCCCTCTATACCCCGGCGTGACTTTGCCCCTGCGGATTTTTGAGCAGCGCTATATTCACCTTGTCAGTGAGTCCATGAAAACCAATAGCGGCTTCGGCATTGTTTTGATTCGCTCCGGGGGCGAAGTGGGGCGCGCTTCAGTATGGCCTCTCGGTGTTTATGTCGACATCGTGGATTGGGGGCAGGGTGAGGGAGGGCTGCTAAATGTGGAGGTTAAAGGTCGGCGTCGCTTTCGCATTGTCCACACCCGTCGCGCAGAAGATGACCTGCTTCTGGGGGACGTGGAATGGATACCAGATGAAGATGAAAAGCCGATTCCGGCGGATTGCGATGGTCTTCTGTCGGTATTGGAGGAGTTGAAGGAGCGGGCACAGACGCTATCACTTAAATTTGAGCCGGTGGAGTCTGCGGACTCACTTTCCTGGCAATTGGCTCAGCTTCTGCCATTGGAGGATAAGGTTCGCACCGATCTGCTGGCGGTAGAAGATCCTCTTATGCGACTTGCTACTATCGCCGAGAACCTGGACCGTTGGACGCGGGAATAGCTAGATACAAAGCTGTGCGGCCCGGTAATCGGCACTTTAAACCGGGTCTCGCTGGGTTATACTGCGCGGCCGACCGGATTTTGCACGGAGAGCCAAGTGACCGCCACAGACACCGCTGATCAGCAATCCACTCGCGCCAAGCTCGAACAAATGGGGCGCGCCGCCCGTACCGCCGCCAAACAGATAGCTGCCGCGGATACCTCCACCAAGAATAATGCTCTCAAAGCCATCGCTGCCCAACTGGAGACTCAGCGGGTGTCTTTGCTGAAGGCCAATGCATTGGATATGCAGGCGGGTCGCGAGCGCGGCCTGGATGCGGCTCTTCTGGATCGTCTGGAGCTTAACGATGCCCGCATCGATGGCATGATCGAGGGCTTGGTGCAGGTGGCAGAGCTGCCCGACCCGGTGGGAGAAGTTGAAGATTTACGCTATCGCCCCAGCGGTATTCAAGTGGGCAAAATGCGTGTGCCCCTAGGGGTGGTGGGCATTATTTATGAGTCCAGGCCCAATGTGACCATTGATGCAGCGAGCCTGTGCTTAAAATCCGGCAATGCCACAATTTTGCGTGGAGGCAGTGAAGCACTGCACTCGAACAAGGCAATTGCCACCTGTATTACCGCTGGCTTGCGAGAAGCGGGTTTACCGGAAACGGCGGTGCAGGTTGTCGATACCACCGATCGAGCAGCGGTGGGTGCCCTGATTACTATGCCGGAATATGTGGATGTGATTGTACCCAGGGGTGGAACCGGCCTGATTGAAAGGGTCAGTCGCGAAGCCCGGGTGCCGGTGATCAAACACCTACACGGTGTTTGTCATGTGTATATCGATGATCGGGCTGACCTGGACAAAGCTTTCGATATCGCCCTCAATGCCAAGACCCATCGCTATGGTGTTTGTAACGCCATGGAAACACTTTTAGTTGCCGAGATGGTTGCGGCGGATATACTGCCGCGCTTGGCTGGTGCCTACGAAGACAAAGGGGTTGAATTGCGCGGTTGTGACCGGACCCGTGAAATCATTGCTCACTGTGTAGCGGCGACAGAAGATGACTGGAGTGAGGAATACCTTGCCCCGGTTCTCGCTGTGCGTGTTGTTGCGGATATGGAAGCGGCTATGGACCATATTGCCTGTTACGGATCCGGCCACACCGAGGCAATTGTCACCCAGGATTACAGTCGCAGCCGCCGTTTTATGAGTGCTGTGGATGCCAGCTCAGTGATGATTAATGCCTCAACCCGCTTTGCTGACGGTTTCGAGTACGGCTTGGGGGCGGAAATTGGTATCAGTACTGATAAAATCCACGCCCGCGGCCCGGTTGGCCTGGAAGGGCTCACTTCGCAAAAATGGATTGTGTTCGGAGATGGCCATATCCGGCAATAAGCACTTTTCCCTTTGGGGCAGCGAGTGCGGGGGGTACGAGAAATAATTGTGGCGAGCAAAAGGCATAAGTTGGCCCTGTTTGGCGGAACCTTTGATCCGATTCATCTCGGTCATTTGCGCATGGCGCTGGAGCTGCGCCAGGTGCTCGAATTTGATGAAATGCGCCTGCTACCCAGCCACCAGCCTGCCCACCGGCAGACGCCAGGTGTATCGTCCCGCCAGCGTAGCGAAATGCTGGCTCTGGCGCTTGAGGGGTGTGATGAGCTCACCCTGGATGAGCGAGAACTCCATCGTGGCGGAGCTACTTATACGGTAGATACCCTGGAGGAGCTGCGCAGTGAACTGGGAGGTGAAACCTCCATCAGTTTCTGCATGGGATTGGACTCCCTATTGAGTCTGCACCGCTGGCACCGCTGGGAGCGCCTCTTGGAGCTGGCACATCTGGTGGTAGTAACACGGCCGGGCTGGCACCTGCCAGATCGCGATAGCGAAGAACATGGCCCTCTGGCAGAACTGCTGGGGAATCATCGGGGCACGGTTGCAGACTTGCATACACGAGCATGTGGTTGCCTGCTGTTGCGGGAGCAGACTATGTTGCCGATTTCCGCGACGCAAATTCGCGAATTAATTAAAAGTGGCCAGTCGCCACGCTATTTGCTGCCCGCAACTGTGTTGCAGTACATAGAAGATCATCGACTTTATACAGAGGTTGCTTCAGGCGACCCGCAATGAATCAAGGTGTTATGACAAATATTAAAGATATCGCTCTCAATGCGCTGGAAGATTTGAAAGGTAAGGATATTGTTTCCTTGGATGTTTCCGGGCTTTCAGATGTAATGGACAATCTGCTGATCTGTACTGGTACTTCCAGCCGCCAGGTTAAGTCCCTGGCAGAGAACGTTGTAGACGAGCTGAAAAAAGAAGGCATTCGCCCCATTGGTGTTGAAGGTGTCGAACAGGGTGAGTGGGTATTAGTCGACTACGGTGACTTGGTTGTTCACGTGATGCTCGCAGATGTTCGCGGTTTCTACGATCTGGAAAAACTCTGGTCTATGACTCCGAATACCCGTGACGATGCCGATGGCAGTGATCCGCACCAGGGTTAATTGCTGTGAAAATCCGCATTCTTGCCGCCGGTGGAAAAATGCCGGCTTGGGTGCAGGAGGGCTACGCCGAGTACGCTAAGCGCCTGCCCCGGGAAATTGCTCTGGAAATGGTGGAAATTCCACTCGGCCAACGAGGCCAAAAGAGCTCTGCAGCCCTGATTGAAAAAGCGCGAAAAAAAGAGGGCGAGGCGATGCTCGCCGCTTTGGGACCGCGGGACCACGTGGTAGCGCTCGATGTGAAAGGCAAGCCCTGGAGTACCGAGCAGTTGTCGGCGCAATTAAGTGATTGGCAAATGCTCGGGGAAAATATCAGCCTGTTAATTGGCGGGCCCGACGGTTTATCCGAAGACTGCCTCGCCCGTGCACGCCAGCGCTGGTCTCTGTCCCCACTGACCTTGCCACACCCGCTAGTGAGGGTGGTTCTGGCTGAACAAATTTATCGCGCCTGGACATTATTGGCCGGCCATCCCTACCACAAATAAAATATTTGCGATAAGTCGCGGAGAGATTTGCCGACTCGGTTCTCTCTCCTGACTCGCCCTGTGTTAATGTAGGGAATTAGATTTTTTGCACGCCAGTCAAAAACCATCGAATAAATTCTGATGCCGCACGATTACCATCTCAAGGACCCCCATACCGAGCAGCGATTGTTTCGCAATCGTATGTTGGTGGCGCTTGTGGGGGTTATCTTTTTACTGGGTGTTCTCGTAGCGCGTTTCTACAACCTCCAGGTGGTTAATTACGAAGACTACCGCACTCAATCTGATGAGAACCGCATCCAGGTGCGCCCGGTCGCGCCGACCCGCGGATTGATCTACGACCGCAACGGCATTTTGCTAGCCGATAACCGCGCCAGTTATAACTTGTCGATTGTTCGCGAGCGCGTTCGCGATATGGATGCCACGCTAGAGCTGATCGGTAACCTGGTGCGACTCGATGAAAATGATGTCACCAAATTCCAGAAACGCCTCAAGCGCCGGCGCCCCTATGAGCCAGTGCCTCTCCGGTTTCGTTTGAACGAAGATGAAATCGCACGGATCAGTGTTAATCAATTCCGTATGCCTGGGGTGTCAGTGGAGGCGGAGTTGGTGCGCTACTACTCCCTCGGGGATTTATTTGCCCACAGTGTGGGCTATGTGGGGCGAATCAGTGACCGGGACCTGAGTAACTTTACCGAGGATGATGTGCGCCGCTATCGCGGTACCCGTAGCATCGGTAAGGTTGGGTTGGAACGCTCCTACGAGGACCTCCTGCTTGGTGAGGTCGGTTATGAAAATGTTGAAATTAATGCTCGTGGCCGGGTTTTACGAGTACTGGAGCGCCAGGACCCCAAACCGGGCTCGGATCTGGTGCTCAACCTGGATACTCAACTGCAACAAGTCGCCTCTGATGCCCTGGGAGATCGTCGCGGTGCAGTAGTTGCGATCGATGTAAATAGCGGTGGCGTGTTGGCGTTTGTCAGCAAGCCGTCCTTCGACCCCAATTTGTTTGTGACCGGCATCAGCTTTGCCGACTATCGCGCCCTCAGCGATTCCCTCGATGTGCCCCTGTTTAATCGGGCGGTGCAGGGTCAGTATCCACCGGGTTCCACTTTAAAGCCGTTGATGGGGCTGGGTGGACTCCAGGCGGGCATTATTACTCGAGAGAGTACGGTCAAGGACCCCGGCTTTTACAAGCTGCCCAACGATCCGCGTATCTACCGCGACCACGTGCGCTGGGGGCACGGTGAGAAAGTGGATCTGATACAGGCCATGGCGCAGAGCTGTGACGTCTACTTTTGGGATATGGCGCACCGCTGGGATATCGATGATATGCACAGTATCGCCTCTCATTTTGGCTTGGGCAGCAAGACAGGGATTGATCTGCCCATGGAGCGCTCTGGACTATTTCCCTCCCGAGACTGGAAGCGCGGCGCCCGCGGAATGCCCTGGTTCCCCGGTGACAGTTTGAATGCGGTGCTGGGGCAGGGGTTTGTGTTGGCGACGCCACTGCAGCTTGCAGTAATGACTGCCACGATTGCCAATCGCGGTACCCACTACCGCCCGCAGATGGTCAAGTCGATCAACGGGGTGGAACAACCTCCCGAGATACTGCACAACCTCGAGGCCCGCCCTGATCACTGGGATTTGGTATTCGAGGGAATGGAGGCTGTAGTCAACCACCGTACCGGTACCGGGAAACGGGCAGGTAAAGATCTGGACTTCCGCGTGGCGGGTAAGTCCGGTACCGCTCAGGTGGTCGGTATTGCCCAGGGGGAGCGCTATGACTCAGAGGCCCTGCAAGAGCGCCACCGAGACCACGCCCTGTTTGTGGCCTTCGCGCCTGTGGATAACCCCCGTATCGCTGTTTCGGTATTAGTCGAAAATGGTGAGGGCGGCGGCAAGGTCGCTGCTCCGGTGGCAAGAGAGCTATTTGCGGAGTGGATGTCACGCCCGCAGTTGGAACCGCAGAAGACGGCGGATACCACTTATTTGAGCGAGGGGGCTGGCAATGGCTAGTCGCGATTTCTCCCACCGTTTGTCAGATGCCCACGGCAGTCTGCGCAAGCCGGTCAGTCTCTCACGCCGCCTGCATATTGATATACCGCTACTGGTACTGTTGTTGGTGTTGGCCGCTGTAGGACTTGGAGTGCTGTACAGCGCTTCTGGCGGTGATATGAACTATGTGCGGCGCCAGTCAATTTTTATGTGCGTGGCCTTTGTGGGCATGTTTATCGTTGCGCAAATCCCTCTGGATTTTTATCGGCGCTGGTCCCCCTGGGCCTATTTGGCCGGTTGTGCGCTATTGGTTGGGGTATTGTTCTTTGGCACCAAGGCGATGGGGGCACAGCGCTGGCTGGAGATAGGCGGGTTTCGCTTCCAGCCATCGGAAGTGATGAAGCTCGGTGTCCCCATGGCAGTGGCAGCTTACCTGCATCAACGCCGTTTGCCGCCATCACTGACCACAGTGATTGGAGCTTTGGCAATTGTGGCGATTCCCGCAGCTCTTATCGTACGGCAACCGGATTTGGGGACTTCGATCCTGATTGCGGCGTCCGGTCTTTTTGCCCTGTATCTAGCGGGGTTGAGTTGGAAGATGATCAGTGCGGCAGCAATGGCGCTGTTGGTTGCTGCCTATCCAATTTGGCACTGGGGGCTCCACGATTACCAGCGGCAGCGAATTTTGACCCTACTCAACCCAGATGATGACCGTTTTGGTGCTGGTTGGAATATATTTAACTCTAAAGCGGCTATCGGCTCCGGTGGTGTTTACGGCAAAGGCTACCTGCAGGGAACCCAGTCACAGCTCGATTTCCTGCCGGAGAGCCATACCGATTTTATTATCGCGGTACTGTCGGAGGAGTGGGGTATGCGCGGCGCCCTGTTGCTGCTTTTGCTATATGTACTGATTATTTCCCGCGGCATTTACATCAGCTTTATGGCCCAGCACGTATTTGGCCGACTGTTGGCGGGGAGTATTACCCTCACTTTTTTTGTCTATGTATTTGTAAACATTGGTATGGTTACAGGATTGTTGCCGGTGGTGGGGGTGCCTTTGCCAGTGATTAGTTACGGCGGGACATCCTTGATTACATTGATGGCCGGATTTGGCTTGTTGATGGCTGTTGGCACTGAGCGGCGCAGAGTTCACTTTTGAGGAGCACTGCATAGGGACAATTACCGGATTTAGAGACGCGAGATGAAGACAGGAGCGGTCGTTTTGAAGTGGACCTCGGGATTATTAATCGGGATGGGACTGGCCCTCGCCGCCTGTGCGCAGGAACCGGGTCATGGAAATAATAAACAAGCGCAAGAATTCGTAGATTATATGGTGGAAGAGCACGATTTTAATCGCGAAGAAATGCAGACTCTGATGCGTGAGGCCAAGCGCAAAGACTCCATCCTAAAGGCGATCAAACGGCCAGCCGAGAAAGCCAAGCCCTGGCATGAATATCGCAAAATGTTTCTCACCCCGCAGAGCATTGCCGGTGGGGTAGACTTTTGGGATCAAAATGCCGAGGCCCTGGCTGAGGCTGAAAAGAAATACGGTGTGCCCGCTGAAATGATCGTTGCCATTATCGGTATCGAAACCCGATACGGCGGTAATATGGGCGGCTACCGGGTTCTGGATGCACTTTCCACGCTGGCATTTAACTACCCCCGTCGCTCTGCGTTTTTTACCAAAGAGTTAGAAAACTACCTTCTGCTGACTCGTGAGCAGGATATGGACCCCTTGGCTCTCAAGGGCTCTTATGCCGGGGCTATGGGCTACGGTCAATTCATGCCTTCAAGCTACCGCTCTTATGCGGTGGACTTCAGCGACGATGGCAAGGCGGATATATGGAACAACCCTACCGATGCGATCGGCAGTGTGGCTAACTATTTCGTTAAACATGGATGGAAGCCCGGTGAACCGGTCGCGGTACTGGCCAGCCCCCGCCCGAATGCGGACATGACAATCGTCAACGATACTCTGCAGCCGCAGTGGACCGTTGGAGAATTGGCGGACAAAGGCTTTAACGCTACTAGCCAGGTGGCTCCGGAAATGCCGGCCAACGTATTCTCCCTGCAAACTGAGCAGGGTAAACAGTATTGGCTCGGTTTGAATAATTTCGCGACTATCACCCGCTATAACCGCAGTCGTCTCTACGCTATGGCCGTCAATGACCTGGCCCAAGAGATCGTTAAAGCGAGAGGCGGCAAGTCTTAAGGCGGCTTCAGTCCCGCAGCTAAATTTAACCCAAATGGAGGGAACCATTTGGGTTTTTAGCGTTCATATTTTTCTATTTTATTTAGCAGTTCCAGATAATAGCGGCTTGGAGACGGCAGCAATAAGTTGTCGCGCGCCGGGGGGATTATGTTTCAGTGCAAAGCGCGTTGGGGAGTGGCCCTGGCGGTCCTGATATTAGCGGCCTGTAGTGGCCCGCAGCCAAAACCACAGAAAACCGAAAATACCAAGCAGCCGGACTTTAATAGCATCAAGGATAGTGGCCCTGCTGCTCCGGTAAATATGCAAGCAGCCCCTGAGCCGATCCCTGTCCGCGAGCCGATCGGCGACGCCGGCAATAAATCCCCCTATAAGGTCAACGGTGTCACGTATCGTGTACGCAATGACGTCAAGGGCTATAAAGAGGTGGGGCAGGCTTCCTGGTATGGAACAAAGTTCCACGGCCGACGCACTGCAAATGGCGAGGTCTACAATATGTATGCCATGTCTGCTGCCCATAAAACGCTACCACTGCCCAGCTATGCCAAGGTCACCAATCTCGACAATGGCCGCAGTATTATCGTGCGGGTAAACGATCGGGGGCCCTTTGTGCATGGGCGCATCATCGACCTCAGTTATACTGCTGCGCAAAAGCTCGGATACATTGATAAAGGCATTGCTCGGGTTGAGGTAGAGGCTCTGGACCCGGCCGCGTTGCCGGCGGCCAATGAAGTGCTGGCCAATAGTGATGGCACCGCTGGTTTGGCGGAAGATACGACTATCAAGTTGCCCGACAATACCTATCTGCAAGTTGGTGCTTATAGCAGTTCCGCGCAGGCCCAGGAAATTCGCACCCAATTGGCAGCGGCCATTGACTATCCTGTTGCTGTTAGTTCTGTTCAGAGTGGCGGCAAGACTTATTATCGAGTTCGAATTGGCCCACTCACCCAGCAGAGAGCTTTGGCAACAGCGCGGGAAACTGTTGAGCAAAAGCAATTTGGACAGCCACAAGTAGTTTACGAATAGTGTTGTGGGCTTTTGGGTATCAATAGGGAAGGGTGATATCTGCCTTAAATGATTGTGACTGATGCTATCGGTGGCAGTCATTTGAATACCCGTTCACAAAATAGTGCGCATTGACGCGTTTTTTCTTGTATTTTGTAATTTTGTAATGATAGGCGGCGTTTGGTGACAAGCTCTAGTGCCGCTGATTAACCTTGTAGATTTCGTTGCAGGTTAAGCCAACGAAAACGAGGAATGACGAGACATATACCTATGATCACACGGATTATCGCCTGTTCTTTCCTGTTGTTATGTGCGGGCCTGGCCCAGGCGCAATCTCTTATCCCTGCACCGCCTCAATTGGCAGCAAAGTCTTACCTGCTCTTAGATGCCAATACCGGTCAGGTCCTGGTTGAGCACGAGGCGGATACTCCGGTACCGCCGGCAAGCCTAACCAAGATGATGACGGCCTATATCGTTTCTGAGGAGATCCTTAAGGGAAGCATCAAAGAAAACGATATGGTTCGTATCTCTGAAAAGGCCTGGCGCAAGGGTGGCTCCAAGATGTTTGTTAAAGTGGGTGACCAGGTGCCGGTTATCGACTTGATGCGCGGTGTGATTATTCAATCCGGTAACGATGCGAGTATCGCCCTGGCAGAACACGTCTCCGGTAGTGAGGAGGTCTTTGCCGAAGTTATGAACCAGCAGGCAGAGCTGCTGGGAATGGAAGATACTAACTTCGTCAACGCCACTGGCTGGCCTGCAGAGGGGCATGTAACGACTGCCCATGACCTGGGTGTACTGGCGCGCGCGCTGATAATGGACCACCCAGAGCATTACGATATTTATTCCGAGAAGTATTTCAGCTACTCCGGCATTAACCAGCCCAACCGCAACCGTTTGCTGTGGCGCGATTCCTCTGTAGATGGAATTAAGACCGGCCATACGGAAGAAGCAGGGTACTGCCTGGTAGCTTCTGCAATGAAGCGCGGCATGCGCCTGGTTGCTATTGTTGTCGGCACCGACAGTGATGAGAAGCGCGCCTCTGAAACCCAAAAACTGCTCGCCTACGGCTTCCGCTACTACCAAACCCACAAGGTCTATGGTCAGGGTGAAGAGTTGCAGACGGAGCGTGTCTGGGGTGGTAAAGAGCCCAGCGTGGGTATTGCCGTAGCTAAAGATGTATTCGTTACCATCCCCCGAGGCGGTGAGGAAGGCATTAAGGCCGACCTGATTGTGGATGGCGAGCTGGAAGCGCCTGTACAGAAGGGCCAGCCAGTGGGTAAAGTTGTTGTGACCCTGGATGGTGAGACTGTCGCCGATGTTAAAGCCGTTGCTGCCGAAGATGTGGAGCGTGCCGGTTTCTTCAAGCGCATGTGGGACTCCATCAAGCGCTTTGTAATGGGCTTTTTTAGCTAATTGCTGATTTAGGGATGGGAATCATTCCCATCCCTGTCCATCCCTCCCCACTCTCTGTCCACTTCCCCTTTTGCTCACTGTCCACTGCTGTTTAGCCGCTGTATAATCGCCGCCCGGCTGTGCCTAAGCTTTTCTCAATATCTAACAGCCCGGCCCCGGAGAGTGGTATGAGTCAAGATCCCAATCAAAAAGCCCCGAAAATTGAATTTCCCTGCGAAGACTACATGGTCAAGGTCGTGCGTGATGCCAATGATGAGGCGCACGAATTTGTACTGGATGTGATGCGTCGCCATGCCCCCGGCCTGGATGAAGAGCGCGTTACCTTGCGTGACAGTAGTACTGGTAAATTCACCTCAATGACTTTCTTTATCCTCGCCACTGGTGAGGAGCAGCTCAAAGCATTATTTGAAGAACTGAAACAGCACCCCGCTGTGCATATGGTGCTCTGATGACCATTGTTCGCGATCTTGCGCGGCGAGATTACAAGAGTGTCTGGCAGGCCATGTCGCGCTATACCGATAGTCGCGATGGCGAAAGTGTCGACGAGATATGGTGTGTAGAGCACGAGCCGGTTTTCACCCAGGGGCAGGCAGGCAAAGCCGAGCACCTGCTGAATACCGGTGATATACCCGTGGTTCAGGTGGATCGTGGGGGACAGGTGACTTATCACGGCCCCGGCCAGCTGGTGGTGTACCCTTTGTTGGACCTACGCAGAGCAAAAATCGGCGTGCGTGATCTGGTCACTGCCCTGGAGACTGCCACGGTGGCAATGCTGGAAACTTTTGGTGTTGCAGCGGCACCCAGGGCCGATGCGCCTGGGGTCTACCTCACTGAAGGCCCACGTGCGGGAAGTAAGATTGCCTCTATCGGATTGCGAGTTCGGCGGGGGTGCAGTTTCCACGGTATCGCCATCAATATCGATATGGATCTGGCTCCATTCCTGCGGATCAACCCCTGTGGCTATGCGGGGATGCAGATGGTGCAGATGGCAGAAATATTGGAACCAACCCCGAGTTGGAGCCAGGTCGCCGAGATTTTTGTACGCGAGCTGCTCCACACTCTTCAGTTGCCCGACGCCCAGTGGCAACCCATTGATGAAAAAGTATTTGCGCAGCTGAGCGCAGAACAGCAGGAATTAAGTAATGGCTGATAAACCCGACCTGGTGCCCGTTAAGCGCACTCGCCGCCTCCAGCAGGGGGAGAAACTTCGCGATGGCGATAAGGTAGAGCGTATCCCGGTGAAGGTAATTGCCAGCGATAACCTGCTGCGTAAGCCTGACTGGATTCGCGTAAAGGTTCCCGCTTCAAAAGAAGTGGATCGCATCAAAAGTATTCTCCGCTCACAAAAACTGTCAACGGTTTGTGAAGAAGCGAGCTGCCCTAATTTGGGAGAGTGCTTTAGTGGCGGTACCGCGACATTTATGATCATGGGTGAAATCTGTACCCGTCGCTGTCCTTTCTGCGACGTGGGCCACGGTAAGCCCAATCCACTGGACCCGGAAGAGCCTAAGAACCTGGCAGATGCCATTGCTGCAATGAGTTTGCGCTATGTGGTAATCACCTCTGTTGACCGGGATGACTTGCGCGATGGTGGCGCCGAGCATTTTGCCAATTGTATTCGTGAATCGAGAGCGCAATCCCCGAACCTGCAAGTGGAAATTCTCACTCCGGATTTCCGCGGCCGTATGGATGTAGCGCTGGACATTCTGGAGAAAGAAGCTCCGGATGTGTTTAACCATAACTTGGAAACTGTGCCACGCCTGTATAAAGAGTCTCGTCCCGGTGCCAATTACAAGTGGTCTTTAAAGCTGCTGCAGGAATACAAAAAGCGCCGCCCTGACGTACTGACCAAGTCCGGGCTGATGGTTGGCCTAGGTGAGGAGAAAGAGGAAATTTTCCAGGTAATGGACGATATGCGCGAGCATGATATCGATATGCTTACGATCGGCCAGTATCTGCAACCGAGTAAAGAACACTTGCCGGTACAACGCTACGTCCATCCGGATGAGTTTGAAGAGTATCGCCGCTACGCCGAGCAAATCGGCTTTAAGCACGCGGCCTGTGGTCCCTTGGTACGTTCTTCTTACCATGCTGATAAGCAGGCTCACGGAGAAAAGGTAGGTTAATACAATTTGTAGGAGAGGGGGGTGTTTTTCACATCCCTCTCCCCATTTCTCCCTCCTCAATCTCGCTTTTAACGCCCAGTTAAACACATCTATTTTTAAACAAAACTGACAATGCTTTCGCTGTTGCGAGCTCTGAAAGTATATTCTTGATTGAGAAATTAAAGTTATTTTCTCTGAAGTATTGAGGCGGCTGTTTTCAATATTTAAGAGCTGTTAATGCTCTTAATTAAATTAAGGTTAATGTATTAATTGCCTTAAATAGATTTTAAGTCTCCGTGGATTTTTGTCGTTTTTTTGTTTACCTGAGTGCTTGCACTTACTAAAAGAAAGCTTTTGTAGTTTTCGGGCTTTTAAGTTGGGTGTTGCTATTTGTTTTTGCTTGTTGTCTCAGGTTGTTTTTCTGTAAGCCTGATATCAAATTAGAAATTAGTGCGGATTAAATTTTTAAGAAATCAAAAGTCATTTCGAATTACATTCATGTGACACTGTGTACCACAATGCACTAGTTTTTAGTTCTATTAGTAAGTAGCGTCCTGATAAAGGGGATACTTTTGTTAGACCTGATGTCCCAATTAAGCAGCAAAGAGCCTGCTCCTTTGTGACCAGCCATTCGCATTTTATGGTTGATAACAATAATTGCACTAATAGCTGATCTTCAGTAACTTAAGGTAAAACAATAACTGTCAGAGATTCTGCCTTTTTAGGTGTTTCATCTGCCATATTCATTCGGCGGATCTAGCCAAGCCGGGTAAAAGTCGTTATTTAATGGCTTTACTGCTTAGTTATCTTGGTAACTCCGCTCAGGGTGTGCTGCATATTGGTGCAATCTGCCCGGACAAATGATACTGCTCATAATTAAAAAAAACACAATAATCAGAGAGGACTAGCGATGACCCCGGAAGAAAAGTACGAGAAGGTGAAGGGCCTGCAACCTTTAGAGCTTCTTTATCAGAGGGAGGCGCAGCAGGCTGATACGGTCTTTCTTCGCCAAATGCAGCAGCGGCAATGGAGAGACTATACCTGGGGTGAGGTAATGGATCGGGCTCGCAGGATTGCTGGCTACTTGCGCGCTCAGTACGAGCCCGGTGATCGCATCGCTATTCACGGCAAAAATTGTGCGGACTGGATTATTGCGGATGTGGGTATCATGCTGGCGGGAATGATCAGCGTGCCGCTTTACCCAGGTCAATCTGTCTCCTCGATGACTTATGTTTTACAGCACTCTGAATCGAAGATGCTTTTCTGTGGGGCCACCGACAATAATGCGGCTCTACAGGAAGTTGCTGATATGCTGCCCTCGGTTGCTATCCAACGCTGTGAGATCCGTTGTGACCAGGATCTGGAAACCCTAATCAAAGAGAGTGAGCGTTTTGAGGAAAAGCCGACCTTTGATCTGGATGATATCTTTACGATCATGTACACCTCTGGAACTACAGGTAATCCAAAAGGGGTTATGCATAGCTGGTCTTCGGTGGTTTTTGTCTCCCCAAATATGATTCGCGGTTATGGAATGGATGAGAATGACCGTGTTCTTTCTTATTTGCCCTTAGCTCATGCCGCAGAGCGGATATTGGTTGAATTCCATTGTTTGTATTCTGGTACCCCAATTCATTTCCCCGAATCTCTGGATACTTTCCTGGAAGATTTAAAGCGAACGCGTCCGACGATGTTCTTCTCGGTTCCTCGCCTTTGGACCAAGTTTAAAGAGGGAATTGATGAAAAAATCCCGCCGTCGCTGCAAGAAGTACTGCTACGTATTCCTGGAATCAATACCTGGTTAAGAAAGAAAGTTCGCAATGGTCTGGGGTTGGATGATGCAGAAATATTGGTTAGCGGTGCGTCCCCTATTTCCATTGAACTACTGCGCTGGTACCACCGTATGGGAATGAAGGTGGCCGATGGCTACGGTATGACCGAGAATTTTATTTACGGTTGCTTTGCTCCGCCGGGGGAAGATCCTGTGCCGGGGACGGTTGGTAAGCCTTACCATGGCTGTGAAGTTAAGATTTCTGAGGAAGGGGAGATACTCTTTAAGAGCGGTTCCTTGATGAAGGGATACTATCTTGAACCTGAAAAAACCGCAGAGGTAATACGGGATGGTTATTACCACACGGGTGATTCTGGATTTATTGATAAAGACGGCCTGGTACATATTACTGGGCGTATTTCAGAGACTTTCAAAACCAGTAAAGGCAAGTTTATTCAGCCCAGCCGACTCGAAGGATTTTTTGGTAATGAGACAATGCTGGCCCAGCTCTGTGTCCTGGGGCACGGTATGGATCAGCCGGTAATGCTGGTGACTATCTCCGAGTCCGCTGAAAAATTACCACGGGAGGAAGTTAATGAGCATTTGCAGAAGCTACTGACTTCGGTAAATGATAAGTTACCGCAACATGAGCGGATTAAGACCATCTTTATTACCAAGGAAGAGTGGACTCCCCTCAATGAATTCCTAACGCCGACACTAAAGATTAAGCGAAAGGTACTTGAAGCTCATTATCAGCCTTTATTTAAACAACACGTGGATACCAAGGGGATTGTATGGGAGCCTCGTACTGCGGTGAGTGAGGGCTCAAAAGAGGCTTCACTTGAACCTGTGAGTTAATCGCCCCCGATTAATAGAAAAGCCCGGTGAGTGTTGATCCGGGCTTTTTTATTGGGTTGTTGGTTGCCTAGTCAGTGAGTGTAGCTCTGGCAGTGCTGGGATTTTCCTGTCAGCCCAATTTGAATACTTTCTGCTGAGCACTCGAAGTCATCATTAAATTTACAGTCTTCCATTTTGCAGGCACCAACGCCGGCGGTACGGGAGCTGCTTGTATGACGGGAGTTGGTGAAGAAAGTATCACAGTCGGGATCGGCACCGTCGCCAATGGTAATTGCTCTGGCGTGGCAAGCATCATTGGCGTTATAAGCGCATTGGCTGGCGGCACATCGACTGACTTCTGGCATATCGGTTGCGATAATCATGGCAGTCCTCTCCTTAATAGTAAGTTGGAGACTAGACCAGCATGGTTGCATGTCAATGAAAAACCACAGGGTCTGTGTGGTATTTTTATTATCAAGGTGCAGCGACGTTGTATATCAGAATAACTTTCTTAAGAAATACTTTTTATTCTAGTTTGTTATTTCAGCTGCGTCTTTGTGCCAGGCCATTAAAGCCAGTTTCTCAGTCTCGCCTGGCAATACAATTTGCTTCTCGTGGGCTAGGCCGAGTTTTTCCAGTAATCGTATAGAGGGTTTATTTTCTGGTTGTGCAATCGCAAGGATTCGCGTTAATCCCAGTATATCCCTGGCGTACGTCATTACAGCTTTGGCAGCTTCTAAAGCAAACCCCTGGCCACGATAATCGGGTAAAAAGGCAAAACCAATATCGGCTCCATTGAGCCCCTCTCGCTTAACCAGTCCGCAGATGCCTATTGCAGTGCCATTTTTCAAGGATACTTTATACATACCAAAGCCGTGCTCACGATACATGGCAATGGGACCATTTAGGATATAGTTGCGAGCCTCACTTTTTGTGCGAACTCCGCGATCGCCAATATTCTTTAGAAAATCGGCATCATTGAGTAGTGCCAGCATTAAACCGTTATCCCGGTCTTCATTAAGCTCTTGAATAACCAGGTTGTCAGTTTCTAGTCGGAGCATTTGGACGGCCCCTATTTGTTCAGTTTCACTGATGAGGGAAGGCTCTGAGGTGAGAAGAATCGTAGTTAAATTAAATAGAAGGGGAGGCTGTGCCCCCTGGCAGGGGGCACAGTTACCACTTAGAAGCGGTAAGTCAAATTGACAGAGGCAGATTCAGTCGTTGGGCGGGAAGCGACCGTTGCGCTAACAGCGATAGCGTCAGCTGCTTGCCAGCGAATACCGGCAATCATACCCATACCACCGTTGAAGATACCTTCGTCGACACTGGCATAGCTAGGCATGGCATTCATATTGCCTTCCATGGATTTTACACCCACTTCAATAGTGTCTTCTTCAGTACCGTTGGTGTCTTCATACCAAATTTCTGCATAGGCATTAATGGTGTCCCAGCTCTTATTGGCGAAAGCACCAAAACGCATATTTCTCAGGCGGCGCTCTTGATCACCGTAGTGCATACCCAGCGGGTCGAGCTCATTGCCACTCAGGTCGGTATAGGTAAAGCCTTCGATGGCATCTTCGGTGTAGCCATCTACATCCGTAGTTACCTTGGTGAAGCTTACAAATGGACCGAACTGGAAGGTTTCGCTGTTGAGCAGGTTGGCACCGGCAGTGATACCCAAGGACAAGTTCTCGCCAGAGGTATTCCCGGTCAGGTTACCGTTATAAGTGTCGCCCAGAGAGACAGAACGGCTGACGTCATCGTAATCTACATCGGTCAGGGTCGCGTTACTTTCGACAAAGAAAATGTCGTAGTGCATGCGGCCAAAAACGCTGTAGTTGGTTGAGGTGGAATCAATAGCAAGCTGTGAATTATCCACATCAATATTGGAGCGGCTTACTGCAAAACCGATTTCCGCATTGTCGCGCACGGCGAAAGTCATGCCGAGAATATTGGAGTAGCCATCTCCCCTGACATTGGCGGTGTAATCTGTATCGTAGTCGACGTTACCCAGGGAGCTACCGGCGAAAACGCCAGTCTGAGCGGAGCGGTAACGAACACTGGCCAGGCTCTCGTCAAGGCTGTTGGTGTGGGTGCGAGTAGCCTGGATTGCGATATCTGGCAGCTGACCGGCAACCTGAGCAGCATTCACGATTGCGGTGTAGTAGTCACCGAGGATTTCCTGACCAATTTGAGTGGGGTGAACACTGTCGTTGAAGATCAGCTTGTCTGCATCGGGGTCGGTGCCGTTAATGCCGTAAACGGAATGCTCAATACAGTCGTTGCCACTGCCGTCGTAACAAAACAGTTGGTTCTCTGAGGAGGATAAACCAAAGATGGTTGGGTTATTGAGGGCGACTTTCAGGATACCTGCCTGGTCAACCATCAGAACGCCGTCGATATCCTTGGCCTTAGCTAACAGTGCTGAGTTGAAGGTTTCAGAAGTGCTACTTGCTTCGAAAAGTATCTCTTCGAAGGCGGTGGCCAGCTGGGCATCCGCATCTTCCTGGCTCACTAGTCCAGCATCAACTGCAGCTTGCAGAGCCTCTGCATTGTCGCTGGAGTAAACGGCTTCATATGCAGCAGCGTAAACGCCAGGAGTTTTGCTGACATCCGGTACATTGGATACGAGGATGTAATTGGCACCTGCATCGGATAGAGCGCCAGCTGCGCTTGCCAGCATTGTTGATGCAACGTCCAGATCCGCAGTGACTTCTTCGATGGTTGAGGTGCCAGCGACGACATCTTCGAAACCGCTGAGTAAGTCGTTACCACCGCCGTTTACCCAATAGAGAGCGTTGTGATCAGCACTTCCCAGAGTACTTTCCAGGTAGCCCATTCCCAGTGGGTGTGGGTTACCGGAAGTTCCAGTAGTGGCTATAAGATCAGCAAAGGTGCCCTCAATGGCGTCGCCCATAGCAGAAGCTTGGGTCATCAGGTCAGCATAAGTTGCGGTATCACCTTCTGCCAGGGCAGCTTCGGCTTGGGCTACTAATTGGGCTGCAGTGGCCTGTTGTACCAGCAATTGGGTCAGGAGTTCGGAGTCCGGGTAGCTGGGAGTTAAGCCTTCGTCACCAGTGGTTGGCATCAGGGCGCTTAACAGGTTATGACGGCTCGGGTCAGCCTCCAGGCCATATGCCTGCAGGTAGGCTGCATAGTTGTCGGGACCGATGATATTCATCAGAACATCAGCTGCTTTGTGCCCGCCTACGGCCCAGCCTGTACCGGCATTGCTCAAGCCAGCAGCAATCTGAGCAGTAACGGAAGCTTCAAGTTCCTCTGCACTCAGTGAGGGGTCTACGGTGGGTAGGCAAAAGGAAGATTCCATACCTGCACAAGACGGAGTTACGGCACCCAGGCCCAGATTCTGGGATAAAAGACTAATGGCTACTTCGCGATCGTCGCCCCCATTAGTGAATACATCGTAGTTGCCGACATCGGTCAGGCTGTCACCGAAGGCGATAACCTGGGAAAAGGCTGCCTCTTTGGCAAAAGCCGCAGAGCTTGTCATTGTTGCGAGTGCTATGGCCGCTGCGAGGCTACGCTTGGCGTTATGCATGGTTTTCTCCTTGTCGCGGTAATCTCACACCCGCGGAGACATCGGGAGCAGTCCAGAGGAAACTACAGGGCGCGAGTCTTTATTGTTCTTTGCTCCAGTACTTCTAGGAAGCCGGGCAATCTTAGCGGATTTGACTATGACTTGAAAATAAGTCACAAATCATTCCGCAAATCCTGGTTGGCCTTTAAGGCCCCTTTAATAGCTTTTATTCGGCTGGCGCAATATTACTTAATGAGGGTTTCCCGGTAAATGAGGTTTACCCCTAGATACGCTCATTTTATAGGAAGCATTTTTTTATAATTTGATTTCTGTCAATGGCGAATTGTATCTGTGTTGTGGGGCTGGTTAATAGCTGCACTATTTGGGCAGAATGGTCATTAGATTTTGTATTTTTAGTAAAATGATGTAACTCGGGCATTGGGTGTTTATGGTTTATGGAAAAGGGAAGGTGTCTGTCCCTCAAGAAGAAATCGAAATGAGTGCGATACGAGCACAAGGCGCCGGTGGCCAAAATGTAAATAAAGTTTCCAGTGCAATTCATCTGCGGTTTGATATTCGGGCTTCTTCACTTCCACAGTTGATTAAGGATGGTCTTTTAAAGTTAAAAGATCGTCGAATCTCCTCTGATGGCGTGGTGGTTATCAAGGCTCAGAGGTTCCGAACCCAGGAGAAAAACCGCCTGGATGCCCTGGAGCGACTGCAGGAACTGGTGGATAAAGCTGCATTTAAGCCAAAATTCCGCGTGGCCACAAAACCCAGTCGTGGTGCCAAGGAGCGTCGCCTGCAAGCAAAAAGTCGTCGCTCTCAGGTGAAGTCAATGCGGGGTAGGATAAAAGACCAGCACTGATCCAATTGCCCGAAATATAGAGAATAATTTTTCTTGAAACTGTCTTTTTACTTGGTTCTTTGGTGCAAATTTCCTGGTGGTCTATAAGTCGAATAGGGGGCAACCGCTGCAAGCCTGCCTTTTGTAGGAGGCCTACTTTTTCCATTTATCATATGGTGCCAGTTTGGTAGTGATGGAGACCGGGATTAGAAATGGTTGATTCACGACAATAGATAGAGACAGGAATTAACCTCTGCAGATTAGGGCCCGCAGAGGTAATCTTGGCTCTTATGGGATTTTAGAGCAGAGTTACAGGTAGGGGGAACGGGCCAATACTTCCTGATACTCGGCTTCTCGTTGCATTAGTTCGAACTGCAAGCCAGTAATTTCCATCCCCAGTTCTGAATGCCTGACCTTTAGGCGAGCAATATCAGCGAGCAAGGTCACCCGCTCAGAGTTGTCGACTGTCTCATCTACCAATAAAGCACCGATATCTGTCATATCATCGAGAATATGCTCTCTTGCCAGTTCCAGGTCATGAATTGCGGATACCAGTTCCTCGACAGCAGATTTGGCAAGAAAAATATCCTGGCCTGAATTGTATCCCCGCAAGAATAACCCTTCGAGGTCTGCGGGGCAGACCCCGTTATAGCTGTTGCCAGAGCGACCCTGGTCAAAGCCGCGTAGCTCGGTGCAAAAAAGCTCCAGCCCTTCAGTTCGCCCATTGCGATAAGCCGTTGTATTGACTGACACACCGTACTTTGCACAAGCCTCACGACGCCCCCCTAAATAAGAAATGTCTCGACCTGCTGCACCGTCTTCATACCCGATTGCCTGCCAGTCTGCGACATAGCATTCATCTTCGCTCATGGTGGCACATCCCGAGATCAATGAAACTAAAAGAAAGAGGAGTGCAATTTGAGAGGGAAATTTCACAGCGGTTATCCGTGTCGGTGATTTCACCAAAGCTTACTGTGAATTTCCTGACTGGAAGCTGAACTTTCTGTATTGCGTGAAATTATTCCATCGGATCTTTTTAAGAGAAGGTGGAGCAAGTAGTTAGCTACCGACGACTAGTCTGATGAAGTTAGCGGATCAGTAATTGGAAGGCTTACTCGATGGGCGATTTCGTTGGGATGACAGCTCTTGAGCTGTTGCATGGATACAGGAAGAAGTCTTTCTCACCGGTTGAGGTTACCGAGGAGTTACTCAACCAAATTGAGCGACTTAATAGGCATGTTAAGGCTTTTTGTTTGATTGACAGAAAGACAAGCCTCGCCTATGCGCGGGAAGCTGAACACCGCTATATGTCTGGTAATGCGAGGGGGTTACTTGATGGGGTGCCAGTGGCAATAAAGGATGTTTTCTATACACCGATGTGGCCAACGGTTTTCGGCTCCCAAATAATTGATCCAGAGACGACGCTGGGATGTGTGGCCCCTTGCATTGCGGCATTACAGCGCAACGGGTACACGCCAATAGGGAAAACCACGACACCGGAGTTTGGTTGGAAGGCGGTGACGGATAACGCCATAGACGGTATTACGAGAAACCCCTGGGATAGGGATAAGACATCGGGTGGTTCGAGTGGTGGGGCCGCGGTTGCAGTATCACTGGGATTGAGCCCTCTAGCTGTGGGGGCTGATGGTGGTGGATCTATCCGGATTCCAGCCAGCTTTTGCGGCACAGTTGGGTTCAAACCGAGTTTTGGACAGGTTCCCCATTGGCCATTAGGTACCTTCTCCTCCCTAGTGCATGTGGGGCCCTTAGCATCGACGGTGGAAGACTGTGCACTGATGATGAATGTAATCAGTGAACCGGATCATCGGGATATCCGCGCAATACCACGTCGGAACATTGATTTCCTTGCAGCTACAGAGGGAAGGTTGATTGAAAGAACAGGAAAGTTGCGTATTGCTTACAGCCCCAGTCTTGGTTACGTAGAACCTGATCCCATGGTGGTGAGCAACGTTTCTGCTAGTGTAATGCACTTCCAGGAATTGGGTGCTGAAGTTGTAGAGGTTGACCCAGGTATTGATGATGCTAGTGCATCTTTTGGCTGTCTATTTTGCGCGGGGATAGCGAGCATCTTTAGGGCGATGGATAGTACCAGGCGTCAACTGGCGGATCCCCAATTGTTGGAGGTCGCAGAACAAGCGGACAAATTATCCTTACCTGATTATCTCGACGCGCTGAAGTGGCGAGATAACTTTGTCGAGCGATTACAGGAATTTTTTCTGAAATATGATCTTTTAGTGACCCCAACTTTACCCATTACCGCATTTAGTGCTGGGGCCAATGTGCCGGATAATAATCCAGGCTCTCTATGGTATTCCTGGACACCTTATACCTACCCCTTCAATTTATCAGGCCATCCGGCAATATCAATCAATTGCGGTTTTTCAGGGAATGGTCTGCCAGTAGGTCTGCAAATAGTAGGCAGAAAATATGCTGATGAGACCGTTTTATGTGCAGCCGCTGCTTTACAAAACCAGCAGGGATTAAAAAGGAGGCTTCCTGGTTGGGTAGATTCTGTGTGAGTTGCAATCTTAAAATTCTTCTTGTAGATCTAATTAAAATAAAGGGCTGAAAAACCCTTTAGTTCAGAAATTATTCCTAGTTCTATTTGCTATTAATAGTGTTTTTATATTCTATGTTTTTTGTGTATTTGTGATCCACTTAAAGTTTATTGCGGCTCTTACGCTGAAAGATGCCAAATTGTTTTAGTATTTATTTGAATGTGCTAGCTTTTCCTTGCCGGATTGGTCAATCCGGTTTTGTTTGTTCTCTCTGCGCTTTTCGAAATTCGAATAATAAAAATATTTCTGGATTGTCCGCGATTGTTTATAGGTATGGCCTGTAGTTCCATCCTTATTGATTTTTGTATTATTTGAATATTATTGAGATTCAAAACTGCTGTTTGTGCAGGCTTCTTGCATGTGTGTTTATTGCCTGCCTGTGTTTTTGAAATATCAGGGATTCGCAGGGGGCTAACTTAATGTGGAGAAGATAATGAAAAAAATTATTAGTAGGTCTTTAGTTGGGGTTCTTGCACTCCCCGGCGCTGTTATGGCAGAAGAGCTGTGGATAACTATAGGTAGTGATGGTTATAAAACCTTAAAGCAAAACAGTAGCCTGGTTGCCAAGCAACCACTCGCGATTCAAGGTGAGGAACGTAACGGAGTCACTATTCTAAAAGTTAATGAAAAGAATCTTTCCGAAATATCGACTCTGATGCACATCAACCATAACCGTTGTGGCGGCTTTATGGTACATGACTCATTGGAGGAAGCAGAAGCTGCCCAGATTTCATCGCTGACGACAACAGTGAATAACGTGATCGCTTACTCTATTGATAATGCAGATGTGGTTAACGCCCTGCAAGCAGAGATCTCAGAGTCTAATATACGGTCGACTATTCAAAGTTTGTCGAATTTTACTAATCGCTATTACACCACTTCAACCGGCGTGGATGGTGCTGAGTGGATAAGGGATGAGTGGCAGGCATTAACGAATTCACGAAGTGATGCCTCTGTCGAACTTTATAGCCATAGTTGGGCGCAACCCTCCGTAATTTTGACGATTCAGGGGCAAACTGACCCGGATGAAATTATCGTGCTGGGGGCGCACCTGGATTCTACGGTCGGTTTTGGCACTGGTGAAGGTACGAGAGCGCCGGGGGCTGACGATGATGCGTCTGGCATAGCAACATTGACTGACGTCATTCATGCAATTGTCGCTACAGACTATAAGCCGGATAAAACGCTGGCTTTTATGGGGTACGCTGCTGAGGAAGTGGGGCTGCGGGGGTCAGATGATATTGCCAGCGATTACAAATCACAGAATAAAAATGTGATAGGTGCCTTGCAGTTGGATATGACCAATTACTATGGCTCAAATAGTGATATCTATATTATTGGAGATTACACCAATAGTGCCCAGAATAGCTTTCTTGAGGATCTGGCCCAGACCTACCTGAGCGGCCTCACTGTTGGAACAACTTATTGTGGTTATGCGTGTTCTGATCACGCATCTTGGTATAACCAGGGTTATCCGGTTTCCTTTCCTTTTGAGGCGACTTTTAATGGCTCAAACCCTTATATCCACACTTCAAGTGATACCCTCGCTAATAGTGGTGGAGATGCCAGTCATGCGGTGAAGTTTGGAAAGCTTGCTGCTGCCTATGTCGCTGAATTGGCCAAGGGTTATATAGGGGATGATCCGGGCCCAGACCCCGATCCGGACCCCGATCCCGATCCAGACCCCGGTGAGGAACAAACAGAAACCTTTAGTGGTGATGTGGGTCGAGGTTCGGAGGATCACTATGGACCTCTCAGTGTAACGCCCGGTACAGATTTTATCGCGGATATGACCGGTACTAATGATGCCGATCTATATGTCCGTTTTGGTGCGGCACCTACTTGGCGCTATTACGATTGCCGTCCCTATGAGGGAGATAGCTCTGAGAACTGTTCCTTAACCGTGCCAAGTGGTGAGAGTGAAGCCTATTTTATGGTGCGGGGCTACAGTCGTCTGGGATCGGATTATGAGGTTGACGTTACTTATACACCTCAATAGACGGTGCTGATTTCACCTATTTATTTTTTTAAGTGAACTCATTGCTGTCACTTTTGCTTCAGCCTTTCTAAAAGTCACGTTTGGCAGTTTTTGGCATTTGCTAAACGTGTACCTCCTCCTTTTAAAATAAATATCGCGACATTAATTTTTTGATTTGTTGGAAGTTGACATTTAATCGCGTAAAAGATCTACCCTAGGCGTGCACTAATTTCTGGCATGGATGCAATTAGACGGAACGTCAGTATGCGGCTTTTTTTGTTTAACCCCTGCACGGATCTAATTTGATTTGCATTGCTTTGATGAATTATCCGGTGATGTTCTGTTTGATGTTAATAATGAGAAGAGAGGGTGGTGAATATGAAGCGTTACTTGTTGAGACCTTTGTCATTGGCGGTGGCAGTTGCGATTTTTAACTCTGGTGGGTATGCGATTGCTGAGGAAAAGGAAGAGGGTGCCTCTAATACTGCTGATCGGGCAATGGAGGAAGTGATAACCACAGGTACACGCAAAGAGGGTGTATCTCCCACCGAGACTCTTTCTCCGGTAGATGTGGTTGGCGGAGAGGACATTGCGGATCAAGCGAGCTTTGATCTTACTGAGTCCCTGGCAAAAATTGCCCCTTCATTTAATACGCAGAGATTTCCAATTGCTGATGGTACCGCTTTTATCCGCCCGGTAACTTTACGTAATTTATCTCCAGATCAAACTTTGGTACTGGTCAATGGAACCCGCCGCCATCGCTCTGCGCTGGTTAATTTGCAGCTTGCCCCTCTGGGCACAGTTAACCAGGGTGCCCAAGCCGTCGACTTTTCGGCGCTACCCTCTATGGCTATAGAGCGAGTTGAGGTTTTGCGTGATGGCGCTTCAGCACAATATGGCTCCGATGCGATTGCCGGTGTCGTTAACATTATCCTGAAGGATGATGCAGAGGGATTTAGCTTATCAGCTCAGACAGGGGAGTATTTTGAAGGGGATGGAACCCGGATGAGTATTGCCGCTAATACGGGATTTGCGCTGGGTAATGCAGGATTTATTAATGGCACCGTTGAATTTTCCCGCGCAGATAAAACCTGGCGTAGCGAAGCGCGGCCAGATGCGCAGCAGGTAGGATCAGTTGTGGGAAATAATTTAGTACCACTGGATGGCTTGGGTCAGAGATGGGGTGATCCCGATGTTGAGTCCCTGAAGTTTTTTATTAACAGCGGCCTGGAGATCTCTGATTCGGTAGAGCTCTATGGAAACTTCGGTTATTCACAAAATGAAACAATTTCTGACTTTTTCTATCGTGGACCGGTGCTCGACCCAGAACACCAGTTTACTGCGAGAGGTACCCTGCAAGTAGACAGCCCCAATGACCCCCTTGATCCGAATAGTATCGACTACATGCCCGATCCAGCTCCCCAGTCTTTAGTGGATTCTATTTTGGCGCAAGGCCTAAACCCCTCGGATTACCTGGTAGCAGATACTTCCAGCGACAGTGGGTACGTGTTGCGGAACCCAATTTATACTCAGTTCCCCGGCGGCTACAACCCTGAATTCGGTGCAGATATTTATGATATCGCTGCTGTATTCGGGGCGCGTGGAGAGCTTGCCAATGGTCTCTCCTGGGATCTACGCGGACGTTTGGCTGAAAATGAAGTGGACTATGTCCTGAAAAATTCCATCAATCCAAGCTTGGGTATTTTGTCTCCTACTTCCTTCAAGCCGGGAACCCTCACGCAGGAAGAGTCCAGCCTCAATGCGGATTTTGTCTACCCTATTGATGTCATGGCTTTTGCTTCGCCATTGAACCTTGCATTCGGCGCTGAGTGGCGTGAAGAGACTTACTCAATTGGTAGGGGGGATGCAGCGTCCACTGAGGTAGGTCCAACTGCTGCGTATTTTGGTGTGGGTTCAGATGGTTTTCAGGGGTTCCCGATTGAAGCGCTGGGCAGTTTCAGTAGTGAGAGTATTGCAGCTTATATTGACCTTGAAGCCGACCTGACTGAGGCTCTGACTTTGGGAGCGGCTTTACGGTTAGAGGAATATGATGAGTTTGGCTCGACATCGGATTGGAAATTGTCAGCACGGTATGATGTGAATGAACAACTGGCATTTCGAGCGACGGTAAATACTGGTTTCAGGGCGCCAACACCCGGACAGGTGAATACCTTAAATGTTACTACTACGACAGACTCCAGTGGCAACCTGATACCCAATGGAACCTACCCTGTGGCTCATCCGGTGGCATCAGCGCTCGGAGCCGTTGAGCTGGAACCGGAGGAATCCACCAGTTTCACCTTGGGTGCGGTTTTTGCCCCACTGGACAATACCAGTGTGACAATAGATTACTACAACATCGACATCGAGGATCGCCTGGCTCTGCGCAACAATGCCATCGGAGATGACGAAGTGATTCTGTTGCAAAATGCCGGTATAGAAAATGCAGCACTACTCAACGGCAGCAATGCAAACTATTTCGTCAATGCTTATGACTCGGAAGTGTCAGGTATAGATCTGGCAGTTACCAGTGATTTCGAGATTTTTGAAAGTTTATTAGTGGTGGATTTACGCCACAATCACAATCGCCAGGAAGTTACCAGTGTTACGCCAAATACCATCAATGCCTCACGGGTATTTGACCTGGAAAACCAAGTTCCCAGTGATCGAACGACTTTAACTTTTGACCTCGATACGGGTGATTTATTTGCAGGGTACCTGCGTTTTAATCGCTATGGCAGTTGGGAATCAACAGGCGGGTTGTTTGGTGCTGGGGATGCCAGTGATACCTATAGTTATGGCAGTGAAATTCTCGTTGATATCGAAGCGACGTTTACGCTGTATGAAAATTATAAATTGTCGTTGGGGGGCGAGAATATCTTTGACGTAATGCCTGATGATGAGCAGGAGCCCACGTTGCGATATCTCGGGGTACGTCATGCCCTCACATCACCATTTGGCTTTAATGGTGGTTATTGGTATTTACGTGCTAGCGCAGAGTTTTAAGCTGTATAAATAGGGGAGACTATTTAGCCTCGAGTCTTTTCCTGCTTTAACTCACAGCAGTAGCCCGGTAATTGTCCCGGGTTACTGTCTGTTCTCTTAATTGGTGAAGGGGATCTTCTCCAACGTCTAAGTGCCAGTTTTTGTGAATTCAACACGGGCATTAAAATCGGATACGATTTGAGGTTCATCAGTGAAAACCCCATCAATACCTTGAGCTGCCAACAGTATCAAATCGTTGGGGTCGTTGACGGTAAATACGTAGTTCTTAAGCCCGCGCTGTTTTGCATCGGCTATTAAATCTGCATTTATAAAATCTACGTTCGTATGTAATGAATAGGCCTTTAATGGAGCAGAGCAGGCTGCAAGATCGAGGGGAACACCGGAAACCAGAACTCCCCGCCTAACCTCAGGAGCTAATTGCAGGCACTGGTACAACTGGCGGTGATCAAAAGAGGAGACGATGTATTGCTCGTAGCTCGCACCAGTATCCTGCGTAAAGGTGTGGATTTCATCCGCGAAAAGGGCTGCACAGTTAGGCCCTTTCAGCTCGATATTGAGTTGGGCACTATTTCCCACAAGTTCCAGGACTTCCCTTAATGTAGGGACCTTATTCCCGCAAGGGAGAGGCCTCTCTTTCAGGGCATCGGGATGCATTTCAGTGATGAGTTCAGAGCCCGCGATTAGGCGTCCGAGTCGCCGGTCATGCTTGACCAGAAGCTGCCCACCAATATTCCACACATCAATTTCGATACCCCCGACGTTGAGTTCCAACGCATGCCCGATTGCTTGGAGAGTGTTTTCACTGGCTCGCTGTTGATAGCCCCGGTGGGCGAAACAGAAGAGCGTAGTTGAAGTCATGGCTTATCAGTCCATTTTCATGGTTTGCTTCAGACTGCCCTTAAATTATTACGAGGTCACTAATGCAACACCAAAGTTTCTGCCAAATACTGGTTAATTGGCATTAAAAAATTATTTTTATAGCCTTTGGGTAGTGATTAGGCTCCAAAAAGTGAGCTGCTACTCTCCAGCCAATGCACGATAACAGCCTTGATGAAAGACCAGGGGTTCACCACCAAAAGCGGCAAATTCCAGCACCTCTCCAAGCAATATTGTGTGATCTCCACCATCAATGCACTGCGCGCGGCGGCAATGGAAATAGGCTGCACACTCCTCTAGGCGGGGTATACCATTGGGGCCTTCATACCAGTTGACCTGTCCAAACTTGTCTGCCCCTCGACCAGCAAATAGGTTTGAGACATGTTGTTGGTCTGCTCGCAGGATATGCACGGCAAAGTGCTCCCGGGTGGTAAATGCTTTATAGCCCATGGACTGCTTATCGATACTCCATAGAACCAGGGCGGGGTCGAGGGAAACGGAATTAAAGCTGTTAGCCGTCATGCCGGCAGGTTGGCCATTGGTATCCTGAGTGGTAATGACAGTTACACCGGTAGCAAAGTGGCCGAGGGTGTCCCGCAGTAGCCGGCTTTGCTCGGGTGACGGGGAAATCGTACGGCTTTTCTCTGTCGTCATACTAAGGCTACTTGTACCAAAACTTTGAAGGGCCGCCATTTTAAGGCAAAAGTTAACGGTTTGCGCGCTTTACCTCGAATAGCTATTAAAATAAGTACGATTATCAGTTATTTTTTGACTGGTCGTTCATAATTGGCTGGCACTCTTGGCTGAGCCTTTCCCGGAGGGCGATCGCACCACCGGTAAGGGCAAAACCGAGTAGATTGCCCTTTTCGTCGCGAAATTCGGCGCAAACCCCTGAATCTTCTTTGTTGATTTGCCAAGTCCCCTTGGTATCAGGGCTTGGTGGGCAAACGGTAGTTGGGTGCAGGGTTGTCTTTACGGCCACAGGAATAACGCCAAAGCAAACGGGAGTCAGATTTCCTGACAGAGTTTGTGCGAGACTCTTCGCACAGCTGATTAGGGGGGCGACAAAGAGTAACTGATGGCCGTCTATTTCTGCGCAATCCCCCAGGGCGTAGATATCGAGATCGCTTGTTTGCAGATATCGATCTACAGCAATACCTCTTTGCACGGCTATACCGGCCATGGAGGCTAAGCCGGTGTTAGCCTCAAGTCCAAGTGCGGCGAGAACGACATCCGCTTCTATTTGCTCTCCATTACTCAGCTGGGCCCGGAAACCGGTGCTCAATTTCTCGATACGCTTTAATGATGAGCCCCCATGGAAGCGAACGCCATAGTCTTCCAGGGCTCTCTGCAGATCGCGTCCGGCGACTTTCGGCAGCAGTGTCGCCAGTGGCCATTGCTCCATGTCAACCAGATCCACTGCGAAGCCGGTCTGTACCAGATCGTTGGCAAATTCACAGCCAATCAAACCAGCGCCCAGGAGTAGTATGCGCTTGCGCCCCACCACGGCAGTGCGAAAACGGTGGTAGTCTCTGAGATTATTTATGCGAAAGATATGTGATTGGGCATCCCCCTCATAGAGGGGAAGTTTGCGGCACTTGGCCCCGGTTGCCAGAACTAGCTTTCCATAGGGAATCTTGGATACATGCTCTGCACCATCCTGCTGAATCGTCAGAGTTTTGTTTTGGCGATCTATATGTATTACCCGCGTGTGAACCAGAATTTGTGCATTGAGTTCGCTAGCCATATCTTCGGCACTGGAAGTGCTGAGTTGCTGTGCAGTCTTGCCGTGAGAGAAAGAGGCTGACAGCAAAGGCTTGGAGTAAAAAGCTCCATCATCGGCGGTGATTAACAGGAGAGGAGACTGGGGGGTAAGCTTGCGAAACTCTCGCGCCAGATTATACCCGGCCAGCCCTGTGCCAATAATAACTAAAAGTGCTGAGGTTGTAGTGGTTGTTTTTTGGTTGGCTGAAGGGGACGGGGCGATGGGGGTTAGGCCCACGAGGACCATATCAAATTCTTGTTTACTAACGCCGCATTGAGGGCAATTCCATTCGTCGGGAATATCCTCCCACCGAGTACCAGGAGCAATGCCATCTTGTGGATATCCCTCGGCCTCATTGTATGTCCAGCCACATACCATGCACTCCCAGATCCGGAAGCCATCATTGCTAGCTAAGCTGGCTTGAGTGGTATCGGCGCCAATCTCCAGCATGGAGAAATCTTGTTTGGCTGCACCACACTCCGGGCAGTACCAGTCTTCAGGTATATCTTCCCAGCGAGTACCGGGAAGAATTCCATCCTCGGGCCAACCTTTGGACTCATCGTATATCCAGCCGCAGTTCTGGCACTGCCACTTTCTGTATGCCGACATGTTTCTCCACCAAGCAGGGTCGAGCCCGATAAATAAATACCGGGGCTTTACCATTTATAGTGGTAAAAACGAAAGGAGTTGTGGTTGGGCGGTATTATTCCGTGCTGCGCTGGGCGATTTTGCTGAGAGCACTTTGATAAATATCAGCAATTTCCCCCGGGTGCTTGATTGAAATACCCAAATCGTGCACCAGGCCATCCTTGAGTCCATATACCCACCCATTGACGGTCAGTTCCTGGCCCCTACGCCAGGCATCGCGGACAATGGTGGTCTGGCAAACGTGTATTACCTGTTCCAGAACATTGAGTTCGCACAGTAAGTCTGTGCGTTGCTGTTGCTGGAAAAGATCTATCAAGGTGTGATGCTTATCCCTGACATCCTGAATGTGTCTCAGCCAGTTATCGATCAGGCCAAGCTGCTCGTTATTAAGTGCAGCCTGGACACCGCCGCAGCCGTAATGACCACAGACAATAATATGTTTTACTTTTAGGATTTCTACAGCGTACTGCAGTACTGAAAGGCAGTTCAGGTCTGAGTGGACTACTACATTGGCAACATTTCTGTGGACAAAAAGCTCCCCGGGTAATAGGCCGACAATTTCATTCGCGGGAACGCGACTATCAGCGCAGCCAATCCAGAGGTATTCAGGGCTCTGCTGCTCAGACAGTTTAAGGAAAAAGTCAGGCTTATCTTCGCGAGTTGCCTCTGACCAATGTTGGTTGTTCTCTATTAAATGATTAAGCGGGTGCAATGAATCTATCCTGATGTGACCGTTTGGACAATTAGTCAGCAGGATAGCGACTTTGTTCGTGCGCGCCAAGTGTATCTGGTCTAATCTAAAAAGATGACTATTGCCTAAAACCTGGTCTAAAAAGGAATCTAAGATCATGGGAAGAAAGAAAAGCGCCATTCCCAGAAGGCGGCAGAGGGTTTCCAGGCACTCGAATTCAGTGGGGCGGCATCGCTTGAGAGTGCGTCAATTGCTTGCAAGACGGACGCGTTTGCGTAGCTATTTACAGCATTTCCCAATGGATGAAAAAGCCAATATCGAGGCGGTACCGGAAAAGAAGGGTGCTGAAGTTACGGAGTAAATCCGATATTGTACCCTCTGTTGTCCACGCTGTATCAGAGATCTATAAGTGTGGTGAATAAGTTGGCTGTATAAGTGGTTATTAAATTACATTCAATAAAACCGTTGAGCTAATGGAAAAGTAAAAAGAGAATCATATGGTGTTGTCAGGTTGTAATGTAGATATTGATTTAAAAATTAGTTTGGCGAATTATGATGACTTGCATGATGCAAAAAGCATAATTGCTTTAATGGAAGAGTATGCACTTCATCCATTTGGTGGTGGTGAAGCTCTTTCTGATCATTGTCGAACAGGGTTGGTGCCGGCACTAAATGAATTTCCTGGAGCTTTTAGTATTTTAGCATACCGAGATAGTAGAGCTGTTGGTCTTATTAATTGTTTTACTGGTTTTTCCACTTTTTTATGTAAGCCTCTTATTAATATTCACGATGTTGTTGTTAGTGAATCTGCACGAGGTTTGGGCGTTTGTACGGCTATGCTGGGTTTTCTTGAGAAAGAAGCAAAAGATAGGGGATGTTGTAAGTTGACCTTGGAAGTTCTACAAAAAAATTACACTGCGCAGGCTGCTTACCGTAAGACTGGTTTTAAACCGTACGCCATGGATGAGGAGTTCGGTCAAGCCGAATTTTGGCAGCGATATCTTTAATGTTCACCTTTTCAAATTTGTAGTCATTGTATGGAGCTATCTTCCAATAAGCTGTGGCTGTGGCTGTGGCTGTGGCTGTGGCTGTGGCTGTGGCTGTGATCTGAAAGCTACGGCTGGCCAATACTGTTAGATATTTTATTGGTAGCTCCTGAAGTGCGATGTGCCCCAATTATTAGTTCCATTGATTGAGTCTGTAACCCTGAGACTTTACTGATTGATAATATTAAAAATAATGTCCATACAAACGGTGGTAGCAGTAGATACGCAGAAGCTTTTTGGAAGGGAATGTTTCTTGGGGTTTTGGGTGTTTTAAGAATCCTAAATACCAATATCATATTTCTTGACTTTGGTGACGCTAGTGCGTGAAAGCTGATAGGAGAAAGCGATATTTATAGGGATCTAATGGTTGTATTCCAGCAACATCATGGATAGCTAAAGATATTGTCTCCGTAGCTCTTCTAAGAGCATTAGTAGTTGAATTAGCGATCCTCTATTCAAACAAATTTCTGACATGCTGTTGCGTCGAATTTTACTCGCCATGAAAGCCATTCACTTTGCTGTACCAGCAAGTTACTGGTTTCGATGAGTGATATGGATAATGATAAAATTCGAGAGTTTACTCTTTGGTCATGCTCAAGAATTAAAGGCTACCAAATATATTTGGCTCATTCCCCCGGAAATCCTGTGCTGATAGCTGGAGTTTTGTGCTTATGTGACGTGGGAAAAATTATTTGATGTTTATTGCGTCAGCTTGACGTTATTCTGCTTAAATAGCTTAAGTTTCTTTTGGGTGAATGAGAATAAAAGAAGAGGCTTTAAGTACTTTTGAAGATATAGGTTTTCCAATGATTGATAGTTGGTTCTAGGTCAGGAGTTACCTGGAATTTTTGATGAGCCTATTTTGGGGATACCTTAAATAAACCTCACTAGAGCTTTATATAAAACGTTTACTCTTTTGGTGCATCCAGCTGGAAAATTCTTCAACTACTTCAGGTTAAGTCATTCACTTTGGGGGTATTTCAGCTGTTTCATAGTTTTCTCCTATTTTTAAATCCTTGTGTTAGCCACGGTCTCCATAGTGTTTGGCTAAAGGAGGCGTAAAAAACGAGGTTAGCCTCCCTCCATGTGCAATACTTTTTGGGTACTGGACCGCCGGTCTGATGTACAGCGAGCAAGGAGGGAACCTGCGATGCGTTTAAATTCAACTTTGGCTCAGGGTCGCTATCACTACAGTTGTGATGGCAGGGAAATGCCTGTGCAAGATAGTTGGCAGCTAGGGAATGATGAGCAGGGGCGACGCTCGCTTGTCAGTCGGCGCTTAGTCGGGGACCAGGGGCTTGGTATCGAAGTATTTGCTCTTTTGGAAGGGGGGCTAGTGAGTGAGTGTGTTGTGCATTGGCGAGATGAAGTTGATGAGGTGAGCGCCCACTACAAGTTAATTCCAGAAGAGGGAAAGAGTCCTGCGATAGGTGATGATATTCAAGCCAGCTGGACAGGCCCCAATGGCCCTCAGCAACTCAATATCGAAGGGGAAGAGCGGCTATTGTTTCCACTGATGCGGGTTTTTATGGGGCCTGTCTTGTCGAGGTTGGTACAACATGAAAATGGCCTGGAAGTTGTATCCCCTGATATCGTCGATCCATCTCAGCGGGGTAAGTTGCTCTCTCCTAGGGTGAGCCATCGCACGGCAAGATCAATGGCGGGGGATGTTTCGAGCCAGAAGGCTCAGGAACTGGGTTCTGATATTATTGCTTACATTTACCAGGGTGATGAAGCTGAAAGAGATGCCCATTGCTATGTTGATAGTCGGAGCCTGTTGGTGGGGTATGATTGGCCATCTAGTACTGGTCGCCTGTGGCAGGTTCGGCTGAGGGACTTGGAGTGGTCGTCGAGCTTAAAAGGACTTTAGCCTAGCTTGAGGAAACTTAATAACCACTATTGGTCACACAAATAGGCTTAAATGGAGAATGCTGTTTCTGCATCTGTCACTATTTAGTTTTCTGTTCTATCTAAGCTGAAATTAGAGCTTCTCTAGCCTGATTGGCTGTCTTGTCACGATAATCGCAAAATTATGTAGTGGGACTTGTAATCCTCTCCAGTGTAAGCTTGCATCACGATTGCAATAAATGACTGGGGGAAAGCGTTTTGTCCTACTATCGAAGAAGGGTTTTTGCCGGGCTCACATTACTTTCTTCTGTTGGGTTAGTTGCACAGTTGCCAACAGCTTTAGCTGAAGAGGCGCCAGAATCAACTTTTTCTATGGATGCGGGAGAAAACCTGCAGACCCACCATAAGCGCTGCTTGAACGAGCAAATTCTTGTTTCGGATGCCGATGTCACGATAAGGGAAATCCGACGTATCTGCGCTGAAAGAGTTAGAGCTGAACTGACTCTTGAAGAGGATCCGGTGATAGCGGACTTTATTGTCGACGAGTATGAGGAAGACCTTCCTACAGATGAAGTATTGCTAGGGGGGAGGGCTCAGGCTATCAGGGATGCTGCCAATAACCCTTTTACTTTAGCTTCCCATAAAACTAACTACGTGCTGCCAATGGTCTACAATCCAGCCCCTGAAGAGGGAGGGCTGGCAGACATTGAAGGCCTAGCTGAGGCAGAAGAGTTGGATAACGTCGAAGTTCAATTCCAGCTTTCTGTGCAGGTGCCTATTTGGCGGGGTTTTTTGGGGCAGGCTTCTGTACTGAGTGTCGCCTATACAAATCGCAGCTTTTGGCAGGCGTACAACTCCGATGACTCCGCTCCCTTTCGTGAGACAAATCACGAGCCGGAATTGATTCTGAGTTGGCTCAATGACTGGAGCCTATTTGGTTGGAATAATGTGGCTAACCAGGTAGCGATTAACCACCAGTCAAATGGGCGCAGTGAACCCTATTCCCGTAGCTGGAATAGAATATATGCGAATTTCATTTTTGAGCGGGATAATTATTCAATCAGCCTAAAGCCCTGGTACAGGGTTCCTGAAGATAAGGATGATGATGATAATCCGGATATTGAGCACTACCTGGGGCATTTTGAACTAGGTGGGCGATACCGCGATGGAGATCACACGGTTTCACTGATGTTACGTAACAATTTGCGCTCAGATAATCGTGGTGCAGTGGAGCTGACCTGGGGCTTCCCTCTCGGGAAACGCGTCGATGGATATATCCGCTATTTCAATGGTTACGGCGAGAGCCTCCTTGATTATGATGAATCAGTGCAAACTTTAGGATTTGGATTTGTATTAGCCCAGGGGTTTTAACCTTAACGACGAGGGCGTATTCGCAATGAATAGGCTCTCGTTTTTCCCTTCTTAACCTGACTTGTTATCAGGGTTTGTTCATGGCCTTTGATGATAGTTACCGCTTGAGTGCCCATGCAGTAATCACGAATACTGGCGGAAAAGTACTGCAGCTGAAAGCGACTTATGCTGAGCGTAGCTGGGGCTTGCCTGGCGGAGCATTAGACCCGGGTGAAACTGCCCATGAGGCATTGGTGCGAGAGTGCCATGAGGAACTTGGACGAGACGTTCGAATAGAGTATCTCAGTGGCATCTACTACCACAACGCTTTCAATTCACATGTTTTTATTTTTCGAGCCCATTTCATTAAAGAGGGTGACTATATTCTCTCTGATGAACATTCCCAATGGGCTTACTTTCCGCTTCACCAATTATCCCAGGTACAACGTCACAGGGTCGAGGATTGCCTCACGTTTGATGGTATTGTGCGTAGCGCAAAGTTCTAACTTTATTATCTTCCTTGGCAATAGATCTGGTATGCCTGGGTACATTTGGCGAAAATCGCCAAATGCAATGTAGTCGCAGAATTCCCCTCCCTCCTACATTAGTATTTGCCCCCTGGTGTTTATTGCCCTGGAATTCCAGAGCCACCGCAACTCGCGGGGGCCTTATAAAAGTTAATAAAATCAAATAGTTGAATAATTGATACAGCAAGTTGTACTCACCTACAAGCTATGCTGATGGATAAGAATTATGGGTTTGGAATTGAAGATGCCTGAGTTGGGCAACCTAAACGAAAATAGCCTTGAATTAGAGTGTCGGGTCGCTCTGGTCAGTTCTGATAGCAAATTGGCCAATGAGTGGATTACCGCTCTCAATAATACGGCAGCAGTACACGACAATCCTTTTGGTCTTCATTTTGAAGCCGTAATGCCCGCAGATGCTGAGAGGTTGGCAAAAGAAGAGGATTCCCTGCAAGCGGTCATTGTCGATGGTGGCAGTGATGGGCAGAGGCTGGATGCTGCAGATGAACTCGCTGACCGAATTCACGCTTTGCGTTCCCAGCTTAACATCTTCCTCGTAGCCCACAGTGGTTTTGCTGGAACAACTTCCAAGCCGGGCAAATCCGGTTCAAAATCCCTGTCAAATTTGCGTCGCCGCTTCGATGAGTTGTTCGACCGCCGTGAGGGCAATTTCAACCATATGTTCCGCTTGGTGCAGGCGTTTATTGCTCGAAGAGCTTCGACTCCTTTTGCCGACACTCTGAAAGAATACGTATTCTCAGCTCGGGATGCGTGGCATACACCCGGCCATTCTGGTGGTGACAGTCTGCGCAATAGTCCCTGGGTGGGGGATTTTTATCGCTTTATGGGTGAACATATCTTCAATACAGACTTGTCTGTATCTGTTCAAGTTTTAGATAGTTTACTCGAGCCCCACTCGGTTATTCAGGAGGCGCAGGATCTAGCGGCTCAGGCTTTTGGAGCTCGCCATACCTTTTTCCTGACCAACGGCACCTCTACCGCGAATAAAGTGGTTATTCAGCAAATTCTTGGTGGTGGCGGAAAAATTATCGTTGACCAAGCGTGTCACAAATCAGTTCACCATGCGATTGTGATGAATCGCTGTGAGCCGGTTTACCTGAAGTCTGTACTGCATCCAGAATTTGGAATTTACGGGCCGGTAAAGCGTTCGGATATTGAAGCTGCCCTGGATGAGCACAGTGATGCGCGCCTATTGGTAATTACCTCCTGCACCTATGATGGATTGCGTTACGACCTTAAGCCAATTATCGACTACGCCCATGAGCGTGGAGTGAAAGTGCTGGTGGATGAAGCCTGGTTTGCCCATGGTTTCTTCCATCCCGAGTTGCGGCCTACAGCACTGGAGTGTGGGGCAGATTATGTGACCCAAAGCACCCACAAAATGCTGTCGGCCTTTTCCCAGGCCAGTATGATCCACGTGCAAGACCCGGACTTTGATGAATTCCGTTTTCGCGAAAACCTGAATATGCACGCCTCTACCAGTCCTCAGTACGCAATGATTGCGAGCCTAGATGTGGCGCGGAAACAAATGGCGATGGAGGGGTATGGTCGTTTGAAGCAATGTCTAAAGATGGTGGAAATTTTACGTAATGCCGTTAATGAGACAGGTGTGTTCCGCGCGCTAACACGTGATGACTTGATTGCTGACCCACTTGCCAGTGATAACATTCGCCTTGATCCCACCAAGGTGACTATTGATATTTCCAAGAGTGGTTACTCTGGCAATGAAATGCAGATTAAATTGTTTGATCAGTATGGCATCCAGGTGGAAAAGACCACCTACAATACCATTACTGTGCTTGTAACCCTCGGTAGTACAGAGAGCAAATTACTTCGCTTGATTCATGCTCTTAAGCAATTGGCAGGAAATACTCACAAGCGTATTCATATCGGGTCGCCGAGGCGTTTGCCAGAATTTACCCGTTTTACATGTTTACCGGCAGATGCTTATTTTTCGGAAGCAGAAGAATTGCCGCTGATGGACAACGGCACAGAAGCTATTGAGAACCTGGTTGGCCGGACCAGTGCAGATGAAATTGTTCCTTATCCGCCAGGTATTCCGGTCCTTGTGCCGGGACAGGAAATTTCAGCCCAAATAGTACAGTTTTTACAGCAGCTACTTCAGGGGCAGAATACGACAGAAATTCACGGTCTTATTTTCCGCTCTGATGAGCCGATGCTAAGGGTCGTTAAGGAAGCCTCCAAGGGCAAAGCTGAGAAAGTGCAGTCTTCTGGAGAGAAAAAGAAAGGAAAATAGTAAAACTCCATAATCCGGCATGGAGGCCGGTATGCTCAAAAGTCCACAATCTGTGTTGATAGCCGGTGCTTCCGGTGGCATAGCGCAGGCCATTGGCGCCGAAATTATTCGGCGCTATCCTCAAGTTACATTATTGACCTTGAGTCGAATCACAGTTGATATGATTCCTGGCCATGTCGGTGAGCGACACCATTTATCCGTTTGTTTAGAGCAAGCCGAGTCCATCGATATTGTTGAAAATTTTTTGGCCGAACACTCTGAGCCTCCAGGTTGGATAATCAACTGCTGTGGCATTTTACATGATGAGTTCCATGGACCGGAGAAGTCTCTATCGCAATGTGATGATCACTGGTTATTGCAGTCGATTCAGGTCAACGTACTTTCCCATTTACATTTAGCGCGCGCACTGGATGGATTCTTGAAGCGCAGACGCCCTTTGTTGTGGGCGTCGCTTTCGGCAAAGGTGGGAAGTATCACGGATAACCAGCTCGGTGGCTGGTACAGCTACCGGTGTAGTAAGGCCGCATTAAATATGCTGGTTAAGAACCTGTCTATTGAGTGGGCGCGGAAACTGGAGGAAAGTTGTGTGGTGGCGATTCACCCAGGTACGACAGATACTTCACTATCCAAGCCTTTCCAGTCTAATTTGCCCCCAGATAAACTCTACACCCCTGAATTAAGTGCGAATCGTATTGTAGATGTCTTGAGTCAACTGGCATCGTCAGATACCGGAAAATTACTATCATGGGATGGAAGTCTTATACCCTGGTAGCGATCAGCGTGAAATAGGCGCGATAGTAGCTGTTATCGTATCTTAAGTTATAAGAGGGTCTCCCCGCTCCAGAATAGTGGCGATGTCAATCCCGGTGGGTAGGCTTCCAGTATTGTGTGTGCCGTTAATCCCTATTCTTGATTTGATAAAGGCATCAGTTACACAAGGGCTACTCCCCTGTAGCAGAAGGTGCGCCTGCATGGTCAGGGCCATTTGATCAATAATATGACGTGCACGGTATTCAAATTGATTTAGGTCGGAAAGGTCGTTTCTTAACTTGTCGACTGCCGTATCAAATTGTGTGTTTATGCCTCGACTAATGTTTAATTCATCAAACCAGTGGCTAATTACTGCAGGGGTTTTAGTGATGGCACGTAACACGTCCATCGCTTGAATATTCCCTGAGCCCTCCCAGATTGCATTTATCGGAGCATCTCGGTACAGCCGTGCCGTAATAAAATTTTCAATAGCTCCATTACCTCCCAGACACTCCATAGCCTCATAGGCGTGATGAGGACTGCGTTTGCATATCCAGTATTTTCCCACCGCGGCCCCGAGTCTGAGTAGCATCTTTTCGTGTTCGTTGCCCTCTTGATCCATTGCTCTGGCTATGCGCATGGTAAAGGCAATTGAGCCTTCCACCTCCAATTGCAGGTCGGCAAGCACATTTTGCATCAGTGGTTGATCAATCAGCTTTTTGCCAAATGCTTTACGCTCACTAGCATTGTATATTGCCTGGATAACAGCTTGCCGCTGCCCTGCAGATGAGCCCATCATGCAATCAAACCGTGTAATCGCTACCATCTTGATGATGGCGCTGACCCCACGCCCTTCTTCGCCGATTAGCCAGCCCAATGCGCCGCGTATTTCAACTTCTGAAGAAGCATTGGAAACATTGCCACACTTTGTCTTCAGGCGTTGAATCTCCAGCTGGTTCTTCGATCCATCCGGCCTCCATCTTGGAACCAAGAAGCAGGATAAGCCGCCGGGCGCCTGGGCAAGAATTAAAAAGGCATCGCACATAGGGGCGGACATAAACCATTTGTGCCCTAATAATTCATAGGTTCCATCGGCGAGGGGAATTGCAGCTGTGGTATTTGCCCTGACATCTGAGCCCCCTTGTTTTTCGGTCATGCCCATACCGATCGTCAATGAGTTTTTCTCAAAATATGGGCGATTACTTCCATCGTAAGTGCGGCTGGTTATTTTGGGTATCCATTCAGTGGCGATTTCAGGGTTTAGCTCGATAGTGGGTACTGAGGCGAAGGTCATAGTGATAGGACACCCATGACCGGCTTCAAGCTGAGTGTGCAAGTAATTTTTTGCAGCTCTGGCCACATGGGCAGCAGCCCGTGGGTCGGTCCAGGGAGAGCTGTGTAAACCTTCTGAAAGTGCCAGCTGCATTAGCTGGTGATAAGAGGGGTGGTATCGAACCAAATCAATGCGGTGGCCGGAACGATCGTGACTTTCGAAGATAGGTTTAAATTCATTGGCAGCATAGCCCCGCTCAATCATTTCTGGCCTGCCACACACCTCCCCATACCGCTCCAGGTCATCTTCAGCCCAATGGGCCCCATTAATATGTACGGCTTCCTTTAACGCCTGATCAGCAATATAGAGGTTATGACCAGAAAGCGGGCAGGGCTGGTTGGCAACCTGATAATTGGTTTTGCAATCTGATGTGTGGATCTCACTGTTCATAACTTCACCCTGGAGGATGTAGATTTCTATTTGATGCTGTAATTTAACTTGTACGGTTTTGCCAATTCCCCTAGGGGGAATAATTCAGGCATAGCCGAATATGAGCATAAAACAAGCTTTTCCTGATTACTATTTAAGCTGTTTAATTTTAAGTCGTGATTTTGCCGTTTTTATTTGCAGGGCCTGATCCTATGAATTCTCAGGTGATTTTACTCGATCAAATATGGCTTAAAAGTAATGAGGTGAAATTTATATTTTATTGCTATCGAATACCATTTTGTCAGTCTGTCTCCGATGAGGCTCGAATCATCTTGTGTTTGTCGTCTTATTGTTGGTAGCAATTTTTTTTACCTTAAATTATTCAAAATAAATTTATTAATAATGTGGACCAGTACAAAAAAATTGATATTTATAGAGCTCTATTGCCGATAGGAAATCTATACCAAAGCATGTTGATTTTTCTTTTTAGTTTACTAATCCATGATACCTTTGTATTACAAAATGGTATTAGAGAACCAAGTTGGCACACTTAAGATTGAATTTTTGATATCTAGATCACTACCGGTTGCAGTTAATGAGTTGATCGAATAGATTTAGCTCACAGCGTAAGATGAGCGCGGAAAATTGATAAAAAATAGTTAGGCTGGTAACAGGCTGAAACATAAAAGGACTGCACATTGGGGGAACCCAGATGAATTTGCATAAGGATTATGCACCGCTAAAGGTTGTTAGCCCTAAGTTAGAAAAAACAGGGGTTACAGTTGCCTTTTTAACCGCATGCATCAATCTTCAATCCTCAATATTTGCAGGGCGAATTGAAGATGAGTTTAAGACTACCTGCGCTATCCTTCAGCGCTCGACACTTTCATCCCTAAGTGGTATTAAGGCCGAATACCTTCTTCTTGATTGTGCCGATGTATCCTCTTCAGATCTCGAGAATCTTTTGAGGGAGATACACTCCCTGCCCACACCTCCCAACTTAGTATTAATCAATGTCGATCAGAAGGCCGATATTGATTTTGTTCTGCATTGGGAAAAAGTTCTGGGGTTAATACCCTCCGAGTGCGAAGCAAAAGTCATTATGGAGAGGTTGGGTAGGATATTCTCGGGAGAATACTGGTTTCCAAGAGATGTTCTCCATAATTTTCTCAGGCAACACAGAAAGCCTAAAAAGTGGTGCGATAAGGCTTCAAACCTCACGCAGCGAGAACGGCAAATTTTACAGTTGATCTGTGACTGTAATACCAATGCAAATATAGCCGAAACCTTATGTGTTAGTGAGCACACCGTTAAAAGTCATTTATATAAGATCTATAGAAAAATAGGCTGTAAGAATCGGTTAGAAGCAAGCAGTTGGGCCAGTCAAAACTTGTAATATTATGAAATCACTATTTTTGTGCGCAACTGTGTTAACAGTTGCGCTTTCGTGTATCGTTCACAAAAGTTACGCTCAAGAAACAAGTGATCAAAGCTCTGAGGAATCCCTGCTTACTGGATTGGTAATTGATAATACGGTAAGCGGTATAGGTCATGAGTTTGCTAGATCGCTATCAATTTATATAACAACTAATTTGACAGGATTCGACTACAACCTGACCGTGCATGAAAGGCCTTCGGCAAGGTGGGGCAGTGTTGTTTGGGTAACCTTTGAGAGCAAGCAAGTCTTTAAGACTGTCATTTATCCTGGGCGGAGAAAGTTTGGTGCAATTGTCGAGCAGGCTGCTTCGCAAATAAATAATAATGTGAGGCAGCAGAGGTTGCAGGATCTTTTGTCTCAAAATGTTGATTTGGCGGGGGATGAAATATAATGAGATTTTTATTTACAACGGCTTTTTTATTATTTTCTGGCTCGGTGTTTGCAACAGAGCTGGTGTACACACCTGTGAATCCATCGTTTGGAGGTAATCCTCTTAATGGTAATTATTTGCTGAATAATGCTAGTGCACAGAACAGTAAAAAAGATCCTGATGCTAAGGATTCGCCGTACTCTGATTCATCTTCCTTGGATAGATTTACTGACACACTAGAATCTCGTCTGCTCTCACAGCTGCTGACAGATGTGGGAAATGGTAATGATGGTACTTTGGTAACTGATGACTATATCGTAAATATTGTTGATATTGATGGTGAATTGACGATAACCATCACCGACGCTGTTACGGGTGAAATATCTGAAATTGTAGTTGTAGGTCTCAATCCAAGCAACTAATAAAATTATATTTGCAAGCTTAGGTTTTGTGGGGTGGTGCGATGTTATCGAGAATATTTATTCTAATTATTGTTTTTAGTATTAGTGGGTGTAGTTCTGTTAAGGAGGCGTTGTTCGGCCCTGGACAACAAAAGGCAACTTTAACGGATAGAATGAGCACTTATTCTGACTTAGTCAGTTTGCCTGCCCCTAGAGGGAAAATAGTTGCAGCAGTGTACGGTTTTAGTGATCAAACTGGACAATATCGGCCAGCGCCCTCCAGCTCATTCTCGACCGCAGTGACTCAAGGGGCTGCAGCTATGCTGGTTCAGGTTCTGAATGAATCTGGGTGGTTTGTGACTCTTGAGCGGGAGGGTTTACAAAACCTCTTAACCGAAAGGAAAATAATTAGAGCTGCACTGAAAGAACAGGACAATCCTGCCAGTCCTGTATTCGATCTGCCTTCTCTTATGTCAGCCAATATTATGTTAGAGGGTGGAATAGTCGGTTACGATACAAACATCAAAACAGGGGGTGCGGGGGCACGTTACTTCGGTATCGGTATTTCTGAACAATATCGTGTAGATGAGGTTACTGTAAACCTGCGTGCGGTAGATGTCCGAAGTGGACGAGTTCTAAGTAGTGTTTTAACGAGCAAGAAAATCTTGTCGAGGCAAGTTCAAGGTGATGTTTACACTTTTGTGGAATATAAACGCTTACTTGAAATAGAGGCTGGGATGACCACTAACGATCCAGCTCAATTATGTGTTCTTTCTGCGATAGAGTCGGCGGTAATTCATCTTATATCCCAGGGGGTTAATGCTAATTTGTGGGCATTGGAAGATAATAGCCAATACCCTATGTCTGTCCTCAGTGAATATTCTGCGACACCAGTAAAAATATTATAAATCTTTAGCGGATATATAAATTTATTGGTATGTTTATTTAGGGTATATGTAATTTAGTGAAATGGAATTTTATTAAATTATATCTATGTGTTTTCATGCTTGTGTGTGTAATTTGATGGAATTGAACTGTTTTATTTTTTGTGTGTTTTGATTTAAATCACCACCTTAATACAAAAGTTTTACATTCTTCTTATTCTTTCCGGTTAAATGTAATCTTTCTTCTGATTTAAGATATATTTTTTTTTACCTATAGTGTCCATGTTGTTTCTTATAGTTGTTAACCGTTCTTATTGGAGAGGTGGTTGGTGATTGCTACAGCTAAACGAGTAACGGCAATTTTATTTCTGTTTCTGGTTTTACCGCTTTCGGTGTGCTGGGCTTCTGATTTAGATGACCACAATGAATTGTCTGCTGGGCAGGGTGCTCTGGATCTTCTTTTGTTAAGAAAAGATTCAATTACGGGTAACTTGGCCCAGGTTTCACAAGTAGGTGATTACAACCTTGCTGAAGTTACCCAGTCTGGTCTTTACAACCAGGCTGTCCTGATCCAGGAGGGTGGCTCCAATGCAGCGTTGGTGCAACAAACAGGCGATTCTAATTATGCTGCGATATCGCAGTCAGGAGCCTACAACCAAGCTACAGCGATACAGAATGGCGTAGATAATGTGGCTTTAATTAGCCAGGTTGGTTACGGAAATTCTGCAAACATTATTCAAAATGGTGATGGATTGTTTGGTTATGTCGCGCAGTTCGGTGACGACCATGCGGTGCAACTGGTGCAGTACGATTAAGGCATTGCACTATTTTACTTGTATTTATAATTTTATTCTGAGGGAGATTGATAAATGAAAAAGATTACACTTGCTGCTGCTATTGCTTTGATTGCTGGCGCAGGTCAGGCTGTAGCTGATAATAACTACGGTGATCAGGTTCAGCTCGGCGAAAATAACTCTGCAAATGTATCCCAAGTATATGAGGCTAACAATAATGCTGCCTATCAGTGGCAGGAGGGTAATGATAACGTAGCTGTTGCAGCTCAGGATTATGCTGATGATAACTACATTGATCAGACCCAACTCGGTGACCGTAATGCTGCTTACACCAGTCAGTCCAGCCAAATGGGCAGTGAAGCTTTGACCTACCAGGATGGGGAAGGTAACAATGGAACTATCCACCAGTGGACCGGTTCCTACAATAGTGCCTACGCTGCGCAGTTTGGTAGTGAAAATATGATTCATTTGGATCAGTATACCGACTCTAACTTTAACTATGCCGACATGTATCAAGACGGCAGCGACAACATGGGCGTTCTGCAACAGGAAGGTGACGGTAACTACTTCGTCAGCACCCAGGTTGGAGACAATAACGGTGTTTGGAACAGCACCTGGTACTCCTCATTTGATGGTTTTGTTGGTGGTCAGGTAGGTGACTTCAACGTAGGTACTGTTTTTCAGTCAGGTGCTGAGAACACTGCAAACCTGATGCAGAGTGGTGATATTAACCTGCTCGACCTGTCTCAATCCGGCCTCAGCAACACTGCGACTATCCTGCAGCAAGGTGATGCTAACGCTGCTTTCGGTTACCAATCCGGTGTTAACAACGTTGCCAATATCACCCAGAATGAGACCAATAACTTTGGTGCTATGGCTCAATTTGGCAATGACAATACCGCTAACCTTGTACAAACCGGTGACATGAATAGTGCTGACTTTGGTCAGTATGGCGATGCTAACCTGGCAAATATTGATCAGACAGGCAACAGCAACTACGCCTATGGTTACAGTGCTGGTGTTGCAAATATCGTAGATATTGATCAAGCGGGTGAGTTGAACCTGGCAGAAGTTCACCAAGACTTTGGCGGCGATAACCTGATTACTGTGGCCCAAACTGGCTACGAGCATTCCGCTCACGTTGGACAGGGTGGCTATGAAAATGTTGCCACTGTTAGCCAGAACAGTGCATATAATATGGCTAGCATTGAGCAGGTTGGTGCAAGCAACGTTGCCACCATCACTCAGAACTGATTCTGAAGAGTTTCAGGTATGAAGAAACCGCCCTATTGGGCGGTTTTTTTATATAAAGGTAGAAGCTAATCCTTATCTAAGAGCAGATTGACTAAATGGTTCTCTGCCCGCAAAAATTGAGAGTCAGCTCTAATAGCCCTGTCCATGGAGATTGCTGCCCACTACCACCTTTAATAGAGCTATCTATAGCTCGAGCGCGAATTAATAAGCTTTCCAGTTGCTTCTTATTAAGTCTGTGTAGGGCTCCTTGGACCAATGGCTGTCGCTTTTGCAGCCGAACCAATCTCGCTAGAGGTTGGCCTTGATCCAGTTTTTCCATAATGTCGAGAAGAGTGCGAATTTCTCTTGCTATTGCCCAAAGTACAATGGGTGGTTCAATACCTTCGACCCTCAATCCGTCGAGTGTTTTGACTGCTTTGGCTGAGTTGCCAGAGAGTGCTGTGTCAATTAGGTCAAAAACACTGTAACGGGCGGAGCTGGTGACACTATGCTCCATCATTTCCCGGGTGATTTCTTGCCGGGGGCTGGAAAGCTTAAGTTTTTCTATCTCCTGGCTTGCGGCAAGCAAGTTACCCTCTACTCTTTCTGCCAGGATTTGTACTGCTTCTGGTTCGGCTGAGAGGCCTGCAGATGCAAGGCGCTGGTTGATCCAGCGGGGCATTTCCTGAATCGTCACAGGCCATACCTGAACCAGTACTCCTGATTGTTCTAGGACTTTGACCCATTTGCTGTTGAGTTGCGATTTATCAAGTTTCGGTAATACCAGTAAAAGCAAAAGATCTTCACTCGCCATTGAAGCAAACTCTTGCAGGGCTTTACTGCCCTTATCCCCGGGTTTACCTCCGGGTAAACGCAGCTCGACAAGTTTTTTTTCTGCGAAAAGAGACATATTTCCGGCTGAAGCAACCAGCGTGTTCCAGTCAAAATTATGCTCTGCGTGAATAAGTTCTCGCTCGGTGAAACCGTGCTTTTTCGCTGTTGAGCGGACTAAATCGCAGCACTCTTGTACTATTAAGGGCTCATCACCAGTGATAATAAAAATTGGCGATAGGCCCTTTTTTAGATTTTGCGATAATTGATGGGGGTTAACGCGCATTAATAAAACTAACCTAGTAGCTCTTTTCTTCTAATGAAGCATTCACATCGATACGCCGTAAGCGATCGATAATGCGCCCAATAAGCTCCCGCTGCATCTCCGCGCGCAAGGTATTTTCCTCTTCACTTTTACTGACAATTTCATCGACATCCCACTCCAAGGTGCGGTAAACATCTGCCTGTGCTTTATTTAGGAGGACTTGGCCTGAAGCTGTGCGTACGCTATAGATTGCACTGGTAATTAATTCGTATTCAGATGCTCGCCCTTCAGAGTCTACAGCTACGGTTAGTTTTCTCTCGGTTTCCTGGTGAATGATGAGTGTATAGTCAGCTTCTGCAGGTGATTCCGCCATAGGCACACCCGCATTATTGAGCAGTCGAGTTAATTGATCTGCGATATCACTGCGAGGGTCTACTGTGGATATATAGAGTGTACTACCGGGAGGAAAATTCTTAGGGGCGCCTCTTAGATGCCAGCCGCAACCGGCAATAGTGATAGCGAGAAGAAAAATAAAGGCTCGATTTGCGATTGTTTTCATAAACTACTTGCCATGGTCTTGTCGGCTACAGCGAGCTGACTTAAGTGAGCCGGGAGTGAAACTCCCGGCATCATATTGCGGGTCTTTACTTGGCGACAATATTAACCAGCTTGCCAGGTACGACAATTACTTTGCGCACCGTAGCTTCACCGATAAATTTCTGAACGTTCTCATCGGCGAGGGCGAGTTTTTCCAGGCTCTCTTTGTCTGCATCAGCAGGCGCATCCAGTTTTGCGCGTACCTTGCCATTGACCTGGACGACCAAAGTAATCGAGGTGCGCACCAGTGCTTTTTCATCTGCCATTGGCCAAGGAGAATCGATTAGGGCACTGGTATTCCCCAGCACCTGCCACAGTTGGTGACAGATATGAGGAGTAACCGGAGCCAACAGCAAGACGGCGGTCTGTAGGGCTTCTCTCTCTACAGCCAGTCCTTGATCACTGTTGCGATCTGCCAGCTTGCCGACTTCATTGAGCAATTCCATTACTGCTGCGATAGCGGTATTAAAGGTCTGGCGGCGGCCATAGTCATCCCCCACTTTTTGGATGGTCTCGTGGGTCTTGCGGCGCAGCTGCTGTTGCTTGTCATTGAGGGACTGCTGGTCGATCTGTGCTTCACTGGAGCCCGCTGCAATATGGGCGTGAACGGTCTTCCAGAGTTTGCGCAGGAAGCGGCTGGCACCTTCCACACCGGCATCGTGCCACTCCAGAGTCTGCTCCGGAGGGGCGGCAAACATGGTGAACAGGCGAACGGTATCGGCACCGTACTCCTCAACCGCAGCGTGAGGGTCTATGCCATTGTTCTTGGACTTGGACATCTTTACCACGCCGCCGGCAATAATCTCTTCGCCGGTGGCTCGCTCAATCGCTTTGGTCGGCTTGCCCTTGTCATCGCGCTCGACGTCCACATCGGCGGGGTTGATCCAGGTCTTGTGGCCGTGTTCTTCCTTGTAGAAGGATTCGGCTAACACCATGCCCTGACACAGCAGCTGCTTGAAGGGTTCATCGCTATTGACCAGGCCCTCATCCCGCATCAGCTTGTGGAAGAAGCGCGCGTAGAGAAGGTGCAAGATGGCATGTTCAATACCGCCGACATACTGGTCCACTGGCAGCCAGTAGTTGGCGCGGTCCGGGTCCAGCATGCCCTCTTCAAAATCGGGACAGGTATAACGGGCGTAGTACCAGCTGGACTCCATAAAGGTGTCGAAGGTATCGGTTTCACGTTCTACGGGAGTGCCGTTGAGTTCGTCTTTACGCCATTCGGGGTCGGCTTTAATAGGTGATTGAACGCCGTCGAGCTCGACATCTTCCGGCAACAGGATCGGCAGCTTGTCTGCGGGTACTGGTATTTCTCCGCCGTCGGCCAGGTTGAACATGGGGATGGGCGCACCCCAGTAGCGCTGGCGGGAGACACCCCAGTCGCGCAGGCGATAGTTGGTCTTAACCCGACCCTTACCTGCAGCAATCAGCGCTTCGGAGATCGCAGTAAAGGCGCCATCAAAATCCAGGCCGTCAAAACTGCCAGAATTCACCAGTTTGCCTTTCTCTGTATATGCCTCTTGTTCCAGGTCGATAGACTCGCCGTCGGCAGCCTCGATAACCTGGATAACAGGCAGCTGGTATTTTTGTGCAAACTCCCAATCGCGCTGGTCGTGTGCCGGTACTGCCATCACCGCGCCTGAGCCGTAATCCATCAGAACATAGTTGGCCACCCATACGGAGACTTCTTCACCGCTGATGGGGTGAATTGCCTTGAGCCCGGTATCCATGCCTTTCTTGTCCATCGTGGCCATATCGGCTTCGGATAGGGACTGCTTTTTGCACTCGGCGATAAAAGTTTTGAGTTCGGGGTTGGACTCGGCAAGTTCCAGAGCGATGGGGTGCTCGGCGGCGAGGGAAACATAGGTAACGCCCATCAGTGTATCCGGACGGGTGGTATACACATCGAAGTGGTCCATGCCCGCAATAGGCTTGGGCAGGGCAAAGCTCAGCTCTACTCCCCGGCTCTTGCCGATCCAGTTGCGCTGCATGGTGCGCACCTGCTCGGGCCACTCGGGCAGTTTGTCCAGGTCTTCGAGCAGCTCTTCCGCATAATCGGTGATCTTGATAAACCACTGGGCCAGCTCGCGGCGCTCAACGGTAGTGCCACAGCGCCAGCAGGCGCCATCTTCGACCTGCTCATTGGCCAGTACGGTCTGGTCGTGGGGGCACCAGTTCACTGCAGAGTTTTTCTTGTAGACCAGGCCTTTTTCGTAGAGGCGGGTGAAGAACCACTGCTCCCAGCGATAGTAGGAGGGTTGGCAGGTGGCCAGTTCGCGGGACCAGTCAAAGCCAAAACCCAGGGCCTTGAGCTGGCCTTTCATGTACTCGATATTTGCATAGGTCCATTTGGCTGGAGCGGTCTTGTTCTGGATGGCCGCATTCTCTGCCGGCAGACCGAAAGCATCCCAGCCCATCGGGTGCAACACGTTTTTGCCCTGCATGCGCTGATAGCGAGTAATTACATCGGTAATGGTGTAATTGCGCACATGCCCCATGTGTAGCTTGCCGCTGGGGTAGGGGAACATGGATAGGCAGTAGAACTTTTCCCTGCCGGCGTCTTCCTTTACTTCAAAGCTCTTCTCGGCCTCCCAGAATTCCTGGGCGGAAGCTTCGACTACGGAGGGGTTGTACTGCTCTTCCATCGATTCGGGACCTATACTCTGTGATCAAAATTTGCGGGAAACTGTTCAGTGTTTATTGGGGGATGTGAACGCTTGTCAATCGGTAAAGATTGATCGCGATCAAGTTTCGCTCCCAGTGCATCTTTTACGATGCGTAAACGCGGGATTATAGGAGGGATACCGTGACGAAGGAACCAAAGTTGCCGCCGAAGGACGATCTGATTAATGAGTTTCGCGAAGACTTTGAAGATTTGGTCGAAGGTGAGCTGGCTGTTGAGAATCTCACCGCCAATAAGATGGCATTTTTGCGCGCTTGGCTGAAAGATGACCTGCATCGGGCTGCTGACTATATCCGGGGACTAGGTGGGGAATTGAAGACCCTGGAGGAGCGCAGCGGTGATTGGCTGCTGGATGCGGCGGACCCCACAGAAACCGCCTGGCCAAACTTAATGCGATGCATCAAAGATGGCAAGCCCTGGGCTTTGGCCGGCGAGTTTGTAGGGCCGGATGAGGAGTTGCAGTGTTTGGGCTGTGGATACCGAGCTATGCCGCCGGCAAATACCCAGATTACCCCCTGCCACCGGTGTGGTTATGGATGCTTTCGTCAGATTGAGGGTGGTCTCGAGTATTGAATGGGCTCTATACGGCGGCGGCCACGCTTCTGATGCCTCCAGCAGCCCCATTGTTGGGGCTGCTGGTTGCATTCCTTTTGCGATTCTCTTCATCCGGGTCCCTGCTTGAGAGATGCTCTCTACCCTTGGCTATGATTTCCTTTTGTGTGCTTTGGTTAGGGGCGACCCCGGCATTCTCATCCTGGCTTGGGGATCGATTGGGCAAGGTACCTTATCAACCCCATATAAGGCCTGAGGCCGTTGTGATCCTTGGTGCAGGGCGTTATCGCGATAGGTATTCGAATAGGGAGAGACTCTCTGCGGCGAGTCTCGAAAGAGTTGCCGGTGCTGTCGAGCAAGCACCAGAAGACTTACCGATTCTGGTATCTGGCGGTCGGGTTCACAGCGGAGAGCGGCTGGCAGAGTCTGATTTAATGGCTGCGTTGTTGGAGGAGGAGTTTTCCACTCCGGTCACTTGGCGTGAAGATTGCAGTCGTACTACTGCAGAGAATGCAGTAAATAGTGCTGATATTTTGCACAGTGCTAACGTGAGGTCGGTTTTTTTGGCCACTCACTGGTGGCATATGCCTCGCGCAGCGGAAATTTTTTCCCGCGCTGGCTTAGAGGTACAGCCCCTGCCGGTTGGGAGTGCCGGAGAGTTGATGCCCCGCGCTCAAACAGGTGTGGGGCGCTGGCTGCCCAATGCTGTCTCCCTGCTAAGGACCCAGGTCTACTGGCGGGAAATACTGGCACGGATCTGGTATCGGTGGAGTTCGCTACCGTCCATCAGAAAATGTTGAGGATGGATAAGGAACTTTTTGATAAATGTAATCTCAGAGGCCTACAGGATTTGAGGGATCAGGCGTCGAGCCCAAATGTTTGAGAGCTCTTGATTGCTAGTTGTACCGGGCTTAGGATGACTGGCGCCACAGGACATACCCATTGATTATCTTTTTATATGGAGTAGCGGCTGTGGATAAGAAACATAACAATAATCGAGATAACCTTATGATGAAGGGCATCCCACTTTCTTTCTCTCCGATACAGTTACATAACCGGTTAAACCGGGCTGTTTGGATTGGCTTCAAGCGGGTTGAGCAAGATGGCCGCACACTGGTTTTTCTGTGTGCTGGTGGCGATAGCGGCGCCCAACTCAGTAAAAATTTTGAGACCTTTGCCGGGCAGATTGTTCGGGAGTTCGGTTTTGCTCCCGCCGAAGTGGAGTTTATCGAGCTGCGTTCAAAAGCCGAGGAGTCCCATTGGTATCGCTGGCATGCCCAATGGGTGGGTTCTGCGCCAATGGAGTGCCATGGCGACCTGGTGACCAGTGAATCTAGCCGACGCTACTTAGCCCAGGCACTCGAAAGCGATATGGCCGCCGCTTAAATTCATTTGTTCAGGCGCTGGCTTTAGTGGCAGCGCCGTCACCCTTGAGCAGGTCTGAGAGGGCCTGCTCCAGAGTTGGAAATTGGAAGGTATAGCCGGTTTCCAATGCTGTACAGGGCTCGACCCTATCACTGGCTAGCAGTAATTCATCAGCCATCTCTCCAAAAGCTATCTTTAAAGCCCAGGCCGGTGAGCGTAAAAACGCCGGGCGATGCAGCTCTTTGGCCAGGATCCGGGCAAAGCTGTTGTTGGTTACAGGTTCTGGTGCACTTCCGTTAAATGGACGGCAAAGTTGATTGTCGATGGCGTGTAATATCAGCCCGACTTCGTCTTCTTCGTGAATCCAGCTCATCCAGTGCTCGCCCGAGCCCATGGGGCCGCCAAGCCCGAGCCGAAATGGTGGCAGCATTTGGGGAAGGGCGCCACCGCGCATGGAGAGAACGATAGCTGTGCGGATAATGCCTACCTTAACGCCAGAGTGCTGCAGCGGGAGCGTGGCGGCCTCCCAGTCCCGACACAGCTGTGCGGCAAAGCCCCCCCCTGGAGCGCTGTCTTCTTTCAGTAACTCCCCTCCGCGATTGCCGTAATAGCCGATTGCGGAGCCGGACAAGAAGTAGGATGGCTTGTCTCTTTGGCCCAGGGTCCAGCGAACCAGCTTCTCTGTTGTGTCCAGGCGTGAACCGCGAATTTCAGTGCGATATTTTTCTGTCCAGCGACGGGAGATGGGGGCCCCGGCAAGGTTCACAATAACATCTACGGGCTGGTTTACCTCTGCGGGATCGCGGCAGGCGTTGGCTGATTCGCCACATAAGTTTCGAACCCTGTCCGGATGTCGGCTTAATACCGTAATAGTATGGCCTCGCTCCAGCCAGCGCCGACAAAAGAGTCTGCCTATAAGCCCGGTGCCACCGCTAATCAAGCAATGCATGGGGAATCACCTTGCCTTATATTCGCTAGAAAATTGAATGGAGCATAGCAGTGATATTCAGTGGCGGTAGCTTACCGATGGCCACCCCGGCAGGGAGTGGCCACAGGGCTTGTTTTAATCGGGTAGCTCGCCACTGAGAGGGGAGTTGGATTGGGGTTCCACCCTACGGCGTAAAAACAGGGCCAGGGCCAGCATTGGGAGCGCCAAGGCAAATACCAATGAGATGCCGGCTAGCATAAACGGAGTGGCGCCACTCATCGCTCTGATATCCCCGGTCATATTCGCGCGCTCGAATTGGGGGAGTTTTTTAATAATCCTCCCCTTGGGGTCCACAATTGCCGTCACACCAGTATTTGTCCCTCTCACCAGGTAGCGACCAGTTTCCAAAGCGCGCATCTGCGCCATTTGCATATGTTGTAAGGGGCCAATAGAGGTCCCGAACCATGCATCATTGCTAATGGTCAGCAAAACCTGGGAAGACAGTGCTGAGTCGGCAACCAGCCTGGGATAGACAACCTCATAGCAGATAAGCGGCGCCCAGCTTGCACCAGCAGCATTGAGCGGCGATTGTTCGTCCGGGCCTGAGCGGATAAAGGAAGTGGGGAGATTAAAAAACTCGATAGTGCCCCGAATAAAATCCTCCAGAGGTACATACTCACCAAAGGGGACCAGGTGGCGCTTGTGATACACGCTGGGGCTCTGGCCAAAAACTGCGGCGGAGTTGTGAATACTCCGCCCCTCCTGTGTCGAACTCCGGGTGTCATAGAGAATACCGGTGATCAAATCGATGTTGGTAGTCTCAGCATTGCGTTGCAGCGCCTGCATAAGGTTGGGGGCTTGCCCGTAGAGCATGGGCAGGGCGGCTTCGGGCCAGATAATAACGTCTACATCCTGATCGCTAAGGGCGCGAGTGCCCTCCTGGTAGCGACTGATAGTTTCCCCGCGAAACTCTGGCAACCACTTCTTTTCCTGAGGAATATTAGCCTGCACCAGCCCAACGCTGATAAGAGGACCTTTTGCGGAGGTCCACTCCACTTGGGAGAGGGCAGCTCCTATTGGCCAGGGGGCCAGTGCCGCAGTGAGTAGAATGATATGGCTGTGACGCTTGAGCGGGGATAGGCGGCCGCTGACAACCAGGGCCAGCACTGCGCCGGTAAATGCCAATAGCAGGCCTATGCCGTAGACACTCAACATCGGCGCCCAGCCCGCTAGCCAGGTTTCCGTATGGCCATAGCCGGCGAAGAGCCAGGGGAAACCGGTAAAGGCCCAGCTGCGCAGCCATTCACTGATAAACCACAGTGCGGCAAAAGCCAGGGCGAAGCTGAATTTATTATCTGTGAAGCGGCCCAGAATGTAGAAGGGCGCGGCTAACAGCAGCGCCATAATAACGACGAAGCTTCCGGTGAGGGCTAGTCCTAATGGCACCGATGAGTTGCCAAAACTTGTAATCGAAACGTAGACCCAGGAAGCCCCGCTGGCGAAGAGGCCCAATCCATAGCAGAGGGCGAGCCAGAAGCTTTTGCGGCCCGGTAGCACCTGCCCTTTGGCTGCGGAGAGCAGAATCCAGGCGAATAGTGTCAGGGACAGCAGGCCGCATACCCAATAGTTAAATGGGGCAAATGAAAGTGTCATCAACCCGCCAGCTACAACGCTGGCGAGAGGAGAAAATAATCTACGCATAAAGTTGTTGTCAGGATACCCCGTTCTCTAAGGGTATCAGTGTGTTAAAGCTTGCAGTGCTCAGCTGTCTTCTTCTGGCGGTTTGCGCATATGGGCAACCCGCAAAAGGTGTATCTGGCGGCTGTCTGCATAGAGTACCCGGAACATAAAGTCACCCAGTCGGGTGACTTCGTCGCGGCCTGGCAAATGGCCGAATGACTGCATAATAAGACCGCCGACAGTGTCGAATTCTTCATCACTAAAGGCGCTCTCGAAAAATTCATTGAACTCCTCAATGGGAGTCAGAGCTTTAACGATAAAATCGTTTTCCCCAACTTTACGGATATAGCTATCCGCTTCTTCCTCGTCGGTCTCGTCTTCGATTTCACCGACAATTTCCTCGAGGATATCTTCGATAGTCACAACACCGGATACACCGCCGTACTCGTCTATCACGACCGCCATATGGTAGCGGTTCTCACGGAACTCGCGCAGGAGGATATTGAGGCGCTTGCTCTCGGGAATAATATTGGCGGGGCGGATCAGGTCTTCGAGCTGAAATCCGTCGAAACCTTTCAACAGGAGAGGGAGCAGGTCTTTGGCGAGCAATATCCCGCGTATATCATCGACACTTTCGCCGACGACAGGGAATCGGGAGTGACCTGAATCAATAATTTTGGGGAGGAACTCTTCCGGCTTATCGTGAAGGCCTACCACAACCATTTGCGAGCGTGGAATCATAATCTCGCGGACTTGCTGGCTGGAAACGTCCAGTGCGCCTTCGATAATAGAGAGCGCTTCAGCATCTACCAGCTGATTTTCAGCGGCGTCCTTGATGATGTCCAATAATTCGTCGCGAGACTTGGGTTCAGCTGAAAAGGCGCTGAACAGCTTTTCCAGCCAGCTTTTTTCACTCGCGCGGGATTTGCTCGCTGAGTGACTACTTGGGGGCTCGTCTGTGGTCATGGAAGTGGCCATGCTCCGGGGTTCTCTCGTTTGTAGATAAAATTCAGTAGCAGTTTGCCATTACTTCGGTGGTACAGCGGCTATCATCCCACTTCATCCAGTGGGGCGTAGGGGTCTGCAATGCCGAGGTTGGCGAGCAACTTCGTTTCCAGGCTTTCCATAACCTGAGCGTCTGCATCTTCGATATGGTCATAACCTAGAAGGTGCAGTGTGCCATGGACCACCATATGTGCCCAGTGCGCCGATAGTGATTTGCTCTGTTGCTCCGCTTCCAGTTCAACTACTGGGGCACAGATCACAAGATCTCCAAGCATCGGGAGATCCAGCTCCGCAGGAAAATCTGTAGGGAAGGATAAAACGTTAGTGGGTTTATCCTTGCCACGATACTGGTGATTAAGTTCCTGGCTCTCACTTTCGTCCACGATTCGCACCGACAGTTCCGCTTCGTTGCGGTGGCCGGTCAAAGCCTTGGATACCCAGTTGCTGATAGCCTCATCGGAAGGGATGTCGTGGCAGCGGCTGACCCGCTGCACATCGAGTGTTAAATCAGTCATAACTCAGGTGCGGACTCTAAGCGGCATTCTCATCGGCTTTATTGGAAATTCGATCTGCCGAGGCCATTTCCAGCTCAGCTTCATGAATATCGTAGGCCTCCACAATGCGCTGCACGAGGGGGTGGCGAACCACATCCTTGGCTCCAAAGTGGGTAAAGCTGATTCCATTAACCCGTCCCAGTACTCCAACAGCATGGCGCAAACCGGAAGCTTGGCCACGGGGCAGGTCGACCTGGCTGGGGTCACCGGTAATTACGGCGGTTGAGCCAAAGCCAATCCGCGTGAGGAACATTTTCATCTGCTCGCGGGTGGTATTTTGACTCTCATCGAGAATAACAAAGGCGTTATTCAGGGTGCGCCCGCGCATATAGGCAAGGGGAGCCACTTCGATAACGTTGCGCTCGATCAGCTTGCCAACAGTTTCAAAACCGAGCATTTCGTAGAGGGCGTCGTAGAGTGGGCGGAGGTAAGGATCTACCTTTTGGCTTAAGTCACCGGGCAGGAAGCCCAATTTCTCGCCGGCTTCAACGGCGGGGCGGACCAGGAGGATTCGCTCAACTTCATCCTTGAGCAGAGACTCCACAGCACAGGCTACCGCCAGGTAGGTTTTACCGGTACCGGCGGGTCCGATACCGAAATTGATATCATTGGTCTGCACAGCGCGAACGTATTTACGCTGATTGAGCCCTCTGGGGCGTACCGAGCACTTCTTAGTGCGAATCAGTACTACTTGGTCAGCTTCGCTGGAGTCACCGCTACCATCTTGGCCGGTGAGTTCTTCGACCCCCGCTTGCTGCAGAGCCAGGTGAATCTCATCTGGAGTGAGATAGTCCTTGGTACCGGTTTCCTTGTAGAGCCTACTGAGTAGTTCGCCAGCGGCACGCGCCGATTTGGCATCGCCGAAAAATGAAAACTGGTTGCCGCGATTTCGAATTTCGATATCCAGGCGCTGTTCTATTTGGCGTAGGTGTTGGTCGAACTGACCGCAGAGATTGGCGAGACGGCGTGCGTCGTTGGGCTCGAGAGTGATGCTGTGAGCGAGGGTTTGTGTTTCCAAATTGGTTTCCGGCACCTTTAATCCAGGGGTTATATTGCTAGGGTATACCCATTTTCCCTAAAGGGGAAAGAGGTGATTCCTACAAATAGGTTCTAACTTTACCTGATTTTAATTACGGGGCGTAATTTGGGGGGTAAGTTGAGCCTAATTTGGCGGCAGGATGTGCTTTCGAAGTACATCTTGCCGCTATTTGAGGTAATCACAAAGTCTTAGAACAGGTCTTCTTCCAGCTCAGATGTGACTAAAGTACCGCGCAGGGAGTTTGGCAGGGCCTCTTCAATCACAACATCGGCAAATTTACCGATCAGGGCGAGGTCGTCCGCACGGAAGTTGACTACCCGGTTGTTCTCGGTGCGGCCTTGCAGCTGTCCGGGGTCCTTTTTGGAAACGCCGGTTACCAGTACACGCTCGGTGTTGCCAACCATGCGGCGGGCAATAGCTGCAGCCTGCTGGTTAATCCGCGCTTGCAGCAGCTGTAGGCGCTGCTTTTTCACCTCTTCCGGGGTGTCATCGGCCAAGTCGGCAGCCGGGGTGCCTGGGCGGGGGGAGTATATAAAGCTGAAGGAGATATCGAAGCCCACGTCCTGGATCAGGTTCATGGTCGCTTCAAAGTCCCTGTCAGTTTCGCCGGGGAAGCCGATAATAAAGTCTGAAGACAGGCAGATATCCGGGCGAATTTTCTTCAAGCGGCGGATCTTGGATTTGTATTCCAGGGCGGTGTGGCCGCGTTTCATTGCCATCAGAATGCGGTCGGAGCCACTTTGTACGGGCAGATGAAGGTGACTAACCAGTTCTGGCACCTGTCCGTAGACATCGATCAGCGCATCGGAGAACTCTACCGGGTGAGAGGTCGTATAGCGGATACGGTCGATTCCATCAATCGCTGCCACATAAGTGATCAGCTCGGCGAAATCCACTTCGTGGCCATCTTCTCCAGTAGCGCGGTAGGCGTTTACGTTTTGCCCAAGCAGGTTCACCTCGCGGACACCCTGGTCTGCCAGGTGGGCGATCTCTTCGAGTACATCGGCCACAGGGCGGCTGACTTCTTCGCCACGGGTGTAGGGAACCACGCAGAAAGTGCAGTACTTGGAGCAGCCCTCCATAATAGAGACAAATGCGGTGGCGCCGTCGGCCTCTGGCTGGGGCAGGCGATCAAACTTCTCGATCTCCGGGAAGCTCACATCGACGATAACTGCGCCGCTTTTTTGCTCTTTGGTCTCCATCATCTCCGGCAGGCGATGCAAGGTCTGGGGACCAAAGATCAAGTCTACATGGGGTGCGCGCTTGGCAATCGCCTCGCCTTCCTGACTGGCTACACAGCCGCCAACACCAATCACCAGGTCGGGATTTTTTTCCTTCAGGTGCTTCCAACGGCCCAGCTGGTGGAACAGCTTTTCCTGTGCTTTCTCGCGGATAGAACAGGTGTTGACCAATAGTACATCCGCCTCGTCGGGATCGTCGGTAGGTACCATGTCGTGGGACTCGCCGAGCAGATCGCGCATCCTCGCGGAATCGTACTCATTCATTTGGCAGCCGTGGGTCTTAATATATAGCTTTTTCACCGATGTTTCGGACATATCGCGCCTGGTTAAAAACTGGTCAACAATTAGGGTGGGGCATTATAGCGATACGACCCGGCACTGCATAGATGGCTATATTAGCTGTTGCGAACCTGTGCTATTCTTGCGCGCTTTTTCGGGCTTTGCCCGTTCTTTGATCAATTTGAGCTTCGGGGTCATCCCCATCCTGAGAGACTTATGGCCAACCCGATTTATAAAGTTATTTTCCACAATCAAAACCAAGTGTACGAACTCTACGCTCGGGCCATCTATCAAAGTGATATGTACGGCTTTATCGAGGTGGAGGAGTTTGTATTTGGGGAAAAGGCTCAGCTTGTGGTCGATCCCAGTGAGGAAAAGCTGAAAACCGAATTTGCTTCGGTAACCCGTTCCTATATTCCGATGCACAGCATCGTGCGTATCGATGAAGTGGAAAAAGAGGGCACCGGCAAGATTGTTGAAGTAAAGGGTGACAAAGTTGCCAAGTTTCCTTTTGCTCCGCCTATCCGTCATCCCCAGGACACAGAGTAAGCTTTATTTTTACTCTGAATCAGGCCGGGCTCTATGCCCGGTTTTTAGCGCCAAAATCATCCGCTGCACCTTTTTTTCCTCTGCAATATAAGCTTCAATAAAAATCCTCCTGACTGTCATCAAATCGCTGCAAAGTGGTTGCGCTGACGATCAACGACGTTCTGTATTTAGTTGATCTCAATTTGCTAGCAAGAGAGCAAATACGGATTTATCGATTTTTCTCAAGTTAGCTCAAGCGACGACCTACATTTTTGCCGCGTATCTGCCCTGATTTTTATGGGTTGATAACTGGTACAGACTGGAACTTTGCTATGAGCAATCGCTATCGCGCACTGTGGATTTCCGATGTCCATTTGGGCAGCAGAGACAGTGAGCCCCATCGACTTGCAGATTTTCTGGCTCAGAATCGCGCCGATACGGTCTATCTGGTTGGGGATATTTTTGATATGCAGGCACTCGCTCAAGGACGAGGTACATGGTGCCAGGCCTCTTCGCTGCTACTGGAAATGCTTTCCGAATTAAGTAGCCTGACGCCTGAAGTCATTTATATTCCTGGAAACCACGACGCTCCAATGCGCAGCTGGGCCGGAAAGCGGCTCGGCAATATCCGAATTGAAAAAGACTATATCCACACCGCTTCCAATGGGCGCCGCTTTTGGGTGACCCACGGCGATCAGTTTGAACACCGAATTAAAATAAATCCAATCAGTTACCATATCGGCGATCGCAGTTATTACCTGATGTTGCGCTTTAATCGCTGGATCAATTATTGGCGCAATCGATTTAATAAGCCTTGGTGGTCGCTGGCCAGCCAGATAAAAAATCGTGTGGGTGCAGCTCGACAAATGATGAGTGATTTTGAGGATGTCGCCACCCGTGAAGCGATATCGCGGGGATTTGATGGTGTTATTTGTGGCCATATCCATAGGCCTGCCCTTAGAAATAAAACAGTGTGTGGGGATGCTGTGACCTATGCGAATTGTGGTGATTGGGTCGACTCTATGAGTGCGGTTGTAGAACAACAAGATGGCAATTTAGATCTTTTACATTGGTATCGGACTCCAAAAATTGCCAGCATAATGACAGAGGTGGTTGCGGCATGATTCATCTTGAGACTCTTTTGCAGAAAAACGCCTGGTACAGCGCGGCACCACAAAAAACCACGCGAAAATTGGTTTCTGCCACAGTAAAGAAAATCTGTTGTGAGGAGCAGCTACAGGAATTTACCAGCAGTTACCCCCACCTTGGCGGCCTGGATTTTATTCGCCAGGTATTCGATGACTTGAATTTTCGCTACGAATTAAATCCATCAGAGTTGGCTCGGGTTCCCACTAGTGGGCCGCTGGTGATTGTGTCTAATCACCCCTTAGGAAGCCTGGATGGTCTCGCTCTGATCGATATGGTGGCGCGGGTACGGAAAGATGTTCGAGCTGTCGCAAGCCAATTATTATGGAACATAAAATCCCTGCGCCCCTGTTTATTGCCCGTAGATAACTTTAATGGGCGTACCCGTCGAGCCGATATTGAAGGTATCTATAGCCATTTAGGTGACGGGGGAGCGATTATCATTTTCCCGGCGGGCGAAGTATCCAGGCTCACCCCCCATGGGGTTCGGGATGGACGCTGGAATTCAGGCTTTGCTCGTTTTGCGGAAAAAACCAATGCGCCGATATTGCCGGTGCAGGTTTTAGGGAGGAATTCCTGGTGGTTCTATGGCCTCTCAATGTTGAACAAGCCTCTCTCGACTTTATGGTTGATTAGGGAGATGTTTAAACAGGCCAGCCGCAGTATCGATATTCGTATAGGACGCCCCCTGGAAGCGGAACACTTTCGTAGCTGGCCGCTAACACCCCGCGCCAAGGCTGCCCTGTGGCGTAAACATGTCTACCAATTACATCGTTCGCCCGCCCCTCTGGGGCCGGAATTAATTGTTGAAGCTGAGCCAAAAGTCGATGTAGCGCGAGTGGTTGAGTCCTGTGTATCACTCTCTGAACTGGGTAATTTTTCTGTGCGTTTATATCGGCAGAAAGCAGATTGCCCCGTCATGCGGGAATTGGCCAGAGTGAGGGAGATTGCCTTTCGCTCAGTGGGGGAGGGGACCGGCCAGAGTCGGGATTGGGATGCGTTTGATGCTCATTACGACCATCTATTGTTGTGGGATGCAGAAAATCGACAGATTGCAGGAGCTTACCGCATAGCAGCGACCGAGGCGCTCTCGGATGATCAGATATACAGCAGTACGCTATTTAATTACCCGCAGCCTCCTCGGCAGTGCCTGCCAGATTCTGCTGAGCTAGGGCGTAGCTTCCTACTGCCAGAATATTGGAGAGGGCGCGGGTTGGACCTGCTCTGGTGTGCTATTGGACAGTGGGTATTGCGCAATAAGGTACGCTACCTATTTGGCCCAGTGTCTATGCCCGGTACATTTTCCGTGAGAGCGAAGTCCGTTATTGTGCGCTATTTTTCCCATTATTTTGCTCCTGAAAACTCCTTGGGGGATGCTCGACTGCCATTTCCGGAAGCACAATCTGAACTGCCTGAATTACTTGGGGATTCGGTGTCAGATATGCGTCAATTGAAGCATATTTTGCGTGAGGAGGGCGTTATGCTACCTCCCCTATTTAAAAAGTATGCCTCTGTTACTAAAACGGGAGGGACCAGTTTCCACGCCTTTAATATTGACCCGGATTTTTGCGATGCTGTGGATGGGCTGGTCGTTGTTGATTTATCAAAAGTGGACGAGAAGTTTGCTAAACGTTATTTATCCAGCTGACTTAGAAGCGACTCTTTATGAAAAAGGCAGCGTAAAGCTGCCTTTTTTGATGATTCAGGAAATCTCACCTGGAATTTTTGGATGGTTAAATTTTGCCAAGCTTTTTACGTAGACTCACCAGTTTGACACAGAGGACGAAAACAGACATTGCGGTATCCAGTTCTTCCAGCGGTGGGAAACTGGGTGCAATACGAATATTGCTGTCCTCAGGGTCCTTACCATAAGGGAAGGTAGCGCCGGCAGGTGTTAATTTTACTCCTGCATCTGCAGCCATTTTAACCACTGCTTTTGCGCAACCGGGAAGGGTATTAAAGGAAACAAAATAACCCCCTTCAGGTTTTTCCCAAGTACCCATATCTGCATCGGTGAGGGCATTATGTAAATGCTCCAGAACACACTCGAACTTCGGGCGAAGAATATCTGCATGTTTATGCATGTGTTCTGTCAGACTGGTGTGTTCGGTAAAAAATCTCGAGTGACGCAATTGGTTGACTTTGTCAGGACCAATGGTCATTGCCTGCATTTGGCCTTTGAGGGAATCGAGATTTGCCTGGCTGGCGCTCACAAACGCAACGCCTGCGCCAGCGTGGGTGACTTTTGAAGTTGAGGCAAACTGTATTACGGAGTCTGCAGTATCATTTTCCAGGGTTGCTGTGCGAATATTTGGCAGATTTACATAGTTGCCAATGTCGTGCACCGAATAGGCATTGTCCCAAAATATCCGGAAGCTAGCGCCGGCAAATTGTCCCAACTGTGCCAATCTTTCTACAGTTTCCTTGCTGTAAGTGGCTCCTGTTGGATTTGAAAACTTGGGCACACACCAGATACCAACAATCTCTGCATCTTCGCGCACGAGCTTTTCCACAAGCTCCATGTCGGGCCCCTGCTCTCCCATGGGCACGTTAATCATCTCGATACCCAGCTGCTCACAGATCGTAAAATGGCGGTCATAGCCGGGAACAGGACAGAGAAATTTGGGAGCTTTTAATTCGCGCCAGGGGGTAGTGCCCGCAAAGCCGAACAGGTAACCGGTGACTAGGGCGTGATACATCAGTGTGAGAGAGCTGTTGCCTCCGGCAATCACTTCGTTGACCGGCACTTGAAGCATTTCGGCTCCCAGCTCCCTTGAGCAGGTCAGGCCGATTAAGCCACCGTAGTTGCGAGTGTCGGTACCGTCTGCCGCTCGATAGTCACCGGAGAGAATTCCATCAAGTTTATCGGAAAGTTTTAATTGCTCCGCCGAGGGCTTTCCACGTGTGATATCCAGGCTTAACTCGTGTTGACAGATCTTGTTGTAGTGAGCGCTTAATTCTTTTTCCCACTCGATCAATTGTTCCTGTGTGGCGGATTCGATATGCACTTGAATTCCCCTGGCTGGTAATGTGAGTTGGCGAGCTTATCAGCCTTAGGTCGCTTTCGTCAGCAGGAAATCACACATGATTATTAGTTTCTCTTGAATCTATTGGGTGGAATTTATCCTGGATACGCTAGATTTTTGAGGTGTCATGTCGTTCATTAGTTCGGCGGTGGTGTTGGGATCTGGGTGTCTGATTATTGGCTGGCTAGAGAGCGGAAGTCCTGGGCATAGTCGCGCAGAGTTTTGCTTAGATGACGGCGTTGTGTGGGGCTGGTACTGGATAGAATTTGTTCTCCCAGTTCGCGAGCTTGGGTTTTGCGCTGCTCTTGCGCCTTGCGATATTCGTCAGACCAAAGTTGGTCTGGGTTTTCCAGCAGACCGCGCAACTGTTGTTGGTATCCATCAGGCTTCTGTCGGAGAAGCTCAATGGCATGTTGCTGCCAAATCATATGTTGTTCGTTACGTAAAACAGGGTTGTACTCTACCTGCTTTACCCAGGCTGCGATCAGCTGCTTTTGTTGCTCGGTTAAACTTCCCAGCCATCGCCTGCTCTCCCGGCGAATTTGCCGATCGCGGTGTCGTTGTATTTTCCACGGCGAGCGCTGCCATTTTTCCAGTGTTTTCTGCTGCTTTTTGGCCAAGTTGTGTTGCAGGCGATCAATCTGTTGTGGCGTTAACTGCGCCACAATGGGAAGCATTAAGTTGAAGGCGTTGTTACTGGCGCTTTCGATGAAGTGGTACACCTCTTTTTCAACTGGGGCCAGCTGAGGATTCTCAAGTTGGCCTTGATCTACTTTATCTGCCAGTTGGCTCAGGAAATCGGCATATTTTGGTAGCTGTGTTTGGCGGTGCCAGTGAAAGAAGCTGTTTAGAGCCCCTTGAAACTCCAGCTCTTGCTGGGAATTTAAGTCGACATAGTCACGAAGCTTCCAGCGAATCCAATAGTCAATGTTGTTATAGGCGAATTGAATGCTGGAGCAGCTGCTAAGTAAGCTCGCAACTACAAGGAGAATGATTAAACGCCATTTTTGTGTGGTGCAACTGCCCGGGGTTTGGGGCATTGATCCTTCCTGTAGATATGGTCGGCAGCGACTGATAGGGGTGCCTTAAGCATAGATTAAAAAGGTATACCCAATTCCAGTTTTGTTGTGACAGTAATGGGGTTTCGGGTTGGCGAGCTAGTGGACGTTTGAAAACAAAGCAGGACGATTAATGGCGTCAATTAACCGAGGTGAAGTATTGCTGGGCATAGACTGATTGATGGAGCTCGGTATTAATGTGAGAACTGGGTTCATATTTTGAGTGAGTCAGGTAGGAAGTATTATGGTTACCACGGTCATGGAGGCTGAGGCTCGTGAGGCGCCGGATAGGATTGCTGAACAGCTGCATTCCAATGCCAATATAATGTCTCATCTGGGAGAGCGGCTGCGCCAGAAGCCTCCTCGTTTCGTGATGATTGTGGGGAGGGGGTCTTCTGATCATGCGGGCGTCTTTGCCAAGTATCTGATAGAGATTGAAACTGGTACCCCTACTTTTGCTGCCGCACCGTCGGTCTCCAGTGTTTATGGTCGCAAATTAAAGCTCGATGAGGCCCTGGTTATCGTCATTTCCCAGTCTGGGAGAAGCCCAGATATTCTGACCCAGGCCCGCATGGCGAGAGAGCAGGGGGCTTATACCGTCGCTTTACTTAACGATGAAGATGCGCCGATTAAAGATGTGGTTGACTTGGTAATTCCCTTAAAGGCTGGCCCGGAAAAAGCGGTTGCAGCTACTAAAAGTTACCTGGCGACCCTATCTGCGATACTGCAGATGGTCGCCAACTGGACGCAGGATCCCGCTCTTTGTAGTGCTCTGGAAAAGTTGCCGGAAACTTTGAGAACTGCGGTGCGGGCTGAAATTCAATTGCGTCCGGAAAACCTGGCCTCGGTACAAAATCTGGTAGTTTTGGGGCGGGGTCCCGGTTATGGGATTACCCGGGAACTGGCGCTGAAGTTAAAAGAAGTCTGCAATATCCATGCGGAGTCCTATTCCAGTGCGGAATTCTTGCATGGCCCCGTTACGCTGGTGGAAGGGAAATTGACAGTGGTGAATGTTCCAATCGAGGATGAGTCATTCCCCACACACAGCCAGCAGATCGATGAAATTCGACGGCGTGGGGCGGCTCTGATTAATTTGCATGTGCCGAGTAAGGGGGTTCACCCGAGGGTGGCTCCACTGGCGCTGTTGCAGCGTTTTTATATCGATGTGGCCCACGTGGCGGTAAGTCGGGGGATTAATCCCGATGAGCCGGCGGGTTTAAAGAAAGTTACTCAGACAGTCTGAATAAAACAGAAAATAATATTTGGGAGGGGGAAGTGGGGGTTATCCTGATTGCTGAAAAGCTATTTGATGGCGAGCGCATACTTGCAGATGTTGCTATCACCATTGGAGATAGCGGACTGATTTCCGCAGTGGGTGGGGGAGTGAGTTCCGATGCTGAGCGCTTACCGGGTTTGTTGGTGCCGGGCTTTATTGATATCCAGGTCAATGGTGGTGGTGGTGTACTGTTTAATCAGGAGCCCTCAGTTAATGCGCTTCAGAAAATAAGCGAAGCCCATAGTCAGTTTGGTACCAGTGCTTTCCTACCCACCTTGATTACGGATAGCTTTGCAGTGATGCAGCGGGCAGCCGATGCGGTAAGTGGGGCCTTGTCCAGCGGTGTTCCGGGTGTGATTGGAGTACATTTTGAGGGGCCGCATTTAAGTGAGGCCAAAAAGGGTACCCATGAAGGAGGGTTTATCCGCTCTTTGAGTCATGAGGAGCTTTCCCTCTACGCCCGGGAAGACCTGGGAATCCGCTTGGTCACTCTGGCGCCAGAGTGTGTATCGGTATCCGATATCCGAAAGTTGGTTTCCCTGGGGGTTCATGTTTGTCTCGGCCATTCGAATGCGAGTGCTGAAATTGTTGAAGCTGCGTTGGATGCTGGAGCGACAGGATTTACCCACTTATACAATGCAATGTCCCCGCTCCATTCGCGTGAGCCGGGTATGGTGGGGACAGCTCTGATCCGGGATGATGCCTGGTGTGGATTAATTGCCGATGGCCACCATGTCAGTACCGGCGCTATGGCGTTAGCTTTGAAAGCAAAACCTCGCGGTAAGTTGTTACTGGTAACCGATGCAATGTCGCTAGTGGGCAGTGATGCCACCAGTTTTCCCCTATTTGATCGAGTGGTTACACGAGAAGGGGATAAACTGACCTCCAGTACCGGAGAGTTAGCGGGTTCTCACTTGGATATGATCGGCGCGGTTAAAAATATCCGCGACTGGTGTGGGATTGAATTGCCGGAAGCACTGCGCATGGCAAGTTTGTATCCGGCGCAGTTCCTTGGTCTGGGAGCAGGTGTAATCACTGAAGGGGCCCGAGCGGATATGGTTTTATTAGGTGAGGATCTGCAAGTGAATAGGACCTGGAGCCTGGGGCGTGAAATTTATCGACGAAATTAACTTTCCAGATCTCTCTTAAGCTGAAGGGGTTATTTGGGTGCGGGGCCAGTGGATTGTCGAATAATTAACTCGGGGGTGAAGCTACGGTATGTTTCACTCTCTTGCCCAGAACCATTGAGTTCTTTTGAACTTTTACACTGAATTTTCTCAAGCAGTAATTCTGCTGCCGAGCGGGCGATTTCCTGGTTGGGTTGGTGTGCGGTTGTAAGTTTGGGCCAGGTTTGTCGAGAAAATGGGCTGTCTTCAAATCCTGCGATAGAGACTTGCCCGGGAACATCAATCTTTAACATACGGGCGGCAAATAGAGCGCCCGCTGCGATTTCGTCATTAGCGGCAAATATTGCTGAGGGAGGTTTGTCGCTGTCGAGGATCTTTCTCGCATTGATCTCGCCCGATTCAAATGAATATTTCCCTTCAACAATCAAATGTCGGTCTACTGCTATTCCTGCATCTTCGAGTGCCTGGCTGTATCCATTTTGACGCCCCAATGTGGAAAGGTGCTCCTCGCCTCCGCTTAAATAAGCGATACGTTTGTGCCCGAGTGAAAGTAGGTGCTGGGTAATATTGTAGGCGGCCTGGCGGTCATCAATCTGTATAGACTTTCCCTTTGCTTTCTCTGTATTGGTGGAGGAAATAATTCGCACAAATTCCACATTCATGGATTGGAGCGTATCGATAAAAGAAGGTGACTCTGAAAAAGGGGGGGTCAGGACCAATCCGGCTACTTTGCCGTGCTCGACCAGTTTATTCAGGTCGCTGTGGATAACTGGAGATTTCGAATTGCAAGGATGGATAAGTAGCTCATACCCTTTTGCTCTGCAGGCCTCCAATATGCCGTTTTGCATATCGATAACGTAGTGGGCATTAGGGTTGTCATAAATAAATGCGATGGAATAGGAGTGTGTCCCCGCCAGATTCCGCGCTGCCAGACTGGGTGTGTAGTTCAGGCTTTTGACTGCGTCGAGCACTTTTTGCCGAGTGGCTGCGCGTACAGAGGGCTCATTATTGATCACCCTGGACACTGTTTTGATAGATACGCCGGCGCGCTCGGCAACATCGTTAATTGTGACTTTCATGCATCAACTAGTTCTATCTGAGCCTTGGCCTTGCTGGCATCGACAAGTAAGTATTGCTGGAAGGTGGGATTTTAACAGTTATGAGTCTGCAATTAGCTTATGGGGTGCGCCTCCTTTCTTAATTTGTGGGTAATTTGTAGTTTTTTATCCCAATTCTTTGAGATTCCTAGACCTTATCATTTGTCTGTAAAAATCCTACACTTAAGTAAGGCCAATCTTTCACTTTGTGACTGAATGAAGGCATTAAGTTTCCCATTATTAAAGAAAATGATGGCTTTTACGCCAAATACTTCCTATATGCCTATCTCCTCTGGTCAACATCTTCAATCACTATTTGAAGCCTCTTGAAAATTTTTGTAGTTTTACTACATAATGCGCATCAATAAGATTGAGTGGCTACAGATTGGGTGAATTACTCAAGCCGGGCGTCCAAAGTCTCTACCACCTCAGTGGGGAGGAGGTTCCGGCATTGTTGGATCACTAATATTCAGCTCTAAGAGCGGGAAGAGGTTCGGAAGTGAGATTTCTACCCGATAACAGGATTTCCCATGAGTCTCCATAAGCAGTCTTGCCGTGGGCTGAAAGGTTGTCCGCTGGAATGATTGGGTTTCCAGCGATCTGATAAAAGCAACTTTGTTCCTCCTGCTTCAGATTTACGATTGGGCAATAGGACATTGATGGCACTACAACCAAAGGGTTGCAGTGGGAGCCATTCCGCCGAAAGGCGCTCCACGGAAAGATAATCACAGGTGGCTGATGCCACTGAAATGTGACCCTGGTGGTTTTTGTAACTAGAGACCACCTCAACAGAGTTATTACGGAATAGTCATGGTTCACAGCAAGCTTCAGACCGTTACCGAACGCATCATTAAGCGCAGCGAAGAAACTCGTGCAGAGTATCTGGCGCAGGTTGAGAAAGCGCATATTGAAGGGCGGGCAGCGGCACATGTGTCTTGCGGAAACTTAGCCCACGCAATAGCTGCATCTCCGGAAGGTGATAAGCAGTTGATCGCCTCTGGGCGGGGGCCGAACCTGGGTATCGTCAACGCCTACAACGATATGTTGTCCGCTCATCAGCCTTATGGTGCCTACCCTGCTCAATTGAAAGAGGCAGCTGCGCGCAATGGCGCAACGGCCCAGGTTGCCGGTGGCGTTCCGGCAATGTGCGATGGGGTGACTCAAGGGCGTGCAGGGATGGAACTCAGCCTGTTTTCGCGGGATGTGATTGCCATGTCTACAGCAATCGCGCTTTCGCATGATGTTTTCGAAGGAGCCATATTCCTGGGTATCTGCGACAAAATTGTCCCCGGCCTGGTTATTGGTGCTCTTTCTTTTGGCCACTTGCCTTCAATTTTTGTTCCTGCGGGTCCAATGCCCACAGGCCTGTCCAATGCGGAAAAAGTCCGGGTTCGCCAGCTGTATGCTGAAGGAAAAGTAGGGCGGTCTGAACTATTGGAAGCCGAGAGTGCTTCATACCATAGTGCCGGCACCTGCACCTTTTACGGCACTGCCAACAGTAACCAGATGTTGGTAGAAATTATGGGGCTGCAATTGCCCGGCAGTTCCTTCGTAAACCCCGGTACTGATTTGCGCTCGGCATTAAATGAAGCTGCCGTGGCGCAATTGGTAAAAATTACTGAACCTAGCCAGCACACTTCGGTAGCTAAAATTCTCACCGAAAAAGCATTCGTCAACGGAGTGGTGGGACTGCTCGCTACCGGCGGATCCACAAACCACACATTGCACCTTATTGCGATGGCGCGTGCAGCAGGTATTCAGTTGACTTGGCAGGATATGGCCGACCTCTCTGAAGTGGTGCCGTTGCTTTGTCATGTGTACCCGAACGGCACTGCGGATATCAACCACTTTGCCGCAGCCGGCGGTATGCAGTTCCTGATTCGCGAACTCCGCTCCGCTGGCCTTTTACACGATGATGTGCACACAGTACTCGGTAATTCCGGTCTCGAACCTTACTGTGAAGACCCCTTCCTCAACAGTGATGCTGGCGGTGGTGTGGTTTGGAAACCCACTCCAGAAGAGAGCGGTGATACGACGGTCATTCGTCCAGCCACAGACCCTTTCTCCCAGCATGGTGGTTTGCAGTTGCTCGAAGGAAATCTTGGGCGCAGTGTAATCAAAGTCTCTGCGGTTAAATCTGAGCACCTCAAAGTGAAGGCTCCGGCCATTGTTCTGGATAACCAGGACGACCTGCTCAAGCGATTCAAAGCCGGTGAGCTAGAGCGTGACTTTGTCGTTGTAGTGAGATTCCAGGGACCTCGTGCCAACGGTATGCCGGAACTGCACAAGTTAACACCGACGTTGGGGGTGCTGCAGGATCGTGGCTTTAAAGTGGCGTTAGTCACTGATGGGCGTATGTCCGGCGCTTCCGGGAAAGTCCCTGCTGCCATTCATATGTCACCGGAAGCCGTAGAAGGCGGTGCGATTGCCAAGGTGCAAGAGGGCGACATGATTGAGCTCGATTCAGAGGCCGGTATTTTACGCGTGCTGGTAGATGAAGCTGAATTTAATGCCCGCCAACCGGCCCAGTGTGATCTGTCTGAAAGTGCCCGTGGTACGGGCCGTGAACTTTTCGCTAATATGCGCGGGCTTGCCAGCGGTGCAGAGACCGGTGCAAGTATTCTTTATTGATTATTACGGAGCCAAACAGGCTCCGAGAAAAGAACGATCTCAGAGCAAAATTTATGATTAACCCTTTTGATATGGTGTTATTTGGTGGAGGCGGAGACCTTGCACTGCGCAAGTTACTACCGGCACTTTACCGAGCATTTAGAGAGGGCAGCTTGGTTGAGGGCTGTCGCATCCTTCCGGTGTGTCGCCGCCAATCAGATGTTGATCAATATATCGATACAGCCCACCAGGCACTGCAAAAATATCTCCGTGAGGGTGAGTACAGTGCTTCGAGCTGGGACCAATTTAGCCAATTACTTTGTCCGATCGCACTGGATATTGCCGTACCGGATAGCCAGTGGGATCACCTGGCAGAAATTCTCGGTTCCGACTCAGAGCGGGTTCGTATTTTCTATTTGGCAATACCGCCCGCGGTATTTGGCCCCTGCTGCGAAAACCTCTCCGTAAAAGGCCTTATCACTGGAAATTCCAGGGTCGTGGTAGAAAAACCGCTGGGCTATAACGCCCAAACCTCTGATGAAATTAACAGTAAAATTGCCAGTTACTTCCCGGAAGATAGTATCTTCCGTATCGATCACTACCTGGGTAAAGAAACTGTCCAAAACCTTCTTGCACTGCGTTTTAGCAATGTATTGTTTGAGCATCTTTGGGATGCAAAAACCATTGATCATATCCAGATCAGTATTTCAGAAACCGTAGGCCTGGAAGGGCGTGCGGGTTTTTATGATGAAACTGGTGCTATGCGGGATATGGTGCAAAACCATCTGCTGCAACTGCTGTGCCTTATCGCCATGGAATCTCCCAACAGTATGTCGGCGAAGAATATCCGTGCAGAAAAAATTAAGGTGCTTGAGGCTTTGCGCCCGCTTACCGGTAATTTGGTCGATAAAAACGTTGTGCGTGGCCAGTATATAGCTGGTCAAATAAATGGCAATGATGTTCCTGGTTACCTCGATGAACTCGACGGTGGAACCAGTTCAACCGAAACCTTCGTTGCCATTCGAGCACATATCGATAGTTGGCGTTGGGCAGGGGTGCCGTTTTACTTGCGTACCGGCAAGCGCATGGAGAAGCGTTGTGCCGAAATTGTAGTGCAGTACAAAAATGTTTCTCATCATGTATACGATGAGTCAGCCGGAAAGGTTGTTCCCAATCGCTTGGTTATTCGCTTACAGCCGGAAGAAAGTATCAAGCTGGTTTTGATGGCGAAAAAAATGGACAGTCTCACCACTGAGTTGCAACCGGCCGAATTGAATTTAACCCTTTCTGATACTTATGACAGTTTCCGCAGCGACGCTTATAAGCGCCTGATGTTGGATGCTGCAGCAAATAATCCCGCGCTTTTTATCCACCGTGACGAAGTTGCCGCTGCCTGGGCGTGGGTGGATCCAATTATTGAGCATTGGCGCGAAACGGCTAATCAGCCGCAGCCCTATCCTGCAGGTAGCTGGGGGCCAGAAGGGGCAGAAAAACTGCTGTCACGCAGTGATCGTCATTGGTTTAACGCTCAGTAATAATCTGGAAATCCGGCGCAGCTATTGAATTTACCGCGCCGGTTTCCACTAAGAGAAATGGAAGAATCCATGGCTGAAGAAAAATTTTTCCAAGATCGCGAGCGCCTGGTGCAGGCTCTAGCCCACGATTGTGCTTGTGAACTGCAAAAAGGTATTAAAGAAAAAAATCACGCAAGTTTCCTGGTATCTGGCGGCAGTACGCCGGAACCAGTTTATCGCGAGCTATCCAAACGCCCGCTTCCGTGGTCACAAATTACAGCTGCTCTCGTTGATGAGCGCTGGGTAGAAAAAACCGAAAGCGGTAGTAACGCAGCTTTCATTGAAACGTCGCTCTTACAGAACTTTGGCGCTGAAGCCAATTTCCTGGGTATGAAAAACTCACATGCAACAGCCGCTGAAGGTGAAGAGGCCTGTGAGCGCGCATATAGCGAGTTGCAGAAACCGTTTGATGTTTGTCTGCTGGGTATGGGCAGTGACGGCCACACCGCATCACTATTCCCCCATGCACAGGGCTTGCAGGATGCACTAAATCCTGAATCACAAAAGTTGTGCAAGGCAATTACTGCTAATCAAAGTGAAGTTACCGGCTCCAATACCGAGCGTATGACTTTGACCCTGAGTGCAATTTTGCAAGCGCGCAATATCAAGTTATTGATCACTGGCGAAGAGAAGCTAAAAGTTTATCGCGAGGCGTTGCTCGGCAGTGATGAGTTGGAAATGCCGGTGCGCAGTATTCTTAAGCAGGGGCTGAAACCAGTCACTGTTTACTGGGCGCCTTAACGAAAGATTTGGAATTATCTGATGCAGAAAAATATCGCCGAGATTTTGCAGGTAGCTGGCGTTGTCCCAGTACTGGTTGTAGATAAAGTTGAAGATGCCCTCCCTCTTGCCGGCGCTTTGATTGAAGGTGGCCTGAAAGTACTTGAGGTAACCCTGCGCACTGAGGCAGCTCTGGAAGTTGTTGAACAAATTGCAAAACACCTGCCGGAAGCCCATGTGGGAACTGGCACGGTGCTCAATGGTGATGATCTGCGTCGCTCTATCGAAGCCGGCGCTAGCTTTATGGTGAGCCCCGGCGCAACCGACCGCTTACTGGATGTTGCTGAAGGCAGTGAAGTACCGCTGCTGCCTGGTGCTGCCAGTGTTTCAGAAGTGATGCGCCTCTACGAGCGTGGTTATCGCTACCAGAAATTTTTCCCAGCCCAGGCGGCAGGGGGAGTGCCAATGTTGAAATCCATTGGCGGTCCGCTACAGGACGTTCGCTTTTGTCCCACCGGTGGTATAGGGCCTCAAAATGCCCCGGACTTTCTGGCTCTGAACAATGTGGTTTGTGTCGGTGGTTCCTGGATGGCGAGCAGCACTCTGGTTCGTGAAAAGAACTGGGCAGAGATTACTCGTCTGGCAAAACAAGCTGCGGAATTGAAATAACACACACTCGGTATGGTGCTCTCGCAAGCGGGTGCCACTTGAAAAACCAGAAGCATATAAAGAGGGTAAAGCGAGATGAAAATTAAAATTGCCATTAATGGTTACGGTCGTATCGGTAGAAATGTCACCCGAGCTATCTATGAATCAGGCTACAGCGATCGTGTTCAATTGGTTGCGATTAATGATCTCGCTCCGGTAGCTTCTAATGCTCACCTGACTCGCTTCGATACTATTCACGGTCGCTTTGGTACAGACGTCAAAGTCGATGGTGATGCTCTGGTTATTGGTGGTGATCGAGTTCAGGTTTGCCAGGAGCGCGATCCTTCTAAATTGCCTTGGAAGCAATTGGGTGTGGATTTAGTCCTGGAGTGTACTGGCCGCTTTACCGATCGCGCTTCCTCTTCTGCCCATATTGAAGCCGGTGCCGCTGCAGTGCTGATTTCTGCACCCTCAAAAGATGCGGATCTCACAGTTGTTTACGGTGTAAACGACAGCAATCTCACTGCGGATCACCGTGTGGTATCCAATGCATCCTGCACTACCAATTGTCTGGCACCTGTAGCTCAAGCACTGCATCGTGAATTGGGTATTGAGCGCGGCTTTATGACCACCGTGCATGCCTATACCAATGACCAGAATACCCAAGATGCAGTACACGCAGATATTTATCGTGCCCGTGCGGCGGCGGATAATATGATCCCTACCAAAACAGGTGCGGCTGCAGCGGTAGGTTTGGTATTGCCTGAGTTAAAAGGTCGCCTCGATGGTATGGCCGTCCGTGTACCGGTAAGCAATGTGTCTCTGGTGGACTGCCAGTTTATTGCCGGCCGTGACACCACCGCCGAAGAAGTTAACCGCATTATGCAGGAAGCTGCTCAGGCCAGTGGCGGTGTACTGACTTACTGCGATCAGCCCTTGGTATCTGTGGACTTCAATCACACCAGTGCCTCCAGTCACTTTGATGCGAATCACACCCGTGTGAATGGTAACTTGGTGAAGGTCATGGCTTGGTATGACAACGAGTGGGGCTTCTCCCACCGCATGTTGGATACCAGTTTGGCGATGGCTGAAACGCTTCAGTTGAACCAGCCTGTTGCTGAATCCGCCTGATTCCCCTCATTTACCATATTTTGGTAATTCAATTACTGAGGGCCATTAAATGGACATAGAATTCCTGTTTGATAGCCCTCTGAACCTCCTTCTCAAATTATTAGATGACGGGATCTTATGATTCGCCATACAAAAATCGTAGCAACCTTAGGCCCGGGTACGGACAAGCCTCGCGTAATCGATGAAATGATTCGCGCTGGGGTGAACGTTGTACGTCTGAACTTTTCTCACGGATCGGCAGAGGATCACCGACGCCGTGTTACAGAAGTGCGCAACGCCGCCGAAGCGCAGGGAAAAATTGTTGCGGTTTTGGGGGACTTGCAGGGCCCTAAAATCCGCATTGCCCGTTTTGCCAAGGGCAGTGTACAACTGGAAAACAATGACGAATTTACCCTCGACCTGGATTGCCCGGTTGAAGGGGGAGATGAACACCGCGTTGGAGTGGATTATCCAAGCCTGATCAGCGACTGCCAGTCCGGCAATATCCTGCTGTTGGATGATGGCAAGATTCGCCTTGAAGTAACCGGCACTACGCCAAGCAAGCTCTATTGCCGAGTTTTACAAGGCGGTAAGCTGTCGAATAACAAGGGTATCAACTTGTTGGGCGGGGGCCTGTCTGCACCGGCACTGACAGAAAAAGACTACCGGGATATCAAGCTGGCAGCAGATCTCGAAGTGGATTTCCTCGCGGTCAGTTTTCCGCGCTGTGCGGAAGACCTGGATACGGCTCGCAAAGCCATGGCAGAGGCTGGCAGCCAAGCGGCGATCGTTGCCAAAGTTGAAAGGGCCGAAGCTGTTGCCGATGATGAGCAAATGGACAGCCTAATCCTGGCTTCCGATGCGATTATGGTAGCTCGAGGTGACCTGGGGGTAGAGATCGGTGATCCAGCTCTGGTCGGGGTACAAAAAAAACTGATCAACCGCGCAAATGCTCTCAATCGCGCCGTAATCACTGCGACACAAATGATGGAGTCGATGATTACCAGCCCGACTCCCACCCGTGCCGAGGTGATGGATGTTGCCAATGCGGTGCTGGACGGTACCGATGCAGTTATGCTGTCGGCGGAAACAGCAGCGGGCGATTACCCGGTTGCCGCTGTGGAATCTATGAGTGAAGTGATTATCGGCGCTGAACAGTATTTGGGCAGTGTTCCCTATACTGCAGAGGACCACGGTTCTTCAGCTTTAATCGATACTGTGATTGCCCAAGCGGCGATTGATGTTGCAACGCGAGTGGAGAATCTCTGTGCTGTAGCCGCACTGACCGAGTCAGGCCGCACACCGAGAATGATGTCCCGTGCAAATACTCGCTTGCCGATCTATGCACTAACCCGGCATCCTAAGATCGCGCGCCAGCTGATGCTGTTACGGGGAGTAGAGACAGTGAGCTTTGATCCGGCTTCAGTTCCCCTGGGACATTTAACCGAAGCGGTTATCGAGGTATTAAGCTCTAGAATCGATTTGCAGAAAGGGCAGCGGGTACTGATTACCCAGGGGGAGCGCCTCAATATGGGTGGGCATACCAACTCCATGCGGATCAAAGAGATCGAATAGACTTTCTAAAAAGGCCCAGGCACCTGATCATGAGGTTACTGGGCCTACCTCAACCCATACCGCGCTTTAATTGCAGTTCCAGGCAATCCAGTCTGCTGACTTCCCCCGTTCACCCTGCTTGTAACTGGGATATCCTTGTGATGAATGTCACAATTTTAAAGATCCAATTTCGCAGCCTGCCAAAAGCTATTCAATTAGTTACTTTTATCAATTACGGAATATTGATACTCGCTGTAGAGAAATTATCCAATTACGGTAAACAAATGAATAATAATTGTTCATAGGATTTGTATTACGGGATATTTTTTTAATACACGGGTACTATTTTTATTGGTTTATCAAAAATTAATCGACGATAACTTTGGCTCGGTTTTGTGTTATCGAAGTTTTAATTTCTGCTACCGAAAGCTTCGCCACTCAGCTTAACACTTGCTATCTACCGTATTTACCTAATTTGCGGTAACCTCGCGAAGTAGATCTCAGTCCCATGTTTTATTTGGCGCCACCTAGATTCTTAATTTCTTAAGAGTGAAAAGGAAGATAAGAATCTAGTCGTTAGTATTCTTCTAGCACAGCAGCCCTTAAGCTCCCTTTTTTGGATAGAGAATGTTCTTCTCAGCGGCTTCGTTGTGTAATGGCGTGGTATTGGCTGGTCTTGCGATTTCGATTTTAATCGACGCCGACAAAGCTCGGAGGAATCACCAGTTGAAGTCTGGTTGACTTCAGCTTAAGGGTATTTTGCTCGAAAAATAGACGGAATCGAAAACTTACCGGAGTTCTTTGGGGGTTCCCTAATGTTCGCGGGTGAGAATTAACTGAATTAGGTCCCCACTAGGTCCAGATAGGCGTAAGTGTTTAAAGGATTATCATGCAGCTACGTGTTGAAAATAAGCAAGGCATCCAGTACGAAGTGAGAGTAGGGTGGACGTACCCGCTGGGGATCCCTATGCAGGTCGATGCCGGCCACTTGCTTTCGATGTTCGACGATGCGGTTATTGAGAAAATTTACCAGCACTTTTTCAGCCTGGGAGGTAGCTCCTGCAATTTGCTCAGTACCAGTATTCAAGCGGGTACCTCGGGCACAATCTTCCTGGGGCCCCTATCTGAGCCGCCCGGCCATTTGTCCTCTTCTGAACGAGAGATTTATCGCGCTTTAATCCAGAATCGTCTGATTATTGAAGAAGCTCCAACAGCAGCTACCGTAATTGCTGACAAACAGGCTGAGTTGATTGCCAAGATTCGTATTGGCCTACAGCAAATTATTGCCCAGGAGAGGGCAGAAGCGGCCCAAATCCAGCAGCAGCATGGGAAGCGCTCAACGCTGGAAAAAGTGGGTGCCTATATTGAAAGTGGCGCGACCGGTTTTGGCAATGCCGCCTGGGGCTTGGCGGTATGGACAAAAGATGTGCTTGAAGTGGCGCAAATGCTGAATCCCATGCGCCAGTCTCAAAGGCTGGGTGTTGCCACAGCAAATTACTTCTGGAATGACAAGAGCTTTACAGAATCTGGCCAGGAATACGTCACAGACTTACAAAAAGAAGTGGTGGATGTACTCGGTTTTGACCCTTCAAAGATCACGAAACAGCAACTGGATTTGGCATTTGACGTTGCTCAAATTATTTATGATGATCCGGCTCTGCGCGAGATTATTTTCCGCTTTGCCCAGGATTATGTAAAAGCACAGCACAGTCTGGAAATTACCGAAACAGCCGGCGGTGGTGCCTTTGAAATTATCCTCACTATCGTCCTAGCGGCGATTACGGGGGGCGTTGGCGCCGCTGTAGCTATGGCTAAAAATGCGCGCTTGCTGAAGTCCTTTAAAAATGTCGGCGAGCTGATGTTGGACTTGGCCAAACTGAAGAAGCAGCAACAGCTAGTTTCCAAGAAAAAGGGTGGCAACGCTAAAGGAGGGGAAAGTGCTAACTTCTCCGATTTGAGTTCCTCTGAAGCGGCGGCTCCGCCAGCCAGTTCTGGTGGCTCAGGGGCCAGCAGCACTGCCTCAAATTCCAATCAAAGCAATAGTGGTTCCAATAATAATTCAAGTGAGTCGCAAGGTAGCCAAGCGAATAATAGCAACGAGCCGGACAATACCAATAGCGACACCGGGGAAAACCAGAACGGTGACACCTCCCAGTGCAATGCCAGTGCCTGTGAAGGTGGTGAACCGATCAACTTAAAAACAGGTGAAGAGCGTCTGACTTTGGTGGATACGGTGCTGGATGGCCCGCTGCCACTAACTCTGGCGCGAACTTACCGCAGCAGTAACGCCAGGGATTTCGGTTTGGGCCACGGCTGGACCCACACGTTGAATGAGCGCCTGGTATGGCGTCCAGGCAAAGCGGTACAGTTTCATGATGCCGAGGGCCGGGTAATTAGCTTACTTGCACCGGGTAATAGCGGCCGCAGCCACAATGTGGTGGAAAATTTATCGTTAACTCGCGTTAACGATGAGCACTGGGTTGTAACTCCCTACGGAGCCCAAAATGGTGTGCAAAAACACTTCAAGGCGACAGGTACTAAAGGGGCTCTAAAACTCTCTGAAATCCGCGATGGCTACGGTAATTATTACCTCTTCCACTATATTGATGAGCGCCTGATTTGTATCGAGAGCAGCCTCGGTGAAGCTCTGCATATCAGCCCGCCCGAAGGACAGTCCAATAGCCTGCGTATTGGCGAGTTAAAGAAAGAAACTCGCGATGGTCGCATTAAAATACTGGCTCAGTACGAATACAGTGATGAAGGTGATCTGATAAAAGCCACCGATGCGGATGGCTACAGTGAGCAATATGAATATCACCAACATGTTATTTCCAAGCGCATCCTAAAAACCGGTTACCGCTTTTACTTTGAATGGGATAAAGAAGGCCCATCTGCCCGTTGCGTACGCCAATGGGGTGATGCTATCGACGGGCAGGCTACCTACAACTACAAATTTGCCTGGGATGAGGATGGCCACGGCGTTACCGTAACGGATACTCGTGGGGGACAGGAACGTTACCGCTTTAATGATCGCGCCCTACCGATTTATCACCGCGCTCCTGAAGGTGCAGAGACCCTCTACAGCTACAACGATCTGGGCCAAGTTACCAAAGTACAATTGCCCAGCGATGATGGCAGTCGGCGAGAAGAACTCTATAAGTATGATGACCAAGGTCGCTTGATACAAAAGACCGATGCCGCCGGCAATAGCCACCGTATCGAATACAATAGTGAAGGCCTGCCAGCCAAAGTCACAGACCCCAGTGGTAACACCTGGCAGCGTGAATACAACCAGAAAGGCCAGATCGTCACCACCAAAGACTCCCTTGGTAGTAGCACCCGATATAGCTATAACCCGGTGGGCTTGATAGGTAGTGTTACAGACCCATTAGGTAATGCCACCCGCTATCTATGGAACCCCGAGGGCAAGCTGGCAGCGGTCAAAGATCCCATGGGCCGTACCCAGCACTATCGCTATGACGATGCCCGTCGTCTGGAAGAAGTGCAGCATGCCCCAGGCCAGATTACTCGCTATGAATACGATGCCCAGGATCGTATCCACGCAGTTATTACCCCAGATGGAGCTAGGACTCAGTACAGCTATAACCCCCAAGGGTTGCTTGCGGAAGTTATGGACTCCGAAGGCCGCAGCACCTGCTACGCCTACGACGGCCTCAGCCAGGTTAAGACACGCACCAACCCGGATGGCTGCCGCCTGGAATACCACTACGACGGCGAGCGCAACCTGGTGGGCCTCACCAACGAAAATGGTGAGCGGTACCAGCTCAAATACGACCTGAACGAACGCCTGATTGAAGAAGTGGGCTTCGACGGACGTGTAACTCGCTACGCCTATAACCGCGCCGGGCACCTGATCAGTTCCAGGGCAGTCACGGATGCTGATACCGGCAAAGGTGTGGACACCATCTTTGAACGCGACCCCTTTGGCCGCCTGTTGGAAGAAGTCACCCCGGATGGTGTAACCAATTTTCGCTATAACCGCAGTGGCCAGTTAATCGAAGCGGAAAACACCCACCGTAAACTGCGCTGGGAATACGATGCTAATGGCCGTGTAACTGCGGATTGGCAGGGCAAAGATAAACTCACCCATAACTACGATGCCGCAGGCAACCGCATTGCCACCACCTTGCCTGATGGTGAAGTGCTCAACTTCGCCTTTAACCCCGCCGGCCAATTCGAGAGCCTGCACCGCCGCCCAGTAGGCAGCAACACCGATCAGCTGATTACCAATATCAATCATGATGAGCAGGGCAGGGAGAGTCAACGCCAGCACGGTAATGGACTGAAAAGCCAGCGGGACTATGACCCTCAAGGGCGCCTGCAAAAGCTGAGCCTGGGCAAGGCCGGTGGTCCGGTATCAGATCCAACCCAAAGTACAAACTCAATCCTAGAGCGCAGATACCAGTACAACAAAGCCGGCCAGATTGCCAAAATCGAGGACAGTCTACGTGGCACCCGCAGCTACCACTACGACGCTCTGGATCGCCTTACTCAGGTTGATGGGCCCAACCCCGAATATTTTGTGCACGACCCTGCCCACAATATTCTGGCCGCCGCTAGATCAGAAGATGAAGCCAAACAGCAGGCCAGTGCCACTCAAGTCAAGGGCAATCGCCTAGCCTTCCGTGGCGATACTCACTATCGCTACGATATCCACGGCAACCGTATCGCCGAGCTGCGTGGTAAAGGACAGAAGCTTCAAACTCGCTACCAGTACAACAGTCGCCAGCAGTTGGTGCGTGTTGAAAAGCTCAAGGTAGAAGAGGAGGTAGAACAGCTTCAACAAGGAATTCACTACCAGTACGATCCGCTCGGCCGTCGCATTGTTAAATCCACTAACAGTGAACAAACCAGCTTCCTCTGGGACGGTGATGTTCTGCTTCGTGAAAACAAGACTGATATCCACACCCAGCAGGACCTGAATACCCGCACCTACTACTTTGAGCCGAGTACTTTTAAACCGGTTGCGCTAAAGGAAGATGAGCAGGTTTACCATTACCACCTGGATCATCTGGGAACTCCTGATACTCTTACCAATCAGGAGGGTGAAGTGGTATGGAGCGTTGCTTATAAAAGCTATGGCAATATTGCTTTGGCCCATAAAAACCAGGTAGAGCAACCGATTCGCTTCCAGGGGCAGTACTTCGATGAGGAGACCGGGCTGCACTACAATCGGTTTAGGTATTATGATCCAGAGGTTGGGGAGTTTACTCAGCAGGATCCGATTGGGTTACTGGGTGGGTCGAATAATTACCAGTATGTTCCTAACCCTGTAACTTGGATTGATCCATTCGGGTTGACTTGTAAAGAAATACCGGAAAACTATGATTTGCTTACCGGTGAGTATATAGATCCAGTCAATAAGGTTCAAAAAAATCACAATGAACCAATCGTAACTTATCGTGGGGATGCTCGTGAGCCAGAAGTTATTTTTGAGGAAGGCTTCCAACCTAGGGGAACCAATACAGATCTTCAAAATTATGCTGCTACAAATACCCCCAGTATTTATGTGAGTACCTCTACAGACCCAGCGGTAGCAATTGAATTTGCTACTAACTATGGAACCAGAAGTGGAACGGTCTATTCGGTAAGAACTTCGAATGGAATAGATGTAAATGAAACTTTGGGTAGCAAATCTCCATTTCCTGAAGAGCAAGAAATTGCCGTCCCGGGTGGTGTTTTAGGCGACCAAGTTTTAGGGGCGACACCTGTGAATCCTGATGGGTCTTACGTAGGATATACGATACTTAATCCAAAGGTTTATAAATAATGGAAACCAAATCTGTCAAAGCAAAAATTAAAGGAAAACTTTTTTTTGCCGATTTTTATTATACGGCGAGCTCTCCTTGGAGATTAAAGATAGAGGTCCCCCAGATTTTTAATTTTTCAGTAGAGGCCGAAGATTTGTTTGAGGCGTTTAAGTTGGCTAGAGATGAGGCAGATAATATAGGTTTAAGGTTTGTTTGTAATGGATCAAGAAAAAACGTTTATCCCTCTCCAATGTCAAGAGATATGAGTGGTGGTATTGTCGCTTACGAATTGACTATGGGGCAACAGGCTCTCAGAAAAGATGTTGTTAGAATTTTTGATGAGACAGATGAAGAACTTTCAAGTACAACTGACCAAGAGAAATATTATAAGGATTGGCTAGCCTCCTTATGAAGCTGTGTTTCTAGATAACCAACGAAAAATCAAACAGATACGTTAAACAGTCGGCAGTTAGCAGCAATGAAGCTCTCATTGCGACTTTAACTCATGAAGCTTATGAGGTTGATTTTTTTCTGGACACCCACACTTTGAAAAAGAGTTCTGACTTTGTTATCAGTACTATAACTAATATAATTTCTAATCGATTTAGCACTTAGGTATAATGAAATACCGAAAATGTAATACTTGAGACGCATCCCACGTGGTTTTGGATAAAAGCGGGAAGAGGTAGTATCAAGAGATTGAATTGAAATTAGCAGTGTATAGTGGAAAGTAAGTGCCGACAGTCGCTGATGCCGTGTACCCAGCGCTTATTGAGCTGGGTACAGGCTTGCTGCACGCACCCTCTCGACTGATCCTACCAAGCCTTTAAAGCGACTTTCAAAGTTTCGATTGAAGTATAGCCAGTATTTTGGTGGGATATTCAGGCTCTTGGAGATGGGTGGAGTGTTTTCGGCAATACAACCCCGTTTTCTGGGATCAAAATTTCGGCCACTCCAGTCCACCTACTCCAAATAATAATCTAACTGAAAGGGCAGCCCTTCTGGCCTGTTCAGACGCTCGTTGCCTGTGAATTTCAGAAGCACTTTAGGTTATCGACCTGAGATTGCTGCGCGAATACGTTGTTGAACCGAAGTGTGGTCAGACTCTTCTGGGGCTTTCGGCAGGGATAGGGTTGAGATCGATATAGGCTATACAGGCGGTAATAGCTCTTGATACGACCTTTCCAGAAATAGCCTGTACAGTTATCTTCAGCGGGCGATAGATTCGTTTAAACAGCGCATAAACCAGCTGATATTCGTTAAGTGTTCCCGCTATTGGGACAAGAATTCTTTTAGTCTGTTTACTTCAGCGTGATTGAGGCTATCGCCTTGAATATAGCGCTGGGCAAAGCTAGAGGCTTTGAAGAGCTTTTGCCAACGAGTAATTACCTCTACGACCACTTATCATCACATTCTGTGTCGATGTATAGCATTGTGTGGTAGTGATTACTTATTACCGCATAGGCAGCAATATCTAGCGCAAACGCCTCGACCAACTTATGCATATGGCTTTCAATCCATTCGTGCCGATGCTCGTAATCTTTTCCGGATTCAGCATCTCTGACACAAAGAAATGCACGCAGCACACAGATGGCAACACTTAAAGATAGAAAAGTATCAGGAAGGAAAAACTTGTAACCTGAATTTGACCTGATGAGGCACCTTTTTAAAAGCTGATAACTGTCATAACAAGTCTGAACTACTACATTTTATACAGCCCCTTTAAGTCGATTTAAAGTCTCCGCTGCCTCCAAGTAATAAAGCAGTTTAGTGTGTCCCTGCCAAACAGTTTTGATGCCAGGCTCACCACCGCTTCTTCGCCCTAGAAAGCCTCCAGTTTCTACCTGCATACGATTTATATCTCTCATATTTGGAGGTCAATTTGGTGAGGAATTTTTATCCATGCCATATGCCACTCTTTTCAGAGTAGATATTCGTCCACAGCTCATCAATTCATTCTTTTCAGCTTAAAATAGTAATCCAACTGAGAGGGTGGGTTGTCAAGCTGTTCAAGTCTTAGTCGTCTGTGAGAGATTTCTCTCTAGTATATTTGTAAAAAAATAACTCTGTATTTCATATGGTGTTACTTATGTTAGCAATCTAGGCTTTTGTAGCTTATTGGTCTCTCTTCCTAGAGCAATGATGAGAGATGGTATACCTTTCATCTCAAATTTTAACCAAAAAAATTTAAATAAAGAGTTTGCTAGGTGTGCTTGACTGTATGATGGTTGCAATAGTCAATAATGTTGTCTTTTATCTGTAATAGAACTTTTTTTCATGCGAAATTGAGTCTCAGTTTCTCTAAGGTTACATAACCATTTTTTGTGAGATTGTTCATCAGGTTTTAAATCCATTTAATCCTGATTTGAAATGTGGATGAAAAATTCCTCAATTGAGATTTTGTGGTTTTTTTTGTGTTTTGTATGACGCTTGTTTCGCAGGCCATAGTTTTTTTACTTGTCTTGATTACGGTTTTGCTCGAATGAGAGGGTGGTAATGAAGATTGGATTTAAGTCGCTTAAATAGATTTTATTTTCGTTGATCTAATTTTATTTATCTGTAACCATTAAAAGCAGGTGGGTTTTATTTGAAAAGAATAATCTTAAATTTGTGACCGCATCTTGATGGTGTGGTCAAAAAAATAGATTCTCCAACCTTTGATCGATAAGGAATGTGATGAAAACTGTTCAGTTTGGAAAAGTGATAATTCATAAAAAAGAACAAGCCAGTGGTAATGAGGCGATCCTTTACGCACATGGTTCATTTGATAACGGCTCTTTTGGTAAGGCTGAATTGCCAGAGAATTTGGCTCTATACTTCTACTCATTTCATGGTTCGGCGTCTTCTGATCATGCAGTCAGGAGTTTGACAAAAACAGGTAAGCCTGCCAATGAGGAAAATAGTAAAGAAAAATTTGGAACTTTAGAGTTCCTAAATATGGGGTCAGGAAAAGTTCACTCGATAGCTGGTGGTGGTGCGAGTGTTTATAATTATAATCTCTCATATAATGAAAAAAGCCCTGGTCATGTGGATAATATTAAGAAGGCTTGGCAGAGTGGTCTTCATGATCATGATTTGATTTTGGTTGAAGAGGGGGCCCATATTCATTTAGATGATGTTCTAAAAGTTATTACTGAAAATAAGCTAGGTTATAACAAGCTTCACTTTACCGCCTGTCGCTCGCCGAGCAGTGGAAATGATCTTAGCTCTCAAAAACAGTGGGGTTAATTTAGGGTAGAGTGTTCACTCTAGTTTAAAAACTGTAGAACTTATAAAGGCCGCTTACCTCCATGGCCACAGAAGGTAAGTGGCCTTTGTTATTTGTGATTGGCCTTTTGAATTAGGTGCTCTAGTGGCTGGAATATCTTTTTATTGTTAACCCCAGTTGGCGCGAGCTGTTTTTGCGATGATGTATCATAAAAATATAACTGCCCGCTTTGTTGGAATAAAATTCGGTATTTTTTATTGGAATTTTACCTGTCAGTAATTTCAGATTTCTCAATTTTTTGTTCGTATTTTTAAGTGAGTCGCACCTTGTGTTTTTCGTGAATAAATTTCATATGTAACTAATTTCAGAGAGGAATGTATCTGCATTTTGTTTTTTTTTTTTGGGGGTTTTTATTTTTTTATATTTACATTTTTCTTGTTGAACGTTACGCCTTATTAAAGAGTTTGATGTCATTATCATCAATTTAAGAATTGGTGCTATTGACAAAAGTTTATGGAAGCGTGGAAAGTTGGCGGGCTCTTATGGGAGTGTAAATAAATAATAAAATTAAGGCTTAGGTTATGAGAAAGACTGTTTCCAATATCTCGATAAAAACTGCTCTATCATTGTGCGTGCTTGCGTCATCAACTATAGGTTTTGCTCAAAGTGTTTCTTCGATTGAGGCTGCCAACAATAGCGTTGGGCTGAAGCGCTGCGGTACAGACCACCCATCAGTTCAGGAAGCTGCATTAAAAGAGCAGCATTTTTCTACTCTGCGTGGTATATCAAGTGATAGAAGTGTGGCGCACACATTGCGCCCCGCAGGTTCTGTAGAAGTTGATGTTTACTTTCATGTAATTACTGACACTGCTAATAATGGAGCGCTTTCTAATAGTGAGATTAATGCGCAAATGGATGTATTGAATGATGCTTACGCAAATACTCCATTTACCTTTAATTTAGTTACAGCCACTGTTACAGCAAATAATTCTTGGTATAACGTTGGTTACAATTCTTCGGCTGAGCAGTCAATGAAATCTTCCTTGCGAGTTGGCGATGCCGGGGATTTGAATATCTATGTAGCTGAAATTAGTGATGGCCTACTTGGGTGGGCTACATTCCCAAGTAGTTACTCCTCTGATCCACTTGATGACGGCGTGGTAATTTTAACTGGTTCTGTGCCTGGAGGTGATGCTGCGCCCTACAATGAGGGGGACACTTTAACTCACGAGGTTGGCCACTGGTTGGGTCTTTATCACACATTCCAAGGAGGATGTTTTGGCCGGGGGGACTACGTCTCAGATACCCCTGCGGAGAGATCGGCTGCTTATGGCTGCCCTGTTGGTCGGGATACCTGTACCAGGGGAAGAAATGCTGAAGGGGAAGATCCGGTAACTAACTTTATGGATTACACTGACGACAGTTGTATGTACGAGTTCACTGAAGGTCAAGCCACTCGCGCGGATGAACAAAGCGCGACTTATCGTGGTCTTTAATGGTTAAGGGGGGCTTGCCCCCCTTCTTTAATTATGAATAAAGAACATTATTTATTTTTAGTGCTGAGCTTATTTGTTTTTGCTAGCCCGAATCTTTTGGCTCAAAGGCTAGCTGTTCCAGAGTACGTAACTTGTGATCGAAACCAATTAACTTCATGGCAGGGGGAGATTACAAAACTTGTGCGGGTGAAAGATGGAGTTAAGCTTTGGGTTGCTACTGACCATGGAACAAATGAGTTTCTAAACCTGACTATGGCAAATTGGAAGGAGGTTCTCGGGCAGTTCCGCATCCATGGCTGTTCTTTTCATTCCAGCGATTGGGAAAAACTCATTGATACTAAGGGGAAGCTTAAGGTTGGCATAAAAGCGATTGTTTGGTTATGTAATACTGAAGGAGTAAGCCCGGTAATCAATTGGCAGCCACCCTCAGGGTGAAATCTTACTATAGGCGGAGAAAGAAATTTTTTGAATCTTATGCTTAAGCGATTATTTTGAGTGCATAAAGTTCTGAGATCAAAAGTATATTGGTGTGATTTTATCTGTGACATAAATTGCAAGAAAAAGAGCTATAAAAGTGCCCATTATCCATATACTCGATTCCATTAAAGATAAAGAATACATCTCCATTTTAGGCGTTTCTGCTTGTGAGATAGCCTGGATGTGCGGTGCTGAATTTGAGGCGCATTCATGAGAGCAATGACCAAAATTGGGCGCGACTCCATCTTTTCCCGGGAGGGTCATACAGCCATGTTTTAAGTGATTTTTTACCAGCCAATAGTTAATAGGGTAAGCAATGATGCCCCCAACAATGGTTGCCAAGCTCATACGAAACCAAAAGGTAGCATTTGTTGGGTCTTCAGAATTTGGCCATATGGAAGTCAGTATTACCATAGCGGGTATCATGCCAGCCATAACTATATTCATAGATACAGTTTCAGCAAAGAAAGTTTTACCCACTGCTTTTAAGTAGTTTCCCTGATACATACTTCGCATCATCAATGCCTGAAAAATAAACAAACCACAAACAAAGCCAGCCAAGTACTCAATTATGGAATCCCATCCATTGGTGAGGCCCAGTGTGGGTACAATAGATGCTGCGATAAGGATCCCAGTTGCATCACCTGCAAGACAATGCATTTCGCTATTTACACTTTGCTTCCATGTCGCTCGAGTGAATTGATCGTGGCCGCCTGGAAAGGGGCGGCGACAGGTGAGCAGGTAGAAGATTAAGCCGATAACACCGGTATAAAGAATCACTAATATCCAAGCCAGGCGCTGAACCCAGCTGGTTGGCGCATTAGTGATTGAGTCCCAAATAACAAAAACTAGGCTGAGACCGGTAAGAATAAACCAAACAAGCATTGCTCCGGTTAACATATAGGCTACCCATGATTGAGGGGGCGGGGTCCGTGTATATAAAATAATTATATCTTCTGAGCAATCAAGTAGGCGTGTAATTCTGACGGTTGATCGTACTCCAGATGTCTACAAATACAACCAGATGAAATAAGGAGTTGTACAAATTTATTTGTGCCTAAGGTGGAGTAATATAATTTCGGTCCCATCGCATCATTCGTATGATAGTCCTCTTTATCTGTTCCACCAAAGGAAAATAATAGAACGCCTTCCTTGTTTAAGTAAGACGCTAGATTCCTTATTGTTTCCTCTTGTTTTTCAATTGGTATATGCCAGATGCTATCCCACGCACTTATAAAGTCATATTTTCTTGTGGCTTTCCACTTACATATATCCTCTAGATAGAAGTTGACATTAGGGTGCTTATCCCTGGCGATCTCTATCATTTTCTCAGAAACATCAATTCCCTCGGGAGAAAATCCTTCAGTTAGCAGAAGCTCGATATGCCTTCCTGTGCAGCCACACCCTACATCTAGTGCGGAGCCTCTATTTTTTACAAAGCCAAGTGCCCGCTTATACTGGCTAATACCGTTGTTCCTGTTGAACTCTTTACGTTCCCATAGATGTGTGATGGTATCGTATGCTATCCCGGTTTGTTTCGGTTCCATAATTGTAAATTCTGTTTATGAGTTTTATTTAATGATTGCTGCACGCTTTTTGTTTTGTAGATTCGTTAGAGTTTGATTTATTTGAGGCGAATACTTCAACACCTATAATTATAACGGTCGCCACGAGTATCCACACGAGCCACTTTATGCCATTTTAAGCTAGTGTAACTTGTAGTGGGTTGCCAATAAGGTGATCCATCAATGCTTGCCTCATTAGGGCGCCGTGAATGGCTGTTAGTAGAGCTGAAAAAATTAGAATTCTAAATGGAAGTCTGTATTTGAATAGTTTGTCCTGTATCAGGATATATAGAGCTATTGCAGTGACGCCATACATCGATTGATATCAATAGAGCTATATATACTTCTATTTTGGTATTCCCTGGTCGATAAATCCAGAATCAACACCAAACCAAAAGCTTCCATCCATATTGTTAAAATACATATATCTTATATTTCCACCACTTGGAACTGGGGTCTTGCTTGTAAATTTCTCTTTTTCTGTGTTAAAGGAAAAAATGATATTTGGAATCTCTCCAGTATCAGCGAGCCAAAGTTGGTTATTGTTGTCCAGTGCTGTTCCGTAGGGGCGTGGATTCTTACTGGGTAGCTTCCACTCTTTAAACTCCTTGGTCGTCGGAGTATAACGCCCCAAATAGCCTTCTGGATAATCAACGTACCAAATATTGCCGGTAGGATCGATTTCCAGTCTGCGAGGGCGAGCATTTGGGCGTGGCAGGTTAACCTCATTTATGGTCATGGTTTTTGCGTCTACGCGAGCTAACTTATTGGTGCCGAATAGCGCTACCCAGGGGTTTCCCTGGGCATCAATCTTAATACCATAGGGGCGGGCATTAGGGGTTGTTGGGGTGACACTTAGAACTTTGCCACTCTGTACATTTAGCAGGCCTATGCGGTTACTTTGCTGGGCTGTGAACCAGATATTTCCCTCTCGATTGAAGACTAGCGTATGTGGGTCTTTGATACCTTCAGGCATTGGATATTGTTTAATTTGTCCATTATTGGTGTCTAATCGCCCAATATGCGCATTTCGATTACCTGCATACCAAACAATATCGTTTGAATTCACAATCAGGTTATGAGGGTGAGTACCTTCAGGTATTTCATACTGCTTAAACTCTTCAGAGGTGGGTGTAAACTTCCCGATGTAGTTACCCGCTTGTCCACAGAACCAGACGTTACCTCTACTGTCTACATGCGGGTCTCTGGGGAGTCCCTCCCAGGGCACCTTCCATTCGTTTAATTTAAGTTTGTCAGGTAAGTTATCTTCTTGAGCAACGGCGTCCACCAGTAGAAAAGGGAGTGTGGTAAATAGCATGACTAAAGTAAGATGATAAATTCGCCAGGAATGAATACGCATTTTTCTCTCCAAGAGTTATCTATGTCGGTAATCAGCCATGCTGTGGTGTAAGGCGCCTAGCTATATAGCAGTTAAAGCATAGGTGAGTTTAGATTAGAATTGTCTGATTCTAGTCGTTATAGATAGTCAACTAAGCTTCCTCATCTCATTCAAAATACATGATCAGCGGGAATTTATACACAAGTAGATTGCTTGCTACTTTTCCAATTGGTACGTCTTGTTCACCAATTTCTCGGGCAGTTGAGCAAGTGGTTGGTCGGTGTTACCACTATTTAATGGTTTAATTAGTATTTGATTTATGAGCTGCAATATTCTCGATGAAAAGAGATATTTATCGGTACTATTTATATGATTTTACAGTTGGATATTGAGGGCGTATATTGCGGGCCTTAGCTATAGGAGGTCATTTATGCTACAACGTCTTCGCCGGCCTGAAATTCTTTTGCTTATTCTGCCAGCTTCGATGCCGCTCTCATTTGCTGTTTGGAATACGCTACTTAATAACTTTGTCATTGAAAAGGCAGCATTTACCGGTGCAGATATTGGTTTGTTGCAAAGTGTGCGTGAGATACCTGGCTTTTTAGCCTTCCTGGTAGTCTTTGTTTTGCTTTTTGTCAGGGAGCAGAGGCTGGCGATAATCTCCCTAGTAGCAACTGGCCTTGGAGTGATGCTAACGGGGCTGTATCCATCATTGACCGGGTTGTTACTCACTACACTTTTAATGTCTACCGGATTTCATTTTTATGAGACCTTGCAGACTTCCCTGGCACTCCAGTGGTTTCCCAAACAAACAGCAGCAGTTTGGATGGGGCGCATGGCTGCCGCAGGTTCCTTTGCTGCGCTTCTGGCTTATGGTTTGGTGTGGGGTTTAATGAACTTCGCAGGTTTGGATTATTCCTGGGTTTATCTAATTGGTGGTGGCATGACAATAGTCATTGCCTTAGGAGCCTGGGTCCTTTTCCCTCAGTTTGCTCAGCCCCACAGCCAGCATAAGAAGCTTATTCTGCGAAAACGCTATTGGCTCTATTATGCGCTCACGATGATGAGTGGGGCTCGCAGGCAAATCTTTATAGTATTCGCTGGTTTTTTGATGGTGGAGAAATTTGGATACAGCGTGGGGGAGGTTGCTGCTCTCTATACGGTAAACCATTTACTTAATTTGTATATCGCACCGAAGATCGGACAGTTTATCGTTCGGTTTGGCGAGCGCCGTATCCTCACTTTGGAATATGTTGGCCTGATACTGGTATTTGCGGGTTATGCGCTGGTAGAAAGTGCTGCGCTGGCAGCGGCATTATATATTGTTGACCATTTATTCTTTTCTATGGCAATTGCGATTAAAACCTACTTCCAGAAGATAGTCGACGAGCGGGATATCGCGGCTTCGGCTGGAGTCAGCTTTACTATCAATCATATTGCCGCAGTGGTTATCCCTGTAGTATTTGGCTTGCTGTGGCTTGTCTCTCCGCCAATGGTATTCTTTGCCGGGTCTTTAATGGCCTTAATTTCTCTTGGGTTGGCACAGCTGGTTCCAGAGCAGCCGTTGCCCGGTAATGAGGTTAGGGTTGGGCAGTATTCTGAGGCTACCTAGAAAGAGTTGAAATGGGGTTTTTGTTACATTATCCTTGGCGGCAAATTAAACAAGACTGTTTACTATGAAATACGCGCAAGAACTTCTTTCTATATGTTGCTGCCAGGCAACCTGCGTGCTTCTGTAAATTTATTCGGAAGCGTTTTTTGCTTCCGGAGAGTCAAAGAACCCGGAGCGGAAGCGCCGGGTTTTTTTATGGCCAGGTGGCAGAGAGGAAATGCGACGGTCTGCAACACCGTTTTTCACCGGTTCGAATCCGGTCCTGGCCTCCATCTATTCTGTTGATCTATGGATATATGCTTGGCAAGCTGTCTTTTGTATAGCCATACCCCTTTTCTTTTCTCAGCTTGCTTTTAAATTCCGTCGATAGCGCCAAAGAGCCAATATTTGTCTGGATTATCCGGGCAGGCAGTAGGTCCACACTCTGCGAAAGTTATAAATATATTAAGTGCGGTAATTGAAAATGCAGCCACTATGGCTGTTTTTCCGAGAGCTCCCTGATCGCGGAAACTGATAAATATGGGTTTTCCATATTGCTTATCAAATGCACCGATAATCGCGATGCCAATAATTGTCATGTAGAAGATAATTAGTGCCCAGGTGTAATAGTGATATCCCATTAATGGATCGCCATAACCTGGTGTTCCGGGAATAACATGTAGGCTGACTTGGCGCAATGCGGTAGCGGCGCCAAATAGCGCTGACAGTGTAGCCAGGCTGTAGTGTAGAGGGCGGTTGCCATAGAGTACATTTAGCATCAGGCCAAATAAGACTCCTGTGAGCCCAATTCGTTGAAGTAAACAGAGAGGGCAAGGCATTTCTCCATTCACTAATTGAAAGTACTCTGCGGCGACGAGTACGGCACATACGGCAAGTATGCCCAGTGCATTAAGCTCTCGAAATATTTGCCCCATTCACCCTCCCTTACAAGGCTAAGTTGAGATTGTCGCCGGTGTGATAGCCCAGCCAGGCGATGCTTGATATCAAGGCAAAAATGAATGTTGCGGTTGCTAGGGTGTGGTAATTCTTCACGGCTAGAGACATTGCTAGGAGGTAAAAAATGAATAGTAGGCTCATCATAGTGAGGCGCCCCTCGGTTTTTGCATCGAACTCACTCCAACCACTTTCAATCGTATAAAAAAGCACCACTTGTTACGATAGCTGTAGAGGTGGGGGAGGGGTGATACAGGTAATGCGCTACCTGTCATGGTTGGCTAGCTAATACTCGATTCGTTGAGTTTGAAGGTTGCCCGGTCATTTTAAGGGGGGAGTAGTGAATTTAATTGGTGCGATAGTCTTGAATAGTATTAACCTAATCAAATAAATTTGTCTTTAGGTTAATGTTGGTGGACTTTGTTTGCCAGTTGGGCTTCTTCCCTGTTTAATGCTGGCTTTGGTTTCCGGCGACTGTCGGGAAGCACTTGTCATCGTAGATGCGTAGAAGAGTGGTACGTTAGGGTATCTCTGAAAATTTAGTAACTATAAAAGTAGCTAGGAGTTGTACTTATGGCACAGATCAAAGCTTTGGACAAAAAGGCACATGCCAACCTGAAACTCACCCAAGACATTACTTTTGACCATGTAAGCGGTAATCACATTTTGCCGCTGGTGGTTCAGGAAATCGTACAGGCAGCCCAGAGCTACCCGATCCTGTTCGTTAAAGACCAGAATACTGACCAGTTTAAAGTTGTGGCGCTTACCGGTCTGCGCCCCGGTGAAAACCTGTTCTCTGGCGCTGATGGCTGGAATGGCAGCTACATTCCTGTACAAGTGCGCACTTACCCGTTTGTTTTGGTGAAGAATCCAGACAACGCTGATCAGGCTGTTCTGTGCATCGACGAAGACTCCAAGATGCTGAGCGACTCTGAAGGTGAAGCGCTGTTCGATGGGGAAGGCGAGCAAACTGACTTCCTGAAGAATCGCGCTCAGGCAGTGGTTGAAACTGCACAGCGTGTTGCAGTGACTGAGTCTTTTATCGAGTTCCTGGTCTCCAAGGACTTGCTGACCCAGAAGAAGCTGACTTTGCGTGTTAGCGAAGATGACAAGCCTTACGATCTGACAGGTTTCTTTGTTATCGATGAAGAGAAGCTTAACAAGCTTTCTGATGAAGACTTCCTGGAACTGCGTAAACGTGGCGCCCTGCCGGCAATCTACGCCTCTATGATGTCCTCTATGCAGGTTCAAAACCTGATTCGCAAGAAGCGCTTGAACTAATCGCGCTTTGCCCGGCAGCTGCGGCTGTCGGGCGACCCTCCTGACCGGAATAGGCGAACTAGCCAAATCTTGTCTTGATCCCATCTCACACTCGTACCACTATTGTCTCCCTCTGACGCTTTAGCTCACAAATAATAAGATGAAAAACGTGGCGCGATTCTCTCTTCGCTATTGGCTCGCTTGGTTGGTTCTGTTTTACGGTGTTTGGTTGTTCCTGATTTTACAGGGCGAGAACCTAGCCCTGGCGCTCGAGCATTGGTCTATGGCGATGGCGATGGCGCTGGGTAGCTATGCCGCAGGTTCTACGCCGATGGGCGGCGGGACAGTTGGGTTTCCCGTGTTGGTGCTGTTTTTTGATATGCCGGCAAGTCTGGGTCGCGACTTTAGTTTTGCGGTTCAGTCGATAGGTATGGTCAGTGCCAGCTTGTTTATTCTCTGCCGGCGCCAGCAGTTGGCCTGGTCGATGTTGCGGGGGGCGCTGCTGGGCTCTCTTCTGGCGACTCCCGCCGGTATCCTACTGTTTGCCCCTCTGATACCCGAACTCTGGGTGAAGCTTTCCTTTGCCGTCCTCTGGGGCAGTTTTGGCATTTTTCATTTGTATCGCCTCAGCGAAATTACTGATTGTGAGCACGCGGGGGACCCTCAGTGCCCAACAGATTTTCGTGTCGGCTTGCTATTGGGCGCTTTTGCCGGCTTTTGCGTGGTGGCAGTTACCGGTGTGGGTGTGGACATGCTGGTGTATGCGGCTCTTGTGTTGTTGAGCAGGGTGGATCTCAAGGTGGCGATCCCTACATCCGTGGTGATCATGGCATTTTGTTCGGTACTCGGAGTAATAGTGAAGTCGCTGGCGGGAGATTGGCAGCCTGGGGTGTTTGGGAATTGGCTGGCGGCAGCACCGGTAGTGGCCCTTGGGGCGCCCCTGGGCGTTTTTGTCGTTAGCTTGCTGGGACGCAAGCCGACCCTGTTGATTGTGGCCTTCCTGTGCGTTGTGCAGCTTGTGTGGACTTGTATGTCCGAGAGTGAGGCTATGAAGGGATATGGCGGTCTGCTAGTGCTGCTGGCATTGCTGTGCTGCCTGGCGGGGTTCGAGTGGCTGCGAGCCCTGGGTTTGCGCAGGGAACAAGTGCGAACGCCTGTAGCAACTTCAGGAACTGCTGACCTGGAGCCCGATAGCGCCGAAGTGACAGTTATGGAAGCTAATGGTGTGGTGCTGCCGGAGTAGTTGATTTTTGGATTGCGTTCGCCGGACGAACTCTGGCGAACTATTCGCAGAATCAGATAAAAAACGGTTGGGGTTTTGATTGCTGCCCAGACTTGGGCCTGCTAGATAATTTGGGAAGATGGCTGGGGCGGAAGGATTCGAACCTTCGCATGACGGGATCAAAACCCGCTGCCTTACCGCTTGGCTACGCCCCAGTTTCAAGTTTCACAAAGAATAGTCTCTGTGATTTGAAATGGTAGCAAGGGGGAGACTCGAACTCCCGACCTCAGCATTATGAGTGCTGCGCTCTAACCGGCTGAGCTACCTTGCCATTTCTTTTGTTGTCTCGGCTGTCCCGAGGGCGCGCATTATTAAACGATGGGCCGGGGGTGTCAACACTTTTTTTGTATTCTTTTCAGATAGTTAGCGATTTTTTTCATCTGATGCCCGGGACTGCTCAGAACCGCGCCTGGAACTGATTGCGGCGAGGGCGGAACCGAGTACTACGGCGCCGGCGCCGGCCCAGCTGATCCAGTTGAGCGGCTCAACTGCAATATAGTTGGGCCAGATAGAGCTGATCAGCGTACTGAGCAATAGGGTGATGACTGGCACCAATGACAGGGTTGCGCTGACACTGGATGCCTCCCAGTGCGCTAGTGCCTTGCTAAAAGCCCCATAGGCGATCAGCGTATTGGCGGTGAGAAACGCTAAAAGCGCCCACTCGAGCCAGCCCAGGTGGGAAACCTTCATTGGCTCCGCCATGGGCAGGAAGAACAGGGTCCCTGCGATATAAATTACTACCAGTAGATCCTGGGGTGTTGCGCGGCTCAATATTGTTTTCTGGAAAAAGCCGTAAATCGCCCAAGTGACAGCGGCGATCAGGATATAGCCGAGCCCCAGCAGGTATTCGCCGCCGGCGCCACTGGTCAGCTCTTCCAGGCGCTGGTTAAAAAATAGCAGCAGCCCAACTACTACCAGTACCACGCCGCTCCACTGACGCGGCGAGAAGCTCTCTCCCAGCCAAAGCACGCTGGATATCAGCAGAAGCAGGGGGGCCAGCTGGATCACAACCTGGGCAGCACCAGGGGTAATGTAATTGAGCCCACTGGCGTAGGCGAGGTAGTTCACAAGAAGGCCGGCAACAGCGAGGAAGGTGAAAAGCAGCAAGCCGCGACTGAATAGGGGCTTGAGCTGTAATTTACGCGCTTGTCCGTAGTAGACACCCGCTAACAGTGCTGCACCGGCGAAGCGATACCAGGTGGCGGTACCGGGACTGATGTATTCGAGAAGCCCTTTGAGAGCGATGGGCAGGGTTGCCCACATAAATACGGTAATCAGTGCCAGGGGCAGGCCGACTTTCCAGTTTGATTGAGCCATGGAATTTACACGGGTGGGCGCGCCTCCCCGGGGTGGGGAGGCAAAAAAGGAGAGGCGGTTAGACGTTAAAGCGGAAGTGGATTACGTCGCCGTCGGCGACAATGTAGTCCTTGCCTTCCAGGCGCCATTTACCAGCGTCTTTAGCACCGGCCTCACCGTTGTTGTCAATGTAATCGCTGTAGCTGATCACTTCTGCGCGAATAAAACCCTTTTCAAAATCGGTGTGGATTTTACCGGCAGCGTTGGGAGCGGTAGCGCCCAGTGGAATGGTCCAGGCGCGAACTTCCTTCACGCCAGCGGTGAAATAGGTGTGCAGGCCCAGCAGTTGGTAGCCGGCGCGGATCACGCGGTTCAGCCCCGGCTCTTCCATACCCAGCTCTTCCAGGAACTCCTGCTTTTCTTCGTCGTCCAGCTCGGCAATTTCCGCTTCGAGTTTGTTGCAGATAGGTACCAGTACCGCGTTCTCTTCAGCGGCGATGGCAGCTACAGCATCCAGGTGCGGATTGTTCTCGAAGCCATCTTCGTCCACGTTGGCGATATACATGGTGGGCTTGATAGTGAGCAGGCTCAGTTCGCGCAGGTCTGCCAGTTCGTCTTCTGAAAGCTCGAAAGAGCGCAGCGGCTTGGCTTCATCCAGGTGTGGCTGGATTTTTTCCAGCAGCGCTTTCATCTTGATCGCGTGCTTGTCCTGCCCCTTGGCGGCACGGGTAAAGCGCTGTAGGGCCTTTTCCACAGTGTCCAGGTCGGCCAGGGCTAACTCGGTGTTGATTACCTCGATATCCGCTACCGGGTGTACCTGGTTGGCGACGTGGATAACGTTATCGTCTTCGAAGCAGCGAACAACGTGGGCGATAGCGTCGGTCTCGCGGATATTGGCGAGGAACTTGTTACCCAGCCCTTCCCCCTTGGAGGCGCCTGCAACCAGGCCGGCGATATCGGTAAATTCCATGGTGGTGGGAATTACCTTTTCCGGTTTGACGATCTCAGCCAGCTTGTCGATGCGGGGATCTGGTACCGGCACGACACCGGCATTGGGCTCGATGGTACAGAAGGGGAAGTTTTCCGCATCGATACCCGCTTTGGTTAATGCGTTGAATAGGGTGGATTTGCCCACATTAGGTAGGCCGACAATACCGCAAGTAAAACCCATGGTGATATTTTTCCGTTTGCCCGAGGCGCATACAGCGCGCTCTGCTAATTGCGTTTGAGGTCCGGTAGTGATTGCGCTGGCGGGATTTTGGATGGGCGGGGTGTCTCGGCCACCACAGGGTCCGGGCCAGCCGGGAAAATACCGGCAATTTAGCGCAGCACACTATCGAGATTTCCGCGGCAAAAGGCAAGCCGGCGGGTGGGATCTATTTGTTGGTGTGCAGCGTTTTCATGGCTGCGCCCCAGTCGCCGGAAGCGGCGGTGGGCAGAACGTCGATCGAGCGATCGATCGCATCAGCCAGTGTTTCCTGTTCCGCCCTGGGGGCTCGCTGGAGTACAAACCGGGCCACTTCGCTCGAGCTGCCGGGGTGGCCAATGCCGAGTCGCAGGCGCATAAAGTTTCGGTTGTTGCCCAGTGCGGCAATGATATCCCGCAGGCCGTTGTGTCCGCCGTGACCGCCGCCGGCTTTCAGGCGCGCGATACCGGGGGCCAGGTCCAGCTCATCGTGAGCGACCAGAATGGCTTCCGGGGGAATCTTGAAGAAGTTCGCCAGTGGGCCGACAGATTGGCCACTGCGATTCATGTAGGTGGTGGGAATCAGCAGCCGGATATCCTGGCTGCCGACTCGCACACGGCCAGTGAGGCCGTGATATTTGCTGTCGAGGCTGAGCTGGGTGCCTTGTTGGCGGGCCAGCTCGACAACAAAGTCGGCACCGGCGTTGTGTCGCGTCCGATCGTATTCCGGTCCGGGGTTTCCCAGGCCGACAATCAACTGGATCGGAGTATCCGGTGCCGCAGCCAAGGCGATTACTCTTCGCCTTCGCCAGCTTCGGCTTCAGCTTCCACAGCGCCTCGAGGCTTGTGGATAGAAGCTACAACCAGATCGTGGTCTGCACCGTGGCTCAGTGCCACAGACTCAACACCTTCCGGCAGTTTCAGGTCGGAGATGTGCAGTACGCCGTCCATTTCCAGGTCGGCCAGGTCCACTTCGATGAACTCAGGCAGCTTGCCGGCAGGAGCGTTAACTTCCAGCTCGGTCAGGGTGTGGGAAACGATACCGCCAGCCTTAACACCTTTGCTGCTGTCTTCGTTCAGGAAGTGCAGAGGTACTTTAACGTGTACTTTGGTGTTGGCAGATACGCGCTGGAAGTCGATGTGCAGCAGCAGGGCTTTAGCCGGGTGACGCTGCAGGTCGCGCAGGATAACTTTCTCTTCTTTGCCGTCTACGTCAACAGTCAGCATGGAGGAGAAGAAAGCTTCGTTTTCCAGAGCTTTGGTCAGGTCTTTGTGCAGTACGGAGATAGAAGCAGGCTCTGCTTCACCGCCGTAGATGATGCCGGGTACACGGCCTTCCAGGCGACGCAGGCGGCGGCTCGCACCTTTCCCTTCATCGCTGCGGGCAATGGCGTTCAATTTAATATCAGACATGGGGTAAACCTCGGGTTGTCTGTCCAGAGTGACCTGCGACCGGACCGCTCTGGCATGGATGTTAAATGGGCATTGGGCCCAAAAGTAATCGCCCGGCAGTGCCGGGCGGGCGCGTATTCTACGGGAATCAGCGCTAAAGGCAAAGTGCCCCGGCATGCGGGGCGCGGGGATACCTTGACCGGCAAGCTCCTAGCGGAACATTGCGGACAGGGATTCCTCATTGCTGATACGGCGCATGGACTCGGCCAGCATTGCAGACAGGGTCAGCTGGCGAATTTTTGGTGCCTTCTCCATTTTGTCACCCAGGGGGATGGAGTCGGTAACCACCAGCTCATCCAGAACGGAGTTGTTCAGGTTGGTGATGGCGTTGCCGGACAGTACCGGGTGGGTACAGTAGGCGACAACTTTCTCGGCGCCGTGCTCTTTCAGGGCGTTGGCGGCGTTACACAGGGTGCCGGCGGTGTCGACCATATCGTCTACCAGCAGGCAGGTGCGGCCGCTGACTTCACCGATAATGTTCATCACTTCGGCAACGTTGGCGGCCGGGCGGCGCTTGTCGATGATAGCCAGTTCGCAGTCGAGGCTCTTGGCCACGGCGCGGGCGCGCACAACACCGCCGATATCCGGGGATACCACCACCAGGTTCTGGTATTTTTGGCGCTCGATATCGTCGAGCAGGACCGAGGAGCCGTAAACGTTATCCACAGGAACGTCGAAGAAACCCTGGATCTGTTCCGCGTGCAGATCGACAGTCAGTACGCGGTCGATACCTACGCTCACCATCATATCGGCAACCACTTTTGCGGAAATCGGCACGCGCTGGGATCTTACGCGGCGATCCTGGCGGGCGTAGCCAAAGTAGGGGACCACTGCGGTAACGCGGCCGGCGGAGGCGCGGCGCAGGGCGTCTACCAGCAGGATCAGTTCCATCAGGTTGCGGTTGGTAGGTTGGCAGGTGGATTGCACCACGAAAACGTCGCGGCCGCGTACGTTATCGGTAATTTCTACTGCAATCTCGCCGTCGGAGAAGCGCTTGACCGTGGCTTCACCCAGGGGGATCGCCATATGGTCGACAACCTTCTGTGCCAGTTCCGGGTTTGCGTTGCCGGTAAAGACCATTAAGTCAGCCACTGCGAGTTCCTTTAATTCTGTCTTGAAGTGAATTGAAGTGTAGATGCCTGCATATTTGCTAGCAGTCAGGGTTTTTGCTGCAACACTTTTGCGTTGAGCGGCGCACTGTTGCGCGGATAAAAACAGGGTTTTGGCCACAGTTTTTTTCCTTGCTCAACGGGTTGCTATGGGTGCGTGCTCGCACAACCATCGGGCGCTTGCACTCAAGTCTGCCTTCAGGATTCTTTAAAAATTGGGGGGTGGCTCTGTAAAGCCCTGTGCGAATGGCCTGGGCCGGCTGGATCAGCGTAGACTGAATCATGTCGGAACCGGTTTTTGACTGTGCCATTGCATATAAAGAAAGTGGCTGGGGCGGAAGGATTCGAACCTTCGCATGACGGGATCAAAACCCGCTGCCTTACCGCTTGGCTACGCCCCAGTAATGTTTCCTCAAAAATCTGAGGAGATTTTCGCTAGCGCTTGATGTGTCGGTGAAACCAATACACCCGCTGCTGTAAAACCCTGCCACGCTTCAGGCAGTTTGGCGTGTGCCTCAGTGGCCGCCTCTGCCGTAGGGAATGCTGCAAAAACGCAGCCCCCGGTGCCGGTGAGTTGTGCTGGAGCAAATTGCTCGAGCCATTCTCTGGCATCGCGTATTTCAGGGTAGAGCTTCTCAACTAATGGTTGGCAGTCATTACCGGAAAATGTTTCCAGTTTTTCGCTGCCGAGTCGCATCTCGTTGGCCTGCTCCTCGCGAAGGGCCGCTAATGTAATTGCGACTGAATCTCTTGTCAAACGTGAATCGCGAAAAATTTTTGCAGTGCTCACTTCGCAACCAGTTGAGACAACCAGGTAGTGGTGTTGCTCGGTGGTTATTGGGGTTAATTTTTCACCAACCCCTTCCGCCCAAGCGGTGCGCCCCCGCACAAAAACTGGAATATCGGCACCCAATTGCCGCCCCAGCTCCGCCAGTTTATCGATCGATAAATTGCACTGCCATAAGTGGTTGAGCCCGAGCAAAGTGGTGGCGGCATCGCTACTGCCTCCACCGATGCCGCCGCCGTGAGGTAACTTCTTTATCAACCGAATAGAGGCGCCGAGAGAATTTTGTCGGTCCGGCTCAGCTTGTTTGCGCAGTAATTGGGCTGCGCGATAAACCAGGTTGTCCTCTTCAGCTACATCCAGCTGGCCGGCATCGACACTGACAATGCCGTCGCTGCGCTCACTGAATTCTAATAAGTCGCCGAAATCGAGCAGTTGGAACAGGGTTTGTAACTCGTGATAGCCATCCGGGCGACGGCCGAGAATGCGCAGAATCAGGTTGAGTTTTGCTGGAGCGGGCAGGGTTAGCAGCATGAGGCAAAAAGGAGTCAATCAATTACAGGATCGCCATAATACCTGCATGCTGCGATTTGGGCATTGGCAGAGTTATGTGAAACTCTCTACAACCCCCAGTCTTTAATCACCAGGGTGACGGATACCGGGCCAGCGGGGCTGTTGGTTTGTGCTTTGATCCGGGTTGGCAGGATAAAGGGGCCTTCGCTGCGATATTCACTAAAACTCAAGGCCCAGCCGGATTGTTGCAGGCTTTGCAGCTGGCCCTGGGCGTTGCGCTGCTCGCCACTTTTGGCGCCGGGCGCGGGAAGACCGCGCACCCAGTAGAACATCTCCCGGGCGGGCAGGGGCCAGCCCAGTGCTTCCTGGGTCAGCTGTGCCGCATTGCGTGCATAAATTGGTGGCTCGCTACCGCGCACCAAACTGACGCCACCAGCTGAGCCGGTGATGACGGTAGTGCCGGCTCCGAGCGGACCGCTGAGATGAAGGCGAAAATTCTCTGCGCCGCCCTGAAGCCAAGCCAGGTTAGCACTGCCATTTTCCTTGGGAGAGCGAACCCCCAGCTTGCCCTTGAGATTCCACTGGGTAAATTCAGCTACCGTTTTAGGTACTGGATTTTCGGTGGGGGAACCTGGCTCCGGTTCCTGTTTGGTTTTTTGTCCGGCACAGGCGGAAATCATTATTGCCAGGCATGCCAGCAATAACAGATAGAATCTTCGCGCGGTTGTTTTGTCAGCTATCTGATGCATGTTGTTCCAGTGACTCTTTGATTTGTAGGCGCTTCATGGCAGCCGGAATAATTTTGCTGTGGGGATTCAGCAGAAGACCTTTTCTCCACATTTCCATGGCGGCTTCTCTGTTTCCCTGAACCCAGAGCACTTCGCCGAGGTGTGCGGCAATTTCGTGATCGGGTAACTTTTCCATCGCTTGCCGCAGGTACTTTTCCGCAGCTTCGTGATTGCCGAGACGGTATTCTATCCATCCCATGCTGTCGATAATGGCCGGGTCCTCCGGCTCGAGTTCCAAAGCACGGCTGATCAATTGGTAGGCTTCTGTGTGCCGGGATTTGTCTTCAATCAGTTTATAGCCGAGCGCGTTGAGAACTGTGGCGTTATCGGGATTTCTTTCCAGCAGGTTTCTCAAGTCCTTTTCGAATTGTTGTGCGTTGCCGAGTTGGTCATGCAGCAGCGCGCGGGTGTACATCAAGCGACCGCTGGTGCTGTTGGTTTGTAGTGCCTCGTCTACTCGCTGCAAAGCCATACTGGCTTCACCACTTTTGCGAAGTAATTCGACCTCCATCAAGTAAAAATGTTCTTCCTGAGTGGGGTGTTTTTTTCTCAGTTCAGCAAACCATTCCCGGTTAGTGCTGTACTGTCCGAGGCTCGACAGCAATTCTGTACCGCGAGTAATGGCTTCTACGTAATCACTGCCGGGGCCCACTTTGCGGAAATATTTAATTGCATTGGAAAAATCTCCAGATTTTTCTGCAATGCTGCCCAGGTAAAAATAAGCAGCGGATTCGTGCTGCTGTAATTCAAGTAGTTGGGTAAAGAGGACTTTGGCCTCGTCAGTTTGCTCGGTCTCGTACTGAATTAGGGCCAACGACAAAATCAGGTTGCCATCTTCAGGGCGCTGCTTAACCAGTTCGGCAAACTGCTTGCGTGCCAGGGCCAGGTCCTCCCGAATTAACAGGCGGGCGTACTGAAGGCGCAAGCGACTCTCGGAGGGATGGATGCCGACGAGTCGTTCGAGTAGGGAAATGGCTTCCTTGCGCTTGCCCTGATCAACCAACAGGTGACTTTCCAGCAGTGGTGCATCCAGTTGGTCTGGATGGTGCTCTTGGACGCGGCGCACCAGGGACAGGGCGCGGGCGAATTCTCTTTCGGTGCGCAGTACCATGGCGTAGGCGAGCACGACCTCGTCATCGAGGGGGTAGACTTTTGCCAGCCGGGCAAACTCCCGCTTGGCTTGTTCCGTGAGTTGCTCGTGCCCGATTGCGGTTGCCGCGAGAGATTGCATGGGCGGGTTGCCGCCGAGTTCCAGGGTTTTACTGGCGTGAATCAGGGCTGTGTGCAAGTCGCCGGACAAAGTCAGCTCGGCTGTGAGGGCCAGCTGTGCATCGGCGTTTTGTGGCTCAAGCTCTACCCATAGCCGGGCCGAATCCAAGGCGGCCTGGCGGGCATTTAAAAAGCGGGCAATGCGTGTAGCGCGGGCGGCGACCCCGGGGTCTTTGGTAACCTCCGCCTGGTGGTAGTAATTGGCCAGTGCGACATCGTACTGTTCGCGGATACCGGCGACTTCGGCCACCAGAAGGGTGTAGAAGGTATCAATTGGGAAGGTTTTAGCTTCCGGCTCTTCTGACTCAGTGGTTTCCTTACCCTTAAGGTTGCTCGGCTCCAGTGTTGTGCTCGCGATTTCTGTAGAGGGGGTGGCCGGCGTCTGGTGCTGGGTGCAAGAAACAAGTATTACGGATGCTACAAGGAAAGCGGCAAGCTTGAGCAGGTGGCTGGAAATTCGGGCTGGAAGCTGATGTGCGCGAGGTGGGAGCATAGATCGTGTCCATACGTTACGTTGTCGCTGAAAGCGGGGTGTTACTGGCGTGTTTTAAACGATTATCGCCATATAATTCTAGTCGTGAATCGGGTTTGGAACGGTAGTGGGCAGGGGCTCTTGCCAAATCGGCGGGCAATTTTACTGCCTCATACGCTTGCAAGGGAGGCGGCTGCCTATGAAAATGCGCTCCCAGTGCGGTTTCCGCCTTTTAAGATTTAATGCTAACGGAAGTCTATGCCAATTCTTACCCTGGGTATCAACCACGATAGCGCGTCGGTCGAAGTGCGCGAGCGGGTGGCCTTTGCCCCCGAGGTGATGCCCGGCGCACTGGGAGATGCGCGAAAAGCACTGGGGTGCCGCGAGCTGGCCATCCTGTCTACCTGCAATCGCACCGAAATATACGGAAATGTGGAGTCAGAAGCCCTGTTGCAATGGCTGTCTGAATACCACCAGGTGCCCCTGGAGCAGCTCAAGGGCTGTGCCTATGTGTACAGCGATGAAGAAGCGGTACGCCATATGATGCGCGTTGCCTGTGGTCTCGATTCCCTGGTGTTGGGTGAGCCGCAGATCCTCGGCCAGATCAAGTCCGCCTATGCGGTGGCGCGGGAATCCGGCAGTGTGGGCAGTGAACTACACCGGGTTTTCCAGCGGGTGTTTACCGTCGCCAAGAAGGTTCGCACCGAAACTGCAATCGGTGAAAACCCGGTTTCTGTTGCCTACGCTGCTGTTTCTCTGGCTTCGCGTATCTTCACCGACCTGAAAAAGCAGACTGCCCTGTTGATCGGTGCGGGAGAGACTGTGGAGCTGGTTGCCCGCCATTTGCTCGATCAGGGAATCAAGCAGGTCATTGTTGCCAACCGCACATTGAGCCGGGCCCAGTTGCTCGCAGAGAGCTTTGGTGCCGAGGCAATCCTGCTTGCGGATATCCCAGAGCATCTGGCGCGTGCGGATATCGTTATCAGTTCCACCGCGAGCCAGCTGCCGATCCTGGGTAAGGGAGCGGTCGAATCGGCGCTGCGCAAGCGTCGGCACAGCCCCATGTTTATGGTGGATATTGCGGTACCCCGTGATATCGAATCGGAAGTTGGCGAGCTGGATGATGTTTATCTGTATACAGTGGACGATCTGCGCGGGGTTATTGATGAGGGCAAGCGCTCCCGTGAGAAAGCGGCGGAGGCCGCTCAGGAAATCGTAAATGCTGCTGCGGCTGAATTTACCAAAGAGAGCCGCTCTTTGGAGGCTGTGGATAGTATTCGCAGTTACCGGCAGCGAGCCCAGGAAGTGAGCACTTCCGAACTTGAACGGGTACTTTTGCAGCTGGAGAAAGGCGAGGACCCTCGTCGACTGATGGAGCAGCTCGCTCGCTCTCTCACCAATAAATTAATTCATGCACCCACCGTCAGTCTGAAAAAAGCCACGGCGGAGGGTGATATTGAGCGTTTGCGTATCGCTCGCGAGGTCGTTGGGTTGGATGATCTCATCGATATCGATTTAGAGAAAAAGCATCAATGAAAGAATCGTTACTGAATAAACTGGAAACCTTGCTTGAGCGCCACGAGGAAGTATCTGCGCTGTTGGGCGACGCCAACGTAATTGCTGATCAGGATCAATTCCGCGATCTTTCCCGCGAGTATTCTGAGCTGGAAGAAGTGGTTAAATGCTACGGCGCTTACAAACAGTTGCAGGAAGATATGGTCGCGGCTCGGGAGATGCTGGAGGAAGATGACCCGGAAATGCGCGAAATGGCTCAGGAAGAGCTGCGCGAGGCTGAAGGTCAAGTGGAGCCGCTGGAGCGAGAGCTACAGACTTTGCTGTTGCCGCGCGATCCTAACGACAGAAAAAATGTCTTTCTGGAAATTCGCGCAGGAACCGGTGGTGATGAAGCAGCTATTTTCTCCGGTGATCTGTTCCGCATGTACTCTCGCTATGCGGAGAAGCAGGGATGGCGAATAGAAATTGTCAGCGAAAATTTCGGTGAGCATGGGGGTTACAAGGAGATTATCACTCGCGTCGCCGGTGAAGATGTCTACGCAAAATTAAAATTTGAGTCCGGTGCGCACCGGGTACAAAGGGTTCCTGAAACAGAATCCCAGGGTCGTATCCACACTTCGGCTTGTACGGTCGCGGTGATGCCGGAGCCGGATGAGCGCGATGCGATTGAAATTAATAAAGCGGATTTACGTGTGGATACCTACCGTGCATCCGGTGCCGGTGGTCAGCACGTTAACAAAACTGATTCCGCTGTGCGCTTAACCCATATTCCCACGGGGATTGTGGTGGAGTGTCAGGACGAGCGCTCCCAGCACAAAAACAAAGCCAAGGCGATGGCACTGTTGCAAGCGAAGCTCAATACTGCGCAGGAAACGGCGGCGGCCCAGGAAATTTCCGATGCCCGCCGCAGCCTGGTGGGCAGCGGTGATCGCTCTGAGCGAATCCGTACCTACAACTATCCCCAGGGCCGGGTTACCGATCACCGTATCGGCCTCACTCTCTATAAACTCGATGAGATTATGCAGGGGTCTCTGGGGGAGGTGATCGGGCCATTGCGCACGGAATACCAGGCCGATCAGTTGGCAGCCCTGGCCCAATAAATCCAGATTTTTACGCCGCCTCGAGCGGCGTTTTTATAGGTTTTTCTCCATGACCAGCGTCAAGGAAAATATCGCACGCTGTGCCCAATTAACCGATAGCGATAGCGCGCGCCTGGATGCAGAGCTTCTGCTCGGCAGTGTGTTGGGGCGCGAGCGCACCTGGCTCTATACCTGGCCGGAATACGAATTGAGTGAAGCTGAGCAAGTGCACTATGAGCAGTTGCTCCAGCGCCGGCAAGCGGGAGAGCCGGTGGCACACCTTATCGGTGAGCGCGAATTTTGGTCCCTGCCGCTAAAGGTGGATTCCTCCACCCTGATCCCCCGCCCGGACACTGAATTATTGGTGGAGACGGCGCTGGAGTTTTTCCCCCAGGGCAGGTTGCGAGCATTGGACCTGGGCACTGGCACTGGTGCTATTGCACTGGCTCTGGCGTCGGAGCGACCGGGATGGGAAATTATTGCAGCGGAGAAATCACCCGCTGCGGTAGCACTGGCAGAGGAAAACCGGCGCTCCCTCAAGCTGCAAAATGTGCAAGTTATCCAGAGCGATTGGTTTTCCAGTTTGGAGCCACAGCTGTTTTCCCTGATCGTCAGCAACCCTCCCTATATCGATGCATCTGACCCGCACTTGGTGCAGGGCGATGTGCGCTTTGAGCCCCGCACTGCGTTGGTGGCGGAGCGACAGGGTTTGGCAGATATTGAGCATATCGCCACAACCGCTAGCGATTACCTGGAAAACGATGGCTGGCTAATGGTGGAGCACGGTTGGCAGCAAGCTGAGAGCGTGCGGGATATTTTTTCTGCGGCGGGATTGAATAAAGTTTCAAGTCGCAGGGATTATTCCGGTTGGGAGCGAATTACCTTAGGGCAAAAATAGTTATACCTGCGGAGCTGCCACAGGGATTTGAGGAGGGAGCCTATGCATGATCATGTCCACCACCGAACCGGCAATGGGGCTTTGCGCCCATTAATTATTGCACTGGTTCTCACTCTCAGTTTTTCCATAGTTGAAGCCATAGGTGGTTGGCTATCTGGCTCACTGGCATTGCTCGGTGATGCCGCCCATATGCTGACCGATACTTTTGCCTTGGCACTGGGGGCTATTGCCGCAGTACTGGCGAAAAAACCCGCTGATCGGGAATTGTCGTTTGGCTGGGGGCGAGCGGAGGTCTTAGCTGCGGTAACCAACGGCCTGATTATGCTACTGATCGTGGTCGGTATTTCTTTTATGGCTATTGATAGGTTGCGCAATCCCCAGCCGGTGCACGGCAGTACGGTGATGTTGATTGCGGCCATGGGGTTGCTGATTAATATTCTGGCGGCCTGGGTTTTATTAAAAGGCGAGCGCACGCTCAATATTCGCGGTGCGCTTTTGCATGTGATGGGCGATATGCTGGGCTCTGTCGCAGCACTGGCTTCCGGAGCTGTGATTTATTTTACCGGTTGGGTACCCATCGACCCCCTGCTTTCACTGCTTATTTGTCTGTTAATCCTGGTTTCCTGCGTGCGACTGCTCAGGGATGCAATCGATGTATTGATGGAGCGGGTGCCCAGGGAGTTGAGCCTTCCGGTTGTGGGCGAGACTCTGGCGGCGGTAACCGGGGTGCGCTCTGTGCACGATCTCCATATTTGGCGCTTGGATTCCAGCACTATTTCCCTGTCGGCCCATATTGTGGTGGATGACTTGCAGGCTTGGCCCAGCGTACTGGAGCGCTTGCGGGAAACCCTGGTCAAGCGCTTCGATATCGACCATATCACCCTTCAACCGGAACCTTTGGCAATGCCCGAAGTGACGGTGATCGATAAAGTCAGTGATTAACAGGTGAGGATTTACTCCTCACCTTCTGTCGGCGGTTGGCGGTTTTCTGGAGTGGCCGGGACTTTGCTCTCTGATTTGTCAGCGACCGACTCTTCCGCTACTACTTCCTGGGGCTGGCTGATTTGTTCCTGGGGAGCCTGGATGCCGATATGGTAGGCGGCAAATCCCGGTTGCACGACCTGGTTTAATGCCATGCCGAGAATACGGCCGTTGTGCTCGGAGCGAATTTCTGTGCGTACATTGGTAATAGGGTTGGTTACTGTTCCCAGTAAGTCGCCTTTACGCACAAACTCGCCGAGCTGGACTTCACTAAAGATAACCCCGCCAGTCGATGTCCGCTGCCAGGTGGAGGTGTAGTAAACCGGTTCGGGATCGCCCCAGAGGCGGAATTTACTCACCATACCCAGCTGGTTGAGCAGAGTGCGTATACCTTTCACACTGTGACTTACCGATAGCTCATCCAGCACCATCGGTGCTCCGGCTTCCAGAGTGACGGTGGGGATACCTGCCTCCACAGCGGCGCGGCGCAGGGTACCCTTGGCTCCGGCGCTGTGCAGCACCACAGTGGAGCCAAAACCCTGGGTCATTTTCACTACCTTGGGATTGGTTAAGTCGCCGCGCAACTGTGGCAAGTTGGTGCGATAAAAAGAACCCGTATGTAAGTCCACCACGGCGTTACAGTGGCTGATCACTTCGTGGAAAAATGAATTGGCAATTCGCGAGGCCGAAGAGCCATTGGGATCGCCGGGGAAGTGCCGGTTCAGGTCGCGTCGATCAGTCAGGTAGCGGGAGCCTCGATGGAAGCCTTGCAGATTGACGATGGGTACGCCAATTACCGCACCGCTTAAATGGTCTGCGTCCAGGTCGTACATAACCCGCCGCACGGTTTCCACACCGTTCAGCTCATCACCGTGCACTGCCGCAGTAAGGCAGAGAACCGGCCCTGGCTTGGCGCCGTTAACCACCAATACAGCGGTGGGGCTATAGACCCCTTCGAAGTGTTGGCTGGGAGACCAGGCCAGGCGCGTAGAGGTCGCGGGGGGAACCTCTGAGCCTAATAATCGCAGAGGCTTGGCCGTCTCTCCCGGAACCAGGGAGATGGTGCCGGGCTCCGGTAAATCGGGTTGAGGTATAACTATTTCAGTTTCTTTATCGGCAGTGGAAGTGGTTTCGGTAGGGGCTGCCGGTTTATCCAGTTCCTGGATAGGTTGGTCCAGCTCCAGATTTTCCGCTTGGGGCAGGGAAATTTCTTCAGAACCAGCATCTGCCGACTGGGATTGCTCTTCAGTAGGGGCAGCGTTGGTGGGTGGCCCCAGCTCTGTGATCACCGGTTGGTCCAGCTGCATATTGGCAGCCTGGGGGACTGCTTCTGTCTCTTCGCCAGTGCTGTCATCGGCGCTCAGGGCCTGGGTGGATGAAAGCAGTAAAGCCAGGCTTAGCAGGTGTCGGGTCCTTCGGGAGGATTGGCGCGGGATCATTCGGCACTCCGGTCAACTTCGTATATCTGGGTGTGCCGGAGAGCCTTGTGTCCGGCACAGATTGGGACTTTGGAGCGCCAGTATAGTCAATACGTTCCCGAGGAATGTGATACGCGCCGAATTACGTGTATCCGTAGGTTCGCTCGATGGCTCTGCGGCTGGTTCGCCAAAAGCGAATTCCCAGCAGGATTGAAGCCGTTCCCAGGCCGATACAGACACCGGTCCAATAACCGTATACCCCCCAGAAGCTCTCTCCCAGCCAGTAGGCGGTAGAAAGCCCCACCAGCCAGTAGGAAAATAGCTGTATAAACATGGGCGCACTGGTGTCCTTATATCCGCGCAGTGCGCCCCAGGTCATTGCCTGGGTGACATCCACGAGCTGGAATGCGGCACACAGCAATAGCAGGTTGGTGGCCACCGCGATAATTTCTTCATTGCTGGTGTAGGCCTGAACAAACAGGGTGCGCAGGGTAATCAAAAGAACACCGGTGCCCAGTGCGTAGATTAGCCCGCTACTGATGCCCACTTTGCCACAGAAGCGCGCGCGCTTTGGCCGTCCCTGACCGAGTAGTTGGGCGGTGCGGATACTCAGGGCCTGGGCCAGTGCTAGTGCGACCAAGTAAAAAATCGAGCCCACATTCATGCTGATCTGATGGGCGGCGACAATGGCTGCGCCATAAGGGGCAAGCAAAATAGTAAGGCTGGCAAAAAAAGTAACTTCACTGGCTGCACCCACACAAATTGGCAGGCCAACTGCGAGCAAGTGGCGCAGGGTTGGCCAGTGGGGGCGAGGCGGTAACAGCCTAAGTTTTAGCTTGTGGTAGACCGGATCAGTGTTCGCGTGCCAGAAGAGTGCCAGTGCGATCAGGCAGCTGACCGCTGCGGTCGCCCACCCACATCCTGCCCCTCCCATTGCCGGTATGGGGCCGGCACCAAACACCAAAAGAATATCCAGGGGAATATTTAAAATTGCGGCAGTGATATAGATGCGCATTACCGGGCGCACTTGTCCCATACCCTCACAGTAACCGCGCAACGCCGTGCCGAGTGCAAAAGGCAGGGTGCCGACAGTCAGGGCCAGTACATAGCCCTCCATCACCTTGCGGACAGGCTCTTCCGTGTCTATCCAGTGGCTCCAGATAGGAACCGCAAGCAGGGCGGAAAACACCAGGATGCCACCGATCAGTGCGATCCACAGCGCCTGGTGCAGTTGCCTGGCGCAGCCAGCTTCATCGCGGCCACCGCGCAAGTGTGCAACAACCGGGGAGATAGCAGCGAGCAGGCCGATTAGTGTCACTGCGCAAACAGCCCAAATACTGGCCCCCAGGGCGAGCCCAGCGAGACTTACTTCTCCAGCGCGTCCTGCTACCAGAGTATCGACAACTCCCATGCTCACCACAGCCAGGTTACTGACCACCAAGGGGCCTCCCAAGGTGGTTAGGTGCGACAGTTCGGTTTTAGTGGCATTTCGGTAAAGCTTGAACAAAGAAAAACCTGAGCTCTTGTTACTGGTCTCGATAGAGGGTTCTGGGGTCTGGGCTAATTTTGACAAAAAATTAATCCTGCGGGGGGGGTTGTTAACAGGCCCTGGCCTTCGCAAATACAGCTGAAAACGGGCGGCGGGCCAAAGTTCTGAGAGGCTTTCAGTCTGCCGGGAGAAGGCGGGGTAGTACTGCAAAAAGGTTCGACATTCTACGGTACAAACGGCGCCTGCGCCCAGTGCTGATTACGGACTTTCCTCAAGTAGTTTGGCCACAATTTCTGCCTTATTAATGATACAGTCGTGGTTTATTGCTACCTCCCGATAAAGCCACCCGCTTATCCGCTTTGCTTTGCGGCTACTGTAGATGGCTGGTGGGTACTCGGGTTGGGTGCAGTGAATGAAAGTACAAGGAGGGCCCTGTTCTGGAGGGCGCTGTAAATAGATCGGGTCCAGTAGTGTTTTGATGGGATGTGGGGTCATACGGCGGTTTAGCCAGCGGATATCATCGGGGTGGGTTATCCCTAGGTCTTCTGGTGGTGGCGGCATAATGCACAGAGTGCCGTCGATATTTTGCGCCTGCTTTAATCGCTGCTCCTCTATACCGCTGGGAAGTTGGCTGCTGAATGGGCGCCCTGGCTCAGGAACAGCGCCATCCAGGTAGATCAATCGGTGTACCCGTTCGGGTAGAGCGTCGGCGGCACCGGTTGCGGCCATTCCCCCAAAGCTGTGGCCCACAAGGGTGACTTGCTGCAACTCCTCCCAAAGGATTGTATTGATCAGGTCCTGGATAAAGGTATCCAGGCCAACGGAGGGAGAGAGTAGGTGTTTGCGTTCCCCCAGGCCACTATGGGTGGGGGTGAACACTCGATGTCCATTACGTTGCAGGAGGTGGGCGACTCTGCTCCAGCACCAGCCTCCATGAAATAGCCCGTGGACCAGTACGTAAGTTTTCCCCACCAGGTTGCTCTCAAGTTACTTGGGTTCTGCAAGCATAGATGTGCTTTCTTGGGCGCTGAGATAGGGCTGTGTAAGAGTTGGCGATATCACTCGACTAAAGTGAACAAAGACACCGATAAGAGAGTGAGCTAAATGAGTGGAGCTATGAATAGTCTGAGCGGTTGGTACAACTGCTTTGTACATTATGTACGCAAAATAGACTGGCTGGGGCCATTATTACTACGGATTTATTTGGCGCCAATTTTTATCCTGGCCGGCATGAATAAGATGAATAATATCGAAGATGTCGCTGCCTGGTTTGGCAATCCCGATTGGGGGTTGGGGCTTCCAGCGCCGATGTTGATGGCGTGGATAGCTGCATTGGTGGAATTCTTAGGTGGCATCGCCATCTTGCTGGGCGTAGCAACTCGGCTGGTGGCGATTCCCCTGATGTTTGTGATGGCAGTGGCAGCCTATACGGCCCACTGGGAGAACGGTTGGTCTGCGTTGCCGGATAAAACCTTGAGTGTGCCCTGGGAGTGGCGCAAGGATCTGATTGATGAAGCCTCAGTGCGTAAAGAGAAGATTGTCGGTTTACTCAAGGAGCACGGCAATTATGAATGGCTTGTGGAAACTGGAGGAGTGACCATCTTGAAAAATGGTATTGAGTTTGCAGCTACTTATTTCATTATGCTGCTGGCGCTATTTTGTAGTGGGGCTGGGCGGTTTTTCAGTGTGGATTACTGGCTGTGCCGTCACTATAGCGGGCAGGGATCCCCGTAGAGATGTTATACTCGCCGATTATTTGAACATTTGAGCGAGTATTTCACTTGATAGGAAAGTTGTTCCGCCGATCCTCCTCCAAAGAGGATAAGGGCTCCCGCCGGGGAGAAGACAGCTCCGGACGCCGAAAAGAAGGGCAAAAGCCGTCTGATAAGGCTGCCAAGGGGCGTACAAAATCCGCACAAGCGGAGGGGAAGTCGCGCCGGGGCGGTAGCAGAAATGCTCAAAAAGGGCGCCAGCGCAGCAGAAAGCCAGCGGCACCCGCAGCGCCCTGGTCCCTGGATGAATTCCAGGTTCCAGAACAGGAGGGCAAGGTCCGCTTCCACGACCTGGGACTGCCCAATGAGCTGATGCACGCTATCCACGATCTGGGTTTCCAGTATTGCTCGCCAATTCAGGGTCGCTCCCTTCCCCACACCCTCAATGGCCACGACCTGGTGGGTAAGGCACAAACCGGTACCGGTAAGACAGCGGCCTTCCTGATCACAGTGATTGACGATCTGCTCAAGCACCCGTTTGAAGGTGAGCGCTATGCCGGCGAAGCCCGCTCCCTGATTATCGCTCCGACCCGTGAGCTAGTAATGCAGATTGCCGATGATGCCAAGGCACTGTGTAAACACACCGAGCTGGAAATTCATACCCTGGTGGGCGGTATGGATTATGACAAGCAGCAGAGAAACCTGAATGAGCGGCTGGTGGATATCCTGGTGGCGACGCCGGGTCGCCTGCTGGACTTTGTCAGCAATCGGGATTGCTTCCTGGATCAGGTGGAAGTCCTGGTGATCGATGAGGCGGATCGCATGTTGGACATGGGCTTTATCCCCCAAGTGCGCCGCATTGTTCGTCAGACGCCGCGTAAAACTCATCGCCAAACTATGTTCTTCTCCGCCACATTTACTCCCGAAGTTGATGATCTGGTGGAGCAGTGGACGGATGATCCGGTAGTTGTGGAGATTGAGCCGGAGAGGGTTGCCACAGATACCGTGGAGCAGCATGTTTACCTGTCCGCCAGCGAAGAAAAGTACACCTTGCTTTACAACATTGTGCAGCGAGAAGAAGTGGATAGCCTGATTGTTTTTGCCAACCGCCGCGACCAATGCCGCCGCTTGCACGAGCAGCTTCTCGCTCACGGCATTTCTGCGGGCCTGTTGTCCGGTGAAGTGGCGCAAAACAAGCGGGTTCGCACCCTTGATGACTTTAAGTCTGGTAAAACCAAGGTGCTGGTAGCTACCGATGTCGCCGGGCGTGGTATTCATATCGACGGTATCAGCCATGTGGTGAATTTCACTTTGCCTGAAGAGCCGGAGGATTATGTTCACCGCATTGGCCGAACTGGTCGGGCGGGTAAAACGGGCACCTCTATCAGTTTCGCCTGTGAAGATGATGCCATGCGTCTGGAGCCCATTGAGCAGCTGCTCGGTGGCAAGCTCAAGTGCGAAGTGCCGCCAGAAGAGCTTTTGGTTGAACCGCCCAATGTGAAAGTTCAGCGCAGTCACGGCGATCGCGATGGGCGTCGCGGTGGCTCTGGAGGTCATCGTCGTCCACGTCGGCACTGATTCTCCTGTGTGCTGTAAGGGGGTTAGCCCTTACAGCACTTACTACCTGCTCGAGAATGCTTTTCCCCCTCCTGCTATTCACCGCTCCTTTGCTTTGTTAAGGTTTAAACTGTGACGAATGTACCAGTAGAGGCTTTAATTTGATTCAAACTTTCAAATCTGTCCTAAAATTAAACAAATTTGGCCTATTACGTGAAGTAAGGCCCTGCAACTTCAGATGACACCGGTAATACTGGAGTCTACTTGCGGCCTGAAATTGACATCCTTCGTTCAATAAAAATTACAGTTCATATTCGGATGCGTATCCTTTATTTACATATCGGTTTCCATAAAACTGGCTCCAGCTCCCTTCAATTGGCAATGAAGGAGCAAGTACAGGCTCTGGACCAGGCAGGCTTTGGATTTCTTTCCCTTGGGAAAAAGGGGAACTCTTCAGGGTGTATTGATGTATGCAAAGAGAAGGGTCGTGTCCATTTCCAGGTAAATTCCCGACTTGATGAGCTGCTTGCTGCGAGCCGCAGTGAGCAAGTGATAGTTTCAGCTGAGCATCTTTCCTATCTGTATCAGCGCGATAGTATCGAGCTTGTTCAGAGAGTATGTAGCAAGTATTTCGATAAGATTGTGGTAATTGTTTACTTGCGTAGGCAAGACTTACAGGCAATATCTTTCAAGAAGCAAGGAGCTAGAGGAGCGGCCTCCAATCGGAGCTCCTCGAGTAAATTACTCGGCCACGATGAAGGGGCTTTCCCTTCTTTCAGTAAAGATATTGAAATTTACTACGACTATTTTACCAAGTTAAAGTTGTGGGCGGATGTATTTGGAGCTGATTCCCTCAAAGTGAGGCTTTTCAGTCGGGAAGCCTTGCACGGTGGTGATATTGTGAGTGACTTTCTCGCTTTGCTTGGCGGGGGAGTAGAGCTTTCTGCTCGCAGAGTGAATGAGGGGGTAGGCAGAAAGGAGTTTTTGCTGACCCATAAATTACTGGAATTGGGGGTGGCGGAATCTGATTTGATTAAGCTGAAGCCAATGATGTTGGAGGATGACACTCAGTTGCTGCCTTCAAGGGGTGATGCCAAGCAGTTCTTTATGAGGTTCAAAAACTCCAACCATTTGTTAAATAATACTTTTCTTAGTAACGATTCCGGCCTGGCATTCGATACGGATTTTTCTGGCTATCCTGAGCAGGGAAATGATTGGATAACGGTTCGGGATCTGTCTGAGTGGATTCCTGAAATTCTTTCTGCAGGTATTCAGAGGCCAGAGGGGTTGCGTGATGCATTGTTGGCAGACAAGCTCCAGCAGATGGTAAGAAAAAAATTTTCAGGTGAAGTGCTTACCCAGGAGCTTGAGGATTTGGCCAATTGCCTGTCGGCTAGCGCTTATATCGCCAAGGATCAGCAGCCCTGGTATCGCGCACTGAAAAAGAAGAAAACATCGGGAAGATAGAGTCAAAATAAAAAGCCCTCTGTACGAGAGGGCTTCCTATCTTACTGGTAAGGTTACTGAAGTACTGGAGTTTGAGTCCCCGGATCCCCTTCAATACGAAGTCGCTCAATCCACAGAGCCGTACCGCCAGCAACTGCCGCAGGCATAATAAAGATATTTAAAATCGGCACCATTTTGGCAAGCATCACGGTCCCACCAAAGGTAAGGCTAGTGAGTTTACGGCGGCGCAGTACCGTTTTTAATTCATCGAATGGCCGCTGGTGGTTATCCAGTGGGTAGTCAACGTATTGAATAGCCATACACCAAGCGCCCCAAACTGCGGTGAGCACTGCGGGGATAATAATGGTCCAGCTGGTGATGGTGGCAATTATAAATACGATCAAACCCCAAAATATAAAGTAACCCAGCTTACGCAATTCCCGGCCCAGGGTACGCCATACCATTTGAATTATCGGCTCGGCAGGAGGAGCTTTACCGGTTAGCAGTTCCTCTACTTTCTCAGCGAGCAAACCGTTAAAGGGGGCGGCAATAATGTTGGTGATGACGCTAAATAAATAGCCGTAAGCAAGGAAAAATAGGAAAAGCACTATTAGTGCAATAATCCAGGCCAGCCAGCGAAAAACACTGGCGGTCCATGCTGCACCCTTGGCCATAATGGCTTCCCACCAGGACATATTCTCCGTATTTACCGGCGTGTGGGAAAGCAGGCTACTTATATAATCGGTAAGCCCTCCGAGCTGTGAAATCATTATGCTACTGATAATAATAAACAGCACCAGATTTATTAGTAATGGCACCAGGATAAATGGGCGTAACTCACGCCGGGTAATCAAGTGGATACCGCGCACCAATGCGTCGATACCGTGAACGGGATTTGAAGTCATACTCTCACCTTTCGCTGGTACGATGCCTAAATTTCCAGAGTTCTCAGTTGGCGCCAGCGGCTTTTAAAATCTCGCTATATTCTGCGCCCTGGCGGTGTTCAGCAATACGTGCCAGCAGAGTTTTTCCATCGGGACCAGGACTGTTCAGATCCAGGCCTTCAGCGAGAAATAATTTTATAAATGTGGCAAAGCTCTCTGCTTTCATACTTCGGTAGGCGCGCTCGAGAAGATGAAAATCCCGGTTTACGCCTGCGGGAGCTTCGCCAATCAAGAATCCAGCAATACGCTCCTCGTCAAAAACTTCTCCGAGTACTTTCTGTTTGTCTTTTTTCAGGCTCAAAACTATATCCTTGCTACATAAATAGGGGGCGGGCGAAGCCCGGCCCAGGTCTTGAAATGTTGAGGGTTAAAGCAGTGCGTCCAATTTTTGTTTGAGAATTTTATTAATCATCTGTGGGTTTGCCTGCCCTTTGGACGCTTTCATAATTTGCCCGACGAAATACCCCATCATTTTGGGGCGCTTTGATTCATCGGCCTTGCGGTAGTTTTCTACTTGGGCATCGCTTGCAGCGATCACTTCATCCACCATTTTTTCGATAGCGCCGGTATCCGAAACCTGTTTCAGGCCACGTTTTTCGATGACTTCGTCGGTACTGCCCTCTCCGTCGGCAATAGCCTCGAATACCTGTTTGGCGATTTTGCTGGAAATGGTGTTGTCTTTGATGCGCGCGATTAGTCCAGCCAGCTGGTCGGCAGAAACCGGGGATTGTGAAATAGTTAGTTCACGACGGTTGAGCAGCGCTGCCAGTTCACCGTTAATCCAGTTGGCAGCAAGCTTGGATTCGCCACAGGATTTACTCACAGTTTCAAAATAGTCTGCACTGGCACGCTCCTGTGTCAGCTGGTCTGCATCATAAGCGGATAGTTGGTATTCCGCTTGGAAGCGGGCTGCTTTTGCATCAGGCAGTTCTGGCAGGATGTTGCGCAGTTGCTCGACATATTCATCAGTGAGTACAACTGGCAGAAGGTCCGGGCAGGGGAAGTAGCGGTAATCATTGGCCACTTCTTTACTGCGCATAGAGCGGGTTTCATTTTTGTCCGCGTCGTAGAGGCGGGTTTCCTGGGTAATGGTGCCGCCGTCTTCCAAGATATCGATCTGACGTTCAGCTTCGACTTTAATTGCGCGCTCGACAAAACGGAAAGAATTGATATTTTTTAATTCTGTACGGGTGCCGAGTTTTTCTTCGCCTTTCAAGCGCACGGATACATTGGCATCACAGCGCAGTGAGCCCTGGGACATATCACCATCGGAAATGCCCAGGTAGGTTACGATGCTGTGAATTTTTTTCAGGTAGGCCACAGCCTCGGCGGCACTGCGCATATCCGGTTCAGAGACAATCTCAATCAGTGGCGTACCTGCGCGGTTCAGGTCGATACCGGACATTCCGTGGAAATCTTCATGCAGGGATTTACCGGCATCTTCCTCCAGGTGAGCGTGATGCAAACGCACCTTCTTACTGCTGCCATCTTCCAGGTGAATTTCCACTTCACCTGGGCCGACAATCGGCTGTTCCAATTGAGTGGTTTGATAGCCCTTGGGCAAGTCGGGATAGAAGTAATTCTTGCGTTCAAAAACAGAGCGCTTGCCGATCTCTGCGTTCATCGCCAGGCCGAACATTACTGCAAAGCGAAATGCTTCTTCATTCGGTACTGGCAGGGTGCCCGGCATAGCCAGGTCCACAGCGCAAGCCTGGGTATTCGGCTCGGCGCCAAAGCGGGTGCTGGCGCCGGAAAAGAGTTTTGACTGGGTGGAGAGCTGGACGTGAATTTCCAACCCGATAACGATTTCCCATTCCACAATTTATCTCCTTATACGGCGCTGGCTTTGTGCCAGTCGGTTACCTGTTGGTATTGGTGGGCGATGTTGAGCATGCGCGCCTCTTCCAGGTAATTACCGGTAATTTGCAGGCCCACCGGCATATTGTCCACCAGGCCACAGGGTACAGACATACCCGGCAGCCCCGCCAGGTTGGTGGCGATGGTGTAGATATCCTCCAGGTACATAGCTACTGGGTCAGCGCTCTTTGCGCCAAGCTCGAAAGCGGGGGAGGGGGTCGTGGGGCCCATAATCACATCCACTTTTTCGAATGCTTCGACAAAGTCCTGCTTGATCAGGCGTCGGGCCTGTTGGGCTTTGTTGTAATAAGCATCGTAATAACCGGCGGACAGGGCGTAGGTGCCTACCAGGATTCGACGCTGCACTTCTTCGCCGAAGCCTTCACCGCGGGAGCGCATATAGAGATCGCGCAGGTCTTTGGGCTCTTCGCAGCGGTAGCCATAGCGCACCCCATCGAATCGAGATAGGTTGGCAGAGGCTTCAGCGGGGGCGATCACATAGTAAGCAGGTATCGCTAACTCGGTATGTGGCAGGCTGATATCGACCAGTTGCGCACCCAGCTTTTCAAACTCTCTCAAAGCCTCCTGAACCCGGCTTGCGGTTTCAGGGTTAAGACCTTCCCCAAAGTACTCCCGGGGTACTCCGATCCGCAGCCCGGCAATCGGGTTATTCAGTTCGGCGGTAAAGTCAGTGGGCTGCTGCTTCAGGCTGGTGGAATCTTTCGGGTCGTGGCTGGCCATGGCGGATAGCAGGTAAGCCGCATCTTCTGCGTTGCGGGCGATGGGGCCAGCCTGGTCCAGGCTGGAGGCGTAGGCTACGATGCCATAGCGGGAAATACGCCCGTAGGTGGGCTTCAGCCCGGTGGTATTTGTCAACGCTGCCGGCTGGCGAATAGAGCCGCCGGTATCGGTAGCTGTGGCGCCGGGTATCAGTTGTGCAGCAACTGCCGCAGCTGAGCCACCGGAGGAACCGCCGGGCACACAGCGGGTATTCCAAGGGTTTTTTACTGGGCCGTAAAAGCTGCTTTCGTTGGATGAGCCCATGGCGAATTCATCCATATTGGTCTTGCCCAGGGAGACGGTTCCGGCAGCGTTGAGGTTATCTACCACCGTGGCATCGTAGGGAGGGATAAAATTATCCAGCATTTTTGAGGCACAGCTGGTGCGCACGCCGTTAGTGCAAATAATATCTTTGTGGGCGATGGGCACACCGCACAGTGCCGGTGCCTCCCCGTTGGCCAGGCGTTGGTCGGCGGCTGCGGCCTGTGCCAGAGCGCTCTCTTCGGTGACGGTAATAAAACTGTTGTAGTTGCTGTCCAGTTGCTGGATGCGGCCGAGTAAATGGCGGGTTAGCTCTGTACTCGAGAACTCTTTGCTCCGCAATCCACGGATGATCTCGGCGATAGTAAGCTGATGCATATTATTCCCTTAAAGGCTCTAGACGGGCTGAGGGCTGGGTATTTAGGTGAATTTCGTCAGTGTTGGGCCGGCTAATCAATTACTTTGGGAACCAGGTAGAGGCCTTCTTCGGTTTGGGGAGCCAATTCTAGGAAGTCTTTGCGCTTGTCAGTCTCTGTCACTGCGTCGGCACGCAGCTCCTGGATCTCGTCCAGTGGGTGCGCCATCGGAGCGATACCATCGGTATTGGTGGATTGCAGCTGGTCGACCAGTTGCAATACATCGCCGAGGCGGTTGCTGACTTCTTCGATGGTTTCTTTGGATATGGCGATACGGGCCAGTTCCGCCAGTTTTTCTACAGTTTGCGTATCCACTGCCATGGTGATGGACTCCTCCAGCTTGAGTTGCGAGTCGAAAACTGCCCGGATTATTTGCGGCGGGCAGAACCGGCAAATTTAGCACATTGGGGTTATATTCTCACCGGCTCCGGCAGTAATGGATAGCGGGCCTCAAATGACCTCCCTTCAGCCTTGCCCTGATGCCTAGCGGTTGTTAGAGTTTGCCGAATCCTGCCGAGTGATGAGAGACTCCGGTATTTTGCGTAGAATCCGATTCGAAATGCGGCTCGGAACTCAGAATTATTTTTGCGGACTAATTAGGATTTGTATCCATAAAAGAAGCCGCGCCCGCAGTGCCCAACCTGGGGGCTGATAATTAGTACAAGGTAATCGAATTCCATGTTTAAACGTTTGCGGGGTATGTTTTCCAGTGATCTCTCCATCGACCTGGGAACTGCCAACACGCTGATTTACGTTCGCGATCGCGGCGTAGTACTCGACGAACCCTCAGTCGTCGCAATCCGTCACTACAATGGCCAGAAAATCGTTGAGGCTGTCGGAGTAGAAGCCAAACGCATGCTCGGCCGGACTCCTGGCAATATTACCGCTATTCGCCCGCTGAAGGACGGTGTTATTGCCGACTTCCAAGTGACCGAGAAAATGTTGCAGCACTTTATCAAGAAAGTGCATGAAAATAGCTGGATGCGCCCAAGTCCGAGAGTGCTGGTGTGTGTTCCCTGCCAGTCCACAGAAGTGGAGCGCCGCGCGATTCGCGAGTCGGCCCTGGGTGCGGGTGCTCGCGAAGTGTCACTGATCGAAGAGCCCATGGCCGCTGCCATAGGCGCAGGCTTGAATGTCGAGGAAGCGAGCGGCTCCATGGTGGTGGATATCGGTGGGGGCACCACTGAGATCGCCATTATCTCCCTGAATGGTGTGGTTTATTCCGATTCGGTGCGTATCGGCGGTGACCGTTTTGATGAAGCTATCGTCAACTACGTGCGTCGCAACTACGGCAGTGTGATTGGTGATGCAACTGCTGAACGGATCAAAGAGGAAATTGGCTGTGCTTATGCAGGCAGTGAAGTTCGCGAAATTGATGTGCGCGGACGCAATCTGGCCGAGGGCGTGCCTCGCAGCTTTACCTTGAACTCCGACGAAATTCTCGAAGCCCTGCAAGAGCCTCTGACAGGTATTGTGCAGGCTGTCAAAAGTGCACTGGAGCAATCCCCTCCCGAGTTGGCTTCTGATATCGCTGAGCGCGGTATGGTGCTGACTGGTGGTGGTGCTCTGTTACGCGATCTGGACCGTCTGTTGATGGAAGAATCGGGCTTACCGGTAATTGTTGCCGATGACCCGCTGACCTGTGTGGCGCGGGGGGGCGGTAAAGCGCTGGATATGTTGGATCGCAGCCGTCTCTACCTGATGTCTAACTAGTAGACATCGGTATTATGAAAACTGCTAGGGAGCTTGTGGCTATATCCGCAAGCTCCTTGTAATAAAAAAATGCGAGTCATCTTTTGTGGCTTGTACTGTTCTCACCATCTTTGATTGACTTGTTAAGAGGGGATTGCCTGTGAAACCGCTATTTACCCGCGGTCCCTCTGCCGAATACCGCCTGGGCTTTCTCATCATACTCGCGATCACGCTGATCGTTTCCGATCATTACACCAATTGGTTTCAGCCTGTTAGAGAACGCTTATCAGGAGTTATTGCTCCACTGTACTGGGTTACAGGAGCCCCCGAGCGTGTGGGCGATTGGGCCGATGAGCAGTTTCGCTCTCGCGAAGAACTGCAAGAGGAAAATAGCCGCCTCAAGCGCCAGGTTTTACTGCTGGAGCAGCGCAGCCAACTATTGGCGGCCGTAAAAGCGGAAAACACTCAGCTCAAAGAACTGATGAACTCAGCAGAAATGGTCGATGACCGAGTATTGGTGGCTCAGGTAATTGGCGTTACCCCGGACCCTTTGGAGCATGTGCTGCTGATTGACAAAGGCCGCGATGACGGCATTGATATCGGTACCCCGGTAATGGATGCCAGTGGATTGCTGGGGCAGGTGATTGAAGCTGGCGACTCCTATAGTCGTATCCTGCTGATAACTGATTCCAGTCATGCCATTCCCGTCCAGGTTCTGCGCAACAGTATGCGCACCGTCGCCGAGGGTACAGGTGACCTGTATCGCTTGAAGTTACGCCATCTTGCTAATACCAGTGATATTCGGGAGGGCGATTTGCTGCTCAGCTCCGGCTTGGGTAGCCGCTTTCCCGCAGGTTATCCGGTCGGGGAGGTTATCTCGGTGCAGAGAGATCCGGGTAAACCTTTTGCGGAGGCTGAAGTGTTGCCGAGGGGGCGGATGAATCGCAGCCGCTTTGTATTGGCGGTCATTGGCAGTGGAGGACATTCTGTTGCAAGCGAATAACCGCTGGTTTATCGCGGTCACTATTCTGCTGTCACTGCTTCTCTCGGTTATGCCCCTGCCACAGCAGTGGCTCTGGTTTCGGCCGGCATTTCCGGCTTTGCTGGTGATATTCTGGATTACTCGAATGCCCCAGACCTTCGGGGTGGGGTTCGCTTGGATGATCGGTATTGTCCAGGATTTGGCTACGGGGGCGAGCTTGGGAACCCATGCCCTGGCCCTATCGGTACTCGCCTATTTCAGCTTACTGACTTACCAGCGCACCCGGGCATTTAATCCGGCCCAGCAATTGTTGTGGGTATTTGTTCTGGTGGGTATTCATCAAGTGGTGGGCAACTGGGTGCACGGCCTTGAGGGGAAATCGGTACCCGGGCTGACCTTCCTGTGGCCCGCCCTGACTACAGCCCTGCTCTGGCCCTGGGTGACCCCGTGGCTCAGGGGGCTTTCCGGGCGTTTACACGTTCGTTGACCGTCTCGTCGGCACTGTAAATCAGTGTAAAAAATCGATCATTTTTCGAACAGTGCCGCTATAATCAGCCGCTGACCCACAGGGAATATGTAATAGAGTGACAACAAGCGCTTCAGAAAATCGACTTCTTTTGGCCTCTGGTTCGCCGCGCCGCGCCGAACTGTTGGCCCAGATTGGGGTGCCTTTCTCCCAATTGTCCCCCGCTGTTGTAGAACAGCGCCAACCTGCTGAAAGCCCTCTTGAGTACATAGAACGCTTGGCCCACGACAAGGCTGTCGCCGGGTTTCAAGCCGCTGACAGCCCGCAGGGACTCTGGTCTTTGGGAGCGGATACGGTGGTTATGGCAGGTGAGAGGCTGCTGGAAAAACCCCAAGATTTTGCTGACTTTGAGTCCATGATGCTGGCGCTATCGGGAGTAGAGCACTCTGTTTTCACGGCAGTGTGCTTGCGTTCACGGAATCGACAGTTTAGCCGTGTAGTGGAAACTCGAGTCAGGTTCCGCCACTTGTCCAAAGCTCAAATAGCGGATTACTGGAGTACCGGAGAGCCTGTCGATAAAGCTGGCGGTTACGGTATTCAGGGTTTTGGTGCCGCCTTGGTAGAAGCTTTTAGTGGCAGTTACAGCAATGTTGTAGGGCTCCCATTGGAAGCTGTAGTCCCCATGCTGGATCATGCGGGCATTCCCTATTGGCAGGAGGGCCAATCTTGAGCGAAGAGCTGTTAATTAATGTTGCGCCGACTGAGACCCGGGTTGCGCTGGTAGAAAATGGTGTGCTCCAGGAGGTCTACCTGGAGCGGAGTGCGCGGCGAGGGATTGTAGGAAATATCTATAAGGGAAAGGTGATTCGCGTACTGCCCGGAATGCAGGCCGCTTTTGTCGACATAGGCCTCGAGCGTGCGGGCTTTATCCATGCCTCGGATATTGCACCTCTCGACGAAGAGGGTATGGAGGCGCGGGATGCCGAGGTAGCGGATATCCGCGCGCTAGTCAGAGAGGGGCAGTCACTGATCGTGCAAGTAGTGAAGGACCCTATCAGCAGTAAAGGTGCCCGGCTGACTACCCATCTGTCGGTTTCTGCACGTTACCTGGTGTATATGCCGCAGACGCGCCATATCGGTATCTCTAATCGAATTGAAGACGAGAACGAACGCGAGCGATTGCGCCAGTTGGTTGAAGCAGCTTCTCTACGCCTTGCAGAGGATGGTTTGTCGGCCGATGGGGGCTTCATTTTGCGTACCGTTGCCGAGGGGGTGAGTGAGGAAGAGCTGCTGAGAGATATCCCCTTTCTGTACAAATTATGGGGGGAGCTGGATGAGCGCATTAAGGAGCGTCCAGTGCCTTCGGTTATCTATGAGGACCTTCCACTATTTATGCGCGCATTGCGTGACCTTGCGCGCCCTTATACCGAAAAGATTCGTATAGACTCCCGAGAGGCCCACGGCCGTGCGGCAGAATTTGCCGGTAAATATGCGCCGGAAATTGCCGGTCGCCTGGAACACTATCCCGGTGAGCGCCCACTGTTTGACTTATACGGTGTTGAAGAGGAAATAAGAAGGGCACTACACAACAAAGTCACCTTGAAGTCTGGCGGCTATCTGATCGTAGAGCAGACAGAGGCGATGAGTACGATTGATGTCAATACCGGTGCTTTTGTTGGGCATCGCAACCTTGAAGAGACTATCTTCAAGACCAATCTGGAGGCCGCTACAGCGATTGCCCGCCAGCTGCGTTTAAGAAACCTGGGGGGGATTATCATTATCGATTTTATCGATATGAAAGATCCCGAGCACCAGCGACAAGTCTTGCGCACCCTGGAAAAGACCCTGGAGCGCGATCATGCCAAGTCCAGTATCACCGGGGTCTCTGAATTGGGGTTGGTGGAAATGACTCGCAAACGCACCCGTGAGTCACTGGGGCAGATTTTATGTGAGCCTTGCTCTGTTTGTAGTGGGAGGGGCACCTTAAAGAGTGCGGAGACAGTTTGCTTCGAGATTTTCCGCGAGATTATTCGAGAGGCGCGCTCTTACGATAGTGAAAAAATTATGGTACTGGCTAGTCAGGTGGTAATAGATCTTTTGCTGGATGAAGAGTCGGCTAATGTCGCCGATCTTGAAGAATTTATTGGTCGGCCGATTCAGTTCCAGGTAGAGCCCATTTACAACCAGGAGCAATATGACATTGTTCTTGTGTAATCCATTATTCACTCGCCAGCAAGCTAAGAGAGCTTATTGTCAGCGCTCGGTCCATGCCTGTTTGGTGGTGAGGGTATAGCGATGGTTGTAATACGCTGGATTGCAAGAAAGTTCTGGTTACTGTCGGTAAGTTTGGTGATTGCTCTGGCAATCATCGTGCAAACAGGCCGACTGCTGTCCCCGCAGGTAGAGAACTATCGTCCCCAGATTAGTCATTGGCTTAGTGAGCAGCTAGGCGTTCCTGTACAGATGGATCGTATTTCCCTGCGTTGGGAGGCCCTTGAAGTTGCATTGCAGCTGGATGGGCTGCGTCTGGGGGAACACGGTGAGCTGAGAATGGGGCACGGCCTATTCCAGCTGGATCTACTTTCCAGTCTCTGGAACCGGGAATTGGTCTGGAAAGACCTGCAAATGAATCAGTTTTCGGCCGGGCTCAACCGCGATGAAAATGGCCTCTGGTATCTACAGGGGTTTCCCGATGCCCCGCTTAAGCTTGAAGGCAGCACTGCACCCAATCCCGAAGCGGCAGATCCGGCCCGCCTATTCCAGTTGAGCCCCAAAATCCAAATCAGTGATGCAGCGATCACTGTTCGCCTTCCCGATGAGCAGCTGGCAGAAATCAATTTGCCTGAAATCCAGCTGGAAAATAGCGGAGATTTTCACCGACTGACTGCACGGGCTTTTATTTCCCGTGAAGGGGAGAGTAGCCAAGTTGATGAAGAGACCCTACGGGTTGTGTTAGAGGGGCGGGGCAATCCCAAAGATAAAGAGCACTTCTCACTGCGCGGCTATATGCAGCTTAATGAGTTGCTACTGGATGAAGACATTGTCAGCTTGCTTCACGAACTCACCCCGTTACCTGACCGGTTTCACTGGCGGGGGAAGAAGTGGGCAGACGGCCGCTTGTGGCTGCATAGTGATGCCGTAAGTGGGTATCGCATAGTGGGCCAGGTGGACTTGGCCCAAGTAGAAAGCCTGACCGATATGCAAAGGGCAGGAGATGATATAGAAGAGCATACACTGGCTCCGTTGCGCGCTTTTTCTGGCAACTTGTCGGGCCGCTGGTTGCCGGGAGAGCACTGGCGATTAGCGCTGCAGGATATTGAAATCGATTGGCAGGGCTTGAAAATGCCGTCGCTGAACCTGCAGGTTAACAGTGGCCAAGAGGGTATAGCCCTGATGGCAGATCTGGTCGATCTCGCTGGTTGGAGCAGTATCTTAAATCGCTTGTCGTTACTAGAGGGAGCTGCAGATGAATGGTTACGTGCACTAAAACCCCAAGGTCAGTTGCGCAGCCTGCGTCTGCGAGCTGGTGCGGACCGGCAGTTAGAGATCAGCGCAAACTTGGAAGATATTGCGGTCGAGGCGTTTCGAGGAGCCCCGGCAATTACTCAGTTGAGTGGATATCTTCAGGTTGAGGGCGCCAGTGGCCGGGTTGAACTCGACGGTACCTCCCTCGGGGCGCACTTTCCCAGTCTGTATAAGAATGCTTTTGGGTTTGAGCAAGCCAGCGGCACCATAGCCTGGGATGTCGATAAGGCGTTGAACGAAGTCAACGTATTGTCGGGCCCGCTGATGCTTGGCGGTGAACTTGGTCAGGTCGGTGGTCAGTTTATGCTGTCACTACCCTTCCACGCCCAAACACGACCTGTGGATCTGGTGCTTTCCCTATCGATAAAAGATGCGGGGGTTATTACCCAGGAAGAGCTGGTGCCATTTGTGGTTAGCGATGATTTGCGCAGCTGGTTGAAAACTGGCCTGGGTAAGAACAATCAAGGGCGCGTTGAGAGTGCGGCCTTTATCTATCGCGGCAGCAGTTATAGCAAAGAGGGTAAAGAAGAATTCCTTAGAGCATTCGCGACTCACCAGAAGCGCAGAACGATTCAGTTGGCGCTCGACTTTTCAAATGCGAGCCTAGACTACGCCAGTGAGTGGCCTGAGGTCAGGGATGTGGATGGCCGTTTGTTGCTCGATGATGAAATTGTGCGGGTCAATGCCGATAAAGCCAAGCTCTGGAATATGGATGCTGGAAATATTCTGGTTGCGGTAACCCCTCAGAAGGGTGGAGGCTCACGCCTTGATGTACAAACTGAGGTGGTTGGACCCGCTGCCGATGGGTTGCGACTATTGCGTGAATCACCACTCAGAGATCACCTTGGAAGTGCCTTTGATGATTGGAGCCTGACGGGGAATTTGGATGGCGTTGTATCCTTAACTCTACCCTTGGGACAGTCATCCGTAGTTCCCGAGCAACAGGTTGAAGTCAACCTGAAGCACGGTGACCTTCAACTGAAAGGGCTCCGCCTCGATGCGACTGCGTTGAATGGTTTGGTGAAATACGATAGTGCGACAGGCCTTGAAGGGACCCAGCTTAATGGCAAATTGTGGGGCCGCCCGCTGACTGCTCGTATCCAACATATTGGCGAGGGGGATGCACGGGATACCCAGGTGGTTATCGACGGCAATGCATTGGTTGAGTCGGTACACGCTTGGAGTTCGCGGCCAGAACTGCAGTGGCTGGAAGGAGAAATGGATTATCAAGCCCTGGTGACCATTCCTGCAAAATCAGCGGAAACCCCTTACGCCGCAGTATTTGAGCTCACTTCCAACCTGGCCGGTGTGGCTGTAAACCTACCTGACCCACTTGGTAAGACGGCGGAAACAGAAACCAATTTTGTATTGCGAGTGCCGATTGGAGAGCAGGGCAGCTTGTTCCACTTGGACTATGGAGAACATTTACAGGGGCAATTCTGGCTGATTGATGGAGAGTTAGATCGGGCTGCAATCGCCTTGAATGCTGAGGCAAATTTGCCCTCCAAACGGGAGTTGACGGTCACTGGAGATATTTCCACTGTTGACTTGCCTCGCTGGCAGTCTCTGCTGGATATTTACCAGTTGTCTGAACCAGCGAAGCCAAGCGCAGCCAGTTCTGTTGCAAGTAATGCAGAAAATCCAGGAGAGGCTGCGGGTAGTGGCAGTGAGCCACTTCCGATACGCCTGGATCTCAGTACAGATCAGCTTCGGTTGGGCTCTGCAGAAATTGAGCATATCCATGTTACCGGTGAGGGAGTGGGGACGGATTGGAAGCTCAAATTTGACAGTGAAATGATTGCAGGAAATCTAACAGGCTTATTGGATGGCAGTACACCGTTACGCCTCAAACTGGCTCATTTGCGTCTGCCTCAGCCAGAGAAACCGGCTGAAGTCAGTGATGAAGCTTTTCCCTTAGACCCCTTTGCGGAGGAGGTAGTAGCGGATCCTTTGGCGCAGTTTGATTTTACTAGTTTGCCTCAAATCGATTTTAGTGCTGATAACCTGCAAATAGGTGAAGAGGCCCTGGGCCCCTGGTCATTTAAGTTGAGGACAGCTGCAGATCGTTTGGTGGTGAGTGATATCCACGGCACGGTGAGAGGGCTCCGCATCGAGGGACAGGGCAAACACAATGGCGAGCTAGGTGCAGAATTGGTGTGGATGAGGGGTGCCGAGGGGCAGCAATCATCACAATTTATCGGCCGATTGGTGGCTGATGATCTTGCAGATATCCAGCGCAAGATGGGCCATGAGCCGTTGATTGAGAGTAAATCGGCGATCTTTGAAACTGCTTTGAAGTGGGAGGGGGCCCCGACTCAGGTGAAAGGAAGCCTTCTCTCCGGAGAGCTTAAGGTTGATATTCGCGATGGCCGATTCCTGCGATCAACCGGTGCGACAGGCTCTACCGTGTTGCGTCTATTGTCACTGTTTAATTTTGATACCTGGGCGCGACGTTTGCGTCTTGATTTCACTGACCTTTACAAGAGTGGTATGGCTTTTGATAGGGTGCGTGGCGAAGTAGTCTTTGAAGGCGATGGTCAGCTTTTAATCGCTGTACCCATCCAGGTAGAGGGACCCACCAGTGAACTGCAGATGGCGGGGCGGGTTAATTTAGTCCGCGAAGATCTGGATTTAACGTTGGTGGCTACTTTGCCAGTTGGGAATAACCTGGCTTTGGTTGCAGCTCTAGCCGGTGGCTTACCTGCAGCTGCGGGTGTCTACCTGATCAGTAAGGCATTTAAAAAGCAGGTGAAAAAGGTCGCCAGTGTCAGTTACCGAATTAGTGGTGGCTGGTCAGACCCGCAAATGCGATTTGAGAAATTGTTTGATGGAGATGGCGCCAAGCGAGAGGGCGCGGTTCTGGACCACGAGGGGAACAAGACACAGGTTGGGGTCGGCTCTGAAGAGAGGTCTCCTCCTGCAGCTTGAGTTTTAATATCCAGAGGCAGTGTGCAATAGCCATCTAATCTTAGTGAGGATCCCCTGTAAAAGGAGCACTGTAGATGGCGTTGCATTCATTATTGCCCCTCCTTCTTTTTACAGCCGTCACTCTTTCGGCGTGTTCTGAGGCAGATGACCATCAGCGCGACCAGAATATGACGGTCGCTCAAGCTGAAAAGCATATTGCAGAGGGGACTGATCTCGATCAGATCCCTAAGTCTGTGTGGAAGCAGATCCTGCCAGAGGATCGCTATAAGGTTCTCTGGAAAAAAGGTACCGAGCCCGCTTTTAGTGGCAAGCTTCTGAATAACAAAGAGAAAGGGATTTATGTCACAGCGGGTTGCCGTTTACCGGTTTTCAGCTCTGAGCAGAAGTTTGAATCGGGCACTGGTTGGCCCAGCTTTTGGGATGTTGCCTACCCACAAAATATTGTCTTAAAGGACGATTACAGCTGGGGCTTGAAGCGGACTGAGGTGTTATCAAAGTGCGGGGAACACTTGGGGCATGTTTTTAAAGATGGCCCGGAGCCCACTGGTTTACGCTACTGCCTAAATTCTCTCGCCCTGGACTTTGTGCCGGCTTCTGGGGATAAGAAATCGCAATAACTTCTGGTGTCTAGATTGCGGGCGCTGCCAGCCAGTTAACTCTGGAGCGCCCGGAGCCCTTATTCCGCTTCCTGGATAAAGAAGTCGCGAAGATAGCGGAATAATTTTCGTTGATTGGTTGGTGGCTTATTGTTTTTGATTTCTCGATGGGAGTCCCTAATCAGTTGGCGCAGCTGTTGATGGTCGACACCGGGATGCTGGTCAAAGAACTCACCCTGGGCACTATTGCCTTCTTCCAGTAGTCGTTTGCGCCAGTCTTCAGCCATTTTATCGAAACGCAGGTGTTGTTGGTCGCGCTCTTTAAAGCGGCTCAGCACTGTTTCTATCGCCTCTTGGTCGGCACTGCGCATCAACTTGCCGATGTACTGCATCTGGCGCCGGCGAGCTTCATTGGATTTGATCCGATGTAGCGTAGCAATAGCCTCCTGCAAGTCCTCATCTATGGGGACTTCAGCCAGTTGGGCCTTGGAGAGCTCGGTTAGTTGCTTGCCGAGATCCTGCAGCTCGTGCATTTCTTTTTTGACCTGAGTTTTACTTTTCGGCAGGTCGTCATCGTAGTCGTCGTATTCGTACATCTTTGATTCGCTTTCGGTAAATAAGGGGGCTTGGTTCAGAGGTGGTTTAGCTAAAGTACCAAGTGGCCAAGCCCAGAAAAGACATAAAGCCTACTACATCGGTGACTGTAGTAAGGGCTACCCCGCCGGCCAGTGCCGGGTCTATATTCATGGCACGCAATGCTACTGGTAATATCGCTCCAGCGAGTGCGGCGGTTAATAGGTTGATTATCATGGCGGCAAGGATAATTACCGCAATCCATATATCGCCAAACCACATGGCGGTTATCAAGCCCATCACAAGCGCCCACAAAAGAGCATTGAGTGCCGCCGAACCCAGCTCACGGGAAAGTAGCCAGCTTAAATTACTGCGTCCTATCTGGCCTAAGGCCATACCGCGAATGACCACTGTCAGCGTTTGGCTACCGGCCACGCCCCCCATGCTGGCGACGATGGGCATTAGGACTGCTAGGGCTACCACCTTGTCCAGGGTATTTTGGAACAAACTGATCACCCAGGAGGCAAGCAGAGCTGTGAGAAGATTAATACCCAGCCAAACGGCCCGACGCCGCGCAGTGCGTCCTACTGGGGCAAAGGTGTCTTCCTCCTCATCGAGGCCGGCAAGGCTCATCAGGGAGTGATCTGCATCCTCTCGGATAACATCTACTACATCGTCAATGGTGATTCGCCCCAGCAGGCGGTTATCTTCATCGACAACCGGTGCGGTAATCCAGTCATATTTCTCAAATAAGCGCGCGACTTCTGTGTCGGGCATATCTGCGGGTATTGGCTCCACATCGGTATTGACCACTTCGCGAACTGTCACCGATGGATCTGTGGTGAGAAGTTTGGATAGTGGCAAGAGACCGATATATTGGCCCCTCCGGTTAATCACAAAAAGGCTGTCGGTAGATTCCGGTAGTTGTTCATGGCGCCTAAGGTAGCGAAGTACCACATCGAGAGTCAGGTTGGGGCGGACAGAGATGGTGTCTGTATCCATTAAACCGCCAGCAGTGTTCTCATCATAGGCGAGAACACTTTCAACCCGGAGGCGGTCGGTTTCCGTCATCGATGAGAGCACTTCGGCAACAACTCGCTCCGGCAGCTGCTGAAGTATATCGGCGATGTCGTCGGCATCCAGGCCTTCCATCACCTCCACCATCTCCTCGGTATCCATAGTGGCGAGGATCTGGCTGCGCACATCGTCGGTGAGTTCCTGCAGGACCTCACCCTCTATTTCCCTATCCACCAAATTCCAAAGTACCTGGCGGATACGCGGTGGAGAGCTCTCCAGCAATTGCGCAACACTCTGGGGAGTCAGGGTCTTGAGCATGCGCCGGACTTCTTGTCCCGTACCGCTATCCAGCGCGGCATACAGCTCACCCAGCTGATTCTGTGCGCGGAATTTGATTTCGGCTTGGGGAGAGCTGGGCACAACAAGTCCTTACTGCTAGTGGTGGATTTGGGAGGCGATGTAAAAGCTTAGCGATTTAATGTTTAGAGTGAGCTTTTCGTGGCAATAGTATACTGGCCTCTATTCAGCTTCGCCGAATCGATCGGAGATCAGTGTGCTGATAGCTTCCAGGGCGGCACTTTCATCTGTCCCCTCTATTTCCAGTTCCAGCTCCGTGCCTTTGCCTGCAGCTAGTAACATTAGGGCCATCACACTTTTTCCATCTACGGCTTTACCCTGGCAATGCACTTTAATATTGGAGCAGAACTTGGAGGAAGTCTGCGCGAACTTGCTTGCAGCGCGGGCGTGCAAGCCGAGTTTATTGATGATGGTCAGTTGGTGTTTCTGCATTGCGCTGCTCGACAAAAATCTATTTTTGTTGCTCCCTGTGGCGTATCTGGACGTTATCAAACTCTTTGGAAAATTTCTTTACCAGCTGTTCAACCATATAAACTGATCGATGTCGGCCCCCAGTGCAGCCGATAGAGACACAGGTGTAGCTGCGATTACTTTTCTGGTAGGAGGGCAGCCAGTTTTCCAAAAAGTTGGTGATATCAGCCTCCATCTTTGCGGTCTCTGGGTGAGAGCGCAAGAATTCAGCGACCTCGATATCCTTACCGGTTTTTTCTCTTAGAGCTGGTTCCCAGTAGGGATTGGGTAGACAGCGCAAGTCAAAAATCAAGTCTGAATCCACAGGCACCCCATACTTGAACCCGAAGGACTGGAAGAGAATCGCCATGCTGTTTGATTGTTCACCAACAACACGATTTTTAATCAGTTCGCGCAGTTGGTGCAAACTCAGGGTGCTGGTATCAATAACCATATCCGCAATGGTTGAGATAGGGGTGAGCAGCTCTTTTTCCTGATTGAGAGCTTCTAGCAAATGGGTGCAATCATTGCTGAGAGGGTGCTTCCGTCTGGTCTCACTGAATCGCTGTACTAAAACCGGCTCGCGGGCATCGAGATAGATAACATCACATTGAACCCCTGTCTCGCGCAAGGACTCAATAACACTGGGAGCCTGTCTTATGTCTTGCCAGAGGTTGCGGGCATCGACGCCCAGGGCCAGGGGTGTGTTTTCTTTTGGCGGTTGTGCCTTGACCCTCTTAACCAGCTCCGGGAGCAGGCTGGTGGGAAGGTTGTCGATACAATTGAAGCCGACATCTTCCAGTAATTGCAGTGCAGAACTTTTTCCGGAGCCGGAGCGTCCACTAATTATCACCAAGCGCATGGAGAGCCCTTTTCTTTGATCAAGTCTTTATTATTTCGCTTGTTGCACTACCTGAACAATGAGGTGAATGTCAGCTCTGAGACTCAGTTACTAACAAAACCTCCTCTAGGCGGCTGCGGTACTATCAATAGCGAGGGCATATAGCTCATCACTACTTTGTGCTTGCCTTAGCTTATCTCTAACCTGGCTGTTGGAAAACAGAGCGGCGATTTCGGCTAGTGTATCCAGATGTTCCTGCTCAGCATCTTCGGGGACCAGAAGAGTAAATAGCAAATCGACAGGCTGGCGGTCGACAGAGTCAAAATCAATGGCGGGCTGGGTGGTACAGAGAACCCCAATGGGGCTATCACAGCCGGGTAACCTGCAATGGGGAATGGCAACACCATCGCCGATACCGGTGGAACCAAGGCGCTCACGGGCGATCAGTTGGTTAAAAACTGTATCGGAGTCGTGTTGGGGATATTGTTCGGCGATGGCCTGGGCAATATTGAGCAGTAGCTTTTTTTTGCTGCTCCCCGCCAGGTGGCAAAGGCTAAGGCGGGGAGAGAGTAATGCTTCCAGTGTCATAGTTCAGCGATGGTTCTGCAACTTCTCTTTGTGTTTTTTCAGTTGGCGGTCCAGCTTATCGGTGAGCGCATCAATTGCCGCGTACATATCTCTGTCTTCGGATCCAGCACAGAGGTCGTGACCGTTTATGTGTACCGTCGCCTCAGCTTTTTGGATCAGTTTTTCGACGGATAAAATTACTTGCGCGTTGGTGATGTTGTCGTAATGCCTGGACAGCTTCTCCATTTTGCTTTCGCAGTAGCTGCGCATAGGTGAGGTAACGTCAACGTGGTGGCCACTAATATTGATCTGCATGGATTTCTCCTTAAAGGTGCATCACAAGCCGGCGCTCACCCCCTATCGGGTCGCAACCCTACTAGGAAGTGGGCCAGAATGGAAGGATACACTCAAATTTTGGATTTTGGTTGCAGGTTGGGGGCGGAAGGCGCCAGTAGCGTATGACTAGAGGTGGGTTAGGGGTCAGATTAATTGGCTGTATTTAGGGTGTGACTTAAATGAGCCTCTTTCTCTCACTTGAGGAGGGGATACCCATAGATTCGCGGTATTTCGCTACCGTTCGGCGCGCAACCTTGATGCCTTGCTTGTCCAGCTCCTGGGTGATCTTGTTATCTGATAGCGGCTTTCGAGGTACTTCTGTGTCAATCAGCTTGCGAATCAGGGCTCGAATGGCGGTGGATGACGCATCCTCACCGGAATCTGTGCTGACGTGGCTTGAGAAGAAATATTTGAGTTCGAAAACTCCCTGTGGAGTCAGCATATATTTTTGGGTGGTCACTCGGGATATGGTGGATTCATGCATGCCAATGGTTTCAGCAATATCTGCCAGAACCATTGGTCGCATTGCCTCTGGGCCTTCCTCAAAAAAGCCTTGCTGCTTATCCACAATGGACGTGGCGACCTTTAGCAGGGTGTCGTGGCGGCTCTGTAGGCTCTTCAAGAACCAGCGGGCCTCCTGCAAGTGATCCCGCATGAAATTGTTTTCCCGGGAGTTGTCCGCCCGTTTTACCAAGGAGGCGTAGTGGCCATTAATCCGGATCTTTGGAGTGATTTCTGGATTGAGTTCGACCAGCCAGCGGTGATCCTTACGGGACACAATAATGTCGGGAATGACATAAGCGGGCTGTTCCCCGCTGAACTCCTCACCTGGGTTGGGGGTTAGTGTCTGGATAAGGCGGATCACTTCGCCGAGCTGGGCTTCGCTGAGGCGTGTGCGTCGGGTGAGTTGTCTGAAATCCCTTTTTCCAAGTAATTCCAAGTGGCGCTCAATGATGGTCTGCGCTTCGTTTAGCCACGGAGTTTCCGCTGGTAGCTGCTTGAGCTGGAGTAGAAGGCATTCTTGGAGGTTTCTGGCTCCACAGCCAGCTGGTTCGAATTGTTGTACAGCTTTAAGGACTGCAACTACTTCATCTTCTTCGAGCTGAAGGGAGGTGGCTACGTCATCAACGGTGGTATTGAGAAGACCGTTTGGGTCGATGGCGTCAATAAGGTGCTCGCCGATCCATTTATCGTGACTGGAAAGTGCTGTCAGGTTTAATTGCCAGCGCAAGTGGTCTTGAAGCGTGTCGGTGGAAGAGTTGCGCTCAAAATTGGGGTCGTCGCCCTCGGCGGGGCCACTGTAGCTGCTGTAAATGTCGTCCCAGTGAGAATCAACCGGCAGCTCTGTTGGAATATCCTGGTTCCAGTCGGAATCACCAAGCTCTTTTTCCTCAGCGGCTGCGTGGTTTAAATCCTCTCCTATAGCGGCTGGTGGCTCTTGTTGTGCATTGCTCTCGGTATTGGCTGTTGCTTGTTGAGCCAGATCTTCACCCTCAGCTTCCAGCATTGGGTTGCTGTCGAGGGCTGCCTGGACTTCTTGCTGTAAGTCTAGTGTGGAGAGCTGCAGGAGGCGTATTGCCTGCTGCAACTGGGGGGTCATGGTTAGCTGTGCGCCGAGCTTGAGCTGGAGAGACTGCTTCATAATTTAAAGTTGCAGGCCAGTGCGACAAAGGGTTCGTCAAAATTAACCCGAGATGGCGCAGACTACCTTGGCCCTCAAACTATTACAAGCAATAAGCGTGCCGACTATTGCCTGCCAGGAGGTCGATTTCTATGTGAAATATGATATGTTTTTCGAAATTTTACCTATTGAGTTACGCTTGTCATCATTTACCATTATATGGTGAACTCGTGTCCCAAATAGACTTCGCGCACTTGCTGATTAGCGAGGACATCATCGGGCGTGCCTGAGGCAATAATATGTCCCTCGCTAACGATATAAGCAGTTTCACAGATATCCAGGGTTTCTCTCACGTTGTGATCTGTGATCAAAACGCCGATATCCCTGTCCCGTAAGTGGCGAATAATGTGTTTGATATCGTTAACTGAAATAGGGTCTACGCCAGCAAAGGGTTCATCGAGCAAGACAAAGCTTGGGTCTGTAGCCAAGGCTCGTGCAATCTCTACCCTGCGCCGCTCTCCGCCAGATAGGGCCATTCCTAGGCTGTTTTCAATGTGTGTGATATTGAACTCTTCGAGCAACTCCTGGGCTTGCTCTTCGCGCTCTGCACGATTGAGTCCTTTTCGGGTTTCGAGGATTGCGAGAATATTGTCACGCACTGACAGGCGGCGAAAAACAGAGGCTTCCTGGGGCAGGTAACCGATTCCTTTGCGGGCGCGCCCGTGCATTGATAGGCGGGTAATATCTTCGTTGTCGATCAGGACTTGCCCGGCATCGGCCTGCACCAGCCCAGCGATCATATAGAAGCAGGTGGTTTTCCCAGCTCCGTTGGGGCCAAGTAAGCCAACGACCTGTCCACTTGAGACGCTGACAGAGACATCTTGGACAACTTTTCTTTTCTTATATTGTTTGGCGAGGTGTAACGCTTGTAGCGTTGGCATAATGAGTCCTGAAATCTAACCGCGGCCGAGAGGGGCAGCGGATTACATCATTGTAAATAGCGCTGTTTTACAGGCATTGAAATTTGGATGAACTACTGGTCTGTGTCGGTATTAGCTTCAGCAGGCTCGCTGGCTTCGGTGCTCTCAGGTTTCCAGATCATCTCAACTCTGCCTTGGCCAGGCTGGCTGCGAGCGCTCATTTGCTCAGTTGCGAGATCGTAGTCGATTTTCTCCGCAGTTAGGGTGTTGCCATCGCGATCGATATAAGCTTGCCCTGTGAGCTGCAGTTCTTCAGAGCTGATGACATACTCTATGCGCTCAGCGCGGGCTTTAACTGGTTCCTCGCTCTCCAGTATCTTTTGCTGGAAGTGCGCGGGGCGGCCCACAGCAATGACCCGGCTGATTTCATCGCTGGCCGTAAAGTACACTTCCACGCGATCTGCCCTGATTTGGAGTGAGCCCTGTGTGATGACCACATTGTCGCTATATACCACTAAGTTATTGGCGCGGTCGGCTGACATAGATTCCGAGCCCACAGAGATTCTCTGGGTTCTATCATCAGGTAAAGCCTGTGCTACGGTGGTAATAGCTGCCAGCGTAATCGCAGTGAAGGTCTTAAGCATAGAGGGATAGCGGTTATTGGGTGTCATAGCTGCTCTTCACGTCGGATAGAATTTCCATCCGGTTTTCTTTCAGGTAAGCGCGCATCCCCGTTCCTTCAGTGCGGTTGGGGCCGGAGCTAATAGTAACAACTTTGTCGGTCTCGGCGAATTCCCTGTCAGGGAAGATTGTGATTCGCTGTGTCTCCAATTGGATGCCATTCGGGCCAGGGAGTTCATCAATTTGAACGTCGCCACTAAGTACGATACGTTCTCCTCGATTGAAGGCCACACCCCTTTTGGACCGAGTTGCCCACTTGGGCTGGTCGTCCGTATAGAACAGCATGCGCGGCTCTTTAAGGTTGGCTCGATCCCGACGTTTAAATTGAAAATAGGTGATTTGCTCTGCATCCACTCGATAAGCTAGGTTGCCTGCCTGGTCAAAATGGCGAGTTTCAGCCCCTTTGATAACAAGGTCCGCAGCCCGATTTTGTTGCTGAGGAGTGGGCCTTTTGCCTAAGAACTGTTCTGGCGGACTCTCGGAAAACCAGAGCCCGGCACTTATAAGCAGAATGACCAGTATGAGAGGCAACCACGAGCGCATCATTTTTCTCCGATATAGGGGGCGAGCGCCGCGTCAAAGGTCCCTTGTGCAATCATAATGCGGTCGCAGACTTCGCGTACAGCGCCCTCGCCGCCACGGGCCTCTGTGATCCACAGGGCTCGCTCCCGTACGGGGGGGGCTGCATTAGGTGGTGCGATGGGGCATCCGACCTTGGTCATTACCAGTAGATCGGGATAATCATCCCCGACATAGGCGATATCTTCCAGGCGGCATGACTCTTCAGAAAGTAACTCCTGTAGTGCGGCAAACTTGTCCTCCCGGCCCTGAATCAATTTATTGATACCCAGGTCGTGCGCTCGGCGCTCTACAACATTACTGCGCCGGCCGGTAATGATTGCTACACGTACACCAGAGTTTTGCAGCATTTTAATGCCATGCCCATCCAGGGTGTGAAAGGTTTTGAGTTCGTTGCCGCTATTGTCAAAATAAAGCTTGCCGTCTGTCAGGACGCCATCTACGTCTAATACAAGCCAGCGTACATTTCTAAGGGAGTCGTTTAGTAGTTGTTCATGGATCACTAGGGTTATTCCTATAAACTTACTGTCGTGTGCCAATACAAGTCTTTCATTTGAAGTTGCACGATTTATTCCGTGCGCTTCATTTTACTTTTCAGATAACACCGGCACGTAGAATGTCGTGCATGTGAAGTACGCCAAGGGGGTGATGCGTTTCATCTTCTACTACTAGAGCGGTAATCTTGTAGTCCTCCATAATTCGTAGAGCCTCGGCTGCCAGTGTGTCGGTAGAGACCGTTTTGGGGCGGCGGCTCATAACTTCTTCCATAATTGCTTTGTCTAGCTCAATCTTTTGATCGATTACCCTGCGCAAATCTCCATCGGTGAACACTCCTAGCAGCTCTCCCTCATCGTTCACTACGGTGGTTATACCAAAGCCTTTGCTGGTCATTTCAAGTAGGGCTTTTGAAAGTAATGTCTCCGGCGTTACTTGCGGAAGTTCGTTACCGACATGCATTACATCTTCTGTTTTCAATAAAAGCCTGCGCCCGAGTGCGCCACCGGGGTGAGAGAAGGCAAAGTCTTCGGCGGTAAAGCCGCGAGCCTCGAGTAAAGCGACCGCAAGGGCGTCTCCCATCACGAGAGTGACAGTTGTTGAAGAGGTAGGTGCAAGGTTGAGGGGGCAAGCTTCTGTTTCTACAGAAATATCTAAATTAACTTCTGCGGCCTGAGCGAGGGGAGAGTCGGTTTTGCCAGCCATGCTAATAAGTGGAATACCTAAGCGTTTTAATAGCGGCAGTAATGTGAGGACTTCAGCGGAGGAGCCAGAGTTTGATATGGCTATAACAACGTCATCTCGTGTGATCATACCGAGATCGCCGTGACTCGCCTCGCCGGGGTGAACAAAAAAGCTTGGTGTGCCAGTGCTGGCAAGGGTGGCGGCTATCTTGCGGCCAATATGCCCTGACTTGCCCATGCCGGTAACAATTGTACGGCCACGACATTGCATAATCAATTTACAAGCTTGCTGGAATTCTTCGTTTATTCTGTTTTCCAGTGCTGCTACGGCATCGGCTTCCATGCGGACGGTGCGGCGCCCAGCTTCCAAAATTAGATCCTGTGTCATCAACTGCCTCGAATCGCTTACTAGTGCTTTTTAAAAGTTGCCGTAAAACTGTCTAATTATGCGACAGTTTCGATATTTACTTATGCGACAGCGTGGATAATTTTTGTCATATGAGTCCAGTATTTAAAGGCGACTCGACTTTTTGCTGTCGTGCTAATCTATATTAGCGGGCTACTGGCGGCGAAAAAAGCCAGTGCGCATTTTAGATGTGTCAAATGACACGCTCGTACACCGCCACATTACCGGGTGCGGCCATGGTATAGTTTGCCGTCTCCGCTGTCAGCTATGTCACTCAATGGATGATCGACACACTCTCAGTTGGGCTGCGGGAAGGTTGATATGTGGTATTGCTATGGCACTAAATTCTGTCATATGCGTCCAAGGAATGATTTGCTAACTGGAGATAATTTGTGAACGCATCATTTTGGATTGGCCGAAACGGTTTGTCGCGGTGGATTAGATTTGCGCTTTGTGTTGTTTTTGCTTCTGCAGTGGTGCCTGTAGCCAATGCGGCCCAAAATCCATATGTAATGATTAAAGGGGTTTCCGATGAGCTTTTGGGGGTAATTCGTACCAATGCTCAGTATGCAAATTCAGACCCACAAAGATACTACAGTGCTGTTGAAGGGGTGCTAACCCCGGTTGTTGATTTTGACTTTATCGCTCGTGGTGTAATGGGGCGCTATGCCAAGCAGGCGACTGCCGATCAACGCTCTCGCTTTACGGATGCTTTTCGTCGCGATCTTGTAGCGACATTTGCTCGTGGCGTGGCAAATTTTGGCGACCTGGATGTAAAAGTGGTCAATCCCGGCACCACACCTCAAGGTAATCGTGTAAATGTACTGCAGGAAGTTCGCAGTAAAGAGGGTATAACAAAAGTTTCGTATACCTTGGTGCGCAATCGGGCAGGTCAGTGGAAGTTGATCAATGTGATTCTGAATGGGGTCAACCTGGGTAAGACTTTCCGCAGTCAGTTCTCGCAGTCAATGCAGACTTATGGGGACATCGACAAGGTGATTTCTAATTGGTCAGCGGCAGACGATGCCGCAAATAAAGTGAGTTGATCCGCGAACTTTGGAGTGCGTAGCTGCGCACTCCGCTTGATTCAAGTACACTTGCGTGCTGTTTTTAACCAATCGCAAGTCCCTCCTATGCAACCAGACGAAATCAAGGCCCTAATTGAAGGGCAAATTCCCGACAGTACTGTTGAAGTGGCTTTTGAAGGTAGTCACCTGATGGTCACTGTAGTGAGCAGTTCCTTTGAAGGTCTGAGTCGTTTAAAAAAGCAACAGCTTGTCTATGCCGCTCTTGGTGAAAAAATCGCCGACGGCACCTTGCATGCCGTGCAAATGCAGACTCTGACTCCAGAAGAAGCCAGTCGTTAACTTGCCATTGCCACTGAGGTGTTGGCTATCTAGAAAGAAATTGAATGGATAAGTTGATAATAGAGGGCGGCAGCCCAATTTCCGGGACTCTGCGGATTTCTGGTGCTAAGAATTCAGCCTTGCCGATTTTGGCTGCTGCTTTGTTGGCTGACGGGCCCGTGCAAATCGATAATTTGCCGCATCTCAACGACATTACCACCATGATTACCCTGCTCCGGTGCATGGGGTGTGATGTCACTATTGATGAAAAGCTGGGTGTTGAAATTGACCCTCGCTCAGTCAATGACCTGACCGCTCCCTATGAGCTGGTTAAGACGATGCGGGCCTCAATCTTGGTTCTTGGGCCCCTGCTGGCTAGGCATGGAGTTGCGAATGTCTCCTTTCCCGGTGGTTGTGCAATTGGTAGCCGCCCAGTCGATATTCACCTGAAGGGCCTTGAGGCGATGGGTGCTGAGATAACCATCGATGGTGGTTTCATTCGGGCGCGCTCCAATGGTCGTCTTAAGGGAGCCAATATTGTCATGGAGAAAGTGACAGTTGGCGGCACTGAAAACCTGTTGATGGCAGCGGCACTGGCAGAGGGAACTACGACTCTGCACAACGCCGCTCGCGAGCCTGAAATCGTCGATTTGGCAGAGTTCCTTATTGCTATGGGGGCTCAGATTGAAGGGGTTGGCACTGACACCCTGCGTGTTCACGGTGTACCTAAGCTTACCCCCTGCAAGTTCACTGTTATGCCGGACCGTATTGAAACTGGAACCTTCCTTGCGGCAGCTGCAGCGGCGAGGGGCAAAGTGCGCCTGCTCAATACTCGTGCCGATATCCTCGATGCGGTTATGGTTAAGTTCGAAGAGGCTGGGGCTCATATCAGTTGTGGTGATGATTGGATTGAGCTGGATATGAAAGGCAATCGCCCTAAAGCGGTGAGCTTTCGTACAGCGCCTTACCCGGCTTTCCCTACAGATATGCAGTCCCAGTTCACAGCAATGAACGCTGTAGCCGAAGGAAAGGGGACTGTAGTTGAGACAATCTTTGAAAACCGCTTAATCCAGGTTCATGAGCTGAATCGAATGGGAGCGGATATCACCCTGGAAGGCAATACGGCAATTGTTACCGGGGTGGAGAAGCTTAAGGGCGCTCCAGTAATGGCTTCAGACCTGCGCGCGTCAGCTAGCTTGGTTATTGCTGGTATGGTGGCAGAGGGCACTACTATGGTGGATCGTATTTACCATATTGACCGCGGCTACGAGTGTATTGAAGAGAAGCTCCGACAGCTGGGCGCGAATATTCGGCGTGTTCCCGGTTGATTGCTACGAAGTTAATCCCAAGAGCCAATGACGGACTGGCGTAAATCGAAATGACTGCACAAATTACAATCGCACTGACAAAAGGGCGGATTCTTCAGGAGACCCTACCGCTTCTTAAGGCGGCAGGGTTGGAGCCTGCTGAAGAACTAACTAAAAGTCGAAAGTTGATATTTCCGACGAATCGCGAAGGGGTGCATCTCCTCCTCCTGAGGGGAGTGGATGTGCCCACTTATGTGCAGCATGGAGCCGCAGATATTGGTGTGGCGGGGAAAGACACTCTACTCGAGCATAGTTCTGATGGTATATACGAGCCTCTCGATTTGGGCATTGCCCGCTGCCGCCTGATGACCGCTGGTGTTAAGGGGGGGCAACTGCCCAGTGGCCGAATTAAGGTCGCTACCAAGTTTGTACAGAGTGCCAAAAAGCACTATGCCTCGATTGGCCGTCAGGTTGACATTATTAAGTTGTATGGGGCTATGGAGCTTGCTCCGCTAATGAATTTGGCCGACGAGATTGTCGATATTGTAGATAGTGGCAATACGCTAAAGGCCAATGGCCTTGAAGCCCGAGAGACTATTGCGCAAATCAGTAGTCGATTGATCGTCAACAAGGCAGCCATGAAGATGAAATATGCACCAATCAATAGTTTGATTGAGAAGTTGGCATCGGCTGTTGCACAAACCAAATAGATACCCGAAGCATTATGACGAGCAAAGTAATTCGCCGGCTAAATACGGTCGATAGAGATTTCGATGGCCAATTGAAGCAGCTATTGGCTTGGCAGGCAGTGGCAAATCAAGAGGTTGGAAGTATCGTTGCAGAAATATTGCAGCGTGTTCGCGCTCATGGTGATAAGGCTGTTATCGAGTTCACCAACCGCTTTGATCATCGGCACCTGGAAAGCGCGAAAGACTTTGCTCTGCCGGCTGCTGAGCTTACCGCGGCTCTAGATCGTATAAGTACCGAGGAGCGCGAGGCCCTGGAGGCAGCTGCTAATAGAGTTAGGCGTTACCACGAGCATCAAAGACAGGAGTCCTGGCGCTATACGGAGGCCGATGGGACTGTGCTGGGGCAGCAGATTACCCCAATGCAAAGTGTCGGCATTTATGTTCCTGGAGGTAAGGCGAGTTACCCTTCTTCCGTGCTTATGAATGCAATTCCTGCAAAAGTTGCTGGGGTTGACGCCGTAAATATGGTGGTGCCGGCTCCGAAAGGGGCGCTGAACGACCTGGTGTTGGCGGCAGCGGCAATAGCAGGGGTGGACCGGGTGTTTACGATTGGTGGTGCCCAGGCAGTAGCGGCACTAGCCTATGGTACTGAGTCTATTCCTGCGGTGGATAAAATTGTTGGTCCGGGGAATATCTTTGTGGCCAGTGCCAAGCGTGCTGTTTTTGGTCATGTTGCTATCGACATGATTGCGGGCCCTTCTGAAATTCTGGTTATTTGCGATGGGCAAACAGATCCTGACTGGATTGCCATGGATCTATTGTCACAGGCTGAACACGATGAGCAGGCGCAGTCAATTCTATTGTGTCCTGACTCCAAATACTTGGATCGGGTTGAGAGTTCGCTGCAAAGGCTTTTGGCCGAGTTGCCCCGAGCTGAAATCGCTTCCCGCTCCCTTGCTGATCGTGGGGCGTTGATCCAAGTGGAGTCTATACAGCAGGCGATAGAAATCTCTAATCAGGTTGCACCGGAGCACCTGGAAGTTTCAGTAGGTAATCCTGAGGCTTACCTTCCTGAGATCCGGAATGCCGGAGCCATTTTCCTCGGGCGCTATACGGCAGAGGCATTGGGGGACTACTGTGCTGGCCCCAATCATGTCCTTCCTACCAGTGGCACTGCCCGTTTTTCCTCACCGCTGGGGGTTTACGACTTCCAGAAGCGCAGTTCGGTGATCTACTGTTCTGAAAAAGGCGCTGATACCTTGGGGCGCGTAGCGCATACTCTTGCGCTCGGGGAGGGGTTAGAAGCTCATGCCCGCTCTGCGGGTTTTCGGGTCAAGGATTTCTGAGTAATACACCCCGACAGATTCCTCTATGCGGGGTGTGTACATAGTGCACTTATTCTGTAGGGGGTATGCGGGTAGCCTGCCAGGCTAGGGCGCGCCACTCACCGTCTCGTTTAACAAACATGCCGGTGTTGAAGTAATAGCTTTGTTCCCTTTTACTGCTGTCATTAGTCGATAGTTTAAATGCAGCAATAGCGGTATCTCCTAACAATCGAATGTCAATTTCCTCGGCGGCATAGCTCGTTGTCACTGGTTCAGTGGGAGGTGTTTGCATTCCTTGCATAATTTCGCTTTTGCCAAAGCGCTTTCCGTTTGAGCTGGTGTATACCAGGTCCTCGGCCCAAAAGCGTTGGTGGGCCTGGGGATCAGAGGCAGCTTTGCTGATAAAATCAATCAGCAGTTTTTGTAAGTCTTCCTTATCTTCCGCTACTGCGGGGGTTACAGTTATTGTAAAAAGCAGAGCTAAAACCATTGAGCGCATGGAGGCTCCTCCTTGAGGGGTTATTCTATTGCTGTTTTTGTCTGTGGCTCTTCTGAAACTGTGGCATTAACTGTATGGGAAGCACCTTCTCTAATAAAGGTTATTGAGATGGTATCGCCGGGGCGCAGAGTTGCCATGGTGGCCTCTCCCTGTTTGCCATCGCCGATAGGGAGACCGTCAATATGTGTGATGACATCTCCGGGCTGAAGACCTGCAATGTGCGCGGGGCCCTCATTGTAAATAGCTGTTACTAATACGCCACCAGTAGAGTTTAAATTGAACTCCTTGGCCATTTGAGGGCTAATGCCAGTAGCTTCAATGCCCAGCCAGCCGGGTACAACCCGTCCGTAAGCGATAATATCTTGCATGACTTTGAAGGCAATATTGGCAGGAATAGCAAAGCTGATTCCGCCTGAATAGCCGGATTGATTGAGAATTGAGGTGTTGATGCCGAGCAGACGCCCTTGAGAGTCAACCAGTGCGCCGCCAGAGTTTCCAGGGTTGACCGCAGCATCTGTCTGCAAAAAGTTCTGTAAGTAGCTGCCGGTACCTGAGTTTTCAAGGTGGCGGCCTTTCGCACTGATAATGCCTTGAGTCACAGTTTGCCCGACTCCAAAAGGGTTGCCGATTGCGAGGACGATGTCGCCCACCTGTGCTCTGTCGGGCTCACCAACAGAAATGGAGGTCAGGCCGTCAAGGTCAATTTTGAGGACGGCCAAGTCAAAATCTGTATCGCTTCCGACGAGTCTTGCCTGTGCTTCCCGTCCATCAGCTAAAAGAATAACAATGGCATCTGCCTGGTCGACTACATGATGATTGGTCAGGATGTAACCGTTGTCACTGGCAATGACACCTGAGCCAAGATTGGATTGCATCCTCTGTCTTTGCGGGACATCCATGTTGTCGAACAAGCGCCTAAAAAGGGGGTCATTGAACAGAGGGTGCTGGCGTTGTGGCATGGCCATTCGGGTGTAGATATTGACTACAGCAGGGCCTGCCACATTGACGGCATGGGCATAGGAAACCGGACCTTGGGTATTATTTCCATTGGCCTCAGGGGCGATACCACGCAGTTGTGGGAATATAACCAAGAGCAGGGCAGCCATGGCAAGGCCTACCAGGGTTGGTAGGATCCAATCTTGTAAAAATCGGTTTTGGGACACTCGTGACTCCTCTTTGCGCTGATTATACACACGTCTCCGGGCGGAATCGCTGCACATGGACTTTGTTAGAGGAAATAGTTTCTTTTGGCTGGGTGGTTGTTCACGGCACAACAATTAGCATATAGGGGCTCTACAAAATGGCTTGGACAGAGGGGCAGTTTGTGAGCCTAATTGGAGGGCGCTTGTATTTCTCACTCCACTATATAGCGATTGCCCAGTGTCCGGGTCTGCTTGCTTGGTTTTTGAGACCCTGGAGTTGCTCAGGGAGTGGAATTTGGGAGGTATAATCTAACTCCTGTATGGCAATGGCATTGGTCGCTTACGATAGATGCGTATAATGGCCAATCGAAATTTTAAGACTAACCGGTAACTACTGTTTTTGGAGACCTAAATGTCCCTAGTTCGCCCCCATGGCAGCGTTGAACTTCAGCCACGCTTTGTATATGACAGTGAGAGGCATCACCAGTTGATGCACGAAGCGGAGTCCCTACCGTCAATCGTGGTCAGTTCGGCAGCTGCCGCTAATGCGGTAATGCTTGGGGCAGGATACTTCAATCCGTTACACGGCTATATGAACCTGGCAGATGCCATGAGTGTTGCTGAAACCTTGCGCACAGTAGATGGCCTGTTCTGGCCGGTGCCGGTTGTTAATGTTGTTAAAGACGCCAGTGAAATTGAGGGTGCCTCCCGTATAGCCCTGCGTGACCCAAATGTCGAGGGTAATCCGGTTCTCGCCGTGATGGATGTTGAGGCGATCGAAACCATTTCAGAAGAGCAAATGGACACCATGGCTGAGCTGGTGTTTGGCACTCTGGATGAGAAACACCCCGGTGTCGCAACCTTTAAATCTGCGGGGCGAACCCTGATATCGGGCCCGATCGAAGTGCTGAACTTTAGCTACTTCCAGAATGACTTCCCGGATACTTTCCGCACTGCAGTAGAGATTCGCAATGAGTTCAAGGAGCGTGGCTGGAATAAGGTTGTAGCCTTCCAGACTCGCAACCCGATGCACCGCGCGCACGAAGAGCTGTGCAAGATGGCCCTCGACGGGGTGGAGGCCGATGGTGTGCTGATTCATATGCTGCTTGGCCAGCTGAAGCCCGGTGATATCCCCGCTCCGGTGCGCGATGCTTCCATTCGCAAGATGGTAGAGCTGTACTTCCCGGCGAATACTGTGATGGTTACCGGTTACGGCTTTGATATGCTGTATGCGGGCCCGCGCGAAGCGGTATTGCATGCGGTATTCCGCCAGAATTGTGGCTGTAGTCACCTGATTGTCGGTCGCGATCACGCCGGCGTTGGCGATTACTACGGCGCTTTCGATGCTCAGACAATCTTCGATGAAAAGGTGCCTGAAGGCGCTCTAGAGATTGAGATTTTCCGTGCTGACCACACCGCTTATTCCAAAAAACTGAATAAGGTGGTGATGATGCGTGATGTTCCTGATCACACGAAAGAAGACTTTATTCTGCTTTCAGGTACTAAAGTGCGTGAAATGTTGGGTGATGGTATTGCGCCGCCTCCTGAGTTTTCTCGCCCTGAAGTGGCGCAGATTTTGATGGATTACTATCAGAGCCTGTAAATGCCGAATAAAAAAGGCGGGTGATTACCCGCCTTTTTCTATCTCTTGGAAAGCTGCGCTTCATCTCGTACAGCTTGTTAATTATTAGCTGCTCTCATGGGCCTCTTTTTCGAGCCCGTAGTCCTCAGCAAGTGTGCCTTTGGCGCCAGGTTCCTTAGGGGCCCAGTCGCGAGGCGGCTCTATATCCTGCAATTTCTCATCGTTGTCTTTTAATTTTCCACTGCCGGCTTTTAGCATCTGGCGGCCAATATCCTGGCTAGATAAGCGCAGCGCACTATTAGATAGGTATTCGTGAACCTCTTTATAGCTCTCGGTGAGGTTGTGAACAAGTTGTGACGTTTGATCAAAGTGATCGTTGACCTGCAACTGGAAATCTTCGAGTTTGTTGTTGGCTTCGCGGAGTCTCTGCTCCAGTTCCTCTGAGCGCTCCACACTGGTACGCCCGCGCACAGCCAGGAATGCGAGGAATGCACCCAGGGTCATACCGAGGACGCCGACTAGAATTAATACCGATGTAGAGTGCACTTACTACCTCCTCAACTTGCTTTTTTATTGTACAGATCGCCTCGCGGAGAGATGAGGCTGCCAATCTTGGCCCAGCCGGTTTCTGCACTTTGGGTAGCCCGCGTTCGTGGCTATTGCCCCTCATAATAGAGAGGCCAGTATACGCGATTATTACGCTGACAATTAATGTTGTCGGTCAATTGCGGCAGAATGGTTAGTGCCTGGTTCCAGTTTGCGGGGAGGGCTGGCTATTTCGGGTAGTTGCACTGTTGTAAAGGGTGCCAACCATGTCTCTCCGCGGTCTATGCGTAGATTGGTTGAATTTGATAGAGTGCGCGCCAGTTATTCAGTAGTCGAAGAAATTTTCCTCTATGTTGCCCGCCAAACCACTATTTTCTTCCCCTCTTGAGCGTTATGAGAGTGATCTTCAGCGTCCAGACTTTGTTGAGGATCAATCCCAGCGTCAGGCAGTTGAGGAGCTGCAGGATCTTCATCGGCGCCTGGTGGCCCGGTCTGAGCGCGGTGCGATCATCAGTTTTTTGTCCCGCATTCGCTGTCGCGCTAATGAGCCCGAGAAGGGTCTCTACTTTTGGGGTGGGGTAGGCCGCGGAAAAACCTACCTAATGGATGCGTTTTTTGAGTCCCTGCCGTTCGCGGAAAAACAGCGCACCCATTTCCATCGCTTTATGCGTCGGGTTCACCAGGATCTAAAGGAGTACGCAGGGGAGAAGAATCCGCTGGAGAAGGTGGCGGATAAGATTGCCCGCCGCGCTCGGGTGCTCTGCTTTGATGAGTTTTTCGTCTCAGATATTGCCGATGCCATGATATTGGCCGGTCTGTTGGATGCGCTGTTCCGTCGGGGGGTGGCCCTGGTGGCGACTTCGAATATTGTGCCCAAGGGCTTATATAAAGATGGGTTGCAGAGGGTACGGTTCCTTCCGGCCATCGATCTGCTGGAGAAGTACACCAAGGTGGTTAATGTCGATAGCGGTACCGATTACCGGCTGCGCACCCTGGAGATATTGGAGTTATATCATTCTCCGCTGGGACCTGAGGCGGATAGCAGTCTGGAGCAGAGTTTTTCGCAGCTGAGTGTCAGCGGCTGCGAAGCTCGTAGCGAAGTTCAGCTGCAAGTGGAGGGGCGCCCAATTCGAGCCTTGAAAGTAGCGGATGATGTTGCGTGGTTTGATTTTGTGGATTTGTGCGATGGGCCGCGATCGCAAAATGACTATATCGAGCTGGCCAGGGAGTTCCATACGGTGCTTCTGGGGTCGGTGGTCAGGTTTGATGAGCGTATGGATGCCCAGGCGCGTCGCTTCATTAATCTGGTGGATGAATTTTACGACCGGTGCGTGAAGTTGGTGATTTCTGCGGAGGTTCCAGCTGAGGAGCTGTACGTCGGCCGGAATCTTAAGTTTGAGTTTGAGCGCACGGTGAGCCGGCTTTTGGAGATGCAGTCCCGCGAATATCTGGAGCGACCCCATCGCCCCGAATAAGTCTGTCGAGTCGGGGTAAATTCCGCTTGAAAAGCATACACTCCTTTTGTACTATCCGCGCTCTTTTGTGGGACGGCCCCTAATTCTGGGGGTCATATTACAGGTGTTTATAACATGAAGACTTACAGTGCCAAGCCAGAGGCGGTAAAACGCGACTGGTACATTGTTGACGCTGCGGACAAGACCCTCGGCCGTATTGCTGCCGAGATCGCAACCCGCCTGCGCGGCAAGCACAAGCCTGAATACACGCCCCACGTGGACACTGGCGATTACATCATTGTAATCAACGCAGAAAAGGTTCGCGTGACCGGTAACAAGGCCAAAGACAAGATCTACCACAGCCACTCCGGCTACCCTGGTGGTCTTAAATCCATCAGCTTCGAAAAGCTGATCGAAAAAGCGCCCGAGCGCACCGTTCAAAGCGCCGTTAAAGGCATGCTGCCGAAAGGTCCTTTGGGTCGTGCCATGTTCAAGAAGCTGAAAGTATACAGCGGCAGTGAACATCCTCATGTGGCTCAACAGCCGATTGAACTGGCGATCTAAACGGGAATTAATCTGATGGCAACTACTCAATACTACGGTACCGGCCGCCGCAAGACCTCCACTGCTCGTGTATTCCTCACAGCAGGTGAAGGTAAGATCACCGTAAACGGTCGCACCCTGGACGAATACTTCGGCCGTGAAGTGGCTCGCATGATCGTGCGTCAGCCGCTGGAAAAGGTTGAAATGGTCGAGAAATTCGACATCACTGTTACTGTTAAAGGTGGCGGTTCCTTTGGTCAGGCGGGTGCTATCCGTCACGGCCTGACCCGTGCCCTGATGCAGTACGACGAAGCGCTGCGTCAACCGCTGCGCGCCGCTGGTTATGTTACCCGCGACGCCCGTGAGGTTGAGCGTAAGAAAGTGGGTCTGCGCAAAGCGCGTAAGAAGCCGCAGTTCTCCAAGCGTTAAGCTTTCTTTTTGGCCCGGCTTTTGCCGGGCTTTTTTATATTCCCGTATCTGTGGTTATCCAGCGCTCTTATGACTTTTGCTGGATTTATCGCGGTTTCGCCGCGTGATTCCCGACGTTCCCCATAGCATTGCCTTGTATCAAATTGGCATTTTCTTTAACATTGCGCCGATTTGTATCCGCTTGATTTGTGGGGTTTATTCGCGCGGGCAATCTGCCGGGGCGGGACTTCTTTCAAGACTTTTTGGGTTTGGGCCAGCGAATCTCCGGGCTATCGGGGTCGCTGTGATGGGAGAACTACGTCATGAGTGATGACGGTGTAAATGTAGGACGGCGCCGTTTTCTAACCGCTGCCACCTCAGTTGTTGGTGGCGCGGGTGCGGTGGGGGTTGCCGTTCCCTTCGTCGCTTCCTGGAAGCCGAGTGCCAAGGCGAAAGCTGCGGGCGCTCCGGTTAAATACAACATTAGCAAAGTTGAGCCGGGCCAAATGGTCACTGTAGAGTGGCGAGGTAAGCCGGTCTATGTTGTGCGCCGTACCGATGAAATACTGCAAGACCTGGAGAAAGTGGAGCCTCTACTGCGCGACCCTAACTCCGAGGAGTCTATCCAGCCAGCTTATGTAGATCCGGAAAACCGCTCTATCAAGCCAAAGCTGTTGGTGTTGGTTGGTCTGTGTACGCACCTTGGCTGCGCGCCTATGTACCGCCCGGAAGTGGGTGCTGCCGATCTGGGTGGCGATGAGTGGATGGGTGGCTTCTTCTGTCCCTGTCACGGTTCCAAATACGATATGGCTGGCCGTGTTTATACCGGTGTTCCCGCGCCTACCAACCTGGAGGTGCCGCCTTATTCCTATGAAAACGACGATGTAATCGTGATTGGCGTAGACCAGGAGGGCACCGCATGAAATGGCTCGCAGATTTCGGTGATTGGGTAGATCAGAGACTACCCATTTACCAGGCCTGGGATAAGCATATGGGCAAGTACTACGCGCCCAAAAACTTTAACCTGTGGTATTTCTTCGGCGTTTTCTCCCTATTGGTCCTGGTCAACCAGCTGTTGACCGGTATTTGGCTCGTTATGAGCTACAACCCCTCTGCCGAGGAGGCATTTGCCTCGGTTGAGTACATCATGCGCGATGTGGAGTGGGGTTGGTTGATACGATATCTTCACTCCACAGGTGCGTCTGCCTTCTTCGTGGTGGTGTACCTGCATATGTTCCGCGGTTTGATGTACGGCTCTTATAAGCCGCCTCGCGAGCTGGTGTGGATCTTCGGTATGTGTATCTACCTGGTGCTGATGGCAGAAGCCTTTATGGGTTACGTACTGCCCTGGGGCCAGATGTCCTACTGGGGTGCCCAGGTAATTGTTTCTCTGTTTGGAGCAATTCCCGGTATTGGCGATAGCCTGGTTGAGTGGATTCGCGGAGACTACCTGATCTCTGGTATTACCCTGACCCGCTTCTTCTCCCTGCACGTTATTGCACTGCCGCTGGTATTGGTATTGCTGGTAGTTCTGCATATCCTGGCGTTGCACGAAGTGGGTTCCAACAACCCAGACGGCATCGAGATCAAGAAGAACAAGGATGAGAACGGCATCCCCAAAGACGGTATTGCTTTCCACCCTTACTACTCTGTTCACGACCTGGTAGGTATCGCGGTATTCCTGTTTATCTTCGCAACTGTTGTGTTCTTCTTCCCGGAAATGGGCGGCTTCTTCCTGGAGTACGCTAACTTCGAAGAAGCGAACCCGCTGAAGACACCACCGCATATCGCTCCGGTTTGGTACTTCACGCCGTTCTACGCAATCCTGCGTGCGGTTACCATGGATATCGGTCCGCTTACTGCGAAATTCCTTGGCTTGGTAGCTATGGGTGCCGCTATTGCTGTGCTGTTTGTGCTGCCTTGGCTGGACAAGAGCCCGGTTCGCTCGATCCGCTACAAGGGTTGGTTGCCGAAGGGCTTGCTGCTTCTGTTTGCTGCAGTATTTATTATCCTTGGCTACCTGGGTGTTAAATCTCCGACCCCGGATCGTAACTTCCTGTCTCAGGTAGCGACCCTGTTCTACTTCGCCTTCTTCCTGACCATGCCGGTTTGGACGAATCCGAAGAGTAAGAAAGGCATTGGCTCCTGGGCTGTTTGTGTCATCTTCGGCGTGCTGTTCCTGTGGATGGCGGTAGCTAATTACTCCGTGAATACTTTCATGGTGGTTGTAACTCTGCTGCTCGCTGCCTTCTTTACTTTGCTGCCCTGGATTACCAATCGCGATGAGGTTTACCCAGAGCCCGAGCGTGTAACCAGCCCGTCTGGTGGTAAAACTTTCGGCATCCTGTTTATCGGTATTATCGTTGTCGGCCTGCTGACCTTTATCCCGATTAAAGCGGTAGGTGCAGAATCTGAAGTGGAGCTGGATCACATCAATATCGATCTGCGGGACAAGCCGTCCCTGCAGCGCGGTGCCAAGTACTTCGTCAACTACTGCATGGGGTGTCACAGTGCCAATTACTCCCGTTGGGAGCGTGTGGCCACTGACCTGGATATCCCGGTTGAGTTGATGATGGAGAACCTGGTTTTGGGTGATGACAAAATCGGCAACCTGATGACGATCTCCATGCGTCCAGATGATTCCAAAGTATGGTTCGGCGCCGCGCCGCCGGACCTGACGCTGGTTGCTCGTTCTCGCTCACCGGAATGGCTCTACACTTACCTCCGCAGCTTCTATAAGGACGACAGTCGTGCTACCGGGGTAAATAATAAGGTCTTCCCGAGTGTGGCCATGCCTCACGTTCTGATGGAGCTGCAAGGCTTGCAGGAGTGTGCCCCTGGCCCTAAGCGCGACCACGGTAAAGTTGTCCGCGATGAGCTCGGCAACCCGATTATGGATGCTGCCTGTGGTAGTCTGGAGGTGGGTAAGGTGAAAGGCTCTATGACACCTGAAGAGTTTGATGGGGCAATGTATGACCTCGTCAACTTTATGGAGTACATTGCTGAGCCGATGGCTGAAGATCGCAAACGTGTTGGCTTCTATGTGCTGGCGTTTATTTTTGTGTTCTTTATCTTCGCCTGGTTGCTGAACCGCGAATACTGGAAAGACGTGCACCACTAAAGCCGTCGCTAGTTTGTCTCTAATGGGTGGTGGGTTTACTCACTGCCCTTTTATATTTTGAATAAATGGTCGGCTCTAGCCGGCTTAAAGTTTGAGGTAGTTTGAACATGGGTGTGCCTACCAACAAGCGCTCCTCGATGACCTTCTTCTCCGATGGTCGCAGCCACTATAGCCACCGAGTACGTATCGTACTTGCAGAGAAAGGGGTTTCCGTCGATATCACCGATGTGGACGCCGATGATAAACCAGCTGAACTCGCTGACCTCAATCCTTACAACTCCCTGCCAACCCTGGTAGATCGCGACTTGGTTCTGTTCGAGACCAAAGTGATGATGGAGTATCTGGACGAGCGTTTCCCGCATCCGCCGCTGCTGCCAGTTTACCCGGTTGCCCGCGCGCAGAGCCGCCAGATTATGCATCGTATCGAGCGCGATTGGTGTCCTCTGGTGGACAAGATCCTTGCCGGTGGTAAGGACGCGGCCTCCGCTCGCAAAGAACTGCGCGACAACCTGGTTGGTATCGCTCCGATGTTTACCGACCTGCCGTACTTCTTTAATGAAGAGTTTTCTCTGGTAGATTGCTGCATGGCCCCGCTGTTGTGGCGCCTCGAGCAGTTTGAAATCAGCCTTCCGAAAACCAAACAGGTTAAGCCGTTGCTGGATTATATGGACCGCCTGTTTGCCCGCGAGGCATTCCAGCAGAGTCTGACCGAATACGAACGGGAAATGCGTTGAGGGAATACTGGTGAGCAAGCCGGCCATGACATCCAATCGTCCCTACATTCTGCGGGCGTTTTACGAGTGGATAACCGATAACCGGTGCACTCCTTATATTCTGGTTGATACGCACCTCCCCGGTGTTTTGGTGCCGCAACAACATGTGAACGACGATGGTCAGATAGTGCTGAACATCTCGGAATCAGCGGTTGCCAGTCTGACTATGGATAATTACGCCATCAGGTTTAACGCCCGTTTTGGCGGGGTTCCGACAGATATCCAAGTTCCAGTGGGATCTGTGGTCGGAATCTACGCGCGGGAAAACGGGCAGGGGATGGTATTTGAGGCCGAGGAAACTCCAGAGCCGCCCGAACCGACGCCACCCACCAGTTTGGGTAAAAAATCGGTGAAAAAACCGGCTCTGCGTGTCGTTAAATAGTGCTCCTTTTCGCTGGTAGGGCAGATTTCTAAGGCCCTGCCAGCTCCCCCCTTCGCTTCAATTTTGTGACCTAGTTCCGGGTATACGCTTGTCCCAAGTCCGTATAATGGCGCGTTATCTTTTATTGCCGCGAATGTCATGCCGCCATACCTTCAATGGCTGCGCTTTATTTGGCTGCCAGGGATGCTTCTGGTGCTTCTCGTTGCGCAGTATCTTCCCTGGATTGATCTGACCCACTTATACAGTCCGCAGTTGCCAGTCTTATTATTGGCTGTGGCGGTATTGCTCAGTTTTGGTTTTCGCTCGAGCCGGGTTGCGCTTTCAGCACTGCTTATCATGGCCCTATACATAGCGGCTCACTCCCAATTGCTCCCCAGCTTGCACAGGGATCTCCCGCTTTATCTCTCACTGGTTGCAGTAAATCTTGTTCTGTTTACTTGCAGCCGTGATCGCAGTGTCTTCAGTATTTTTGGGCTGCTATGGGGCCTGTTTTTGCTGGCTGAGGGGGTGGGTTTTGTCTTGCTCTATGATTGCTGCGCGCCGCTGAGGTTGGCATTTCCTGTCGAGAATTTGCCCAGCGGGTTGTCCGGGTTTTTACCCGACGCATTTTCGTTGCCACAATTGATTGGCGCTGTCTCCGCTCTCGGTGCTTTTGCCTTACTTTTTCTCTACCCTGGCCCCACCGCTATGGGTCTATTTAGCTGTTCTATTTTGCTGTTGTGCAGTGTTTGGTTGAGCCTTCCTCTCGAGTTTACCGGCTCTGTAGCCGGAATATTATTGGTCGCTTCGCTGCTTGGGGCCAGTTATGAATTGGCGTTTCGCGATGAGCTGACTGGGCTTCATTCCAGGCGGGCCTTCCGCTATCAGATGCTGACGCCAGCATGGAATTACAGTCTTGCCATGGTTGATATCGATTATTTTAAAAAGCTGAATGATCGCTATGGCCATCAGGTGGGTGATCAGGCTTTGCAAATGGTTGCGGCTCAACTCGCGCGCCACTCTCACGGTACCGTGTTTCGCTATGGCGGTGAGGAGTTTGTTATTTATCTTCCGGGCCGCAGTCGCCAGGCGAAAGAAGCTTTATTGGAAAAAATCAGGGAGAAAATCTCAAGTTACCCACTGCGCCTAAGGTCATCGGGGCGTCTTTCCGCAGGGGCTTCGCTCAGGGGGAAGGGTGGGGGGAAGCCAGTAAAAGTTACCGTGAGTATTGGCGTTGCCCACCGCAATAAAAAACTAAAGAAACCCGAGAGTATCCTTAAAGCGGCTGATCAAGCGCTTTATAAAGCAAAGCGCAGCGGGCGAAATTGCCTGTCTGTCCACAGCTGATATAAATCAAGTAAATTTGAAAGTGACGCTTAATTCCCTTTTGGCATTGGTCAATCTGTTGTGCGCCACCGATACTGCAAAGCAGGGCATTGGAAGGGAGATTTGGTGTGCGGATACTCAGTCATACAATAGGTATTCTTACCAACCCGGAAAAAGAGTGGAAAGCGATACGCGCTGATCGCCATTCTTTTTTTGAGGTGTTTGTAACTCATGTGCCGCTTCTGGCGTTGATTCCTACCGTGGCCGGTTACTTTGGGGTTACCCGGGTAGGCTTTCAGGTTGGGGGACATCTGGCAAAGCTGACACCTGAAAGTGCAGCTGTTCTGTCGGTTGTTACTTATTTTGCATTGCTGGTTGGCGTCTATTGCCTCGGAGAGTTTATTAACTGGATGGCGCGATCCTACGGAGTTGAGGGAGATGAGCCCACGCGCCATTATGAAGGCACGGCACTTGCGGTGTTTATTACTACGCCAATCTTCCTGGCGAGTATCGTCGTCCTTTATCCACACCCCTGGCTCACGATGGCGTCGGTAGGCATTGCCGGGATGTATTCTATTTACCTGGTCTTTGCTGGCATTCCGATCCTGATGAATATGAATAAGGATCGAGCATTTCTGTATGCCTGTGCAGTATTAACCGTTGCCTTGGTAATGATGGTTACGGTGCTTATTGGCTCCGTCATTTTATGGAGTGTGGGCATCGGGCCGGTTTATCAGCACCACGCCCATTAAGGTTTCACAACGCCAGCATTTGTGCTGGCGTTGTGCGGCTACCTAGACTTATCGACAATCGGTGGCATAGGGCAGTCCAGGCTGTCAGCGACGGCCCTTAACAGTTCGATCTCCTCCGCTTTAATTACCCCATTGTGATTCAAGGTGATCACAATCGCTTTCAGTAAGTCGGGTTTCTCCAGGGGCGGTATAAGGCTGGCGATTGCAATGGCCTTGTCCAGTCTTGGCAGGGTGATATCAGCGATGCCGGGTAGCGGGGTTATTTCAAGCCTGAGAGCACTGAGTCCCTTCTCATGAGCACGTTTTGCTGGAAGGTATTGGCTGTTTCCCGCATGGGCGATGGCTGCAATGATAAATCGTGAAGCATCTTTGTTGGCATGTTTGCTATGGGACAGGCGCTGTCGATCTGGAGCGCCGTCGAGCGCGTGCATTAATACCCGGTACAGGGCCCATTCCCAAACTTCAACTTTCCCATCGCTGTGTAGAAGCTTGATAAGATTTCGTTTAAAGATCTGGTACTGCTGAGGGACTAGGGCACGTAAGGCCGGGATACATAGGTCAATCAATGCGAGGCGAGCGTTGCTCGGCAGTGATTCCATATGTGGTGTGAGTTTTTTCATCTCGCGGATAACAGCAGGATGGGCAATTTTCTCCAAGAGGTTTAGCTGTTTGTCTCGCTCGGTTTTATCCTTGTGCAGAAGAAGGTAGTAGACCAGTGCCCGGGCGGTAAAAGGTTCGTGTGCAGCCTGTTGGATAAGGGGTGGAATAGAACCCAGCAGTTGATGTCCAAGCTCAACTTGGTGTGTATCTGGTTTGGCAATACTGTTGTCCACTGCATCCAGAGCAGCCTGGAAAGGCGTCGTAGGAGCGGCCATGGCGAGCTGCGGATTTTGCAATTCACTGAGTTTTACAGTCTCGGCTTCACTTTTTACCTGTTCTTCCGTATTGGCGAATAGGCCATTCCAGGTGGGTTCTAGCCTCTTGATGCGCACTGGCAGTGGAGGGTGAGTGGCAAAAAGGCTGAGCAGGGAGCGTTTTACCCCAACCGCGAACAACATATGGTTAAACTCTGCTGCGTTGGGGCTGCTGAGTTCTGAGCCTAAATCGCGGCCACCGATCTTTTTCAGCGCGTTGGCAATACCGAGGTTGTTGCGAGTAAATTGTACTGCGGAGGCATCGGCAAGAAACTCCCGTTGCCGACTGACAGCGGCCTTGATCAGGTTGCCGATTAGCGTACCGGTGTAGCCGAGGATAATCAGAGTTATTCCCAGGCCTAGTAGAGGATATCTTATGGGGGTTACGCGCCGGTGGGGTGCCGGGCTTCTGACAAGGAGCTGTCCCAAAAGTCCAATAATTAAGATTCCATGTAACAGCCCGGTGATCTGGGTGTTTAGACGAATGTCTCCATTGAGAATATGACTGAACTCGTGGGCAACAACGCCCTGTAGCTCCTCCCGGGTAAGCTTTTCCAAGGAGCCCCGCGTCAGGCCAATAACGGCATCGATAGGGTTTTGGCCAGCGGCAAAGGCATTGATGGTGCTGTCCTCAATGATGTAGACATCGGGTACCGGAATACCTGTTGCAATAGCAATCTCTTCCACAATATTGAGTGCTCTCTTTTCCCGCTCAGTTCGCGCGGAAGTATTAAGTTTGTGCCCTCCCAGGGATTCCGCCACAGCCTTTCCCCCAGGAGATAATTGATGGAACTTGTACAGACTGCCCAGGATAACAACGGTACCGATGACAAAGGCTATTGAGCCAAGGGTCTCCCAGCCCAGAAGTTGCACAACTTCAAAGGGAGTAAATGGTTGGCCGCGAGACAGTGACACCATGGACGCCGTAGCCAGGGTGCTCAAACTAATTAGGGCAATGAGGGCCAGGCTGAACAGGAAAACCAGCAAACGACTGCTGTGCTTGGCTTTGTCCTGGTGAACGTAAAAGTTCATATTTAAAACTCGATACGTGGCGCGACTTGAAAGGTTTCTGAGTCTGCGAACTCAAGCATTTGGGCGTTGGCTCTGTGGCCAAAAAGGCCGGCCAGAAATACTGGAGGGAAGCTCTGTTTGTAGATGTTGTAGCTGGTGACGCAGTCGTTAAAAGCTTGGCGTGCAAATGCCACGCGGTTTTCGGTGCTGTTTAACTCCTCGTTGAGTTCGCGAAGGGTCTGGTCGGCTTTCAGTTCCGGGTAGGCCTCAATCACCATATTCAGGCGACCCAGAGCGCTGTTGAGAAGGCCTTCTGCGCGGCCGAGCTTATCGATAGCGGCCGGATTGGTAGGGCTTTTAGCGGCAGATTTAAGGTCTGAAATTGCGGTATTACGCGCACTGATTACCGTTTCCAGGGTTTCCCTCTCGTGATTCAGGTATGCCCTGGCACTCTCTACCAGATTTGGTACCAGTTCGTGGCGTCGCTTTAACTGTATCTCTATCTGCGCAAAAGCATTTTCGCTGTGGTTTTTCAGTGAAACCAGTTTGTTAAAGATACTGATGATGAAAAAGAACAGTGCGATGACCACCGTCAGCACAATAAGTCCCGTAGACCCCATAACGCTCCCCTATTTATCCCTGTTGGTGGCGTAAATAGTAACACGATGGGCTGATACTGATACGCACCGGCCGCACCCCTGGCGGAGCGGGGTGGGGCTTCGGCTATAATGCGGCGACATTAAAACAATTGCCGCCACCACAGTGATGGCGGCACAGAACTTGGAGCAGCCAGAATGAGTGATGTAACTTCGGACCCTGTAGTGATTGTCGGAATGTCGCGTACGCCAATGGGCGCTATGCAGGGCAGCCTTTCAGCCCTCACTGCCCCGCAGTTGGGTGCTGCGGCGATTCGCGCAGCCCTTGAGGACGCGGGTGTGGCACCTGCCGATGTGGATGAAGTGCTGATGGGTTGTGTGCTCCCGGCAGGTGTCGGTCAGGCTCCGGCACGCCAGGCATCACTGGGTGCAGGCATCCCTGTCGGCACTCCTTGCACCACTGTTAACAAGGTGTGTGGCTCCGGAATGAAGACTGTGATGATGGCCCGCGATGCCCTGCTGATGGGTGAGGGTAAGGTTATCGTTGCTGGTGGTATGGAAAGCATGAGCAATGCCCCCTACCTGCTGGCCAAGGCCCGCTCTGGTATGCGCCTCGGTCATGGAGAGGTCAAAGATTCCATGTTCCTGGATGGCCTGGAAAATGCTGCAGATGGCAAGCTGATGGGTACTTTCGCCGAATCTACTGCCGATAAGTACGATTTCACCCGCGAAGAGCAGGACGCTTTTGCCCTGGAATCTCTGGCGCGTGCCCAGGCCGCGATTGAAGGTGGTGATTTTACTCGTGAAATCTCCCCGGTCACGATTGCCTCTCGCAAAGGTGAGATTGAGGTCAGCGTCGATGAGGCCCCAGGTAATGCCCGTCCAGACAAAATCCCTCAGCTAAAACCGGCGTTCCGTAAAGACGGCACTGTAACTGCAGCGAACTCAAGCTCTATTTCTGACGGTGCTGCGGCGCTGGTGTTGATGCGCAAAAGTGAAGCTGAGAAGCGCAGCTTGAAAATTCTGGCTGTTCTCAAGGGGCAATCCCAGTTTGCCCGTGAGCCCGAGTGGTTCACTACGGCTCCGGTCGGCGCTATGCACAAGCTGCTGGAAAATGCCGGTTGGTCTGCGGCGGATGTGGACCTATTCGAGATTAATGAAGCATTTGCGGTAGTGACTATGGCTGCAATGCGTGAGCTCGATTTGCCCTGGGAAAAGGTCAATGTTAACGGTGGTGCCTGTGCCCTCGGCCACCCGTTAGGTGCTAGCGGTGCCCGTATCCTGGTTACCCTGTTGGCAGCGATGGAAAAGCGCGATGCCAAGAAGGGCGTGGCAAGCCTGTGCATTGGTGGCGGTGAGGCTACAGCGGTTGCTATAGAGCGCGTATAAGTTACAGACTTGAGCGCTAACAAAAACGGAGGCAGTTGCCTCCGTTTTTGTTTGTGTAGTGAGGGAACTATTAGTTGATGTATTCCACTGCTTTTACAACCTTCTGTACCCCGCCTACCGAGCGGGTCACTTCGGCTGCCCGTTCCGCTTCGGCAGGAGTTAGCAGTCCCATCAAATAAACAACTCCATTCTCGGTCACGATTTTGATGCGACCACTGTCTACTTCCTTATTGGCAAACAGGTTGCTTTTCACCTTGGTGGTTAGCCAGGTATCGCTGGTGCTAGCCAGTAAAGTGACTTTACCGCGCACCTGAATTTCGTTGTAGACCTGGCGAACGTTTTGTACTTGTTCCGCCGTGCGTCCGGCAAGCAGGCGCAGTTCCTGGCTGGGCACCTGGCCGGTGAGCAGTACAACACCATTAAAAGAATTGATATTGATATTCGAGGTTTTCAGGTCCGGGTGAGCTTTGTTGATATTGACTGTGGTCACCGTCTCGATACGTTGGTCATCAATATAGGTGCCAAAAGATCGCTCGCCGGGGTCCTGTTGTATGGGGCCGTCATGGGTGGCCTCCAATACAGTGCTGCATCCCGCTAACAAGGTGGTTGCCGCAAGGGCAGCCAGGAGATATTTCCCCAGGGTCAACTTTTTGTTGTTCATCGTTTATTCCTCGTAGCCACCAAACAAACTACTGTCGATTAGGTCGCACAGGCAAAAAATTGTCAGAAGATGTACTTGGTGTACCTCTGCTGCGACATCGGATGGCACCCGTAGTTCAATATCATGGGTATCGAGCAGGGCGGCGCAGTCGCCGCCATCACCGCCGGTCAGTGCGAGTATGCCCATATCCCGGTCCCGAGCCGCACGCATGGCCTGAACCAGGTTTGAGTCGCGCCCATCGCTGCTGATAATTACGAGAAGGTCACCGGGCTGCCCCAGGGCGCGAACCGGGTGTGCGAAGGTGTCTGCACCGCCGTGGTTCGAGGCAACGGTGCCCATGGAGACGCCGTCGCTGTTGAGGGCCATAGCCGGTAGGCCGGGGCGTTCGCGCTGGAAGCCGCCGGTCAGTTGCGAGCTAAAACTTTGCGCCAATGCGCCACTGACACCATTGCCACAGAGCAGGACTTTGCTCTCTGCCAAGAGTGTATGCACCACCATTTCGCTGGCTTCTGCAATCAGCGGGGCCAGTATCTCGCCAGCGTTCATTGTGGCTTCAAGGCTGTGGTGAAAAAGGGTTACGACTCGCTGTTCCATTGTGTCCTTAATTCAGGTGAGTTCGAACTCACCATAACTTGACAGGGTAAATCTCGGTTTTGCCTCAGGCTTCGAAGGCGCTTTTAATCCACTGGATGTTTTGTGCATCGCCATCTATGGCCAGGACATCGAAGCGGCACGGACAGTCCAGTTTATGTTGCTGCAAATAGCGGCTGGCAGTGGCCAATAGCTTAGCTTGCTTGCGTGAATCCACGCTGGCTGCGGCCCCGCCGAACTGGCTCTTGCGGCGGAAGCGCACCTCCACGAACACGACAGTATCGCTTTCACGGGCGATAAGGTCTATCTCTCCGTGTGAACTGCGATAATTGCGCTCCAGTAAGGTGAGCCCCGCGCGCTGCAAATAGCGGGCCGCGGCAGCCTCCATTTGGCTGCCGACAGTGCCGCTTGAGCCCTTAAAAAGCCTCACGATTCCCACTTAATTCGATCGGCTCCCGCTGCGGCAATTGGGGCTCGACGGTAGTGATGGGCACCGGCACCCCTTTGTCGATTCGCGCCCACATTTGTTCGCGCACTATGCGGCCATCAGCGCTCAGGCTCAATGCGCCAGTGAGACCGTGTACTTTCTGCTCCGGGAATTGGCGCAGCATCGGCAAGCGCGGGTAGAGGCGGAAGGCATCGGCACCTAGGGCATACAGTCTGGCAAAAGCCGGTGCGGGCGACGCCTGCTCCTCGATATCTTGCTTGGTTTGATTGCTTTCAAACAGCCAGGGCAGGGCGGTAAAGCGAATACCGTTCATATCCCTGTCGCGATTGCGGTTGATGCTGCCACCAAAGACATGAGAGGTGGCGTATACGGGCAGGTCACTGGCGTAGTAGTAGGTCAGCATGGGGTTGAGCTGGCGCGCCTGCTGGGGTTGTGCTGCCAGGAATACCATATCGACATCGTCACGGCGTCTGGGGGTAAATTCCAGCTTTGCCGCCAGCCGACTCTGCAATTCCTTCTTGCGCGCGTTGCTGGCGGGAATTAACAGGGCATCGCTGACCAGGGCTGAGAACTTGCTGTTGTCCTTAAACGTCCGGCGAATGCTGACTGAGCCACCGAGGCGCAGCCACTCTTCTTCAAATGCTTCAGCGCCGCGCTGCCCCCAGCTATTGTCAGCGGTGAGGACCATTGCCTGTCGCTTGCCTTGCCGGTAAGCGTGCTGGGCAATTTGCCGCGCTTCATCTTCAATTGCCAGGCCAAACTGGACCAGGTCTGTGGTCAGGCGCCCCTCATCGCCGTAGTTGAGGGCGAGAGTAGGCACTGGCAGCTTTTCTGTGGCAAGCAGGTTGGCTACCTTGCTCTTATCCAGTGGGCCAACAATCATCTGCGCACCGGCATCTACGGCGCTCTGGTAAATTTCCTCAAATGGCTGATCGGAACCGGTGTCGTAAACCATCACTTTCGGAGTTGCGCCGCCAGCATTCAGAGCGGTGTAGTGGGCGGCCATAAAGCCATCCCGGATTGCCCTGCCGGCGTTGCCCAGGGGGCCGGACAGTGGCAGGAGCAGCGCCACGCGGTCTGCCCGCTGGGCGGCCAAGCGCTCTAACAGCTGCAATGCCTGTGGCGGATGGGAATTGGCACTATGGGCGGGCCAGCGCTCGCGCCAGCGGCTGAGGGCGGTCAGCTGTGAGCTGATATCCGTCTGGGTGTCGCGGCCCAGCAGGGCGAGTTGATACCAGGCGCGCATCTGGGTGTCATTGCTTTGGGTGGCGCGAGCCTGCAATTCACTGGAGGGCAGCTGGGTCAAGAGATGCCAAAAGCCGTTGTTATTCTCTGTGATCGCTTCGTCGGACTGGGCGATATAGGAGATTTCGCGCCGCTCACTAATAGCGCTGTCGAGATTTCCCAGAAGTCCCCATAGGTCAGCGCGCAGGCTGCGTAGAGGTAAGGCAGTCTTCTGTGGCAACTCCGACCACACATTTTCCAGGCGTGGAGAGGCTGCCAGGTCGAGGGCCTCAAAGAAGTCGTCGTCTGCGGCAAGTAGGCTGCCATAGACCTGTGCATAGCTGGCGAAGAGGTTGTCGTCCAGCTGTTCGGGCGTAATTTTGATTACCGCCTCTTTTGCCGTCTCTTTATCTCCCAGCTCGTATAGAATAGCGGCCGCTTGCAGGCGCTGTTGATCCCGCGCCGGTGCCGGCAGGGTGTCGGCACTGCGCAGCATACGTACAGCTTCACTGCGGCTTGCGGTGTGGCCGGCCGAATAATCCGGCTGGTAAACGTTTGGCCGGGAAGCCGGTGTCTGGCAAGCAGCCAGTGCGACTGCCAGTGAGGCAGCTGCCATTCTGGTGATTACAGTAGAGGTGCGCCGGGAAGAGGCGGACATAATCTTCTCCCGCAATATTTATATTTGGAGTGAACAGCTATGGGGCCGGATCAGGCGCTGCTTTATATTGTCGCTACGCCCATTGGTAATTTGGCCGATATGGTACCGCGAGCGATCGAAGTTCTACAATGTGCCGATCTGGTTGCGGCGGAGGACACACGTCACAGTCAGCGATTATTTTCCCATTTTGATATCGATACGCCATTGATGGCATATCACGATCACTCGGATAACAAGCGCACAGAGCAGATTTTGCAGCGTTTGGAGCAGGGCCAGACCATTGCCCTGATTTCCGATGCGGGCACCCCACTGATCTCAGATCCCGGCTATCGCCTGGTACGTGAAGCCCGGGAGCGTGGAATCAAAGTCTCCCCGATACCGGGGGCTTGTGCTTTCGTCTCCGCACTGAGTGCCGCTGGACTCCCCAGTGACAAGTTTAGTTTCGAGGGATTTCTGCCGGCTAAGTCCGGTGCCCGTGAGCGAGCCCTGCAGGAATTGGCCAGTGATACCCGTACCCTGGTGTTCTACGAGGCCCCGCATCGGGTTGCTGATACTCTGGAAGCAATGGCTGTCGTATTCGGCGGTAATCGAGAGGCGGTGATAGCCCGCGAGGTCAGCAAGGCCTTTGAAACTTTTCAGTTGATGCCTCTGGCTGAGTTGGTTGAGTGGGTCCGAGCTGACAGCAATCAGCAGCGCGGTGAGATTGTTTTGATGGTGCGTGGTGCAGAGCGCTCTCGTGACAGTGAGCTGGATGGGGAGGCACAGCGTGTAATGTCGCTGTTGCTGGCGGAGTTGCCGCCGAAAAAGGCGGCGGCGATCGCTGCCGAAATTACTGGAGTGAAAAAGAAAGTCCTGTACAACTGGAGCCTGGAGCAAAAATAAGGCACTGATTGCTGCAATTGCCTGTTGCAATCCGTCTGTCGCCTCTTTACTCTTCGCCGCGAGCTGGCCGGGCAATCGCTGTCGCCTTGTGCGATGGAGGAAAGTCCGGGCTCCATAGGGTGGAACGCCAGGTAACGCCTGGGGGGTGCGAGCCTACGGAAAGTGCAGCAGAGAGTAGACCGCCGATGGCTCCTTTTTTGGGAGTACAGGTAAGGGTGAAAGGGTGCGGTAAGAGCGCACCGCGCGGCTGGTAACAGTCCGCGGCATGGTAAACCCCGTTCGGAGCAAGACCAAATAGGCCCTCTATAGGTGTGACCCGCACTGAGGGCGGGTAGGTCGCTTGAGGTGTCTGGTGACAGGCATCCCAGATGAATGATTGTCCTCGACAGAACCCGGCTTACAGGCCAGCTCAACAATTTCAAAAGCCCGGCATTTGCCGGGCTTTTTTGTTTGCCTGATGTGGTGGTCCCGGCTCCGGTAGCCCTCTTTGTATTCGCCTATTTCTTCTCGTTTAATTTCGGCTAAAGCCTCTTCTTGGCGCAAAAAAATTGATTAACTGTTAAGGGGGCGATCGTGCCAGATAGTGCTGTTCCGACTAGTTTCAATGTGCCAATATGCGCCACATCTCTGGAGGCCGCGATTTTACAAGGGGTTATGGGGACTTTGGGGTCGAATTCCTTGACTTTGTGTCGACCAGTTTTATAGTGTCGAGAGTGGGAAAAAGTGGAAAATCGTGGAAATTTGTGGTTTATTCGCGATAAGTAAGTGGGTGTTCACACCGCCAGGTTAAAGTCGAACATCTTTCTCCATTGACCTGCCATATGGGAGTGAGTCGCGAGAGGCGCGATCTCCAAAGCGAGAACCACTAAACGTGTATTTGGGCAGCCACGCAATCAATATGGACGCCAAGGGGCGTCTGGCAATACCGGCTCGCGTCCGCGATAGGCTATTGGATGAGTGTGCGGGGTGCTTGGTGGTGACTGCCCATACAGAGGAACGCTGTTTGTTGGTGTATCCGTCGCCTCAATGGCAGCAAATTCTCCCGAAGATTGAAGCATTGCCCAGCTTTAACAAAGTGGCTCGGCGCGCTCAGCGCCTGCTGATCGGGTATGCCTGTGAGCTGCAGGTGGATGGCAATGGCAGGGTATTGATTCCGCCAACTCTGCGTGAGTACGCGGGGCTGGAAAAGAAATTGATGTTAGTGGGTCAGGGGAAAAAGCTGGAGCTCTGGAGTGAGGAGCGCTGGATGTCCTGGCTCGATGATAGTGAAGACGAAGAGGGTATGCCTGAGGAAATGGCATCCCTCTCTTTATAAGGGGAGTACCGGGTGTCTCAAGAATTGCATCGCAGTGTGTTGTTACGCGAGGCCGTAGACGCTCTGGTGACTGAGCCGGATGGGTTTTATATCGACGGCACCTTTGGCCGGGGTGGGCACAGCGCCTCAATCCTTGAGCATTTGGGGCCCAATGGCCAGTTGGTAGGGGTGGATAAAGATCCCCAGGCTGTTGAATTTGCAGAACAGCGGTTTTCCGGTGAATCCCGTTTTTCCATTTGGCATGGGTCTTTTGCCGATATGGATAAGGCTGCCGGGCAAGCTGCCGGTAAGGTCAGTGGAATATTGCTCGATCTGGGGGTGTCTTCGCCGCAACTGGATCAGGCCGAGCGCGGTTTCAGTTTTATGCAGGATGGGCCCCTGGATATGCGTATGGATACCAGTCGAGGTATCAGTGCAGCGGAGTGGGTCAACACTGAGGCTGAGGCCGAAATGGCCCGGGTGTTTAAAGAGTACGGCGAGGAGCGTTTTGCCCGCCGAATGGCTGCTGCCATTGTAAAGCGCCGGCTGGAAAAACCATTTGAGCGCACCCTCGATTTTGCCGAGGTTGTGAAAGAGGCGAATCCGGCTTGGGAAAAAGGTAAACATCCCGCTACTCGAGTCTTTCAGGCTATTCGTATTCATATTAATGGCGAGTTGGATGATCTGCAGAGTGCGTTGGATAAATCCCTGCAGTTGCTGGCACCGGGTGGGCGTCTGGTGATTATCAGTTTCCACTCTCTTGAAGACCGAATGGTGAAGCGTTTTATTCGGGAAAAAGAGCGCGGTCCCCAGTTGCCTCGTGGCCTTCCGGTTATGGATAGTCAGATAGCCAAGTCACTGCGTTCGGTGGGCAAGGCAGTGAAAGCCAACACGGTTGAAGTGGATGAAAATCAGCGGTCCCGCAGTGCAGTAATGCGGGTGGCAGAAAAGCTGGCGGGAAGCTGAGTTTATGTCTGGCAAGGCTCTACTTGGAGTGGGGGTAATGTGGATAGCGGTAATACTGTCGTCGCTATCTGTTATTCATACCACCCAACAAAGCCGAGAGTTAACTGCTGAGCTGGGTAAGGCACAAAAAGCCCACGATGAATTGCGCTATGAGCAGGAGCGCCTCCTTTTGGAAAAAAGTGCCTGGTCTGCCTATAGCCGGGTCGAACAGGTCGCTCGAGAAAAATTAAAAATGCATATGCCAGCACCTTCGGAACAGGTATTGGTAGTGGCGGATTAAGTTTTAACCGCCTTGGATGAAGACGTAAGTACCCCACTGCTTGCCCGGTGGGGTTTCTGCGTTTGGGGGCTTTGGCCTTTAAATAATTATAAAGAATTTTGCGTTAATTGAGTTTTGGAGTTCAGGCCCTGGAGAGTGGCATGCTCAGCCGGGATGCAAAATAAATAGATAACGCCAACTGGGAAAACATGGGCGCAGTCAAAAAAAAGGATATTCAGCCGGGTATAGCCCGCTGGCGCTTTGCGCTGGTGGCGGTCCTGCTGTGCCTGCTCGCTCTTACCCTTGTGTTCCACTTGGCCAAACTGCAGGTAGTGCCTGCTGCTGAGCGCGGATATCGTTTCCTGCAAGACCAGGGCCGGGCCCGCACCTTGCGCACCGAAGAGATTGCTGCCTATCGGGGCTCAATAGTCGATCGAAACGGTGAGCTTCTTGCTGTCAGTACACCGGTACACAGCCTGTGGGCCAATCCCAAGCTGTTGAGTGAAATAAGCGATGCGAATTTAGTGCGCCTGGCTCGCGCGCTGGATTTACCGTCTTCCAAACTGGGCTCTCGCCTGAAGAAATACCGAAACAAAGAATTTATGTACCTGCGCCGGCACCTGTCTCCAGAAGAGGCTGAGAAAGTGCTGGACCTGGGTATTACAGGTGTTTTCAGTAAAAAAGAGTATCGGCGCTTCTATCCTGCTGGGGAGGTCGTAGCCCAACTTCTCGGTTTTACCAACATCGATGATCGCGGCCAGGAAGGAATGGAATTGGCCTACGACGATTGGCTGTCCGGACAGCCGGGATCACGTCAGGTAATTAAAGATCTGAAAGGGCGCACGGTAAGGGATTTGGCAATTCGTCAGGAAGCGCAACCGGGCAGGGATCTGCGTTTGTCTATCGATATGCGCCTGCAATATTTGGCCTACCGGGAATTAAAGCGGGCGGTGTCGGAAAACGGCGCCGCTTCCGGCTTTATGGTGATTCTCGATACTCACAGTGGCGATGTGTTGGCCATGGCCAACCAGCCTTCATTTAATCCCAATGACCGCAAAGGGGTTAAGTCGGCGGCTATGCGCAACCGTGCGCTGATCGACCAATTTGAGCCGGGCTCTACAGTGAAACCCTTAACAGTATTGGCGGCTTTGGAAACCGGGCGCTACACCCCAAGAACAGAAATAAACACCAGTCCTGGATATATTCGCGTGCCGGGAAAAACCCTGGTGGACCCGGTTAATTACGGAAAAATAGATCTCACCAAGATTATTACCAAGTCGAGCCAGGTGGGAATTACAAAAATTGCTCTCGATTTGGAACCAAATTCTCTGCGGGGACTCTTTTATCGCTTGGGTCTGGGCGAGGCTGTGGGCAGTGGCTTCCCCGGTGAAGCACAGGGGATCTTGCCCAGTCGCAGCCGCTGGCACCCAATCGAGCGAGCTAATTTCGCCTTCGGCTACGGTTTAACAGTTAACGCCGTGCAGCTGGCACAAGCCTACAGCGTACTGGCGAATGAAGGGGTTAAGCGTCCTGTTTCCCTGGTTTTATCCGGTGACAAAGTACCGGGCGAGCCTGAGCAGGTTATTGAGCAGTCCTTGGCTGGGCAGGTTACTGCGATGTTGGAGACGGTGATTGGTGCTAAGGGTACCGGACGCCTTGCCGCTGTAGAAGGTTATCGTGTCGCCGGCAAGACCGGTACTGTGCACAAAGTTGGCAGTAGTGGCTATGCGGATAATCGCTATCGCTCAGTATTTGCGGGCTTTATCCCCGCTGATAATCCGCGCCTTGCCGCGGTAGTTGTTATTGATGATCCCAGTCACGCCAAATATTACGGTGGTGAAGTTGCTGCACCGGTATTCGGTGCGGTGATGACTGGTGCTATGCGCCTGTTGCAGGTTCCGCCGGAAAAAATTAAATCGGCGGAGGGGCAATTGGCCGCGCAGTTAAGCGAGAGGGGTTCAAAATCGTGAGTCAGCGCGAAAAACATTCTGTTTCTATCAAAGAGTTAGTGCCGGGTTACGCCGGTATTCCCGATATTTCTGTCACTGGTATTGCCCTGGATAGCCGCAAGATAAAAGCGGGCGATGCATTTATGGCCTTGCGCGGTTCTGTGGTCGATGGTCGGGAATATATCGATGCGGCAATTACTGCAGGTGCTGCGGTAGTGCTTGCCGACGGTGACAAGTTGGAATGTAAAAGCCGTGGTGATATCCAGGTGGTCAGTGTTCCCGGTCTGGCAAAGCGGGTAGGGGAAATTGCCGCGCGCTTCCACGGTAACCCCAGTGGTGAAATGCACTTGGTTGGAGTGACTGGCACCAACGGTAAAACCACTTGCGCCTATTTGACTTCCCAATTACTGGCTCGCCACTATGGCAGTGCAGCATTGATAGGCACCATTGGTAATGGGGTCTGGAAAGATAACCAAATCGAATTGCAGGAAACGGGTTTAACAACGCCTGACCCGGTGAGTTTACAAGCGGACTTTGCAAATTATCGCGATAGTGGTGTTGCCGCTGCCGCAATGGAAGTTTCTTCGCATTCCCTTTCTCAGGGACGTGTGCATGGGCTGATTTTTGATACGGCAATTTTTACCAATTTGAGCCGCGATCATTTGGATTATCACGGCAATATGGCCGCTTACGGCGCAGCCAAAGAGAAACTTTTCGGACTGCCAAAATTGAAGCGAGGAGTCATTAACCTGGATGATCCGTTTGGCGCCCAGTTGGCAGAGCGCTGCAAATTGCGTGGCCTGCGCGTTATTACTTATGGGCTGCAGGCGGGTGATTTATATGTTGCAGACCTGCGTCGCCATGAGCGCGGTTTTTCTGTAAAACTTAATTCCCCTTGGGGTAGCGGTGAGCTGCACGCACCCTTAATTGGCGATTTTAATATTCACAATGCCTTGGCTGTCGTAGCTGCTGCAGCGGCAGAGGGCATGCCTTTTGAAGATATTCTTGCCGCTTTCCCCACTATCAAAGCGGTGCCGGGGCGTATGGAGCGTGTCCTGGTTGAGGGTTCCGATGATGTGGGTGTATTGGTGGATTATGCCCATACACCAGATGCTCTTCGCGCGGCTTTAGCAGCAGCGCGCCCTTACTGTCGCGGTAATTTGTGGTGTGTTTTTGGTTGTGGCGGCGACCGGGATACGGGTAAGCGCGCGGCGATGGGGCGTATTGCCTCCGAGATGGCGGACCGTGCCATTGTGACTAGCGATAATCCGCGCAGCGAAGAACCACAAAAAATTATCGACGATATTCTCGAAGGGGCTGCCAGTAATATCGAAGTTGAAATTGATCGCGCGACAGCGATATCTCAGGCGGTATCTGCAGCACAACCGGGGGATATTGTATTGATCGCCGGTAAAGGGCACGAAAATTACCAAATTATCGGCAGTGAAAAAATTCACTTCTGCGATCGTGAGCAAGCTGCTGCAGCTCTCAAAGCCCGCGTGGATGAATCGGGCCAGTCAAGTGAAGGCAAGGAGAGCCAAGGTGATTAATTCCCTTACGTTGCAGCAACTGCAAAGCCGTTTTGGTGGTGAGTTAATCAATGGCTCTGTGGAGTTTGAACTGGTTTGCACGGATACCCGCAAGCTGGACCCCAAATCTTTATTTGTTGCTCTGGTTGGCGAAAATTTTGATGCTCACGACTTTGTCGGTGAGCTGGATGGCCAGGTATTGGGGTTGGTTGTCGATCGTGAAGTGCCTAGTTGCAGTTTACCGCAGTGGCGCGTTGAAGATACGACGGTCGCATTAGGACAAATTGGCTTACTGTGCCGTGAACAGTTTGACGGTCCGGTTGTGGCGATTACAGGGTCCTGCGGTAAAACTACCGTTAAGGAGATGCTGTCTGCAATTTTTTCCCAGAGTCATACACCCTGTGTAACCGAGGGAAACCTGAACAACCAGTTCGGTTTACCCATGACTTTGTTTGGGCTGACAGCGCAACACGATGTGTTGATTCTCGAAATGGGAGCTAACGGCCCTGACGATATTGGCTACCTGTGTAGTATCGGCAAGCCGCAGGTGACGGCGGTAAATAACGTAATGCCAGCGCATGTCGAGGGCTTTGGCTCTGTTGATGCTATCGCAAAAGCCAAGGGCCAAATTTATACCAGTTTGGATGTATCGGCGACGGCGGTGATCAATACCGATGATGGCTATGCGAATTACTGGTTGGAGAATATGCCCGAAGGGGTAAAGACTCTGGGTATTGGCTTATCTAATGAGTGTGCTATCCATGCGGATAATATTGTATTGAATCCTAACGGTTGCCCTTCATTTGACTTGGTAATTGAAGGCGTTGCTCACCCTGTTAGCCTGAAATTGCTTGGTGAGCACAATGTTCACAACGCTCTGGTTGCTGCTGGATGTGCTTTTGCTGCGGGAATACCTGCGGTGGAAATTATCAGCGGACTTAACACGGTGACCGGGGTTGCTGGGCGCTTGCAGGAGCAGGCAGGTATAGCCGGTGCAACCGTTATTGATGACAGTTACAACGCGAACCCGGGTTCAGTAGGTGCGGCCATTGAATTGCTGTCACAGCGTTCAGGGAAAAAAATTCTGGTGCTGGGGGATATGGCGGAGTTGGGGCCGGACGCGGAGGAAATGCATAGAAGCGTTGGAGCTTTGGCACGAGAGCGGGGCTTGGATGCGCTGTTTACATTGGGGCCGCTGGGTACTGCCGCCAGCATGGCCTTTTCTGCGGGGAGGCAAGAGTCGCTGCGCAATTATCGCGAGAGAGAACCTCTGGTTACTGCTCTCACTCAACAATTGGATGAACAAACCACAGTTTTGGTTAAAGGATCACGCAGCGCCCGTATGGAATTGGTAGCGCAGGCACTGCTTGGCAATAGCAGAGGGGAGAAGTAATGCTGCTTTGGCTAGCGGAGCTATTACAACAACATGTCAGCGGATTTTCGGTATTTAACTACCTGACAGTGCGCGCAATTCTTGCTGCGTTGACGGCTCTGGGTATTTCACTACTTGTGGGTCCGCGCATGATTCACTGGTTGAATCATTTACAGGTGGGACAGGCTGTTCGCGATGATGGTCCGCAAAGCCATTTGAGTAAATCTGGCACCCCGACTATGGGCGGCACCTTGATTCTCGCCTCCATTTTTGCCTCAGCCCTACTCTGGTCTGATCTCAGCAATCGTTACGTGTGGGTTACTTTATTAGTTACCTTTGTTTTCGGTGCTGTGGGCTTCGTGGATGACTATAAAAAAGTCGTTTACAAAAATCCCCGTGGCCTTATTGCTCGCTGGAAATATTTTTGGCAATCCGTTGCCGGGTTGGGTGCAGCTATTTATCTGTATATGAGTGCTTCAAGCCCGGCAGAGACCCAGTTTTTTGTTCCCTTTTTTAAAGATGTTGCGATAAACCTGGGACCGGTATCTTTTATATTGCTGACCTATTTTGTTGTTGTTGGCTCCAGTAATGCGGTTAACCTGACTGATGGCCTGGATGGCTTGGCGATTATGCCTACTGTGATGGTGGGTGGAGCACTTGGGGTGATTGCTTATCTATCCGGCCATATGGAGTTTGCTGACTACCTGCATATTCCCGCAATTCCAGGAGCCGGGGAGTTGGCGGTGTTCTGCGCTGCCCTCGGTGGTGCCGGACTCGGATTCTTATGGTTTAACACTTATCCGGCCCAGGTGTTTATGGGGGATGTGGGCGCTCTGGCACTGGGGGCGGCGCTGGGAATTATTGCGGTAATTACCCGTCATGAAATTATTCTGTTCATTATGGGCGGTGTGTTTGTGATGGAAACGGTTTCCGTAATTTTGCAGGTGGCATCCTTTAAATTAACGGGGAAGAGAATTTTTCGTATGGCGCCTCTGCACCACCACTTTGAGTTAAAAGGGTGGCCGGAGCCCCGAGTCATTGTGCGCTTTTGGATTATTACCGTCATTCTGGTCTTGGCTGGTTTGGCAACACTGAAAATTCGATAAATAGATAAATGAGCCTGATCGCGACTTCTTCACAGCAGAAAGTGGTAATAGGTCTTGGTGCTACCGGAAAGTCGGTGGTGCGCTACCTGCTGCGTCACGGCCATACGCCGGTCGTGGCAGACAGTCGCGATAACCCGCCGGGGCTCGAAGCTTTTCGTCAGGATTTCCCAGAGGTTGCGGTGGAAACAGGTCCATTGCGCCCGGGGACAATACTCGCGGCGAGCTTGATTATTGCCAGCCCCGGAGTTGCGCTTGCTGAACCCGTATTGCAGCAGGCGATTGCGGATGGGATTCCTGTGGTTGGGGATATTGAGTTATTTGCCCAGGCCCTGACTCGGATGCAATCGACAGCGAAGCTCGCCGCGATTACCGGTTCCAACGGAAAGAGTACAGTGACCACACTCCTGGGGGAGATGGTTGAAGAGGCAGGGCTGACAGTTGGTGTGGGCGGCAATATCGGTGTGCCGGTGCTGGATTTACTTGAGAAACCTCTGCCGGACATCTTTGTTTTGGAGCTTTCCAGTTTTCAATTGGAAACCACCTACTCGTTGGCACCTACTGTAGCCACCATTTTAAATATGAGTGCGGACCATATGGACCGCTACCCTAGTATGGTGGAGTACCACCGGGCCAAGCAGCGCATTTATCGCGGAGCGGATCAGTTCGTGATAAATCGCGCGGACCCCTTATCCCAGGGGCCTCTTTCCCGAGAGAGACGGGAGTGGAGTTTTGGGCTTGATCAGCCGGATCTCAATCAGTTTGGCCTGCGCTTGCATGAGGGGCAGAACTGGTTGGCTCGAGGCACAGAAGTTTTAATGCCTGTGGCCGATTTGGCTATGGTGGGTAAGCATAATATTGCCAATGGTTTGGCAGCCCTGGCAATGGGTTATGCACTGGGCCTACCCACTGAGGCGATGCTAAAAGTTTTACGCAACTTTCGCGGGTTGAAACATCGCTGTGAGCGCGTGGCTGATTTTGAAGACGTTGTTTATGTTAACGATTCAAAAGGTACCAATGTAGGAGCAACCCAGGCGGCATTGGATGGCTTGGCTACGGCATCCAGTAAAATAGTGCTTATTGCTGGAGGGGATGGCAAGGGTGCTGATTTTGCTCCCTTACGAAAAAGTGCAGGAGCACTCCGGGCCCTGGTTTGTATCGGTGTAGATGGAGACAAAATAGCCGGTGTCTTTGATGGCCTGTGCGAGATTCGCAGGGTCAGCACAATGGCAGAGGCCGTCGCTGAGGCCAGACAATTAGCCAATGGCGGTGACTATGTATTGTTATCACCGGCATGTGCCAGCTTTGATATGTATAAGAATTTTGAAGCCCGCGGTGATGATTTTCGCCAGGCCGTTTTGAAATTATGCGATACCGCTGGAGGCTCCCAGTGAGTGCTCAGGCAATCAAGGCTCAAGGTAGTGAATGGCAGGATGGGCTGCTGCTACTCAGTGTTCTGGTTCTGGCTAGCATCGGTGTGGTGATGGTTGCTTCAGCATCTATCGCCTTCGCTACGGATATTTATGGTGACCCCTGGTATTTCCTCAGGCGTCATTTGGCTTTTTTGATGGTTGGCGGATTAGCTGGATTTGTCGTTAGTCAGATTCCCCTGTCAATTTGGTCGCGACTGTCCTGGCCATTATTACTGTTTGCTTGCCTGTTATTGATTGCAGTGCTTGTGCCGGGGATTGGACGGGAGGTGAACGGTAGCCGGCGTTGGCTGGTATTTGCAGGCATAACTGTGCAACCCGCGGAAGTGGCTAAGTTCTGTCTGCTAGTTTTTTTTGCCAGTTTTTTAACTCGTCGAAATAAGCAACTACGCCACTGGACCAGCTTTATGGTGCCAGTGGTGATTCTCGCAACGGTTGCTTTGTTATTGCTTTTACAACCGGACTTCGGTTCGGTGGTTGTAATTTCAGGCACCGTATTGGCAATGGTTTTTTTGGCGGGAGCGCGTCTTCCACATACTTTTTTATTGGTAGCTGCGGCTGCGAGTGGACTGGCGCTAATGGCACTGATGAGCCCCTATCGCTTACAACGATTGCTGACGTTTCTGGATCCTTGGGGGGATCAGTTTGCCAGTGGCTACCAACTTACCCAGTCCCTAATTGCATTTGGTCGCGGAGAGTGGTTTGGAGTTGGTTTGGGCAATAGTGTGCAGAAGCTGTTTTACCTGCCTGAGGCCCATACGGATTTTATTTTCGCCATTCTGGCAGAGGAATGGGGAATGTTGGGTGGCGTAGTGCTGGTAGGGCTTTTTGTTGTTCTCACCTACTCACTGCTCCGCCTGGTAAAAGAGGCTCTGGTGCAGGAGAAGTTTTTCGCTGCACTTCTAGCTTTTGGTATGGCAGTGCTATTGGCAGGACAAGCTTTCGTGAATATGGGCGTTGCTTCAGGCCTGTTGCCGACTAAAGGGCTAACGTTGCCATTTGTCAGCTCTGGTGGCAGCAGCCTGATTGTATGTTGTGCATTACTAGGCTTGGCGATGCGGATTCGGGCTGAACTAAAAGAGCCTGCTGAAAACGGAAGCGGGGGGCTTGAGCTTTTGCGTCAGCTGCCAATATTCCATTCACCCAAGTCCAGTGTGAAGGGCAGCAACGGAGAAACGGTTTGATGTCTGAAGTAAATAAGCGTTTTTCTGGAAAGAAGTTTTTGCTGATGGCCGGTGGTACCGGCGGTCATGTGTTCCCAGCGTTGGCTGTGGCTAAAGCGTTGCAAGAGCAGGGAGCTGTTGTCGAGTGGTTAGGTACTGCCCGTGGGATTGAATCCCGATTAATACCTGCGGCGAATATTCCTTTGCACTGCATTAAAGTGGAGGGTATTCGGGGGAAGGGAAAGTTGGCCTTACTCAAAGCCCCGTTGCAAATTTTGCGGGCAATTGCTCAGGCCAGGGCAGTTGTTAAGCAGGTACAACCTGATGCAGTACTCGGCTTTGGCGGCTTTGCGACCGGCCCAGGGGGCGTTGCAGCCCGTCTCGGGGGGATACCGTTGATTATTCACGAGCAAAATGCTGTTGCCGGAACGACAAACCGCTTGTTAGCGCGTATTTCCAGCCAGGTGCTTGAAGCATTTCCCAGTGGGCTACCCGGTGCCAGGCAAGTGGGCAATCCAGTGCGCAAAGAGATTGCAGAATTGCCTGAGCCAGAAACTCGAATTGGTAGCCAGTCGTCTCTGCGCCTTTTGGTATTGGGCGGTAGCCTCGGTGCTGTAGCAATTAATGAACTGGTTCCTAAGGCAATCGCATTGCTGAAACCCTCCCTGCGCCCGGTAGTGGTCCACCAGGCTGGAGAGCGCCACCTTCAGGCTGCCAAAGACGCCTATAAAGAGGCGGCAGTAGAAGCAGAGGTGCTCCCTTTTATTGCGGATATGGCTGAGGCCTACCGCTCTGCGGACCTGATTATTTGCCGTTCCGGGGCTTTGACTGTTTCTGAAATTTCAGCGGCGGGAGTCGGTGCAATCATGGTGCCTTTCCCCTTTGCAATTGATGATCATCAAACGCGTAATGGCGAGTGGTTGCAAAATGCTGGCGGAGCGATTGTTATGCAGCAGCGGGAAATGGACGAGCAGAAGTTATCCGGCTTGTTAAAAAGCCTGTTAGAAGATCGTCAGAAACTATTGCAAATGGCGACCTCCGCGCGGCGCGCGGCAAAAACTGATGCGACTGAGCAAGTGGTTAACGCTTGCAGAGAAGAGCTGGCCTCGGCCAGGTAACACAGAATAAGTGGACGAAGGTTAAAGTAATGTCTTCAGTGCGGACAAACGAAGATAAAAGTTATGCGGTACCGGCCATGCGCCGTATCCGCCGTATCCACTTTATTGGGATCGGTGGTGCCGGTATGAGCGGCATTGCAGAGGTACTGCAGAACCAGGGCTACGAAGTCTCAGGTTCGGACCTGCGTGAATCTGCGGTTACTGATAGATTGCGCAAATTGGGCGTTAAGGTCCAAATCGGGCACAGCGAGGAAAATGTTCGCGGCGTTGATGTTGTGGTCAATTCCTCTGCCGTACATGGCGATAACCCGGAGCTGATTGAAGCGAGAGAAAAGAGAATCCCTATTGTGCGCCGTGCCGAAATGCTCGGTGAACTGATGCGCTATCGCTATGGCATTGCTGTGGCGGGAACCCACGGAAAGACCACCACGACCAGCTTAATCGCCTCAATCTTTGCAGCAGATAAAAAAGATCCGACCTTTGTTATCGGTGGCCTGGTCAACGCTGCCGGTGCCAATGCTGCCTTGGGCGAAAGTCGCTATCTAGTGGCTGAAGCTGATGAGAGCGATGCGTCTTTTATTCACTTACAGCCGATGGTGACGGTGATTACCAATATCGATGCGGACCATATGGAAACTTATGGTGGCGACTTCGAAAAGGTGAAACAGATCTTTATTGATTTTGTACACAACCTGCCATTTTACGGTCTGGCGGTAGTTTGCGGGGATGATACCAATGTTCAGGAAGTCATCCCCAAGTTTTCCCGCCCGGTTCTGACCTATGGATTTGATGAGGGTAATGACTACCGCATCGTTGAAGTAAAGCAAGAACCTCTGCGCAGCCATTTCACGGTACAGAGACCCAAGGGTGATCTATTGCAGGTTTCTGTGAATACACCGGGTATTCATAATGTTCTCAATGCGACTGCAGCAATTGCTGTAGCTAGTGATGAAGGCGTTAGTGATGAAGCAATTCGCCAAGGTCTAATAGGCTTCCAGGGCGTTGGTCGTCGATTCCAGATCTACGGTGATTATGCAGTTAGCGATGATACCGAAGCTGATAAGGTGATGTTGGTAGATGACTACGGTCACCACCCACGTGAGGTAGCGGCTACCGTAAAGACAGTTCGAGATGGCTGGCCGGATCGTCGCTTGGTAATGATTTATCAGCCCCACCGTTATACCCGTACGCGGGACTTGTTTGAAGACTTTGTCCAGGTCCTCTCTGAGGTGGATAAGTTAATTTTGCTGGATGTATACAGTGCCGGTGAAGCGCCAATTGCTGGTGCCGATGGCCGAACGCTTGCGCGAAGCTTACGCAACAGGGGACAGGTAGATCCGATTTTTATGGAAACTATCGATCAGGTTCCCCCGGTATTAGCTGATCTGTTGGAGCCAGGTGATATTGTCCTGACCCAGGGAGCTGGCAACGTCGGAGCACTTTCGCAAAGGTTGGCTGATTGGCGCTTGGGTGAGCGCAGCTGTGAGGGCTAGGTAGCGAGTGAAAGGGGCTGGAACGAAATCAACCTCCAGGAAAAAAAAAGCTGCTCGCGGTGCGAGCCCCTTAGGGGCCAGCGATTCTGAAAAGCTTCGCCTGAACTGGGGGCGGTGTTTTTTTTTGCTGGTGATGTTCGCAGGCTTTTCGGCTTTGCTCTATGGTGCAGTCTGGTTGTGGCGGTGGGCGCCATCGGTTGAGCTGAGTAATGTTGATGCCCTGGAGCAAGTTGAGGTGCGCGGGGCTTTTAATGCGGTAACTGAAGAAGAGTTAAGAGAGGTGCTTCTTCCTCACTTGAAAGCAGGCTTTTTTTCAGCGGACATTCAGGCGATGCAGCAGACATTACTGTCTAACCCCTGGATTACTTCCGCCTCGGTGAGCAGGCGTTGGCCGAAGGGTGTTGAGGTTGATATCACTGAAGCGCAACCTCTCGCCACCTGGGGTAAAGATAAATTGTTGGTAGCGAGTGGGGATCTGCTACCGCGTCCGTCACATATGGGGGTTCAGTCCCTGCCCGAGCTTGCCGGGGATGAAGAATTGGTAGAGCGGATTATGCTGCAATACCGCGCGCTTGCGGGGTTACTGACCACGCGGGATATGGAGGTTAAACGGTTGTCATTTGACGACCTAAGCGGTTGGCATCTGGAGTTAGTGTCGGGAATTGAATTAAAACTTGGCCATGATGCTTTATTGGAGCGGGTACACCGTTTTCTGTATTTGAGTCGGGGTGTACTGGCGCCGCACTTGCAAAAAGTTGTCAGCGTCGATACGCGCTACAGCAATGCGGTAGCGGTTCAGTGGAAAGACGAAGAAAAGTAAACATCGAGGCAGCCCGGGTGGCTGTTTTATAGATAAAAGTTTAAAAGCGAATGCTGTGTTCTGGTCCGATAGCAGAACCTGAAACAGAATGCAGCTCAGCGAGGTTGGCACGAAAATGACACAGGTATCCGATCAGCGCATGATTGTTGGACTGGATATAGGCACCTCTAAAGTAGTCGCTATTGTCGGTGAAGCTTCCGGTGATGGGGAACTTAATATTGTCGGTATCGGCTCTCATCGTTCCACTGGAATGAAAAAGGGCGTAGTGGTTAATATTGAATCAACCGTGCAATCTATACAGCGCGCTGTGGAAGAAGCTGAGTTGATGGCGGGTTGTGAAATTCACTCTGTGTACGCAGGGATTGCGGGAAGTCACATTCGCAGCTTGAACTCTCACGGTATAGTTGCGATTAAGGATCGAGAGGTTACCCAGCAGGATCTCGATCGTGTTATTGATGCTGCCAGGGCTGTCGCTATTCCTGCGGACCAGAAGATTTTGCACACGCTTCCGCAGGAATACCTGATTGATAATCAGGAAGGGGTAAAAGAACCTCTCGGAATGTCTGGTGTTCGCCTCGAAGCAAAGGTCCATTTGGTCAGCGGTGCAGTGAATGCTGCACAGAATATTGAAAAGTGTATTCGTCGATGTGGTCTGGAAGTAGAAGATGTCATTCTTGAACAATTGGCTTCAAGTTACGCAGTCCTGACCGAAGATGAAAAAGAGTTGGGAGTATGCATGGTAGATATTGGTGGGGGAACCACCGATATTGCTGTGTTTACTGGTGGATCTATTCGGCATACCGGTGTGATACCGATTGCTGGAGACCAGGTTACCAATGATATTGCCATGGCTTTGCGCACACCGACACCGCACGCAGAAGATTTGAAAATCAAATATGCGTGCGCGTTGGCAAAACTCGCTCGCGAAGGTGAGACCATTAAGGTACCGAGCGTTGGTGATCGCGCGCCCAGGGATTTATCCCGACAGGCATTGGCCGAGGTCGTTGAGCCGCGCTACGACGAATTGTTTACATTAGTACAGGCGGAGTTACGTCGCAGCGGCTTCGAAGATTTGTGTGCGGCGGGTGTAGTACTTACCGGCGGCTCTTCAAAAATGGAGGGCGCGGTTGAACTGGCTGAGGAAATTTTTCATATGCCGGTTCGCCTAGCAGTGCCTCAGGGTATTGCAGGTTTGACGGATATCGTCAGCAACCCAATTTATTCCACTGGAGTTGGATTATTGATGTATGCGATGCAGCAGGAAGAGGCTCGAGAGGGCAAAATACAGCCTGTGCGCAACGATAATCAGTGGTGGGACAAGGTAAAGCACTGGTTTCGCGGAAATTTGTAATAGAGTGCAACCAGATTTAGCCATCCGGTGAAGGATTTTTTTTAGGCATGGCTGTAAAATTCGACATGAGCAAGAAAGGGGAACAGCAATGTTCGAACTAGTTGATAGCGTACAGGATAAGCCTGTCATCAAGGTGATTGGTGTCGGCGGCGGTGGTGGTAATGCTGTTAAGCATATGATCGCCAATGATGTTGAGGGTGTAGATTTTATCTGTGCAAATACAGATGCACAGGCCCTCAAAGATGTTGAGGCCCGCACTATCCTGCAACTGGGTAACACAATTACACGCGGTTTGGGCGCAGGGGCAAACCCGGATATTGGCCGTCAGTCCGCACTTGAAGATCGCGATCGCATTGCTGAGGTATTAACCGGTGCGGATATGGTATTCATCACTGCCGGTATGGGCGGTGGTACCGGTACCGGTGGTGCGCCGATTGTCGCTGAGATTGCAAAAGAACTGGGTATCCTTACCGTTGCTGTGGTTACTCGCCCATTTAAGATCGAAGGGCGCAAACGCACAGTTGTAGCTGAAGAGGGTATCCTCGAGCTGCGTGATAAAGTTGATTCTCTGATTACTATCCCCAACGATCGTTTGCTGGAAGTACTCGGTAGCAAGATCACAATGAAATCTGCTTACAAAGAGGCAGATAACGTTTTATTGGGTGCTGTACAAGGCATTGCCGACCTGATGATTCGTCCGGGCATCATGAACGTGGACTTCGCCGATGTGCGCACCGTAATGTCTGAAATGGGCATGGCGATGATGGGGTCCGGTTCTGCCGTCGGTGAAAACCGTGCGCGCGAAGCGGCTGAGAAAGCCGTGCGAAGCCCGCTACTGGATAACGTCAACCTGGCAGGTGCTCGCGGTATCCTGGTGAATATCATCACCGGTAGCGAAGAGGCGGGCTGTCAGGAACTGACCCTGGGTGAGTACTCTGAAGTAGGTGAGATTGTCCAGGAAATCGCCTCCGATGAAGCTACTGTGGTTATCGGTACAGCGGTAGATGATAAGCTCGGTGATGAGATGCGGGTTACCGTTGTGGCCGCAGGTCTTGGCGAGGGTACTCCTGCAGCGCGTCCGGCGAAGGTGGTGGATAATACTCGCCGCCCAGAGCCTCGCGAGCCTGTTCGTGAAACCCGTGAGGTTCGCGATAATCACAGCGCTCACGCTGGCCACAGCTCTGCGGGACTGGCAAGCCGCGAGGCCATTGATCCGCGCCCTCGTGCTGAAGCGGAGCGCCCCAAGCGCCCGGCTCCTGCCCTGAATCCCGCTGATGCGGATATGGAGTACCTGGATATTCCAGCCTTCCTGCGCCGTCAGGCAGACTAGGAAGCGGTACCGCAGAGGCAGAACACCGCTCATGTCTGCCCGGCTCCGGCTGGGTATTGCCGCTGCGGTGCGGCTTTTGCTCGGGTCTACCTTGTCGAATGGGTGGGCCCTTGCCCCGTTTGTGTAGATTTTGATCAGAACTGGTGAGTCGCAATAACTATCTAAAATAATTAACAATTATTAACAGCGCTTGCGGAGCTTAGGATCTTAGAATGCTGTCATAGCGACATGCGTTGGCGCTGCAATCTTTGCTTGATCTATCCTCATATAGGTAGGTGGTGCACAGTTGTGGTGACCACTCGCCCAGAATTGGTATTGGCGTCGCAATTGTGCTAGTATCGATGGCTTGCTGCGCCTTAGGGGCGTAGTCCACCGACGGGGAAAAGATAGTTTCATGATCAAACAGCGCACGCTTAAGAATGCTATTCGCGCCACTGGCGTAGGTCTGCACACTGGCAAGAAAGTTGTACTTACCCTTAAACCAGCGCCCGTAGACACCGGTATCGTGTTCCGTAGAACCGATTTGGACCCGGTAGTTGAAATCGAGGCTCGTGCGGAAAATGTCGGCGACACTCTCCTTTCAACCACCCTGGAAAAGGGTGATGTTCGCATTGCTACGGTAGAGCACCTGCTCTCGGCAATGGCGGGCCTTGGCATTGATAACGCGGTTGTCGAGTTATCCGCTCAAGAAGTGCCTATTATGGATGGCAGTGCCGGCCCATTTGTATTTCTAATTCAATCTGCAGGTATCCAAGAGCAAGCAGCTCCGAAGAAATTCCTGCGAATCAAGAAGCCAGTAACTGTAGAGGATGGCGATAAGGTTGCCAGCTTCCTGCCTTTTAATGGCTTTAAAGTATCCTTCACAATCGACTTTGACCACCCGGTTTTCCAGGGGCGTAACCTGAGTTCATCCGTGGACTTCTCCAGCACCTCCTTTGTGAAGGAAGTGAGTCGCGCCCGTACCTTTGGCTTTATGCACGAAATCGAGTACCTGCGCTCCAAGGGCCTGGTTCAGGGCGGTTCCGTTGATAACGCAATTGTGATTGATCAGTACCGCATTCTGAATGAAGGCGGGTTGCGTTATGAAGACGAATTTGTGAAACATAAAATTCTGGATGCGATTGGCGATCTCTATCTTCTGGGGACTAGCCTGATTGGTGAGTTCAAGGCATTTAAGTCTGGCCATGCGCTGAACAATAAATCCCTTCGCAACCTGATGGCTCAGGAGGATGCTTGGGAAATGGTCACCTTTGAAGGTGAGCAGGAAGAAGCACCGATCTCTTATATCAAACCTATTTTGGCAGTTTGATACTTTCGCAAGAAGCCGGCATTATAGTGCCGGCTTTTTTGTATAATTGTTTCACAGAGAAAGCCTATAGATTTTTGGTATCCTTATTGGTTTGGCACCTCGGCTTGTGAGCTGGGGACTAACGAAAATTAAAAATGTCGAACTTCTCACAGCTCCTATGAAAGTAATCCTGGTTAATGAGCGCGGTGCGACTCGCAGCTTTAATTTTGGCAGTTTGAGCAAAGCCCTGTTGGGGTTGTGCTTGCTGAGCCTCCCTGTGGGTGCATTTCTGCTGGGGGCGAATTTACCGGTTACTAAAACTGACCTATTTGATTCCCGAACGGCCAAGGCCTGGAGTCGCGCACTGCGCAAACAGCAGGAAGAAATTGCTGAAGCAGATAGAGAGGCGCGGGAGCAGCTGGCAGCTCTTACCGTTAAGCTTGCGGAGTTGCAGGCACGTTTAACTCGCCTTGATGCACTGGGTGAGCGTTTAACCTCTGTTGCCAATCTCGATGAAGGAGAGTTTGAGTTTGGCAGTGCACCTGCTATTGGTGGGCCGGAAGACCCCGGAATCGCAGGTGCATCGGAGTTGCCGTATCAGCCACCGGAATTCCTGGATGTTATTGGAGATCTCTCTCATCAGCTTGAAGATCGCCAGATGCAGCTGAACACACTCGAATCCCTGATGGCCAACCTCAAACTTGAGGACGAGCAGTTTTTGGCGGGCCGCCCGATCAGCAAGGGATGGATGTCTTCCCGTTATGGTTATCGCACCGATCCATTCACTGGCCGTAGGACTTGGCACAAGGGTGTGGATTTTGCTGGCAAGATGGGCTCCGATGTTGTTTCGGTAGCCGCAGGTGTTGTCACCTGGGCTGATGAGCGCCATGGCTATGGTCAGTTGGTAGAAATTAATCACGGCAATGGTTATTCAACCCGCTATGGGCACAATAGTGAGCTGAAAGTGGGATTGGGTGACGTGGTCAAGAGAGGGCAAATTATTGCCCTGATGGGTTCCAGTGGCCGTTCTACCGGGCCCCATGTTCACTTTGAGATATATAAGAACAACCGCACGGTTGATCCAGCTAGCTATATCCGCCGCACAGGCAGATAAGAACTATCCTTCCTTTACGCGTAATTGTTGGTAGCTTGGCATAAGAGTTGCCAGCGCTTGCGCCTTCCTGTTTACTTGCACCCCTCGCATAAAGGAGCGTCGGTGCATCGATCTGCCCGATATTAGCGCCGACAGCGCAAATAAGATAAGTGGTTTCTAGATAATGATTGGCAAACTGATTAAATCGGTCTTTGGTTCAAAAAATGACCGCGAGCTGAAGCGCATGCGACGCGTCGTGGGAAAGATCAACGCTTTGGAAGAGGATTTCCAGAAGCTTGACGATGCAGGCCTGCGGGCTAAAACGGATGAGTTTAGGCAGCGACTCGCTGACGGGGAAAAACTCGATCAAATCCTGCCTGAGGCGTTTGCGGCGGTGCGTGAAGCGGGTCGCCGGGCCATGGGTATGCGCCACTTCGATGTTCAGCTGATCGGCGGGATGACCCTGCATGAAGGGCGTATTGCAGAAATGCGTACCGGTGAAGGTAAAACCCTGGTTGCAACCCTGCCGGCCTATCTGAATGCACTTGAAGGCAAGGGCGTTCATATTGTTACGGTGAACGATTACCTCGCTTCGCGGGATGCCAATTGGATGCGCCCGGTGTATGAATTCCTGGGTATGACAGTGGGAGTTATTGTTTCCCAGCAGCCACCGGAAGAAAAGAAAGCGGCCTATGAGGCTGACATTACTTACGGCACTAATAACGAATTCGGTTTTGATTACCTGCGTGACAACATGGTGTTGCGCAAAGAGGACCGTACCCAGCGCCCTCAGAACTTCGCTATTGTCGATGAGGTGGATTCCATCCTGATCGATGAGGCGCGTACTCCGCTAATCATTTCTGGAGCCGCCGAAGACTCGTCCCACCTTTATATGGCAATGAATAAGTTGGTTCCCCAGCTGGAGCGTGCCGAAGAAGGTGGGGAGGGGCACTACACCGTTGATGAAAAGACTCGCCAGGTTGAGCTGACGGAACAGGGCCACTTGTTGATCGAAGACCTGTTGTCACGCAGCGGGTTGATGAAGGAAGACCAGTCCCTTTACGCCCCTGGGAACCTGGGCCTGTTGCACCACGTGCACGCCGCCCTGCGCGCGCATGTACTGTTTAATCGCGATGTGGATTACATCGTGCAGAATGGCCAGGTGGTGTTAATTGATGAGCACACCGGCCGGACCATGCCGGGTCGCCGTCTCTCCGAAGGCCTGCACCAGGCGCTGGAAGCAAAAGAGAGTGTGCAGATTCAGAGTGAGAGCCAGACCCTCGCTTCTACAACATTCCAGAACCTGTTCCGCTTCTACCCCAAACTTGCGGGAATGACCGGTACAGCGGATACAGAAGCGTTTGAATTTCAGCAAATTTATGGCCTGGACGTGGTGGTGATCCCCACCAATAAGCAAATTCAACGTGAAGATCTCAATGACCTGGTTTACCTAAGCCAGGAAGAGAAGATGGAAGCGATTATTGAGGATGTGAAGCACTGTCGCGAAAAGCAGGCTCCAATCCTTGTAGGTACCGCTTCTATCGAAACCTCTGAAGAAATGTCCCGCAAGTTGCAAAAGGCGGGCATTAAGCACCAGGTTCTCAACGCGAAATACCACGAGCGCGAAGCACAGATTATCGCCCAGGCGGGTCGCCCGGGTGCAGTGACTATCGCTACCAATATGGCTGGTCGCGGTACCGACATTGTTCTCGGCGGTAATTGGGAGGCTGAAGCGGCAGCCCTGGCCCAGGAGAAGGGTAGTGAGCTGACCGAAGCGGAGCTCGCACAAGTCAAGGAAGATTGGAATAAGCGCCACGAGCAGGTGATCGCTGCGGGCGGTCTGCATATTATCGGTACTGAGCGCCATGAGTCCCGCCGTATTGATAACCAGCTGCGAGGCCGTGCAGGTCGTCAGGGTGACCCGGGTGTTACTCGTTTTTACTTATCCCTGGAAGATAACCTTATGCGCATCTTCGCCTCTGACCGGGTGAAGAATTTTATGCAGATGCTGGGTATGGAGCGCGGTGAGGCGATTGAGCACCGCATGGTTTCCAACGCTATCGAAAAAGCCCAGCGCCGTGTTGAAGGCCGCAACTTTGATATTCGCAAACAGTTGCTGGAATACGATGACGTGGCCAATGACCAGCGCCAGGTGATTTACGGCCAGCGCAATGAGCTGCTGGAAGCTGAGAGTATCAGCGATACGATCTCTGCCATTCGTGAAGATGTGGTTGATGGCATTGTCTCCGGTTCTATCCCCCCCCAGAGCGTGGAAGAGCAGTGGGATATTCCAGCCCTGGAGCAGCAGCTCTCTGGCGAATTGGGCATCCAGCTCCCGGTTCAGCAGTGGCTCGATGAAGATCGCACTCTGCACGAAGAGAGCCTGCGGAAAAAGATTACTGTTGCTGCGCAGGAAGCATATGCTGCAAAAGTTTCCCGCATTGGCGAGTCTTCTGGTGATGCCAATCTGATGCCGACTATCGAGCGTCAGATTATGCTGCAAGTGTTGGATCAGTTGTGGAAAGAGCATCTTTCCAGCATGGACCACCTGCGTGCGGGTATTGGATTGCGGGCTTACGCCAACAAAAACCCCAAGCAGGAATTCAAGCGCGAGTCTTTCCATCTGTTCCAGAGCATGCTGGAGAACCTCAAGCATGAAGTGGTGCGTATTCTTGCCCATGTAGAGCCGATGACTCGTGAGCAAGCGGAAGAGATGGAGCAGCGTCGCCTGGAAGAGCAGCGCAGGCAGCAGCTTGAGCTGCAACACGCTCAGGCTTCGGCGCTTCCGGAAAGTGAGCCTAAGGAGCAGCAGCCCGCTACTCCGGCACCGGAGCGTCGCGGTCCTAAAGTCGGGCGCAATGATCCCTGCCCCTGTGGTTCCGGGAAAAAGTACAAGCAGTGTCACGGTAAGCTGGCTTCCTCTACCCAGAGCTAATTATTTACTGCTTGAATTCAGAAAGTGCCCCGCTTAGCGGGGTATTTTTTTAATTGGTAAAAGAATTATCTGCGGAAAAAAGTTTCCATTCCGCAGATAAGTCTATTTTTGGCTTGCCTTACTGAGGTTCGGCTTTGATAATGTCGACCGCTCATTTATTTCCGCTAATCCGTTTGGGTGGACCGGGGTCTAGGTTTGCCTGTGCTGTGATAGCCCAAAGTCGTTATTCTTATGCCTGAATTATCCATACCCGTTGTCGAAGGAGTTCGCCTCGCCAGTGTACCTGCCAGGGTCAAAGACTGGGAACGCAATGACCTGTTGTTGGTTGAGCTTGCTGAAGGAACTTCAGTTGCAGCCACTTTTACCCAGAATACTTTTTGTGCGGCTCCAGTAACGGTTGCTAAAGAGCATATCGCCAAAGGAGAAGTGCGAGCCCTGGTCGTTAATGCCGGCAATGCCAATGCCGCTACTGGGGTAAGGGGGCTGGCGGATGCCCGGGCTACTTGCGAGGCGGTGGCAGATGCACTGAAGATTTCTGCCGAACAAGTATTGCCTTTTAGTACTGGCGTCATTGGTGAGCACTTACCGATGGAGAGGTTACTCGCTGCTATTCCGGGGTCTGCTGGACAGCTTGATCCCGCCGGATGGGAGTTGGCGGCCGAGTCCATTATGACTACGGACACCCGGCCAAAGATTGCGAACCGCAAGTTAATGATTAATGGTGAAGAGATTGCCGTTGTCGGTATTGCCAAAGGTTCCGGCATGATCCAGCCGAATATGGCTACCATGCTCGCCTATGTCGCCACTGATGCCGGTGTAACGCAGCCCCTGCTAGATCAAATGGTGCGCGAAGTTGTCGCGGCTTCATTTAATCGAATTAGCGTAGACGGAGATACCTCGACGAATGATGCTTGTGTTTTGATGGCCACAGGTGCGCGGGGGGAGATGATCAGCAGCTCTGAGAACACTGGCTACATGAAGCTGTACAGAGCAATTTCGGAAATACATATAGAGCTGGCCCAGGCCATTGTCAGGGACGGTGAGGGGGCGACCAAGTTTGTTACCGTACAAGTGGATGGCGCGCTCAGCAGTGAAGAGGCCTTGGCAGTAGCTTTTGAAGTCGGTGATTCTCCGCTGGTGAAAACTGCACTTTATGCTTCAGACCCTAACTGGGGTCGGCTGGTTATGGCGATCGGCAATGCTATCCAAGGCGAGTTAGACACCGATAAGGTGGAGATTTTCCTCGATGATGTACAGGTGGTAAGTGCCGGTGGGCGCGCATCTGGATATCAAGAGCAGGCTGGAGAGCGGGTATTTTCAAAACCCAAATTTAAAATCCGTATAGAGCTGGGTCGCGGTGTCTGCAGTGAGCATATCTGGACCTGTGACTTCTCTCACGAGTATGTCACCATCAACGCAGAATATCGGACTTGAGGTAGTAGAGTGAGTAAGGTTGTCCATGTTGCTGTCGGTGTAGTAACCCGAGGGGATGGCAAGATCCTGATTGCCCGCCGTCCCGACCATTTGCATATGGGAGGGCGCTGGGAATTTCCCGGTGGCAAGGTGGAAGCTGGTGAGTCTGTGCAGGAGGCGCTCTATAGGGAGCTACTTGAAGAAGTGGCCATTGAAGTACAGGAGTTGCAGCCGCTGGTGGAAATTCGTCACGATTACCCTGAAAAAACCGTGCTGCTGGATACCTGGCAGGTAACGCGGTTTACGGGTGAGGCCCTCGGGCGAGAGCAGCAGGAAATCAAGTGGGTATCTGCTGGGGAGCTGGACAACTTCCACTTCCCCGACGCCAATCAAGCGATTATTGAAGCGGTAAAAGGGAGTTTCTCCTAAGCTTCATCTTGAACAGCTGCTTGCAGGCAGCTGTTCAAGTGAGTTGGATGGCCTTAATGGCGGGGCTTGTTCGGGTCCAGGTCATCACTCAGCACATCGTCATACACTGACTCCCCGGGAATCTTGTGTCCCTCACTAGCCCATTCGCCGAGATCAATCAGCTTGCAACGTTCGCTACAAAAAGGTTTGAAGGGAAACTTATCGCTCCACTCAATGGGCTTTTTGCAGGTAGGGCAGTTGAGTGTCGGCGTTACGCTGGATTTAGGCATAAGTTAGCTTGGGCTCTAAAGTGATCTGAATCGGAATTGTACTCTAATTAACTTAGCCCGATTGTTTCAACCGGACAATCCGTAAGTACTCCCGATGGAGCTGCTCTATTTGAGCTTTGAGTGAAGCTAAGTCATTAGCGTTATTCAGCACATCATCCGCCTTCTCTAGTCTTTGCTCCCTTGTCAGTTGGGCCGTCATGATTTTGCGAATCTGTTCCTGCTGGCTGTTATCGCGCGCGCTGGCGCGCTCAAGCTGCAAAGCCTCGGGTAGATCGACTACACAAATCCTGTTAACGAGCTCATATTGGCCTGACTCAATCAGGAGGGGGGACTCCAATATTGCGTAGGGCCCCTGGCTTCCGTTCAGTGAGGAGGTTATCTCCTCTCTTATCAGTGGGTGTAATAGACTTTCCAGCCATTGCCGTTCGCCTGGGTCGTCAAATATCAGTGTGCGCAGTTTGCTCCGGTTTAATTCGCCACTTTCCAGTAATACATCGGCCCCGAAGTGTCGGGCTATCTGTTCTAGAGCGGGCTTTCCCGGTTGTACCACAACCCTTGCCGCCCAGTCAGCATCTATTACATTAATGCCCAGGTCACGGAAATACCCAGCGGCTGCTGACTTTCCGCTACCGATTCCGCCGGTTAAACCTACGGTAAACAATGGCTGCCCTCCCCAAGAATAAATAGGTTGCGCTAGAAATAAAAACCCCGGCCAGATAGCTGGCCGGGGTCATAGTAAAGCAAATAGGCAGAGAATGGTGAGCTGGTCGCCTAGCTGCTAAGACCAGAGATGTTGAAATACCAGTTCATGATTTGATCCCCCCACAGCATGGCGATCCAGCCGGCACCAGCGAGATAGGGGCCAAAAGCGATGGGCAGGCTGCGATCTCGCCTTACGGCGATACTCCAGGAAATTCCCGCGATAGCCCCTACGACGGCAGAAAGTAGGATGACCATCGGTAGCACCTGCCAGCCAAACCAAGCGCCGATAGCTGCCAGGATTTTAAAGTCACCAGCCCCCATACCTTCTTTGCCGGTAACAATCTTAAAGATGTGGAACACCAGCCAAAGAGATAGGTAGCCGGCAATAGCACCGATTACTGCGTCCTGTAGAGAAGCAAACACTCCCCAGATATTGATGATTAAACCGGCCCAGAGTAGCGGCAGAGTAATACTGTCTGGAAGCAGTTGCTTGTCAAAATCGATACCTGTTAAGGCGACCAAAGCCCAGGTAAAAAAGCATCCAGCCAAAGCCTGCCAGGTGAAGCCCAATTGCCAGACAACGATAGCGGTCAAAATGCCGGTAATCAGTTCCACCATTGGGTAACGTTTGGAAATGGAGGTACCACAGGAACCGCACTTACCGCGAAGAAATAGGTAGCTAATAACGGGGATATTTTGCCAGGCTTTGATCTCAACATGGCATTTGGGGCAGTGGGAGTGTGGTAGCACCAGATTAAAAGGCTTTTCTAACTCTTTCCGCTCCTCGGCAGAGGGCTTTGTATCAAAGTAGCTATAGAAGTCACGCTTATATTCCCGCTCCATCATAACGGGGAGGCGCAGAATTACGACGTTGAGGAAGCTGCCCACAATAAGGCCTAAAATAAAAGCGCTGCTTAGGAGCAGCGCTGGATAGTTAGAGAAAGATTCCATCATGAATAACTAGATTACTTTTCCGAGCTGGAAGATGGGAAGGTACATAGCAATAAGTAAGCCGCCGACTAATACACCGAGAATAGACATAATCATGGGCTCAAGAAGCGTGGTTAAATTATCAACGGCATTATCGACAGCCTCTTCATAGAAGTCTGCTGCCTTGCCAAGCATCTCATCGAGTGCTCCAGATTCTTCGCCGATAGAAGTCATCTGTACCAACATAACGGGATAAAGGCCGGATTGGCGCATTGCACTATTGAGAGGGATGCCTGTGGCAACTGAGTCGCGAATTTTTAATGTTGCTTGTTCGTAAACACAATTGCCAGTGGCGCCTGCAACGGATTTAAGGGCATCAATAAGAGGAACACCTGAGGCAAAAGTTGTGGACAGAGTTCTAGCAAATCGAGCGGCAATAGAATTATAAGTTATGGGGCCCAACACAGGTAGCTTGAGCATCAGTCTGTCAAAAAATTGGGCAACGCTTCTATTACGCTTTTTAGCTTCGATGATCCCTCCCACTGAAAAAATTACACTAAACAGAGCAATAAACCAGTAGGCTTGCATCCATTCAGAGATGTTAACAACAAATTGGGTGAAAGCAGGTAAGTCTGCACCAAAGCCCGCAAAGGTTTCTGCAAATTGAGGTACAACCTTTATTAATAGGATTGATGTAACGATGATCGCAACTACAACAACTGCAAGAGGATAGGTCATCGCCTTTTTAATTTTCGCCTTGAGGGATTCCGTTTTTTCCTTATAAGTGGCAATACGGTCGAGCATGGTTTCTAGTGCGCCAGATTGCTCTCCAGAGGCTACTAAATTGCAGAATAGGTTATCGAAATAAAGCGGGTGTTTGCGTAGGGCATCGGCAAAAGCTGTGCCGGAAGCAACCTCATCACGAATTGTAAAAATCAGATCTTTTAGTCCTTGGTTGTCAAGACCGTCCGCGACAATCTCAAAACTCTGTACCAGAGGAACACCGGCCTTCATCATGGTGGCAAGTTGCCGGGTAAACAGGGCTATATCTCCCGGTTTTACTTTTTTCTTGCCCCCACCAAACAGTGGTTTAGGTTTTTTTTGTACGCGGTTGGCAATAATGCCCTGCTTGCGAAGTTGCGCCTTCACTAGTGCCGAGCTAGTCCCGCTAACTTCTCCTTGAACCTTAGCCCCTTTGCTATCCACGCCTTTATAGACATATGCTACTGCTGCAGGATTGGCCATAGTATTTATTCCTGATTCTTTCTCTGGTGGAGCTTACGCCATACCTGTCTACAGATTTCAACATGTAAAGACTTTTTCACATGTTCAATCCTTGGTTACTCGGTTGGCCTCCTCCAAGCTAGTAATGCCCATCACCACTTTACGTAGTGCAGAAGTTCTCAAATTGTTAAAGCCATCCTTGCGAGCTTGATCGGCAATCTGAATGGAGTTGCCGCCCTCCATTATAATTCTGGAGATGCTATCAGTGATGCGAACCACTTCATACACGCCTACGCGTCCCTTGTAGCCCTTGGAGCAGTGTTCGCAGCCAACTGGTTGGTAGATTGTCCATTCTTTATCGGGAATGCTTACTGCTGAGAAGCCTTCTGCTTCCAGTACTTCACTTGGAAGGGTGGCGATCTTTTTACACTCACTGCACAAGCGCCTTGCCAAACGCTGGGCAATAATAACACTGACGGACGTTGCGATATTAAAAGTGGGCACTCCCATATTCATTAGGCGAGTGAGAGTTTCCGGTGCGGAATTTGTGTGTAATGTTGAGAGAACTAAGTGCCCAGTCTGTGCAGCTTTAATGGCAATTTCCGCGGTCTCCAGATCCCGAATTTCGCCCACCATCACGATATCTGGGTCTTGTCGCAGGAATGAGCGTAGCGCTTCAGCAAAATTAAGGCCCACCTTGGTAGAGACGTTTACCTGGTTAATGCCCTCTAGGTTGATCTCTACCGGGTCTTCTGCGGTGGAGATATTGCGCTCAGCAGTATTTAGTATATTAAGGCCGGTATAGAGGGAGACTGTTTTGCCTGAGCCTGTCGGCCCTGTCACCAGAATCATGCCTTGGGGTTGGGCGAGGGCATCCATATAGATCTGTTTTTGCTCGTCCTCATATCCGAGCGCATCAATCCCCAGTTTGGCTGATGAAGGATCGAGAATCCGCAGTACAATTTTTTCCCCCCAAAGTGTCGGCAGGCTGTTTACCCGGAAATCGATAGCTTTAGTTTTGGACAATTTCATCTTAATTCGGCCATCTTGAGGAACCCTCCGTTCAGATATGTCCATTTTTGACATCACCTTTAAGCGGGCAGATAGCCGTGTTGCCAGCTGAATGGGGGGCTTGGCAACTTCATGCAGCACACCATCGGTACGGAAGCGAACCCGGTAGGATTTTTCGTAGGGTTCAAAGTGGATGTCGGAGGCTCCGGTGCGAATAGCGTCAAGTAAGACTTTGTTGACAAAGCGAACAACCGGGGCCTCATCTCCTCCCGGCTCGCCCTCATCGTCGGACTCCGCATCGCTTTCGCCTACATTGAGTGAGTCCAACTCCTCATCATCAATGCCATCCAGGCCGCCACTAATATCTCCGCCATCGGACAGGTAGCTCTCAATCGCTTTTCCCAGCTTGTCAGCTTCTACCAAAACTGCATCTGTGCTGAGGCCGGTGTTGAAGTTGATTTCATCTAACCCTGCAAGATTGGTTGGGTCTGCCACCGCAATAAAGAGGCGATTCCCCCGCTTATATAAGGGTAGGGCGAAATGTTTGCTAATCAGCTTCTCATCAACCAGCCCTTTGGGAATCATCTCGAAGTTATAACTGCCAAGGTCAAATAAGGGTGTGCCGAAGGCCTGGAAGGCAATGGTGGCAAGTTCGCGGCTTTTTACCAGCTTGGCGTCCACGGCATGCTGGGCAAAAGATTGTCCTGCTCGACGGGCGGCCTGCGAGGCGGAGGTGGCGGTGGCTTCATCGAGGATTTGGTCTGCTACCAGGCGTTTCGCCAGGCCACTAAGGGGGGAGCTTGTCATGGGGAAAACCGCTGTTATTGCTTCTGCACTCTCAGGCTAAGCAGAGGGCACTACTGTCTGATTTGTTCCAATGAAGACTATGACAAAGGAGCTAAGTGTGAGGCAAATATAGCGAATAAAGTTTATTGAGCCAATCTAAGCTTTTAGCGATCCTCGCAATATGCGCCGGGCGTCCAAAAGTGACCTTTTTTGTCAATAGTAGGATTGGTTTGTCAAAATTTTTGTAGCCTAGAAATAAATTGTAGTACCAGTGATGGCTATCTCACTTATGAAAATGAAGTAATGTCTCGTCTTGCCAAACTTGGCACAAACCTTGTATCTTGTTTGCCGACTTCCTCGCGGGATTCACTTTATTAAAAGTCTGTATGGAGACGGTTACAATGAAAAAGCAACAGGGTTTTACTCTTATTGAATTGATGATCGTGGTAGCGATTATCGGTATTTTGGCTGCGGTAGCGATTCCGGCATATCGCGAGTACGTTGCTACCTCTCACGGTGGTGCGGCGATGAAAGGTGTGAGTAGCTTTGTCACCAAATCCCAAGCTTGTATCCAAACCGGCATCGGATGTGACACTTTGAATACTGAAGTTGGGGCCGAAGGTAGCTTGACTGCGTCAACAACTGTAGCTGAAGCTACAGCGGTTAATTTAACCTGGGATGATGGCACTTGTGCTGTTACTGCTGCTATTACTACGGATGGTGCTGTTACTTATACCGCTAATACATCAGATGCTGCAGCTGCTTCTCAGAACCAGTGTGAAGAAGGTGCTGGTGTTGCGCTAACAGCAACAACTCTGTAATTCCTTAGATGGCCACTTTTAACAAGTGGCTATTGCTTACGAGTTGAAAAATCCCCGGCTTTCGGGGATTTTTTTTGGTTGATGACCGTCTCCGATGGGGAAGCTAAGCTGATGTTTGAAGTACTTGAGGTGTCGGCAGAGGCGCTTGCTGAGGCATTGACGAACCTTTTGCTTCCCGCAGTTATTTTTTTTCTCTTTTCATTGCTTGTTAAGGGGAGAGCTGCTTTTGAGGCTATAAAAGGTTGTTTTTCTGAGAATATACAGAACCTTTTTTGGTTGACGTTAAATACAGTACTCGTGACGCCTTTATTGATTTTACTCTATCGCTGGGTGAATTTGTCAGGTGTGACACTGGATTATATGGAGATGCTTTGGGGGAGCATACCAGGTTACATCGTGGTTTTTTGTGCTGTTTTTTGTGGAGACTTTATAGGTTATTGGCGTCATAGGCTGGAACATACGAGATTTCTGTGGCCAGGCCACTTGATCCACCATTCCGACAGGAAAATGTCATGGCTTACACTTGAGCGTTTTCATCCAGTAAATCGTCTATCCACTTTTTTTATTGATAGTTCATTATTGTTGTTTCTTGGGTTTCCCCCTTATGCGGTCATTGCAAATAGCCTGATCCGTCATTATTACGGTTTTTTTATTCATGCGGACCTACCTTGGACATATGGCAGGTGGGGGAAGATTTTTGTCTCCCCAGTAATGCATCGCTGGCATCATGCTGAAGAAAAAGCCGCACATCACACTAATTTTGCCAGCATTTTCTCTGTTTTTGACCAATGGTTTGGCACATATAGAGTGCCGGGCTTATGTAATAAACCACTAGGGGTTTCTAATAGAGTGGGTGCCAGTTTGATAGGTCAGTTATGCTACCCATTTAAAGTTGAAGCTTATCGGAAAAGGAGTGATTAGTCTGTGAGTTGAGAAGGGGGGCTTTCAATTGCCTGAAATTATGATTGCATCCTTTTCAGGATTTTTGTGAAATGCTTAGTTGAATGGTATTTCTTGCCGGTTTATATAAAAGACTTTCTGTCACACTAATATGAGCTATTGCTTCGAATGGCAATTTCTTAGCTAGCTTGAATATTTTTTCTCGCCTCTAGAATCCATCTTTTTGTAATCTCTGATTTGTTGAGTTCCTATTTTCTTCAGATGCCAATAGTTGTCGTGTCGATTTCATTCCAATGGTGTGAGGAGAATTGCACCTGGGGTGTTTTCCGGTCCTCAACAGAAAGTAATGAGGAGGGCAGCTACGAAATTCCTTCGTCATTGTAGCAAGTAATTTATCCTGCTGAGGTATGTTTATAAATAGTTTATTTTTGAGTATTAGGGCGGTTTTGTGTCAATTTAGGCCTGGGTCGAAATTTGTATGTGTTCTATGAGTGTTGTTAGTGGTGGTAATAAGTAAGATCGTGTCTGCTTTAGTGCGGCTCTATTAATCGAAAGTTGACTAGGCATTATGATAAAGATTATCTATAAAAACCATGAAAAGTAATAGCGCCTGCCAGTATAACAATTGCCCTTTTGATAGCGTGCTGTACTAGTAAAGCTGGGAAGGGAACTCCAATAATATTGACCTTTTAGGTTTCTTTGGTTTTCAGTGTTTGACAGAATGATAGCTCTGAATTTATTGGCTAGCTTCTATATGGTTAAGATGATAATGGTCGCTATACAGGGCGAGATTGAGCACTAACTATAAACCCCATGCAAAAACCACTCTCCAGTCGTAAGATCCTGAAAGACCCAGTAGAGCTCATCTCTTTTATTTCTTGCGATATAGTAATCCCGCCCATGACGCCCGTGCTGCCACCAATAGCCATCAATTCGCTCTGGCCCCTGTAATAGTTGTAACTCTCCCTGATAAAATAATTTGTGCTCGCTACTTTCCAGTTTGGTTGGACGAGCTAATAGCCAGTTGGGGCGCGGTGCTTGGATGGGCTTAATTTGCTGTCCCTTAGCGTTACTTTTAATTATCAGGGTATCTGTATTTTGCCAGGCCTGCTCTGGTAGGTAGCTTTCTTTTAGGGCAATTCCCGAGAGTGCTTGATGACCGAGGCGGGCTTTTAATTTGTCTAATAGCTGTTGATTGCGTTTATGTTGGCTGCCTTCACCAAATAAATCTTCATCCAGTGATCCCTGCTCCAAGGGGATTAAATGCTTGCAATTTAAGCTGATGGACTGCACTGGCTGATCAAGAGTTACTCTTTCCATTTGCAGCTTGGTTAGTGCTATTAAGCGTTGAGGATCCAACTGCGGAGTGGAGAGTTCTACGGTTATTTCCTGAGATTTATTTTGGCCGAAATCCATATGCCAATTTAACTGTTGTGTGTAGAGCTGGCGTCGATGCAACTGGGAGCATAATTCCCTTAGTAGGCGACCGATAGGAAATAGCAGCTGTTCGCTATTATCCAAGGGGCTGGGGAAAAATAGCTCGCTGCGGAATTGTGCTGGGGGCTGATAACTACAGACTGGATCTTGGCGAGTTCCGTTCAGGCGAGCCAGGTAGTCCACAAATGGGCGACCAAAACGAGAGCCTACCTCAGAGAGTGGAATAGCGAGCAGCTGGCTTACTCGCTTGATACCACATGCGTAGAGCTTGGAAATAGTTTTGTTGTCGCAACTAAGGAGCTTGGATGGGGCAAAGCTAATCCACTGTCTCCACTGCTGAGGGCTGGGCGGAGAATCTGATTGCGCAAGCCAGTGCCGGTGTTCTGTCAGTTGGCTTAGCATATGAGCTGCACTAGGGCTGTGGCCTAGGCCCATCAGACTGTGGATTCCCATCTGTTCAAGCTCTTCACTCAGCTGCTGTATCAATGCCTTGAAGCCACCGCTGGCTTTTAGGCAGCCACTCAGTTCCAGGTAGAGGTGGGCGGGAGTGCTCTCACCATTGCTCAAAGGCCCTGCGGACTGAGGTGATACAAGTGGTGTAAAGCTGTATGCCCACTGGGCCAGTTGCTGTAACTCTTGTTGTTCCCGCTGGGAATCGCGTTGTAACAGCTGTAAGTCTGCACAGAGAGCAGACGCAGTGGCAATACTGAGCCCGGTCTCAACGCCGCATTGGGATGCCGCTGGGTTTTTATCAATCACCAACTGTTTTTCAACCACAACTTGGGGTAGAGCCTCTTCTCCTTGTTGCTGAGCGCGGGTCAGAACCTCTAACGGAAGCCTGGGGAATTGAATACAAAGCCAGAGCATGGAGCTATCCCTCGAAACCGTTCAGTGCATTGGTTGGTCCCGGCGGACCAGTTTTGCTGCTCTTGCCAAATAGAGGTTTTGGCCAGAGTTTCCGCCCAATTGCTTTGAAAGCCTTATGGCCAGCTCTCCTTCCCTGGGTGTGAGCTGTAGGCGCAAGCTCGCGGGTGAGGGGTTTGCTGATTCACACTGAGGGCGAAAGTGGAAGTGCAGGCAGTCCCCATTGCGGGCAGCGAGTTGCAGGCGACGAAGATCTTTATGGTTCAGGGATTGCCGCCCCTGCCAGCTGAGTAAGGCACCACAGCTTCCGGATTGTAGGGACTGCTCGATCGCCCAGAGAGTATCCTTGGGGCCTCGGGGGTGCAGGATCAGCAGGTTCTCAAGGCGGATACCACTGTTGGCCAATGAGGGCGCATAGGGGATATGGGGTGGATTGACCAGTATGACCATTTGCCCCCTCTGAGTGAGATCCGCCAGGGCCGGTAGTATTAAGGTGAGTTCACCGATACCCATCTGGTCCATGAGTAGCTCAGTAGTGGCCCCTCTTGGCCAGCCGTGGTTCGCTAGGAGGGCATCGAGGCTTGGATAACCACTGGCGATGCCGTTTCGCGGTCGTCGGGGTTCATTCGCTGCTTGCCAGATATCGGCTCTGGTGAGTAGCTGTGCCAGTTTCTGGTGTTTTGCCTGGCTTTCTAACTGATTGTTTTCTATGAAGTTTTCTGCGCTGCCCACGATTCCACCACTGAATTTTAGTCCGATCTGGCCACTGTCTTCGTCTTAAGCTGTATGTGTATACAGTGATACTGTTAATTTATACAGTATCTATCCAGTGGCAACAAGTGAGAATTCATTGGATAGGCACTTTTTTGCACAGCCTAAACCGGCTATGATTCCGCCTCTTTAATTGAGCACTAATTATTCTATTCAGGGGGGACGGAGTGAGTATCAAGTCCGACAAGTGGATTCGCCGCATGGCAGAGCAGCACGGTATGATTGAGCCTTTTGAGGCCGGTCAGGTGCGTCATAACGATAATGGCGATCGACTCATCTCCTATGGCACCTCCAGCTATGGCTACGATGTTCGCTGTGCTCGTGAATTTAAGATTTTCACCAATGTTCACTCAGCGACAGTTGACCCCAAGACCTTCGATGAAAACAGCTTTGTGGATGTTGAAGGCGACCACTGCATTATTCCGCCAAACTCCTTTGCCCTGGCGCGTACAGTGGAGTATTTCCGTATCCCGCGCTCTGTATTGACGGTTTGCCTGGGTAAATCCACTTATGCCCGTTGCGGTATTATCGTCAATGTGACGCCACTGGAGCCGGAGTGGGAAGGTCATGTGACTTTGGAGTTCTCCAACACCACTAACTTGCCTGCGAAGATCTATGCCAACGAGGGTGTGGCACAGATGCTGTTCTTCGAATCCGATGAAGTTTGTGATGTGTCCTATGCCGATCGTGGTGGCAAATACCAGGGCCAGCGCGGCGTTACCCTGCCTCGCACCTGATCACCGGTCTTACTGCAGTACTATTTCCTACCTATGACAGAGGTTTCTACCAGCCAGCTACCTGAAAGCGTCGATGTATTGGTCATTGGCGCTGGGGCAGCTGGACTAATGTGCGCGGCTACAGCGGGCCAGCGCGGGCGCAACGTGTTGGTCCTGGACCACGCCAACAAAGTCGGAAAGAAAATCCTGATGTCTGGTGGTGGCCGTTGCAACTTTACTAATCTCTACACCAGTGCAGAGAACTTCTACAGTAATAACCCCCATTTCTGTAAGTCCGCCTTGGCTCGCTATAGCCAGTGGGACTTTATTGCATTGGTGGAAAAGCACGGGGTTGCCTATCACGAGAAAACTCTCGGTCAGCTCTTTTGCGACAATAAATCAAGGGATATTGTCGACTTGTTACTAGCGGAATGCCGTGCGGCCAAGGCACAGATCCGCACGCGCTGTAGCATTACTCAAATTCGAGCTTTGGGGCAGGGGTATAGGGTCGAAACCAGTATGGGGACGGTTACCTGTGAATCCTTGGTCGTGGCTACTGGAGGCCTTTCTATTCCCACCATGGGGGCGAGCGGGTTTGGCTATGAGATCGCTGAGCAGTTTGGGCTTGATTTAGTCCCAACTCGAGCAGCGCTAGTGCCATTCACCCAGCATAAACGGCAATTGGAGCGTCAGGGTACCTTGCCTGGAACCTCCCTTTCAGTGACTGCTTCTTGCGCTGAAGGTAGTTTCCAGGAGCAGATGCTGTTCACTCACAGGGGACTGAGTGGGCCAGCGGTTTTGCAAATTTCCAGCCACTGGCGAGAAGGTCAAACGGTAATATTTGACTTGGCTCCAGAGAAAAATCTGGCAGAGTGGTTACCGCTGCGCCGACAGCAGAGCCCGGATAGCCACTTACACAGCGTTTTGGCTGAGGTTTGGAGTAAAAAGTTAGTACAGTTTTTCCTGCAGCGAGCGCAAATTACCAGCCGCCCCCTAAAACAGTTTGGGGAGGGGGAATTACAGCAAGCTGGGGAAAAGTTACAAAGCTGGAAATTGGTACCGGCGGGCACTGAGGGTTATCGCACTGCTGAGGTAACATTAGGTGGAGTCGATACCGCACAGGTCTCTTCCCGTACTATGGAATGTAAAACCCGGCAGGGGCTTTATTTTATTGGCGAGGTTCTCGACGTAACCGGCTGGCTCGGCGGGTTCAATTTCCAATGGGCTTGGGCTTCAGGTCATGCTGCAGGAGAGGTGGCTTAATGGTGTGCCGGTACAATAAAGTTTGAACACTGTAGAAAAAGTTTGAACACTGAATAATAAAGTTTGAACACTAATTATAAAGTGTGAATATTGCCACATCTGCGAGTGCACTCAGCGGGAGAGGTAGTCGTGCAGCCTATGCAGCAGGAATAAATGAGGATGAATATAACAATATATCCTTCGTTACTAGTTCAAAATCGATAACAAACCAAATCTTATATATAGATATTAAGTGCAAACTGTTGATTTGAATGCCACCTTTTAAGGCCTTCCGTATTTTAAGCCAAGCTCAGAAGTTGTGTAAGGCTTTATATGGCTCACAAAATACTCATTAAATGAGTCATAGAGCCTATTTCTATGACTCACAAAATACCCATTAAATGAGTCATAGAGCCTATTTCTATGACTCATAGTAGATTTACTTTGGCTGAAAATTTTATGAGATATTTTCTTTTTATAAGAAATTATCAAGACAATCCTTAAATCATATAACATAAAAAAATCAGATTTATAATAGGTAGAAACACTCTACGGTTTAGGCGTAGCGGTCCTACGAATTTGTAAGATCTGCTAAATTTCATAATGTTTGAATAAGGATGAACACAACCACTTAAATATGACCTCAGTATGTATACTATAGATACCGGATTAATAAATCTTACAGACCTAAGATGTTAATGCTTTAGTCATAAATCAGATTGGGGTGAAAAGTTTTGGCGCGACACAGAAGGTTAGAGAGGCTAACTGATTTTCAAAGAGCTCTGAAAAACAAGTATGGGCTGGGAGCTGGAGAAGAATACAAACCCTGGCTGAGAGTTCAGGATGTTAAATCTAAGGGAAATAGTGGAAAAATTCAGGGTATTAAAGTTAATAGAGAGCATCATACCCTCTCAGAAAACGAAAGCTGTCTCTTCTATCTGGTTGAAAACTGTGATTCAGTAATCGATATAAGGGAACAGTTTCCCCTTCTCCCCCTAGACTTTTCTATCAAGATTGCAAAGAATCTAGATATAAATCATCCAAAAGTGCCTGGTTCTGGATCATACAATGTCATGACTACAGACTTTGTTTTGACTTGCACAGATAAACACGACTTTTGGTATGAGGCTATCTCTGTTAAATCAGCCCAAGAACTATCAATAAAGCGTACAGCTGAAAAATTAGAAATTGAACGTATTTGGTGGGAGCTTCTGGGGGTAAATTTCCATATATATACTATGAATGAAATATCGGTTATTCAATCTAAAAATATTCAGTGGTTTACCTCTGCATATAGACAAGGACGTAGATTTAAGGAAAGTATAGAAAAGCAAGCCATAAAGACATTACATGTCGGGATCAATTTGATCGAAGATATATGCAATGGATTCTGTAAAAATGTAGATGTTAAGAACGATGAAGCTTTAGTACTTTTGAAGCATTTAATCGCTATTAAGAAAGTTGAGGTAGACTTAAGTAAACCGATAGCAGAGTCTGGAGTTATAGATATAACAAATATTCTTTCATCAATCGGTAGGTAAGCATGCGAGTTGAACGAAACAGTGTTTGGAGTATAACTGATATTGATGGGGTTGATAGTGGTGTGTATCGTGTTCTTGAACTTTTTTATGATATAAATATTCTGGTTCTTTTTAATCTTGAAGAATCTGGAGGTTTAAGAAGGCCTATTAAGATTGATAGCTCCAGATTTTTGTGTGCGATTAAAGGAGGAGCTGTGAAAAGAAACTTTAGTCCTCTTCCCTACTATCAGCTAGCTGATGAGGGGTTGATACCTGAAGCTCATATTAAAAAACGTGATAGAAATATTGAGCTGATAAGTGAGCTAATAGAAAATCCAGATTTTCTCCTTGAGATTTCTACTGAAGAAAGAAGCAAAGTTCTGGTAAATCAGGCGAAAAGTAAAGGGGTAAGGGCTCAGAGAATATATAGGTTATTAAATCAATATTGGAGGGGTGGGCAAGAAAGAAATGCCCTCCTGCCTGCTTACAAGAATTCTGGAGGAGCTGGAAGAGTTAGGGTCTCAGGAGGTCTTAAACGTGGAGCTCCAATAAGAATGCTTACACCGAGCATGGAAATACATCAAGGGGTTAACACTTCGGAAAATGATAAGAATAATTTTATTTTAGCGATGAAGAAGTATGGCTTGAAAGGGCGTCGAGTTCCATTTAGTCAAGTTTATGAAAAAATGTTGAAGGAGCTATACTCACAAGAACTAATACTGGCAGAGAGTGAATCTAGGTCGCCGAATGTTCCATCATATCGTACTTTTATATATTGGGTTAAAAAATTAATCCCAAAAAATGAAATAATCCGAAAGCAAACTACAGTGGGTGACTTTGAAAGAAACAAGCGTGGGTTAAGAGGAGCTGCGACAGATCATACCGAAGTTCCTGGAAGTTGCTTTGAATTGGATTCAACAGTACTGGATGTTCATATTGTCTCTGAATTTAGGCGCTCTCATGTTCTAGGTAGGCCTACTGTTTATTGTGTGGTAGATAAAGAAAGCAGGATGATTGTTGGGCTTCACGTTTCTATGGAATATGCTTCTTGGCGTGCGGGTCGTCAAGCTCTTGTCAATAGCTTTACGGATAAGAAAAGTTATTGTTCTAGGTTCGGTATCGAAATCGAAGATCATGAATGGCCTTGCCATCATATCCCCCAGCGTTTGCTTTGCGATCGAGGGGAGTTTATATGTAAGAGCGCTGAAAAATTAGCCGTTCCATTAATCGGTCACCTGAGTATAGCTCCACCTTATCGCGCCGATCTTAAAGGCATTGTGGAACGAAGATTCGAAATATTGAATAAAAATCTAGTCCATGAATTATTAGGGACAACTAGAGGACATCATTATATTCGAGGTGATCGTGATCCACGTCTCGATGCAACATATACATTAGATGAAGTAACAAAATTACTTATTGATGAGGTTATGGAGCATAATAATTCTCTATTTGACGGTTTAGCTGCACAATCCGTCTTGTTAGTGCAAAATGGATTGCCCCCTACACCGCTTAATTATTGGAATATCCATCTAAAAAAGCATCGGCATGCTTTAAGTAGATCAGAGGAGTCCGAAGTAAGGGCTAAACTTCTACCTGCGGTAGAAGTATCTATGACGAGTAAAGGTATCCGCTTAAATGAGGATATGTACTATGAATGTGACCGGGAAGAATTTCAAGAATGGAAAGTGCTTGCCAGGTCTACCAAGTGCTGGAAAATGGAAGCTCGTATCGATCAAGATAACTCTTCATTCATATATGTTCGCCTTAAGGAGCGCGAAGGGTTCACTAAATGCAACTTGATGAAGTTTTCTGCAAGCCTTAGTGATAAGCATCAAGCTGATATATTGTATTTTAAAGATTGGAAAAAGAAAGAAAAATGTAAAAATAAACCAGGTAAAAAGTCTATAGAAAGACATAATAGACGTAAATTAGTTAGCCAAGTAGCAAAAAGTGAAACAAAAAAAGATGTACAAGATAAGAGTAAGACTGAGCGAATAAAGGGAATGAGAACACGAAGAAAAGAGGCGGTTCTTGATAGACGAATTGAATACGGTGAATCCATTAGAGAAGAGAAATCAGAACTATATCCCGATGATGAGAACTTAGAGTCAAAAAGGAAAAATGAAGCTGTCTCATTAATAAAAAGGAAGAGGCGGAACCAGTGAGAGGTGTAAATTATGCAGAGTATAACATTGCAATACTCCCGGAGCATCGGGGGAACCCCTTGATCGAAGCATTACCAAAAAAATTGAAAGATGAGGATTTGGTAGAAAAATTAAGTAGCTATCCTTCATTTTCTGAAAACGAGAGAAAGTTGAGTGCTTTCGAGCGTATTGAATACCTTACAAGAATCGAAGAGTTAAGGCAGCCTCTTCCAGTATATCTAGAATGCTTTAGAGCAATTGAAATTGCGATTAAGAAAGGTTATTCAAGCAAGAATCCCCTGTCGCCGACAACCATGAACTATTTACACTACCCTGTAGACCAACGATCTAAAGTTGCTCCTAGAACAGGTTATTTCAAATCTAACGGGAGTGGTATAACTTTACTTGGGGAAAGCGGTGTCGGAAAAAGTTGTATGCTAGAGCAGATTTTAAATTGTTTTCCAGAAGTTATTGAGCATCGTAAATACCAAGGTGAGCCTTTATATATTAAGCAAGTAGTATGGGCTAAAGTAGATTGCCCAGAAAACTCAAGTATCAGAGCCCTTTGTCTTAAGATTTTATCGGAAATTGATAGAAAGCTTGGAGGAGAAGAGACTAAGCCAGAAAAAACGAGTGATCTACTTGTTAAGCAAATTGAAGCTAAAATAAAGTCTAGCTTTTTAGGTGTCATAATAATAGATGAAATGCAGCATTTAAATTTGGCAAAAGCTGGAGGCGAAGATAAATTTCTGGGGTTTCTTCATAATCTTATGAATGAATTGGGAGTTCCCATTCTTCTGTGTGCAAACCCTCCTTTTGACAAATTATTAGGGAAAACTCTAAAGACAGCAAGACGTGCAGAAAGTCAAGCTTCTTTTACTATGGACTTGATGAAAAATGATGAGGAGTGGACCATGTTTGTTGAAGAACTTTGGGTGTTGCAATGGACAAAGGAAAAAACTCCTTTAACTAAATCTCTTAGTGACAAATTATATGATCTATCTATTGGTAATATGGATCTGGCTGTAAGAATTTATAGGGAGTCTCAGCGTTTAGTAATTGGTTCAGATAACGAGTCTATAACAGAATATGTCCTGGAGTATGCAGCAAAAAAAGCTATAAATTTCTCCAAAAAATCTGTAGATGAAGCAAGGATAAATAGGCTTGAAAAATTTCGGCGTATCAGAAGGGAAAAGAGTAATAATAGGTCTAAGGTCGAAACTAGTGAAATTTCCGTTAAATCTATAGATACTTCGAAATCAGAAGTTATGATTATCCCCGGAGATTTAAATCGCCCCCAGCACCATGAATTTCATCAGAAGCTATCTTACTTGCAATCTATTGGTGACTTAAATGAACTTATTAAAGATCCAGACTTGATAAGGCGAGCATCTATTGCAGAGAATCCTGAAGCTGAGTTAAAAAAAATGGAAATTTTATTTAAAAATCCGATCAAGCATCTATCCTCAAAGTAAGTTTCACCCCATATTTGACAATATGCTCCTGCCCAAAGCTTTTCCTGATGAACTTTTCTTTAGTCGAATTATTCGCTTTGCTACTATTTCTGGATTAAAGGGTAAAGAGTTTAATAAAATATATCTTGCTGAGGAGAGGGCCTCCATACACCCCTTTTTGACATCGAATCTAAAAAAACTTTCAGCCCTGACAGATGATGAAGCGTACGAAATTTTATTTGGTCAGACATTGGCTCCAATATATATATTTTATTTGCCTAAGTATTCAAATAACATAATAAAATTTATGTTGAGTAATGATAGCGCGAGATCAATAAGGGAAAGTCAGCTCCCATCATTTGGTGCAGGTTCTTCGCTATGCTTGAAATGGTGTCAAGAGTGCGCCTGTAGCGATATAAATCAATATGGAGTTGCTTATTGGCATAGGTCGCATCAAATCCCTGGGGTCTCTTCTTGTGGTATACATCCAGTACTCTTAGAGAGAATTGACTTACTTAATCGTCAACGAATTAACCTTGGATTGTTACCATCAGTGACCTGCTGTGCTAAAGAAGCATCTAGTGTTGAATATAAGGTAGGTAAGTTTGGATATGATTTTTTAAGAAAGATCAAATGGCCTATTCCGTTAATAGATGTTACTTCAAAATATCGCCTTAAATTAAATAATATGGGCTTGGTAACGAATAGTGGCCGTATTAGGCGTCTAAAATTAATGCAAAATTTTTATGTATATTCACAGCAGTATCGGCCATTTTATAATAGCTCGCTCCCAAAATCTTCTGAAGACTTCAGATATGTTTCTCAACTTTTAGTTCAAGGAGCAAGCCATAATCCCTTCCAGCACATTTTTTTCTCAAGTTGGCTTTTTTCTACCTTCCAGCAATTATTAGAGGATCATAATAGTGTAGAGTTTGAATTCCAAACCCGTAAAAAGGATTTTGCTATGAGGACGAAAAGGAAAGAGAGGAAATGTATTGATATTCTACGAAGCAGGTCGCTTAATGAAACCTCTAAAATTACAGGGAAAAGTAGAACTTATCTGAAAAGACTTGCAGCGCTCCACGATATCCCCTTGAATCTTAAGCCAAAGAAATTATCTAAGGCTTGTAGAGATGAAATTATTCACCTTGGGTATACAAGAATGAACCGGCATCGAATAGCTACAATTTGTAAAATTGGTGTAGGATCAGTAGAACAAGTTATCTCAACTCATCCTGAACTAGTAACTTATCGTAAACGATGCCATATGGAGTCAATGCGACGTCGCTATAGGCTAAAAATCCTTAAATATTACAAATCCCACCCTAAAGCAATTCGTAAAGATATTAAGTTACACTGTAATAAAGCCTTTTATTGGTTGTATTTATATGATCGTGAATGGCTAGAGGTTGCTCTACCTAAACCTCTAAAGGCTAAGGGGAGGTATCCTAAAAAATAGAGAACATATTTATTGATTGAGAGGTGCAGGAAGGCCTAAGGGATGTTTATAACCATACTTCTTGCGAAACTCATATCTCTGTATGTTTAGCCAAGTAATAGCACATCTTTTTGTAAAGTCAATATAATTATTGCTGTTAATTTCCATTCTTGAATAATCGCTTTCACGAGAGCTAGCTATAACACCAGAAATTGAACAGTCAGTGAAAGAATCTATATTCCATCGGGAACAAGATGCGCAGGCTCCCTTTTTATCTTTAAGTATAGGGAACTCCATTCCCCATCGTTTAACTTTTATAGTTTCAAAATTTTCTTTTTCGAAGTTTTTAATGATTTTATAGTTTGATTGCAATTCTTTACTGTACACATCATAAAAACTCATATGACAATATCTCTTCAATCTTGCTCTTAAGAGGTTCAGGTCGCTCTTCGTGGGTTCTGCTGATCTCCTATCAGAAAATTTCCCAATGTAATTTTTCTGATAGGATAAAGTCTGAACAAAATATTCTATGTAGGTTAGTTTTGCACAGGGAGAAAAGTAAAGTTTCCACTTACTTATGGGGTCCTCATAATGTTTATTATTGTAAACTTCTGAAGTTAAATGTTTTATTGAGCTGGATACTTTCTCCCAGTTAGCCGATAAAACACCTAAAATCACGCTTTTAATTTTGTTTTTTACTGAAGGGGTTCTTTTGATTTGCCATAACGGACAGTTATGCTTTTCGCAATATGATATATATAACCACTTGCTTTCGAAAAACGCATGGCCCTGATTTGCAAGTTTTTCTTCAATACACCTTTTACAAAACTTAATAGGTATTCGTTTTCCAGTAAATTGTCCATGAGAGTAGTTAAGAATTTGCGGGAAGCCTTTAAAATGTGTAAATCTATTTCTGCTAAAAGTGTCCTCTGTTCCGATAGAGTAAGTAGAGTCAAAAATGTCAATCAGTACTTTCTCGGGATAAAAAGTGAAATATTTTTTGGCTGTATCCGGAATTGAAGGGTACTCTCTCCATCCACCCCCGCCAGCTATTAAGCTATTTATATTCCGAAACCCAGCTTTTATAAAAACTCTTAATATAAAGGAATGGATGGATTCACCCGGCTGTTGCAGTGCTCTAAACATAGTTATACCATATTGTAAAGATAGAAATATTGTGTGGTTTGTAGTTTCTCTATCTAGCTTGCTGATAAGTTTGTTCTGAGAGCTATAGAGCTTCATAAATATACACACATATATTTTGAAATGGCTTATTATTTTTTATGAATACCTAATGATATACCAAGAAATCTAATATTTAATAATTAAAAGTACTTAAAGGACATGTTATTGTTTCCATATAGTATATCCCTTGAAAAATTTACAATACTCTATTGAGCCATGTCAATTGATGACGGGCTCGTTCTAAATATCTCACTCTGTTTATATGTATATTATAATTTTCGTATACTAATGGGATTTTTTTCATTTTTAAAAAATACTATAGGGTTTAGCATGGTTTTTCAGAATTGCTTCAATGGTATTAAGCACCTGCTGATTGTAGATCTTGAGGCAACTTGTTGGAATGATCGCCCACTATCTGTTGGGGTAATGGAGGTCATTGAATTCGGACTTGTACTGACTACTTTGGATGGTGAAATCTTAGCTAGTCATAGTCAATTTGTTAGACCAATGATTAATCCGAAACTTAGTAAGTTTTGCAGTGAACTTACAGGTATCAAAAATAGCATGGTGGCTAGTGCGCCTGATTTCAGAGAAAGCACGAGTCTCCTTAACTTATGGTTATCTCATTATGAGTATCAAGCCTGGGCTAGCTGGGGGGAATACGATTGGAAGCAGATCAAAGTAGAGCTGATACGGCACGGTTGCGCGCCAGATTTTTTTGCTAAACCGCATATCAACCTGAAAGCAGTATGGCAAGAAAAGACAGGTAAGAAGCGTCGTTCAGGACTTGGATCTGCTCTACAGTCTCTCGGTATTGTCTTTGAAGGTCAGCAGCATCGCGGTGTGGATGATGCACGTAATATTTCGAGAATACTTCCTTACTTGACTATTTAAAAAATGTATCGTTGGTTTGATGCGAATAGGTGATGTACTTATTATAAATATAATTTTGATTGTATGAGAGGCTTAACCTCTGCCTTTCATGTCATAGAAATTTGTCTCATTTATTCATAGATGGCTATTGTATTTTATGACTCTTAATCTTTTATTGCGGGAAGATCAAGAGTACTCGATTTAATATTGTTTAGATACTCCGCTTTGATTGGTTGTTGATATGAAAGTTAAATTATTTTATATGATTATGTAATCCTGGGTTTGTTCAAAAAGATTGTTTTATATTTTCTGGGACTCATTATAGATATCGTATCTAAAGGAAATGATACCCACCATATCTCCTATAGTGGCAGTTAAGTTACATATTTAGATCTCAGACTAGAGCTAGAGGGGTAGTGTTCAGAATTCTGTGTCATTTCTTTACTATTAGCAAAAAAGAGATGACCCATGACCAAACCTACTTTCGATATGGATGCCGCCGTCAAAGCCTTATGCGAGGGTAAAGACCTCAATGGCAAAGATGGCATCCTCACCCCTCTGATCAAACAACTCACTGAAGCTGCCATGAAAGCGGAGCTGGAAGAGCACCTCGCCAGCGAGGATAAGCCCAACCGCAAGAATGGCACCACCTCAAAAACTATGAAAAGCCCCGCTGGCAGCTTCGAGCTGCAGGCGCCGCGGGATCGTGCCGGCACCTTCGAGCCTCAAATCGTCAAGAAGCATCAAACTCAGCTTACCGACGAACTGGAACGCAAGATTACCGCCCTGTTTGCCCTGGGTAACAGCTATCAGGACATCCGCACACATATTGCCGATATCTACGGAATGGAGCTTTCCAACGGCACCATCAATGCCGTTACTGACAAGCTGCTGCCTGAACTACAAGCTTGGCGTGAGCGCGACCTGGAGGCTGTCTATCCTATTGTCTGGCTCGATGCTATCCATTACAAAATCAAGGAAAACGGTCGTTATGCCAGCAAGGCCATTTACACGATTCTTGGCCTCAATATCGAAGGCAAGAAGGAGTTATTGGGGCTCTACCTATCCGATCAAGAAGGCGCACATCATTGGCTGAGTGTTCTGACCGATCTCCACAACCGTGGGGTCAAAGATATCCTCATTGCTTGTGTTGATGGCCTGCAGGGTTTCCCTGAGGCCATAGAGAGCATCTACCCTAAGACCGAGATCCAGCACTGCATCATCCATCAGATCCGCAACTCACTAAAGTATGTAGCTTCAAAGAATCAATAGGCCTTTATGGCCGATCTCAAATGCATCTACAAGGCGGCAACGCTCAATGCCGCCGAGCACGCTTTGGACGAGCTGGAGACCAAGTGGGGTGACAAATATCCAATGGTGATTAAGTCCTGGCGGGGTAAATGGCCGACTCTCTCGGCCTACTTTAAATACCCGGAATACGTCCGCACACCGATCTACACTACGAATGCGGTGGAGGCTGTACACAGGCAGTTCCGCAAGTTGACCAAGACCAAGGGCGGCTTCGCCAATGAGAATAGCTTACTGAAGCTTCTCTATGCCGGTATACTAAAAGCCTCCGAACGCTGGACGCACCCAATTCAAAATTGGAATCTGACACTATCACAGCTGACGATCCACTTCCCAGATCGACTGGAGAAATACATCAGCCTATGAGGCTATTTGGCTGACACAGAGTTTCCTAATTACCACCCTTGCTAAGTCACATGTAACTGTATATAAATACAGCTATCATGTTGATCTGTAAGGGAATACACCATGGCTCGCAACAAGGTACAGTTCCAGAAGGGTATTAGTTTGACCCAATTCCTTAAAGCTTATGGTACAGAAGAGCAGTGCTTCGATGCTCTCTGTCAATGGCGTTGGCCAAATGGCTTCTGTTGCCCTCACTGCGGACATGACAAACATTGCAACCTCGCTTACCGCAAGCTCAAGCAATGTAACCGGTGTCGACGTCAGACATCGATTACTTCTCGTACGATATTTGACTCCACCAAACTGCCCCTTACTACTTGGTTTCTCGGTATCTTTCTGATTACCCAGGATAAGAAGGGTATTTCCTCTATGGAGCTGGCTCGTCATCTGGGTCTCTCTTACAACGCTGCCTGGCGTATGAAGCAGAAACTCATGCAGGTGATGATGGAGCGGGACCAACAGTACAAGCTATCCGGTTTTATTGAATTGGATGATGCCTATCTCGGTGGTGAACATACTGGATGCAAGCCGGGGCGCGGAGCTAAGGGTAAAACTCCCTTTGTGGCTGCCGTTGAAACTACCAAAGATAGACGTCCTACTCGTATCAAGCTCTCTATTATCAAGGGCTTCAGGAGCAGTGAGATTTCTACCTGGAGCAAAAAGCATCTTTGCAGCGGTAGCATGGTTATCTCAGATGGCCTTGCATGCTTCAATGCTGTCACAGAGGCTAATTGTGTACATGACAAGATTGTTTGTGGTGGTGGTCGAGCTTCTGTTGAAGAGCCTGAGTTCTATTGGGTGAATACGGTACTCGGCAATCTAAAAAGTGCACTGCGTAGTACCTACCATGCGATTAGGCCGAAATATGCGCAGCGATATTTGGCAGAATTTCAATATCGATTTAATCGACGGTTCGACTTATCAGCACTCATTCCAAGACTTTTTTTTTCTCTCTTCGGACACCTCCAATGCCGGAAAGACTGCTGAAAATTGGCTTAGTATAGGTGGTAATTAGGCAGAGTTTTGAACACCCTCGCTAGAGGTGGTATCGCTATACTTTATCAGCTTAATTCTAAGGTATTACATTTACCTAAGCCCTTTGCTCGAATCCGTTTAACATTGATATTTATTAAATGACGGATCACGAAGCGAAATAGTAATTTCTTAATGCCAGTTAAATTACTTCCATAGAGCAGATAAAAATCATCAGGTTGCGTATAAACTCCGAAATCGTCTGCGATACCTTCTTTCTGTATAAATGTATCTTTATCCTCCCAGTCAATGGGTGGGTTTTGTAGGCATTTTGTGGCAATACCATAGCCTTTAAACTCAGAGCATTGATTACGGAACCCTTCTTGGACTTTGTTCAGGTATGGGCGGTCGATAATATATCCTTCAAGGTTGATCCACCTATCATTTGAATATACTTCAACCCAGCTGTGGATAATTCGTTCAGGTACGATATAGAATAGATAACTAGGTATGGCACCTTTCTGAAGGTCTTTAAAAATAGTAAATCCATGAATGCGTGTAGGAATGCCAACAGCGCGAAGCAAAGCCATTAGCAATGTTCCTTTAGTGTTACATTGTCCGTACCCGTCTTTCAGTACCCTGCTAGCCGGAATACGATCATCACTATTGTAACCAAATAAAATATCATCACGAACAAACTTATAGATGGCACCAATGGCGTCATACTGAGATAGCTTACGCCATTTCTTATTTTCAATTAACATCTGAATGGTTTTATTCTCAAAGTCAAGCATAGGGGTTTCTGATAAGTATTCACGAGTAAGTGTCTTCATTCATTTGTTCTCCAAGGTAAGTTATAATGTGGGCTTATTTAAACTCTGCCCTCTCGTATAATTGAATAAACCTCCTAAGACTTCACGAAAGCTCTCTTATCAAAATCATTCCTAAATGAATGTCGCATAGACTTTTATTTGGGCTGCTTATTCAAAGTTAATCCCCCACTTTCATGCAAGGTTAACGGTTCCTGAAAGAATTTTAATCTACTTAATGAATTTAACATTAGTATTATGATCTCGCATCCCGATTACTTGAAGAATATAGCCCTTTTAAAGCTCTACCTTTCCAACCCAAATTCCGTGGACTATGGGACCGATAGACTCCTTACTAGTGTAAGTGTCGTTAACTGTAAATTGACCTCTTCTAGAGGCTGACTCCTCACTTGGAGAGAAGGTGTGACCAAATAGCCACTTTGGGGTTAATGATAACTTTAGGGCAGTGAGTTAAGTTGAGGTGTCTGAATTTACTTGCTAGAATCCCATTCAGTAGATTCTGGTCTCTTTGTAACTTTTATGAATGTAGTTCGACTATCATTTCTATTAATTGTGCTTATGGTCTTTCAGACCGCAGGTGCATTCTATGATAGCCATGAAGAAGTTCAGGAGGTAACGAATCACCTGTCTCTACATCATGATGAAGATCTGCCCGGCAATTTACCGTTTCAACCGGACAGCTCCCCTTCTGATTTAAGCTTACAGATCCCCTCCAGCGGGGATGAGGCTGATCAATCTTCGTTTCTTCTGGATTTATGTAATCACTGCTGTCATTGCCATGGAAGTACCTTTACCGCCCTGGTAGGTCAATCATTACTCTCTATTCTGAGCGGAATCGTTAATTATCGAGAATTCGGCAATACACGTGTTCCCAGTGGTTATTTTACCCCTCTACTCCGCCCACCTATAACCCAAGTCTGATTGCTCTAATGCCGCGCGAGTAAGGAGAGCTACAAGGCCCCCTTGCGCAATTAAAAACTGACTTGGGAGATACCCATGGATTTTTACTGCACGCTCACTGAGAGTGTGATTCGTCGTCGTGCCATATTCCAGTTGATGGTGGCGATAATGTATTTAGCTGCGCAATCAGTATCCGCGCAGGAGGGGGATTTACTGACATTACCAGATGCGATTGAGCTGACGCTCGCACAGAATCCGGAGCTTGCGGTATTCCCATTACAGAGAAGAGGTCTAGATGGTGCTGAAGAGACTGCAGCACTGCGGCCTGCGTTAAGCCTAGGAGGTGAGGCTCAATACAAGAACTTTGGTGATGGTGGCTCCAATAATGCGCCAGATCCCGAGGATGATGCCGACAATGAGCTTGAGTTGACGGTAACTTTATCCTCCGTAATTGAGCTAGGAGATAAACGTAGAGCTCGAATAGATGTAGTCAATGCCCAGCGTAATTTACTGATCGCGGATGAGCAAGCTAAGGCGCTAGATCTTCTGGCAGAAGTTATCCGTCGCTATGCTCAGGTTCTTGCTGCCCAGGAATTAGCTGTATTGGCTAGGGAGAAGGTATTACTCGCACGTGAAACGCTAAGCGCTGTCAGCGCCAGAGTCAGCGCTGCTGCTAGCCCGGTTTCTGAACGCCTACGAGCGGAGTCCGCCCTGACAAAAGCAAGCCTCGCTAAGCAGACGGATGAGAGCATGCTAGTGTACTACAGGCATGCCCTATCGGCTCTGTGGGGACAGCCGAGTATAGATTATCGAGTAGACTCCAGTGAGCTCTATCGTTTTGAGCCCGGCGCTAGTTTTGAGGAACTTTATGCGCGTGCGCAGGAAAACCCAGCTATAGCGCGCTTTGCTTCCGAAGAGCGACTGAGTGCTTCACAGCTTCGTCTCACCCAGTCCAACTCAAAGCCTGATGTTGGATGGTTTGCAGGTCTTCTCGTGAATCGGGCTGTTGACGAAACTACAGCTTTAGCTGGTTTCGAAGTTCCACTCTTTACCGCAAAACGCAATCGTGGTGCCGAGCTAACAGCAATGACTGAATTGGATGAGGTTATGCTCCGTCGTGAGGCGGCATTACTACAACTTTATCCTCAGCTATTTCTTGCCGTAACCGGTCGCGAACAGGCCCTGGCTACTGTCTCCAGTTTGCAGGATTCTGTAATCCCTAAGCTTCGCGAGGCATTGACTGAAGTAGATCGTGCCTATCGTCGTGGCCGGAGTTCTTATCTTGACTTAATTGTTGCTCGGGAAGAGTTGCTCGATGCTGAACGTGCACGAATCGAAGCAGCGCGGTCTGTACTTCTTTTCGGCGCTGAGATTGAGCAGCTTACAGCAGGGCCTTTAGGTTCCGAGAGTGTAGGAAGCGGAAAATAATTTTGGATTTAGATATGAGCAGATTAAGTAAAGTAATTCGCCTGGCAATATTATCCATACTCCTCATTTTCTCTGGATTTTGGATTGCAAGCCTGGGTCATGCAAATGGTGGTCATGATGAACATGTTAAGCAAGATGAAGAGCTGGGCTCCAATGATAGCCATGATGAGCATGATGAACAGGAAGGGAAACAATTCTCTAGTCATGGACATAGTGATAACCATGGCGGACATGATGAGCATCAGGAGGAAAAGGGCCCCAATGGTGGCCGTTTACTGACTGAGGGGGATCTAACGGCCGAGTTGCTTATTTATGAAAGTGGTGTAAAGCCAGAGTTTCGAGCCTGGATTTCTCTTAATGGTAAACCTTTAGAGAATGCTCGTGTTTCCGTAGAGCTTGAAAGACTTGGTGGAAAAGTGGATCAAATACCCTTTGCCTGGGAGGATAGTGTTGGGTATTACCGCGGTGAAGGCGTAGTAAAGGAACCTCACTCTTTTGATGTTGCCGTTTCTGTTTTTTACAACGGCGAGCGCACAAGTTGGGATTATGAGTCCCATGAAGGTCGAGTGCAGATCTCTGAACAAATGGCAAAAAAGGCAGGCATTAAAACTGCAATTGCTGCTCCAGGTATAATTAAAGAAAGCGTTACCTTATATGGTAAAACTGCGATAGATCATCGTAACCTCAGTCATGTGCGTGCACGTTACCCAGGAACCGTAATCACTGTTAAAAAAACGCTTGGCGATTTGGTAGCGAAAGGGGAAGAGCTTGCTTCTATCGAATCCAATGACAGCTTGCAAATTTATCCATTGGTCGCTCCTATTAGCGGTCAGATAATTGATAAGCAAGCCAGCCAAGGTGAATTCAGTGGCGAACGGGTGCTGTTTACCATAGCTAACTACGACCAGCTGTGGGCTGAGTTGCAAGTATTTCCGATGCGTCGCGATCAGATCAAATTAGGGCAACAGGTTTCAATTACAGCTGGTGAGCGTTCTTTTGAGTCAACTATCAGCAGCCTTGCTCCGAGCAGTAATGGTCAGCCCTTCGCGATTGCAAGAGCGGTGATTGAAAACCCCAATGAGCTCTGGACTACCGATCTAATGGTCCAAGGCCAAGTAGTAACCAATGAAAAATCTGTGCCTTTAGTGGTCGAGAATCGTGCACTACAACCTTTCCGCGATTGGACGGTGGTATTTATCAAAGTGGGAGAAACCTATGAAATTCGTCCACTAAAACTCGGCCGTAGCGACGGCACTGTAACCGAAGTGCTGAGTGGCCTCAATGAGGGTGATCGCTATGTCACCGAGAACAGCTACCTGATCAAAGCGGATATTGAAAAGTCCGGCGCTGCACATAGCCATTAAATGAGGCCAGAAGATGATTGAAAGTATACTGCGCTTCTCAATTGAGCGGCGCTACTTCGTACTGTCCCTGATCTTTGTATTGGTGGGCCTGGGGGTTTGGAGTTATCAGAGACTTCCAATTGATGCGGTTCCCGATATCACCAATGTTCAGGTACAGATTAATACCGAGGCTCCTGGTTATTCACCTTTAGAGGCGGAGCAGCGGATTACTTACACTGTGGAGGCGGCACTCGCCGGCTTGCCTAATTTAGAATATACCCGTTCGCTCTCTCGCTACGGTTTGTCCCAGGTCACTGTTGTTTTTAAAGAGGGTACAGATCTCTATTTTGCTCGGAACTTAATTAATAGCCGTCTCAGTAGTATTAAAAGTCATTTGCCTCCGGAGTTAGAGCCTGAAATGGGTCCCATTGCTACCGGACTCGGTGAGATTTTTATGTACACAGTGGAGGCTCTGCCTGGCGCCACCCAGCCCAATGGGCAGCCTTACGACGCCACTTCACTGAGGGAAATTCAAGATTGGATTATAAAACCGCAATTATCCTTAGTCCCCGGAGTTACTGAAGTTAATACCATCGGTGGCTATAACAAGCAGTATCACGTAACACCCGAACCTCGACAGATGCTTAACTTTGGCGTATCCATGGAAGATATCGCTCTAGCGCTGAGCCGCAATAACGAAAGTCGCGGCGCTGGTTACTTGGAGGGGAATGGACGGCAACTTCTGGTGCGTTCACCAGGGCAGTTGCGAAATATTGCCGAAATTGAGGATGTGGTAATTACCAGTCGCGCCGGGGTGCCGGTTAAAATTTCGGATGTAGCCGAAGTAGCTATTGGAAAAGAGCTTCGCACCGGTGCTGCCACTCGCGATGGTGAAGAGACCGTATTGGGCACAGCTATGATGCTGGTAGGGGAAAACTCCCGGGAGGTAGCTCGAAGTGTAGCGGAAGCCTTAAAGCGAATAAAATCAACCGTACCTGAAGGTATTAAGGTAGAGGCGGTTTATGATCGGACCACTCTGGTAGATAAAGCTATCGCTACAGTGCAAAAAAACCTTGTTGAGGGTGCGCTGCTGGTTATCGTGGTATTGTTCTTGTTGCTGGGAAATATTCGAGCCGCCTTTATTACTGCAGCGGTAATCCCGCTTTCCATGCTTGCCACCATTTTCGGCATGGTGCAAACGGGTGTTTCCGCCAATCTGATGAGTCTCGGAGCCCTTGACTTTGGCCTGATTGTCGATGGGGCCGTGATAATTGTGGAGAACGCGATTCGCCGACTTGCCGAAGCCCAGCATCGCAACGGAGGCAAGCTGCCCCTACAAGAGCGTTTGGAGCTAGTATTCCAAGCTACCAACGAAGTGATTCGCCCAAGTTTGTTTGGTGTTTTGATCATTACCGTGGTGTATATCCCTCTATTTTCGCTTACAGGTGTGGAAGGGAAGATGTTCCACCCCATGGCTGCCACTGTAGTGATGGCTTTACTCGCTGCACTGGTGCTTTCATTGACCGTTGTGCCTGCAGCAGTTGCTGTTTTCCTGACAGGTAAAATCAGTGAAAATGAAAACAAAGTTATTGTTGCGACCAAATCTTTATATAAACCACTGTTGATTGCTGCAATGAAAGTGCGCTGGTTAGTACTTTCTGGGGCTCTTGCATTAGTACTGTTCTGCAGCTGGCTTGCAACAACACTGGGTTCTGAATTTATTCCTCAGCTCAATGAGGGTGATATCGCTTTACACGCCCTGCGTATTCCTGGTACCGGTTTAGAGCAATCTGTAGAAATGCAAAGCTTGTTGGAGCAGCGTATTAAGGAGTTTCCTCAAGTAGATAAAGTATTCGCAAAAATTGGTACACCAGAAGTAGCAACAGACCCAATGCCGCCAAATGTAGCCGACAATTTTGTGATCCTGAAGCCCCGTGACCAATGGCCCGATCCGAAACTGCCCCAGGAACAATTGGTTGCTGAAATCGAAGAAGCTGTGCGTCAGTTACCGGGAAATAACTACGAGTTCACCCAACCAATCCAAATGCGCTTTAATGAACTAATTTCCGGCGTACGTGCAGACCTGGGTATTAAAGTATTCGGTGATGATCTGGATCAGCTGGTGGCTTCTTCAAATGAAATTCTCGGTGTGCTAAATGGAATTGAGGGTGTTGCTGATGCTCGTGTAGAACAAGTGGAGGGTCTACCGATTCTATCAATAGTGCCGAATCGAATCGCACTCGCCCGCTATGGAATAGATCTGCAAACCTTGCAAGATTTGGTTTCAGCGGCTATTGGAGGTGAAGAGGCTGGATTGATTTACGAAGGCGATCGCCGTTTTCATCTGGTAGTGCGTCTGCCGGAAGGCTTGCGACGAGACTATGAGAACCTTGGGGATTTACCTGTTCCGTTACCTACTGGTAGCCCATTGGGTAGCTATGTGCCCTTGTCAGAAGTTGCTAACTTGGAAATGACCCCTGCCCCCAACCAGATCAGCCGGGAAAATGGTAAGCGCCGTGTTGTGGTAACTGCCAACGTCCGCGACCGTGATTTGGGGTCCTTTGTTGAAGAGGCGAAGAGCCGTATTGATCAGCAGGTCTCTTTGCCTGCAGGTTACTGGCTAGTATACGGCGGCACTTTCGAGCAATTGGAATCCGCCAGTACTCGCCTCTCAATAGTGGTTCCACTGACACTATTGGTAATTCTGGGACTTCTGGTGATGGCCTTTGGTTCATTCAAGGATGCCTTAATTATTTTCAGTGGAGTACCCCTGGCGCTTACTGGAGGTGTCTTGTCCCTATGGTTGCGCGATATGCCTTTATCTATTTCTGCTGGAGTAGGATTTATTGCACTATCTGGTGTGGCGGTGTTAAACGGTTTGGTAATGCTCTCCTTCATCCGACAACTTCGTCAGCAAGGTGGTGAGTTGCTCACATCCATTATCGATGGTGCTATGATCCGCCTGCGTCCAGTATTGATGACTGCGTTGGTTGCAAGTCTCGGTTTTGTTCCTATGGCTTTGAATGTAGGTACTGGAGCAGAGGTTCAAAGACCACTAGCTACGGTGGTAATTGGAGGCATAATTTCTTCTACTCTCCTAACCTTGTTTGTACTGCCATTGCTTTATCGGATAGTGCATGGAAGAGAAGGTATATTGAAAATATAAACATAATTTATGATGCTCACCTTTGCTTATATTTAGGTAGGGGTGAGCAAAATTTTAATGAAAATATTTAAGTGTTTGTTGGTTCATTTTTGAGCATGAAAGAAATGGATGCGCTTGATATTTATATAAGATAAATAGAAAATAATAGATGTTTCTATTGCCTCAATGGAGTGACGGGTTTTTAGTGTGTAGGTTTAGTATGAGTTTACTGCTTGCAGATTTTTATTCTAGTTCAATGCCAACCTTTATAGGTCCTAAATTGAGTGGGCGGAAGTGCTGGTGCCCTTGATCTCTGATTTTAGTGAATTGTAATTTGACTTCTCATGAGGTTGACTAATAAATATGATCTGAATTTTTAAAGAAAGACAGGATCTAGCCTCGAGAGAGAATTTGAAGTAAGTAATTGTTGATGTTTAAAACATAAATATCCCTAAGTGGAGTTCTGTTTAGAGAGGGCATGAATATGTCTGAATGTGGTTGCGGTGTAGAGCAAGCAGATAAATTAGAGAGAAGCACTTTAATGGTGCTGCTAGTGATCAACGCAATTATGTTTGTGTTTGAATTAATTCTTGGATGGTTTGCTCAGTCAACAGGACTGATTGCTGACTCTCTAGATATGTTGGCTGATGCTGCTGTGTATGGGATCTCTTTATTTGTTGTAGGTAGAGGGGTTATATATCAAGCTAAGGCAGCTAATGTCAGTGGAATAATTCAAATTATATTGGGATTGTGGGTGTTGTATGAGGTTTGTAGGAGATCACTTTTTGGAAGCGAGCCAGAAAGTATACTAATGATATCAATAGGGGCCTCTGCCTTGTTAGCAAATGTTGTTTGCCTCCTAATAATATCAAAGTATAGGGAAGGGGGTGTACATATGAGAGCCGCTTGGATTTTTTCAGCCAATGATGTTGTCGCAAATTTAGGAGTGATTGTGTCAGGACTACTAGTGGCGGTAATCGATAGTCGTTTTCCTGATCTTGCTATAGGCTTAATAATTTCGGCTGTTGTCACTCGAGGTGGTTTTTTGATTCTTAAAGAGGCGAGGGAGTCCACTCGAAAAGCCAAAATATCCTAAGTGACCTTAAGGTTTTAATAGTATGAGTAATATCAACTTCTTAGTGGCTTGTCTAAAATAGTTTGTAGATCAATGGGAGTCTTACCTGAAGATGCTTGTCACTAATTTCTGAGAGCAAAAGATGCAATGATCCCTTAAGGTTTGAGTTGGCGAACTTATGAGTGCTTTTCTCTCATAGAGCAGTTTTGTGCATCCATTTTAATGCGTTATGACATGACGCACTTTTTTCACCTTTGACCTAGATGGTCTAGGCAGAAATTTTATTATTATATGCTGCCGAATATTCCCTTACAGCCTCCAAAGGATCTAGTCGAAGTATTGTTAGGTGTTGAATATCTTTCATTGGGGCATAAAAGCCTAAGAAGTCCTCAAGTGTTTTTTTTATAGCTCTAAATTTTTAGCCGACTGTAACTAAAAATTGATACGTACCTTCTGTTGAAAAGAATATTGAGCCGCGACATTAATGTCTACTAGGTGAGCTTCATGGCAAAGTATGGTGCAATGCTTTAGATCGGTGATTTGATCTATATCTCTTCAGTCTTAAAGCCGTATGGCAAATAATTGTCGAGCAGCTGTTTCATCGAGTTAGATGTTTCAGAAAGTTCTCTGTCGCTCATATTCTATAGGTAATATTGGTAATGATAACGATTTTCAATTAAGTGTGTGGTTCTGTGCCTGTAAAAATTTATACTCTTCATAACTTCCGGTCTAGTGGATACTTTTGGTGGGAAAGTTGAGTTTAATAATTTAACACTAAGTTAGGGTGAAGTATGGGGCTTAATTGGGAGGTGGCTCGGAGGTACTAGGAAGGTGTTCTGTTTCTTTTGATACTAAATATCGCCATTGCTAGATGAAATAAGAAAATGTTACGTAGATTGCGTGTGCCGTATGCTCTCTCATTTTGCAAAGTACTCCTAAAGTTAGCTAGAAATCAGATCTTATCTTCAGCCACATCTACGAGGTTTGGTATGCGCTTTATAATTGAAGCCGATTTTGTAGTGCTTCTTTAAGCTGGCCGGCAAAGATAATGTTTTTCAGTTCATCGGCGGATGTAGGTAAATCTATCCCTGGTGCTCAGCTTTCAGCATTTTTAGTTTGGTGGATGCTTCTAAAGTGCCTGCTGAATAGATATTTTCCCATGGTAATAAAATGTGTAAGCACGATTGGGTATTTCTGAGGGATGTCTAAAGCGGTATTCTGGTTTTTTGTGTGTTGAAAATGGCCATTGTTTCTGTGGTTTTAATTGTGCAATAGGGAATCTCGCAAAGATAATGTGGATAATTTTTTATTGATAGTTAAAAAATAAAGAGTAATAAATAGATTATTATGGATGGTTGTCATAAATGAGACTGAGTTTTCTATTTTAGTCATGAGAATTAATGGCGTTTAGTTGGTGTAGGTAAAAGAAAAGGAGGTGGAAGTACAGTTGCGCCTTACTTGGTACTATTCTCCTTAAAGTAGATCGTTGTAATAAAAAAATATCCAATAAATTACTTGGTGTTGCGGGGCGTGTTGTTAATTGTGGTGTGGTTTATATGAATGTGATGTATCAATCTTTACTTAAAAATACGAATTTTCTGCTGAAAAATAGCAGGGAGATTAAAGATTGAGGAAAAACGACAATGTAAGCTTGAATATTTGTGCGAATTTACTCTACCCCTAAGATTGAATTAATTCTATTAAGCTTGTCATCAAATAGTTTATATTTGTTAATTGGCTGGTCACAATATGTTACCAAAATATAAGCTGTAATTTGCTGTAATTGGCGGCAAGGTGCTTTCTTGGGTTTCCCGTTGGGAGTCGGAGTTCAGGTGTGAGTGCAAGCTTCAATAGTAAAAAAAATATGTATAAAGCCTGTTCGTTTTGTTGTGAGTTCATGATCGCAAGATGATTTTTATGTGATTGGCGGACCGATTGTTCTGGCTAATTTTTAGAGGTAATTTGAAGGGGTAAGATTGTAAGTGGGTGTAAGTGAGAGGGGCTGGTCATGTAGCAAAAAAAACCATACTACGCGGCAAGAAAAATAAAAAAATAAAGAAAATTACTTTGAAGTGATTGTTAAAATTTCTAATGTGTTTAATATTTCTCTCGGAAAATAATAAATAGAATCGATAAGTAGAGACTCTTGATGGTGGTCAAAGATTTACCCGGCAGATTTACCCGGCAGATTTACCCGGCAGATTTACCCGGCAGGTTTACCCGGCATGATTCCCGGATGGGTCTTTCAGTCGAGTTCTAAATTCTCTGATGTTTAAACCATTCTTAATTCAAGCTTTGAGGTTTTTGTTAAGTTTTTTGATATATATCAGCTTGATTAAAACAGTAAAAAAATAGCCTAAATGCCTCCGCATAGACGATTGAGGCCGTGTCTTATTTGACTTTAAAAATGGAGATTGAAATGTCGATACAGTTACAAAACATACTCAAGGAAAACGGGTTAGACCCTTTAAAGGTGGCACTGTCATCTGTGGCGGAACTCTATTCGATGACAGAGGATAACTTACTGGATTTCAAGACAGGCTTGATCCATGAGGCATTCGCTTATCACTATGAGAACAATGCTTTTTTCCGCTCCGCTTGCGATAGCAAAGGAGTGACACCGGATATGATCTCAACTCCAGCTGACCTGATCAAAATACCTCTGATTCCCATTGAGCTTTTTAAATCAAACGATAGCCATAAGTTACTTTCAGTCAGCCTACGTGATGTAGAGCTAGAAATGCGAAGCACAGGTACCTCTGGTATTCCCAGCGTTTCGCGCCGCTGCGCGGACACCGTTGACAATGCGGTGCTGGGGATTTACTCGATGTATCGCGAATTCCTAAAGATCTCCAAAGGTGCCGGCCTTTATCTTTGCCCCTCAACCGAGGAAATTCCTGAAATGGGCATGATCAAGGCCCTCAATATGCTCGCAGGTCTGCTGGACACTCATAGATTCATGGTTCGGCAAGAATCTTTTAAGCCCGAAGAGGCCTTAGAACAGCTTGAGGATTGGAATGATAAATTCAGTCGCCATTTGATTGGTCCTCCATTCCTGATCAATCGTTTTATCAGCTACCTCAAAGCTACCAACACCCGAATTAAACTCGATAAGAGTAGTTACATCATCACTCTTGGGGGGTGGAAGCGCTTCTCAGGCCAGATGTTGTCACGTGCAGAATTCAACAGTGAATGTATCGAGTACTTGGGCGTTGAAGAGAGCCAGATCCGTGACATCTACGCCTTGGTTGAATCCAATGTCATTGCTATTGACGATGAGTATGGAATCAAGCATGTCTCCCCCTTCGTTCATTTCTCGGTAAGAGACCCCAAACAACTAGATCGAGAGGTCGAACCGGGCCAGACCGGCCAATTGGCAATTCTTGACCCTCTCGCACGTTCGACGCCTGGTTTCATGCTTACTGAGGACTTGGTGCGACTGTTGCCTGAAGCGAGTCGTTCGGGAAGAAGTGGTCAACGCATGCAGTATGTAATGCGCCTACCTGAGTCAAAAGAATTTGGTTGCTGTGCGGTTAATTTAGATAAGCGGCTTGAAGATTTGGACGCAGAGCAGGCTGCTAGCGGCAGTTGTCCAGTCGTCGCCTAATTACAGCTGTCCAAGATGGAGCTACAACATGTACAACGACATCATCATTGACAACTTTTCCGACCCGGCTCATGTCGGTGATATCAACGAACCCAATTACGAATATGAAATTGGCAATCCAGTATGTGGAGATCGGATTCGCGTTCAGATCAACATCACCAATGGACTGATTGACAGTGCTCGCTTTAGAGCTTGGGGCTGCGCTACTTCGGTGGCGACGGCCAACATTTTCTGTGCCTCGCTTGAGGGGTTGGCACCGGAACAGCTTGCCGGGAGAACAAGTAGCGAAATAGAAGGCATGCTTGGTGAACTAGAGCCATCACAACACCATTGTGTTGAGATTTTGCAGCAGCTTCATCATAGGTTGCTGAGCTTAGTTGGCAAAGATTGTCGGGAGGTGATGCCATGACAAATGCTCACTCGATTGAGGGTTACTTCGACTACAACGCCACAACCCCGGTGTCGGAGGCTGTAGCTACGGCTATGTCCTCTGCGCTTCGGCTCTTTGCTAATCCATCGGGGCGTACGCTTCCTTCGACCAGTAATCGTGAGCTAATCCAGCGAGCAAAGACCCATGTCGCTAGCCTACTGGGTACCGCGCCGGAAAAAGTTTTCTTTACCTCCGGCGGTTCTGAAGCCAATAACTGGGCTATTAAAGGAAGCCTGATGAACGACCTGGGTAGGGCCGGCCATATCCTAACCACGGCGATTGAGCACCCTTCAGTTCTAGAAACTATCCGATACTGCGCCCACCAATTCGGATTCGAAGTCACCTGCTTGAAGCCGGGACCGAGTGGCGCCGTCAGTTTTGAGGCTGTCGCTGAAGCTATCCGGCCTGACACCAGATTGATTTCCATGATGTATGCGAACAATGAAACCGGCGTTATTCAACCTGTGGATCAGGTGGCAAGGCTGACCCGCTCCCGAGGCATTCCGTTCCATGTCGACGCAGTGCAAGCAGTAGGTAAGCGGCCTCTTGATGTCGAGGCATTAGGTGCTGATTTTGTTTCTTTTTCCGCACACAAATTCTATGGTCCCAAGGGTATTGGCGGCCTATATATCCAGAATATAGATCGCATATCTCCCTTGATTCATGGTGGTGGACAAGAGATGGCAATGCGCTCTGGTACCGAGAATTTGGTCGCTATCGCCGGACTCGGTGAGGCTGCTGACGAATGTCGCAGGGAGCTTGAGTACTGGGATCATCACTGTCTGAAGTGCAAACAGCACTTGATCGAACAGCTTGGCAAATCCTCTATCGAAACACATATCAATGGTGCTAGTCATTATGAGGGGGCGATTTCCAATACCTTAAACCTATCGATTCCAGGCATTCGGGGTGAGGCGCTTGCTCTGTTAATGGAAAAGAAAGATGGGATTGTGGTGTCGATTGGCTCTGCATGCAGTAACAACAAGACCCGTCAACTATCGCCTGTATTACAAGGAATGGGGCTAAGTGATGAAGAAATACAAAGTGCGATCAGGATTAGCTTCGGCCGCTTTACCAGCCTTGATGATATAGATCGTTTTGTTGATTCATTGCAGCGGTGCGTGGCACAGCTCAAAAGCATGAGCTTTAAAGGGTGAGGAGTTGGGCTCATGACGGATAAGATTTTTCCAGCTCAGCGCTTCATGGATCAGTTCGCCCGACACGTGGTTAATGAGCCTAGCCGTACCGCCTGCGTATTCCAGCCTCATGGGCCTGATAGTGCTCTATCGCTGAGTTACGGTGAACTGAATCAGCAGGTACTGGAACGGGCCCGACTGTTAGTCGAGCGCGGATATAGAGGCCAGCCGCTTGCTCTGCTTTTCCCTGCTGGTCTTGATTTTGTGGTCAACTTCCTCGCCTGCCTCGCGGCTGGCGTCATTGCTGTACCCCTGAACCTGAGTCGCAATGCTCAGCAATTAGAGCGCACTGTTCGTATTCTTGGTGATGCAAAGACCAAAGCCATTCTGACGACCGCTGAGACTCGTGAACAGCTATTTGAGCAATTAGCAGAATTACCGGCGATTAATTTGGGCGACCAGGCCTGGATTGATGAGCAGCAGGTTGGTGCTGCTAAAGATGTAGAGTTACCTCTTCCGGCTCCAGATGAGTTGGCGTTTGTTCAGTACACCTCAGGCTCTACTGATCTACCCAAAGGTGTGATGGTAAGTCACGCCAACATTATCGATAACCAATTGGCTATCCAGCAGGCGTGTGGCCACCGCGAAGGTGTAATTGCTGGCGGCTGGCTGCCACAGTTCCACGATATGGGACTGATAGGCCATATGCTGCAGCCATTGTTCCTTGGTGGTACCTACGTCTTCATGCCACCGATGAAGTTCGTTCAGCGTCCACGCCGGTGGTTAGAATTGATATCTCACTATCGAATTCATAGCTCTGCTGCACCTAATTTTGGCTATGAGCACTGCATCAAGTTCATAGGTGAGCGAGAGGACTTATCGGGATTAGACCTGAGTTGCTGGAAGGTGGCTTTGAATGGCTCTGAGCCTGTCAGCGCCGACACTATGAGGATATTTGCTGAACGTTTCCAGCCTTACGGTTTTTCCTCTACTGCTTTCTTTCCCTGCTACGGCATGGCTGAAACCACTTTGTTTGTCTCTGGAGGACCGAAAGGCGTAGGCATTGAAACCCTGGCTTTCGATCCCGCAGCATTTGACTCTGGTCGACTGCAATCTACTGGTGAGGGGCGTCAAGTGGTTAGCTGCGGTCGTATCACGCCAAGGATGATTTTGAAGGTTGTTGATCCGGAGAGTGGCCGGCTAGCAGATGAGGGTTGTATTGGTGAGATATGGATTAGTGGTGCCTCAATAGCACAAGGTTATCTTAACAACCTTGAGATTAGTAAGCAGCAATTCGGTGCTCGTATATCGCCCTGCGACGGTCATTATTACCTCAAAACCGGGGACATGGGCTTCGTCCGTGACAATAAGTTGTATATCACCGGGCGGATTAAGGAAATGTTAATCCTGCGCGGCCGCAACCTTTATCCATACGATATTGAACGTACCTGTAGTGACCATCCTGATGCGGCAGGCAATAACGGAGCCTCGGTTTTCACTGTGGATAGCAATGGCCAAAACCGACTGGCAGCCATTGTTGAGATTCGCCGCCACGCCTTTCTTAACCGAAACCACGATGAACTCCGACAGGAGCTGCGTGAGGCAGTGATGTTGGCACATGATGTCGCCCTCGACCAGCTTTTGCTGGTCAAGCCTGGCGGTATTCCGAAAACCACCAGCGGCAAAGTTCGTAGGACTGCCTGCAGGGATCTGATTGCAGCCGAAGAGGCGCAGCTCGCATGAACCGTTGATAGGAAATATAAGATGACGAATGAATTTAGAATGAAAAACCTGGTGGAACAGATCACAGATTTTATCGCTGCTAAGACACCAGAATTTTCGATTGATAAGCACAGTGACACCTCTTTCTCAAGTCTAGGTCTAGACTCGGCAGACCATGTCCAGCTATCGACTATGGTGGAGGACCACCTCTCTGTTGACATCGATCCGACGCTAGCCTTCGACTACCCAACGATTAACGCTCTTGTGGCACATCTCGAAAAGAATTTTTCAAGAACAGCTTTGGAGCGCAGTTGATGTCGCGACTTGATTGCATAGTTATCGGTGGAGGCCAGTTCGGTCTTCACACCGCACGAATGCTGCAGCAGGCTGATCTCAACTACCTTCTGCTTGAACGGGATAGTATTGGCGACGTTTGGCGTAACCGGCTCGAAGGTATGAAGCTATTCACTTCACGTCAATTCTGTGCCCTGCCAGGACTAGCCTTTCCGGGCGATCCTGAGGGCTTCCCGACTACAGTAGAAATAGCTGATTATTTGGTCAGCTATGCAGGCCACTTTGATCTTCAGGTTCGAGAAGGCTGTGAAGTTGTTGGTCTCGATCGCCTTTCGAACGGCAGTTTTCAGGTCGACCTTGCCGACGGCACGTCTCTGCTCGCCACCAGTATCGTCAATGCAACTGGTGCTAATCAGATACCCCAGGTGCCGGCGATAAGTTCCCAACTTGCTGGAGAGGTGCAGCAACTAGACGGTAGTCTCGCCTCAACCGATGTCATTTCTGATGGCCACACTGTTGCCGTTATTGGGGATGGTGCTACTGGGCGTCAGATCGTGGACCGGCTAGCGGGACGTTGCAATGTGTTTTTGGCCACGGGTTCCCCACGTGGCCTGCCTCCCAACCGTTTGTTCGGACGTGATATTTTTTGGTGGCTTGATCGCTTGCGTATCCTTTCCGCCGATAAGAACAGCCTCATCGCGAAGATATTAAAAAAGCGTAACCCTGTCCCCTGTGGTGAATACAACAATAGACGGCTGAAGGCTAAAGGCGTAAAGATTGTTGGCCGTGCTTTGGAGTGCTCTGGCCGTCAAATCCGTTTCGACTCCGTCGGTTGGCATGACATAGATACAGTGATTTGGGCAACAGGCTATTGCGACCGAACGAGCTGGCTAAAGTTGCCGCACTGTGTCGATGAGAGGGGCTTCATTGAAAACTATGGAAGGACTCCAGAGCCTGGGCTTTTCTTAGTGGGACGTAAATGGCTTAGTTGTCGAGCGTCGGAGCTGGTAATGGGGGTTGAGAAGGATGTAGAGCGAGTAATGGTGCCGCTGCGAGCCTTTTTATCCGAAAGGAAAGAAATACCTTGAACAAAAATATAAAGACCGATTGGATCATTCGCTCTGGCGCCAGTAAGTGGCTATTAGCGCTGGTGCTGTTGCTCACATTGATGTCGGCTGTTGGCCTAAAACGGATGGGGCTGGCCAGTGATTATCGCGTTTTCTTCGATGATAACGATCGTGACCTACTGCGCTTGGAGCAGATGCAAGATACTTATAGCACGACTGATAACGTGTTCATCATGATTGAACCGGTGGATGACAACATCTACAACCAGCGTACTCTGAGCCTTATACATGAAATGACACGCGCGTTGTGGCGGACGGCCCATGTCTCTCGAGTAGATTCGCTAACGAACTTCCCCTATAGCTCTGCTGAAGACGATGATATTTTGATTGAGGAGTTCGTCTACGAGCTTGACGAATTGACGCCGCAAAGGATCGCCTTTATTGAAACTGCCGCTAGTAGTGAGAGGGACTTGGTTGGCAATTTGGTTAGTAAGAACGGACGATTTACCGCGATCAATGCGACCATTCGGTTGCCAGGGTTAGACCATAAGGCCGAAGTGCTAGCCGTTACCGGTGCTGTCGATGAATTGATTAAGTCATTCAAGATGGAATATCCGGATCATCGTTTTTTTGTCACCGGTGTGGTGGAGATGAACGGTGCCTTTTTCCAGGCGGCAAAAAAAGACTTCATCACGCTGATACCGTTGATGATCCTTTTTGTGCTGGTCAGCGCTGCTCTAATTCTCGGATCACCTGCTGCAGGTGGCGCTATTTTGACGGTAGTAGTGTTGGCACTGCTAGGGTCTTTGGGTCTAGCTGGTTGGCTCGGTATTCAATTGTCTGCGCCATCAGTATCGGCTCCAATCATCATGTTCACGGTGATAGTAGCGTCGGCCATCCACATCCTCAGCTATATTCAGCGCCAGATACGCAGTGGTGTTTCTCGTGAAGAAGCAGTCTTGCAATCCTACCGGCGCAATCTCAAGCCGATTGCGGTGAGCCATGTCACTACTATTATCGGTTTTCTGGCGATGAATTTCAGTGACTCACCGCCGTTTCGAGATCTTGGCAATATAGTTGCCTTAGGTGTGCTCTTCTCGCTACTTTTGTCGTTGACGGTTCTACCACAGCTTCTGCTGCGTATTCGTTTTTCAACGCGGGAAACAGGTGCCAACCGACTGATTAATCGCATGGCTTTGTTGTCAGGCTGGGTTATCGCTTACCGCCAGCGGATATTGTGGCTAATGCTACCTTTGTCCCTATGCGTCGCTGCACTCAGTCCATTGAATCAATTAAACGATGATTTAATCCGCTATTTTGATGAGTCGCAGCCCTTCCGTGCTGATTCTGAACGTATCGATCGCCACTTTTCTGGTATTTATACAATCGATTACTCGCTCTCGGTACCAGAGCAGAACGGTATGTTTCAGCCAGAGTTTTTACAGTTTCTTGATACATTCGATGACTGGCTACATGAGCAGCCAGAAGTTTTTACAACTGCAAGCCCCCTGCACCGAATCAAGGATCTTAACCGTTTGATGAATGGTGGTGATGAGGACTCTTACCGGTTACCTGGCGATACAATTACCGCTGCACAGCAGTTCCTGCTATACGAGATGTCGTTGCCGTTTGGTCGTGATGTGACCCATCAGGTGAATTTGAATAAATCCTCGGTGAAACTGACTGCACGATTAAAGAATCTAAGCTCGGTGGGCTTAATTGCTTTTGAAAAACGGGTCGAAGAGTGGTTATTGCAAAACCAACCTCGCTCCATTGATATCTATCACAGCAGTCCCGCAGTGATTTTTTCCCACATTGGTCAATCAAATATTGTAAGTCTCCTTGAAGGTGCCTCGCTAGCGTTTGTGGTGATTTCATTGACGTTGATGCTGGTATTCCGCTCACTCGATATTGGTCTATTGAGCTTGGTTCCAAACCTGCTTCCAGTCGCGGCAGCATTTGGATTTTGGTATCTCGTTAATGGTCAAATCTCAATGGGGCTGGCTGGGGTGTCGGCAATGGCGATCGGCATAATCGTCGATGATACAGTTCACTTCCTCTATCAGTATGTCAACGGTCTAAAGCGGGGGCTCAGTCCTGAAGATAGCGTAAGCGAAACCATTAGTAAGACTATGGGTGGGATCGTGATTAGCTCAATGCTGCTAGTGATAGGCTTCCTTCTATTGTCGACCTCGGCGTTCGAGAAAAATGCCCAGATGGGTATGCTCACGGGGATGTCTATTGTGTTGGCATTGGTGTTTGACTTGATATTACTACCGGCCTTGGTTCTAACCTTTATGCGCAGGACACGTACGTCGAACCTGCAATTTCGTACCGACAAGGAACTAAATAATGCGAACTGATTACCGTCTCCTCCTTCCAGTGACAATACTTTGTGGCCTAATCGGTTTGCCGGTTCAAGGCGCTGCTAGCGATGTTAGAAAGGGGCGGGAGGTCGCAGTGGCAGTGGATAACCGTGATCTTGGTTACGGCGACAGTGTTGCCGAATTGACGATGATTCTACGCAACAGGGCCGGAGATGAAACTCGACGTGAACTGCAGATCAGCTCACTTGAGAGTCACGAGGGTGGAGACAAATCGTTAATCCGCTTCAATTTTCCTGCCGATATCCGGGGCACGGCGCTTCTAACGCATCCGCAGTTAGAGGATACCGATAAGCAGTGGTTATATTTGCCTGCCTATTCCCGTATTAAGAGGATCTCATCTCGCAATAAGAGTGGTGCGTTCGTCGGTAGTGAGTTTTCGTTCGAGGACTTGTCTGATAAGGCGGTCGACGATTTCCGCTATACCTACGTGAGAGAGGAATCATGCGAAGATGGTGCCCTGGTTTGTGACGTAATTGACCGAGTGCCAGAAGACTCTCACTCTGCATATAGCCGGCAGCGGGTCTGGGTTGATCAGAGTGCTCGACGTATCTTCCGTATAGACTATTTCGACCGTAAGGAAACGCTGCTCAAGACTTTTTCCGCAAGGGATTTTCGCCTCTACGACGATCGTTATTGGAGGCCCATGGAGGTGGTTATGCATAATCAGCAGAGTGGAAACGTAACGATCTTAAGCTATAGCCGCATCGAGTTTGGTACCGGTCTCTCAGTTGCGAATTTCCATCGCAATACACTCCGGGATTAAGGGTATGGGGGTCTTGCGTTTAGCGTTTTGGGTGCAGCTGTGTCTAAGCCTTACCATTATGCCGGTCCTCGCAGAGGTCAAGGTTGACAAGTATTCTGTTGATATCGCGGCCACGGCTCGTATATTTGCAGAAGAGGAGTCGCTGGCCATTGATGATAGCTACCGCTTCGGACCGGGGCTGGAAATTGAAGCAAATGCTGAGGGGGATATTGGTGATACTGGCTATAAGCTGCGGTTGTTTGGTAGCTGGGATAAGCAGGATGGGGAGCGTCGTTATGCCGATATCCGCCAAGCCAGCCTTCACTGGCGCCGTGATCAGTTATCGCTGAATCTTGGTGTTAGCACTTTCTTTTGGGGCGTTTCTGAATCTCTGAATATAGTCAATGTACTTAATCAGGCTGACTTGCGCCAAGCTATCGACGGAAAGGAAAAGATGGGGCAGACCTTCGCATCTTTAGGTCTGCGTTTTGATAACGGCGAACTATCGATATTCTATCTGCCAACTTTTCGTGAGCGAGAATTTCCAGAGCGCCCGTCATTCGGACTACCGATTTCGGACCGGGCACTTTTTGAAAGCTCGAATAGAGGTGGAGATGTTGCTCTGCGAGGCCATTTTTACGCTGGTGATTTAGAAACAGGGATCGGTTACTTCAGAGGCACTAGGCGGGCGCCACTACTGGTAAGGCCTAGCCCTTCAGCGACGATGTTGACTCCCTTTTACATCGAAACCGAGAATTTTTTACTGGACACACTTTATCTCCTCGGCGACACGACCTTGAAGTTGGAAGCGAAAACTGGTCGCGAACTGGAGCAAGGTTTCTTTGCTGCAAACGTTGGCCTTGAGCACCCGATTTATTCGCTACCGGATAGTATGCAAGATCTGTCCTTGATCGCCGAATATCTAATCAACGATAGGGATGAGCAAGCTGAAACATTAGGTCAGAACGATCTCTTTGTCGGCCTTAGAGCTAGCTTCGGTGATACCGGTGACAGCGAATTTCGAGGGGTCATAAGTTATGACTTCGATAGTCATGGCAACTACCTCGACTTAGGCTTAGAACACCGTCTGAGCGATTATTTTAGAATCGAAACTCGGGCGTTTTTATTCCTCAATGTGGGCCGCAGTGATACTTGGCTGTATCCAGTACGGGATGAGGATTTTATCGAGTTTAAGTTGCATTATTCTTTTTGAGCGGACCCTATGAAGACTGGAGTTAACAGGGATATAGGTCTTTGGATTGCTACCGTGAAGGAGTTTGAAACTCTAATCGAGCATGATCCGCAAACTGTCTTCACCACAGTTAGCGAGGCTGAGCAGAAAAGATATAGTGGGATTGTTAATCGAGCGGCGGGCCTACATTTTCTGCTTGGTCGTTACCTATTGCGTTATGTTTTATCCGCTAAAAGTGGCGTAAGTATTTTGCCGGCAGATTGGGAAATTTTCCCTGATGAGCAAGGCAGGCCTAGAGTTTTAAACCAAAGTGTGGCCCCAATAAAATTTAGTATTTCTCATGCTAGTGGTGTGGTCGCGATTGCGCTTAGCTCTACCGTTGATCCAGGTATAGATCTGGAGCCCCTTGCTCGTGAACTGGGCTCAGGTCTAAATTTCAGGCATTTACTTAGTCCAGAGCAATATGACCAGGTAATGACTATCCCAAGCACTGCTCACTGTGAATTGTTAACAAGGGTTTGGTGCATTAAAGAGTCTGTGTCCAAAGTGTGTGGTTTGGGGCTTCGACTGCCTTTTTCTACGATCGAGTTTGATCTTGTATCTTTGCTTAACTCGCAACCAGCCACGTGGCTTGAGTGTAAGGTAAGAGAAATGGGGAGCTTTTGGTTTAACCTTTGCACGTTGGCGCAACGCTATTGGCTTTGTGTAGCGATGGAGTCGCCGGCGTTGTCGCCTTTGGGTCGATTGGAAACAAACCATTTTAACCTACTCAGCCGCAAGGCGTTTTAGAAACAAGACGTGGAGTTGGAAGTAGCTGCCGCACAAAATTAATTTTAGGTCCAGTTACGCTGCTTCAATGTCATTAATACAGGATGAGATGATGGACGTGCTCGAGTACATCAGGGAAAAGGAAAGGTTGCTTAGGGCTCGGATTAACAATTTGGACCTCAAAAGCACCCATGATAATCACCTGCATCAGTTGTCCTATTACATCAGTAACTTGCTTAAAAATTCATGGACTTCGAAAGCTGGGCCGGTTGTTGATCCTGCTACCAATCGTGAATTACAAGTCATTAAGAACCCTAAGGCCATCGCTTTCTACCAAGACTGGCAAGCACGTATTGGTCAGCAGATATATATTGGGCGCTGGATTGTAGTTGACCAGTCGCGCATTGACAGTTTTGCCGAAGTAACTGGAGACCGCCAGTGGATTCATATTGATCCAGAACGAGCAAGGGCTGAATCGCCGTTTGGAGGCACAATTGCCCACGGCTTTTTGGTCCTATCGCTAATTCCCGAGCTCACCGATGCTGTCAATCCGGAAAAACCGCCTTACCCTGAAGCTAGAATGATTATAAACTGCGGCCTTGAACAGGTGCGTTTTCCTTATCCAGTTAAGACTGGCAATCGTATCCGAGCTCGTACGACTTTAAAGTCCCTGGTGCCATCGAAGCGTAGTGTGGAAATGATCAATCATATTGAGGTAGAGGTTGAAGGTTCAGGTCGCCTGGTTTGTGTTGCGGATAGTGTGCTGAAACTTTACTTCTGAATTCAAAATGCACGCGCACCCTCCCGGCACTTACTAATTATCATAGGCAAACTGGGAGGAGAGTAATTCTCGATTGATCGCTCTTGCAAGAGCGCAGAATTAGCCATCTCTGGATAGAGATATGAACCTTGAGTATCTGTGATTATCGAAAGGTGTATTCCTGCTATCTGATAGGGAATTTCAGAGGCTATGGGGGCTGGGGTTTATTAATTTCCCTGGTTAAGTAGGGAAATGCAGCTGGGGGCGGCGTTAGACGTAAGACTTACCCACGTTTAGTAGACACCCTGTATAGTTAGGTTTAGGCCTAACACGGAGGTGTATCATGGGTAAGAAAAGAACTCAGGCGTATACGGAGGAGTTCCGCAGAGAAGCAGTTAAGAGAGCGGAAAAGGCTGGAGCAACAACGGCTTCTGTGGCGCGAGAGCTAGGCGTCAGCGCACAGCAGATCTACAACTGGCGTCGTCAATTTAATCGACTGTCTGATAAGCAGTTCAATAGTTTAGACGGTGTCGACTATTCCAAACAGGAAAGCGCTGAAGTTCGCAAACTCAAGAAGGAGCTGCATGAAGCTCGTCAGGAGGTTGAGTTTCTAAAAAAGGCAGCTGCGTACTTTGCGAACCACCAAGAGTAAAGTACGCATTGATACAAGAGCATGTAGGGTCATTCCCGGTTAGCTTGATGTGTCGGTGTTTAGAAGTCTCAAGATCGGGTTATTATCGATGGCGGGGGCGATTGCCATCTGCTCGCACGATTAGAGAGATACGAACAATCGAGAAAATCCGAGAGACGTTTGTTGAGTTTAAAGGTCGTTATGGCGCGCCTAGAATTGCTTGCGAGCTTCAAGAGTTAGGTGAGCCATGCTCGCGGAACTACGTCGCTAAGCTTATGCAACAGGAACATATTAAAGCGAGAAACGGCAAAGGCTTTCGATATAGTCAGCCCGTAGAGGGGAGCATTAACGTCTCCGCCAACTTACTTAAGCGTTGCTTTGATGTGGATCGACCAAATTGCCGCTGGACCAGTGACATTACGTATATCTGGGTTCTGGATAGGTGGCTATACCTCGCGGTAGTTATGGATCTGTACTCTCGACGTATTGTAGGTTGGGCATTCGACTCGCAGATGACCGATGAATTGACACGTCGAGCATTGAAAATGGCCCTAGAGCGACGACCAATAAAGCCTGGACTGCTAGTTCACTCTGACAGGGGTGTGCAATATCGATCGCAGAAATACCAGGATCTCTTGTCCGAAAGCAAGTGCAAGCCGAGTATGAGTCGCCAGGCTAACTGTTGGGATAATGCGGCAATGGAATCATTCTTTAGCAGGCTAAAAGTCGAGCTGGTCTATGCCGGAACATTCGAAAGCGAAGAGCAAGCAAAATCTGAGGTGTTTGAATACATTGAGATTTTCTACAATAGAGTTCGTAGGCACTCTGCATTGGGCTATGTAAGTCCAGCAGAGTATGAGCGAAAATACGCATAGTTAGAGTGTCTACTTTTTGTGGGCAAGACCAACGTGTCTTTACCACCTAGATAACTCTTTTATTTCTGACCTTTCTGACTGAGCGCTCCATTGCCGAGGATTAGTGGCTGCGTTGCTACAAATCTAGATGGATTCCATCAAAGATCGGGTGGTTCACTTGTAATGATGAGGTATGAGCGCTAGATTTGTAACCAACCAATAAGCAAATAAATAGAAAGAATTTTTTTAATAAAGATTTTTTTGGTATGCTATATCTAATTTTTTCTTTTTTTAGGATAAAATTGTCGGTATGTGTGTGTAATTTGAAGCAACTTACCTCTTCATTTATCTCACCTGTTTGATACCCCAAAGGTACATTTAGGCTCTTGAAGTGATTAGTGTTCAAACTTTATTGTTCCAAAATAAAATTAGTGTTCAAACTTTATTGTGCGAGAACAAATGGGAGATGTTATTCCTTTCAAAAGAAAAACCGCTTGGCAAAAGCACAAGGGCAGCACCCTGTGCAGGGAAGGTTTTCATAAATGGAAAGTGGTCACCGAGCGCAAGTTCGACGTAAAGCAGGGAAAGTTGGTTACTGAATATCGCTGTGAACGCTGTGGAAAAACGAAAATTAAACACTTGTAAATTTTCTCTCTCCAAATCCGATATTCATGGGGCAGTTCAATTAATAGTTAAGTAATTTACTCTCCCCTGTTAAGAAAATTGTCAAAACTCAGTGTCTTTAATACGGGTGATTACTGAGAAAAGATATTTTGGGGACAGCAAATAATGCAACGTTACTGTTGAGTTACGCAGTAACGTTGCATAGGTTTATATGTAAATTAAGAGGCTTGCCCTGATAGATAGTCTACTGAACTGTGCCTCTTTAGGTTCAGCACACCTTGTGTTACTTGCCATGTGATAGCCAGTGCACCGACGATAAACACCACATCACCAATAGTTCGTATCCATCTTAGAGTAACTAGCGTTCCACTTTGCATTAGGGTTTCACTGCGGGCATACCAAAGGCCTTCTGAAGCGCTCGCCATAAACTGGATAATACCGACAGGTAAAAGGCTGGTGAACAACATTAAAGCCAAACCCATATTCATCCACCAGAATGCCGTTTTCATTAATTTCTCGCTAAATATAAACTGGGGGCGAATATATCTAAGAACGAGTAAACTAAAGCCCAAAGCCAAGAACCCATATACTCCAAACAATGCACCATGGGCATGTGTGGCCGTGGTATTTAAGCCCTGAAGATAATATAACGCTATCGGTGGGTTAATAGTAAAGCCAAGTACGCCTGCTCCTAACATATTCCAGAAAGCAACAGCTACAAAAAACATCAAAGGCCATTTAATTTTTACCATCCAGGGTGCACGATTTTTTAAGCTATAGTGATCCCAGGCTTCATAACCCAATAAGATAAGTGGGACCACTTCGAGCGCACTAAATGTGGCCCCTACCGCCATAACTGGTGTTGTCGTCCCTGAGAAATATAGGTGGTGAAAAGTTCCCGGTACACCCCCTAGTAGAAATAATGAAGCTGATGCTAGAGAAGTCACAGTAGCCATGCGTTTAGATACAAGGCCCATATTGAAGAAGATAAATGCAAGCGCAGTTGTAGCAAAAACTTCAAAGAAACCTTCTACCCATAAGTGCACTATCCACCAGCGCCAAAACTCCATGACCGATATGTGTGTGCGCTCGCCATAAAAGAAGCCTGCACCATAAAATAATCCTATGGCAATTACGGAGGCGGCAAACAGGGCTAGCAGGTTTTTATCACCCTTTTGCTTTAATACTGGAACAATACCGCGCAGCATTAATGCCAACCATAGTACGATGCCGGCAAATTTACCGATTTGCCATAGTCTACCAAGATCTACAAATTCATATCCTTGATGGCCCAGCCAAAAGCTGAGCTCTGGTGGCAGAGTTTGTGCAATGGCTAGATAATTGCCGACAAATGATCCAATAACGACTGCTATCAATGCCCAAAACAATATATCAACACCAAGTTTTTGGAACTTAGGATCTTTACCACCGTTGATGATTGGAGCAAGAAATAGCCCGGCAGCTAAAAATCCTGTAGCTATCCAAAATAGAGCAGCCTGTATATGCCAGGTGCGTACCAGGCTGTATGGAAACCACTCCGATGTCTCTATCCCATAGAACCCTTGTCCTTCGACAGTATAGTGGGCAGTAAAACCACCTAAAAAAACTTGGAAAGTAAATAGTCCTACTATAGCTAGTAAGTATTTTCCAAGAGCTTTCTGTGAGGGGGTTAATTTGAAGGTGCTGATTGGATCTTGCTTGGGGGCAGTAGGGTGTTTGTCTTCAGTGCGTAGGAAGGCCCATGCCCAAACTAGGGCGCCAATGCCGGCAATCAATAAGACCACGCTAATAATAGACCAAATAATATTTTCGCTAGTTGGCTTATTATCAATTAATGGTTCGTGGGGCCAATTGTTAGTGTAGGTTGCGCCACCTGTTGAACGCTCGGTTGAAGCTACCCAAGATGTCCAAAAGAAGAACTCTGTAAGTCGTGCTCGGCGATCAGCATCGGGCAGTGTAACCTCTTTCATTGCGTAATTTGCGCGGGTTGGCTGTAAAGTGGGGTCACCTCCAAAAAGTGCATCATAATATTTTGCGGTTTGCTCTATAGCTGTGACTCTTCGCTTAGATAAAGTGGCAATTCCAGATTCGCTGCTATAGGTGTTGGTTCTATAATCTAATTTAAGGTCATACAGAAGTTTGTGTTTTTCCCTTTTGGATAAAGATTCATATGGTAGGCCAAATTCCTCTTTTGCCGCTATTGATAACCAATTAATTAGCTCTCGATGTAACCAATCAGCGGTCCAGTCTGGGGCTTGGTAGGCACCATGCCCCCAAATAGATCCCAGTTGCATTCCTCCAACGGATTGCCAAGAAGTTTGACCATCTAAAATTTTATCTTTAGTGGTCAGTATTTTGCCATTTTCTGAGACAAAGGCGTCAGGTATCGGAGGTGCCTTCCGATATATTTCACTGCCAAAATATCCGAGTATTGAAAAGGTTACAGTTAAAACGCCGATCAATGTCCACCAAAGAAATTTGTAAGTTCTCATCAGAGTTATCCTTGCCAATATAAATTGGCTTTTTTAGCAATATGCTATTTAAACTATTAATTTTCGTATATCTCCCTAGGCTGCTTGTAAACCAAAACATCGTAAACATCGGGTATCTCTAATTTTTTGGAGTGGATCTATGATGCCTGATTGAGTGTTAATAGGTTTTAAGCCTGACTTTTCGCGTTCTTGCTTAGCTGCGTTGATCTCATGAGATTGGCCTCCAGTAGAGGCGTTAACTTGCAACAGAAAAAACATAAACTCTCCTTTTCCTTGTGTTGCTTGAATAAATCAAATTGAGAATGGGCTTCTCAAAATAATGTTTGGTCTTGTAAGACATTGAATTTTTAGGTGACCGATACCTTGTATTTGGGTAATGAAAAAGGGCCAATAATCGTTGTTAACCTGCCGCCCCTGGGTAGAGTTTGTGTAAGCGAATATATCGAAGTTCACTTCTTGGCCTCTTAAATTAATTAGCGGCCTTAAATTCAGGAAAGCAGCCCCTGACTTCAGAGCGCTTTCGCTCGAAATTCCTCTAATAGCTTTTGGGGCAGTCATAAATAGCACATTCGGCTGTAACCGTAGCCTAAGGGCTAGGTTGAACGAGCATTTGAGACTGAGCATTCTCTACCCCTTTATCTATACATGTATATGAGATGCATCTTTTACGTGGCAATTTACACCTAAATTCCAATGATGTAAAATAGATGCATCTTTAAATTTTCAAGGGATGAAAATTCTTGGCTTCACAATGAGGGACTTTGCCAATGAAGATCACGCAATTTACCGACTACTCTTTGCGAGTGTTGATGTACCTTGCTATACAGGATCGAGAGTTAGTAACCATCAGAGAAGTTGCTGAGCGCTACCAAATATCTAAAAACCATCTAATGAAGGTGGTACAAGAGTTGAATCTCAAAGGCTACTTGATTGCAACCCGGGGTAAGTATGGTGGCATTCGGCTAAGCCGAGCTCCTGAAGACATTAATGTTGGAGAGCTAGTTCGATTATTGGAGCAAGATACCGTGTTAGTAGAATGCTTTGGGACAAATAATCAATGTGTCATAACTCCTGCGTGTAGGTTGAAGAAAATGTTCGCCGAGGCTATGGAAAGTTTTTTTATTTGTTTGGAGCAATACACCTTGGAAGACCTAGTATCCGGCCCGAGTCAGACTGACCTTATCAATATACTAGCTTTTCCTGCGAAAATTGAGAGGGCGCAGCAAGGTCCCTAGGTTAGGCTTATCTTATATTTGCTTGAGGGAGAAAAAGTACAGTTTTCCATTCAAAGCCTGGAAGATTCATACTCTAGGGCCCTTATTACATAAAGGGCTTTGTATTCCGCCAGATGAAAAGCCTATCTTCAATTTCCTCTCACCCTATATCAGGTAGCCACTCAATGCACGTTGGTCTAAGGGGGGGGTATTGGGAATGCTTCCTGGAGTAGGGAAATACTCAGCACAAATTTATTGCTCCTGCTCAAGCGCAATGCCTTTATCTGAGAGATGGTTACTGAATATCGTTATGAATGCTGTGGTAAAACGAAAGCGAGGATTGTGTCAATTTTGTCTTATAGGAACCAGTTTAATTGGGAGTCGGCTTCCCTGCCTGCCTCAGTAGTGCGAGTATCGGAGTACAATGACACTCGCAACATACTGATTAAATACTTAAAAACAGCAGCGAATTAATAACGATAGTAGCGACCGCGATAACGATAGTAATCCCTGCGCTTTCTTTCCCTATCATAGAGGTAGCCTGCACCTGCACCAATAACCGCACCTGCGGCAGTGCCACCGGGGCGTCCGCCACTGATCAAGGCACCTGTTACTGCGCCTATACCGACGCCGGTGCCTATTCGGCGGTCGGTATCACTCATATTGGCGCAGCCCGTACCTCCAAGGCTTGCAGTCAATACTGCGGCCAAGCTGAGATATTTGATAGCTTTGATACGCATAGACACCTCTATTACTGGAAGGTTGAGGTATAAAGAATCGGCGCAGGCCGACTATTTCGGAGCCAGTGTAGAGTCCGCATGCACTGGCAACAAATCCAAATTGGGAGTTTCATTCCCTTTTTTTGTCGATATTTAGGTGGTTGTAAAGGTGTTCGAAAAACAAGACTTGGTAGAACTGGCTCGACTCAAAATGCCATTTGGAAAATACTCGGGCCGGGTTTTAATAGATTTGCCTGAGGAGTACCTGCTTTGGTTCGCAAAAAAGGGGTTTCCAGAGGGGCGTCTAGGACAGTTGATGGCATTAGCCCTGGAGATAAAAGTAGAGGGATTGCAGGGGCTTATTGATCCACTGCGCTGACCTTTTAGCAGGTTTTCCCAGTATTGCAATCACCTTGGTCGGTTTGCTCTGCGGGACTTTGACATTAATATAGTAATGCCTAGGTGTGCTTTGCGGAGCGAAGCCCAAGAAAAAGCGGGCCGTAATGGAGACTGGACTGACCCGGAAATAGGCCCACAGCGGGTAACCACTGGTCTGAATGATTTCAGCGAGGTAGTAGCGGGAGTAGAGCCAGTCAGCTTAAAAGAGGGAGCGGTCGAAACGAATTCGGCCGCCACTCTTTTAAATTATTCTAAACTCAGTTCTCACCGACTAATATCCGCCGGCAATATTTTGTGAGAGAGTTGCCCGACTCGAAAGTCGGACGTAGCTATCTACTGACTAACTGATCAGAGTGGGATTCGGATAACAACACCACCCATAGTGTGGCCCAGCTCAAAGTCAGTGCGCGGGCTGTCTACGTGATCGTTGTGACAGCTCACGCAAGCAGGTGAAACACCTACATCCGCATATACTGCAGTGAAGTACTCGGTATCACCTAGTTTTTCGCGGCCGTAAAAATTTTTCCCTGGGTTGTCGATTACGTACTGCAAGCCCTCTTTTTCCATCTCAGTGCGCGGTTTGTTTTGCTTGTTGATTGGCCACAGGGAGAGCAGGGCATAGTTAAAGCCAGACTCATTTTCGGCAACACGCTCAGCTCCCATACGCATCATCTGCGCGGGGAGTGGTAGCAGTTTCTTATCTTGCCAGTGCTCATCAGCATCGAGGATTTTCTCCTCGTTCTGCAGGCGGTTTACAACCTTGTTGGTGTAGTTGGCCCTGTCTGCCTCGATAACGGCAAAGATGGCATCCGCCATTCGCTCCGGAGCAACTCCCTGGTTTTTCTCACAGCCGGTGAGCAGTGCCAGTCCAGCGATAATACAAGCGGCAATACGCATATTTTCCCCTCCTATTGGGATTGATTTTGCTTGTTTTTGCTATTGGTAATCCTTGCAATACGCTCGCGGATCAGCTCGAATGTTTCATGCTTCTCTGCGGGTTTATGCTTGAAATTATTGTTAATCAGAGTTTTGTCAGCCAGGGCAGCAAGGGAGAATTCGGCTCCATGACAGCTCAGGCAAACGGGCATCATTTTTTCATTGGGGCGAAGGTTATGATTTTGATTATGGTTAACTACAACCTGTTCGCCATGGGTTTCCCGTGGTAAATGGCAGCTGGCACAGCTTACGCCACCTTCTGGGTTTGAATTCCAGGTATCGAAGTGAGGGGACTCTTTGTAAGAGAGACTGTGCTCATCACTGTGGCAACCCAGGCAAGCCTCTACAGCGGCAAATTGCAGATTTACTTCATGGGGCCCGTGACAACTGACACAGCTCAATTCATCCGTTGCGCTGGCATTCATGGGAAGGCGGGCCTGTTGCGGGGAGATGGCGCCGACCTGCTGGATAAAGCCCTCTTCCAGCTTGTTGGACATGCGCATTCCATGTTTTCCTTGAGTGAAGGATTCTTTTTGATCGCTGTGGCAACTAGCACATTGCTCGACAATCTCAACACTACTGAATTGCATTTGCCCATCGACGTGACAGCTGCTGCAGTTCACCTCTGTTTGTGCGTGAATACTCTGTGCCCAGACCGTTGCGATTTCTGCAGTCTGGCTAGAGCTGCTAATGTCTGCTTCGCTAACTTTTAAAGGGGCTTTATCTGAATGCTCATTTAGCCAGGACTGAACGGCTGTACGAGCGGGTAGCTTGGCAGTTTCCAATAGATCAGGTTGATTAACATGGGCGATAAGGAAGTCTTCATACAGGGAGCCATTATCGTGATAGTTGTGGCAGCCCGCACTCGCGCAGGTTTCAAATCCCAGGTCTTTGTGACTACTGCGCTCCTCGGCAATATCGTTGTGGCAGTGAAAGCAAAAGTCGCCCGCCAGGGTTACGCCCATCTCTCCTGTGATCTGTGGTTTGTGTTCAGTGTGACAACTTACACATAGCCGTGCGTCAAGAGTTTCCAGAAGTACAGCATTGCGCGGATCTAAAAATTTCTGCCGGGGGTGTGAGTCGTCTACAAGCTCCAGTTCTTCCGCATGGCAATTCAGGCAAGCTTGCTGAACAGCATCCTCACCGGCAAAGCCATCGGTATGGCAGGAAGTACAAGCCAGCTCAATTTGATGGTGACCGTGCGTGGCATCTCCACTGATAAATAGAGATTTATCGTCAACGTTAAGGTTGTATGCCACCGCAGAGCCGATAGCCAGCGTTAGCAATACACCGTAATGCCAGAATTTAAATTGATATGATTTCATCTAGAAGTAATAAACCGCAAAAATATGGTAGGCGAGAAGGACCGGTAAGGCCCAGAGCAGGGCATAGTGAACTCGGGACCACCATTTTCGGTGTTCGCGAAGTTTCAGGTCAGTCCAATGGTGGTTGCGCGCCATAAAAACGCCGACGAGAGAACCAGTTGCGGTTGCAGTTAGAAATACCAGCATCAATGCTAAATTCAGGTTTTCACCAAGGCGGAAGCCTGAATGTACAGCGAGTGCAAGTAGAGCGATTAAACCTGTAACGCTGTGTGCATAGCGCCAGTGATCGACATGCCCAATGCTAAGTTTATTCCAACGTTTCCTGATACTGAGAGCGGCAGTAAATAGGCACATAGCGAGAATGGTATAGCCCGTAACCTGCTTCCAAAAATTGTCGTACCAGAGCTTTTCCCAAAAAAGTGCAGTCTGTACTGAGGGGGAAACTGGAGCTGGCGGCATCAGGAAAGCCAGGGCTATCAGGATTAATGATAGAACAGAAGTTATCAATATCCCCTTGGAGTGTCGCATTACCAAGTTGGGAGCTGGCACATCCAGAAGCTCAGCCATTAGCGGGCGGCAACTACCGCAAACAGACCCGGCTGTTGTCGCTTGTTGCAATTCGTTTAAATTGCGCTTCCCAGCGGAAATAGCCTTGCATAATTCCCCTTTGGTGACAGAGTTGCACTGGCAGACCAGATAACTATCGGGAAAATCTTTAATGCTATTGCCGCTTTTTTTGGCAAAAACTCGCCCTTCGCTTTCAAAGTCTTTCAGTGTGCGGAGAGAGATTTTTTGCTCCTGTGCTACGGTCTGGCGCAATTCATTGGCTTCATCCCAGCTGCCAATATAAATGGCCCCAACGATGTATTCGCCTTTGATAAATAAGCGTCTATAGATCCCCTTAAAACGATTGCGATAGACATGGCTCTCAACGCCCTCTTCCTGATTGAGGTTTTCCGGGGTTACCTCTCCCATTATTCCGCAGGGAATATGGGCAATTTTCAGCTGAATATCGGTATAAGTGCCGGAGTAGGGCTGCGAGAGAGATTTACCGCTATGGTTGCGACGAATATGTGAGCAGCAGCTTTCAGCTTGTTCGTAGCCCGGTCGGACCAATTGGTAGACTTTCTTGTCAAACTCAGCGCACTCGCCTACGGCGTAAATATCCGGGTCGGAAGTTTGCATCCATTCATTGACTACGATTCCGCATTTAGTTGAAAGTCCGCTCTGTTCGGCCAGGCTAATTTCCGGCTTAATTCCTGTGCACAACACGATAGCGTCGACGGGAATTTTTTCGCCACTTTCAAAAGTGAGTAGGCGCTTGCTATCGCTCTCTTCAATGGATGTTAGGGAGTCCGAAATTTTTAACTCTACACCCAGTGCAGTGAGTGCGGACTTTAGGAACTCTTCTCCTTCTTCACCCAGGAGCCCGCTGAGTAAGTGTCCTCTGGATTGTAAAGTGATGTTGTTTTTAGGTGTTTTTAACGCGGTTGCAGCTTCAAGGCCCAGAGCACCAGCACCGATAACACAGATGTCTGCATTCTGCTCCCTTAACTCAAGTAAATCATTGGTGTTACGCAGACTTCGAAAAGGGTAAACACCAGGCAGATCCGCACCCGGAATCTTCGGAATAATAGGATTTGATCCAGTCGCTATTATTAGCTTGGAATAAGGTTGTATATTCCCTGCAGCATCGGTGACTGTTTTTTGGGAGCGATCAATAGAGACTATTTTACGGTCAATATATTCTGCCAGGCGGTGGTCACTTTGACTGAGAATAGGGTTATCAAGCTCCTCCAACTCTACATGGCTTGATAGATATTGAGAAAGTTTAACCCGGTTGTAGGGAGACTCTGTTTCTGCTCCATAGATAACAATTTGAGCTTCATCACAGAATTCTAATAACTTTTGTGCGCAACGCACACCCACCGGACCAGTACCGATAATTACATAAATTGGGTAACTGTTATCATTAGTGTGGATGCCGCTTGGTAATTGCTCGACAAGTGTGTCGTCTAGCTCAGTCATACCTCCCCCCGACTGCTTTGATTTTCTATTAGTCTTTGTATTTTTAATTTGTCTGCCAGATGGCCTGCTAATTTTCTTAGACTAATATCCCACTCTTTGGTGTTTTTTTGAATTCTAATCCCTATATGTTTAAACAAAATTAAATAAACGTCTAGTACCGATTAGAACATGACGATAGAGAATTGGGTGTAAAGTAAGGTCAGGTCGGAAAATAAGGCTGGATTTAACTGATGCGCACAGTTTTTTTGGGGGGCTAAATGTATCTTGCCCAAATTCAGTGCTTAAATTTAATTTGGCTGTGAAAAATTGGTGGGGTGAGGGAAGTGCTTTCCAGTTACTTTGTGACCGCTGAGCGGCCAAAAAATATGCGGCCCCGTCCTTGTGGGCTGCGGACTGTAAAATAGTATGCCTATTGTAAAGATTTGTTTCTTATCGGCATTCCTAGGTTAAATATCTCACTACTCCTGATAAAAAAACTAAACGTTGCTTTTAGGAGGGTTGGTAAAGGACGTAGAGTTCTTTTTCTTCTAGGGCAGTACGACGAGTTAGTGCTTCACCGATTTTCTGATAATCCATTTTGAAATCGCGAACCATTTCAGGAGTGAAGGCTTCGTGGTTATAGCGTTTGCAAAATTGCACAACCGCATTTGCAATTTCATTCATATCGGTGCGGAAATCTTTAACTACTTGCAGTGTGTGGGCATCGCCAGCCAGTGCTTGCTCCAGGTATACGTAAAAACGTACATTTTCTTTGATTAGATGGGCCTGGAAGCCAGATTTAAATTGGGTCAGTAGCTGCGACAACTGGCGGTAGTTCTGCTTCTCATAACCCTCTGACCACATGCGCTGAAAAATACTGATCAAGGTGCGGTGATCGTCTTCAAGGGCTTTGATTAGAGTGGGATCGTAAGAGATTGTGCGGGCACCTTTAGCTCCTGCATAAGAGCTGCGAGTATATTTTTCCTCAAGGTCCGCCGCGTCTTCTGTTTTGTTACTTCGGAACATTCCAGAAATAAAACTAAGCATGAATTTAGTCTCAGTAAATTTAAAGGTTTGTTATTAGGTCTGATCGCGCCGCGAAGTTGGGGGTAACTTAAAGAAAGCAAAGCTATTTGGGTCCCGGCGGGCGTGGCGGATTTTACATTGGATGACAGTTGGTTTAACTGTTATGGAAGGGGCGAGTAAAGCAAAATTTTCAAAGTGGGACTTGTGTCACATTTTAGATCTTTGCTTTTTAATTTTTATCGAAATGCAGTTGATTATCGCCAGTGGAATCAAAATAAATTTAAATATCTAATTAATAAAAAACCCGGCATAGCCGGGTTTTTTTAATTGCTTTGAGCTTAGCGTTGCTCGAGCGGTACAAAATCGCGCTGAGGGTAGCCGGTATACAGCTGGCGAGGACGACCAATTTTGTACGGATTGGAAATCATTTCATTCCAGTGTGCAATCCAGCCTGAAGTACGGCCGGTGGCGAAAATTACGGTGAACATATCGGTGGGGATACCGATAGCCTTCATAATAATGCCGGAGTAGAAATCTACGTTCGGGTAGAGTTTCTTCTCTACGAAGTAATCGTCCTCAAGGGCGATTTTCTCCAGCTTCTTGGCGATCTTCAGCAGAGGATCATTTTCTGCACCCATGGCACCCAGAACTTCATCACAGATGCCCTGCATTACGCGGGAGCGAGGATCGAAGTTCTTGTAGACGCGGTGACCAAAGCCCATCAGGCGGAAGGGGTCATTCTTATCTTTGGCGCGCTTCACGAATTCGTCGATACGGCTTTCGTCGCCAATTTCCTGCAGCATGTTCAATACCGCTTCGTTGGCACCGCCGTGAGCGGGTCCCCACAAAGTGGCAATGCCGGAAGAAATACAGGCGAACGGATTGGCACCAGAAGAGCCAGCCAGGCGAACAGTGGAGGTGGAGGCGTTCTGCTCGTGGTCTGCGTGCAGCAGGAATATGATGTCCATTGCCTTGGCGACAACCGGGTCTATCTTGCTGGGCTCGCAGGGGTTGCCAAACATCATGTGCAGGAAATTCTCGGAATAGCTGCGGCTATTGTCCGGGTACATGAAGGGCATGCCCTGGGAGTGCTTGTAGCACATCGCTGCCAGGGTTGGCATCTTGGCAATCAGGCGGTGGGCGGAAATCTCGCGGTGCTCCGGATTGGTGATATCCAGGGAGTCGTGATAGAAGGAAGCGAGGGCACCGACTACGCCACACATCATCGCCATTGGGTGGGCATCGTAACGGAAGCCTTTAAAGAAGCTCACCAGGGATTCGTGAACCATGGTGTGAGACATAATGGTGTCTACATACTTCTTCTTTTCTTCTGCGTTGGGCAGTTCGCCATTCATCAGCAGGTAGCAGGTTTCCAGGTAATCGGATTTTTCTGCCAGTTGCTCGATGGGGTAGCCGCGGTGCAGCAGTTGGCCCTTGCCGCCATCAATAAAGGTGATCTTGGAATCACATGAGGCGGTAGATACGAAGCCCGGGTCGTAAGTAAATAAGCCTTTACTGGTCAGACCGCCGACATCAATAACATCGGGGCCGAGGGTGCCGGAGCGAACTGGCATCTCAAGGGCGCCGTCGATACCATCGACTGTGAGGTGCGCTTTTTTATCGGACATTGCGGACTCCTAAAAATGTTCTTATGCCGGCCTTTTCCCGCTGTTTTCGGGAGCTAGCGGCCTTTTGAGCGGGGCCAAACTTAAGTGCCGCGCCGCAAATTGTCAAACCAAAAGGAATGGACGACCAGTCTATTGGCGACAGGATATCCGGTTCCGCTCCATACTCGTAGAGTATTTGTCTAGATAATGCACAGGAAAGTCTGAGGAAATCCCGCGATTCCCGATTTACTGCGCGATACTGGTGGGAACCCGGCGTAATCGCAGGCGTTCGTTGTGTTTTGACTAGTGAATGCCTATAATCCGCGCGGCTTGCGCCATGGTACGGCTACTTTGTATAAGGCTTCATCAGGTCGAGTGCAAAGTAATCAGCAAGCAGCTCGTCCCTCCATTGAAAAGCTAACGGGCGCCCGGTCGTTCAGGGCAACAAGGTGTTTTTCCTGTGAACAAAAACAGACCTGTCAATTTAGACATTTCCACTATAAAGCTTCCCGCTACCGCTGTGGTTTCCATTTTGCATCGTATTTCCGGTGTAGTGCTCTTCGTTGTTGTTGCACTACTACTGTGGATGCTCGATGTCAGTTTGGAATCCGAGCAGGGATTCGCCGAAATTGCAGCGGTATTTAACAGTATCCCTGCCAAGCTCATTCTCTGGGCATCGCTGGCGGCACTTATTTACCACATTCTGGCAGGTGTTCGTCATCTGTTTATGGATATGGGAGTAGGTGAAAGTCTCGAAGGCGGCCGTCGCAGCGCTGTGTCAGTGCTGGTGCTGGCTGTAATCCTTATTCTTCTGGCGGGAGTATGGTTGTGGTAAAAACAGTAACAAGCTTTGGCCGTAGCGGTACTTTCGATTGGCTCTACCAGAGAGTCACTGCGGTAATATTGCTCGCCTATACCCTCTTTATAGTGGGTTTTATCTTTTTTAGTAAAGACTTCGGCTACCAGGCCTGGTCCGAACTGTTCGCCCAGCGCTGGATGCGTGTTTTCAGCCTGGTTGCCTTGCTGTCCACCATTATTCACGCCTGGATTGGCCTCTGGTCCGTGGTAACTGACTACATCACCAACCGGATGATGGGCGGTAAAGCCACTGTTCTGCGCTTGTTCGTAGAAGTGATTCTGGCTGCCGTTGCCGTGTTGTACGCGGTGTGGGGCATTGAAATTCTTTGGGGTGTATAAGCAATGGCGAACATGCGTACTATTTCATTTGACGGGATTGTAATTGGTGGAGGCGGTGCCGGTATGCGCGCTGCCCTGCAGATGGCCCAGTCCGGCTATAAAACTGCGGTTATTACCAAGGTATTCCCGACTCGTTCTCACACAGTATCTGCCCAGGGTGGCATTACCTGTGCAATTGCCAGTTCAGATCCAAACGACGATTGGCGCTGGCACATGTACGATACCGTTAAGGGTTCCGACTATATCGGTGACCAGGACGCTATTGAATATATGTGTTCCGTAGGTCCCGAAGCGGTATTTGAGTTGGAGCACATGGGCCTGCCTTTCTCCCGTACTGAGGAAGGTCGTATTTATCAGCGCCCCTTCGGCGGTCAGTCTAAAGATTTCGGCCGCGGTGGCCAGGCTGCACGTACTTGTGCCGCTGCTGACCGTACCGGCCATGCACTGCTACACACCCTCTATCAAAACAACGTTAAGCACAAAACCGAATTCCTGAACGAATGGTTTGCGATTGACCTGGTGAAGAACCAGGACGGTGCTGTTGTAGGTGTGATCGCCATGTGCATCGAAGATGGCGAAGTGGTTTATATCAAATCCAAAGCGACTGTATTCGCTACCGGCGGTGCCGGTCGTATCTTCGCTTCCACCACCAATGCACACATCAATACCGGAGACGGTGTCGGTATGGCCCTGCGTGCCGGTATGCCGGTCCAGGATATTGAGATGTGGCAGTTCCACCCCACTGGTATTTACGGTGCCGGTGTACTCGTGACCGAAGGTTGTCGCGGTGAGGGTGGCTACCTGATCAATAAAGATGGTGAGCGTTTTATGGAGCGCTATGCGCCCAACGCCAAAGACCTCGCTTCCCGCGACGTTGTGGCTCGCTCTATGGTTCTCGAGATTCTCGACGGCCGCGGCTGTGGCCCGGAAGGCGATCACGTATTCCTGAAGCTTGATCACCTGGGTGAAGAGCTGCTCAACAGCCGTCTGCCCGGTATCTGTGAGCTGTCCAAGACCTTCGCCCACGCCGACCCGGTTAAGGTGCCGATCCCGGTAGTACCTACCTGTCACTATATGATGGGTGGTATTCCCACCAACGTTCACGGTCAGGCTCTGACCCAGGACGCTGCGGGTAACGACCAGATTGTTGATGGCTTCTACGCCTGTGGCGAAGTTGCCTGTGTGTCCGTACACGGAGCCAACCGCTTAGGTGGTAACTCCCTGCTGGACCTGGTGGTATTCGGTCGCGCTTCCGGCCTGTTTATTGAGAAGTCCCTGCGCGAAGGTATCGAGCACCGCGAAGCTTCCGAGTCTGATCTCGAAGCCGCTATGGCTCGCCTGAATCACCTGGAAACCAATGAGAAGGGTGAGAAGGCTGCCGACCTGCGCAAAGAGCTGCAGGGCGTGATGCAGAACCACTTCGGCGTATTCCGTCGCGGCGACTTTATGGCCGAAGGTGTGAAGAAGCTTGCAGATCTGCGCGAGCGTATTGAAAATGTGCGCCTCGAAGACAAGAGCCGTGCGTTTAACACCGCCCGTGTTGAAGCGCTGGAGCTGCAAAACTTACTGGAAGTTGCCGAGGCCACTGCAGTTGCTGCAGAGACCCGCACTGAGAGCCGCGGTGCTCACGCCCGTGAGGACTTCCAGGAGCGCGATGATGAAAACTGGCTGTGCCACTCTATGTATTTCCCCACGGAAAAACGTGTTGGCAAGCGTGCAGTAAACTTCGCGCCTAACACTATGGAAGCCTTTGAACCGAAAGCTCGGACTTACTGATTCGGGAGCGGAATAGAGTATGTTGAAAGTAAGCATTTACCGTTACAACCCGGAAACCGACAAAGCGCCTTATATGCAGGACTATGAACTGGACACCAAGGGCAAGGACCTGATGGTGTTGGACGTTCTGGAACTGCTGAAAGCCGAAGATCAGACCTTGTCTTTCCGTCGTTCCTGCCGTGAGGGCGTTTGTGGCTCTGACGGTATGAACATTTCCGGTCGCAATGGTCTGGCGTGCACTACGCCACTGTCTGAAGCTGCCCCCAAGGGTAAACTGGTTCTGCGTCCGCTGCCTGGCCTGCCTGTTATCCGCGACCTGGTTGTGGATATGGAGCAGTTCTACGAGCAGTACAAGAAGATTGAACCGTACCTGCAAAACGATACTCCGGCTCCGGCCATCGAGCGTCTGCAGTCTCCGGAAGATCGCGAAAAGCTCGACGGTCTGTACGAGTGTATCCTGTGCGCCTGCTGTTCCACTTCCTGTCCGTCTTTCTGGTGGAATCCGGACAAGTTTATCGGCCCAGCTGGTTTGTTGCAGGCTTACCGCTTCCTGGCAGATAGCCGCGACCTGGCTACTGATGAGCGCCTGTCAAATCTGGATGACCCCTTCAGTGTATTCCGTTGTCACGGTATTCAAAACTGTGTCAATGTTTGCCCGAAAGGACTGAATCCGACGCGCGCGATCGGCCATATCCGCAATATGCTGCTGACCCGCGCCGTGTAGGGGATGCTGCGGCCGGTTATCGGCCCGCTGGGGTTCGCGCTCTGCGAACCCGGTGCCAGGTAGGGTGCCAAGCAAACGACAAAAAGCCGGTTCTAACCGGTAAAAAACTGAAAAGGGGAGGTGGCTTTGTGCGCCTCCCCTTTTGTGAGTGAAAGGAAAGCGCAGTGGCTCAAGAGAAGATAAGCACACTGCAATTGAGGTAGGCATCAACATGCACGAAAGTACCATGGAGCAGCTGTGGCGTAGCTCCCATATCTCCGGGGGCAATGCTGCCTACGTGGAGGAGCTTTACGAGACCTATCTGCACGACCCCAACGGTGTCCCCGAGGAGTGGCGCAATTATTTCGATAGCCTCCCCCGCGTTGAGGGCAGCAGCGATGTTTCTCACGCCGCTGTTCGCCAGCACTTTGAGCTGCTCAGCAAACACCGCGCGCGTCCGGTGGCCGCTCCCGGTGCGGCCGGATCTGCCAATATTGAGCACGAGCGCAAGCAGATTAAAGTTCTGCAACTGATCGATTCCTACCGCCATCGCGGCCATAAAAAAGCGACCCTCGACCCCCTGGGCTTGATGGCTCGCGAACAAGTGCCCGACCTGCAGCTGAGCTACCACGGCCTGACTGAGGGTGATTTCGATACCACCTTCAATACCGGTAGCCTGTTCCTCGGTAAAGAAGAGGCGACCCTGCGTGAAATCGTCGAGGGTTTGGAGAATACCTACTGTGGCAACCTGGGTGCGGAGATCATGCATCTCTCCAACCTGGAAGAGCAGCAGTGGTTCCAGCAGCGCCTTGAGCGCAGCCAGTCTAAAGCCAACTTCGGCACCGACATCCAGATTGAAATCCTGCAGCGCCTTTCTGCCGCTGAAGGCCTGGAGCGCCACCTGGACTCCAAGTACCCCGGCACCAAGCGCTTTGGTGTAGAGGGTGGTGAGAGCCTGATCCCGATGATGGACGCTCTGATCCGTCGCTCCGGCACCTACGGGGTGAAGGAAGTGGTGATCGGTATGGCCCACCGCGGTCGTCTGAATACCCTGGTCAATATCCTCGGTAAAAACCCTGCGGATCTGTTCCAGGAGTTTGAAGGCAAGAAGACCCTCGATACTTCCGGTGACGTGAAGTACCACCAGGGCTTCTCTTCCAACGTGATGACTCCCGGTGGGGAAGTGCACCTGGCCCTGGCCTTTAACCCGTCGCACCTGGAAATCAGTGCGCCCGTGGTAGTGGGTTCCGTACGCGCCCGCCAGGATCGCCGCAAAGATGCGACCGGTGAGAAAGTAATGCCGATCAACATCCATGGCGACGCGGCTTTTGCCGGCCAGGGTGTGGTGCAGGAAACCCTGCAGATGTCCCAGACCCGCGGTTACTACACCGGCGGTACTGTGCACATCGTACTGAACAACCAGGTGGGCTTTACCACCAGCAAGCGTGAAGATGCCCGCTCCACTGAGTACTCCACCGATCCCGCTAAGATGATCGATGCGCCGGTGCTGCACGTAAATGGCGACGACCCGGAAATGGTCGTACTGGCTGCGCTGCTGGCGGTGGATTACCGCTACGAATTTAAGAAAGATATCGTTATCGACCTGGTCTGCTACCGTCGTCGCGGCCACAACGAGACCGATGACCCCTCTGGTACCCAGCCGCTGATGTACCAGACCATCCGCAAGCACAAGACTACCCGCACGCTCTATTCCGAGAAGCTGGTGGGCGAGGGCATCCTGGACAAGGTTGCCGCAGACAAGCTGGCCAACGATTACCGCGATAAGCTGGATGCCGGTGAAGACGTTGCTACCGGTCTTGTGAAGAAGCCGGACTCCTCCATGTTTGTGGACTGGAGCCCCTATCTGGGCCACGACTGGCAGGTGCCTGCAGATACCGGCTATGCGCTGCCGAAGCTGCAGGATGTCGCCACTCGCATGACCAACGTGCCCGATGGCGTGGTAATGCAGCGCCAGGTCTCCAAAATTTATGAAGACCGCCGCAAAATGGCCGGTGGCGCCCTGCCTCTGAACTGGGGCATGGCGGAAACCCTGGCTTACGGCACTCTGCTGGAAGAGGGCTTTATGGTCCGCTTTACCGGTGAAGATGTGGGTCGCGGTACCTTCTCCCACCGCCACGCGGTGGTTCACAGCCAGAAAGACGGTCAGAGCTATGTGCCTTTGCAGCATATGTTTGAAGACCAGCCGCCTTTCTATATCTACGACTCGCTGCTGTCCGAAGAGGCGGTGTTGGCGTTTGAATACGGCTACGCCACCACGACACCAAAGTCCCTGGTGGTGTGGGAAGCCCAGTTTGGTGACTTCGCCAACGGTGCCCAGGTTGTAATCGACCAGTTCATCACTTCCGGTGAGCACAAGTGGGGCCGTATGTGCGGCCTGGTAATGCTGTTGCCGCACGGCTACGAAGGCCAGGGCCCAGAGCACTCCTCTGCGCGCCTTGAGCGCTTTATGCAGCTGTGTGCGGAGCACAATATCCAGGTGTGTAACGCCACTACCCCGGCACAGATCTTCCACCTGCTGCGTCGCCAGGCGGTGCGCCCAATGCGCCGTCCTCTGGTGATTATGAGTCCAAAGTGGATTCTGCGTCACAAGCTGGCCACCTCCAGCCTGGAAGAGCTGGCGGAAGGTCGCTTCCACAACGTGATCCAGGACCAGGGTGTAGATCCTGACAAAGTGAAGCGTGTGGTTCTGTGTTCCGGCAAGGTTTACTACCACCTGCTGGAAGCCCGTATGGAGCGCGAACAGGAAGATGTGGCGTTCGTGCGAATCGAGCAGCTGTACCCATTCCCGGACGAAGAGTTTGTGGAAGCGGTTTCCGCATTCAAGAAGATCAAGAGTGTTGCCTGGTGTCAGGAGGAGCCCATGAACCAGGGCGCCTGGTACTCCAGCCAGCACCACTTGCGTCGCCTGTTGTCGGAAACCCATCCGAAGCTGGATCTGGAATATGTGGGCCGCGCCCCATCCGCAGCACCTGCGGCGGGCTATATGTCCACGCACCTTGAAGAACAGAATAAGTTCATCAACGAGGCGCTGACCGTCAAATAACCGGCGGCAGTAATAAGTGAAGAGTCAATCTCAGGAAACAGAAAAAATGACGATCGAGATTAAAGCGCCAACTTTCCCTGAATCAGTTCAGGACGGAACTGTCGCCACCTGGCATAAACAACCTGGTGAAGCTGTGTCCCGCGATGAACTGATCGTGGATATCGAAACCGATAAAGTTGTGCTGGAAGTTGTTGCACCTGCCGATGGTGCCCTGACTGAAATCATCAAGGGTGAGGGCGATACCGTTCTCTCCAATGAGGTGATTGCCAAGTTTGAAGCGGGCGCTGGCGCAGCTGCTGCCCCGGCGGAAGAAAAAGCAGAAGCTCCGGCTGCCGAAGCCGCAGCTCCTGCGGCTGGCGACAAAATTGCCATGCCATCTGCCAAGAAAATGGCTGCTGAGAAGGGCGTAGACCTGGCCGGTGTTGAAGGCACTGGCAAGGGTGGTCGCGTTCTCAAGGAAGACGTAATGAAAGCGGGCACTGCGCCGGCTGCCGCTGCTGCACCTGCCGCCGCTGTTGCTGAAGTTGCGGTTGCTCCAGGTGAGCGCGTAGAGAAGCGTGTTCCCATGACCCGTATGCGCAAGCGTATCGCTGAGCGCCTGCTGGACGCTTCCCAGTCCACCGCCATGCTCACCACCTTTAACGAGGTGAACATGAAGCCGATTATGGACCTGCGCAAGAACTACAAAGACCTGTTCGAGAAGACCCACAACGGCACTCGTCTGGGCTTTATGGGCTTCTTCGTAAAAGCTGCAGTAGAAGCGCTGAAGCGCTACACCGCAGTGAATGCGTCTATCGACGGCAACGATATCGTTTACCACGGTTACCAGGATATCGGTGTAGCGGTTTCCTCTCCGAAAGGCCTGGTTGTGCCGATTCTGCGCAATGCGGAGAACATGGGCCTGGCGGATATGGAAAACAATATCCGCGATCTGGGTGTTCGCGCCCGGGATGGCAAACTGTCTATCGAAGAGATGACTGGCGGTACCTTCACCATCACTAACGGTGGTGTATTCGGTTCCCTGCTGTCCACTCCGATTCTGAACCCACCGCAAACTGCAATTCTGGGTATGCACAAAATCCAGGAGCGTCCGATGGCGGTAAATGGCAAGGTGGAAATCCTGCCGATGATGTACCTGGCGCTGTCCTATGACCACCGTCTGATCGACGGTAAGGAAGCGGTTGGCTTCCTGGTAGCGATCAAGGAAATGATCGAAGATCCAGCGCGTATCCTGCTCGAAGTTTAAACAATAAATCTTGGGGCCTGCGGGCCCCCTCGATCACACTGCATTAGAAATATCTGGAACTGATCATGTCCGAAAAATTTGACGTAATCGTAATTGGCTCCGGTCCTGGTGGTTATGTCGCTGCCATCCGTGCCGCTCAGTTGGGCTTGAAAACGGCTTGTATCGAAAAGTGGAAAAACAAGGAAGGTAAATACGTAAATGGCGGTACCTGCCTGAACGTTGGCTGTATTCCTTCCAAGGCACTGCTGGACAGCTCCTGGAAATACCACGAAGCCAAAGATGCTCTCGACGTGCACGGCATTGAAGTCGGCAAGGTCAAGATGGATGTGAGCAAGATGATCGAGCGCAAAGGCGAGATCGTTAAGAAACTGACCGGTGGTGTAGCAGGTCTGTTCACCGCCAATAAAGTGACCTCCATTTTCGGCACCGGCAAACTGCTGGCGAACAAGAAAGTGGAAGTAACCGACGACGAAGGCAACAGCACCGTCTACGAAGCTGAAAATGTCATTCTGGCTTCCGGTTCTGTACCGGTAAATATTCCGCCCGCTCCGGTAGACAACAAAATTATTGTCGATTCCACCGGTGCACTGGAATTCGCTGAAACTCCAAAGCGTTTGGGTGTTATCGGTGCCGGTGTTATCGGTCTGGAGCTGGGTTCTGTATGGAACCGCCTGGGCTCCGAAGTGGTTGTTCTGGAAGCGATGGACAAGTTCCTGGCGATTATGGACCAACAGGTTGCCAAGGAATCCCAGAAAATCTTCAAGAAGCAGGGCCTGGATATCCGCCTCGCTTGCCGCGTAACCGGCTCCGAAGTGAAAGGCGAAGAAGTGGTTGTTACTTACCAGGACAAAGATGGTAAAGAGCACCAGGAAACTTTCGACAAGCTGATCGTTTGCGTTGGTCGTCGTCCTTACACCGAGGGCCTTCTGTCTGAAGATGCCGGTGTGAAGATGGACGAGCGTGGATTCATCTATGTCAACGACCTGTGCATGACTTCTGCACCGGGCGTATGGGCGATTGGTGACGTGGTACGTGGCCCAATGCTGGCACACAAGGCCTCAGAAGAAGGTGTTGTGGTTGCCGAGCGCATCGCTGGCCAGAAGCCGATGATGAACTACGACGTGATCCCCAACGTTATTTACACTCACCCGGAAATCGCTGCGGTCGGCCGCACCGAAGAGCAGGTGAAGGCCGATGGTGAGCCCTACAACGTAGGCAGCTTCCCGTTTGCTATCAACGGCCGCGCTATGGCCGCCAACGATACCCAGGGCTTTGTGAAAATCATTGCTCACGCGGAAACTGACCGCGTACTGGGTGCCCATATTGTTGGCCCGTCTGCCGCAGACCTGGTTCAGCAAGTGGCGATCGCGATGGAATTCGGCTCCAGTGCTGAAGACATCGGTATGACGGTATTTGCGCACCCGACTCTTTCCGAAACTGTGAAAGAAGCGGCGCTGGGCGTGAACGGCCATGCGATTCATACCGTAAATCGCAAGAAGCGCAAGTAAGAATATTTTTCGATTTCGGGGCACTAATTATTGATTAATTAGCGCCCCGGTTTCATTTGTGGAATTTGAAATTTGCAACGACGGAAATTTTAAATTTCTCTTTCAGGTGCAGAGTGATCTGCAATTAGTAAACACATTTTATATGTGAATTGGTATTGACTATGAACTTGCATGAGTATCAGGGCAAACAACTGTTTGCGGAATACGGATTGCCGGTTTCCAAAGGCATTGCAGCGGAAACCCCGGCAGCGGCAGCAGCAGCGGCTGACGAAATTGGCGGTGATAAGTGGGTAGTAAAAGCCCAGGTACACGCTGGTGGCCGCGGTAAGGCTGGCGGTGTAAAGCTGGTAGATTCCAAGGCAGAGATTGAAGAGTTTGCCAAGAAGTGGCTGGGCGAGCGTCTGGTAACTTATCAAACAGACGAAAATGGCCAGCCGGTTTCCCGTATCCTGGTTGAAAGCTGCACTGACATCGACCAAGAACTGTACCTTGGCGCCGTTGTTGACCGCTCCACCCGTCGTATCGTTTTCATGGCTTCCACCGAAGGCGGCGTTGAGATCGAGAAAGTAGCGGAAGAGACTCCAGAAAAAATCCTGAAAGCCACCATCGATCCACTGGTAGGCGCTCAGCCTTACCAAGCGCGCGAGCTGGCTTTCAAACTGGGCCTGAACCCGACTCAGGTTAAGCAGTTCACCAAGATCTTCCTCGGCCTGGCAAAAATGTTCCAGGAAAAAGATCTGGCCCTGCTGGAAATCAACCCGCTGGTAATCACCACCGAAGGCAACCTGCACTGCCTGGACGCCAAAGTGGTAATCGACAGCAACGCGCTGTACCGCCACGCTGACCTGCGCGAAATGCACGATCCTTCCCAGGAAGATTCCCGTGAAGCGCACGCTGCCAAGTTCGACCTGAACTACGTAGCTCTCGATGGCAACATCGGCTGCATGGTAAACGGTGCTGGTCTGGCCATGGGTACCATGGACATCGTAAACCTGCACGGCGGCAAGCCAGCTAACTTCCTGGACGTTGGCGGCGGCGCGACCAAAGAGCGCGTTGTTGAAGCGTTCAAGATCATCCTGTCTGACGAGAACGTAAAAGCCGTACTGATCAACATCTTCGGTGGTATCGTTCGCTGTGACATGATCGCCGAAGGCGTTGTGGGCGCAGTAAAAGAAGTTGGCGTTAAAGTACCGGTTGTTGTACGCCTGGAAGGTAACAACGCAGATCTGGGCGCCAAGGTTCTGAGCGACAGTGGCCTGAACATTATCGCGGCTACCAGTCTGACCGATGCGGCTCAGCAAGTGGTTAAAGCTGCGGAGGGTAAATAATCATGTCAGTATTGATTAACAAAGACACTAAAGTAATCTGCCAGGGCTTCACCGGCTCCCAGGGTACTTTCCACTCCGAGCAAGCGATTGCTTACGGCACCAAGATGGTTGGTGGTGTAACTCCGGGTAAAGGCGGCCAGACTCACCTGGGCCTGCCAGTATTCGACACCGTTAAAGAAGCGGTAGAGAAGACCGGCGCTGAAGCTTCCGTAATCTACGTACCTGCGCCTTTCTGTAAGGATTCCATCCTGGAAGCGGCCAACGCTGGTATCAAGCTGATTGTTTGTATCACCGAAGGTATTCCGACTCTGGATATGCTCGACGCTAAAGTGAAGTGCGACGAGCTGGGCGTGCGCCTGATCGGCCCGAACTGCCCGGGTGTTATCACTCCGGGTGAGTGCAAGATCGGTATTATGCCAGGTCACATCCACAAGCCGGGTAAAGTGGGCATCGTTTCCCGTTCCGGTACCCTGACCTATGAAGCGGTTAAGCAAACCACCGACTACGGCTTCGGCCAGTCCACCTGTGTGGGCATCGGTGGCGACCCCATCCCGGGTTCCAACTTCATCGATATCCTGGAAATGTTCCAGAACGATCCGCAGACCGAAGCAATCGTTATGATCGGTGAGATCGGTGGCACTGCTGAAGAAGAAGCAGCTGCTTACATCAAGGAAAATGTTACCAAGCCTGTAGTTTCCTACATCGCTGGTGTAACTGCTCCTCCCGGCAAGCGTATGGGTCACGCGGGCGCGATCATCTCTGGTGGTAAAGGCACCGCCGATGAGAAATTTGCTGCTCTGGAAGACGCTGGTGTTAAAACCGTGCGCTCCCTGGCTCAGATCGGCGACGCTCTGAAGGAAATTACTGGCTGGTAAGTAATTGCCAACTTTTAGTTTTCAAAAAAGCCACCCATTGGGTGGCTTTTTTTATGGTTGTATAAAGTCGGGTCAGATTAGGCAGAGTTGCGCTGGGCTCCTCCAGTAAATAGTTTTACCTATCTTTACATTTTCATGGTGTTTACAGTTTTATCTGTTGTTAAGTTTTCTTTTTATCGCTGAAAGTTGATTTTCATTCTCTCTTCATTTTTGTACTTCTATCTATAGGTCACGTAAGTCTGCGTTTTGTAAGGCTTTTCTTGTGGTTCCTAGTTCTTTTGGTTGCTTGCTGAAAATATTTGAATATTTTTTATTACAGGAATCGATTTTGGTTTGGGTGTTTGGGAAAGGTTTTTTGTGATCTCTTCCCTCTTTTTGTTTTCTATTTCTGTCGGGTGAATTTTGACTTGCCGAATTTGGTGCGGCAGTGTTGGTTCTCGTTATGGCAGCGAAAATAACTTTTCAGGAGGTGCGTCAGCATGGGGCTAGCTATAGATAAAAATATTCGAAAAATATCCTATAAGATAGACTTTGGTGGATTTTCTTTGGATAGGAATGAAGAGGTAGGTGGGGTTTGGCCGAATGGTGTGGTGAAATATTATGTGCCCTCCAATTTAGATTCCGGTTATGTTAATTCGGTAAAAAAGGCTATGTCTCATTGGGAAATTTGCATTTATCGAAAGTTCAGATTTGCAGCGATTAAGTTCCTGCAGGTTGGAGCGGCAGGCCGTGGAGTGGTTACAATTAAGGACGACCGCAGTAGTGCGACGGTAGGGTTTACCAATAAAACCGATCAATATTGTGGTGTAGATTGGAAAACTAATAGAGCAGCGATTGCCTCCCTTCCCCATGAGATCGGTCATACACTGGGTTTGGCCCACGAACACATGCGTGCCGACGCCCCTCTGTCAGTGAAGAACACACTGGACTCCCTGCAGCAGCAAACTCGGGTGCAAACCCTCACCAGGTTTTTAACACACAATTCTGCTTTTGATGGAAACTCCATCATGATGTATGACGACCAGGCAAGGGCACTGGGGATTGTAAAAAACACTCGTGAGGGAGGCTGTAAAATATCGGCCAATCAGGTGAATAGTTCTACCTGGAATCCCAGTGCTGGGGATCTGGATATGCTTTCATATCTTTATGATGGCAATCGTCAGACCTTGCCCCATTCTTTTGCTGGCCCCTTGGGCTAAGGGGCGGGAGGCGTAACTCTAAAAAGGGAGTCAAAGACTCCCTTCAATTTATAAATCTTAAGTGAATTTTTAAGCGAGGTAATCAGCAGCCACGAATTTCGGCAAAGAATTTACTTAAGCAGATACCCGGGAAGTGTATAAACCATATTTATTCCCCTGGTTGCGACTACGGTGATAAAGTACAAAAACTGTTAAAATAAGCAGCATCAGTTCTGCAACTGGTCCTGCATACCAGATCCCCACTTCACCAAACATCAACGGTAAAATCAAAATTAATGGCAGTACAAAAATATAGGTTTTTGTCACCCCGAGAATAGCGGCACGTTTGGCGTCACCAATGGCCTGGAAAAATGTGCTGATCATCTTCAATGGTCCCGCCAAAAAGTAGACAAGCGTCATCATCGGCAGGATACGTGCAACCTCTGCAATAATTTGCGGGTCGCTGACGAACAGGGTTCCCAAAGTGTCTTTTAGTAATAGCACGCCAAGCTGTAATACCAGGCAATAAGAAAAGGCTATTGTCAAAGCTAGATTGATACTGCTGTCGGCACGGGACCAGCTTTTAGCACCGAAGTTACTGCCTACGAGGGTTTGAAATGCCTGGCTTAATCCGAGAAGGGGCAGGAAAATAAAGGTCATGATTCGGGTAGTAATGCCGTAGGCCCCCACCGTTGTATCATAGTTGGTACTGCTCCAGGCCTGGATACTGAAAATTACAGCGATAGATGTGAGTGATATACCGATGTAGCTCAAGCTGGATGGGAGGCCTAAAGACAGGTACTCAGGCCAGAAATTCCGTTTAATCGAGAGTCGGATAATTTGTATATCAATCACTGGTTGGCCGTAATGACGGTAGCCTGCAATTATCAGAAGGGCAATTGCCTGTGCCAGGGCGGTGCCATAGGCAGAGCCAGCCACACCCATATCCAGGTGGGCGATAAAAATATAATTGAAAATAATGTTGAGCATAACCGATGATAGGGAAACCACGGCCATTAGAGATAATCGCCCTTCGCATCGTAAAGTGTCGGAATTCACTGAGCAGATAAATAGCGTTGGTGAAAGAAATATCAATATTGTTAAATAGGTGTACCCCATCTCTGCAAGGTCTACCGAGCCATTGGCAATCAATAATGTTAATTGTTTGCCTCCAGCTAAAAAAAGCAATATTAATAAAATGCAAACAATTAGTGCTAGTGTAATGGCTTGAGAGAAGGCCTTCTTCGCTTTATCTATATCCCTTGCACCAAGTAATCTGGCCTGGACACTCGAATATCCACTGGAAATCAATGAAGAAAGTGCTATCAGAAACATAAACACTGGAAAGGTCAAAGTCACTGCAGCTAGTGCCTCGGCTCCTACATACTCCCCCAGGAAGTAGGCATCCAATAAAGTAAAAGAACCGTTTACCAGCATTATTAGAATAATAGGCGCAGCCGTTTTAAAGAAAACCGGCAGCAAGTCCCCACTAACAAATATATTGTCTTGTTGTTCACTCATAGTAAGTCCGTTTTAAAGTTTGCCGCTATGCATCTCTGCAATCTCTTCAAATTTACTGAATACTAGCTTTTTGAGATCACTCGGCCATGAGTGGATGGCTTTTTTAAAGCTGATCCTACTGTTCCTATACAGAGCACGACTGGCTTCCTCGAAGCCTGGAGTATCCCCTGCAACTAACAACATGAACTTATCCAGTTCCTGTTGTTTGCGGGTGATCCGCTCTTCAGGAGAAACCTGTTTTTGTGCCTGCTCAACCAGCTTACGAAGTGTGACGGAGGCACCGCCGGGCTGCTGACTCAGCCACTCCCAGTGGCGGGGAAGCAGGGTAATCTCCCTGGGAATAACTCCTAATTTGGGACGTCCGCGCTTGGCTTTGTGAGTCGCGGTATCTACAGCTGATACTGCCAATACCTCCTCCGTGTCTCCATGCCAATCCACTTCAACCCGTTTACAGCTTTGGGCCTCGAAAACAATGGGTTCATGGTTTGCGCCCATATTTTTCACTTGGCGAATAACGACTTCCAGTGTCCCTCGGGCGATGATCTGTTGCTGATCGATAGCGATATAGTCGGTGCTCAAAGTTTTGCTCCTTATTTACCCGGGTTAAATATTTTTATCCGGGTAAATATAATTCGTCGGTTAGTTAACCTGCAAGTGTAATTTTCTGCCGAATGGCGATATTCGAAGCGGCATTAATAAAGAATGAGTTTTTCTGGCTGTGCTTGCCCGCTTTCCTGCTGGCGTTCGGTGGTTAATAGCTGCTCATTTATGAGTGATATACACGGTCAGCGAGCACTCCTATACTGCCGAAAACCAACTGTTTAGGAGCGAATATGACCAGGGCATTGATTGGGGTGATTGGAGGAAGTGGTCTTTACGATATGCCGGGGCTGACTGAGGTGGAGGAGGTCCATATCGACACTCCCTTTGGCAGGACTTCGGACGCCATTGTCTGCGGTAAGCTCTCAGGTGTGCCAGTAGCTTTCCTGGCCCGTCATGGTCGCAATCATCACCTGATCCCCTCCCAAGTGCCTTATCAGGCAAATATCCATGCCCTGCGCCAGCTCGGCGTGTGCTACATCCTGTCTCTCTCGGCTGTGGGCTCCCTACAGGAAGAAGTACGGCCACTGGATATGTTAATCCCCGATCAGTTCATTGATATGACTCGCCGGCGGCAGAGTACCTTTTTTGGAGATGGTGCGGTTGCCCATGTGTCCATGGCCGACCCTGTATGCTCTGCTGTCACTGATAGTTTGGCGCGTGCTTTCACGCTGACCCAGGCAGAGCAGCCAATTGAGTTACACCGGGGTGGCAGTTATATCTGTATCGAGGGCCCCCAGTTTTCCACCCGTGCCGAGTCCCACTGGTATCGAAGTATGGGGGCGTCGGTTATCGGCATGACCAATATGCCTGAGGCCAAGTTGGCCCGGGAGGCACAAATTGCTTACGCCACGCTGGCCATGGCTACTGACTATGATTGTTGGCACCCTCGTGAGGAGGCAGTAACCGCAGAGGTAGCGATTGCGAATCTTCAACAAAATGCCACGCGCGCGCAGCAGATTGCGATGGAAGCCATACGTATTTTAGGCGCTGAGCAACCGGAGTCCTCCGCTCATACAGCACTGTTGAGCGGTCTGGTGACTCCCCTCGAAGCTATGCCTGAGGAAACACAAGCTGTAATAAAACCACTGCTTGCTCCGACAGAACCAGAGCTTGAAGAAATGGAGCAGTGATATCGATGCGTGAGACCTTACCCCTGCTGGAACTATCGGACTTTCCCTCTCTGCACCGGGGGGCCATTGAGACCTTGCAGGTCAATATTGGTTACCGTTGTAATCAGCGCTGTTTACACTGCCACGTCAATGCTGGGCCTAATCGAACCGAGATGATGTCGGACGAAAATTTGGCGCTGTTATTGGAAGTTCTCACGGTCCGTAAACCCCGTGTGCTGGATGTGACTGGTGGGGCCCCGGAATTGCACTGGGGCTTTCGATCCCTTGTAAGAGGGGCGCGAGCGCGCGGAGTGCATGTAATAGATCGCTGCAACCTGACAGTTCTTTTTGAGCCGGGCCAGGAAGATACCGCAGAATTCCTCGCTGAAAACCAGGTTGAGGTCGTTGCCTCCCTGCCGTGTTACTCAATCGATAATGTCGATCAGCAACGAGGTAAAGGGGTATTCGATAAGAGCATTGCGGCGCTACAAAAATTAAATGCATTGGGCTATGGCAAGCCTGGCAGTGGCTTAGAACTCAACTTGGTCTATAACCCCCTGGGACCCTTTTTACCCCCGGAGCAAAGTGCTTTGGAGGCGGACTATCGAAGAGAGTTGGCGAACCACTTCTCTATTAAATTTAATCATTTGTTCGCTCTCGCCAATATGCCAATCAAGCGTTTTGGTTCCATGTTGGTTTCCAGGGGGCAGTTTCACGATTATATGACGCTACTCAAAGACAGTTACAGTGCGGATAATCTTGCTGATGTTATGTGTCGCAGCTTGGTTAGTGTCGATTGGCAGGGAAACCTATTTGATTGTGATTTTAACCAACAACTCAACATGCCTATTCCTGGCCGATTACATTTGCGAGATTTAATCGAGGTGGATCTGAAGGGGGCGGCAATTTGCGTTGCAGATCACTGTTACGGTTGTACAGCCGGGCAGGGCAGTAGTTGTGGTGGGGCTCTCTAGCTTTTTGTTATGGCGGATGGAACCTGAAAACGATGAGTAAAAAAATCCTGCTGGTAGCCGCCATTGTTGTATTGGTGGTGGCTTTCTACGTGCTTGATCTGCACCACTGGTTGAGCCTGGAAAAGTTAAAGGATGGAGCGGAGGACTTTAAGCGCTGGCAGATGTCGTCGCCGCTTTTAGTCGGATTTTTGTTTCTGGTCTTCTATATTTTGGTGACTGGCTTATCACTTCCCGGGGCAGCAATTCTAACTATTGCAGCCGGCGCATTGTTCGGTCTTTTCTGGGGTACTGTAATCGTTTCTTTTGCTTCCAGTATCGGTGCCACCCTGGCCTTTTTAATGGCTCGATATTTATTTCGAGACTATATTCAGGGGCGCTTCTCAGAGCGGCTTCAAGTCGTCAATAAGGGAATTGAGCGGGAGGGGGCATTTTACCTTTTTGCGCTGCGATTGGTGCCGGCTTTCCCTTTTTTCCTAATTAATATCCTGATGGGGCTCACCCATATTAAAGTCTGGACTTTCTATTGGGTTAGCCAGCTTGGGATGCTGGCGGGTACGATAGTTTACGTAAACGCGGGAACTCAATTGATGAGAGTGGAAAATCTCAAGGATATTTTATCTTTACCACTGTTGTTATCTTTTGTTCTCTTGGGTGTATTTCCCTTAATTGCAAAATATGCGCTCAACTGGCTTAAGCGCAGGCGTCAGGCTGGATGATCTAATTATGCAGAAACCTAAGAAGTTTGATCGTAACTTAATTGTCGTTGGTGGTGGTGCGGCGGGCCTGGTTACGGCTTACATCTCTGCGGCGATAAAAGCAAAAGTCACTTTGATCGAAGCAGGTAAAATGGGGGGAGATTGTCTCAATACCGGCTGTGTACCCAGTAAAGCATTGATTATGTGTGCGCGACAGGCCCATAGGGCAAGATGTGCGGGCGAGTTTGGGGTTGTACTCCATGAGCCAACAATTAATTTTCCCCGGGTTATGCAACATATCAGGGAGTCGATTAAAACTATTGAACCCAATGATAGTGTGGAGCGCTATAACGAGCTGGGGGTTGAAGTGCTCAAGGGAACTGCAGAGCTTATCGATCCCTGGACAGTTAAAACCCAATTAAATAGTGGAGGGGAGAAAACCCTGACGGCAAGGGCTATTGTACTAGCCACTGGCGCCGAGCCGAGTGTTCCGCCTTTTCCTGGGCTCGATCAAGTGAATTACCTCACCAGTGATACTTTATGGGAGCGGTTTTCTCAGTTAAAAACCCCTCCCCACAGGCTGGTATTACTGGGTGGGGGAGCTATTGGTTGTGAGCTGGCACAAGCCATGGCCAGGTTGGGTTCGGAAGTGGTTCTGGTGGAGAGGTCCGACACTATATTATTGGAGTTGGATGCTGAAGTATCTGCGGCCGTCGCTGAGGCGCTTACTCTGGATGGCGTTAAAATTTTGACAGACCACGAAGCTGTTGAGTTTGAAGGTGTTCCTGATCGAGAAGGAGGCATACTCATTGTAGAAAATAAGGGCGATAGGGTTAAGCTCGAGTTTGATGAGGTGATACTAGCTCTCGGCAGAAAGGCGAAAGTAACCGACGAAGGTCTCGAGAACCTGGACTTGCTGGATAATGGCAGGTTGAAACTTGATGGCTACCTGCGAACTCGCTATCCACATATCCTTGCAGCTGGGGATGTGGCAGGGCCATACCAATTTACCCATATGGCCTCACACCAAGCTTGGTATGCAGCGGTAAATGCCCTTTTCGGTGACATTAAAAAATTTGCCGTAGACTACTCTCTGGTTCCCAGTGCTGTATTTGTCGATCCGGAAGTGGCGACTGTAGGCCTTTCTGAAAAAACTGCTAGTGAGCAGGGAGTGAATTACGAGATAACCCGCTATGATATCGAGCATTTGGACCGAGCTATAGTCGATGGTGCGCGGCGAGGATTTGTCAAAGTCCTTACGGTGCCGGGAAAAGATAAAATACTAGGTGTTTCTATTGTTGGGGAAAATGCTGCAGAATTAATTGCGGAGTTTATTTTAGCGATGAAGCATGGGTTGGGGTTGAATAAAATTCTCTCAACCATCCATATCTATCCGACCATGAGTGAAGCCAATAAATTTGTCGCGGGCAATTGGAAACGTGCTCACGCACCAGCAGCTATTTTACGTTTCTTAGAGGTTTTTAACCGCTGGAGGCGCAACTAATGCAATTCAGTGTGATAGTTCCTCTATTAAATGAAAAGGAACACATAGCCTCTTTACTGGAGCACTTGCAGCAATTGAGCGTGCAGGAAGATTGTGAGGTTATTGTCGTAGACGGCGGCAGTACCGATGGTAGTGTTGAGACCCTAGAGCAGTCTGGTTTGCAGCTGGTCCACGCCACTCGGGGTAGGGCGGTTCAGATGAATGCCGGTGCGTTAATGGCTAAAGGTCAGTGGTTAGTGTTTTTGCATGCCGATAGCCGTCTACCCGCAGATGCCCTCAAGTCCATCACAAACCTCGAAAAGGAGAATGCCCACTGGGGGCGTTTTAATATTCAAATTGTCGGACACAGTTTTTGGTTTCCCTTGATTGCGACTTTAGTTAATTTACGCTCTCGTTTTAGTGGTATTGCTACAGGGGATCAGGCCATTTTTGTGCGCCGTGGTTTGTTCGAAACTATCGGTGGATTCCCTGCGCAGCCGTTGATGGAAGATATTGAGCTGAGTCGCCGTTTGCGCAGTTATTACTGGCCCTATTGTTCTCGTGAAAAAGTAGAAACCTCAGGGCGTCGCTGGGAAAAGTACGGCGTATTGAGAACCATTTTATTGATGTGGCGATTGCGTTTTGATTACTGGCGGGGCGTATCAGCAGAGAGTTTGGCAAAACGCTATGAGTAGTTTTCTATTGCCGCCCATGCGTCTTGTAGTGATGGCTAAGGCTCCGTTGCCAGGGTATGCAAAAACTCGGCTAATTCCTACTTTGGGAGAGAAGGGCGCAGCCGCTCTCGCATTACAGTTATTGCAGGATACATTGGCAGAAGCGGTTAAGGCGAATCTGGGCCCTGTCGAGCTGCATGTTGCGCCTAACTCCAGGCACCCTTTTTGGCAGGAGTTCAAGTTGCCTCAGGGGGTAAAGCTATACAGCCAGTCAGAAGGTGATCTCGGTCAGCGCTTGTGGCGGGCTGCGAAAAGTTCTTATGCCGCTGGCCAGGGGCTCTTTTTATTGGGGACAGATTGTCCGGCATTAAATGCAGAAAGACTCCGAGCCGCAGCTGTGGCGCTAGTGCACACGGACTCTGTTATGTATCCCGCAAATGATGGTGGCTACACCCTGTTGGGCTTGAAGTACCTGCATTCTCGCTTGTTTGAAGATATATGTTGGAGTACTGAAGTCGTTGCCCAGCAAACCCTGGAGCGATTACTGGAATGTGATATGCGCTGTCAGCAATTGGATGTGCTTGCGGATATTGATGAACCTGAGGATTTGCAGTTTTTACCTAGAGCTCTTTCGATGAATCTGGCAGATTTTCGGGAAGCAGATTAAAAGCAATTGAGAGTAAGGAGTATTTCTAGCTTGAACCAGGAAGTGCTGGCTCTAGGAATATAACTTCCCTCGTGACCTGCCAGCGCCCATTTTCATACACCAAATCTATCGCCAGTTTTAACAGTTGCTCCTGGCCAGCCAAATTGTTTTTTCGCGAGAAGATTACTAAAGCACTGTTTTCATTTGCCACTATGCGGTGAATTTTTTTCCAGTCGTTGAGAGGTAGTTCACCCGCGTCACGCTTGGCTTTAAACATATTGATGAAGGCCGTTTTGTCTGCCACCGTGACCCGGTCCGAAGGATCTAGTATGAAGACCTCCATTTCCCGGTGGTAGACACTTTCCAGTTCGTCTTCTCTGCAGTACACCCCGGCCTGCACGAGGTAGTCAATAAACTGCTCGATCTCTCTTACCGTATCTGGATTATCCATCGCTCAGGCACTCCAACCGGGACCAGATGAATATAGATTAAGGTGGAGATATTTGGGGCTTTCTTCGGCCAGGCTAAGCTGGCCTAGAGGGGGATTAGAGAGCGGGGGCGGCGCTGGCTTCGGAATTCACTGCGCTGTTCTCAGCAAGGATCCCGCCGTTTTCATCATTGGCTGCGGCCAGTCGTTGTTCCTCAATGCGGCTACTCCAGCTCAGAAGGGCTTGATAGTGGCGGATATTCTGTACATAAGTCACCGGTTCCCAGCCTCGGGCATAGCCGTGTTTGGTGGTCTTGTAATACTGACGCTTGGCCAGAAGGGGCAGGTGTTCGCGCACATCGGGCCAAAGATCTGGATTGCCGCCCATTCGTTCTGTCAGTACCCGGGCATCCTCAAGGTGGCCATAGCCTACGTTGTAGGCAGCCAGTGCCATCCAGGTTCTGTCGGGCTCGCGAATGCGATCCGGCAGTTTGTTGCGGATTTGTACGATATAGCGGGCACCACCCTCAATGCTCTCTTCGGGGTTTAGGCGGTTTACACCGAGATCTTTTGCGGTGTTCAGAGTCAGCATCATCAGGCCGCGTACACCGGTGCGAGAGCGGGCACGCGGATTCCAATAGGATTCCTGGTAGCTGAGGGCTGCGAGTAAGTGCCAGTCGAGGTCATATTGGTCGGCAACCTTTTGCATGGTGCCGCGCCACTGGGGCAGGCGCTCGCGGCTGCGCTTGGCAAAGGCTTTGGCGCCGCCCACATTTAGGTCGCTGACGTGGCCGAAAAATTCTTCCCGCAACTGGGCAATCATGCCATTGGTATTGGCGCGCAACATAAAGCGGCGTGCACTGCGATATAGGCTGTCGTCATCACTTTGTGGGAAGGCCCAGGAAACCGGTTGGAATTGGGTGAGGTTGAACGCAACTGCAGTGTTTGGGTAAAGGCCGCGGTGAACTGCGTAAGCGTTGGAATCCACAATTGCATAATTGTATTTTCCTTCCTGCACCATCTCCACCAATTCCATGGCGTCCACGTCGGAGACTTCCTCCCAATCCAACTCGGTATAGCGGGTGGAGAGTTTCTTCATTTCTTCTGCGTGAGCACTACCGGCAATGACGGCGACCTTTTTTCCTTCGAGATCGCTAGTTTTGCGCGGCCGCTGTTCGCCAACTCGGTAGATAACCTGTTGGCGAATCTCAAAATAGGATGGGGTAAAGCGGACTTGTTCGCGACGCTCTGGAGTTACCGTGAGGCCGGCAGCCGCGAAGTGCGCACCACCCTCCGGGTCGCGCAGCTGATCGAACATTTCGTCCAGATCGTGCACGTCGCGAATTACCAATTTCACCCCCAGCTCCTCAGCAAATGCACGCAGCATGCCGTATTCAAAGCCCGTCGGGTTGCCGGAGGCGTCTTCGTAATAAGTGGTGGGGCCGTTTTGTGACAGGACAACCAATTCACCGGTGGCTTTGACACGCTCGAGTGTATTCGGTGCTTTACTGGCAACCAGCAGGGAGGCGCAGCAGGATAAGGCGATCCCTTTGCACACACGGCGGACGTAGCGCAGCATACGGCTTTTCATCATCATAGGCTGTCCTCTCTAGCTAGTCCGTTGGTTTTTTTGCTGTTGTGCCTAAGGCCCTGTATGTCGATTTCGCTCTCAAATACGAGGGCAAAATTTGACGCAGTCCGCCAATTTTACATTATTTGACGACAATCTGCCCAGTTTGTCTTTTGAACACTGTGATCTGCACGCTTGCAAAGCATTACAGACTTAGGTAGGCGAACCTGACTTTGATACAAAGTTGGTATATTTACAGACAAGCTTGCTGCTCTTTTGAACATTCAGGTTACTAATTAGTTCATGTGTACCCAAGTGTCGGGCGGGTGTGTTGGAGTGGCGATGCTTCAGGTACAATTGCGCCTCTCAAATTTCCGGGGCCTTGTGCGAAATCCCATTCGCGCAATCTTTCTCATTTAGACAAGAGGCTATCTCCCGCAATGTTAGTTCTGCGTGGTGCTCCTGCACTGTCGAAATTCCGCCATAAAAACCTGCTCAATCAACTGCGCGCGCTGCAACCGACCATCGACGATCTCTACGCTGAGTTCGTTCACTTTGCAGACAGCGACTCACTGGATAACCAGGAGATGGCCCTGCTGGAGCGACTGCTCCAATACGGCCCAACCGAGGAAAAGCACGAGCCGAAAGGCGAGTTGATCCTGGTAGTGCCGCGTCCGGGCACAATTTCTCCCTGGTCTTCCAAGGCTACTGACATTGCTCATAACACTGGCCTGAACAAAGTTCATCGCCTGGAGCGTGGCATCGCCTACTACGTTACCGGTGTCGAGTTAACTGAAGCTGAACGCCTTGTGCTGGCCTCCCGCTTACACGATCGTATGGTTGAAGCGGTATTCACCGATTTTGCTCAAGCTGAGCAATTATTTGTGGAAGAAGCGCCGCGCCCGTTGCGCGGTGTGGATATTCTCGAGGGCGGTCGCGAAGCTCTGGAAGATGCCAATGTCACCTTGGGCTTGGCCTTGGCTGAGGATGAGATTGATTACCTGCTCACCAGTTTCCAAGAGCTGGAGCGCAATCCCACAGATGTAGAGCTGATGATGTTTGCCCAGGCAAACTCCGAGCACTGCCGCCACAAGATCTTCAATGCCTCCTGGACCATCGACGGCGAAGAAATGCCGCACTCCCTGTTCGGCATGATCAAGAATACCTACCAGAAGGGGGGGGACAATGTGTTGTCCGCCTATGCGGATAATGCAGCCGTCGTTACTGGTAGCGAAGCGGGGCGTTTCTACCCGGATCCTGACAGCAAGGAATACGGTTTCAGCACTGAAGCCATTCATCTGCTGATGAAAGTGGAAACCCACAATCACCCTACCGCGATTGCTCCTTTCTCCGGTGCTGGTACCGGGGCCGGTGGTGAAATTCGTGATGAAGGTGCAGTTGGCCGTGGCTCCAAACCAAAAGTGGGCCTGACCGGTTTTACGGTTTCCAACTTGCGCATTCCCGGCTGGGAGCAGCCTTGGGAAGCCAACTATGGCAAGCCTGAGCGTATTGTTACCGCTCTGGATATTATGATCGAAGGCCCGATCGGTGGTGCAGCATTTAACAATGAGTTTGGCCGCCCGAATATCTGCGGTTACTTCCGTACCTTTGAAGAAAATTTCGATGGCGAGCGTCGCGGCTATCACAAGCCGATCATGTTGGCTGGTGGTTACGGCAATATCCGCGAAGAGCATGTAGACAAGCCCGAGTTTTCCCCTGGCGCCAAACTGGTAGTGCTGGGTGGCCCGGCGATGTTGATTGGCCTCGGTGGTGGTGCAGCCTCCAGTATGGCCAGCGGCTCCAGCTCTGAAGATCTGGATTTCGCTTCAGTACAGCGCCAAAACCCGGAAATCGAGCGTCGCTGCCAAGAGGTGATCGACCAGTGCTGGCAGTTGGGTGAGAGCAACCCCATTGCCTTTATCCACGATGTGGGTGCGGGCGGTTTGTCCAATGCTTTCCCCGAGTTGGTGAAAGATGGCGGTACCGGCGGTAATTTTGAACTGCGCAATGTGCCCTGTGATGAGCCGGGTATGAGCCCGCTGGAAATCTGGTGTAACGAATCCCAGGAACGCTATGTATTGGCAGTGATGCCGGAAGACCTGGAGCGCTTCGAGCAAATCTGTGAGCGTGAGCGCGCGCCTTACGCCGTTGTCGGTGAAGCTACCGAAGACAAGCACTTGCTGTTAAATGACAAGAAGTTTGAATCCAAGCCTGTAGACCTGCCGATGTCGGTGTTGTTCGGCAAGCCGCCGCGCATGCACCGTGAAGCAGAAACTCGCCAGGTGGAAAGTAAGGCATTTTCCACAGTAGATATCGACCTGAATGAAGCGGCTGAGCGGGTGCTGCGCCTGCCCACAGTTGCTAGCAAGAGCTTCCTGATCACTATCGGTGACCGCACTGTAACCGGTCAGGTTTCCCGCGATCAGATGGTCGGTCCCTGGCAGGTGCCGGTGGCTGATTGCGCGGTAACTACCGTTGCCTATGACAGCTACGCCGGCGAAGCCATGTCTATGGGTGAGCGCACCCCGGTGGCATTGCTGGATGCACCGGCCTCGGGCCGCCTGGCAGTGGGTGAGGCAATTACCAATATCGCCTGTACTCCAGTGAAGCAACTGTCCGATATCAAACTCTCCGCCAACTGGATGTGTGCAGCGGGCCATCCGGGTGAAGAGGAAAAACTTTATCGAACCGTAGAAGCGGTGGGTATGGAGTTGTGTCCTGAATTGGGCATTACCATCCCGGTGGGCAAAGACTCCATGTCTATGCGCACTGCCTGGGAGGAAGAGGGCGAGCAGAAATCGGTTACTGCACCGCTGTCTCTGGTAATTTCTGCCTTTGCTCCGGTAACTGATGTCCGCAAGACAGTGACACCGCAGCTGCGCACCGATAAAGGTGAAAGTGAGTTACTGTTTATCGATCTGGGGGCCGGCAAAAATCGCTTGGGCGGCTCCTGTCTGGCGCAGGTCTACAACGAGCTGGGTGACAAGCCCGCAGACCTGGACGATGCCAAGAAACTGAAAGGTTTCTTCGAGGTGGTACAGCAGGCTCTGAATGAAGACCTGATCATGGCCTACCACGACCGCGCTGACGGCGGTCTGTTTACAACCCTGGCGGAAATGGGCTTTGCCGGCCGCGTGGGTATGGATGTGGAAATCTACGAATTGGGTGAAGACCCGATTGCGGCGCTGTTCAGTGAAGAGCTGGGTGCGGTATTGCAGGTTCCCGCCTGTGAAGCGGATATGTTGGTACAGCGCTTTGCCGCTGTGGGTGTACCCACCCACAAGATCGGTTACCTGAACAATAACGAACACCTGTGCATCACTAATAACGGTGTTGAAATCTTCAAGCGCTCCCGTGCTGAATTGCAGCAGATCTGGTCGGAAACCAGCTATCGTATCCAGTCCCTGCGTGATAACGCCGAGTGTGCCGAGCAGGAATTCGCTGCAATTGCCAAAGAAGACCCGGGCCTGACAGTAAACCTCACTTTCGATATCAACGACGATATCAGCGCACCCTATATCGCTAAAGGTGTTCGCCCGAAAGTTGCTGTACTGCGAGAGCAGGGTGTGAATAGCCAAGTGGAAATGGCGCACTCTTTCTACCGCGCTGGCTTTAACGCTGTCGACGTACATATGAGTGACATCCTGTCTGGCCGTGTAGCGTTGGATGAGTTCAAAGGCTTGGTGGGCTGTGGTGGCTTCTCTTATGGCGACGTACTGGGTGCCGGTGAGGGATGGGCTAAAACCATCCTGTTTAACGATCGTGCCCGCGACCAGTTTGAGGGCTTCTTCAATCGCAACGATACCTTCGGCTTGGGGGTGTGTAACGGTTGCCAGATGTTCTCAGTGATCAAAGAGCTGATTCCAGGTGCGGATCACTGGCCGCGCTTTGTGCGCAACCTCTCTGAGCAGTATGAAGCGCGCTTCGCACTGGTAGGCATTGAAGACTCACCTTCCGTGTTGTTTAAAGGTATGGCGGGTACTTACATGCCGGTTGCCGTTGCTCATGGTGAGGGGCGAGTGGAGTTTGCTGACCAGCAGGCGCTCGAGAAGTGTGAAGCTTCCGGCACTATCGCGATGCGCTACCTGAATAACAAAGGGGAAATTACCCAAACTTATCCGGCCAACCCCAACGGCTCGGTAAATGGTATTACCTCTCTGAGTTCTGAGGATGGCCGCGTGACTATTATGATGCCGCATCCTGAGCGTGTTGCTCGAGCTGTCAGCAATAGCTGGCATCCAGATGAGTGGAAAGAAGATTCCGGCTGGATGCGCTTGTTCCGTAACGCGCGGGTGTTTGTCGACTAAGACAAGTCATTCCCTCGGTTTTTGCCTGCCGAGGTACACGTAAAGATTGTGGTGGCCGTTTCAGGTCACCACAATCTTTAGCAAATATAGAAATATTTCTGTAATTTTTTTCAGCCCTTTCATTTCCTGGCGTATTTTTTCCCTTCCTTAAAGTAGAAACTTCAGCTACTGCTATACTTAAACGATTATTCGAAATAACGTTTTTGCTATGGTGCAGTTATCTGTTGTATTTGCAGTTTACTTGCTCATTGCTCCATCCAATGTCTTGCTGGGATTAGGGTTCACATTTAATTCCGCTCGATTCTTTTCAAATTTCATCGTTTTTAACCTTTTCAGAAAAAAGCAGTTTCTGAGGGGGTATTCCTGCCTGGTAAAAGTGATTAAGGAGAAAACTATGGCGTACAGCGAAACTCTGGCTGAAAAAGTGCGCAAATTACTTCAGGGAAATGAAGGCCTCAGTGAAAAGCAGATGTTTGGAGGTCTCGCTTTTATGTTGAATGGCAATATGGCCTGTGGGGTTGTTGGAGAGGAGTTGATGGTCCGGGTTGGGCCTGATGAGTATCAAACTGCGTTGGCCGAACGCTATACCCGGCCTATGGATTACACCGGGCGCCCCTTAAAAGGCATGGTGTATGTGGAAGAAGATGCTGTCGCAGAGGATTTGGATAACTGGGTCAGTCGTGGAGCGGTATTTGCGGGCTCACTTCCTCCAAAATAATCGCTTATATTCACTGAACTTAGCAAATTAGTTTCTTTTTATTGCATGGTGAGTGATTAGCAGTCAGGAGTTGGCGTGAGTTCGCTGTTTTCTACGCGTTGACTTCTGTACGGCCTACACTCAGCGAAATAAATGTGACCCCGGTTCTATTCCCTCTTGGTCCTTGCTGATTTACCGCTCAGTAGTCTGAAAGGATATTGATTATGTATTTTCTCGAATTGAATAACGGTGTAGAGATACCTCAGCTCGGCATGGGAATGGCTGCGATTGGCAGCTGGCAGCAGGATGATGAGTATGTAACAGAAGTTATCTTGAAAGCCATGTCAGTGGGATATCGTCATTTTGACACAGGATCGGTCTATGGAAATGAGCGAGCTCTGGGAAGAGCGATCAAAGAATCCGGCCTAGCGAGGGAAGAGCTTTTTATTACCAGTAAAGTTTGGGATACGGAGCAGGGAACCAATAAAACTCACGATGCATTTGCCCGTAGCCTAGAGCGTTTGCAGCTGGAATACCTGGACCTATATCTGATCCATTGGCCCATGCCGGCCTATACCCGGGAGACCTGGGGTGCAATGGAGGCGCTTTACCAGCAGAAAAAAGTGCGGGCCCTGGGGGTGTCAAACTTTCGTAAATCTGATATTGAACAACTGGCGACTTTCTCGGAAGTGCGCCCTGTTTGTAATCAAATTGAACTGCATCCCTATTTTACTCAGCAGCCTTTAGTAGATTATTGCCAGTTCCATAAAATTGCGATTTGCAGCTGGTCTCCTTTGGGGTCGGGATCTACATGGAGCGGTGTCGAGGCTCATGAAAAACCTCTCATAGATCCAGTAATTGTGGACATTGCGAATAATCATGGGGTGACTTCGGGGCAGGTTATCCTTAAGTGGAATATCCAGCAGCATCGCATAGTTATTCCCAAGGCGGAAAGCCTGGATCACATACGCAATAACTTCTTAATATCTGATTTTAATTTGAGCAATGCGGAGATCCAGGCAATTAATGGATTGAACTGCAATAAAAGGTTGGGCGGTGATCCCGATTATGTTAATCAGAAAAATATAATGGTCAAAGTGCCCGATTAAATTTTTTCCAACAAAGCATAGGTCGCTATAGCGCAGGCGGAAGTAACATTCATTGAGGAATTGATACCCTGCATAGGTATGTGTACCACAGCATCTGCCAGTTCAAGGAGTTCAGGGGTAACTCCATCCTTTTCAGAGCCCAATACCAAACATATTTTATCCCCTTTGGAAACGGGGGTATCTTTGAGTTCGACGCTGTTTGAGGCAATCTCCAGACAAATTAATCGATAGCCCTTATTTTTTAAGGTTTGCGCGATATTGACTGCAGATGAGTGATATTCGTAGGGAACGTACTTTTCTGTAGACCGGGAAACTTTTCGAATTTTGGAATTAGGTGGAACCAGGCTTTCACCGGTTAAATAAATTTTCTCTACGCCGAGTGCATCGGCGATACGAAATAGGCCGCCGACATTGCTCGGTGTGCCGATATCGGTGGCTAAATAGCATAATGGGTAAGTGTTTTTACTGGGTTGATGACTACTGTGATCTGTCTGCATTTTTCGATTTGTTACTATAGGAAGTAGGGAAGTTTCCACTTCCCCAGGATAATGTTGCGGTATTGATGGGGGAGTTAGTGACTGCTCTCTGCGATTTCGAGAGCCTCCTCGGCGACTCTTTGCGCAGTGGCCTGGCGATTACGCATCTGCTCTACCAGAGAGGGCTCCCGGTTGGCCTTTTGATTCTGGATATGCACCGCTTGCCTGTATACCTTATCTGAGACAATAAACTCTTCCGCTCGCTGGTTGATTTCACTGTAGCGTGTATTCAGTTCTGAGATCTTCTTGGATAGATGCTCAAGATCCAGGATATCGTCGAAGTAAAGGGCGATCAGCCGCTCGCACTCCCTGGCGATTGCCAGGTACTCGTTGCCTACCTGCCGATGTCCCTCATAGTTTTTCTTAAAATTGAAGAAAGTTTGCACGCCGCCCAATAGCGCGGCCAGCAGGGCCAGCGCCGCACCACTCCACTTGGTCCAATCAGGCAGCTCTGCATTGATCAGGGAGAAGAAAAGCGAACCGAGGAACAGGTTGACGACAACGATGGGCACCCCGCAAAGCACATGCAAATTGCGCCCCTTCATGGAGGCTCGGAAGTGGCTGTGTTTGCACAGGTGGGCATTCCAGCGGAGCTTCTCCAGGACTTCCACAGTGTTGGGTATATTGCTCATGATTCCTTTCCGCCCTCATTCTACTACTAGCTATTGTGGGCGATAGTTTGACGGATGCCAGCGAGATGTACAAAAGTGATGGTACAAAGGGCTAGTTTTTCAGTCTTGATAGTCAGGTATGTCCATATTTTGGGGTTCGCGTAAGTGATTGCATACCCTTGCTGCTCGAAATGCCTTCAGTTACATAGATTGCTATTTGATCACTGAACATCAGCTATTTAAGGGATTCAACGGTGTAACACCCAATTCCATGAGGGAATTTTACTCTAGGAATAAAAAGAGCTGCGCAAAAGGACCAGTTTCTTGTATTTTTATCGGCCATCTTGACCGAGGAGTTTATCCCCCTCCCAAGATTCAAACTTATAAAAATTAAACCCTTGAGTAGTTGGGGGCAGGTATGTCAATCGCGCGGCAGCGCTTTATAGTTTTGGGGCCTCTTTTTGCTGTGGCCTTCTATTTCTTTTTATCAGCGTTGGGGATGCAGTATCTACCGGCAGTAACTGCTGCAATTACCTTGTTAACTGTGATCTGGTGGATAACGGAAGCACTTCCAATCCCCGCAACGTCACTGGTGCCTTTTGTCCTCTTGCCTCTATTTGGAGTAGCGGATCATCGGGAGGTGGCAGCTTCCTTGGGAAGTCATGTCATTCTGTTGCTGATGGGGGCCTTTATTTTGTCCAAGGCCCTGGAGAAAAGTGGGGCCCACGAGCGCCTTGCCCTGTATATGTTGCGTATTGTGGGCGTCTCCAGCGGCCGCAGGCTGGTGCTCGGATTTATGCTGGCAGCAGGCTTCCTGAGCATGTGGATTTCCAACACTGCTACCACATTGATGATGCTGCCTATAGCCCTGGCAATTCTCAGTAAGATCGACAACGAGCGCTTAAGTATTGCCCTGATCCTGGGTATTGCCTATGCCGCAAGTCTGGGTGGGGTAGGTACTCCTCTGGGCACGCCGCCCAATGTTATTTTTATGGGAATATACGAGGAAGTAACCGGACGAGAGTTTAGCTTCCTGGGCTGGATGAAAATAGGAGTCCCAGTTGCTTTGGTGACGCTGCCTATAATGGCCCTCTGGCTGACCCGTCATGTGCATCTGAAAAATGATATTGAGCCCCCTCAAGTGGGAGAGTGGAGGCAAGAGGAAAAGCGAACCTTAATGGTTTTCGGTGTGGCAATTCTCCTATGGGTTACTCGCAATGCACCGTTTGGTGGTTGGAGCGAATTGATAGGTATTGATGCTGCCGGTGATGGAACCGTGGCTCTAGCAGCCGTTGTCGCTATGTTTCTAGTGCCCAACGGTAAGGGAGGGCGCTTGCTGGATTGGCAGACGGCAGAGACGATCCCCTGGGGAATGCTATTACTGTTTGCTGGTGGTATAGCGCTAGCAAAAGGTTTCTCCAGTTCCGGACTGAGCGATATGCTCGGCAACGGTCTTTCTTTCCTGACGGCGATGCCACTGTGGTTGTTGTTGGTAATTCTATGCCTTAGTGTGACCTTCTTGACAGAGATAACCAGCAATACAGCTACGGCAACCCTACTTATGCCAATTTTAGCTGTAGCCGCCACTTCAGCGGGTTTTGAGCCCATGGTGCTGATGATACCTGCGGCGATGAGTGCCAGTTGTGCATTTATGTTGCCTGTAGCTACAGCGCCTAATGCGATTGCGTATGGAACCGGTAAAGTACGTATACAGGATATGGTTCGAGAGGGAGCGATACTCAGTGTGACGGCATCGCTGATAATAGCGGGGATGAGTTGGTTGATCCTGGCTGGATAGTGTTTGTCTCCATCATAGCCAGTGTGAGATGTGCATAAGCAGGCGAATGGATAAAAGAAAAATAGATAGGAGAGATAGAGTTCGATGAATAAAACCACAGCAACACTGTTGCTCACCCTTGGTTTAACAGGGTGTGGCGAAGAGAAGAGCAACCAAGCTGTAGAGGAAAAAGCCTTGTTTAGTGAACAAACCTCTGCTCCTGTAGCGAAGAAAGTACCACACAAAATGGTTATGCATGGCCATGAGCGCATCGATAATTACTACTGGATGCGCGACGATGAACGTAAGGCGCCAGATGTTATTGCTCATCTGGAAGCAGAAAATGCTTATACCGATTCGGTAATGCACCACACCAAAGAGTTACAGGAATTACTCTTTGAGGAAATGACTGGCCGTCTGGAGAAAGATAAATCAACGGTCCCCGTTTATTATAATGGTTATTGGTATTACAGCCGCTATCTTCCCGAGAAAGAATACGCGATCCACGTGCGACGTAAAGGCACCCAGGAAGCACCTGAAGAGGTTATGCTGGATGTGAATGTGCTGGCCGAAGGCCACGGCTACTTTAGTGTAGGGCGCCTGGCCGTTTCTCCCAGTAATCAATTGGTAGCATATCCTGAAGATAGCGTTGGGCGCCGTGTTTACACGATTCGCTTCAAGGACTTAAAGACTGGTGAGATGCTGCCAGATAAATTGGAGAATGCTTCACCAGTTGCGGTTTGGGCAAACGATAACCAGACTGTCTTCTATATCAATAAAGACCATCAAACTCTGCTCGGCTATCAAGTGATGCGCCATAAATTGGGCACACCGCAGAGTGAAGATGTTGTTGTTTATGAAGAAATGGATAAGGCTTTCTATACGTGGATTTCCAAATCCCGGGATGGAGAACTGATACGCATTCACCACAGTTCTACAACTACCAGTGGCCAGTCAATCCTGGACGCAAATACCCCTCTTGCTGATTTTGCTCCCTTATATCCCAGGGAAGAGGACCATGAGTATTCTGCGCTAAAGTTAGGGAATGATTTTTATATCATGACTAATTGGCAAGCTGAAAACTTCCGCCTTATGAAGGTTGCCATGGAAGATGCAGCAGATAAATCAAATTGGCAGGAAGTCATACCTCATAGTAGTAAAATTTTGTTGGAAGATTTCACTTTATTTGATCATCATCTAGCAGTAATAGAACGAAAAGCAGGGCAAACGGGCCTCCGAATTATCAATTTAGAGAATAATAAGGACCTTCAAGTTGGGTTTAATGATCCAGTATACAGACTGGGCTTGAGTTCAAATCCAAACTTGGACTCAGAGAGTGTTCGAGTATCTTATTCGAGTTTAACGACACCAAATAGTGTTTATGAAGCCAAGCTGGATAGTGGCGATTTGGAATTGCTTAAGCAAGACAAAGTCCTGGGCGGTTTTGACCCAGAGCACTATCAGAGCGAGGGTATCCTGGTAGCGGCACGCGATGGTGTTAAAGTGCCGGTATCCTTGGTTTATCGTAAAGATAAATTTAAGAAAGATGGCTCTAATCCATTACTGCAATATGCCTATGGCTCATACGGTAGTACCGTAGACCCCTGGTTCCGCTCTTCAGTGGTGTCCTTGCTTGACCGAGGTTTTGTATTTGCTATTGCCCATATTCGTGGCGGCCAAAAACTGGGACGTGCCTGGTACGAAGATGGAAAGATGTTCAATAAAAAGAATACTTTCACTGATTTTATCGACGTTACCAAGGCGTTGGGGAAATTAAAATATGGGGCCCCTGATAAGATCTTTGCTTCAGGTGGTAGTGCTGGGGGGCTGTTGATGGGCGCGGTAGTCAATATGGAACCGGGTTTGTACCGGGGTGTTACTGCGGCGGTGCCATTTGTTGATGTGGTAACTACCATGCTGGATGAGTCAATTCCCCTGACTGTTAATGAGTATGACGAGTGGGGCAATCCTAATAATAAGGATAGTTATGAATATATGCTTTCCTATTCTCCCTATGACCAGGTGAAAGCTCAGGATTACCCCAATATGTTGGTAACCACTGGGCTACATGATTCCCAGGTGCAATACTTTGAGCCAATGAAATGGGTGGCAAAGTTACGCGAATTGAAGACCGATGAAAATCAGTTGTTATTCAATACCAATATGGAAGCAGGTCACGGTGGCTCTTCGGGTCGTTTCCGTCGCTATAAGGAGACCGCTTTACAGTATGCATTTTACCTCGATTTACTTGGGTATAAAAATGGAGAGACTGATAAGAAGGTTAAGTAATAAATATGTTATGCTTATTTTAGAGATATAGGTCTGATTATGGGTAGCTAATTATTCTTTATATCTCTACTTAAGTATCATGTAAATAAAGGGGAGCTAGCTCCCCTTTATTTGTTGGGGAAGTTGAAATGTCCTTTTCTTTTTCAGCTTTCTGAAATATTAACTTCTAGAGTCAATTGGCTTTTCGTGTTGTTTGGGCAGGATAAACACGCACCACCTTTTTAGTATTCCGCTAAAACTCCAAATGCTTTGAATTTCTATTTATAGGCGTAGAATGGAGATAGATTTACTGGAAGGTCTGAATTATGCGTGAGTTCGCCGCCATTGAGGCACCTGTGATTGATCGATTTGGAGGGTTAGACGGACTTCAGTCGAAGCTGGTTAAGCCAAAGCCTGCGCAGCTCTTGAGAGAGATACATGACAGTCAGTGGTTGTCATCGGCATCCCGGGCTGTTTTTCAAGCCGGTTTTAGTTGGAAGGTTGTTGAAAAAAAGTGGCCGGATATAGAGAAGATCTTTTATGGCTTTGATGTTTCATTCTGTCGTTACTTACCGGAGGAGGCATTAGATGACCTAATGCGGCAGGAAGGAATGATCAAGCACTGGACTAAAACTCGCTCCATTCAGAGAAATGCAGACTTCTTTTGGCATTTATCTAATGAGCATGGAAGTTTGGGAGCGTATTTCTCTAGCTGGAATACAGACAACTATATTGAGAATCTTTTGTACTTGCGTAAAGGTGGTGATCGACTCGGCGGTAAGACTGCCCAGGTATTTCTAAGACGAATGGGAGTTGATACTTTGGTTTTTGCAAGTGATACCATTCGAGCCTTAATCCGAGAAGGGGTTGTCGACAAGTCTCCCTCCTCCAAGAAAGACTGGGCTGCACTAAAAGCAGCCATCGAAACTTGGCAGTCTCAGTCAAATCGTAGTTTGAATGAGATTAGCCAGATATTATCACTTTCGGTAGGTTAAACAACTGGGGTATTTAGTTGGTAGAAGTATCTATTTCACTCCTACCAACCTGAATGCTTAATCAAAAGTTAATCGGTTGTAGCTGACGGCACAACCTGAAAATCCACGGACAATGAAGCCTCATACTGAACTTCGTCGAAGGAACTAACCTCTGTTTCTATATATGCTTCTGAAAAGCTATCTTCAAATTTGCTTTTTCGAGTTCTGGAAGCAGTAACGATAACCTCTTCTATTGCTCCAGCTCCCGCTGTCCCATGATAGCCGATATTATTTGTACGGACATTAACTGGTGTTAACTGAATGCTCAGGGTTCTCTCATAGTCAGCTTTTTGTTCCATGATTTTGGCTAGTGCCTTAGATCGGACCTTTTTTGTATATTCAGATACTTCTGAATGCTCAAAAGAAGTACTCACTATTTCTATTTCTTTATTTTCATCGGTTAGCCTTGCGATAGACTGTAAATGTCCCTCCTTGTTAATAGTTATTGCGACCCTATTAATAACTTTATAGCTGGAAGGATTTTTGCCTAGCCAACCAAATTGTGGGGAAGATGAAAATTTTGAATTTTTAATCTTAGCTCGGTCTATGCCAGCCTTTATTAAGCTCTCGGTTAATTGTTCACGCAAAGAACTATTGTTAGCAATGGCGTCTGATAGGAGGGGCTCTTCAGTGGTGACAATAATATTGACTATAGCCTGGTCTGAATAAGCCGTTTCTTTTGCACTGCCGTGGAGAGTCACAACTCTTGATATTGGGTAAATTAGGTCGCGTAAGTCCTGGGGGGAGCCTTTAATCTCTGGGGTTGCCATTGAAAGGCTGGGAATGAGTAGCGAAGCTAAAAGAGCAAGTCTTTTCATATTGACACTTCCAAACTGTGAATAAATGACAATCTATCAGGAAACTAGCTTATTGCCGATCAATAGCACTATATCGGCTTTCCTAGTTTCTATCCAATTGTTGCAGCTGAAACCGTTCGTTGTAGTTGTATATTCGCAAAGTATCGCCCAATTACCATTCATGATACGACTATTTCTGCTTTGGTATTTTAGTACCGTTTATCGCTGCAAAATTACCACTTATCGGTCTCAGCCAGGTTCTAAAACCAGTTCACAGACAATCGATTGCATCACTTTAAAGTGCGCACTTGGTCATCAATTGAGGATAAAAATTCAATGGATGACGGCAAGCAATAACAAATTATCTTAGTGACATACGAGTTGGGCAGAGCTGATGGGTTTACTGATAAATAAGAAGTTAATAGCGCTTTCTTTGACGGCATTGCTGGCCGCGTGTGGAGGTGGTGGAGGGAGCTCCTCTTCGGATTCGGACAACCCCTCTTCAGATAGTAGCGGTAGTGGTAGCGATCAGGGTTCGTCCGGCAGCGATGATAATCCGATCTCGGATAATGTGGGCACTACAGTTGTGGTGGGAGACGTAGAGCATACAGATTTAGGCTTCGCCTCATTGACTGCCATTGACGTAACTTTGCCAGAAGGTATGAACAATGCCCGTGAGGTTTACCAGATGGCACACTATATAGCACGAACTGACGGGGAGCAGGATGAAGAGGATATTGATATCCCGATACGTAGTTATACTGCGACCTGTGCAACAGATACCGATACTCCGAGAATGTTTGTTTCCACTACTTTGTCAGAGGGGGACACTGCTGCGGATACAACTCACGGTTCTATTTATGAGCTACAGTATGATCCGGATACTTCCAGTTTTGAGCCAACAGGTAATGCAACGCTGTTAAATCAGTGTTATGAATCCCACGGTGTGGCTGTAAGCTCTGATTGCTCCACAGTAGCAGTTCTATGCAATACAGATTATCAAGCCAATGAGCGTTATGAGGTTGAAGCTGACCTTGTTGAGCAATATGGTTCAACGTGGATGAAAATGGAAGATAACATTGCCACCATTGAATCCCGTATTGAGAATGAAATTGGTCTTCTGGTTGCGACTAATCACGGTAAATATATCGACTTCTTTACTGAACACCCTACGCTGACGTTTGATGATTTCCTTCCTGGTTTAAAGGCAAACTTCCCGGATACTGATTTTGGGGACTCGCCATCCTTTACCACTATTAAAGATTCCGATATGCAAGAGGAGATGGAGTATATTATTTCCAGTCTTTCCTCTGACGACTATGATGATTTACTACAACACATTCGAGATGCCAGTTATAGCTATAACGAGCAGATTTGGCTGTTAGAGTGGGAAAATCAGCCTTTAAGTGAAGTTCCCGATGCTTACGTAGTAAATAAAATGCACGGTGGAACTCATCTTGGGGCTCAAGAGCTGATTTATGTTGAGGATGATAGCCAGGGTCGTAGTAGCTATGGTTTCTCGGTTTCTGCTCGAGTATTTGATGGGAATGGGAGTTCTCACTATTCGGCGGGCTTAACGGTTATTGACCGTAAAAATTGGTCCCTGGATATGAGCAGCTCAGATAATCGTGGTTGGTATTGGGCCTGCGGCGACGGTCACGTAGTAAATATCCGCTCATTCTATAATCCAGACAATGAGATGTTTGGTGCAATTTGCACCAGTGATTGGAACGACTGGATAGGTAGCACTCATGGGCAACTGGGTACCATTGCAGTGAAAATGGAAACTTCCAGTTCGTCTACAGAAGGGCGCTTTAATCACTTCTTACCATCAACGTCTGCGATGGTATCTAATGGTGGCGGTCATACTGTTGTACCAGTGGATGCCAATACGAACCTTTCTTTGATCGTCTCGCCTAAATATATTGAAGATGCGGATATGGATCGCTTTCTCCAGGATGAAGTCGGTATTGATCCGTCTGGGGAAGGTCCGTTTGATGAAGATTGTGCAGATTACGACACCACAAACTGTTTCCTGTCCTATATGAGTTATAACTATTGGGAAGATGATGATAGTTTCGCCACAATAACAAGACAGGGACTTTATTCTGGTGATGCATTAGACTCCAGCTCTTTAACCCGTATTGGCATCGCCAAGGTCAGCTCTACCGGTAGTATGGAAGGCCAGGGTTTTAATTGGTTGGTTGAGGATGATGATTGCCAAATTAGTGATCCACAACTTATTGATTTAAAAAATGGACGCTACTTGTTTGGGTATGCAAAATTCCAGTGTATTTCTGATAACTTGTCCTATAACCGTATTTATGCCGACAGCGGCTCTAAACGGTTATTAGTACCAAAAGCTTATTATGTAATGGAAGTCGATGCAGATCTAAACGTACTTGAAGGGCCAATCGAGTTACCTAATTATGGATGGGGTGGTTTGGATGAGCCTATGTACTTAGGTGATGGAAAAGTAGCTTGGACTTATATTAAAAACCCCACCTACGATAACTATGTGAGTGGTCAGAAAAATATTTGGCAGGCGATGATTTACCACTCAAATAGCGTTAATTAATTTTTTCTCCTGAACTGTTGTAATGATACTGGGAGATAAATTTGGTAAGGGGGCTCCCCCTTACCGCTCTCCTGCTTTTTTACTGGAATTCATCCTGATTTCTGAAATGTGGCCGCGTATATGGGGAATGAAGAACTTACTTTTTTGCTATCAAAAAAATTGATTCCTTACTAGGCTGCCACTCCTGATCAATAAGAAAACCAACTCGTGTAAGCTTGTCTAAAAGCTCCTGTCTGTCAATTTTGTGGACATAAGGGGCCAGATTTATGCGTTGCATCACTGGGATCAGGAATCGCCAATTGCTTTTCTTAATTAATGCAGTACTTGATACAAATATGCCTCCCGGTTTTAATAAATTGTAAACCCGCGCGATAGCACCATCTATATCCTCCAGAAGATGTAATATATTTAGCCCTAAGATGGCGTTAAAACTATCTGGCTCGAATTTTAGTGAACCTAAGGTGCCTTGTTGAAAACTTATATTTTTAATAGCGGCACTTTTTACTTTTTGCTTGGCAATATCCAGCATCTTCTCGGAAATATCAGTGGCAGTTATACTGTTTACATAGGATGAGTGATGAATGGCGGTGCTACCGGTGCCGCATCCGAATTCCAATACAGACCAGTCTGCCTGAAAATATTCTTGTGTTATAGCCAGTTTTCTCTTGTAACTTTTTAAATCTTTTATAGGGCTTTTGGCATAGCGCGCTGCAGTTTTATCCCAAAACTTTTTTGGCTCTATCATTTTTCCCTTCCCTCCGTAGATGTTCAATGAGTATGCATTCGATCGGCGGATAACCTACTACTAGATGATTATCTTTTGATTTGAAGTGTATGTAGTATATTTCCCGAGTAGTTAGCCTCTAAAAATTATCTCCGTAGAGATGCTCATATATTTATACCTTGTAATTCTTGCTGCATGTTTTAATTTAGTGCCACAATTTTTTATGGGGAGGGTGCGTAACGTGTCACAGGTATATCGATAGAAAAAAGGCTGCGATACTCGTGTGCTACGATAGAGGGTGGTTGAAATTTAAACGATCCAGCCTTTTCTTTACATAAATCATTTCTTCGAAAAGATAGCTTGCTCCAAAATTTTTTTGGAAGTGCTCACTCACCTTTAGTTTCATCAATACTGTGACCTAGAGCGAAGTCGCGGTTCTTAGTTTTTGCGAACTATGTCACATTCATCTAAGCCTCCTTCTCTTTATGACTAAATAGTCATATTGCTTGTCGCCCTAAGATTCTGTTTGGCGCTATTAGTCATATTCTTGGCACTAATTAACCAGATACCTTTCGCAAGCCATAAAACAGTCTCGGCAACATAAAAAGACAATTTAAAAAATTGGGATCAAGCCCGAGCAAAAATAAAAGGACATCACAATGACACTTTATCAACGATTGGGTGCGAGCTTCTCTTTACTATTAGCGGGGCTTTTGGGATCAGCCTCTGCTAGTGCGGATAACTGCTACATCCTGGTTCATGGCCATGGTACTGAGGGCCATATCAAGCAGCGTACTAACTCCCAGGGTAATCTTGAGCAGCCGGCTTTAGATTATTGGAGTGAGGCTTACTTCGATGAATACGCGGGTAGTGACTTTATTGAACAGTTGCGTGTAAATGGCGGCAATTACGGTGTGGTTGGTTACAACTCCACCGATGAGGGCGAGATGCCCTACTGGCATGACGGCACAGCGGGTGAAATCGCTCGGCAGATAATCGCTATTCGCAATGGCGAAGGCGATGATTATGAGCATGAAAACCAGTGTGCTGCCGATGACACTTTCTACGTGATTGCCCACAGTCAGGGTGCCACCCAAATGATGTACCTCGCAGGCAATGCCGTACCGGGGTCCCCTTACTATAACCGTGCTTACAACCAGCTGGATTCCAATACTGTGACCGAAACCTCGAAGGTTTGTACTGGCTCCTGGTTCTGGAAAAGCTGTAAGACGAAAACCGAAACCGTTAATGTCGCAGGCCTGAATGATAGTTACGCGGTTGAAGTGGACTTTGACACTGCCATTAGCGGTATCGCGGCAATCTTTACTACTGGTGGTGCAATCACCGGTACTGAGGGGGTTGATCGACTGTGTAACGGTAGCTGGATCGAAGATTTGATCAACGATTGGTTTATCGGTCGCGAGTGCGCAGCAGTACGTTACCTGCAGACTAATGATGTCTATGCTGTGCGCAACTATGTCGGCACCAACCTGGCTGCACCGGTTTATACCATTGGAGGCTACGCCGGTTTCCCTGGTATTGAGAGTGCTAGCTCTTTGCTGTTGGGCGGTGAGGACGATGGTTACATCAATCTGGCTTCCCAGATGAACTGCTCTGGTTCTGCTAAGCGCAACTTGTGGTCAAATCTGAAGGAATACAAGACCTTCCTGGGTATCGCTTACGGAAGCGCTATCTTCTCCTGCGATAATGACAATAAGGGGACAGCGCGTTCCTATAACCTGGCGAGTATTTATACCGATCATGACGCTCAGCGTAACGGCGGTATTATGGCCCCAGACTACACGGGTATCCCCGATGGCCTGAACTGTGGTGCCGGTAAAAATACGGCTGGTCGTATTGCTGCCTGTACAGAGTAATTGGCTCATCGTTTTAAAAAAGCCCGCTTAAAAGCGGGCTTTTTAGTTTGCGGGAATCACATATTTACTTCTATTAGTTTTTAGCTCTAGTGATCCTCTACCACTTGCAAATTGTTCTCTGCTTTCATACGAGATATTTCGATCTCTTCTGCAAAAATCTCGTGGATGCCGAAACGGTAACTGTCAGTACTATTTGCCGCATGGGTACCGCCTGGAATCGTTGTAAATGCAATGCGCCAGGGAGTGGTCTCTTGTTCTTTCCAGTGCTTATGCCAGGAGAGTGCATCTTTGCGCAGGTTTGGCATGTCTTTGGAGCCACTTGTTACTACCAGAGTCAGATCCTCTCTTGTCGCTTGTACAGGTTCCCTGTAGAAAAATTCCTGTTGTGGTAGGAAGGTGGCATTGCTGGCTATCAATCCTTTAAACAAGTCGGGCTTAGAAAATGCTGTGTAAAGCACAAAATATCCCCCTCGACTTTGACCGAAGAGAACCCGTTGTCGAGGGTCTACCGAGTAGCGGCTTTCAACTGTTGGCAAGAGCTCCCGCTCTAGAAAGTTGAGAAACTGTGCTGCACCGCCATACGTAAGTGTGTCACTGTCATCGGGTAGTGAAAAGTCAAAACTGCGATGATTGATCTCGGGTTTAAATGAGCCGTAAGCAATACCTACGATAATCGCCTCGGGGGCGTAATCATCGTAATGCATAAACAGGTGATTAGTAGCCAAAATTGGGAACAGTGAATCCCCATCGAGGAGATAAATGACCGGGTAGGTTGTATCCTCGTTTGGATTATAGCCCTCAGGCAGGCGAGTATAGATATGGTAGGGGCGCCCAATAATCGCTGAATCCAGCTTAAAGTAGTCCCCTTTCAGGGCAGGTAAGAACTCAAGAGGCTGGGAATGACTTTCAGGAGAAGAGTTACTTTGGTGGTTAGCAGGGCAGCCACCTAGCAGTCCGGCTGCTAATAGCGTTGATAGAAAACGAATAAGGGGCTTTTTCATCGAGTCTCCTATACTAACGGTGGGATTCATTGGTTGACTAAGTCTCTTCTTATATTCTCAAGTGGGGTGCTAATGAGCAATATAAAGCTTGCTGCTGGTATCGATTTTCCTGCAATAGAAGTAAAGCGACTTGGTGGAGGTGAGTTGGTACTGGGGAAGCTTGAAGGTAGTTTCCCTTGGCAAATGGTAGTCGTTTACCGAGGTAAGCACTGCCCACTATGTACCAAGTATTTGCGTGTCTTGAGTGTACTACTACCCCGCTATCATGCGGAGGGTATTGACGTGGCTGTTGTCTCTGCCGATACGGAGGAAAAAGCTTCTCAGCATATGGAAGCAATTCAGCCGGGATTTACTGTCGGTTACGGTTTATCAATACCCCAAATGCAGCAGCTTGGGCTCTATATTTCAAAACCCCGCTCCCCTGAAGAAACAGACAGGCCCTTTGCTGAACCGGGTGTTTTTGTCATCAACGAATCTGGAAGGCTGCAAATAGTCGACATTTCCAATGCACCTTTTGCGAGGCCTGACTTGCAAACGCTATTGGTGGGTATCGAGTTTATCCGAAATCCTGATAACCATTACCCAATTAGGGGAACATATTAAGATTTTTTAAATACCCTGCTAATTCAGGGAGCTATATTTTGGATTAAAAGTTTGTAGTAAAGTTAGAGGTCTGGAATTTAAGGGGGTAGGGTAGTGACGAACGCTTTTCTCTCTGAGGTGAATCACTTCAAGCTTAATCCAATTGATAATAGTAAAGTCGTATTAATTGATGGCCCCAACCAAAGAGCTATACCCGTTTATGGTAGAGAGATTGTTGCTCAATACCAATTTCTCGATAAAGTGTTAGTTATCCTACATGATTGGTGGTCTCTGGATCAGGGAGTTAATATCTACCTACTCTCTAGAGGAAGAGTTTTGGATTTTGCTTTGAGTTCGGATATCGACTTATGGGGAGATTTAGATGACGTGAAAGTTATCCAACCGGATACTATTTGCTTTTCTTTTCCGAATGCTTTGCACTGGCGACTGCGCTGCTATAAGCGGGCAAGGCCGGCTTTATATCTTTCTCTTCCTTATAGTTTTTGGTGGCGTCGAAACTTATTTTATTCCTGGTTTTCATTGCAGCGCCTCAAGTGAATAGTATATATAAATATCAGGCGGCGAATCTGTAATTGTATATTACCCAAGTAAGATAACAGGTGTTTACCCTGTTATCTCACTTTTATTTAATAGAGCTGAACTTTCTTTGTCGGATTTTTGAAGCGATAGCTTCAACGTGAATAGCCTATTTAGAAATTGTTCAGCTCTTCCCGTAGATCGATCTCCAGTTCCTCTGAGCTAGTAATCCATACGCTTTTATCCGGCGCAGGAAACACACCTATTTCAATGCCGTCACCTTTTAAGCCAGAAAGCCATTTCTTTAAAAACTGTGGTAAGGGAATGCTTTTAGGGGTGAGGCCCGTTTCATTCTCAGCATAGGCTTGAGCAAATTCAGCGCTTGGCCATACTGGCAGATATTCAAAGCCACCATCTTCATCGGTGTGTATTTTAAGAAAGCAATTTTGGCTATCGATCAGTATCCAGATCTCCCGCTCTTCTCCGGCTATGCTCAGAAAATACTCGTAGCGATCTTCACAGCTGAGATTAGTTATTTCACTTAAATCTGGGGTGCTCATATATCAATTCATTGTAGCTAGGTAATAGGCGAGTAGGGATAACTGAAGGCCTGCTCATCTAGAGGCATAGCTGTTATACCAATTAATGCGGGGCATTATGCGCGAATACAAGCCGCTATCCAAATGCTTTGCCGAGATGGTCAGCGGCAGGGGGAGAGAAAGAGTTTCTATAGAACTTAAGTCTATGGTTAGAGTGAAGAGGAAACTGGAATGCTCAAAATAAAAAAAACGGGCATTAAGCCCGTTTTCAATACTTCTCTTCCTGTGAGCGACTACTTTCTCCTTTTTAGTAATTCGCTAACCAGGAAGCGCTTACCACTGCAGTGCGCCGCCGGTTTGGTATTCGATAACGCGGGTTTCAAAGAAGTTTTTCTCTTTGCGCAGGTCCATAATTTCAGACATCCACGGGAATGGGTTCTGAGCGCCAGGGAACTGCTCTTTCAGGCCCAGCTGGCTAAGGCGGCGGTTGGCGATAAACTGGAGGTACTCCTCCATCATATTCGCATTCATGCCGAGTACGCCGCGGGGCATGGTGTCGCGGGCATAAGCTACTTCAAGCTCCATACCCTCGAGAATCATCTGGGTGACTTCCTGCTGGAATTCTGCTGTCCACAGGTGTGGGTTTTCCAGCTTAATCTGGTTGATGACGTCGATGCCGAAGTTCAGGTGCATAGACTCGTCGCGCAGGATGTACTGGAACTGCTCGGCAACACCGGTCATTTTGTTGCGGCGACCCATGGACAGAATCTGGCTGAAGCCACAATAGAAGAAGATACCTTCAGTGACAGCGTAGAAGGCGATCAGGTTGCGCAGCAGCTCCTGGTCGGATTCAACGGTGCCGGTTTTGAAGTTGGGATCACCGATGGCCTGGGTGTGGGACAGGCTCCAGGCCGCTTTTTTGGCAACCGCTGGCACTTCGCGGTACATATTGAAGACTTCACCTTCGTCCATACCTAGGGACTCTACACAGTACTGGTAGGCGTGGGTGTGAATGGCTTCTTCAAAAGACTGACGCAGCAGGTACTGGCGGCACTCAGGGTTGGTGATATGGCGGTAGATCGCCAATACCAGGTTGTTAGCAACCAGGGAGTCTGCGGTGGAGAAATAGCCCAGGGAGTATTCCACGATGCGACGCTCGTCCTCGGTTAGACCGTTGGGGTCTTTCCACATGGACACGTCTTTGTTCATGTTGATTTCCTGGGGCATCCAGTGGTTGGCGCAGCCGTCCAGGTATTTTTGCCAGGCCCAGTCGTATTTAAAGGGAACCAGCTGGTTGAGGTCAGCGCGGCAATTAATAATGCGCTTTTCATCTACCTGGATACGGGCCGCACCCATTTCCAGTTCTTCCAGGCCGGGAGCCGGGTCCATATTAGCAACTGCGGCACGGGCGGCATCAACGGCGGTGGAGCCGCTTTGGGCCGCAGGCGACGCCGGAGCGGCTGTGTAGGAAGCGCTGGGCTCCTGCACGGATTTTGCCTGGGCCTCCGGCGTCGGTCGCGGTTCGGTTGCTTTTTCAGGTTGTTGGGGCTTGGTGTCGATGTCGTCCCAGCTCAGCATAGTTGGCCCTTTTGATCGGTCTCACTATCGAAAGTTCGATAAAAAATTCTTAAATCTTCCTGGTGTATTGCTCACTAATTGTGTGCAACCAGGGATGACATACCGGTGATATTTTTTACCGGTAATAATTCATTACAGGCTCGTATTTTTAACTCGCCTGGGCACAGAAAATCCTGTGCCAGATCAATTTTTGCTGCGCTTTTGTGCATTTATTTGCACTGAATTTTCGCTGGCAATTGCACTGGGTTTTCCCGGGAAAATAAGCCGCAGCCGATCCCCGGTCCCTATGGTATTACCCACTATTAAAATAATGGGTGGACCGGGGTCGCTGCGCATGGTCATGCCCGCACTTGCGGTTACGACGCTCTCCCCCGAGAGTCAGTGCAGCCCCTATAAAAAAGGGGCTTAAATTTTACTGGCAGGCCTCGCAATCCGGGTCGTCCAGTGAGCAGGCCTGAGGCACTGCGGCCGGTGCAGGTGCAGCTTGCTCAGCAGGTGCTGCCGCAGCCACTCCGTTGCTACCGCCGTGTGCACTTACCGCGTTCAGGGTGCCGCTATTTACCGTAGATTTCTCTGTGGTGGTGGCAGCCAGTGCGCGCAGGTAGTAAGTGGTTTTCAGGCCACGGAACCAAGCCATGCGATAGGTCAGGTCCAGCTTCTTGCCGTCGGCGCCGGCAATATACAGGTTCAGGGACTGGGCCTGGTCGATCCACTTCTGGCGACGGCTGGCAGCGTCCACGATCCAGCGCGGCTCCACTTCAAACGCGGTGCGGTATTTCGCTTTCAGGTCTTCCGGTACGCGATCGATTTTCTGTACAGAACCTTCATAGTATTTCAGGTCGTTAACCATGACCTGATCCCACAGGCCGCGATCTTTCAGATCGTGTACCAGATAGGGGTTTACTACGGTGAATTCGCCGGACAGGTTCGATTTCACATACAGGTTTTGGTAAGTCGGTTCGATCGACTGGGAAACCCCGGTGATATTGGCAATGGTCGCAGTAGGAGCGATCGCCATCACGTTGGAGTTGCGCATACCTTGGGCTTTTACTTTTTCGCGCAGGCCGTCCCAGTCCAGCGTGGAGCTGGTGTCCTGTTCGATAAACTGCTGGCCGCGCTGCTCGGCCAGGATCTGGATGGAATCCAGCGGCAGAACACCTTTGCTCCACAGGGAGCCTTCGTAGGTCTGGTACTTGCCGCGCTCGGCAGCCAGGTCGCTGGAAGCGGAGATGGCTTCGAAGCTGATCGCTTCCATGGTGTTGTCGGCAAAGGCGACGGCTTCGTCGCTGGCGTAGGCGATGCCGGCTTTGTACAGCGCATCCTGGAAGCCCATCAGGCCCATGCCCACGGGGCGGTGACGCATGTTGGACTGACGTGCACTTTCAACTGCGTAGTAGTTGATGTCGATAACGTTATCGAGCATACGCACCGCAGTTTTTACGGTATTGGCCAGCTTGGTGCGGTCGAGTTCACCGTTCTCACCAATGTGTTGAGCCAGGTTGACGGAGCCCAGGTTACACACGGCGATTTCGTCGTCGGCCTTGGTGTTGAGAGTGATCTCGGTGCACAGGTTGGAGCTGTGAACCACACCGGCGTGTTGCTGCGGGCTGCGCAGGTTGCAGCTGTCTTTAAAGGTGATCCAGGGGTGGCCGGTTTCGAACAGCATGCCCAGCATCTTGCGCCACAGGTCTAGTGCGCGGATCTTCTTGAACAGACGCAGCTTGCCTTCGGCAGCCAGCTGCTCGTAGTGGTTGTAGCGCTCTTCGAATGCGGTGCCGAACAGATCGTGCAAGTCCGGGCAATCGGCCGGGGAGAAGAGGGTCCACTCTTTGTCTTCGAACACGCGCTTCATAAACAGGTCGGGGACCCAGTTGGCGGTGTTCATATCGTGGGTGCGGCGGCGGTCGTCACCAGTGTTTTTGCGCAGCTCGAGGAATTCCTCGATATCCAGGTGCCAGGTTTCCAGGTAGGCACAGACAGCGCCTTTGCGCTTACCGCCCTGGTTGACGGCTACTGCGGTGTCATTGGCCACTTTCAGGAAGGGCACAACACCTTGGGACTTGCCGTTGGTGCCTTTGATATAGGAACCCAGGGAGCGCACCGGTGTCCAGTCATTGCCGAGACCGCCTGCCCACTTGGACAGCATGGCGTTATCGCGGATCGCGCCGTAAATGCCGTGCAGGTCGTCCGGTACCGTGGTCAGGTAGCAGGAGGACAGCTGCGGGCGCAGGGTGCCGGCGTTGAACAGGGTCGGGGTGGAACTCATGTAGTCGAAAGAGCTCAACAGGTTGTAGAACTCTACCGCGCGCTCGTTTTTGTTCTCTTCATTAATGCTGAGGCCCATGGCGACACGCATAAAGAAGATCTGCGGCAGCTCGAAACGAATATCGTCGCTGTGCAGGAAGTAGCGGTCGTACAGAGTTTGCAGGCCCAGATAAGTGAACTGGTGATCGCGCTCGCCTTTCAGAGCTTCGCCGAGTTTTTCCAGGTCGAAGGTGGCCAGTGCAGGGTCCAGCAGGTCCAGCTCGATACCCTTTTTCACGTAAGTGGGCAGGGTAGAGGCGTACAGCTTTTCCATCTCGTGCTGAGTGGCGCGCTCGGCAACACCGAGGAAGCGCAGAGCTTCGGAGCGCAGCTTGTCCAGCAGCAGGCTGGCGGTAGCGAAGGTGTAATTGGGCTCCTGCTCAACCAAGGTGCGCGCAGTGATTACCAGCGCGGTGTTGATATCGTTTTCGGAAACACCGTCGTACAGGTTTTTCAGGGCTTCGTTAAGAATTGCCGCGCTGTCGACATCTTTGAGGCCTTCACAGGCTTCTTTGACAACGGTGCGCAGGCGCTCCATATCCAGAGGTGCAAGGCTGCCATCGTCCTGCTTTACACGGATACTGGGGTGGGCATCGACGGCTTGCTCGGCAATTTGAGCAGTTTTTTCTTTCTCTGCGCGCAGGCGGGCGTGTTCTTCGCGGTAGAGTACGTAGTCGCGGGCAACCTTTTGTTCACCGGCGCGCATCAGGGCCAGTTCTACCTGGTCCTGGATCTCTTCAATGTGGATAGTGCCGCCAGAGGGCATGCGGCGTTTGAAAGTGGCACTGATCTGGCTGACCAGTTCTTCAACTTGCTCGTGGACACGGCTGGAAGCAGCGGCGGTGCCGCCTTCAACAGCGAGGAAGGCTTTAGTGACGGCGACGGCAATTTTGCTGTCGTCGTAGGGTACAACGGTGCCATTGCGCTTGATTACGCGGATCTGGCCCGGTGCAGTAGCGGCCAGAGTCGTGCCGCCAGTCGCCTGGTCGCTGGAGGTGCCTGATTTTTCCGCAGGCACGGCTTGAGAGCGCCCTGTCTCTGTGTGCATGTAAATCTCCGAAAGGTTTGTTCTGTTGTCTGTCCGCGTGCGTTCAAAAGAACGGCGGCCACATGACTGTGTGGCATGGCGGAGCGTGTCCTTCGCTTTGCCAGTGTTTATCCACAGCTGTGGACACTGGAAACAGGCGGCTTGTCACCGGCTATCTGAAAAGGTTTGCCAGCTGCTGCCTGTGGCGGAAATTCCATTCCGCCCGCTTACCTCTGATTCTGCTTTGAAAAAAGCAGCGCCTGACGCCCACCGCCAAAAAGTGTGGTGGTGCGCCGGAATTTGCCCCACATAATGGGGGTGCTCTTGAGCCTCTACCCCAATATATAGGGGGTCGGCCTCGAGTGCGCTACAAGATAATGCGGTAGGCGGGTCAGTTCAAGGCGAATAACTATGTAGTTGTTTGTGGATAAATTGTGGGTAGAGGTGCTGAGTCAGTAGCCACTTTCGCGGCAGAGCCCGCCAGCCCTGGGCTGCAAAGGAGTGGGTGCCGGGAAAGAACGCTGGGTACAGTGTCTTACAATTTTTTTTAATAGCTAGAGCGCTGTAAATTAACAACGGCAATAACCATTTGCAAATGGCTGCTCTTTGAGCAAAGTGGTACTCAATTGCTCAATTTACTGACGCTTATTTAATTCTGACATCTTGGCTGGCTGTAAATTAGTCGTTGGCGCCGATTGCTAAATTTAGTGATCTCTTGGATTTTTTGTCGCCAATCGCATCTTTTATACGTTGTCGGGAGGAGAGGCGCAGGGGAGTGAGTACAGGTAGCAGGGTACAACCGCAGGAGTGGCTGTACCCTATTAGGGTTTATCGACTGTGGTCTTGGAGGAATTCCATCAGGGCTTTTTGCGCGTGAAGGCGGTTTTCAGCCTCATCCCATACCACCGAGATATTGCCATCCTCTAAAAGTTCGGCACTCACTTCCTCTCCACGGTGGGCGGGCAAGCAGTGCATAAAGATGGCATCGCTATTGGCGTGGCCCATCAGCTCATGGTCCACCAGGAAGCTCTCGAAGGCTTTCAGGCGGATCTGTTGTTCAGTTTCCTGTCCCATGGAAGCCCACACATCGGTGGCCACCCAATCGGCCCCTTTAACAGCCTCCACCGGATCGTGTACTACGGTGACCCGATCACTTGCCGAAGCGAGGATATTGGCGTTGGGCTCGTAGCCGGGCGGGCAGGCTATACGCAGCTCAAAATTGCACAGGCGGGCAGCATTAATATAGGAGTGGCACATATTGTTGCCATCGCCGACCCAGGCGACCACCTTGCCCTCAGGGCTGCCGCGGTGCTCCACAAAGGTTTGGATATCTGCGAGCAGCTGGCAGGGGTGGTAGCTGTCGGAGAGGGCATTAATCACCGGTACCTTTGAATATTCTGAGAAGCGCTCCAGTACCTGGTGGCCAAAGGTGCGAATCATCACCATATCCACCATGCTGGAAATTACTCGGGCGCTGTCTTCAACGGGCTCCCCGCGGCCTAACTGAGTATCGCGGGGAGACAGGAAGAGGGCGCTGCCTCCCATCTGTGCCATACCGGCCTCAAATGAAACGCGGGTACGAGTAGAGGATTTTTCAAAAATCATCCCCAGCACTTTGCCGCGAAAAAGGTCAGTATTTATTCCTTGAGTGCGCAGTGTTTTGAGTTCGATCGCGCGCTCAATAATTTGCTTGAGCTCTTCCGAAGACAAGTCTGTCAGGGTGAGAAAATGTCTGATCGCCATAAGCTGTTCTCCTTTTTTTGCATCAGACTGCTTGCAGTGCAAACTGGTGAATCAGTGAGCTGACATCGTTTGCCAATTGATGGCACTCGTCGTCGCTGAGTGTGAGTGGGGGGAGCAGGCGCACTACATTGCCGGCGGTAACATTTATCAGCAATCCGCGCTCGCGGGCTATGTCCACCAGTTTGGCACAGGGCTGCTGCAATTCTATTCCGATCATCAGCCCCAAGCCCCGCACCTCTTTGACCTGGTCGCAATCGGATAACTGCTGTTTGAGTTGGTGCTGCAGGCGTTGCCCCAATGCCTCGGCGCGCTCTAACAGCCATTCACTTTCCAGCGTATCGATTACAGCCAGTGCGGCACTGCAGGCTAGAGGGTTGCCGCCGAAAGTGGAGCCGTGGGTGCCCGCAGAAAATAATTGTGCGGCAACTCCCCTGGCCAGGCAGGCTCCGATGGGGACACCGTTACCCAGTCCTTTGGCAGTGGTCACCACGTCGGGCAATATGTCCGCATGCTGGTAGGCAAACATTTTGCCGCTGCGGCCGTTTCCGGTTTGCACTTCATCCAGCATCAGGAGCCAGTTATGTTGATCGCAGATTTCGCGCAATTGCCCCAGGTAGTTGGAAGTGGGCACGCGTACACCGCCCTCTCCCTGAACCGGCTCAACCAGCACTGCGACAATATCGTTGCGCTCACCTGCGAGCTTTTCGATGGCTGCGGTATCGTTAAACGGCACACGCAAAAAACCCTCGGGCAGAGGACCGAAGCCCTCTTGGATTTTTTCATTGCCGGTTGCTGTCAGGGTAGCCAGGGTGCGGCCGTGGAAAGCGCTTTCCATTACCAATATTTGAGGGGTCTCAATGTTGCGGCTATTGCCTAGCCGCCGCGCTAATTTAATCGCTGCTTCATTGGCCTCAGCTCCAGAATTGGAGAAAAACACATTGTCCATGCCGGATAGCTGTACCAGCTTGTCTGCCAGTTTCTCCTGCGCAGGGATATTGTAGAGATTGGATACATGTAACAGGGTCCGAATCTGCTCGTGCAGGGCCAGGGTCACTTTGGGGTGGCAGTGGCCAAGGCCGCAGACGGCGATTCCAGAGATTGCATCCAGGTATCGTCGGCCCTGATCATCCCATACATAATTGCCTTCACCCCGAACCAGTGTGAGGGTTCGATCGCCATAGTTTTGCATGAGTGTCGGGGTGGCCACCGGGGCATCTCCTTAAATATTGACTATTTGGACTATTTATTTTCCGCAGAAAATTCTGTTTAAGCTTTTTAATCTGCACTTTATATTGATTGGGCAATGGTAACACAGCCTTTATAAGCTGTGTGCTATCTGGCTGGCTGAATTTTCAACATGGTATCCGGTGTTGCAGATCTGCGGTTTTTGCTTTCATCGAGGGGATGGTGTACTTATTGCCGGCCCCACTGGGGTACAATGGATGCCGGCGCGCTATATCAGATGATGGTATGGTGCCTGTACACTTACTTTTTGCTTCGACCACCTGAGGTTTTTCACGCTTATGGATACACTGGAGAACATCAAGCAGCAGATCGCTGATAACACCATTCTGCTTTATATGAAAGGTAGCCCTAATGCCCCCCAGTGCGGCTTTTCCATGCGGGCCTCCCAGGCGATGATGGCTTGCGGTAAGCGCTTTGCCTACGTTGATATTCTGGCTAACCCGGACATCCGCGCTGAGCTGCCTAAGTATGCGAACTGGCCGACCTTTCCCCAGCTGTGGGTTAAGGGCGAGCTGATCGGTGGCTGTGACATCATTATGGAAATGCATGAGAACGGTGAGCTGAAAACCTTGATTGATGAGGCATCAGCGGAGAGCGAAGGCGAGGATTAATTTCCGCTTTTGCTCCAATATGTCTGCTGCTATAGATGGTAGGCATACTGTAGAAACAAAAAAACCGCAGCGGAAGCTGCGGTTTTTTTATGCCTGTGAGAGGACTTAAGCTACTTGCCAGAGTGGCCGGCTGCAGTTTCCATTTGAGTTTGCAGGTAGTTTTGAATGCCAACTTTGTCGATCAGCTCCAGCTGGGTTTCCAGCCAATCTACATGCTCTTCCTCAGACTCGAGGATTTTCTCCAGCAATTCACGACTGCCGTAATCCCGAACGGACTCGCAATAGGCGATGGCTTCACGCAAGTCGGGAATGGCCTTGGATTCAATTTTCAGGTCGCACTTGAGCATCTCTTCGGTATTTTCGCCGATCAGAAGTTTGCCCAGGTGCTGCAGGTTGGGAATACCTTCGAGGAAAAGAATGCGCTCGATCAGCCAATCGGCGTGCTTCATTTCATCAATGGATTCGTGATATTCCTGTTTGCCCAGCTCTTTTAAACCCCAGTTGTCATACATGCGGGCGTGTAGGAAATACTGGTTAATAGCTACCAGTTCATTACCCAGTACTTTGTTTAAATGCTCAATTACCTTGGGGTCGCCTTTCATAGCCTGTGCTCCTGAAGCCCTGCCAACTCAATTAGGTTTGCAGAGAGTTCCTATTTGTTAGTCGCTAGAGATTAGTTGATATTTTTAGCTACTAAAGTTTATTAGTCACTAAAGTCTGCGGCTGCCTGATTTACCTAATTTTATTTTAGGGTTTCAGCTGCAATCGGGGCCGAGTTTGCGTTGCGATTTGCGGCAAGTCAAGGAAAAATTTTTCTTGCAGAATGCAGAAAAAACAAGGGTTTTAACGCAAATTTAGCCGAAAATAGCAACGAAAATAATTCTCATTTAGGTTGTGTGAGCAATACAACAATAAGTCATTTATTTCGAATATTAACCCTTGTTATTGGTGGGTTTTGCATTTCAGTTGAGGTTAATGTTTTCATGTTTGGTATTAATAATGCTTCTTATTTATATATGCGGGTGAAACGCTTGCAGTTATAAGATGAGCCAAAACCTTTTCTAGTATTCGAATGGCGCTTGAATAATTAATTTTTTTCTAAATTAAATGATCCCACCTTTTGATAGTTTGCCATCTGACCGACTTATTGAATGGTTGCCTGGAATATAAAAGCGATTGAGTTGATATTTTGTTGATGGACTCATGCCCTGAATTGATGTTGACCACTGTCGAATGTCACGTGGATTACGAAGGGGTTAACAAAGCGGTGTCTGAATAAATCCGTAATATTTTCGGGCTCCTGAAGTCAGCAGATTTTAGGTGCGTCGCTGCGAGTGCCCTGTCTAACAGGGCCGACCCTACAGGCTTTCATAGCGATTCACGCTCTGCGCTGTAAAAACCAAAAACATCACGGAATTGTTTTGAGGCTTTCTAAAACAGATTTTCTCAATATCCAACTTTTCCGATCCAAGGGGTATTGCAGTGAGATTGGAGAGGTAAGTAAATCGGAGGGCTAGAGTTTGGCCGGTATGCAAAGCTGGGAGACGCGTTTGCAGGTTGAGAGCGGAGATAAAGACAGTGGAGGCACGCTAGTTCGACTTGGATGGGAGTCTTATACAGGTTTTTAAGGTTTTACGAAGAGCTGGAGGACTGGGTAGATAAAAGTGGTATAGAGGCCACCAGAGGAGGGTGGCCATATTGGACGGTCAGCTGGCGGAGTAGAAGAGGCCGTTGTTGGCAGAGGACACCATCCCACCGCTCATGGTCTCGTCGATGATCTCCTTGGTCTGCTCGGCACAGCGTCCACATTGAGAAGAAACGCCCAGCTGGCGTCTCAACGCCTTCACCGAAGTGGAGCCATCATAGATCGCCTCTTTAATCTGGCGGTCAGTTATGCCCTTACAAATACATACATACATGGCGGTGGCTCTGTTCAACTCTTACTCAATAGTAGTCAGGTAGGAATCCTATTGCAATTGAGAATGAGTGTCAATAAGATTCCGGAATGGTCGCATTTTGCCCTCTTTGTTTGCTATTTGTACATTTTTGCGGGTAGGTCATCCTATTTTGGGTGTTAGTTCACGCATAGCCGTTCTGCTATCAGCCTGATTTAAAAAATTTATGGGCCTGAAATATGTGGGTGTGTATCATAGCGGCCCACTATTAATTCCCATTCGATTTATAGCTGTTGCTCATAAATTGAACACTCTACGTATCATCAACAACCCATCATTGGATTGAGGAGGTTTTCATGGCAGTTCTGGTAGGCAAGCCGGCTCCGGATTTCACCGCTGCAGCGGTATTGGGTAACGGCGAGATCGTCGATACTTTTAACCTGAAAGAAGCAATCAAAGGTAAGAAGGCTGTAGTTTTCTTCTACCCGCTGGACTTCACCTTCGTATGTCCTTCTGAGCTGATCGCTTTCGACCACCGTTTCGCTGAGTTTGAAAAGCGCGGTGTTGAGGTAATCGGTGTATCCATCGATTCCCAGTTCTCTCACAACGCATGGCGTAACACCTCCGTCAACGACGGTGGTATCGGCCCGGTTAAGTACACCCTGGTTGCAGACGTTAAGCACGAAATCTGCCAGGCGTACGACGTAGAAGCTGACGCTGGTGTTGCTTTCCGCGGTTCCTTCCTGATCGACGAAGAAGGCAATGTACGTCACCAGGTAGTTAACGATCTGCCGCTGGGCCGTAACGTTGACGAAATGCTGCGCATGGTTGACGCTCTGGCGTTCCACCAGGAGCACGGTGAAGTTTGCCCCGCCGGCTGGCAGGAAGGCGACAAAGGTATGAACGCTTCTCCGGAAGGTGTAGCGGCTTACCTGAGCGAGAACGCTGAGAAGCTGTAAGACGCTTTTTGCGCTGGGGTCTCCGGACCCCAAAAAGAAGAACCGCCGCAAGGCGGTTTTTTTGTTTGTACAAGCCTTGTTGCGCTGACCTGCGCTGATTGGCATGGCCGTCCGCGCGCCGGAGAAAAGTGCAGACTAGAATTCAGCAGTCAGTCCTGCGTGGCGCCTAAATAGAGTTTTTGCCCGCTGGCTGCTAGTCTTATCTGCAACTACCGGATTGCTTTGGCGGCTCGATTTGCTTATGAGACCTGCAATTCTTTCAAATATCGTCTACGTCATGCGCGCCTCTATGGCACGTTTATTTCTCTTCCTGTTGATTCTGGGGAGTCTGTCCCTGCCTGCGCAAGCGGCTGATATAGACGACAGGGCCAAACAGTTTGGCCGATACTTCAAACAGATGATGGCGGGTAAATCTATACCCGGCGGCGCCTATGTCATCGTGGATGGCAACCGGGTGGTCGCGATGGATACCTATGGCGTCAGGGTCAGGGGTAAATCCGGCAAGGTGGATCAGGACACGGTGTTCCGTCTGGCCTCGGTATCCAAGACCTTCGCTGCCAGTATGGCCACTATGTTGGAGCATGAAGATCGCTTCAAATGGGATGACAAGGTGGTCAACTATGTGCCGGACCTGAGCTTTAAGACGCCTTCACTGTCTCGCCAGCTTCAGGTGGAGCACCTGCTCAGCCATTCCTCGGGCCTGACCCCCAACGCCTACGACAACTACCTTGAGGACAACAAGCCTCTCAGCAAGATATTGCCCAAGTTTGCCAATATCGATCCGCGCTGCACGCCGGGAAAATGCTACGGCTACCAGAATGTGTTGTTCAGCCTTATTGAGGATGTGATTTTTGAGGCGACCGGGGTTTCCTTTGCCAGCCAGCTTAAGAAGAGAATTTTTGTCCCGCTGAAAATGCAGAATGCATCGGTTGGCTGGGAGAGCTTTATGGCCTCCGACAACCGTGCGGCACCCCATATCCAGACTGGTAGTGGTTGGCGCCCAGTGAAAGTGGAGAAGGAATACTACTTTGCTGCACCGGCGGCGGGAGTGAATGCCAGTATCTCTGATATGGCCCAGTGGCTGAAAGCCCAGATGGGCTACTACCCGAAGGTACTGTCACCGGAAGTGATCGCCGATATGACTACAGAGCGAGTCGCTACCCAGCGCCATATGCGCCATCGTATCTGGAGAGACTACCTGTCTCATGCAGGCTACGGCTTGGGCTGGCGCCTCTACACCATCGGTGATGACCGCATTATTTATCACGGCGGTTGGGTTGCGGGCTTCCGTGCGGCGGTGGCCTATTCGGAAAAGTTGAAAGTGGGTATTGCCATCCTGATGAATGCGGAGTCCCGTGTGATCTCAGATCTCACTGCCAATTTCGTGATCGATATTACCGGCAAAGGTAATCTCGCTACCGCTCAAACCAGTGGAGATCGCTGATCTCCACTGGTAAGTGATTGTCCCTCCCCCCTTGAAACCTGCTGGCTGATCCCAATATTTGCTCCCTGTTCCGATTGACGTTTACGGGGAGACCGAATAGATGACCGTTGAGGCCCAAAAAGAGAGCCATGGATTCCAGACGGAAGCCAAGCAGCTACTGCACCTGATGATCCACTCGCTCTACTCCAATAAGGAGATTTTCCTGCGCGAGCTGGTATCCAACGCTTCTGATGCCGCCGATAAGCTGCGTTTTGAATCGCTGTCCAAGCCCGAATTACTGGGCGAAGATGCAGACCTGCGTATTCGCATCGAGTTTGACAAGGAAGAGGGAACGCTCACCATTACCGATAATGGTATTGGTATGAGCCGCGATGAAGTTATCGAAAACCTCGGTACTATCGCCCGCTCCGGCACCTCTGCATTTATGCAGCAGCTGACCGGAGACCAGAAAAAAGATGCGCACCTGATCGGCCAGTTCGGTGTGGGCTTTTACTCCGCCTTTATCGTCGCTGACAAAGTGGACGTATTCACTCGTCGCGCCGGTTTGAATTCCGACCAGGGTGTGCACTGGGAGTGTCACGGTGAAGCGGAATACTCCGTAGAGACTATTGAATGGCCCCAGCGCGGTACCCGGGTGGTTCTGCACCTGAAAGAAGAAGCGAAAGAGTTTGCCGATAGCTGGCGCCTGCGCTCCATCATTAAAAAGTACTCCGATCACATCGCCATTCCGGTGGAAATGCTGAAAGAGGAAATGCCGGCGGCGGAAGAGGGCGAAGAGCCGAAAGAAGAAAAGGCGCCTGAGTTTGAAGCAGTAAACGCTGCCCAGGCCCTGTGGACTCGTCCCCGCTCCGATGTGAAATCTGAGGAGTACAAGGAGTTCTACAAGCATATCTCCCACGATTTCGACGATCCCTTAACCTGGAGCCACAACCGCGTAGAGGGCAAACAGGATTACACCAGCCTGCTTTACATCCCTGCGCGCGCACCGTTTGATCTGTACCAGCGCGATGCCGCTCGCGGCCTCAAGCTGTATGTACAGCGCACTTTTATCATGGATGATGCGGAGCAGTTCCTGCCGCTGTACCTGCGATTCGTGAAAGGCGTTCTGGACTCCAACGATCTGCCGCTGAACGTATCTCGTGAAATCCTGCAAAAAGATCGCAATACCGATGCGATCAAGAGTGCGCTGACCAAGCGTGTTCTGGATATGCTGGATAAATTGGCGAAGAAAGATGGCGATGAATACCAGAAATTCTGGGATCTGTTCGGCAATGTATTGAAAGAAGGTCCGGCTGAAGATTTCTCCAACAAAGAGAAAATTGCCAAGCTGTTGCGCTTTGCCAGCACCCATACCGATACCGAGAAGCAGGATCAATCCCTGGAAGACTATGTGGGTCGCATGAAGGATGGCCAAAAGGCGATCTACTACGTGTGTGCCGACAACTTCGCTACGGCCAAGTCCAGCCCCTACCTGGAAGTATTCCGCAAGAAGGGTATCGAAGTGCTGCTGCTCACCGATCAGGTGGACGAGTGGTTCGTGGGCCATATGAACGAGTTCGACGGCAAGCAGTTCCAGGACGTGGCCAAAGGTGCGCTGGATCTGGGTGAAGCTGAGAGCAACGAAGACAAAGCTGAGCGCGAAAAAGTTGAGCAGGAGTCCGGTGCCCTGGTTGAGCGGGTACAGGAAGTTCTGGAAGGTCGCGTTGAATCCGTACGCGCAACCACTCGCCTGGTGGACTCCCCAGCGTGTCTGGTGGTGAGCGAACAGGATATGGGCCCGCAAATGCGCCGCATCCTGGAACAGGCCGGCCAGGCCCTGCCAGATGCCAAGCCGATCTTTGAAATCAATCCGTCCCACCCACTGGTACAGCGTCTGGACCAGGAGGCGGATGAAGATCGCTTTGCGGATCTCACCAATATCCTGATGGACCAGGCTAACCTGGCCGCCGGTAACCAGTTGGCAGATCCGGCGGATTATGTGCGCCGCCTGAACACGCTGTTGCTGGAAATGCACGGTTAAGTCAGCGCTATTGATTGGTGCTAAGCGATGGCCAGCGGAGTTGTTTTAGACTTTGCTGGTCCCAGAAGCGGCCCCTGCCGGATCGAGCGGTGTTTTATCGGTTGGTCAAGGCAGAGGGCCGTTTTTGCTATTTACTGTGCCGTTTCGCACAATTGGCAGAAGTTTAAAACAAATTGACCCCATTGGGCTCAGCGGGTCATGCCTCTATAATCCGCAAGTCTTATAAGAAGCTTTATCGGTGTGACAATGCAAAAAGAAACTTCCAACCCCCTCGCTATTGCCGTATTGGGCGGCGGCAGTTTCGGAACCGCGATTGCTAACATTGTGGCGGGCAACGGCCACGACACCCGCCAGTGGATGCGCAACGCGGAGACGGCGGCTGAGTGTCGCGACACTCGAGAAAACCATAAATACCTGCCCGGCGTGCCGCTGCACCCGGAATTACAACTTACCAGCGACCTGGAGCAAGCGGTCGATGGTTGCAGTATCGTTTTTGTCGCGATACCCAGTAAATCCTTTCGCGAGGTGGTAAAAAAAGTAGCCCCGCTGTTAGCGCCGGGCACCATGCTGATCTCCACCACTAAGGGAATCGAGCACGACAACTTCCACTTAATGAGCGATATCCTGCGCGAGGAAACCACCGACATGCGTGTCGGGGTCTTGAGCGGACCAAATTTTGCAAAAGAAATTGTTGCGGGGCACTACACTGCAACGGTGGTGGCCAGTGAAGACGAGGCACTTTGCAAAGCGATTCAATCGGCACTGCACTCGGAGACTTTCCGGGTTTATTCCAGTAGCGATGTGTTTGGAGTCGAGCTTGCCGGTGCGCTAAAAAATATCTACGCGATCATCACTGGTATGGCTGCGGCGCTGGAGCGCGGGCAAAATACCATCAGTTTATTGATTACCCGCTCCCTGGCAGAAATGATGCGTTTTGCCGAAGCGATGGGTGCCGATCCTATGACGTTTATAGGCCTCGCCGGTGTCGGCGACTTGATTTTGACCTGCTCCTCAGATCTCAGCCGAAATTACCGGGTGGGGTATATGGTCGGTAAGGGCAAGCCGCTCGATCAGGCTGTCGCAGAAATTGGTCAGGTGGCCGAAGGTGTGAATACGGTTCGTCTGATTAAACAGAAAGCTGACGAAATGGGTGTCTACATGCCCTTGGTTTCCGCGATTCACGCCATATTATTTGAACAGCGGCCGATTCCTGAGGTGATTCGCAATTTGATGTCGGGCGCGCAAACTTTTGATGTGGCCTACTCGGCCAAGCCTTAAATGGAAGCCTCATATGAAAAATGACGATCTAAAGCGCAATCTTACTTCCGGCAACCAGTGGGTGCGCCTTATCTATATGGTGCTGTTTGCAGTGTGCCTTCAGGTTGCCGCGTGGTTACTGATGGCGGTAGTGATACTGCAATTCCTGTTTTCGATTATCAGCGGGAAATCCAACGATAATCTGCGTCGCTTTGGCGATCAGCTCGCCTCCTATGTTTACCAGGCGATTCAATTCCTGATCTACAACTCCGACGAAAAACCTTTCCCGTTTTCCGAGTGGCCTGAATCTGAAGTAGAGGATTTGTCCGGTTACGAGGGCGCCGAAGATGTTTCTGCAGAAGTGGTTTCTACAGAAGTAAAGCGTGAAAAGGACAAGGCTGAAGACGAAGCCGAGGATGCCATTATCCTGGGTAGCTCCGAGCCCGAGAGCAGTGAAAAGCCCGAGCTGGTTGAGGAAAGTGCCGACGACGCCGACAAACCTGTCGACAAGAACTGATCGCTTTTCCTATCGCTAATTTATCCGGTGCCTTATCCGAGGGCACCGGATAAATATCCGCTGCCCTCCCTACGAATACTCCCGCAGATATCGATAAAGTAACAACCCACCCTTGAGGAAGCCCCATGCAGCTGTTTATTTTGCGTCACGGTAAAGCCGAGCCCATGCTCGCCAATGATGCAGAGAGAGCCCTGACAGAGCGCGGGCGCAGGCAGGTTGCACAGGTTTGTAAAAAGCGCGCCGAGGAACTGGCGGAGGTAAAGGCTATTTGGGCCAGCCCATTTGTACGCACCCAGGAAACCGCTGAGATTGCTGCCGCCCAGTTGGGGTTGCCCGTTATTACCGAGTCGCTGCTGATCGGCAATACCTATCCACAGCAACTGCTCGACCATTTGCAAACCCAGGATACCTTCCCGCTTCTGCTGGTTAGTCACCAGCCTCTGGTGGGCAGTCTGCTCAATGGCCTCTGTGGCAGCGGTAACGAACACCCGATGGGCACTTCCAGCCTCGCCTGTGTCAGTGCGGATGTATGGGCTAATGGCTGCGCTGACTTGGAGTGGTTGCAGCACGCAGAGTAATTTTTCTGGTCGTGTCTGCCAGTAAATCCCTATTGCGCTGATCACAACTGTCATTGCGGATGTTGTTGGTGGGCCGCACCATTTCACCACCTGTTTTAGTCACTATCCGGTGGATATCACTTTGGCGATAAATCAATTCACTCCCCGTGAAATCACCCTTGAGTTTGATCACAAGTCGATTGCCGCACGCCAGTGGGGCGACCCGGAGGGAGAGCCGGTAATTGCTCTTCACGGCTGGTTGGATAACTGTGCCACCTTCAGTCGGCTGGCTCCCCTACTGAGCGGAATTAATCTGGTAGCGATAGATATGCCGGGCCACGGACGCAGCTATCACCGCTCACTCGATGCCAACTACAACATCTGGGAAGAGGCGGAAGATATTTTGGGGGCGGTGCACGCGCTCGGCTGGCGCAAGTTCTCCATTGTGGCGCACTCCCGAGGTGCTATCGCCGGGGTGATAACCGCAGGTGCTTTTCCCGATCGGGTAAAGCGCCTGGCACTGATCGATGGCCTGGTACCTCCCTCCACCGAAGATGAAAAAGCTCCGGAGAACCTGGCCAAGGCCATTGCCCAGAGAGCCCGTTACGGCACGCGCAAGCTGCGGGTTTACGGTACCTTCGAAGAGGCGGTCGAAGCGCGCAAAAATGGCATGTTCCCGCTAACTGAGTGGGCAGCGCAGGTATTGACCGAGCGGGGCACCCGGGAAGTGGAGGGGGGTTATATGTGGAGTAATGACCCCCGGCTGATGGCGGCTTCCACAGCCAAGCTCAATGAGCCACAGATTAAAGCTTACTTATCCCGATTGAAGATGCCGGTGCAGCTGGTTCTCGCTGAAGATGGTATTGCAGATATGCTCAAGCGCCTGCGCCCTGTACTGCAAGAGTTTCCGGGTATCGAGGCACGTGAGATTCCAGGAAGCCACCACTTACATCTGGAGGAGAGTGGTGCCCGGGCGATTGCAGAGTGGTTTGGGCCTTTTTTGCGCGGTGAGACCGCTTAGAAGGGAACCCGCTTGGAATAGCAGCTGGCATCCATCTCCCGCACCTCTACCGAGACTGCGGGAACTCCCTCGGCAAATTGGCACAGGCTGTTAAAAACCGCCGAGCTTAATGCCTCCCTTTCCCGCGTAGAGCGCCCTTCAAGCAAGCGGATCTCTGCGTGGATAAAGCTGTTGCCATTGTCCCCAGCAATAAACTGATCGTAGGACTTGGCGCGGGTCTTGATATTGTGGGAGGCGAACAAACCGGAACGGTGCATCGCCTCCTGAGCCGAGCTGACCAGTGCAGCGACAGAAATCTTCTCTTCCAGATTTTTCGCATACTCTATGATCAGGTGAGGCATAGCGGTCACTCCTCGGTCAAAGCGGCCCTGGCGGCCGCTGGGTACCTGTGGCGTTTACTGGCGCAGCAGGGAGAGGAACTCGTTGCGGGTAGCCTGGTTGCTGCGGAAAGTACCGAGCATAGCCGAAGTCTTCATCACAGAGTTCTGTTTTTCCACACCGCGCATCATCATGCACATGTGCTTGGCTTCGATGATCACGCCGACACCGGCAGCACCGGTAACGTTTTGCAGGGTCTCGGCGATCTCTACGGTCAGCTGCTCCTGGATCTGCAGGCGGCGCGCAAACATATCCACAATGCGTGCTACCTTGGACAGGCCAACGACCTTGCCATTGGGAATATAGGCTACGTGGGCGCGGCCGATAAACGGCAGCAGGTGGTGCTCACACAGGGAGTAGAGCTCGATATCCTTAACCAGCACCATTTCGCTGCAGTCGGACGGGAAGAGCGCGTCGTTGACTACATCTTCCACGGTCTGTTTATAGCCGCGTGTCAGGTATTCCATGGCTTTGGCGGCGCGCTCCGGGGTGTCTTTGAGCCCAGGGCGTTGCGGATCTTCGCCGATTGCTTCAATAATTCGCGCGTAATGTTCGTTCATGCTGCTCTTTCCAACATCTCAGCCCGAAGGGCGGGTGCGCTACCCTAAGCGTTTGTAACCCGAGAGTAAAGATCCTCGCGGCCCCAGGAGCTTGTTAGCTGTTATTTGACGACCACTGGCGAAGGCTATTTTGTTAGCAGGGCGGAGCGAAGTTGGGCGGAAAAATGGCTTAGGGTCTTTAGGTAGCAGCTGTAAAATGGCCACTTAACCTTACTCGTCGCTTATTTGGTGTGAGCAAACTACACTCCCCGGGCATTGATTGGCCCCTCTGCAGCAGCAACAGAGGGCACCCGCTAGTGACAGTGGGCCCCGACGAGATACAAAGCACTTAAGGATAGATTGATGATAGAAAGGCGTGAAACAAGCCTCCACGAACTGACCACTGTTTTGGACTATATCCGCTGGGGGACCAGCCGATTCAATGAGGCCGACCTCTACTACGGCCATGGCACCGACAATGCCTGGGACGAGGCCGTTTTACTGGTAACCCACGCCCTGCATCTCCCCCCTTACAGTAAGCCGGAGATACTCCAGGCCCGTTTGACCATGGAGGAGCGCCGTGACGTACTCACTATCCTGGAGCGGCGCTTTAGCGAGCGGGTACCGGCGGCCTACCTGACCAAGGAAGCGCATTTCTGCGATATGACATTTTATGTGGACGAGCGGGTACTGGTACCCCGTTCACCGATTGGCGAGATGATTCGCCACAACTTCCAGCCCTGGCTCAATGTTGAGCCCCTGGCGATTCTGGACCTCTGTTGTGGTAGCGGTTGTATCGGTATCGCCTGTGCCGAGGCCTTCCCGGAAGCGCGTGTCGATGTGAGCGATATTTCCGAGGACGCGATCGAAGTTGCACAGATCAATATCAATCGTCACGAGTTGAACGAACGCGTGCGCGCAGTGCAGTCGGACCTATTTTCCGGCCTGCACGGTATGAGTTACGAGTTGATCGTGTGCAACCCGCCCTATGTCGATGCCCGCGATCTGGCCGAAATGCCCAAGGAATACCACGCTGAGCCGGATATAGCCCTGGGCTCTGGCGATGACGGTCTCGATTTTACCCGCCGCCTGCTGCGCGAGGCTGCCAACCACTTGCAGCCCGATGGCCTGTTGATCTGCGAAGTGGGCAATAGCTGGGAAGCCCTGGAAAAAGCCTTCCCGGAGGTGCCGTTTATGTGGCCCGAGTTTGAGGATGGTGGCCACGGTGTTTTTGCCATCAGCCGGGAAGAACTGCTCGCCTATCAACCCTACTTCGAAAAGGAATAATTCCTTTTGCCTCCCCGGCAATCTCGGTTGCCGGGTTATGGGTACAAGCCCGGTTCTGCGGACACTTGTGCTTTTTGCCCCAGTCTGCGCACTGGGGCGGGCAGATCATTTATAATGCGCGCCCCTATTGTGGGCCATCCTGTTTTACCACCTACTAGCTGGAAAAGTCGTCTATGTCGGGCAATACCTTTGGCAAGCTGTTTTGTGTCACCACCTTTGGCGAAAGCCACGGCCCCGCGCTCGGCTGTATCGTCGATGGATGCCCTCCGGGTCTGGAGATTAGTGAAGAAGAAATTCAGCGAGAGCTGGACCGCCGCAAGCCGGGCACTTCCCGCTATACCACCCAGCGCCGCGAACCCGACCAGGTAAAAATCCTTTCCGGTGTTTTCGAGGGAAAAACCACCGGCACGCCCATTGGCCTGTTGATTGAAAATACCGACCAGCGCTCCAAGGACTACAGCAATATCGCTGAACAGGTAAGGCCAGCCCATGCCGATTTCACCTATTGGCAAAAATACGGCATTCGCGACTACCGTGGGGGTGGTCGATCCTCCGCCCGTGAAACTGCCATGCGGGTTGCCGCTGGGGCCATCGCCAAAAAATGGCTGAAACAAAAATACGGCATTGAAGTGCGCGGTTATCTCTCGCAATTGGGCCCGATAAAAGTACAAAAACTGGATTGGGACCAGGTAGAACAAAACCCCTTCTTTAGCCCGGATGCCGATCGGGTCCCCGAAATGGAGACCTACATGCAGGAGCTGATCAAAGAGGGGAACTCCATCGGTGCGCGTATCTCAGTACACGCCAGCGGCGTCCCAGCCGGACTGGGTGAACCTATTTTTGATCGCCTGGATGCAGATCTGGCCCACGGCTTAATGAGTATTAACGCGGTAAAAGGCGTGGAAATTGGAGCTGGCTTTGACAGCGTGGAGCAGAAGGGCACTGAGCACCGAGATGAAATCACTCCGGAAGAAGGGTTCCTGTCGAATAATGCCGGTGGTGTGTTGGGTGGTATTTCCAGTGGCCAGGATATCATTGCCCATATCGCCCTGAAGCCGACTTCCAGTTTGCGTATTCCCGGCCGCAGCGTTGACCGCTCCGGCAATCCCATTGAAGTCGTCACCAAAGGCCGCCACGACCCCTGTGTTGGTATTCGAGCAACGCCTATCGCAGAGGCCATGATGGCCCTGGTTCTGATCGATCACGCACTGCGCCATCGCGCGCAGAATGGCGATGTAACACCGGGATAATTCGATCGGCTTTTTTCTATTAGATACCGGCGGGAGCCGGTATCCGGTCTCCGCACTACTAAGATGCAGCCAATAAGCTAAGCCCCTGTACTTCCCCAACTTTACTCCCAACAAAATAGTTAGCTCCATCCTCCTCAATTTTATTAATGTTGCGCAGTCGATCTGAGGGGCTTAAAACGCCTTTATTTCCCCGATTTACGACATGGGTATAAATTTCAGTAGTACTAACATCCGAATGCCCTAGCAACTCCTGAATCGTACGCAAGTCATAACCCGCTTCGAGCAAGTGAGTCGCAAAGCTATGGCGAAATGCATGGCAACGAGCCGGCTTATTGACTCCCGCTAGCTTGACAGCTATACGAACCTGGCGCGCTAAAGTTGACGCGTGCATATGGTGCCTTCTGTTTTCACCGGAGCGAGGACATTGGCCGATGGTGCTGGAAGGGAAAAGGTATTGCCAAGCCAGTTGTCGGCTTGCACTTGGATACTTTCTTTCCAAAGCGTTAGGTAAATAAACCGAACCAAAACCAGCCAAAAGATCTTGTTGGTGTAATAGGGAAACAGACTCCACCTGCCTATGTAGCTGCACAATTAACCCATTAGGTAATATCGTAGTGCGATCCTTATCCCCCTTACCACCTCGAACAAAAATATTATTGCTGTCGAAGTCTATATCCTTTATACGCAAAGAAAGCAGTTCGGCGCTGCGAAGGCCGCTACCGTACATTAGCTCAACCTGTAATCTGTAGGTGCCTTCAAGGTGATCCAAAATTGCTGATATTTCTCTACGGCTATAAACCACGGGCAAGTACTTTTGTTGTTTTGCCAGTTTAAAGTCCAGAGCCTGAATATCCCTACCTAAGAATCTCTTGTACAGATATATCAAAGCGTTCAGAGCTATTCGCTGTGTATTTGCTGAGCAAAGGCCCTGAACTGCAAGGTGAGAGAGAAACGTCTCAATCTCAACAGCTCCCATATCGTTAGGGTGCTTCTTTTTATTGAAATGAATGAAGCGTTTAATCCAATGGGTGTAAGTTTGCTCTGTTCGGTACGATAGTCCCTGCTTTCGAATATGAAATCGCAGATTGTCCATAAATCGTTCAGGCTTACCTGGGATTTTGTGGCGAATGTCGTCCATGATATTGCCCTTAGACTGTTTTTATATACAGTATTTGCTCTTTTGTCCTGCTGTCAATATCAGAATTCAAGAGAAGCTTCTCCTATTTCTGGAGGTGACGATCTATCTCTTTGATTTTTATAGGGTTGGTAATGTTATAAAGAGCAGAAAAAGCAGGTAGATATATAGCGCCTGCTATATATCTACCTGTTGAGAAATATGCCAAAGTTCTTAACTTTTTGATATTATTGGGTTTTTTAGGTTATCTTGAAAGAAGTGAGTAGAATTATATTGAAGGGTGATATAAAGACGCTTCTTTTGAATTAACTGTTATAACTTTTTGAGGATATCGAAATCGGTCAGAGAATTACGAACGATCATAGCTTTGAATGCGCCTCTCTAACGAGTAAGACAATTGAGAATTTCATTGTCATTTATACGGAAGAGAGTGAAAGCAATGTTTTAATGCTCATTTTGAAGTTAAAAGAAGTTGAACTCTACCAACGCTTTTTTCTCGATGCTGCGCTCGGATTTTGGGAAGAGTGGAGTGAAGAAGATGCATTTTGCGACGTGGATGATTTGGAGCATGTAGATCTTGCTAAAGAGCTAGACCTGAAGCATAAGAAAGTTTTATCAATTACTTGCAAAGGGTCTTTCGAAGAGTTCTCCTCAATAGAGTTTAGATTTGAGGGGGTCAATTTATTGCTAAGGCTCAGTGATAATACTGATCTTGAATCAGATGTTGTGCTGGAAAGGTTATAACCAAGTGCTGCAGTTGACAGTCAAAAGCGTCACGCCTTTTGATTCAAAAGTCGCGCCACTTTTGCCAGCAATTGAGCACGGCGTTATTGTGGCGGTCATTTTTTAGATGGTTTGTAGTTGCTTCAAGTAACAATCTCTACCTGAACACGCTTCGCCAGAGAGTTCTCCTTCAAACTGGTACCGCAGTTTCGTTCAAGTGCCTTCGTTTAAAGCCAACAAGTTCTGCAAGCCAGCTGCACCATTGTGGAGTGCCAATCAGCTAGTTAACTGGTGGGGAAAGTATGGTATTTTTCCCTGTAAATTTATCGGGCAGTGGCCAGCCAAAGTTGGCTGGCAGAGAGCAAGTAGGTCGTTCAGAGCGCGCCAGCTATAACCAGGCCAGGCAAGATCGCCCAGCCGGAGGCTGGGCTGGACAGCCTACGCTTCGCTTCGGCTGCCCTTGCTGGCAACGTTAAGCATCACGAGGGATCGAGTGGAAATCTACGAAATAATTACAATGACTTTGCTTTCTACCTGGCCGTCTCTTCTGGTTGCGATAGTCGCCGGATACAGCATCTTAAAGCAAAGCTCGTCCTCCTCCGGGTTGTTTATCATTGGCCTCACCATAATGCTACTGCCTAGCATATTAGCAATTCCTACAATGGAGTGGCTGTGGGCTACTTACCCTGATTCATTATCTAGCTCACCCACTTACACTGCTATTTCCGTAATGTCTTTTGATTTTTTATATTCCGTAGGGCTGGCTATGTGTGCCTATGCATTTTATAAGAGAGGTCATCATGCTTAACAAAGCAAGGCAACACCGCCCACTACGTGGGCTGGACCTACATTCCGCGGCTTCGCCGCTACATTTCGGCCGTTGCTTGCGGCGTTATTGGTCGCTCGCTCCAGTTTTGCGGGGGTTCAATAAAGAATAGCAGGTAATTATTAGGTTGCTGTATAAAAAAACAGTATTGGCGGGAAAGCCCATAGCCAACGGTTCGACCTTCATGTAAGCTTCGAAGCTTCAGCGACGCTCGCATAACGAAGTTAATGCGGACGGCGCAGCCGCTTCGAAGCAAGGCCGCGAACCTAGTGCTGCTAGTTTCTCTCTCCGAATCGTGGTAGACAATAAAAGAAAGATATTTGTAGTGGATTTGTACACAGTGCCACGAGCAACAAATAACAACCCGATTATGCGGAAACCTAAAAGTTGTCATTCCCTTTGCTTGCACAAAGGCACTGCCAACTTTCTTAACGGTTCCGCATATCTATTTTCGTTATGTGGCCACATGAATTACTACATACTTTCAAAAGATTTTTACATAGGTCAATCGAGGCTGGAGCATGCTGATTTAGGTGTGGGTATGGTTCATGGACGTTTTATACAAGGTCCTGACTATCAAAAAGTAAAAAGTGTTTTTAAGCTATTCGCCAGCGAGCAATATGATGAGTATTATCAAAAGAGAGATGGTCTGGAGTTGATGCTTCAAGATGAGTCAGGTAATAAAATTTCCACTGACTTTATTCATATTGAAGATTATTCTCCAGAATTTGAAGAGATTAGTGTAGAGGTTAAGTTAGTAAACGGCCAGTCATGGGCAGGTATTGAAAACACATAACTAGGCCAAGCAGGCTCGCCCAGCTGATAGCTGGGCTGGACGGCCTACGCGCTGCTTCGGCCGCCCCTGTTGGCAACGTTAAGGTTCCGAATAGAAATGAGGAAATTTATAAGCTTACTGTTTATATTTTTCGGTCCTACAGCTTATGGCGGGGAGTGTCCGGAAAACCCTTTTGATTTAGAGAAAAATTGGGATATTCGAAATCAAGTATTCGTGGCGCAAGTCATGAAGGGAACTTACGCTCCAGAAAACTCTATTGAGACATTTAGCTATGAATTGAGAGTTACAGCTAAGCTAAAAGGGGAAATAGCTGATAATTTTATGCTATACGGCGATTCAAACTCGCTCTCTCTTGAGCTGTCTGGGGAGTACATATTTTTCATGGATGATAAAATGATGAGTTTATGTACGCTAGTATTCCCATTTAGTTTTTCCTGGGCTGAGAGAAATGACATTCGGGAGGCAGTATATGTCCGTAAAGTTATCAAACTTAGTGGGTACCAACCCTAACGAGTACAAGCAGGTTGCTACGGGCCTTTGGCCCTTCGCGGGACGGCCTACGCTACGCTCCAGCCGCCCCTGTTGTAGTCGTTATGTTTCACCGAGATTTAGAGAATGCCAGTAATATTTGATTTAAAGGAATCTAAGTCACCATGGGCAGCTTCAGTTAACGAAGTTCTTGAGGCGGATTGGCCAGAGTATATTGAATCCAATGGGGTTGTAGGTTCTCGTCAGTGGTGGCAGAGCTATGAAGCTGGTGCTATGCCCCATAAAAAAAAGAGTGGTGTTGTCACTTTTGTCGGCGAGAGAATCGACCAGTTTAACGAACAGTACGATGCTGTAGAAATTGATCTTGATGGTTCGCTGATAGAGTATGATCGCTGCGGCTACTGGGATAGTGAAGACGTCGCTGTAGGTACTAGGCTGGTGATTGAAACATTCGAGATTTGCGTAAAACAAAAATACGGTCCAACTACTTTTATATTTGAGCGGTTAGTTGAAACAATCAAAACATAACAAGGCGCTGTTGTCGCAGCCTTCGGCTGCTGGGACGGCCCACTGCGTGGTCCGCCCCAAAGCTTGGCGTTAGGTTCGGGGAGAGTATGAATAGGTTTATTTTATTGATTTTACTTTTTCTTCCAGTTGTATCGGCCGGTACTACTTTGCCGAGGGTTGAAATTGGTGAGCTGCTAGATCGGTCAGATGTTACTGCTATTGTTAGAATAGAAAATGGTAGTACATTAGGAACTGAAGAGAAGCCATGTGGAGTTTCTTACAAGGCAAAGGTAATCAATCCTATAAAAAATTCAAAAGTAGGTGAATATATAGAGTTCGGTTATTTTATTGGCCACGGTTTAGGTAATTATTATCTTGTATTTCTAAATAGGAAAGAAAGTGTCTTTAGACCTTTAATGAGTACGAATTCTACTTCGCAAGCAGCTGAGGCAGAATTACGGAAAAATTGTCTATCAAGTTTTCCTGATTTGATTGTCATGCACAGTGGTTATGGTATTAGAAAGTTAGAGCGCCCAAGCGAAAATGGATACAAGGATGCCATATTACTTCCTACTCGTTATGTGGATATCAATACACCTGAAAAACTTTTAGAAACAGAAAGGGAAATATGTTACAGCTGGGAAAACTGTAAATGGATTGCTAAAGAATATTTATTGGAATATCTTGGTAGGAAAAAATAAAATACCTAACAAATTGCTGCAGCTGACACCTTGAACTTAGTTTGAATTTCGCGCTGATGCGCAAAATCACCCTAAGTTCAATGCGCAGCTGAGCAAGGCGTTAGGTGTCAGGGATAGTATGAAGAAAATATCAGGATCAACATTCTATTTTAAGAAGCTTTTTCCAAGTATATGGTTTGGGTTTCTTTCATTCTTTCTAGTCACATCTTTGGCAGCTGGGGCAGCCCAGGAGTCCATAATGTTCTTGGTTGTGCCAGTTATTATGGCTGTCTTTGGCTTTTTCTTCTTCAAAAAGTTACTCTGGGATCTAGCTGATGAAGTCTATGACGAGGGAGACTCATTGCTCTTCCGTAAAGGAGGGCAAGAACAAAGAGTCCTACTCAAAGATATCATTAACATTAGTTACGCCCAGATGAGTTCGCCGGAAAGGGTTGTATTACAAATTCGTTCAGATGGCGCTATCGGCAAGGAGCTTGCGTTTAATCCTCCAATGAGGTTTAACCCATTCTCTAGAAACCCCGTTATCACGGAGTTAATCGAGAGAGTAGATCGTGCTAGAAACACCTAACAAATTGCTGCAATTCGTTCCGGGCCTACGGCCCTCCACCGGACGCGCAAACTGCGCGCGCCGTTGAGCAAAGCGTTATGCGTCATAAGGGAATTTTGTGTTTTTTAAGAAGAAGGGAAAATATAAGCCTCCTCAAAAGTTAAAAGAATGGACCAATGACACTCCAGGTGGAGAGTTATATGAGGTTTACATTTCCTCCGATCACAAAGTCTGGTGTACGTCAGGTCGGTTCGCTCATTCATCAGGTGCTTCAAGTACCACATGGTCAGGGTTCCTATCCGGCGAACTAAATGAGCTTGTTATTAAAACAATGGGGCAAAGGGTGCTAAATGAAATTATTTCTTACCTTAAGCAGCAAAACACATAACAAGTGCCGGCAACCGACTGCCAAAACGGCCACTTGTTTTGCAAAAGGCCGCAAAACAAGCGCCCATTTTGTCAGCGGCTGCGGCAGGCGTTATGCATCAGTAATGAAAAAATTCGTACTTACACTTAGTTTGGTCTTTTCTTCAGCGATCTCAGTTGCCCAAGAGGCAGTTGAGGAGGTAGAGCCAATCTACCCAATGCCTCCATTTTGTAGAGAGCTATCAGGATCAGTAAAGCTAGCCTTCCAAATTGATGAAGCTGGAGAAGCTAAAAACATAAAGGTCGTCAAGGCAGAAACGGAAATATTCAATAGAGCTGCCATCAAGACGCTAAGTAAGTACCGGTTCAAAAAAGGGACCTACGTTGTAGGTGACACGTACAACAAAGTCCTAGATTTTAAGCCCAAACATAAGTGCCAGCGCAATGCATAACAAGCAGCGGCAGAGCGACAGCCAACGCTACACACCTTTTGTGTTACTCGCTGGCGCACAAACATTAACACAAAATGCGCTCCGCGCTGGCTGCGCCTGCGCTGGGCGTTAGGCATCATTAAGAAATGGGCGTTGAAAGGGCGAAGAGAGTATTAACTGAAAACTCGAAGGTCCTTTATGGTATTTTCGGTGTTGTAGAGTTGTCCGGATATTTTCCACCGCACAATTTTTTAAATCAGTTTCTAATACAGGGAAATGACCCATGTGATCAGGATGGTAGAATGGACAGCTGGCCTCCATTCGAAATCTCAAGTCGCGAATATAATTTAGTTAAAGACTGGTGGTGTTCTATTAATCCAGGCGCTGTCGTAGACGACTTGGGAGAAGAAAGCTGGAGTGATTGGGCAGCGGAAATTGTAGAGCGGGAGTAAATGCAATGCCTAACAAGTTGCGGCACAATCGCCGCTTCGCGGCTGGACAGCCAAACCTAAGGTTCGGCTTCCTGTGCGCAAGGCGTTATACGTAAGTCGAGACCGAGCGATGGAATTAAAGGAATTCCCCATGAGTGAAAATATGAAGCAGTGCCCGTGCTGTGATTATTATTCACTAGCGGAGCGAGGCAAATGCCTAGTATGCCCAGTCTGCTTCTGGGAAGACGACTGTCTTGATCCAGAAAACCCAGATTGGGATGCGGCATCTGATTTAAACGATGATATGAGTCTTCGTCAAGCGAGAAGCAATTTCGTAAAGTTCGGAGCCTGGAAGGCTGAGTTTAACAACGTGGTAATAAGCGCAAAAGAAAGACGTACATTACATGTTACAAAGCGCAACGTATAACAAGCGGCTGTAGTCGCCATGCTTCGCATGGCTGGGACGGCTTTTCCGCAGCTTCGCTGCTACAAATCCGCCCTTAAGCCGGGCGTTATGTGAGAGTAGGCTCAAAGAATGAAAGCGCACCTCATACTTTTAATGACACTATCGATTGTTTCAAGTTTGGCGTTCGCAAATCCCCTGATGAACTGTTCAATTCGTACAAAAGGGAGTGCTGGAGAACACGAGCTAATCGAATTTACTGAGAATCTTCCAAGAAACAGAAGATTCAATGTTGAGGCATATGTATACGTTTTCGAATGCCCGGAAGGCGCTCGCTGTATTCAAATGCCAGGAGTATACATTTCGTCAGAGTATCCTCCAGGAAAAGAGTCAGTGCGTATTCGTACAAATACTTTATTTTGCGCCAAGCAATTTAAATCTGGTGCCAAGTATTTAATTTCACTAGAGTGGCATCAAAGCGGTCACTGGAAAATCGTGGGTTATAGCAAGCTTGATTCTTAATCACATAACAAGGCCAAGCAGTTTGCTCCGGGCCTTCGGCCCTCCGCGGGACGTCCAACGCTGTGCACCTTTTGCGCGGTCGCTGCGCTCCCATTATTGCGCAAAAGGCGCCCAACGTTGGTCGCCCCTGTTGGCGGCGTTTAAGCATCACGAGGGATCGAGTGGAAATCTACGAAATAATTACAATGACTTTGCTTTCTACCTGGCCGTCTCTTCTGGTTGCGATAGTCGCCGGATACAGCATCTTAAAGCAAAGCTCGTCCTCCTCCGGGTTGTTTATCATTGGCCTCACCATAATGCTACTGCCTAGCATGTTAGCAATTCCTACAATGGAGTGGCTGTGGGCTACTTACCCTGATTCATTATCTAGCTCACCCACTTACACTGCTATTTCCGTAATGTCTTTTGATTTTTTATATTCCGTAGGGCTGGCTATGTGTGCCTATGCATTTTATAAGAGAGGTCATCATGCTTAACAAAGCAAGGCAACACCGCCCACTACGTGGGCTGGACCTACATTCCGCGGCTTCGCCGCTACATTTCGGCCGTTGCTTGCGGCGTTATAACTTTTAGGAAGTTACGATGTTTGAAGCATCAATGAATACGGATAGTTCTATTATCCAGCCACTACTTGCTAGAGTTGTCTCAATATTCGATGACGACTTTGGAGATAGTCACGTGCAGCAATTGATGGATATTTACGATGCAGTACCCGACCATGAAAAGGATATGGTATCTCTTGCCGTAACCTTTGAAGGAGAGCAGGAAGAACTCATCTTTGTAGTAAATAATGACGGCGGTTCACGTGACTTGCATTTCTTCTCTGACGGTGAGTCTTTAGTCAACAAAATACAATCCGTTTACCAAGAGTTCTGTATTGAAATCGGTACTTAGTTATAACAAGCGCAGGCAATCGGACAGGAAAAAGCGTCACGCCTTTAGTTCCAAAAGCCGCGCCACTTTAGCCTGCCGTTGCTGCGGGCGTTAAGAGCCATAATCGAAAGATCGAGTTATGAGTGAGTTTATTAAAATAATGAATGTATTTCATGCTAAGAAATTTGCATGGTTTCCATTTACATTTCTCTGCCCAATGCAAGGGAGTAGATTTGGTGTTGCGCGCTTTATAGGTACTGTCATTCTGAACACCTCGTTCTTTGCTTCACTTTTGGTATTTTTGTTGTATTCCAAATTTGGTAGTAGTGCTATAGATCACGTGGGGTTTACAATTATGTGGATATACGCCCTATTTGGTAGCTACTACTTGTTTGTGTGTTTTTGTTGGAATCAGGAACATGGTGCCAATAACTCTTAACAATCACAGGCACGCTGCTTCGGCCCTTCGGGCCTCCGCGGGACAGCCTACGCTGCGCTTCGGCCGCCCGTGCTGTGGGCGTTATACGTAGGCAATGAACGAAGAAACACTAAAATTTATTGAAGAGCGGCACCTTGTTTCGTATATGAACAAAACAAAGTGGCGAGAACTCGCTAATGCCATTACAAGTAACAGTGATTTCGAACCTCAAGTAAGGCTTAAATATCTACGAGACTTAGAGGCAATGCCTGGGTTTTCGCTGCTTGATTGGGAATGGGTTCGCTACGGTCAATCTAGCTGTATCGAGTGGATGGATATTGACCCATTCAAAAGAGAGCGAAGGGGCAACCTTTTGAGTGATAGAATTACTGACTTCAGTGGCTTTATAGCAACTGTTCTGAAAAAGTACAATATCCCATACTCCTTAGAAAATGGGTGTTACAGGGTATGGGGATATGCAGACCAGCAACCAGTTTTCGTATAACAAACGCAAGCACACGGACCCGTTTTCCGCTGCGCTCAAAACGGCCCGGTGTTGCGGGCGTTATGTGTAATCCATGAAAAAGATCTCTAAGTGGTTTGTAAGGTTTGGTTGGATATTTATTGCATATTCAGGGTTGGCTTTTATGAGCAATTTCTTGCCGGTAGATTTTTGGATAACAATAAGTAATTTCTTTACCGGCGAGGATAGTCACACTTACTATAAAGTTGTAGCTACAGAGGGTGGCCAAAACTATGTATTGGCTACATTAATTTTAGGGGCTGGCTTAGTTGTTTTAGGTAAGGTTATTGCCGCTAAATCAAACACATAACAAGTGACTATGGTTGTTCGTCAAGTTATTAAGCCATACTTTCATCCCAGTAGGTGTTATTTTTTACCATCGTATTCAGGATCGTAATCTGCTTTCTCATGCAGGCAATCAGAGCGACCTTTTTAGGTTTGCCAGCGTCGACTAATCGCTTATACATCGGCTTTAGTTTGGGATGATGTTGTATGGCCGACATGATGGAAACAAATAGAACCGTACATACACGATGCCTTCCGCCTCGAATATATCTCTTTCCCTGGAAGCTGCCGCTATCACGGTTCATCGGGGCGACACCTACAAGTGCAGCGATCTCTTTACGGTTCAATTTTCCGAGCTCAGGAAGTTCACTCATCAGCGTATAAGCCAATACATTTCCGACTCCTTTAGCGCTCAACAATAGGTCGCGCCTTTGCCGCCACTCAGACACACTGTTAACCAGTTTATCCAGTTGCTTGTCGATACCTTGTAACTCTTTCTTGATGGTGTTTAGAATGGTCTGGATAGGTTTGTGTACCGATTTCGGCATCCTCTGAAGCCGGTTCTTTTGCATTGTGCTCATCTCTAAACACTGACTTCTTACCGCCAGTAAGTCACTGATCTCCCAAAGCTTTTCTGGCTTTAGCTCCGATAGTCTTGGCTTCATGGCCTCACCAAAATGTGCAATATCCATTGCATCTAGCTTGTCAGTTTTGGCGAGTCGCCCTGTGGATTTAGCGAAGCTCCTTATCTGTGAAGGGTTGCAAACAACAACAGGTAATCCTGCTTTGTTAGCGGCGCAAACAAACTCTAATTCGAGTCTTCCTGTAGACTCTATTAATACTCTTTGAGGTTTAAGAGGTTGTAATTGTTTAATGGCATTCTTAATGCCATTTTTATCATTGGCAACACTAAAGAATTGGCCAGTAGGTCTCACATAAATATCGAGTTGTTTACTGCTGGTATCGATACCGACATTGATCTCTTGAGGTTCCATAAGATAAGCTATCTCCGCCTTGCTATTCGGGCTCGAGGCCCACATGACTATCCGAGTTATGCCTAGTGAGTGCTTATCACGTTCATACTTGTTATCGGTCTTTTACGAACCGGCCAAGCAGCGAACTGTGACAAACAAGGCCTTCGGTGGCCGCCGAAGGTGGGTTTCAATTTACCCGTTAGTGAAAAGGATTTTCAACATTAGAATCGATCAAGAACAACCATACAAGCAGCGGCAGAGCGACAGCCAACGTTACGTACCTTTTGTGTTACTCGCTGGCGCTCAAACATTAACACAAAATGCGCTCCGCGCTGGCTGCGTCTGCGATGGGCATTATTGTGGCGGTCGGCTTTATTGATTTTACGCAGTAACTGGGACTTTAGCGTCACTAAATAGCACTCGGTATTGAGCAATTTTATTGATTATTATTTCGGCAGTTTCGCTCCTAGAGTGTTCGCTCAGCTGCTGTAAAAAGGGGCAGTCCGCTGCAATTTCGTGGAGTGCCAGTAAGATAGGAATTGGTTGGGGAAAGTGCGGTATTCTTTCCTCGTGAATATTGGGCAGCGGCCAGCCAAAATGTAGCTGGTAAGGTGCTAGTAGGCAGTCCCGAGCGCGCCAGCCATAATCAGGCTAGACAAGCTCGCCCAACCCCTTCGGGGCTGGGCTGGACAGACTACGTGCTACTTCGGCTGCCCTTGCTAGCGGCGTTAGGAGTTTAGAGTATTGCGTGCTTTATTCTTGATAGCTTTATGTTGGGCAATGGTTGATTCAGCTGCTGCCGCTGAGAAGGATCAGGCAACTACAATCGCCGTGTATGGATCATTGTCTAAAGCTCCAGAAAGTGCTGAGCTCTATCGAGAGTTTCATTGGGCAAGGCGCGCTAACGGAGGGCTGGCACTCATATTTCGGTGTAGTAAAGGCCAATTCAGGTATGCAGTTTTGAAAGCGGATGCTGGGAGCTATTCCTTCGAAGTAGACACATCATATGAAGGGAGTAGGTGTCCTTTAGGGAAGTACTCAATTGAGTTGCTTGAAGATCGTTTAAAACTAAAGATAAGCACTGAAAACGGGATTGTAATTGAAGAGGCTCTTCCAAAGTGGCCAGGCAACTCCTAACAAAGCGTTGTAGTGGGACTCCCAAAGCTATGCACCTTATTTGTGTAGTTCGTTGCGCTCACATTTTACACAAAAGGGTGCGCCGCATTGGTAGCCCCTGAACGCGGCGTTATTGTGGCGGTCAATTTTTAGATGGCTTGTAGTTGCTGCAAATAACAACCTCTATCTGAACACGCTACGCCAGAGAGTTTTCCTGCAGGCTAGCACCGCAGTTTCGTTCAAGTGCTTTGGTTTTAAGTCAACAAGCTCTGCAAGTCAGTTGTGCCATTGTGGGGTGCCAATCAGCTAGTTAACTGGTGGGAAAAGTATGGTATTTTCCCTGTAAATTTATTGGGCAGTGGCCAGTCAAAGTTGGCTGGCAGAGAGCAAGTAGGTCGTTCAGTGCGCGCCAGCTATAACCAGGCCAGGCAAGATCGCCCAGCCGGTGGCTGGGCTGGACAGCCTACGCTCTGCTTCGGCTGCCCTTGCTGGCAACGTTATGTGAGCTTGTGATGCAAAGTTCAAAGGCTTTAAAGCATATATCGAACGTCGAAATTGGCCTTGGCTTTATACTTGCGCTGATTTCCATGTGGCTGTTCCTAAATACTGCTCTGGAGCCAATCCACCAAGAGCCGCATAGTATTGGTAGGATCATCGCCTCAGTATCATTGCTAGGGTCCCTAAGCTTATTGATTCCTGGCGTTGCTCTGCGTGTTTCAGTCAAGGTGGGTGCCGTACTGCAGTCTTTAGTGATTATTTTTGCTGTGTTTATCATGTGGTTGGGGTCTCAATAGGATGCAAGCCCGCTCACTTAACAAACACAGGCAGAATGCTCCGGCCCATCGGGCCTGTGCGGGACGCCCTACGCTTCGCTTCGGTCGCCCCTGCTGTGGGCGTTATGGTTCATGGAAGTAGAATGATCAAAAATTCCATAGTAATTTTTTATACGTGCTTTTTGGCTTCTTGTGCAAGCAGCGACAAGCACTCTTTGCAAAATCATGAAGGCTCCGAACCTTTTTATCTAACACCGGATGGTAATCCAACTGCTCCGGATTCAGATCCGGAGTTAAAGTCGATCTTAGATCAATGTACCAATGAAATTTTCCAAAATGGAGTCTCAATTGGTGGGAAGATATTTACATCCTGGGACGCTGCCAAACAGCATGTGATGATTCTGCTTTTGAGGACTTTACCAGATGGTGGCAGCCGGAAGAGGCGGAAGATTCCTGAAGGATTTAACGATCTTCAGTTTATCCAAAACAAAGTATCTACTTGTCGAGAGGAGAGAGTCTAGAAACAATGAACTCTCGCCACCATAACAAACACAGGCAGTAGAGCTCCGGCCCTCCGCGGGACAGCTTACTTTGTGCACATTTTGCGCGGGTCGCTACGCTCCCATTTTCGCGCAAAACGCGCACAAAGTAAGCTGCCCCTGCTGTGGGCGTTATGAATAAAAACTATGTCTAATCTCAAAGACCGCCGATGGCGTCGAAAAGGCCTCGATAGAAAAATCAAGACTCCTTCATGGGGGGAGCTTGCTTTTGGGAAAAAGCTTTTCAATTTGCGGCATATGTTACTAGCTGTATTTACTAGTGGCTTCATATCTTTTGCAATGCTATATCAGCTTATAACCTATGGGCATTGGGAGGCCAAAGGAGCTAAAGTAGATGGTGCCGTGGGCTATGGTGTTGCCTTTTTCCTTCTAGTAATTTTCATAGCCCTACTTATTGCAACTATTAAAGACTGGCGGAGAGGCTAATGCATAACAAAAAGCAGCACGATTGCCCACAAAATATGTGGGCTGGACGGCCTACGCTTTGCTTCGGCCGCCCGTGTGCTAGGCGTTATGGCTAAGGTAACTATGAACAAATATCTCGCTATAGTTTTACTGGTTTTCTCACAACTTGCTATATCTAGTGAAACTGAAGTTGCTGAAGTTCATGAAAACTATCTCAGTGGATCGCTGCCTATGCCTTACGGTTCATTTAAGGTCAGCATTTCTTTACACGAAGGTAATCGCAGTGTTTCAAAAGCTGAAATAAATGTCGGTGCTCTTACTTTCTCGGTGCCGAAAGAGCAGCTCGTAAAACTAAAAAGTGTAGATCTTTCTTCTGTATTTGTCGGCCATGAGATATATCGATCAGAAAACACGCCTTTCGACAAATTGGATGCCCTTTCCAGTGATCTATTCATAGTAAAGATCTCTTCGACTGAAGGCTTTTCTAGGGGCAATATTTGGTACACTGATTACTACACAGTTTTAATAAATTTGGAATCTCAACAGCTAGATGTATCCAAGTTCGAATATGCTAGGCCATAACAATACAAGCCAGCCTGACGGTTTTTTCGTTCCTTATTTTGCGGTTTAACGCTACGCTACCGCAAACTAATCCACTACAAAGCCGCAGCTACTTGCGGCGTTATGTGACAAGAGGATGAGAGTCATAGATTTAAGAAAAAGTATCGAGAAGCGCCTAGCTCAAATTTTGGAGACTCAAAGCTCCATTAGGGCTGCGCACCCATTAATTGCAGATTTGCTATCTCAGATAATCGACGAGGTTCCCATTTCCTCTGAAATTTCTGTTAGAGTCATTGATATTAATGAAATTAGATATTCTGTGTTCTACCAGTGCGGTCCAAATATTTCTGAAACAGCAATTGTAGTATCACAAGCTAGCTCGACATTTTATCTATGGCGAGATGAGGGTTGGGTTCTCGATGATGATTACTATGAGCCGGAAGAAATATCTAAAGTAATTTGTACTTTACCAATATTGTGCGCTGAACCGAAGAATGTTAAGCAATTGGTCGAAGCTATCGAAAGTGGAGTATGGGCATTTAAACCGGAGTATTTCCCGAAATTTGGTGGTGTTCCTCCTGAAGACCTAGAAGAAGTACTGTCCTGGGATTCTGAAAAAGTATTAGTAGGTACTAAGCATTCAAATATGGAAATTCTAAGTAGAGAGTCCTGGCAGGAACTTAGTTCAAGAGAAAACGGTTGGTTCAAAAAAACGGAGTAAGAGCACATAACAAGAAATTGCAGTCGGACCCGATACTCCGCGCTTTTAATTTTGCTTTCATTACATTACAACATAATTAAAAGCACTCCGCATCGGGCCACTGAATTGGGCGTTAACTTTAAGACTTACCCACGTTTAGTAGACACCCTGTATAGTTAGGTTTAGGCCTAACACGGAGGTGTATCATGGGTAAGAAAAGAACTCAGGCGTATACGGAGGAGTTCCGCAGAGAAGCAGTTAAGAGAGCGGAAAAGCCTGGAGCAACAACGGCTTCTGTGGCGCGAGAGCTAGGCGTCAGCGCACAGCAGATCTACAACTGGCGTCGTCAATTTAATCGACTGTCTGATAAGCAGTTCAATAGTTTAGACAGTGTCGACTATTCCAAACAGGAAAGCGCTGAAGTTCGCAAACTCAAGAAGGAGCTGCATGAAGCTCGTCAGGAGGTTGAGTTTCTAAAAAAGGCAGCTGCGCACTTTGCGAACCACCAAGAGTAAAGTACGCATTGATACAAGAGCATGTAGGGTCATTCCCGGTTAGCTTGATGTGTCGGTGTTTAGAAGTCTCAAGATTGGGTTATTATCGATGGCGGGGGCGATTGCCATCTGCTCGCACGATTAGAGAGATACGAACAATCGAGAAAATCCGAGAGACGTTTGTTGAGTTTAAAGGTCGTTATGGCGCGCCTAGAATTGCTTGCGAGCTTCAAGAGTTAGGTGAGCCATGCTCGCGGAACTACGTCGCTAAGCTTATGCAACAGGAACATATTAAAGCGAGAAACGGCAAAGGCTTTCGATGTAGTCAGCCCGTAGAGGGGAGCATTAACGTCTCCGCCAACTTACTTAAGCGTTGCTTTGATGTGGATCGACCAAATTGCCGCTGGACCAGTGACATTACGTATATCTGGGTTCTGGATAGGTGGCTATACCTCGCGGTAGTTATGGATCTGTACTCTCGACGTATTGTAGGTTGGGCATTCGACTCGCAGATGACCGATGAATTGACACGTCGAGCATTGAAAATGGCCCTAGAGCGACGACCAATAAAGCCTGGACTGCTAGTTCACTCTGACAGGGGTGTGCAATATCGATCGCAGAAATACCAGGATCTCTTGTCCGAAAGCAAGTGCAAGCCGAGTATGAGTCGCCAGGCTAACTGTTGGGATAATGCGGCAATGGAATCATTCTTTAGCAGGCTAAAAGTCGAGCTGGTCTATGCCGGAACATTCGAAAGCGAAGAGCAAGCAAAATCTGAGGTGTTTGAATACATTGAGATTTTCTACAATAGGGTTCGTAGGCACTCCGCATTGGGCTATGTAAGTCCAGCAGAGTATGAACGAAAGTACGCATAGTTAGAGTGTCTACTTTTTGTGGGCAAGACCAGAGTCAAAACATAGATATTCAATGAGTACTAATAAAGAGTTATTTTTACATGTAGTAAAGGTCTTAGGTTATCTGAATTTTGGGCTATTTATTCTGGGTTTCTTTAACTCAAAAGGTGGGAGTGACACTGTTGTACTGTTTCTGCCGGCCAGTTTAATCTTAGCAACAGCCGTCACTCTTGTTTATATTTTTGGCTTTAAGTATCTTCATTTGACTGGAAATCGCATGGACTATTGGTTTTGGTTCAGACCATATGTTTGGCTCATAGTAATTTTTGTATTCCTTGTAATTAGTATTGCTTCTATTGGGCACTTCGGAAATGAGAACTCTTAACAAAGTCAAGCACGATCGCCAGCAAAGCTGGCTGGACCTACATTCCGCAGCTTCGCTGCTCCATTTCGGCCCGTGTTGGCGGCGCTATAGCCACTTGGATCCGAAACATCAGCTAAATATATGAGAAAGAGTAAAACAGTACTATTAAGCGTAAATGTCCTAGTTGAGGTTCCGGAAGACGTCATAAACAATGACGAATTCAATGACTTTGATAAATTGGAGAATGCTTTATCTGAGGCAGTGGAGGCTGTTGAAACATCTTTTCAGTTATCATGGGAGTCAACACAATCGTTGGTTCTTGATTCATCGACAATGAATTGTGGAAAATGTGAATCGTGTGGATGCTGGGTAAGTGACAGAGAAACGGCTGATCCTATACAGCAACTTAATATTGCAGCCACTTTTAATGGTAAGCTACTGTGCGATGAATGTTTGCCACATGATCACAAGTTGGCGTTTTAAAATGAGTAAAAGCTATAACAAGTACAAGTAAGTTGCTATGGGTCTTTGGCCCTTCGCGGGACCGCTTACGTTACGTTCCAGTCGCCCCTGTTGTAGTCGTTCAGGCTGTAGAAAAACTAATTTATGTCTTTGTTTTCTTAGGCGCGATCAAATATTGACCACAAATGGTGGTTTTACGTGAATTCTGATCTAGCTTTAACTGATGAACAGGCTATTTTTCACGTAGAAGCACAGTACGAAAAGAGGGCTGAATTTTCTACACCCTCGTTATATTTAGTTTCAAGTAATGGAGTTTTTAAAAATGAAAAAAATATTGTTCGTATCAATAGTTGGAATGGTTCTTACCGCATGTGTGAATGTTCAAGCTGTTAAGAGCCTATCCGTGGAGGATACTCGAAATAGTGATCCTATCAATGGCGCAACAGCAGGATGTTCAAGTTTTGGTGTATCCAAGGACTGTAACATCATTAGTGGCGCTACTAGAGTTGTATCCATTGAAGGTAGCAAGATGCGTATCGCTGGAAGTGAGGATGGAAGAACTGTAATGATCATGCATGATTCTGACGAGTGCGGCATAACAGAAACTGACTGCCAGACTAATGTAAATAATCGTAACTATGCGGCTATAAAAAAATTCTATTCAAGTATTGGTGTTTCAATATCATCAGTTAGGGCAATTGCTGCAGCAGACTTTATTGGAGGTTATTCGCTGACTCTAGATAATGATGGCTACTCAGTCCTTGAGAAATTGTGAGTAAAATATAATAAAGCAATTAACTATGCTGCGGCCGCAAGCAACCTCCGCTGGATACGCTAACACGCGCCAGTTATTGCGACGTTATGAGCCTCTCAAAGTATGAGTATTTTTAGAGTAATTTTTATAGCTTTATTAATGGCATCTTGTACAAGCCCCGAGAATTACCGAGAGGGTTTTGACTGGATTTTACACGCCAATCCAGAGAGCGAGGCTATCTCTGCAGCTGATAATGGTGATTTACGGCTGATTGGCCTTACGGGCATGCTTCTAAACGAAGTTCCTCTCATTGATAAGAGCTGCGAATATGGCAGCAATGTTAGGTATTTAAAGATTGACGACGTAATAGATAGCTTCGCAGAAATAAAGTATCAAGTAATTGCGCCAGTTTATGCAGAAGCATATAACTATCATCTCATCACCTATCTTAGAAAAAAGGGCATTGATATATGCAGCTCATAACAAGGTACTCAAACATCGTTTCGGCCGAAAAACAGCCTCCACTAGACACGCGAAAGGCGCGCGCCGTTATGCGTTGAAGTAGTCTTAGAATGAAAATTCTCCTGTAATTTATATTTTTAATCCTAATTTCTTCTTGTGCAACTCAAGAAAACATGGAGCACACAAGAGATGTAGCCTGCAGCGAGAAACGAAAAGAGCAGGAGAGCACCTGGCATCAAATATATAGAGTAAGGTGCTACCTCCATTTTGGTAGAGTAGCTGAAGCTAAACAGCAATTAGAGGCAGCAAAGCTCTCTATAGCTAATAGTCCAGAGGATGAGCAAGACTCTTACCTAACTGTTCTTAATGTCTATCAGGAATCTATATATTTAGGAAAATATAAAAAGCTTCAAAGAGTTAACCAGCTAATTGACGGAGATTTCTGGTTAATCCAAAAAAGTAAAGAATACTATCCCAGAGATGCGCTAGAAAAGAAGATTGAGGGATATGTATTAGTTGAATTTACGATTGGAATAAATGGCGAAGTTAAAGATGTCATAGTTCTCGAATCTAAACCAGCTGGTATTTTTGATAGAACTGCTTTGTTTTCTGTTTCTAATGACAAGTATTTACCACGAGTAATTGATGGCAAAGCCTATGAGGTAACGGGCGTTAGAAGTAGAGTAAATTTTGGAATTCTGGAAGAGTCGGTGAATTAAGTTCACATAACAAAGCAATGCAGTCGACGTTTTACTTAGTGTACTTCTTACACGGTCGCTGCGCTCCCATTTTTGAGCAAAAAGTACACAAAATAAGCCGCATCTGATTGCGGTGTTAAATGTAAGACTTACCCACGTTTAGTAGACACCCTGTATAGTTAGGTTTAGGCCTAACACGGAGGTGTATCATGGGTAAGAAAAGAACTCAGGCGTATACGGAGGAGTTCCGCAGAAAAGCAGTTAAGAGAGCGGAAAAGCCTGGAGCAACAACGGCTTCTGTGGCGCGAGAGCTAGGCGTCAGCGCGTAGCAAAATTGTATCTGGCAAGTTTATTTTAAGAGGCTATTTGATGTGTAATTCAATGGCATGGATCATATTGAATATTCGAAGTGATAAATAGCTGAGGTTTATTAATAAAAAGGACGTATTTAACGTTCGTTAAGAGGTAACGTTACCTTGATAAGGTCCTCTATCCTATATGATTCACGAAGAGAGTACAACGGTATACCTGATACACTCGGTATATCAGTAATTATACTACTTAGAGTTTAAAGATTTTCAATTGATAAAATTTGCATTTTGGTATGCCTGGAAGGGCCTTTGTGGATTTATTGATTTTTTATTATTACAATGAATGATAAGCTCTGATGGTCAGCATAAAAGATAAGATATATGCTACCGTCGGTAGCATCTTTAGTTAGATTAAGTGTGGAAATATTGAGTCATGGAAGTAGACATAGTTACATTTGTTTCTTCATTGGGGGTTTCTTCTTTTACTGCTGTCTGGCTAACAAAATTACTTGTTTCTCATCGGCTTAAAAAAGATTTGCAAGTCCATAGGGTTAAGCTTGAAAAATCACTTGATGCATTTAAAGGTGAGCAAGATGGTCAGGTTAGGAAAGATGTTGAACTATATTTAAAACAGCATGACGCAGATATTAAGTATAATTTTGAGGCCAGGGCTCGTCTTTATCACGCTATTGGGCCATTAAAATTTCAGCTTTTGTTGGCTGCTCGAGACTTTAAAGTCAGGGTGTCAGAGATGCCAAGAAATCCATATAGTATTAATTTGGGTGGGCATTATGGTAAAAGTACCATATATCGTTTGGCTAGACTTCTCTGTCTTTCAGAGCTTATAGAAAGCAAGGTCGCGTATGCTGATTTTGCTGTAGATGATTCATCGATTAAGTTACTAGAATTTAAGAAGTCTTTGTTTGTTATGCTGTCTGGCTCAAAAGTGATTTGCCATCATCCTAAGGCTAATTGGAAAACACAAAAAGAACATATATTTTTTGATGTACTGTCGAATATTGGTAATGCTCTAGTTGTTCACGAAGGTCAATCAATAATGCGATGTATGTCTTTTTCAGAGTTTTCTGACGAGCTTGTGAATATTGATTTTGTGGATAAACTTTCGCCCCTTGTTGATGTCATGTCTGGGTTTTGTCTCAAAGATACACCAATTCTTTGGGTTAGATTATCTTGTATTGCCGTACTGTGTAACAAATTAATCGATGAAATTGGCCGGCCAGTTGGGTTTAAATATACTTCTATTGATTTGGTTTCTCTTTTAAAAAACAGTGATGATAAATATATTCATTGTAAAGCTGATAAGTATGTAAGATTATGTCGTGAAACAATGAGTGAGGGACTTTAGTCGGGTACATTATAGTAGGCTCGTGTATGATGTTTTCTAAATATGATATGAGTGTTATTTAATATTAGGTTCTGCCTATGCTGCCAGATTAAATCTGCTTAATTGATAAATCCAAGGAGCTTGTGGAAGCTTGGAGTGAAGTATTTGAAGATGTTGAAAGTGTAGATTTTATTGAGGGTGATTTATTTTCCAGGTCAACTGATGTAATGGTTAGCCCTGCCAATAGCTTCGGAATTGTGGATGGAGGGTTAGATCTGCCAATTAGGGATAGGCTCGGTTTTCAAGTAGAGGATCGGGTGCAAGAACGGATCAAATACGACTTTCATGGAGAGCTTCCGGTAGGATCAGCAGTCGTAGTACCTACCTCCCATGAGAATTAGCCATATTTAATATCAGCTCCAACTATGCGAGTGCCGGAAGAGGCTTCCAATACGCTAAATGCATATTACGTTTTTCGAGCAATCTTAAACTCTTTGCAGCTATTTAACCGATCAAACTCCTCGGAGAGAATTAACTCGATTCTATGTCCTGGCCTGGGAACAGGTATAGATAGCTTATCGGCTAGGCGTTGTACAGGCCATATGCGAGCAGCCTATAACTCCTTATCCAAGCCTTCAAGAATACCCAGTTATACAGAAATACATGCAACACATAGAGGGCTGCAATTAGCTTACTAGTGCATAGTAAGTATCTTTATAGAAAGTGAGTGAAAAATAGTCAGGAAAGCTTTAAGCTGCATTGAGTTGAGAAGTACATCTTCTTTTAGCAGATTAAGGCTTTAGGCATAAGTACCAGTACTAAGGGGATACTCTATGGCGTTTGATTACGGCTCGATTGATTTGGGCCTGAAGAACCCTTTTAAGAAAGAAGGCCGGGTTACCGCAATTAGGGGGGGAGTTCAGTTTCTTGTAGCCCTAATCTTGCTGTTTATCGCTGCTGGCCAGGTGAAGTCGGACCCGGTAAGTGGTTGGGTGCTTGTCGTGGTGGGGGCAATCCTGCTGGTCGGCGGTATCAGGGCTCTATCAGGCGGCATTTTGGCCTTATTGCGCTTCTTTGTTGGTCGAAATCATCCCGTATCATTAGCTTTTAACCATTCTAAATCTGAAACGAGTACGGCATCAGAAGAGAAGAATGAAGTGGCTTATACCGCTTCCGGCTTAGAAGAGATGTTAGTTGGCCGTAAGAATCCAACCTTTCTAGAGCCTAAGGGCTTCTTGGCTCGGGTATTACACAGTATCTTCCCTAAATTGCTTTATATGCCATACCCCATTCGAAATATGGCTCAGGCACAGTTTGGCGCATGGGTAAGTACATTAACTGTCTTGCTTTCTTATGTCATTGTCGCTTTTATTTGTCTTAATGGTTTTGCTGGTGATATGGGAGAAAAGCTATTCCCGATGTACTCTGCCATCGCTTTACTTTATACATTGATTGTATGGCACTCTGCGAGTAAAGGTATTTCACGGGAAGCCCAGAAAAGTGTAGCGAGCCTTACGGGGGGAAGTATTGCAAAAACGATATTATTCTCGATTGTGGTGCCTCTGTTGCTAGGATTGGGGTTAAGTTTAGGCGTTGAGGCTTTTAAGGGGGAAGGTACTACTTCCCTAGATGAAATAATCAGTGTGTCCGGCGTATTGACTGAAGCTTTACCGAGCTTTAGCCCGTTCTTGTATATTCTTGGGGTTATATTTGTAGGCGCTGCTTGTAGTTTTGCTGTTGTCTATATGCTGCGCTTTAGAAGCGAAATAGCAAACCCAGTCACTGAGGTTTCTGAATTAAGGGATAACTGGCAGGAATCGGTTCACCCGAAGGAAATCTTTATAAACTTGGATAACCTTGTGATGGCAAATCGTCGTTATAAGGAAGTGCCCAATCGTATTTACAGAGAGCTTGATCCAAAACTTGAAGAGCAAGTGGATGGTAAAGGTTCATTCAATGGGGAAATGATCCAGGAAGTACAACCTACCGTTCGTCCTGTTGATTTGGGTGATAAATTCAAGCTGATTCGCGATATTAGTCTTTTCGCAGGTAATGCGCTTTATATCGTTGTTACTGCGCTAGCTATTTGGCTTGCATATTCTTTGATTGATGTTATTCACTTCTTTCAGCCGGAATCTCTTACAGCCATTAAACAGGAGTTTGGAGCCTTAGACGAGGAAGCTGGCCGCTTAGCTCTGCTAGAACAGTATATTTCAGCAGGCGGCGCGCTCTGTATGACGCTAATTCACCTGCTATTGATAGGATTTATTCTTAATACATTTGCTCGCTTGTTGGTCAATACGGCACATATCTTCTTTGCTGAGATGCAGTTTGAATCACTATTGGTGTATTTTAAATGCGAAGGGACATTCACTGAATCTAAGATCTCAACGGGCACTGGAATACATGACAGTACTCGTTCTGAAAATGTACTAGTCAGAAGTTCGATTACGCCTTGGGTGATAGTAACCAGGGTTGTCTCAAGTACATTTGCCGCATCTGGCATGAGAAACTTGGAGTATCCAAGGCATATACTTGAAATGCATAAGTCTGAACGCGATTTATCTGAAATCAGGGATGACGTAATTAGTTTCTTGAAAGATAGAGAGTCTATTGCCTCCATTACAAGCAGCAGAGACCTAGAAAACACTTCGAATATTCATGCTATTAATCGGCAAAGTCGCGCTCTGCCAATGACAGAACAGGGACAATTAGCTCAAGATGAAAATGCGGCTGGTTATTTGAGGCAAGAAGATAAGGACACGGTTGAGTAGGATTTACAGCCTTTTCTTTGGCTCTACTGTCACTTACCTTGAGTGAAAGTGATAAAAAAAGCTGGCAAGGTTCGGAGTCTCTGGACCAGAAAGAGAATTCCTGGTACCCCTTGCCAGCTGAGGGTACTAGGCTAGCAAATTACGTATTTTTAGTAATACTGAGCCCCTAAGATTGACCGTATTTGCTGGTAGAATTACAGAAAAGTACTGTTTTATCTTTATTGTTAGGTACACAAGACCACTTTTGTTGGTATTTAACAAGCTAGGTTATTATTCTGGAAGCAGCTCTAGCACTGTGTGAGACTCTTCTTTTGTGATTTTCAGGTTATAAGATTTGCTCAGACAGAGCACGGTATCTTCTATATGATTCAGGTCATAAACTCCACTAACAAGTAGTCTACTAGTGTTCTGGTCTCTCGTCACAAGTGGTGTATTTGTAAAGCGATTTAGCGATATTAGAAGTTCTGTTAATCTGATGTTATCAGCCTTTGTAAATCCACTTCCCCAATCCTTATAGCTGGAAACCTCAAAATCTTTGATTGCACCGGTGTTGTGCTCAGTTACTTTGAGCATCTCCCCTTTCTTTATTTCGGCGCGATTTTTATTTTGTTTTATTGGGCTGACGGTGATATTCCCTTCTAGAACAGTGACTTCTGTTACTCCATATCGCTGGTCAATATTGAAGGTGGCTTTATGTGTACGGATCAATGCTTGTCGTGATTCTACTATAAATGGCCAGGTTACCTCTTTACAAATGCCTATTTGGGCCGCCCCATTTAATAGACGTATGCGTCTGCGTGTCTCTGAATAATTGACGAGTACTTTAGTTGTGGCGCTCAACTTTATATGGCTGCCATCGGGGAGGGTTTGTTTAGATATTTCCTTGGGAGCTGTTTGGTAACGGCATTTAAATGGCTCCCGTGTCTTTAAATCTTCCATACTTTTCCCCTCGGCTTGGCTCGAAAGCAGAATTGGTCCTTATAGGTGGGACCTTAGTCCGTTTTATATATTTTGTTGTGAGCGCCTGACTTTTTATTATTCCACCTGATTGGGGAATTAATAGGGCATGCTTGTCTCCGATACTGGCTCTTATCTTGCGACGCTTTCTTTTCTTTTTTAAGGGGGATTTGTTGTGGTTTTATTAAATGGTCATGACTAGAGAGCTATTTCGCTGTGTTTTACCGTACTACGATAAATTTTATCTGCTTGGAGGTAGGTTATCTTGGCCTGAACCGGCGATTGTTGCTGTTTTGTGAAAACAGGGGGCTAATTAGGGTGGCCTGGGTTACTTTGTGATAGACGATTCAGAGAGTTTCCACGGGGACACTTACTTTTTCGATGTAAAAGAGCTTTAAACGCCATCATGGACTAAAGTTGGAGACGTATGAGTTTGGTACATGTGTGATATTTGGCATAAAGATTGCTCCTTTTATCTTGTGGGTAGAAGTTCATATTGTGGAAATCGTAAAGGAATTGTTCATCAAGGGAGCTGAAAATGTCGTCACTCTATTTTTCATCGCATGCCATGCCACTTAGAGTCCCAAGTTACTGCTGCTTTGAACTTGGGTCCTGTTCGGACATAGAGTATGAAAGTTATAAGATCGCCCTGTTTAAAAAGGGGATTGCGCTTATCCATCTCAAATTTTCTGATGATTCTGCTGAAGTGATGGAGGATATTGTCAATACCATTGGGTTGGTACATGAGCATGATTCTATGGGGCGAACGGTTTGGGATGTGAGGATTGGTGGTGAGACAGGTGATGAGGCATTGGCTATATCTCATAGTGATAGAGAATTCTTCTTGCACAATGACGGTGCTTTTGAATCGGAGATGCCTGGCTACTTTGGTCTCTTCGTTGTGCACGCTGATATGCATGGAGGCGGAGAAAATATTCTTGTCTGTGCCGACAGGATAATCGAGAGCCTCTCCGATAAAACTTTCCAGGTGCTTTCAAGTAGTAAGTTTAAACTGCGTGTTCCTGAAGAGTTTCGCAAGTCGTCTGAGTTTATAGAGGCATCCTTAATTGATGAGAGCCATGGTTTCAGATACAGGTATGATATTATCGAGCGTGAGTATTGCTCTTCAGATGAGCTTGATGCTTTACGTGAGCTGGAGCTAAAAATATCGTTGCCACATAATATGTTTAAGGTTAGGTTGAATAATAATCAGATATTGTTGTTGGATAATCGACGATACCTTCACGCAAGAACTGGAATAAAGGATAGGAAAAGGCACCTTAAACGAATACGTTTTAATATGCCTGCTATATCGAGGGTTGCTTAACGGGTGGTCATAGAGATAGTTATAGTTGGGTTGTTGCTTATTCTGGTAGCAGGTATGGCTCACGGAGCATTGGGGTTTGGTTTCCCAATGCTTGCGACGCCTATTCTGGCACTTGCTTATGATTTGAAAACGGCAGTGGTGTTAACCATCCTGCCGTCGCTTTTGGTAATTATATCCAGTCTTTATAAGTGCCGAGATTATAGGATTAATTTTTCTAAATATAGTTTAGTAATATTACTGGTGTCTCTTGGAAGCCTTACCGGAACATGGCTGTTAACCTGGGCAAATCCGGATATTCTCAAGTTGTTACTGGCGGTATCAATCTTGATCTACCTGTTTTCCAATCGTTTAAGGGTTTATCTATCCAAATTCTCCAGCCGGCCAGTACTTTTTCCTGTCATTATGGGCGGCTTGGCCGGGGTGATTGGTGGCGCAACTAATGCGATTGCGCCTCTACTGATGATTTACTTATTAGAAGTTGCCAAGTCATCAAAGGAAGTAATCCTTATTTCCAATATTTGTTTCTTGATTGGCAAGCTGATACAGCTTGCGGTGCTGTCAGTTTACTTGGGTTTTGATGAATTGGAGTTGATGTCGTTATCTGCAATTACCGTGTTTGCATATTTTGGACTTGTTATCGGATTTAAGCTTCAATCGAGGATTGATGAAGAACGATATCGATCGATTATTCGGTATGCCTTATCAATTTTTATGTGTGTGCTGACTTATCAGGGAATTTCTAATTTGATATTTCCTGATGGTGTGATTGTTTAGGTTTTCTGCTTGAGGTCTCACTGACTATGATAACCAAATGCCCTAAGCTGGCTCTACTGAGTAGCTCTGCTGTTGCAGGCTAATCATCTTTTCAAATGGTTGCAGAAGCTTGGAATACTCATTTTTATCTTCAAGTTGAGCCATAGCCAAGGCAATACTTTCAATGGTTGACAGACCATCCGCAACGGTGGTTTTCCGAATAGTGTAGTTGGATTTCAAGTCCCCACTGAGATTGACTCTTGGAAGCTGTTGTAGCTTGGGGTTCAGGTGGAGAATCTTTTTAGATTTTTTCCAAGTCGCATCAATAACAATTAGCTGTTCAATCGTTTCCAGCTGATTCTGGTGGCTAGGGGTATTATTCTCTTCAGCTAATTGGGGTGTTTGGGGTAGCCATGATAGTGACGGATAGAGTAAAGCGCTGGGTGTATCGAGTAGCCTGTCCAGCTGTTGATTAGGAAGGGTTTCAAAAATAAGCATTTCACTGTTATTTAAACACAGGTGCGCCATACGCCCGGTATTGAACGGGTGCTTCTCTTCTTGTGGGTGCTGTATGATCACCACTTTTATGGTATTAGCCAGGCTCACCAACGCACTGCAGTAGCAGACATTGGGCGGGCGCAGGCAGGTGCTACAGGTCTCTCTGGGCATTTTTCTACTTCAGGGGTACAGGGGCAGGTTTATGGCGAAAACGCAGCCTTCTAATAGTGTTCAGTGGCTGGCAGATATAGAGATTCCGCTAGCGAACAAATTTTATCGCATGTATGGATTTCGTGGCAAAGCCAAACGCCATGAGGATTGTGGGATAGTGCGCGGCGAACGGGGGGAGGTGATTGCCTGCGGTTATTTGCGGCGCTATGAGACCTTTAAGCTCCTGGCCGGAGTTGCTGTTGCACCAGATTATCAAGGGCAGGGTGTTGCAAGACAGCTGCTGACGTTCCTTGCTGAACGTTTTGATAGTGACACCTATACATTTCCCTACGACCACCTGGAGCCTTTTTACTCCTCTTTGGGGTTTGAGAGGGTTGAAGTGAATGAGTTAAGTGGTCCTGTTGGGGATTTATTCCGTAGTTACGTAAAGCAGGGGCGCTCGATTCTTGCGATGGTCTACCGCTAGCCTTGGGAAGATTATTATTTTCAGGTTGGATTTGAATTAGAAAGAATTACTGTGCAAAGGTGTGTAGCACCTCTAGCTTTGGAATTTTAGTTCCTTCGGGGACAGTTTATAGGTAGAGCAGCACTGTAGAAGTACTGCCCAAGTTGCTACTACCAGCTGTAATTAATAAGTGTTAATTTCCCAAATGGAGTAGCCGTACACGGTATTGCGTTCGGTGCAGTCAATCTTCAGGTAACGGTAGTTTCCCTCTACGGTGATTGCGTCGGTGCGTTCACCGGTTCCCATTCCGGAAAATGACTCAACAGTTGTCCAGTTGCTGCCATCGGTACTGCCGAGCAGAGTGTAGGCAGCCGCATTGGCAGTTTCCCAGTCGATATTGAGGGTGCCAATGGACTGTACAGAGCCCAAGTCATAAGTCAGGCTGACATTGTCCACACCGTGGGCACTCTCCCAGCGGGTGCTACTGTCTCCGTCGATTGCCAGTTCAGCACTTTGCAGTTCAGAGGTTGCAGAGATACTTGAAGCTTGGCTGTCGCCACCAGTTAAGCCCAGTTCCCAGATGGAGTAGCCATAGCTTGTGCTGCGCTCAGTGAAGTACAGGCGCACATATCGATAGCTTCCACTTAGAGAGTGCTCATCGGTTCTCTCTCCGGCGCTACCACCACTAAAGTTGGCCAGTGTGGTCCAGGAAATAGTGTCGTTACTGCCTTGGACCGCATAGGTCGCAGCGTTGGCTGTTTCCCAGTCGATTGTCAGGGTGTTCAGAGCTTCTGCCTCACCCAGGTCCAGTAGTACCCATACTGAGTCACCGCCATGGGCGCTTTCCCAGCGGGTGCTGCTGTTATCATCAACTGCATTTGCGATGGGCTGGATTTCGTTGCTGGCGGTGACGGTAGCCTGTGCAATCAGGTCCTGGCTGCCAGCTTCACCGCTATCGCCAGAGCCTTCGCCGTCGTCCTCGTCGCCTCCACTATCGGAATCGTCACCGGAGTCATCGTTGCCGCCAGTACCGCCAGAGAAGTAGATATTGTCGATCTCGATATCGCTGATTTCTCCATCCACGCCTAGAAGCTCGAATAGTTGAACCACGTTAGACATGTCTACTTCATCACTGAAGTCGCTTACGGGGATAGAGATCTGGTGCCACTGGCCATCCCGTGCGAAACCGTAGGGATCGGCGCCATTGGCAAAGTCAATCCACTTTTGTTCTACATCGTCAATGCTGCCGCTCTTCATGCCGATCTTAAAGGTCGTGGTGGAGCTGCTTTTCAAAGCAAAATTGAGCGTGGCGGTATCGTTGTCGAAGGCTGACATATCGTAGTAATAGTCAGCAGTGAAAGCCATGCCAAACCAGCCAGCACCTGCGGAGGTGTAGGACAGGGACTCAGATCCTTCGTAAGGGGAAGGAGAAGTTTCGATCAGGGTTTCGCCCCAGATATACAGATTGCCATCAGTGCCCAGTTCGAAACTGGAGTCGGCCTCGGTGTTTTCACTGTATAGGGAGAAGGTGCCGCTTGGCGTGGTTTTTTCGACGCTCTCACTAAAGTAAATATCGTCAATGGAAAGGGTAAAGGCTTCTGACGGTCCATCGCCGCGTACCATAAATGCCTGGCTAATGGTGTTGTAGTCCACCCCAAATTTGCTCAGGGGGATACTCACCTCGTGCCATTGCCCATTCCGTTCCAGGCCAAAAGTATCGCCTTCTACGCTCAGGTCCACCCACGACTCACCACCGCTGGTACTGTTGATACCGATGCCGATAGTCTCTTCGCTAGTGGTTTTCATGCGGAAGTTCAGGTGACCATTTTGATAGTTCATCAAATTCAGGTCGTAGTGCATCCATACACCCATGCCATACCATTCGCCGGTATCGATTTGGAACTCCAGGGCATCACTCTCGTCGACGCTGGATTGGCTTTCCATATTGTTCCAGACGTAGAGCTCGATATCAGTGCCAAACGTCAGGGATTCGGAAATATCGCTGCTGTCCCCGAACACGCCCAGGTGGCCGCTTTTGGCGGTATCGGCAGCCAGGGAGAGCTCGGTGCTGTAGCTGCTGTCATCGTTGTCGTAGATACGTACGTAGTCAACATACATCTTTGCGGGCATTGGGGCAGTGATCTCGCTGTTGTCATAGATCTGCGGGAAGATGCCACCTACTGCCAGGTTGAGAATTAAAAAGTTATGCTGGCGAAATTCATCGAATGCGGAATCACTGGTATCCGTCAAAGCTGCGATTTGGTTGGATTCGTCGTCCACCCACATAACGATGCTATCGGGCGTCCAGGTCATGCCGAAGATATGGTAATCCTCAGTGAGGTCGGAGCTGGAACCGAAGTCCTCAACCAGGTTTTGCGATACACCATAATCTGCTTGCCCGGTGTAGTCGTCGGACTCGTGCCACCAGTGGAAGGCTCCGGAAATTTCAGAATTTACGACGCCGGCTTCTAGCGCTTCGGCCATACCCGCTTCGAGAATATCCAGTTCGCCACAGGCAGGCCAACCGGCTTGACCGTAGTCGCTGCCCAGTTGCCAGAATGCTGGCCATAGTCCCGCATCCAAATCCGGCAATTTAATTCGAGCTTCAATGGTTCCGTATTTGTAGGACAGACGCCCGAGAGACTTTAGGCGAGCAGAAGTAAAACTGCCGTCACTTTCCTGTACGGCCTGAATAATCAGGTTGCCGTCTTCGACATAAGCGTTGTCGCTGTCATCGGTATAATTTTGTAACTCGTTGTTACCCCAGCCGGAGTTGCCAACATCGTAGGTCCAGACGGAGGTGTCGATAGTGTCTCCGTCAAAATTATCTTCCCAGACCAAAGTTTTTGCATTGGCTATTGAGGACACAAAGGTGCCGACAATAGCTGCGGCTATCGCTGATTTTTTAATAATCATAATTTTCTTTCGTTGTTAATTATTTATAAGAATAAAATGCCTGATAGGAATGGTGTGACTCAGTCAAATGTTACTTGTGGATTTAATGAATGCAGATTACTTAAATTGTAATTGCCTAAAATTCACGCGAAAAACAGGCGCTGGTCACGGGCAAAGCCTAGCAAAACGATTGTTCCACAGGAAAGCGAATCTGGACCCCTTATCGCAGTTGTAGTCCTGCTTATCGCATACACTTGAAAAATTATTTTTTTGTAATTTTTTTACAAGAAAATAAATTCCTTTTTGTGTTTTTGTTTGCAAGTGTTTTGTGCGGGAATTCTGTTTTTGGTCTTTCTGTGTTGGGCAAAAGTGCAAGCAAATTTAATCTGGATTTATTGTTGTTGCGCTTTCCCTCACACAGGATCATATCTTTAAAAGATAATATCTGACGGCAGACAGGGCGGGTTTTGATGCTGGTGAAAAAATTGGGTGGCGTAAAAAAGAAAAGGGCGCTGCTATTTAGCGGCGCCCTTGTATTTTTAATGTCTACGGGGTCCCTGTGCGCATCGTGCAGGTGGGGTGCAGTTTCCATGGCGATGCTTGTGCCTTTTATGATGAGGGTGGCACTTATGGGAGTGTGGGCGACAGTTGTCATTACTATCGCTGTCTGAGCTTCCGCCGGAGAAATAGATATCGTCAATTTCAATATCGCTGATATCTCCATCGACGCCCAGTAGTTCAAATAACTGAATAACATTTGACATATCTACCTCGCTACTGAAATCAGTAACGGGGATTGATATCTGGTGCCACTCGCCATCCCGCGCGAATTCATAAGGATCGGAGCCGCTGGCAAATTCAATCCACTGCTGGCCAATATCGCTGACGCTACCGCTCTTCATGCCAATCTTAAAGGTGGTTTCTGAGCTGGTTTTCAGGGCGAAATTCAGCGTTGCAGTATCATTATCGAAGGCGGATAGATCGTAGTAGCTGTCGGCAGTAAATGCCATTCCAAACCAGCCAGCCCCGGAGGAGTAATAGGAGAGGGATTCTTCACCTTCGAATGGGGTTTGAGTGGCCTCTAGCAGGGTATCGCCCCAAATATACAGGTTGCCATCAGTTCCCAGTGTGAAAGTTGAATTGGCCTCTGTAGTTTCGGTGTAGAGAGAAAAGACACCGGTTGGGGCTGTTTTTTCCACACTTTCGCTAAAGTAGATATCGTCAATGGATAGGACAAAATCTTCAGAGGCGGCATCACCTCGAATCATAAATGCCTGACTGATAGTGTTGAAGTCCACTCCCAATTTACTCAGGGGGATACTGACCTGATGCCATTCGCCATCGCGCTCCAGGCCGTAGGTACCATCACCATCCACCAGGTCTACCCAGGCATCTCCGCCACCAGTACTGGAAATACCAATGCCGATAGTTTGGCTGCTGGTGGTTTTCATTTTGAAATTGAGATGACCGTTTTCGTAGTTCATTAGGTTTAGGTCATAATGCATCCAGAAACCCATACCGAACCATTCACCAGCGGTAATATCAAACTCGAGGGCTTCATCACCCTCGGCAGCTTCGGCGCTGACAGTAGCTGACATGCTGTTCTGGTTCCAGACATACAGCTCGGTATCGGTGCCGAGCTCCAGGGATTCGGAGAGGTTACTGCCCTCGGAAAATACGCCGATATCACCTGTTTTGGCGGTGTCTTCTGCCAGGGAGATTTCTGTGCTGTAGCTGCTGTCGTCGTTATCGTAGATGCGAACATAGTCCACATACATTTTGGCGGGCATCGGTGCGGTGATTTCACTGTTAGCGTAAATCTCTGGGAAGACGCCACCTACCGCTAAGTTCAGGATCAGGAAGTGGTGTTGACGGAACTCGTCAAATGCGGGGTCTTCACTGCCGATGCTAATAATTTCATTGGCTTCGTCGTCGACCCACATGACGATGCTGTCCGGTGTCCAGGTCATACCGAAAATATGGTAGTCCTCGGTGAGGTCAGTGCTGGAGCCGAAGTCATCAATAAGGTTTTTCGATTGACCGTAGTCCGCCTGGCCTGTGTAGTCATCGGATTCATGCCACCAATGGAAAGCGCCGGAAACTTCTGAGTTGACCGTGCCGGCACTGAGCGCGTCGGCCATGCCCGCCTCGAGAATATCCAGTTCGCCGCAAGCGGGCCAGCCCACTTGGCCGTAGTCGCCACCCAGCTGCCAGAAGGCGGGCCACAATCCGGCATCCAGGTCAGGTAATTTAATGCGGGCTTCAATGGTGCCGTATTTATAAGTCACACGACCCAGGGATTTCAGGCGGGCGGAAGTAAAACTGCCGTCGTCGTTTTGCAGTGCTTGAATAATAAGGTTGCCATCTTCGATATAGGCATTGGCGCTATCATCGGTGTAGGTTTGCAGCTCATTGTTACCCCAGCCTGAGTTGCCCACATCGTAAGTCCAAACGGACTTATCAATACTGTCGCCGTCGAAATTATCTTCCCAGACCAAAGTTTTTGAATTGGCAAGTGAGGACACACAGGCGCCTACAATAGCAGCCGCGATCGCTGATTTTTTTAAATTCATGATTTTGTCTTTCTTTAATTATCTATGGGGGTGCCAACTTCATTGTGTTTTTATATTGGCGGTGATCTGCCACGATGATCAATGCTTGTTGGGCTTGGGGATTTATCTGCTTTTTTATTGTGATATTTATATATTCAGTACAGCAGTAACAGACTAACAAAAAGCCGATTGTTGCATAGGCAAAGCCCGGGCCCTTTATCGTGAGACTGGTCCAACTTATCGCATATACAAAATTTTTCTGCTTCAAAATTAGAATCAGCCAGTGCGTATTAATGTGTTTTTACATTGTTTACGTTTTTATTTTTAAATTGGCTGTTGCTTATTGGATTGCCCGCTTGAAATTATTTGCTGAATTAAGGCCCCTTTTAAAATTTAAATTCTAATTTGAAGGTGGGCCGGCGGCGGAAATTAGAATTGGCAACCCGGCTCCCATAGGTAGTTTTATTTTCTAGAGTGCTGCCGCCGCTTGCGAGCGCTTCGACAGCGTGAGATTTATCTTTTGGTGTCGGCGCCGGTGTGGATTGAGTTTTTAAAGGGGTTGTGGCTTCACCACTGAGGGGCGGTTGTATATTCGGTATGGGGCAGCTTACTTAAAATGGAATTTGTAAGCTTGCTGCAGGTCGGCACCCAGAATAAGAGCCCACTTCTGTGCTGTAATATTTGGTTGTGGCCCAGGAGCGGTTGAATAGGAAGAAACGGTGGAATACAGAGAGATAACTGAGCTTGCCAGAGAGTTGGGCGGGGAGCTGGAAAAGAGAGATTGGCGTGTGACGGCGGCAGAATCTTGCACCGGTGGTGCGATTGCGGCGGCTATAACCTCTATAGCGGGTGCTTCGAATTGGTTTGATGGATCGATCGTGAGCTATGCGAATCGTATCAAGAACGGTGTTCTGGGTGTCGACAGCAATGATCTCAAGCAGTTTGGGGCAGTGAGTGAGCCGGTCGCCCGGCAGATGGCTTGTGGGGTTCTGGCGATGATGGATGCCAATCTCGCCGTTGCGGTCAGTGGTATCGCGGGGCCTGATGGTGGCACTGCCGAGAAGCCGGTAGGTACGGTTTGGATTGCCTGGGCCCATGCGGAGGGGCAAGAGCCAGTGCAGATTGATGCGAAGTGTTTTCTGTTTAGTGGCAATCGGGCAGAGGTGCAATCGCAGACGGTCGTTGAGGCGATGAAGGGAATGTTAAGGATTGTTCGTGAGCACCCGGTTTGAACTTGTCCGCTGGGTCAATCTTTGTTCGTTTGCCCCGGCTTCAGACTTCTTTTTGAAGTGAGGCTCACTCAGTCTGAAGCTGGTACTCAGTATATGGAATTACTGGTTGCCTATACAGTAATCCTTCGTTAAGCTTGCCACCACTCAATTCAGCTCAGAAATACGGGAATGGTCATGGATTCCAATAAAGACAAGGCATTAAAGGCGGCGCTATCTCAGATTGAACGTCAGTTCGGTAAAGGCACTGTGATGCGTATGGGAGACAAGGAGCGCGAGCGTATTCCTGCGATCTCCACCGGCTCCCTCGGCTTGGATGTGGCCCTGGGTATAGGCGGCTTGCCGCGTGGCCGTATCGTTGAAATCTATGGACCAGAATCTTCCGGTAAGACCACCCTCACCTTGCAGGTGATTGCCGAGGCCCAGCGCAAGGGTGGCACTTGTGCTTTCGTGGATGCAGAGCACGCCCTCGACCCTATCTACGCTGAAAAACTGGGTGTCAACGTCGATGAGCTGATCGTATCCCAGCCGGATACCGGTGAGCAGGCGCTGGAAGTTGCCGATATGCTAGTGCGCTCCGGTGCCGTTGATGTGCTGGTAGTAGACTCCGTTGCGGCCCTGACCCCGCGCGCTGAGATCGAAGGTGAGATGGGTGATTCCCACGTGGGCTTGCAGGCTCGTTTGATGTCCCAGGCTCTGCGTAAGCTCACTGGTAATATCAAGAACACCAACACCCTGGCGATCTTCATTAACCAGATTCGCATGAAGATCGGTGTTATGTTCGGCAGCCCTGAAACCACTACTGGTGGTAATGCACTCAAGTTCTACTCTTCTGTGCGTTTGGATATCCGTCGTATCGGTTCCGTTAAAGATGGCGATGAGGTGGTGGGTAACGAAACCCGAGTGAAGGTGGTTAAGAACAAGGTCGCTCCTCCGTTTAAGCAGACCGAGTTCCAGATCATGTATGGCGAAGGCATTAACATGATTGGTGAGGTCGTCGATTACGGCGTGAAGATGGGGCTGGTGGATAAAGCCGGAGCCTGGTACAGCTACAAGGGTGACAAAATTGGCCAGGGCAAGGCGAACGCTACCAAGTTCCTGCGCGATAACCCCGATATTCGCAACGAGATTGAAGGCCAGTTGCGTGCGCAGCTGCTCGGTGATTTAGTGCCTGCGACCCCTGAAGAGGCTGCGGAATTACCGGAAGAGTAAATGCCGTACTCAAAAGCGGATTTTTCCGTTGATCCAGCTCAAGCGCTTTTCAGCGCGGCGCTTGAGCTGTTGACCCGCCGCGAGCACTCCCGCCATGAATTGAGGCAAAAGCTCGCGGCAAAATTCCCCAGCGCCGATTTCGACACGCTATTTGAGCGCCTACACGAACTCAACTATCAATCCGATCAACGCTTTGCCGAAGTTTTTGCCCGCTCCCGTGTCCAGCGCGGTCAGGGGCCGATGCGTATTCGCCAGGAGCTACAGCAGCGCGGCGTGCGCGGTGAACTAATTGCCCAGACGCTGGATCAGTTGGAAGTGGATTGGTTTGAGTTAGCTGCGGAAATGCTTCAGAGAAAATACCGGGCCCCTATGAGCGCAGAGCTTCCACGGGATCAGTGGATGAAGGAGCGAGCGCGGCGCCAGCGATACCTGGCTTACCGGGGCTTCCCCACGGATGCGATTAGCTGGGCGCTGGACGGCAATTAATCGGGCTTATACTCTGACTACTGCCTGAATGACTGGTCGATAGATTTCGGCCGTATTTTCAGGTACAGAAAGAGACTAAAAGAATAAGTGCGAGAACCCTATGATCCTGTCTATTGACCAGGGCACCACCGGTACCACGGCCTTTATCTTCGATAGTAAAGGCCACCTGATTGGTCGCAGTTACTCGGAAATTCCCAATCGTTATCCCCAGCCTGGCTGGGTTGAGCAGGATGCGGAAGAGATTTGGTCGGTAACTCTCCGGGTCTGTGCCGCAGCACTCCAGCGCGCAGGTGTTCGCGCATCGGATATCACCGCGGTGGGAATTACCAACCAGCGTGAGACCACGATCGTCTGGGATAGGTATACCGGCGAGCCGGTTTTTCCTGCGATTGTGTGGCAGTGCCGGCGCTCGGCAGAGGTATGCCGGGAGTTGGGGGAACTCGGCAGGTCTGATTGGTTGCGAGAGCGCAGTGGCCTATTGCTGGATGCTTACTTTTCCGCAAGTAAGTTGACTTGGCTGTTCCGCCGCAACCCGGATTTACTAACCCGAGCTCAAAATGGCGACCTGTGTTTCGGCACCGTAGATAGCTGGTTGATCTGGAAAATGAGCGGTGGCAAAGCCCATCTCACCGATCACACCAATGCCAGTCGTACCCTCCTGTACAACATAAAAGATAAAGCCTGGGATAGTGAGCTGCTGGATTTTTTCCAGTGCCCTGAATCCATTCTTCCCAGAATTCTACCGTCGGCTGGCCACTTTACCGATACAGACCCCCACGCTTTTCTCGGCACATCGGCTCCGATTTGTGGTGTTGCCGGGGATCAGCAGGCAGCACTGTTTGGCCAGGGTTGTACCGAGCCCGGTAGTATAAAAAATACCTACGGAACTGGCTGCTTTATGCTGGCTTTTGCCGGCGAGGATCGCCCGGAGCTACCCCAGGGGTTGCTGGCTACAGTGGCCTGTAATGCCCAGGGTAATCCGGCCTATGCCGTAGAGGGTTCAGTTTTCACAGCGGGCTCCGCTATACAGTGGCTGCGGGATGAGATGGGAATGATCCAGCAGGCGGTGGATACCGAAATTATCGCCCAGAGTATTCCTCATACCCGCGGCGTTTATCTTGTGCCTGCATTTAGTGGACTGGGTGCGCCGCACTGGGACCCATCGGCACGGGGGACTATTTGCGGCTTGAGTCGGGGGGCTGGTCGAGCTGAGGTGGTGCGTGCCACTTTGGAATCTATAGCTTACCAGAGTGATGAGCTGGCCCGTTTGATGGAGCAGGCCCTGGGCTTGCCGATTACCCATATGCGTGTGGATGGGGGTGCTTGCGCGAATAATTTCCTGATGCAATTCCAGGCGGATGTTTCCTCTTTGCGTGTTGAACGGCCCCGGCAGATTGAGTCCACAGCTATTGGTGCTGCGTTGCTGGCTGGTATTGGAAGTGGAACCTGGCGACCAAAGGAATTACCGGAGTGTTTGCAGGAAATTGAACGGGACTTTATGCCGGCAATGACTCAGGCGGAGAGGGAGCAGTTGTTGGCTGGTTGGCGGAGGGCGGTAAAAGCCTGTAAAGCTTTTTAGGCTGGACCGCCTATCCTCTTAGCGTAATAACCTAAGGGAGGGGTGGAGATGTCACATATCGATATGCTGGAGGAAACTGTAGCAACTTTGGTCGATGGTCAAAGAGGTATCCTGGCTGCCGATGAGAGTGGCGGCACTATTGCCAAGCGCTTTGCCATGATTGGAGTGGATTCCACTGAGAAAAACCGGCGCGACTACCGTGCTGCGCTGCTGTCCTGTAAGGGGTTAGGTGAATGTGTCAGCGGCGTTATTTTGTTCGAGGAAACTCTGGGGCAAAAAGATGCCGAGGGTCAGCCCTTGCCGGAAGTGGCAGCGTCACAGGGGATAGTGCCGGGCATTAAGGTGGATAAGGGCAAGGGCCCTCTGCCTGGAGCGCCTGGGGATATGATCACCTACGGGTTGGACGGGTTGTCTGAGCGCTTGCAGCAATATAAAAAGCAAGGAGCTCGCTTCGCCAAGTGGCGCGAAGTCTATCCTATTGGCCATCACAACCCCACGCGCCTGGGGCTTACCGCAAATGCTGAGATGTTGGCCCGCTATGCAGCGGTATGCCAGGCCGAAGGGGTGGTTCCTATTGTCGAGCCAGAGGTTCTGATGGACGGTGAGCACGATATAGAGCGCAGTGCGGCGGTAAATGAGCGGGTTTGGCACTCTGTGTTCCACGCCCTCCACCAGCACGGGGTAATACTGGAGCTGATGTTGCTCAAGCCCAGTATGGTAACCCCAGGTGCGGAGGCGGAAACGGCTGATCCTGAGCAGGTGGCCGAATACACCCTGCGCAGCTTGCGGCGAACGGTCCCCGCAGCAGTGCCGGGAATTAACTTCCTTTCCGGGGGGCAGGGGCCAGGAGAGGCCACGGCCAATCTCAATGCAATGAATCAGCAGGGTGGTGGCCCCTGGCAGTTGAGCTTTTCCTATGGGCGCGCACTACAAGAGCCAGCACTCGCTGCTTGGCAAGGGCGCCCGGAGAATGTTGAAGCAGCCCAGGAAGCGCTACTTAAACGGTCCCGCATGAATCATTTGGCCATGCTGGGCAGGTACCGCGAAACCCTGGAATAGCAAATAGCTAGCAAAATAATAATCAATAAGGAGATTGCAATGGAGTTTGTCACCAGGGGAGTGACGCTGTATTACCGGCGCTGGTGGATAGAAGAAGCTGTGGGTGTAGTAGTTATATCCCACGGGTTGGGAGAGCACAGTGGGCGTTACAGTGAGCTGGCGGAGGACCTCAACCGAGCAGGGTACAGTGTCTATGCCCTAGATCATTATGGCCATGGATTGTCGGATGGGAAGCGCGGGGATATTGAGGATTTTGCACTTTATAGTGAGGATCTAAATGAATTTATCTCCTTGGTAAAAAGTGGAAACCCCGGGCTTGGGATGCATCTTCTTGGCCACAGTATGGGAGCTGTTATCGCCTGTGGCTGTGCTATTCGATATAAGTCTGTCGACAGTTTAAATCTTTCTGCACCGGGCTTTCGCGGCAAAAGTGAGCCAAAAGGCCTTCTGTTATGGCTCGCGCTATTTTTGGCTCGCTGGCTTCCGGGGTTGGCTCTTTCCAGTCAGATAAATAGTCAGTGGATATCTCGTAGTCCGGATGTGGTCAAGCGGTATGTCAGTGATGAACTTGTACATCACAGTATCTCTCTGCGCTGGTTTAAGACTTTTTTGCAGGAGCGGGAGTTTTTATCTGGCCGGTTAGACGGGATATCCATGCCTTGCCTTCTGTTATTGCCGGAATCAGACCATATTGTCGATGTGGAACTCAGTCGCAAGTGGTTTGGACAGGTGGGGTCAAAAAACAAGCAATTGCACTGTTTCTCAAGGTCTTACCACGAGGTATTTAATGAAATAGAGGAGGGACGTTTAGCCCGGGAGCTGCTACTTAGCCATCTCAATTCTGTTTCAGTAGAGACTGCTTCTGTCATATAAGGGTAAAAAAGCGCAAAGCTAACAGGTGGCGCAGCAGAAGCTATGGCGAATACCGTGTAAAAGCGTATGAAGCATTGTATGATACGCGGTCATTTTTGCCCATCGGAAGTATTACCGAGGGAAAATAGTGGGGTGGAACATGGATAAAAAGTTGCTGAGCCTGTTGGTATGTCCGGTGAGTAAAGCGCCGCTTGAATACCGGGAGGACACACAGGAGCTGGTTTGCAAGGCCAGTGGTCTAGCCTATCCGGTGCGAGACGGTATACCGGTAATGCTGGAATCTGAAGCGCGGCAGCTGACAGCCGAGGAAAAGCTGGAAAAGTAAACCAATGGGTGAACCCAGCGTTTTCAGTCAAATTATCTCGGGAGATATCCCTGCTGAGATGATCTACGAGGACGACCAGTGTGTCGTTATTGAGGATCGCGCGCCACAAGCGCCGACCCATCTCCTCATTATCCCACGCAAACCCCTAGTGAATTTATCCGCGGCTCAGGCTGAGGATAAATCCCTGCTCGGCCACCTTATGTGGCTGGCGGCAGAATTGGGGCGCAAGCTGGGGCTCGAGGGCTATCGACTGGTAGTTAATAACGGTCGAAGCGCAGGTCAAACCGTTTTTCACCTGCATGTTCACCTGCTTGCCCAAAAAAGAATGCCCGAACAGGGGCTGGCACAGTAGTGGAACAGAAGTGACACCGTGTCACTGACGCCAATCAAATAAAACTCAACTAACGAAGTGGAATTACGCCGGATGAAAAGCGCACAGATTCGCGACGCCTTTCTGAATTATTTTGCTGAGCAGGGCCATGCCATTGTGCCCTCCAGCTCCCTGGTTCCGGGCAATGACCCGACGCTGTTATTCACCAATGCCGGCATGGTGCAGTTTAAGGACACCTTCCTGGGGCAGGAAAAGCGTTCCTACAATCGCGCCACCAGTTCACAGCGCTGTGTACGTGCAGGAGGCAAGCATAACGACCTTGAAAATGTCGGTTACACCGCACGGCACCACACGTTTTTTGAAATGCTCGGTAACTTTAGCTTCGGCGACTACTTCAAGCGCGAAGCGATTCGCTTTGCCTGGGAGTTCCTGACCAAAGTATTGAACTTGCCGGAAGAGCGTCTCTGGGTAACCGTACATATCAGCGATGATGAAGCCGCTGATATTTGGCTGAAGGAAATGGGAGTGAGTGCCGAGCGCTTCTCCCGTCTCGACGAGGATAACTTCTGGCAGATGGGTGACACTGGTCCCTGCGGTCCAAGTTCTGAGATTTTCTACGATCACGGTGCCGATGTGCCCGGCGGCCCTCCCGGTTCCGATAATGACGACCTCGATCGCTATATCGAGATCTGGAACCTGGTATTTATGCAGTATGAGCGCACCGCTGATGGTGAACTGCACCCACTGCCCAAGCCCTCAGTGGATACCGGCATGGGGCTGGAGCGTATTGCCGCCGTAATGCAGGGAGTACACTCCAATTATGAAATTGACTTGTTCCAAGCGCTGCTGAAAGCGGCGGGAGAAGTGGTTGGCTGCAGCGACCTGGAAGAGAAATCCCTGCGAGTGATCGCCGACCATATTCGCTCTTGTTCATTCCTGATTGCCGATGGCGTAATGCCTTCCAACGAAGGCCGTGGATTTGTACTTCGCCGCATTATTCGCCGCGCAGTGCGCCATGGCCACAAACTTGGGCACAAAGATATCTTCTTCTACAAGCTGGTAGAAGCGCTTGCCGAGCAGATGGGTGACGCATACCCGGAGCTGCGTGAAAAGCAGCAGCTGATTGAGAATGCGCTGCGCAAAGAGGAAGAGCAGTTTGCGAAGACTCTGGATAAGGGAATGGCGCTGCTAGAGGATGCCCTGGCTTCCCTCGAAAGCAGTGAGATCCCCGGTGAGTTGGTATTTACTCTGCATGATACTTACGGCTTCCCGACAGACTTAACCCAGGATATTGCCCGTGAGCGCGATCTATCCCTGGATATGGATGGGTATGAAGCTGCTATGGAAGCCCAGCGCCAGAGAGCTCGCGCTGCCGGTAAATTTAAACAGGACTATACCGACGTCCTCGAACTGGAAGGGGCTACAGAGTTTCTCGGTTACAACGCGACCGAGGCAACAGGCAAAGTGTTGGCCATCGTCAAAGGTGGTGAGCAGGTTGAGCGCCTGGAAGACGGTGAAGAGGGTGCAATTGTTCTGGATAGGACCCCCTTCTACGCAGAGTCCGGTGGTCAAGTAGGTGATAGTGGCTATTTGAGTTCCGGTGATGCCCGCTTTGAAGTGCGTGATTGCACCAAGCAGAGCGCGCACCATTTGCATACTGGTAAGGTGTTGAAGGGGGGCATCGCTGTGGGCGAAACCCTTGAGGCAGTCGTATCTGCAGATGTTCGTCAATCCACCGCCCTGAATCACTCTGCAACCCATCTATTACATGCCGCCTTGCGCAAAGTGCTGGGCGAGCATGTCACCCAGAAGGGCTCCCTGGTGGACTCGGAGCGCCTGCGCTTTGACTTCTCCCACCCCGAAGCTGTAACGGCAAAGCAGCTGCACGCGATTGAATCCCTGGTTAATAGTCAAATTCGCGCAAATACCCCAGTTGAAACTCACGAAACCGATATTGAGTCTGCAAAAGCGATGGGCGCTATGGCTCTGTTTGGCGAAAAGTACGGCGATACTGTGCGTGTACTTTCCATGGGCAAAACCGATGACAAGGCTTTTTCCGTTGAGTTGTGTGGCGGTACTCATGTGAAGCGCACCGGTGATATTGGTTTGATTCGCATTGTTGGGGAAAGCGGTATTGCTTCCGGCCAGCGCCGAATCGAAGCGGTTACTGGCGCTCACGCAATGTCTTTGTTTGATCAGGCGCAGCAGCGTCTGGAGCATGTAGCGACTCTGCTTAAGGCGCGTCCGGACTCCTTGGCTGACAAAGTTGAACAGTTGCTGCTTAACAATCGAAAACTGGAAAAAGAGATTGCCCAGTTAAAAACCAAGTTGGCCAGTGGTGCTGGCGGAGACCTTTCCGCTCAGGCCATTGAGTTGGCGGGCTTTAAGTTGCTGGCAACCTCTATTGATGGAGCTGACCCCAAATCACTGAGAGATCTGGCGGATCAAATGAAGAATAAGCTGGGCAGTGGCGTGGTGCTGCTGGCGGCTCCGGGAGACGAAAAGGTGGCTTTGGTTGCCGCAGTGACCCAAGACCTGACAGATCGTCTTTCTGCGGGTGACCTTATGCGCTTTGCTGCCGGGAAACTGGGCGGCAAGGGTGGCGGTCGAAAAGACATGGCCCAGGGTGGTGGAACCGATGTGTCCGCGCTCCCTAATATGCTGAAAGAAGTGCCAAATTGGATTGAGCAATCCTTAAACTAGTTAAGTTTTGTCAAATTCGTGGTCTGAATTCGTAGTTGAGTTGATTTCGCAGAGGTTTGGTGATTAAGTGCGCGCCTGCACGAGTTGGGCAGGAAGCGTACTTATTGTGGAGCTAAGGAAACACAGTAAGTTATGAGTTTGTTCGTGCAGAAGTATGGCGGGACTTCAGTTGGCTCAATTGAGCGAATTGAAGCTGTGGCCGATAAAGTCGCCGCGTTTCGCGCTCAG